>CAWCDN010000001.1:0-412193 GCA_963794355.1 uncultured Actinomycetota bacterium
AGCAGCGCCGCCAGGGCCAGAACTGTCGAGAACTTTCGACCCGAGCGGATTGACAGCATGAGACCACACTTTCTTCGAGCGGCCGTCTGGCCGAAATGTCGGGCTGAGTACCCATGTGGCCGCGTGGCTTTCACCGGGCGAAGGGTGGCCCGTGGTGGGTTCGGGTGGAAGCGTCGTATGGGGAACCCTCCACCCGAACCCACCGGGGACGGGTCAGACGTCTGCCGGCGGCGGCCACGTCGTCCTGCACCGCCTTGGGGTCGGCCTTGAGCTCCTTGCGGTCGACCTTCTCGGCACCCTTGAGGGTCTCGGCGACGCGGTCGGCGATGGCGGCGGCCGCGACCGCGACGACCGCGCACTGGCCGTCGTCGAGGGTCTCGCCCAGGTCCTTGAGGTCTGAACGGCTCATGCCCGCCGGCCGCGTGCCCGGCCAGCGCCCCCAGGCCGGCGCCGATGCCGGCGCCCCGACGATGATGCCGGCCCCGACGGCGACGGCCGGGAACAAGGCGACGCACAGACCGGTCGCCAGCCCCAGCCGCCTCCCACCCAGGCGCCCTGCCGCAGCGGCTGCTCGTGCTTCTTGACGATCTTGACCTTGCCCTTGTCGTCCTTGGAGATGACCGCGGCGTCGAAGGTGTCGACCAGGTGCTCGTCGTAGTACAACGACTTGATCGCCTCGTAGTCGGCCTCGGCGTCGTCCAGCGATCCGTAGGTTGCAGCAAACGCGGCGAACGTGTCCAGTCCTTCCATCTCACAGCTCCTTGTGCTCGTGGGTCGGGTGGGCTCGGAGCGTGTGCTCAGGCTTCGTCTTCGTCCAGGGCGTCTTCGATGGCCAGGGCGTATCCGAGGGCGGTGGCGATCGTGGCGGCGGCGTCGACGACCCGCGGGCCACCGACGATCGGGGCCAGCGCGACCAGCACACTCCGGGTGTCTTCCAGCGCTCAGGCCGCTGTCGACGGCCGGGCCGAGGTTCAGCAGGTAGGAGGACGGCGGTGCGTCGACGGCGACCAGGCCGGCAAGGCGAACCAGCATCAGCTCGCGGTCGCCCAGGTCAACGTGTGCGTCGACGGAGCGGCCGTCATCTCCGGCCAGGGGTGTCGAGCAGGGTCGTTGTTCGGTCATGTTCCGATCGCTTCGCTTGTCCCGAGTGTCGTGTCCTGCAGTGCGCGACGTCTGCCGTTGCTCGTGGGATCTGGCGGACTGCGTCAGGACAACAGCTTCGCCTTGCCCTGCGCGAACTCGTCGTCACTGATGACGCCCTTGTCACGAAGGTCGGCGAGTCTGGCGATCTCGTCGGCGGCGCTCCGGCTTGGGCCGGCGACGCTCTGGATGTAGCTGCGCGGTGGCGGCGTCCTGTGCCTGCGCGGCCTGCGACCGCGTGTTCGCTCATCTTGTGGCCACGGGCGATCAGGTACACGAAGACGCCGAGATAGGGCAGGACGATCACGAAGATCGTCCAGAGCGCCTTGCCCCAGCCCGAGAGGTCGTGGCTGCGGAAGATGTCGGCGAAGACGCTGATCAGCAGCCAGATCCAGATGAAGAACAGGAAGAACCAGAGCATCGACCAGAACACCTCGCCGGTGCCGAAGCTCGAGGTAAGGGTGGTCACGGAATCTCCTCAGATGGACGTTTCCTGCTGGCCCATCACGGTCGCTCAAGGGCGGCGGGCAGGTCGATGACACCTTCGATCGTGGCGCGGCGCGCGCGCGTTGTGCTCATCCGTCGAGCGATTCACCCGGGTGAAGACCGATGGCCGGGCGCGCATCTGAGTGCCCTCGGGATCGAGGTGAACGTCGGACGCGTGGTCTGCCGGTCGGGGTCAGCTGCTCGTGCTGTCGGTGGCGTCCTAGCCCCGACCGGATCCGTCTTCGGGCCGCAGGGCCGCGAAGCGGGCCAGGGCCTCGTCCCGCGAGGTCGCCCCGAGCTTGCGGTAGGTCGTCCTCAGGTGCGACTTGACAGTGTTGTAGGAGACGAAGAGCTGGTCGGCGATCTCGCGCTGGGTGAGCCCTTGGCCGGCGAGCTGGAGCACCGCGATCTCGCGGTCGGAGAGCTCTTCGCCGAACGCGGTCAACGTCCTGCTGACCGTGCTGGCCCGTTGGCGGAGGTCCGCGGCACGGCGCACAGGTCGCCGGGGTTCGGGAGCGTGTCGAGGATGGCGTCGGCCGCGTCGAGGCACGCGGTCTCGCCGGTGGCATCTCCGAGGGCGTGGAAGGCGCAGGCGTTGAGCAGGTAGGCGTTCGCCAGCCAGGCACTGCGCTTGCCGTCACCGAGGATCTCGATCGCCGACTCGAACCATCCCACGGCGCCCCGCGGATCGCCGCCGTGACGTGCGCGCTCACCGAGCGCCATGTGCAGGACCGCGCGAGTGACGGTCTGTGGCTGGGTGGCCATCATCTCGACCGCGCGGTCCAGCATCGGGGTCAGCATGGGCGGCGTCGCCGTCGAGCGTACTCCGCGAGCGCGAAGTTGCCGATCGCGAGGACCAGGAGGTTGGGATGTGCATCCGAGATCAGAGCGACCGCCGTTCGAAGCGTCTCTCGTGCCTCGGTGGTCTCGCCCCGCAGGTATTGCGCCTGTCCGAGCCCTGCCAGGGCGGCGCCCTGCCACATCGGCCCTGGGGCGATCTCCAGCGCGCGGTGGGCGGCCTGCTCGCCACGCGAGACGTCGTTGACTCCGACCAGAGACCGGAGCATTTCGACGCGGAACCCGAGCGGCAGGGAGAGCGAGCCCACCGACTCCGGCGCGCCGCTGCTGGCGACGTCGAGCCATTGTTCTGCGCCGTCCAGGTCGTGAGCGAAGGTGTCCGACGTGGCACGTACCCACGCGAGCTCGGGGTCAGCCAGCGCGGCCGGCCACGACAGGTCCGCCAACCAGCCCCGTACGGTCGCCCAGCGCCCGCGCGCTGCCAAGGACTCGACCTGCGCGGCAACCAGCCGGGCGGCGAGCGCCACGTCTCGGGACTCGATCGCGTGGTCCGCCGCCGACTCCAGGTCGCCTGCCTCCTCGAACCATCGGGCCGCGCGCAGATGGAGCGTGGGGAGCAGCTCAGGGTGGGTTCGGGCCAGCTCTAGGCGCATCGCCTCCGCGAAGAGGTGGTGTTGGCTGTACCAGTCCCCGGCGGTGTCGACCGAGATGAACAGGCTGGCTCGCTCGAGCTCGGCCAGCAACGTGCCCGACCCGGGTCCGCCGACGACCGCGTCGCACAGGGCTCCGCACATCCGGGTGAGGATCGAGACCTTCAGTACGAAGTCCTGCACGTCCGGCTCCAGCAGCTCGAGCACATCGGTCGTCAGATACTCCACCACCGGCCGGTGCGCCCCCGCGAACGAGTCGATGAAGGCGTGCGGCTCGTGGTCCTGGATCAGGAGGGCTAACAGTCGCAGCGGCGCCGGCCAGCCGCCGGTGCTCTCCGCCAGGCGCGATGGATCTCCTCGTCGGAGAGCCCCACCACACCGACCCCGGCAAGAAACGCTCGACCTCGCGCTGGTCGAACCGCAGATCTGCGGCACGAATCTCCAACAGGTCACCCATTGCCCGAAGTCGCGCGATCCCGAGGACCGGGTCGGCTCGGGTCGAGATGACGAGCTGGACGCGATCTGGCCGATAGCGCATGAACGCCTCGACAGTGGCATCGACGGCCGGGCTCTCGGCCAGGTGGTAGTCGTCGAGAATGACCACCAGGTCGGGCCCGTCACCGCTCAGCTCCTCCAGCAGCACCGGCAGCACATACTCCTCGATCTGGTCGGGTCGTGTCCGCAAGGCCGCCAGCGAGGCTTTGCCGGCGCGCGGCTCGACCTCGTTCAGGGCGACGATCAGGTGGGTCCAGAGTCGAACCGGGTCGGTGTCCCTTCGGTCCAACGACACCCACGCACCAGCGTGGCGCGGAGGGAGACGCGAGCCATGCGGTCAGCAGGGTGGTCTTGCCGTAGCCCGCCGGCGCCGAAAGAAGCGTGAGGCTGCAACCCCTGCCGTCCTCCAGCCGCTCGACCAGTCGTGGACGAGTCACTGCGCCCGCGGGCAGACGAGAGGGCAGAATCTTGCTGCGGATGACGCCAGCATCTGGCGGAAGCGGTGCCCGAGGCGCTCCGGCGCCTGGATCGTTCACAGCCGCCATCCTCTCCCTTGCCGACTCCCCGCACCGTAGCCGTTTGCCACCACGCTCACCAACGTGTCCAGATGGAGCCCGACACGGCGGAAGTCCACCCGGTCGACACTGCCGTCAGCTGCAGATCAGAGCGACATCAAGGGTGGGCACAGTCAGGGGCCACCCGCCGGCGTACGACGAGGGCAAGCCACGCCGGCCGGGGTCGCAGCTAGCCCGAACGAGCCGAGATCGAGACGATCTCGAGGCCGAGGTCACTCACCTGACGTAACACGCCCTGGAGGGCCGAGTCGTCGGCGACCTCTCCTCTCAGCTGAGTCGTCCCGGATCCGCGGACCAGCGACAGATTGTCGAAGGCACCGTCGAAGTGGTCGCCCAGCTCTCCTTGGACAACGATCAGGCAGCTGACAGGCGGCATGGGACCACCATCGCCTGGATCGCGCGTCGCGGGACCACCCCTGCCTCGGTCCACCCGGGTGAATCGAGCTTGTCCGGCAAGCACAGGGTCAGGGATCGTCGCGGTGCCCGCCGCTAGGCTGACGCGGAGGTGGCGGACCAAGATGAGACGCTGCACTGGGTCTCGGACACACAGCTTGCTGGACAGGTGGCTGCCTTGGGCGTGGAGCGCAGTGCCGTGACCACACCGCCCGCAGCGCTCCCCGCTACTTTGGGCGAAGCGATCCAGTGGGAGCTGCGGAGCGCGTGGCACCGTCCGTTCACCGTGCCGGCCGTGGTCACCTTCAATGCGTTGCTCATGGCCGGGGCATGGTTCCTGCTCCCGGTCAGGTGGCAGGACTGGCTGTTCACTCTGCACGGCCCGTCGGCGTTCGCCATGGTGCTGGCCTTCTGGATGTACGCCGACGTCCCCGCGACCAACGTGCTCGCCCCGGATCGCGAGCGGGTGCTGGCGGCCCTGGACCAGCCCGTGATGCTGCGTCGTCTGCTGTACGCGAAGAACGTCGCCCTGTGGTGCTTCGTGGCGCCGTTCTGCGCGATCGTGGCGGTCCTGGTCGGCTTCTTCGACCACGACTGGCCGCCGGTGCTGGTGAGCATCACCGCCATCGGCGTGGTCCCGTTCGGCGTCCTCGGGGTCGCGGGCTGGGTGGGCATCCTCTGGCCCTACCATCCCCGCGAGCTCGCCTTCCGCTGGGCCCACCGCCGCGCCTGGTGGCACATGATCGTGCGCTGGGCTGGCCTGGTCCTGATCCCCTACGCCGTCGTACCGGCGCTCGGGATCCTCATCATCACGCCCAGCCTGCTGCTCTGGTCGATGCTGTCGGGCGACGGCCTGAGCAGCCGGCTCCCGACCGCTCACTTCGCAGGGGGCGTCGCCTTGGCGGCCGTCGTGTCGCTGGTCGTGTTCCGCGTCGGTTCCACGATCGGGCTCGCCATGATCCGTCGGCGCGAGCACCACCTGCTCACCTACCTGGCCGACCCGGATCGCGGCTGAGGGCCGGACGAGGCGGAGCCGAGCCGGTACAGTCGCGTCGCCACCGATCCTGAGTACCTCTCGGGCCCCCGAGGGAGCCGCCATGCCTGACGAGTCGGAGCCGCGCACCCCGACCGGCTACCGGACCGGTCGCATGGAGGCGTTCAGCGATGGCGTCTTCGCGATCGCGATCACTCTGCTGATCCTCGACATCGCCGTCCCGGCGGGCTCCGAGGACGACCTCCTCGGCGCATTGGGCGACCAGTGGCCCTCCTACCTCGCCTACACCGTGAGCTTCGCGACCATCGGCGCGGTGTGGTTCGCCCACACCGTGATCACCGAGTACCTCGACCATGCCGACTCGGTGCTCATCCGGTTGAACCTGCTGCTGCTCCTGGTCGTCTCGTTCCTCCCCTTCCCCACCCGGCTACTGGCCGAGTACGCAGGCGAGTCCGAGCCGGAGCGGATCGCGGCGACCGTCTACGGGGTCAACCTGCTCCTGACGATGGTCATGGTCTCGGTGACTGGCGGTACGCCGTGAGTGCCCGACTCGTGCGACCCGATCTGGGCGACGAGGACGTGAAGACACTCACCCAACGACTCACCCCGACCCTCGGCATCTACGTCGTGATGATCCTGATCGGGCTGTTCGTGCCGATCGTCGCGGTGTTCGGGTACCTGGCGATCGCGATCTTCATCCTCGTGCCGTTCAGCGCCATGCGACACCGCAACGGTGATCGCTGACGGAAACCGCCGCCCAGGCGGCGCCGTGGTCGAGGCGCGCTCGGCACACTGATCAGGCGGGCTCGAGCTCGTCGGAGGCGAGGAGACCGATCTCGACGAGGTCGAGTGGGTGCACCCAGGCGTCGCTGACCGGGACGCGGCCCGCTCGGGTGATCGCCGACCGCAGCGGGCCGGCCCACAGGTGCTCGATCAGCGCGACCGCAGCCACCGCACCGGCGACCACACCGCTCACTCCCCCACCGCGCCACCCCGGCGACCCTCTACACTCGATGCCCAAAGCCATGCCCGGACCGACCACGCGACCCCGAGACCCACGACCGGATCCGCCACGACCGCGTCGACAAGGCCGGCTCCGTCACCATGCGCCACAACGGCCGACTGCACCACATCGGCGTCGGCCGAACCCACGCCGGAACCTGCATCATCCTGCTCATCCAGGACCTCCAGATCCGCGTCGTCAACGCCATCACCGGCGAACTGCTCCGAGAACTCATCCTCGACCCAAACAGCGACTACCAGCCCACCGGAGCACCCAAAGGACCCACCCAACAACCCCCGAAATGAACCACACCCGGACCCACAATCGCAGGTCCGGGGGTCGCCGATGTCTTGAGACATCACATCGGTCGGGCTGACAGGATTTGAACCTGCGACCCCTTGTCCACGCGCGACACCAGTCTGCCTACTGCTGATGTTTGCGCTCCATTGCGCTGACCTGCACAAACGCCGTCTCCCGACTCAGCGGCCGTTGCGGTGATCCGACCTCTTAAGCGGTCGTTTGACCGAATATTTCGGGAATATCTGCGGCATCGGGATGGGGACCAGCGGGCCGCTCAGACGGCCGACCTGCGGATCTCCTCGCGCGGCCAAGCTACCGGCAGACTCTCCTCCCCCCGACACATTCGACGCAATGCGTCATCGGGAAGACACCCACGGTCCTGAGCGTGAACGCGATCCCTTGCGGTCGGCTGCTGCCAGGGCTTCCTTGGATTCCAGGCAGGGACTGTGCGGCGTCCGGGCTCGGGTGCGCCCTTGACATGGTGTGGGCCGGGACTCCACGCCGGCCAGGGGGCGCTGCGCTCGTTCTGGCCACGCCGAGGGCCGTCGACGCAACTACGTCAGATGACGTACGCGTCCGACCGCGCCCCTTCTTTACCGTGGCAGGGCCGCTACCAGGAGGTCCCCATGACCACTCCCTCGCCCGTCATAGCTCTCCGGGCTCACAGAGCCAGTCGGGCCGAGCTCTTCGCACGGATGGCGCTCTCCGCCATCGCCCTGGGGAACTGGCCGCAAGCGTCCGAGGCGGCTGACGCATGCCTTGCCCTCGCACACCCGACCGATCAGCCTGAGCTGCTCGCGCACGGCGAGGCGGCCGCGGGGATCGTCGCTGCTGTGAGGGGTGACGCGACGACAGCTCGCTCTCTCCTCGCGCGCAGTGAGACCTCGGCCGTGAGGCACGGATGGACCGAGCTCGTGGACCTGGTCCGGCTGGGCCGGGGAATCGAGGCGCTCACCGCTGACCGGTACGACGAGGCGTGGGTCCAGCTGCGCCAGCTCATCGACTTTCCTGCCGCCTCCACCGCATGGGTCAGGCTGCTCGCCGTCGGCTTCCTGGCGGAGACCGGGTTGCGATGCGGAAGTGAGCTGGCAGCTGGCACCGTGCTGGCGGCCGTCGAACGCCAGACACCGGCGAGCTCGACCTCATCGTCGGCACCGACATCTGCGCTGCCCGGCGTGACGGCGTACGCGCACGCCGTCACCGAGCTCGGCGGCGCCGGGGATGCCGCGTTCGACAGGGCTTTGGCCGAGTGCCCCGGCGACCGGGCCTTCGACCGAGCAAGGATTCACCTGGCCCGAGGGATGTGGCTGCGTCGCAACCGGCGGATCACCGAGTCACGACTGCCGCTGCACGAAGCCCTCCTGGTCTTCGAGCGGCTCGAGGCGACGGCCTGGGCCGAACGAGCCAGGAGCGAGCTGCGTGCGACCGGCGAGCGACGCCTACGACGTGGGGTGGGCGATGCCGAGACGTTGACCGCTCAGGAGCTGCAGATCGTACGGATGGCCGCCGCAGGAATGACGAACCGCGAGATCGGACAGCGCCTCTACCTCTCCCACCGCACCATCGGCTCGCACCTCTACCGGGCATTCCCCAAGCTCGGCATCGTTGCCCGCTCGCAGCTCCGTGACGTGCTCGCCGGCCTCGGCCAAGACCAGGCCGTCACGGAGCGTGTCGCGCGCTGAATGGTGAGGCGTGATGCCCAGCCGGTCTGCCAAGATGAACCGAGTGGCTCCCGCCTAGTCGTCCAGCCTGGGTCGGGTCGTGGAACCTCGATCTACTGGCAGGTGCTCGTCGCCGTGAGCAGCGAACGTGTCGGGCAGACCCTGCCCCTGGTCGGACGCGATGCGGCGTTGGCGCGTCTCCAGGAGCTGTTGGACCCCGACCGACAGACGGGCGAGAGCCTGGTGATTGTCGGGGACGCCGGGCTGGGCAAGAGCACCTTGTTGGACAGCGCGGCCGAGACGGCTCAGCGGACTGGATGGACGGTGCTGCGCTCACGTGGCGGCCGCAGCGAGACCGAGCTTGCGTTCGCCGGGCTGCACCAGCTCGTCCACAGCGTGATCGACCGCGCGGACCAACTCCCTGGCGCCCAACGATCGGCCCTGCACACGGCTCTCGGGCTGGAGGCTGGCGAGGATGAGCCGACGCCTCTGCGCGTCGGGGTCGCGTTGCTCTCACTCCTGTCCGCGGTGGCGACGGAGGCGCCGCTCCTCCTCGTGGTCGATGACACCCAGTGGGTGGACTCGGCGTCGCTGGACGCGCTGGCGTTCGTCGTACGGCGGGCGGAGGAGGAGCCGATCGTGCTGCTGGCCGGCGCGCGCGGCGAGATTCCTCCGCGGCCTCTTGCGCCGCTGCCTCGTCTCGCGCTCGAGCCGCTCGGACCACGAAACAGCGTCTCCCTCCTGGACAGCCTGCCGACGTCACTGCGCGGCTCCGACCGACAAGAGATCCTGCTGCAGGCGGACGGGAACCCTCTGGCCATCGTCGAGCTGGCCCGCGCCGTCTCCGCGAAGCCCGGCGCCGCCCTTCGGTGGGCCATCACTCCGCTGCCCATGAGCGACCGTCTCTACGAGATCTACGGGAGCAGCCTGGCCGAGCTCCCTTCACCGACGCGGCGGGCGCTGCTACTGGCCGCGGTCGCCGACGCCGGGGACGTAGCGGTCCTCCAGGCAGCGACCGCCCAGGTGGCACCCGACGACTGGCTCCCCGCCGTGGACGCAGGTCTGGTGACCGCCCACGACGTCGTCCGGTTCCGGCACCCGGTGTTGCGGGCCGCGGTCTATCGTGCGGCATCGATCGCCGAGCGCCGGGAGGCGCACCAGACCGTGGCCGCCCTGCTCGGCGACTACCCCGATCGCCAGGCCTGGCACCGAGCGGCCACCTCCGTCGCACCGGATGAGGACGTGGCCTCTCAGCTCGAGACCAGCGCCCTCCAGAGCAGCCGCCGCGGCGCCTACGCCGAGGCCGCAAGGGCGCTCGAACGCGCCGCCGAGCTCAGCGTAGACACCGAGGAGCGGTCCCAACGACTGCTGCGAGCCGCCGATGCCGCCATCCGAGCAGGCGACGTGGCCTGGGTGCAGGAGCTCCTCATCCAGGTGCGCGAGTGGACACAGGACGCGGAGCTTCTCCGGACGGGCGCCCACATGGAGGCGTTCGCGCTCGCCACGACCCTCGACCACAGCTCAGCGCGGCAGGCGCTGCGCCACGCCTTTCTGATCTCACTCTCCGAGGACCCTTTGGCGGCCTTGGGCTCGCTCACGACGGCAGCTCTCGTGGCCCAGTTCACGGGGGATGAGTCGATGCGCGAGGAGGTAATCGGCTTCGCAACCGACCTGGAGCGTTCGCTCGCGGGAAACCCGGCCGAGGCCCTCCCCATCGTGGCGACGGCGAGACTGTGGATCGATGCCGCTGTCTCGTTGGTCGATGAACAGGATGCCCTCGTGGCACGCCTGCAGGACCTGATGGAAGTCGAGATCACGGACCCCGACGTGGCGATGACGCTGGGCGCCGCAGCGGAGGTGCTCGATGCGACTGACACGGCGGTCCGTCTGCTCAGCCACGCGGCGGACCGTCATCGGTTGCGTCGCACGGGATACGTGGGCGCCGCGACGCTCAACGGCCTGGCCTGGGTCTGCGTCGAGCGCGGGAGGTGGGATGAGGCACTCACGGTCGCCAACGAGGGATACCAGATCGCTCTCGACGGACGCCAGGAGATGCACCGTCTCAACGCGGTCGCCGTCGAGGGATCCGTGGCCGCGCTGCGTGGCGACACTCGTGTTGCGCAGGCCCGCATCTCGCACGTGTTGGCCGCCATCGACCCCGACGAGACTGTGGGGATCGTGGCCCGGGCCCGACAGGCATCGGCGTACGCCGCTGTGGCGGAGGGCGACCATGCGTTGGCATTTCACGAGCTGTCGATGCTGTTCGAGGCCGACGGTAGACCCACGCACTACCAGCGGTCCTGGTACGCGTTGGCCGACCTGGCTGCTTCAGGAATCCGATCGGGTGCGACCGACCAGGCACGCATGCTCGTCACCAACGCCTTGACCCGTCTCACCGGGCCGCTGCAGCCGCGTATGCGCCTCATGGTCGACCGGGCCCGGGCTCTTCTGGCGGAATCCGACGATGCTGCCGACGAGCTCTTCCGCAGTGCGGTCGCTGGCACGAACCTGCACGTCCCATTCGAGCTCGCGCAGGCGCAGCTCGACTACGGCGAATGGCTCCGCCGCCGCCGTCGGGTGATCGAGGCCCGGACCATGCTCGAGGCCGCACGCGAAGTGTTCGAGCGGCTCGGCGCAGCCCCGTTCCTCGAGCGCACGATGATCGAGCTGCGCGCATCCGGCATCCGGCACGCCGAGCGAGGCCCCGACCTCTTCGGCCAGCTCACGCCGCAGCAGCAACGCATCGCGCGACTGGCGGCTTCCGGGCTGACCAACAGAGAGATCGGCGAGCGACTGTTCCTGTCACCGCGCACCATCAGCACGCACCTCTACGCCATCTTCCCGGTCCTGCAGATCACGGCGCGAGCCCAGCTCCACGAGGTCGTCCCCGCCGAAGGCGGGCACGACTAGCAGCGCTCGGCGGGGATCACGAAGGGGAACGACGCCTGGCTGCGGCGCACGTCCGTCGCTCTCAGCCCGGTCGTGACCCCGGAGTTCGTGGCCAGGGAGAACACGACCTCGGGAGCGTTGTCCGCGAGTCTGCGGCCGTTGAACCTGGCGAACCCGAAGACTGCTGGCGAACCCACGACGTACCGCAGCACGTCCGGGACGATCCGCTCCATGACGCTGTCGGCGTAGGCGCCGGGGCGATCGGAGGTGCCGAGCCGTTCCACGGTCGATGCCACGAGGTCGGCGACCTCCGGCCCGTAGGTCTCCGGGTCGTCGGCCGGATGAGTCTGCTGGTGGCGACCGACGTCGTCGCTGTCGAGCGGCCGGAAGATCTCACAGATCAGGGGCAAGCCGCTCCTTCCGACCTGACGCCACGCCCCCGCGTCGATCGCGAGCCTGGTCGTCGCCCACGTGCTGATCTGCCGCCCGGTGGTGAGTCCATCGTCACCGACAGGCACGGTGAGCACGATCGACCGAACGGTCGACCCGACGAAGCTGTCCTCGGCAACACCACGCACCCAGCGAGCCAGATCGACATCCGCACCACGCCGTACCAGCTCATCGACCTCGCGCAGCTGCCGTAGGTCCAGATAGAACGGGTCGACCGACAAGCCGGCCCAGACCTGACCACCGTCTCCGGTGTCGAGGTGCTGACCTGTGTACCCGCGGGCGATCACCGTGCCGGTGGCCCCATCGTCGCGCGCAAAGGCCTCGGTCAGGCGCTCGACGCTGTAGTGCTGCTGACCGTCCTGGGTCGGCCGGAAAGCAAGGCGGTACGTGAGGTCCTCACTTTCGTGGTAGTCGAGGTGGACCTTGAACTCGTACCGCGCCGCGGGGTGGAACAGGTCCCCCGCAACGTTCTCAGTGAGCGGGGTCCTGACGGTCATCACCAGAACCGTGGTCGCGCCGGCGTCGAAGACGAAAAGGTCAGCTATGTCCAGCCGTGGGTCCAGACGGTCCAAGGCCGCGTGGAGGTGCTCAGACATGGGAGTCCTCACTCTCGGCTGCGCGCGGACAAGCGGCAGTCCAGTCCTAGAGACACGGAGTCGTGCATCGTGAACTCGAATGCCGATCATCGATTTGCAAAGCGGACAGCACCCGACTGCTCCGCGTCCATCCAGGCTTCTCGTCCACTGACCTCCGCACAGTAGGTGCGACAATTGCGGCGTGGCTTGGGTCTCTTGACTGATGCCAGGGTCGGCCGCAACTGACTCCAGGACTGCTCGTGCTCTGGGCGTATCGGGCACGTCACGGATGCCAGTCACCTGACTGATGCAGGCTTCTCACGGCTCTCCGCGCGGTCGGTTCAACGACCACCGAGGAGGCGGATGACGATGCAGGGCGGACAACAGGCCGTCTACTCCGGTGTCATCGAGGACAGGGCGTGAGCAGTCGCCAAATTGGCCGTCACGGGCGTGCCACGGGGTGGAGCGCATCATCATCCGCTCGGGAGGCGGCATCACGTCAGCCGCATTTGTCTGCGGCATCTCGCCCAGGGAGGTGCGGCGTCGTTGGGATTTGCGTGTCCCTCAACGACGGTCCCGACGGCCGCAACTCCCCCGCGATCGGGAGGACGCCGACGGAGTTGAGCGTGAGCGCGTGCCGCGCCGACAATGCGATGATCAGCGGAACCTCGTCGCCGACATGCAGGTTTGCCGTGCTCGACGCTCGACGCTCGACGCCTTGGTGCCTCCCTGCGACTGTCCGCGATTCAAAGCGCGCCAAAGGCGCGCCCTCGAACGAGTCGGGTTCTGAGGGTCACAACAGACCGCAACGTGCCACCCCACGAATGCACTGTCGCTGAGTGCCGCCTCGGGGATCGGCTTGTGGTGTGCCCGGCCGATCCCAACGCTCTGGGGCAGTCGGGCGGTCAGTCATCCGACCCAAGCCGTCCGACCTTCAGGGCGCTTAGCGTCCACTCACTTGGTTCACCATCCACCCAGTGAGGGAGACGGACATGACAACGCCTGTGGCTTCGGAACGGGTCGACGTGTTCGACCGTGTGGTCGACAACCTGGACGCCAACTTCGGCGTCGCCCCCCACAAGCGTGCGGCGCACGCGAAGGGCGTCGTCCTGACTGGACACTTCACGGCCTCCCCGGAGGCCGCTTCGGTGAGCCGAGCGGGACACCTCTCAGGCCGGAAGATCGACGTCGTGGCACGCTTCTCGAGCTTCCCCGGCGGGGCACCTCATCCGGATGCGGCTCCGGAGTGCAACCCGCGCGGGCTGGCCGTCCAGTTCCGCCTCCCTGGTGGAGCGACCACAGATCTCCTGGCGCACTCGATCGACGGGTTCCCGGGACGCACGGTCGACGACTTCGCCGACTTCCTGGCCGCCATCGCCCCCGGAGGTGATGCGCCCGGCTACCTGGCCGAGCACGCTGCCGCTGCCGCCTTCGTCGGCTCGATCCAGTCCCACGGGGTGCCGGCGAGCTACGCCACCCTGTCCTACTGGCCGGTCAACGCCTTCGTCTTCCAGGGAGCCGACGGCACGATCACGACCGGCCGCTACCGCTGGGAGCCGGTCGCGGGACACCACTACCTCACCGAAGTGGAGGCTGCTGCCGCCGCGACGGACTACTTGACCGAGGACCTCGCCGTACGGCTGGCCGGTGCGCCGGTCTCGTTCGTGCTGATGCTCCAGGTCGCCGAACCGGGCGACGTCACCGACGACGCGAACGCGCACTGGCCCTCTGAGCGCCGACAGGTGGAGCTCGGGGTCCTGCACCTGACCTCGATCAGCGAGGACAGCGAGACGACCGAGGAGGGGCTGTTCTTCGACCCAGTGCGGCTCGTCGATGGCATCGCCTTGTCCGACGACCCGCTCCTCGTGGGACGGACCCGGACCTATCCGATCTCCCTGGCCCGGCGCCACACCGGACCGTGAGGGACCATCATGTCGCTGCTCAACGTGGCCGTCATCGCGCTGCTCGCGGTGGCGGCCCCGCTGGTGGTGCGGGCGGTCCCGAGGACGGCCGTCATCCCCGTGGTCGTGGTGGAGATCCTCCTCGGCCTGGCCGCCGGTCCCCACGGCTTGGAGTGGTTCACCCTCGACGCGCCGGTGAACACCCTGGCCCTGCTGGGCGTGACGTTCTTGTTCTTCCTCGCCGGCCTCGAGGTGGATCTGCGCCAGATCCGCGGCCGGCTTCTCGCACGATCAATCACGGCGTACGTCGTGAGCCTGGGGCTGGCGGTGCTCGCGGCGGCGTTGCTGGATGCCTCCGGACTGATCGAGGGGCCTCTTCTGGTCGGCGTCGCCTTCTCCGCCACGGGACTGGGCCTGGTCATCCCCATCCTTCGTGACGGAGGACTCCTACACAGCGCTTCGGGAGCGTTGGCGGTGGGGATGGCCAGTGTCGCGGAGTTCGCGGCCGTGATCGTGCTCGCCGTCGCCTTCAGCACCGGAAGCAGTCCGACGGCCGACGCGGTTCTCCTGCTGGCTCTGGTGGCGCTCGCCGTGGTGGTCACCGTTGCAGGGGAAAGGGTCAGCAGGTACTCGAAGCTCACAGCACTGGTCGACCGGCTCTCGGGGGGAACCATCCAGCTGCGGGTCCGGCTCAGTGTGGCGCTGGTCGTGGGGTTCGCGGCGCTGGCTGAAGCGGGTGGGCTGGAGGTGGTGCTCGGCGCCTTCTTCGCCGGCGGCATCCTCAACGTGCTCGATGGCGAGGCCATGTCCAAGCCTGCACTCCGTGATCGGCTGGACGGCATCGGCTACGGCTTCCTGGTGCCCTTCTTCTTCGTGGTGAGCGGGGCTCGGCTGGACCTCTCCGCGCTCAGCCTCTGGCCCGACACCCTGCTCCTGCTCCCCGTCCTCGTCGTCACCTTGCTGGTCGTGCGGGCTGTCCCGCTGGGGCTGGTGTGCCCGCGGCCGTGGAGCAAGGAGCTCCTGGGTGTGGGATTCTTGTGCGCGACGTCGTTGCCGGTGATCGTGACGGCGGCTCAGATCGGTGTGGCGACCGGTCGGCTCTCTTCCTCGACTGCCGCGGCCATGACCACGGCCGGGCTCGTCGGTGTGTGCCTCTTCCCGCCGATCGCACTGCGGCTGCTTCGTGGGAGTAGCTCAGATCCCGTCCAGTCGCGCGGAGAGCTGGGCTCGCGACGTGATGTCGAGCTTGGGGAAGATCCGGTAGAGGTGGGAGCCGACCGTTCGGGGTGAGAGGAACAGCTGCTCGCCGATCTCCCGGTTGGAGTGCCCGGCTGCGGCCAGCCGGGCGATCTGGAGCTCCTGGGGCGACAGGGCCGCCACGGCCGGAGTTCCTTCCGAATTCTTCATGCGTTCTCCGGCGGCTCGTAGCTCGGCGCGGGCCAGCTCTGCCCACGTCGTGGCACCGACGATCTCGAACGCCGACAGTGCTGACCTCAACGGGTCGCGTGACTCCGCGACCCGCCGCTGCCGGCGCAGCCAGCTGCCGTAGGCGTGGTGGATCCGCGCCCGGTGCCAGGGCCAGCGAGACAGATCTGTCCGCAGGGCCGCCAGATACAGGTCCTCTGCTTCGTGGTCCTCGGCCAGCACGGCCCGTGCGTACAGCAGGTTGACGTGAAGCGCCGGTGACGGCGTGATCTCGGCGAGCTGTTCCATCTCGGACAGGATCTTGCGGGCGTCATCGATCCGACCGCAGTGTACGGCCGCCTCGGCCAGGAACATCACCGCACAGAGCCGTTCGCGAGGGTGGTGGGCAGGGTCGGCCGGGTCGAAGAGCCGCTCCAGCGCGGCGTAGGCCTCCGCATGTCGACCGCGGGTGATGTAGGCGAAGCCTCGGGCCTGTTGGGCACAGGCCAGGAAGTCGTTCAGAGCCCGGAGTGTGGGGCTGTGGTCGGCCTCTGCGGCCAGCTCGAGGGCACGGTCGCTGTCGCCTCGGAGTCCGCAGACCCGTGCTTCGTTGACCATCGTCCCGGTGCTCCACACCGGCTGGCCGGTGTCGGCCGCGACTCGTCTGCCCTCCTCCGACGCAGCCGACGCACGGCTCCAGTCGCCGAGGTCGATGCGGACCGCACCTTGCATCCCGAGGACATGGGGCAGGAGTCCGAGGCGACCTTGGGAACGAAGCCGAGTCTCCGCGCGGTCGAGGAACTCGGCGGCCCGCACCTGGTCGCCCACGGCGTGTGCGGCCATCCCGAGGACACGCAAGGCGTCGGGGTCGGTCACGGTCTCGACCTGGATCGCCGACAAGCGTTCGATGACGACAGCCCCGCAGGCGATGGGCTCCGCGACCGCGAGAGCCGCGATGTGTCGGGGGTCCTCCTGGGTCCCGGTCAGGCTCTGGGTGACCGAGGCAACTCGTGCCGTTGCCTCGGGGTCGGTGTTGGCCCACCAACAACGCAGTGCCGCACCCAGGAGCAGGTTGAGCGCGAGGTCGATCTCTCCGGACGCCGCCGAGCGCTCGGCCACGGCACACAGCTCCATCACCCGACCGGCATCTCCTGGGATCCCGTCGTTGAAGATCTCCCGCAGCCACTCGACCCGTGCTCGATCGAGATCGGCCAGCGAGGTGCGCTCGGCTTCGGAGACCAGTCGGTCCACCAGGTCGACGCGACCGAGCCCGAAGCCGACCTCCGCGGCCAGGAGCAGCCTCCGGCCGCGACGGGCAGAGTCGGTCGTCAGCTCGGCTGACCGCTCGAGAGCGGTGATGGCGGCGTTGACCCACCCACGTCTGAGGCTCTCTGCGCAGGTGGCTTCGAGCTCGTCCGCCACATCGTCGTCCGGCCCCGTGATGGCCAAGGACCGATGCCAGGTTCGCCGGTACGGCTGGTCGACCAGGACGTCGGCTAGTGCGAAGTGAGCCTGCTGCCGGCGCGACATGGTTTCTGCCTGCACGATGCCTGACCGCACCAAGGGGTGGCGGAAGGCGACGCGGCGCGCGTCGAAGGTGAGCAGTCCGACGTCGACGGCCGGGTCGAGGGCAGCCGCGGAGACGTCGTGGCCGGTGAGCCGAGCCGTGGCCTCCAGGATCTCTCCGAGCTCGTCTTGGGCGTCGACCGCCGCGACCAGGAGGGCGTCGCGCGTCGTGGCAGGAAGCTCGGTGAGGCGGGAGGCGAAGGCGCGCTCGAGCCGGGCGCTCAGGGGAAGGTACGTCGTCCGGTTGCCGTTCCAGTCGGTGTTGCGGCGCACGCCTGGGAGCTCCACGAGAGCCAGAGGGTTGCCCGACGCCTGCTGCAAGATGAGCTCACGGTCGGGGGCGCCGAGGTCGCCGGCAGTCTTCAGGAGGAGCGCACGAGCAGAGTCGTCGTCGAGGCCGAACAGCTCCATCTCCCTGAGCTCGCCACCCTGCCACCACGAGACCTCGTGACCGCGGCGGAGCGCGGTCACCACGAGGACCGGGTCCGAGGTGACGCGGCGGGCAACGAATGCCAACGTCTCGCTGCTGCAGTCATCGAGCCATTGGATGTCGTCGATGACCGCGACCACCGGCCGGGCCTCGGCGCGCTCGGTGAGGAGGGTCAGGGCCGCCAACGCGACGAGGAAGATCTGGGGTGCCGGGCCGTCCTCGATGCCGATCGCAGTGAAGAGGGCTCGACGCTGAGTCTCTGGCAGGCGTTCGGTCCCGCCCAGCAGGGGCATCAGGAGCCGATGCAGCCCGGCGTAGGGCATGCCGGACTCCGACTCGACGCCGGTGGTCTCCAGGACGGTCATGCCCCGTGCCCTGGCAGCCGAGGCCACCGCGTGCAGCAGGCTGGACTTGCCGATGCCGGGGTCTCCGTGGACGAGCACGGCCCGGCCCTGGTCTTCGATGCCGGTCAGGAGGTCGTTGAACTGGTCGAGCTCGACGGCACGGCCGACCAGGGCGGAGGTGGTGGTCACGGCTGCGGTGTCAGCTGGCGACGGACGCGAGCTGCCCAGGGAGTTGCCCCGATCGAGTCGAACGCCGCGAGGGCGTCATGGAGCACGGGCGTCGCCTCCGCGGAGCGACCCTGCTGCTGGAGCCAGTGCCCGTACGCCGCGAGGAGCCTGGCTCGTGGCCACGGCCACCGTTCGTGACCGTCCTCGATCGCGGCCCGGTAGTGGCTCTCGGCGACCTGTGCATCTTCGGCGAGCACGGCTCGAGCGTAGAGCAGATGGATGCGGAGCAGAGGAGACGGGGTGAGTGCCGACACCCGCTCGAGCTCTGGGAGGAGGGCTGCGGCATCCTCGACGTGCCCGGACCGGGCCGCGGCCTCGGCCAGGAAGCCGAGGCCGGAGAACCGTTCGCGCTGGTGGAAGGCGGGGTTTGCCGGGTCGAAGGTGGCCCGGAGCTGGTGGTAGGCCTCTGTTGGGCGGTCGCCGGCGAGCAGTGCGGTGCCATGGGCCAGGCGGGCCAGGCAGAGGGTGTCGTTGAGTCCCCGTCGGTCGGCCTCGATCTCGGCGTCCGCGAGCAGATCCAGGGCCTCGTGCCAGTGTCCGCTGAAGGCCTCGGACTGGGCGGCAAGGATGCGGTTGTTCAGCGACCAGATGGGCTGTCCGGTCTCCGCCGCCAAGTGTTGGACGTCGTGCATGGCGGCCCGGGCGCCCGCCCAGTCGCCGAGCTCGTGGCGGATGTGCACCTGCATGCCGAGGACGTGCGGAAGGAGCCCGAGCAGCGCGCGTTCGCGGAGCAGCACCTCGGCCCGGTCCAGGAGGTCGGTGGCCAGGGGTGAGTCTCCGATGGCGTGGGCGGCCATGCCGTAGAGCCGAAGGGCGTCCGCGTCGTCCACGGACGCAAGGTCGGTGTCGTGGAGGTGGGCGGCGACCGCTGCCCCGTGTTCGACGGGGTCCGCGACTGCGATGGCTGCGATGTGGCGTGGGTCGTGGCGGTCGGGAACGGCGTGCACCGCGGCGACCACCTCCGCGCGCGCTGCCGGTCCGGTGTCGGCCCACCAGCATCGCAGGGCCGCGCCCATCAGGAGGTTGAGGGCGAGGTCGCTGTCGCCGGCGTCCGACGAGCGCCGTGCCATGTCGCACAGCTCGACGACCCTGACCGCGTCGCCGGGCACTCCGTCTTCGAAGATCTCGCGTAGCCACTGCATGCGGGCCCAGTCGAGGTCGCTGAGATCGGTACGCGCCGCCTCGTCGACCAACCGGTGTACGACGTCGGCGCGGCCAGAGTCGAAGGCGTGCTCGGCGGCGACGAGCAGCCGGTGCCCGCGAGTGGCGGACAGGCTGGAGAGCTCCGCGGCCCGCTCCAGGCTCGCCACGGCCGTCATGACGGCACCGCGGCGCAGCGACTCCTCGACCGTGCCGGCGAGCTGGTCGGCGACGGCGTCATCAGGTCCGACGATGGAGTGGGCGCGGTGCCAGATCTGGCGGTAGTGGTGCCCGGTCAGGACGTCGGCCACGGCACCGTTGGCTGCCTGACTGCGGATCACGGACTCCGAGCGAAGCACACCGGACAGCATCAGAGGATGCCGGAACCGCAGCCGCCCGTCTTCGACGCTGACGAGCCCGGCCTCCACGGCCGGGTCGACAGCGCCTGGGGTGCGGCGACCGGAACCGAGCGTGGATGCTGCGGCAAGAATCTCCTCCAGATCGTCGGAGGAGTCGACGGCGGCGGTCAGGAGTACGTCGCGAGTGGTAGGCGGAAGCTCGGCGATCCGGCTGGCGAAGGCGCGCTCGAGTCGCGCGGACAGAGGCGGGTGGTCCTCGGTCGAACCCGGGGACCAGACCTTAGGCAGCTCCAGCAGGGCCAATGGGTTCCCGCGGGCCTCGGCCAGGACGCCGGCCCGGTCGCGGGAGGAGAGGGCCGAGGCTGCGAGGTCCAGGATCTGTTGACCGGCCTCGTCGGGCAGGCCGGCGAGCTCGAGGCGGTCGAAGCCGGCGTCGAGGAACAGACATCTGTGCCCGAGGCGGGCAGCGCCGATCACCGTCACGCGAGTGGCCTTCGCCCGACGTCCCACGTAGGTGAGGATCTCGTCGGTCTGCGCATCGAGCCATTGGACGTCGTCAGCGATCACGATCCGGGGATGACCCGCCCGCTTCAGCAGAGCCAGGGTGGCTTCCGCGATCAGGAAGATGCTGGGCTGGGGCCCGGTCTCGAGTCCGAAGGCGGTCATGAGCGCGAGCCGGAGCGGCTCGTTCAGGCGGGCGACGTCGACGAGCACGGGGCTCAGGAGCTGTTGGAGTGCCGCGAACGGCAGCCGCGACTCTGCCTCGACGCCGACGGCGCTGAGGACCACGGTCCCCTCGCTGCGTGCCTCGGCGCGGAGCACCTCCAGCAGGCTGGTCTTGCCGATGCCGGGCTCTCCGACCACGGTCAGGGCCGTGCCCTCGCTCGCACCCCGTTCGAGTGCTCGTCGCAGCACACACAGCTCGCGGTCGCGGCCGATGAAGGGGGATGTCCTCAGCACGCCTCGACGCTAGGGGTGGACGGCCGGCTCCGGCTTCGGTCAGTCGACTGAATCAGGAGGGTCGAACAACCGCGTCCGGCCGACGCGGGGCTGTCCTAGTAGGGCAGCGGACGCGGCTGGTGTTGGATGCTCACCCAGTGCTGGGTGGTGAAGTCGTCGAGGACCCACTCACCACCGAACCGGCCCAGACCTGACTGCTTCTCGCCGCCGAACGCCACATGGACGTCGTCGTGGACGGTGGTGTCGTTGACGTGCGTCATCCCCGCTTCGACTGCCAGTGCGAAGGCGATGCCGCGGTCGAGGTCTCCGGTGAAGACGGCGCTCGACAGGCCGTAGGTCGTGTCGTTGGCGATCCGCAGTGCGTCGGTTTCGTCGGCAGCGCGGATGACGGTCGCCACCGGGCCGAATACTTCCTCGGTGGCGGTGGCGACCTCGTTGGTGCCGAGGAGGAGGTGCGGAGGCAGGACCCGGCGCGCCGGGCCGTCCGGCTCGCCTGACAAGAGCAGCTCGGCGCCGGCCGCGACCGACCGGTCCACCTTGTCCCGGATGCCCGCGAGCTGCCGGTCGTTGATGACCGGGCCGATCTGGGTGTCGGCTGCTGCCGGGTCGCCGGTGCGCAGCTGCTTCGCGGCCTCGAGGAACCGGTCGACGAACTCGTCGTACACGGTTGCCTCGACGATGACCCGGTTGGTCGCCATGCAGATCTGACCCTGGTGCCAGTAGTTGCTGAAGGCTGCGGCCTCGACGGCGTGCTCGAGGTCGGCGTCGCCGAGCACGACGAAGGGGCCGTTGCCCCCGAGCTCGAGGGCCAGCCGCTTGACCCCGGCCTTGCGGGTGATCCCGTGACCCACGCGGGTTGATCCGGTGAAGGAGATGACGCGAGGGATGTCGTGCTCGACCATGGCGTCGCCGACCTCGGACCCCAGGCCCACCACGACGTTCAGGACGCCGGGCGGCAAGCCGGCCTCCTCGAGGATCTTCGCGATCAGCAGGCCGCCGGTCACGGGAGTGTCCTCGGCTGGTTTCAGCACCACGGCGTTCCCGACCGCGAGAGCTGGCGCCACCGTTCGGTGGGACAGGTACATGGGGAAGTTCCAGGGGCTGATGACGCCCACCACCCCGGCCGGGCGCCGGTAGACGCGGTTCTCCTTGCCCGGGACGTCGGTGGGCACCGTGACCTGTTCGGGCGCGGTGTGCGTCACGGCGGCCATGGTGGTGGCTTTCACGATGCCCAGCTCCACCAGCGCCCTCATCCGGGTGGTGCCGGCCTCTCGAGTCAGCCAGCCGACCAGCTCTTCGGTGCGCTGGTCGATGATGTCGGCTGCCCGCAGGAAGACGGCGGAACGATCCGCAGGGCTGGTCGCCGCCCACTGAGGCTGAGCCGCCGCTGCCGCCCGGTAGGCGCGGTCGACGTCGCTCACGTCGGCGCGCACGGTCTCGAGGAGCAGGTCGCCGCTGTAGGGGTCCACGTCCTCGAGTGGCGCCCCGGATGAACCGGTGCCCCACTCACCCGCGATCGGCATGCGGTCGAATCCGTCGTACTCGTTGCCTGCCATCAGAGATCCTTTCGTCGGTCAGAGTGATCGTGCGGCTGTCGTGGGTGCGGTGGCTTGGGTCGGTCGACTGCGTCAGCGACTGCGAGACTCGTCCTCGTCGGCGAAGCGGACCTCGTCCGGGTGCCAGGTGCGCGGGGCAGGGTGCCAGTCCTCGTGCTCCGCGTCGCCGGCGTTGTAGATGAGGGTGCGGATCTCCTCACGTTCAGCTTGTCCGCCGTCGACGGTGCGGATGTAGAGATCGGTCTCGCCGTCTTGGTAGCGCGGGGTCACGTCGTAGCCCCGGTGATGAAGCGTGACAACGGCGGCCGCGGCGTCCATGCCGTTCGGGACCCGGTACCGCAGAGCAGGCGCCGTTCCTTCGTCGAGGGTGCCGGTTGCTCCTTCGAGCCGTCGGATCGACGTGCTGATGACGGCGAGCCCAGCCAGCACCACTGCGGCGAGGATGAGAACGAGCGAGACGGTGAGCATGGTTCCTCCTGGATGTCGGATGACGTAGTCGACGCTAAGAAGTCGCATCGGACGTTGGCTTGCGTCGATCGACTGCGTGGGCGGCGGCAGTGTGCGCGGTCAGGCTTGGTCGAAGAAGGCGAGCAGGTGCTCAGCCAGCAGGCGGGGTACTTCGAGGGCGGGATGGTGCCCGGTCGCAGGTAGCACGAGGCCTTGGACCTGGTGGGCGGCCTGTTCCATGTGCCGTCTGACTTCGTCGCCGAGGTACGAGGCGCCACCCACGGCCAGCACAGGTACGTGGAGTCGCTGGGTGAGGTGCTTACGGTTCTGCTCTGCGTCGATCTGGTGTGCTCGGTACAGCGAGAGCACGGCGTGTAGCCCGCCTGGGCGGCTCACCCCGGCGACGATCTCATCGAGGTCCTCCTCGAGTACGGCACTCACGTCGTGCGCCTGTCGTCGCACGAACTGGGTCCAGAAGGCGCGTTCGCGGCCGGGAATCAGGAGCTCGGGGTAGCCGGGGACGGCGAAGAAGCTGAAGTGCCAGCCGGTGCGGGTGTCGTCGGGCGAGACCTCGTCGGTGTCGGGGTCCGGGCTGAGGCCGGGCAGGCGCATCTCCTGGAAGACCAGCTGGAGGACCCGGTCGCGATGGGATGCGGCGACGGTGTAGGCCACGGCGGCACCCCAGTCCTCCCCGACCAGACTGAACTGGGGATGGTCCAGCCGGGTGGCGAGTGCCGCGACATCGTCGGCCAGGGTGTGAGTGTCGTAGCCAGCGAGGGGTCGTTCGGAGTCCCCGAACCCGCGTGTGTCGTGCAGCACGACCGTGTGGTGTGCCGTGAGGTATGGAGCCAGGTGACGCCAGCTGGCCATGGTCTTCGGACATCCGTGGACGAGGTAGACCGGTGCACCACTGCCGGCCATCGCCACGTGGAGGTCGACACCGTTGATGCGTTCGCGGAAGTGCCGAAACGGACTCCCGAGGTGGTCCACGATCGGAGGCCGACTCACCTCACACCACCGGGATCAGGCCACCGTCGACGGTCCAGGTCGCACCGGTGGTGTTGGCCGAGTCAGGGCCGGCGAGCATCATCACCGCGGCAGCGACCTCGTGAGGGGTCGTGAGCCTTCCGGTGGGCATCCGCGCGGCGGCGGCGTGTCGTGCTTCATCGGTGGCCCAGCGCCGCGTCCTCGCCGGGCCTGGACTCACCGCGTTGACGCGGATCCCTCGGGGCGCGAGCTCGACGGCAAGGGCCTTGGTGACGCTGGCAAGGGCGGCTTTGGCAGCGCCGTAGTCCACCAGCCGGGGGTCAGGGAGGCGTGCGTTGTCCGAGGTCACGTTCACGATCGCCGAACCCGGCCGCATCCGCATCACGGCACTGCGCATCGCGCGGACCGCTGCCATGACGTTGAGGTCGAAGGACTCGCTCCAGTCCGCGTCGGTGACCGACGTGAAGCCTGCGGGTCGTGGAGTGGAGGTGCCTACGTTGTTGATCAGCAGGTCGACCCGCTCCCCAGCCGCGGACACCAGAGCCGCCGGCGCTGCAGCGTCGGTCAGGTCCACCGGCACAAAGGTCACGTCGTCGGCCGCCAGCAGCGTCTCGAGCTCGGCGGAGGTCGATCGGGCGCCAGTCACCACCCGCGCCCCCACCCCGGCAAGGGCTGACACGACCGCGAGCCCGATCCCGTGGCTCCCACCGGTGACCACCGCGACCTTGCCCACCCACCAGGCAGTTTCCGCACCGAGCCCGTGTGCGCTCATCGTGCGATCTCCATCGGACGGGAGGCCGGTTCGGGCCGCGCGCCGTGCAAGGCCCGTGCCTCGAGCCTCCCGGGGGTGGGCCACTGTGCCTGCCGCTGGGTGCTGACCCGTTCCGGGCGCCGGTTGGCTGTGAACGCGAACGTCCAACGGAGCAGCACCGACAGCCGTCGACCGAACCCCATGACCGTCCAGAGATGGACGAGCAGCCAGAACCACCACGCGGGTAGGCCGGAGAACCCGTGCCCGCCGACTCGGGCGATGGCCCGGAAGCGGGCGATGGTCGCCAGCGACCCCTTGTCCCGATAGGCGAAAGTCCGGGGGCGGTCGTCGCCGGTGAGTCGCCGTTGGATGGTGTGAGCTGCGAAGCGACCGCTCTGGATGGCGAGCTGGGCGACACCAGGAACGCCGGGGGCGCTCATCAGGTCTCCGACGACGAACACCTCAGGGTGGCCAGGCATGGTGCAGTCGGGTTCGAGCTCGAGCTGACCGGCCTGGTTGCGGTGAGCGCCGCTCTGCTCGGCCAAGGTTGTGGTCAGCGAGCCCGCCGCGACGCCGGCGGCCCAGATCTTGGTGCTGGCGTCGAGCTGGTGGTGCTGTCCGTGGTGCTCGTAGGTGATGGCGTCGGGTCCGACGTCGAGCACCCGGGCGCCGAGACGCACGTCGACGCCGACGCCTTTCAGCGCCGCGACGGTACGAAGCGACAGTTTCCTGCCGTAGGTGGGGAGGAGGAAGGGGGAGGCTTCGAAGAGCACGACGCGGGCCTGACCGGGGTCGATGGAGGCGAAGTTGCGGTGCAGGCTGCGGCGGGCCAGGTCTCGGATCTGGCCCGCCATCTCGATTCCCGTCGGTCCCCCTCCGATGACGGCGAAGGTGAGGTGCCTGCGTCGTTCCTCGTCGTCGTGAGCCTGCTCGGCACGCTCGAAAGCGGCGAAGATCCGGGCACGGATCTCCAGAGCGTCGTCGACGGACTTCAGGCCGGGCGCGTGGGGGGTGAAGTCGTCGTGCCCGAAGTAGGAGTAGCCCGCTCCGGCGGCAACGACCAGGCTGTCGTACGGCGTGACGGTCGTGGTGTCGAACGCGGTCGAGGAGACTGTCTGCTGGTCCAGGTCGATGTCGTCGACCTCTCCGAGGAGGACGGTGGCGTTGGCTTGTCCTGCGAGGACGGCTCGCAGGGGCCGAGTGACCTGGCCTTCGGAGAGGATGCCGGTCGCAACCTGGTAGAGCAGCGGCTGGAACACGTGGTGACCGGTGCGGTCGATGAGGACCACGTCGACTGGCGCCTTCCGCAGCGCCTGGGTTGCGAACAACCCTCCGAACCCACCGCCGATGATGACGACGCGGTGACGGCTCTGGGGTGCACCGCTCATGTCGGCCTCCTTTCCCGGGCGCGCTCAGCTGGTCGTGGTCGGGTTCAGGCTTTGCTTCTCCAGCCACTCCAGACAGGTCTCGGCGATCTCCTGCCAGCCGGCGTCGATGGTGAGCGAGTGGCCGCGGTCTTCGAACTCGAGCAGGTCGGTGACGGCGTAGGAGCCTCGGTACTGCTTGAGGGTGGACTTGGTGATCGCCTCGGGGACGGTGTGGTCCTGACCACCCATGATCAGCAGCAGCGGGCCACGGTCGTCATTGGCGGTGTCGACAGCCGCGGGAGAGTGCAGGGAGAAGTTCGCAGCCGCGGCCTCGAACAACGGCTTGCCGGGAGCCGGGATGGCCCATCGCTCGAACAGCTCGGTGGACTCCTCCTCGGTGAGGGCGTTACCGAAGGCGTACCGGAACTGTTCGTTGGTCAAGGAGACAGACCGGTGCTTGTTCGCCGGGTTCTTGAACACCGGCAGCGTCGACCTCAGTGACGACAGCGGCAGAGGTAGGACGCCCTTGATCTGGGCCGCGTCGATGGCGATGCCTGCGGCCGCGGCATTCATGCCGAGGAGCTTCTCGGTGATCATGCCGCCGAACGAGTGGCCGACCAGAATCGGCTTGGTGTCCAACATGTTGAAGTAGGAGAGGTAGTGGTCGACGACGTCGTCGATGCCCTTGTCGGCGATCTCTTCGGGGAACTCTCGGGCTTCCGCGACGGTGCTGCGCACCCCGGGCCAGCCGGGCGCGTGGCACTCATAGCCGGCCTTCTCGAAGAGGTCGACCCACGGCTGCCACGACGTGGCGTGGATCCACAGTCCGTGGATGAAGACGACGGACGGCTGCTGGTGGTTCATGGTGACCTCCGGGTGATGGACGAGCAAGATGCGTCATCGTGCGTCGTGGCGGTGAGGCGACGCTTGCGTCACGTGACTGCATCAGAGGCTGACGTTCGCCACCGGTAGTCCCCACGCTGAGCCGGGGACAGTCGGCCGACCGAAGCGGCATAGTGTTCCGGCTTCCTACGGTCGCCCCATGACGGTTGCCGATGTGTCCACCCCGCCGGAAAGGCTCGTGCTGTCCTCGGCTGCCGGCCGCTGGGTCGTACTGGCGACCATCCTGGGCTCAGCCCTGGCCGGCATCGACAGCACCGTCGTGACCATCGCACTCCCGGCGATCGGGACTGATCTTGGCTCCTCGTTCACCGGCCTGCAGTGGACCGTGACCGGGTACACCATCACACTCGCAGCACTGATCCTGCTCGGCGGTGCTGCGGGTGACCGCTTCGGTCGCCGCCGTGTGTTCGTCGTCGGAACGGTCTGGTTCACCGCCGCATCCTGCCTGTGTGCACTCGCTCCCTCCATCGAGGTACTCGTGGCCGCGCGAGTGCTCCAAGGCGTCGGCGGCGCGCTGCTGACGCCCGCTTCACTCGCGGTGCTCGAGGCGGTCTTCCGCCCCGAGGACAGGGCGGCAGCGGTCGGCACCTGGGCCGGGTTCAGCGGGGTCGCAGCCGCACTGGCACCGTTCATCGGTGGGTGGCTCCTCGCCCTGGGAAGCTGGCGCTGGGTGTTCGTGGTCAACCTGCCGCTGGCCGTCGTGGTCGTGGCCGTCGCCGTGCGACACGTGCCCGAGACACGAGGCCAGACATCCATCGGGCCCCTGGACTGGCGCGGATCCTTCGCGACGGTGGCCGTGCTGGCCGGGGTCACCTACGCGCTCATCGAGGCGCCCCGCCACAGCCACCAACGGCTGACCTTCCTCGCTCTCGCCACGGCCATCGGCGGAGCGGCCGTGTTCGTCCACACCGAACGGACCAGCCCCGCACCGCTCCTCGACCTGTCCCTGTTCCGCATCCGCGAGTTCAGCGCCGCCAACGCCACGACGTTCTTCGCCTACGCTGCGATCGGCACCTTCTTCTTCCTACTGGTCCTCCAGCTGCAGGTCGTCGCCGGCTGGAGCCCGCTGGCCGCTGGGGCCTCGAGCCTTCCGGTCACCGTCATCACCCTCGGGCTGTCCCGACTCAGCGGACGACTCGCGCAGCGGATCGGTCCACGTCCACAGATGACCCTCGGGCCGGTGCTCTGCGCCGCGGGGTGCGTTCTGGCACTCCGCATCACGTCAGACGCGCACTACCTCACCGACGTGCTGCCGGCCGTCGTCGTCTTCGGGCTGGGTCTGGCCACCTTGGTCGCGCCGCTGACCGCCACTGCCTTGTCCGCGGTGCCTGACTCGCATGCCGGTGTGGCGTCGGGTTTCAACAACGCCGTCGCACGCACCGGATCGCTCCTCGCGATCGCTGCCGTCCCCACCCTGACCGGCATCACAGGCGACGCGATCGCCCTTCCGCAGTTGTTCGCAATCGGATTCCGCACGGCCATGGCCGTGTGTGCGGGCCTGCTCATCACCGGCAGCGTCGTCGCCGCTGTGGGGATCCCGCGGCGCCACACGGTCCCCAGCTCACGCGTGATCCGCAACGCGACCTCAGTCGCACGACTGCATTCACCGAACGGTCACCCGGAGCAGTCGACCGACCCAAGCACCAACGTCTGCGCGGTCCCTAGCGTGCGGCGCACACCCAGCCCGAAAGGTAGCCCCATCATGTCCCACCGAAAATTGCTCCGACGCTCCTACGGTCGCCCCGCGGCCATACTCCTGACCATCGCCGCGCTGGCCCTCGCAGCGTCGGGCCCCACCCTCGCGTCCGCCTCCACCGGCCAAGCACCCGCGGTCGGGGCAGCCGCCTCCTCCGCCGCCAAGCCGACCATCGTGCTCGTGCACGGTGCCTTCGCCGACGCCACCGGCTTCAGCGCCGAGATCAGTCGGCTCGAGGCCGACGGCTACCCAGTCATCGCTCCGGCGGACCCGCTGCGCGGCCTCACGTCCGACGCCGACTACATCCGCTCAGTGGTCGCCAGCATCCCCGGTCCCGTGATCCTGGTCGGCCACTCCTACGGCGGCGCCGTGATCACCAACGCCGCACGGGGAGCCGACAACGTCAAGGCTCTGGTCTACCTCGCCGCGTTCGTGCCCGACGCGGGCGACAGCGTCGCCACCTCCTACGACCCCACCACCTACCCCGGGTCCCTGCTGACCCAGCAGGCGCTCGTCGTCCGCCCCACCGTCAACCCCTCGGCCCCCGGCGGCCAGGACGCCGACCTGTACATCCGCAGCGACCTGTTCCGCAGGATCTTCGCCGGCGACCAGAGCAGGTCGACAGCCGCCGTCATGGCCGCGGCACAGCGACCGCTGTCGGCCTTCGCGTTCACCGAGGCCTCCGGCGTCCCCGCCTGGAAGACCCTTCCCAGCTGGGACCTGATCACCCTCGACGACCGGGCGATCTCGCCGGGTGGTCAGCGCTTCATGGCCGAACGAGCGGGCGCCCACATCAGGACCGTCCACTCAGCTCACGACGTGATGATCTCCCACCCGCACCGCGTCGTTCGCCTCATCGAGCACGTGGCAACCCAGGTGGGATGAACCCTCACCACCCACACCCGACGGCGCCTCGAACCCACCCGGTCGAGGCGCCGTCGTGTCTGCCGTGCCATGCAGTCGAGCGACCGAAGCCCGCTCCGCGACCGCCCTGGGACGGTGGACACGTGCGACCACTCCCGAATGTCGACGACGTCCTGGCTCAGGCGAGCGGGGCCCGGGTCTCGCCCGCGGAGATCGAGCGCCTGCTCGCCCGATCCCTGACACTCATGTACGCCCACACCCGAGGAGGCGGCTTCGCGCCCGACCGCAGCAAGATCGACGGCGACCTCGCCCGGATCTCGGTCGCGAGTGTGGTCCGCGTCATCCTCAACCCTGAGTGTGCGCTTAGCACGGCCAACGCCCCGTTCACCGCCAGCCCGGGCTCATTCGGGGAGTGGACGCTGGACGAACTGCGGACCCTCGCAGCCTATGAGAGAGCACACCCAGTCGATCGACTGAAGCCTGGCGAAGCCCAGCCCACCTAGCGTGCTGTCATGGACCTCGACCTTGCAGGACGGACCGCCATCGTCACCGGTGCCGGCGCAGGCATCGGCCTCGCCACCACCCGAGCCCTCGCCGCCGAAGGGGTCAGCGTCGTGGCCGGATCGCTGCGGGTGACCCCAGCCCTCGAAGAGCTGGCCGCAACCGCCTCCGTGACTCCACTTGCCGTCGACCTGACGGACCCCTCAGCCCCAGCTCAGCTGATCGCCGCATCGAGCGCTCCCATCGACATCCTCGTCAACAACGTCGGCGCCACCCACGCCCGTACCGACGGCTTCACCGCCATCACCGACGCCATGTGGCACGACACCTTCGAGATCAACCTCATGGCCACGGTGCGCATGATCCGCGAAGTTCTGCCCGGCATGATGCACAGCGGCACCGGGGTCATCCTCAACACAGGCTCCCTCAACGCCCGGCTGCCCGACCCCCTCGTCCTGGACTACTCCGCAGCCAAGGCCGCCTTGGTGAACATGGCGAAGGCCCTGTCCAAGGAGGTCGGACCCCACGGCATCCGCGTCGCGACCGTCGACCCCGGACCGGTCGCCACCAACCTGTGGCTGGGAGACGGCGGGGTCGCGAACGTCGTAGCAGGCGCCACCGGGAAGTCTCCCGACGACATCGCAGCCGGCGCCGCCGCCGGCATGTTGACCGGACGCTTCACTCGGCCAGAAGAGGTAGCCGACCTCCTCGTGATGCTGGCATCCGACCGCGTCTCGAACCTGACAGGGACGGACGTCGTCATCGACGGCGGAATGGTGCAGACGCTGTAGAGCTTGCGCCCGTCCACGGGTGAACGTGGCGAACAGCGACCCAGCAACACTCACCGACCGACCAACCGGCCAAAAGCGTGCCCCAAGTGGGCCATAGCGAGTCCATTGGAGTCAGCAACCTCAGCGCGAATCGCTCCGCCGCAGGTCAGAGTCGCTCTTCACCAGATGCGCAACGCACTCCAGATGGGAAGTCATCGAGAACCTCGGCAACGCAGCCGCGCGCAAACGTGCGCAGGCTCCAGCAGCGCAACGCATTCCGTGTGGCTGGTCATCGGGAAGAGGTCGAAAGCGCGGAGTTCGCTCAGCGCGTAGCCGAGCTCGGCGAAGGTCGCCAGGTCGCGGGCCAGGGCGGCGGGGTCGCAGGCGACGTAGGCGACGGCTCGCGGAGCGCGGTCGACGATCTGCTCCACGACGGCGCGGCGGGCGCCCTCCCGCGGCGGGTCGAGGACCACGAGGTCGAACGGCTCGTCGTACGACGACGCCAGCACCCGGTCGACCGACCCGTGCTCGACGCGGACGCCGGGCGGCAGGTTGGTCCGCGCGTCCGCGCACGCCACGCGCGATCCCTCCACGGCCACCACCCGGCCGGCGGGTCCGACGGCGTCGGCGAGGAACGACGCGAAGAGCCCGACCCCGGCATAGAGGTCCAGCACCCGCTCCCCCGCCTCGGGTCGCAGCATCGCCAGCACCGTCTCGACCAGCACCCGCGGCGCCTCGACGTGTGACTGCCAGAAGCCGTCGGGCGCGACGGAGAGCTCATGGGTCCCGTACGACGTGGCGACGCTCTCGACGGAGCGCTCGGGGGTGCCCGCGTCGATGAGGCAGTCGTCGACCAGCACGACGTCCTCCGACCGGTGCACATGGAGACCGCGGCGGCCCTCGGGCAGCGCGACGTACTTCATCCTGGTACGCCAGCGCAGGGTCGGTGGCACCTCCTCGACGACCACCGGCAGGTCGAGCCCGGCGAGGCGCTGCAGCTGCTCACGTACCACCGTCGCCTTCCACGCGCGCTGCGCCGCGAGCGAGACGTGCTGGAGGTCGCAGCCTCCGCACGCCCCGGGTCCGGCGTACGGGCAGGGCGCGACCACGCGGTCGGCGGAGGCGGTCAGCACCATGACGGCGTCACCGCGCCAGAAGCGATCGCCGTCGGTGCCCTCGGTGACCTCGAGGACGACCCGCTCGCCCGGGAGCGCGTGGCGGACGAAGACGACGCGGTCGCGACCCGGCTCGCCCGTGGGCACCCGCGCCACACAGTGACCACCGTGGGCGATCGGGCCGACCTCCACCTCGTAGCGCTCCCCCACCCGAGAGGCACCGCGCGCGGCCCGCTGCCGCGGGCGGCGCGTGGTGCGCGAGCGGCCACGGCTCACGCTGGGATCCTCACCGAGGCACCTGGCGGTCGTTGTCCGGGCCGCGGACGCGTCCGCGACGCAGGTCGCCGGCCTTGATCCGCGACAGCTCGCGCTCCTCGCGCTCCCGGGCGATCTGCGACGACTGCAGCTGGTAGGGCACCGAGGTGACCATGACGCCCGGGGTGAAGAGCAGGCGGCCCTTGAGCCGCAGGGCGGTCTGGTTGTGGAGCAGCTGCTCCCACCACCGGCCCACGACGTACTCCGGGATGTAGACCGCCACGACACCCCGTGGGTTCGCCGTCCGGATCTGCGTGGCGTAGTCGATGATCGGCCGCACGATCTCGCGGTACGGCGAGTAGAGGACCTTGAGCGGCACGCCGAGGTTGCGGTCGTCCCAGTCGCGCACCAGCGCCTTGGTCGACTTGTCGTCGGAGCCGACGTAGACCGCCTCGAGGACGTTGGGCCGTGACGCCTTCGCGTACGCCAGCGCGCGCAGGGTCGGCTTGTGGAGCTTCGAGACCAGCACGATCGCATGCACCTTGGTCGGCAGCACGCGGTCCTCGTCGTCGGCCGCCAGCTCGCGGGTGACGTTGTCGTAGTGGCGCCGGATCGCCTTCATCAGCACGAAGAAGATGCACATCGCGAGGATCGCGATCCAGGCGCCGGCCAGGAACTTGGTGAGCAGGATGACCACGAACACCGCGGCGGTCATGCAGAGACCGAAGGTGTTGATGCCGCGCGAGCGGATCATGTGACGGCGCTTGGCGAGGTCGGTCTCGGTCTTGAGGTGGCGGGTCCAGTGCCTGATCATGCCGAGCTGGCTCAGGTTGAACGAGACGAAGACACCGACGATGTACAGCTGGATCAGTCGGGTCGTCTCGGCGTTGAAGGCGATGATCAGGACGACGGCGAAGCCGGCCAGGACCAGGATGCCGTTGCTGTAGGCCAAGCGGTCGCCGCGCGAGCCGAGCGCACGGGGCATGAACCCGTCACGAGCCAGGATCGAGCCGAGCACCGGGAAGCCGTTGAACGCCGTGTTGGCCGCCAGGATCAAGATGATGCCGGTCATCGCGAGCACGAAGTAGTAACCCGGCGGGAAGACGTCGAAGACGGCCTTGGCCAGCTGGGCCATGACGGTCGGCTCGTCGTACCCCTTCGGCATCGGGTTGCCGTTGGCGTCGAGCAGCCGAGAGGTGTCGGTGGGATCGACGTACTTCAGGCCCATCTTGTTGGCCAGGGCCAGGATGCTCAGCATCATCGTGATCGCGATGGTGCCGAGCAGGAGCAGGGTGGTCGCGGCGTTCTTGCTCTTGGGCTTGCGGAAGGCGGGCACGCCGTTGGAGATCGCCTCGACGCCGGTCAGCGCCGCGCTGCCCGAGGAGAACGCTCGTGCCAGCAGGAACACCAGGGCCAGACCCGTCAGCGACCCGTAGCCGGGCGCAGGCACGATGGTGAAGTCCGCGCTCTCCACCTGGGGCAGGTTGCCCTGCGAGCCGCGGATCGCGCCGAACACCGCCATGCCGAGCACGCCGATCATGAACCCGTACGTCGGGAGCGCGAAGAAGGCCCCCGACTCCCGGACGCCCCGCAGGTTCAGAGCGGCCAGCAGCACCACCAGTCCGGCGGCGATGGTCACCTCGTGGTGCGCCACCCAGGGGATCGCGGAGGCGGCGTTCTGGACGCCGGAGGAGACCGACACGGCAACGGTGAGGACGTAGTCCACGAGCAGGGCGGCCGCGACGGTCACGCCGGCCGTCTGGCCCAGGTTGACCGAGGCCACCTCGTAGTCGCCGCCGCCGCTGGGATAGGCGTGCACGGTCTGGCGGTACGACGCCACGACAGTCAGCATCACGATGGCGACACCGATGCCGATCTTCCACGACCAGACGTACGCCGAGGCCCCGGCCAGGGACAGGGTCAGGAAGATCTCGTCGGGTGCGTAGGCGACCGAGGAGAGCGCGTCACTGGCGAAGACCGGAAGCGCGATCCGCTTGGGCAGCAGGGTCTCCCCGAGCTGGGAGCTTCTGAGCTTCCGGCCCAGGAGGATCCGCTTGGAGACGTCACCTGCACCCACGAGCGAACAGGATACGGTTCACCCGTGCACGTGGTGATCATGGGATGTGGCCGGGTCGGCTCGACCCTCGCGCGCAGCCTCGAGGAGCGCAACCACACGGTCTCCGTGATCGACAGCGAGCCGGACAGCTTCCGGCGGCTCGGACCCGGGTTCAACGGGGACAAAGTCACCGGTTACGGCTTCGACCAGGCCGTCCTGGAGAAGGCCGGCATCCGTCGTGCGGACGCCTTCGCGGCCGTCTCGAGCGGCGACAACTCCAACATCATCGCCGCGCGTGTCGCGCGGGAGACGTTCGGCATCGACCAGGTCGTCGCCCGGATCTACGACCCCGGCCGGGCCGAGGTCTACCAGCGGCTCGGCATCACCACGGTCGCCACGGTCAAGTGGACCGCCGACCAGGTCCTACGACGTCTCCTGCCGGTCGGAGCCGAGCCCGACTTCCGCGACCCTTCGGGCACGATCCGGGTCGACCAGGTGCCGGCCCCCGCGGCCTGGGCCGGGCACCCGACCGTCGAGTTCCAGATGCAGTCCCGCTCGCGGATCGCCTGGATCGACCGGCTCGGCGAGGGCATGCTGCCCACCCGCGACAGCGTGATCCAGGAGGGCGACCTGCTCCACCTGGTGATGCGCGAGGAGAACGCGGCGAGCGCCTACCAGGTCATCCACGACGGGCCGGAGGACTGAGATGAGGGTCGCCATCGCCGGTGCCGGCGCGGTCGGGCGCTCGATCGCCCGCGAGCTGATCACCAACGGACACCAGGTGCTGCTCATCGACAAGGACCCCCGCGCCATCAAGCCCGAGCGGGTGCCCGACGCGGAGTGGCTGCTCGCCGACTCCTGCGAGCTGTCGTCGCTCGAGGAGGCCCACCTCGACCAGTGCGACGTGGTGATCGCCGCGACCGGCGACGACAAGGCCAACCTCGTCACGTCGCTGCTGGCCAAGACCGAGTTCGCGGTGCCGCGCACCGTCGGCCGGGTCAACCATCCCAACAACGAGTGGCTGTTCACCGAGGCGTGGGGCGTCGACGTCAACGTGTCGACCCCGCGCATCATGTCGGCGCTGGTCGAGGAGGCCGTCACCGTCGGCGACCTGGTGCGGCTGTTCACCTTCCGGCAGGGACAAGCCAACCTCGTCGAGCTCACGCTGCCCGAGGACTCGCCGTACGTCGGGAAGCCGTCAGGGCTGATCCCGTTCCCCGAGAACGCCACGCTGGTGACCATCCTGCGCGACGGCCAGGTCTACGCCCCCGACGGCGAGCAGCCGATCGAGGCCGGCGACGAGCTGCTGTTCGTGGCCGGCGCCGACGTGGAGTCCGAGCTGGAGGAGCTGCTCAGCCCGGATCGACAGCGGGACTGACTCCCTCGCTGAACGCGCCGCTCTCCAAGGGAGTGTGGTTGCGCCCGAGCAGCCACGACATCGCGGCCAGCGACGCGAGCTGGAGCGGCCAGCCCATCGCCACCTTGAGCACGCCGAGCATCGCCACCGCCGTGCCGGCGTGACATGCTGCCGGAGTGGCCCGCGAGCCAGATCGGGCCCTGCACGAGCGCCCGCACCGCGCACGGCAGCACGAGCAGCCAGGTCAGCCGGGAGCAGAGCCGGACGATCTGGCGGTCCTGGTGCCAGGCGGTCGGGTCGCCGGTGACACTGCCGATCATGAAGCCGACGAGCGGCCAGCCGATCAGGCAGGTGAAGCCGAAGATCACCGCGTAGCCCGCGTTGTAGAGCAGTCCGGGCAGGAAGTAGGCCAGGGCCTGGTCGTCGGCGCTGCCCCCGCGGCTCGCGGAGAGATGGACGAAGAACCAGCCGATCCCGATGCCGACGAGCGCGTTCACGACGAACTTCACCGTCGACCGCTGCACGAGCCGGACGGCCAGCTCGACCAGGGCCACCGCGACGCTCGCGCTCAGGGCGAGCGTCAGGTTGCGCGTGGTCAGCCAGAGCGCGGTGAAGACCAGGGTCGGGACGGCGGCCTCGATCATCCCCCGGCGACCGCCCAGCGCCTGACCGAGCTGCTGGCGCACCAGGGACTCCACCGTGTGGGTCGTGGGAGTGCCGATGTGGTGGGCGGGCACCGACGGGTCGGGGGTCATCGGTCGGTCAGGGCAACAGCTGGTAGCGCGGGTTGAACATGACCCGGTCGCCACCGTGCCGGCCGATCCGGCCCTCGACCTCCATCGACCTGCCGGGCGAGATCGCCGCGATCTCGCGACGCCCCAGCCAGACCAGCATCAGCGAGTCGGACCCGTCGAACAGCTCGGCCTCGAGAGCGGGTACGCCGCCTCGGGGCCGGAGCGTGACGGTCTTGAGCGTGCCGCGCAGCCGCACGGGCTTGCGGTCCTGGCAGTCGGCGATGAGGTTGCAGTCTCCCTTGCGCGTGGTCTCACGCAGCTCGCGGGCGTGCATGTCGTCGGCGTTGGCCCACTTGCTGATGGTGCGCCGCAGCTTGCTCTTCTCGCCCATGACTCCAGCCTACGTCGTCGGTCGGTCAGGCGCGTTCGGCGTCGTCGGGCAGGACGAGGGGCAGTGCGTCGCCGACCGGCATCGCGTGGCTGCCACGCTGGACGACGACCGCGGCAAGGGCGTCCTCCCACAGCTGGGCGTCCTCGGGCTGCACGGCCGGGAGGCCGAGGAACGTCGCGCGCAGGAGCCAGCGCGAGCCGTTGACCCCGACGATCCGCGACGGCTGCATCGCCTGGGTGCCGTCGGGCATGACGACCTGCATCTGGCAGACCAGCTCGACGCCCCAACGACCCTCGCGCTCGGTGGCGGTGCCGCCGTGCTGGGAGACGTCGGCGGCGATCTGGGGCCGGACCTCGCTCCAGAGGTCTCCGCCGCGGGGTGCGGCGAAGGCCCGTAGCTCGAGCGCCCCCTCGTCGCCGGCGAGCATCGCCGACTGGACCTCGCCGGTCTGCTCGTCGACCTGGAGGCGGAGCTCGGTGCCCTCGGTGGGCGCCACGCGGAGCGAGCCGAGGTCGATCCGGTCGATCCCGTCGTCGTCGAGGTCGTCGACGTCCCACGGGCCCTGGACCTGGGCCTCCTCGCGTCACCGGCGTCGTCGTCGGCCTCGTCGCCCTCGGTCGTCGTCGAGCTCGTCGGGCTCGACCGGCTCCGAACGTGACCTGCGGCGGAACATCAGTGCGTCTCCTGTGAGCGAACGACGGCGCGTCGGGCGGGTTGCCTGCTCACGCGCCGGGAGCTGGGCTCTCGACTCCGGTTGAACCGTATCCCCCGGCGCCCCGGACCGACTCCGGCAGGGCGTCCACCTCGGTGAAGACCGCGCGCTCGAAGCGCTGGACGACCAGCTGCGCGATCCGGTCGCCGCGCCTCAGCTCGACCGGCTGGGTGCGGTCGTGGTTGACCAGGAGCACCTTGATCTCGCCGCGGTAGCCGGCGTCGACGGTGCCGGGGGTGTTCACGATGGAGAGGCCGTGGCGGGCAGCAAGGCCCGAGCGGGGATGGACCAGCGCGACGTACCCCTCCGGGCAGGGCGAGCGCGATCCCGGTCGGCACCAGGGCCCGCTCGCCGGGCGCGAGCATCAGGTCGACGGTCGACATCAGGTCGGCACCGGCGTCGCCGGGATGGGCGTACGACGGGAGCGGGAGGCCGGCGTCGAGCCGGACGACGGCGACGGGCAGGCCCGTGCCCGGGCGTCAGGTCGTCGGGAGGCACGTGCCGGACTGTATTACCCGGGATGGTTGGCTGTGCCCGTGTCCGAGAGCCCCGCGCCCCCGCCGATCCCGGCGCGGCGCCGACCGCCCACCACGAGCGGCTGAGCGTGCCGCTGCGCTGGTGGGTGCAGGGCACGATGCTGGTCGCGACGTTCTGGCTGGCGTTCGTGGTGGCGACCCCGGCCGTGGTCGCGTGGTCGGCGACGGCGGTGCTGCTGCTGGCGATGGCGCTGCTCTTCCTCGGCTACGGCTCGCCGCGGGTCGAGGTCGAGGACGGCTGGCTGCGCGCGGGCCGGGCCCGGATCTCCGGGGAGTTCCTCGGCGGCGCCGAGCCGCTGGACCCGTCCGCGACCCGGCGGGTGGCCGGCCCGGAGGCCGACGCCCGCGCCTACCTGCTGCTCCGCCCCTACCTCAAGCGCAGCGTGCGGGTCACCGTCCGCGACGACCGCGACCCCGCGCCGTACTGGCTGGTCAGCAGCCGCCACCCCGAGCAGCTCGCCGCCGCCGTCACGGCGATCTCGACCGGCCGCCTGACGCTGGCCCCTCCGGGTGGTCTGGGCCGGCGGTGCCGCGCTAGCCTGCCCCCATGGCTGACTCCGCCGGCTCCGGCAGGCTCTGGACCGTCTTCTCGCTCGTCTCCGCCCTGGTGGGCGGCGGCGCTGGCCAAGAAGGCGCTCGACACCGGCTGGAAGGCCGCGACCGGCAAGCACCCGCCCGAGAACCCCGCCGACCCCGACGTCGCGATGGGCGAGGCGGTCGCCTGGGCGGTCGTCAGCGGCACCTTCGTCGCCCTGGCCCGGATGATCGCCCAGCGCCGGGCGGCCGACTACTACACCCGCTCCGCCGGCCACCTGCCCCCCCAGCTGCAGAAGGACTGAGGGCAGCAGGAGCCCGCGAGCGAACGAAACGGACTCCTGGAGCACCCCGCAGCACCGTCGGTGTCGACGCAGCTCGACCGACGGCACGACAAAGCCCGCCCGGTCGCCCGGGCGGGCTCGTCGTGTCTCTGCGTCGGCGTCAGGCGCAGTCGCGGCAGATCAGCCGCTTGGCGTCCGCGAGCTGGCTGCGGTGATGCACCAGGAAGCAGCTCATGCAGGTGAACTCGTCCTCCTGGCGGGGCATCACCTCGACCGCGAGCTCCTCGTGGGACAGGTCGGCACCCGGCAGCTCGAAGGACTCGGCGGCTTCCGCCTCGTCCTCGTCGACCTTGCCGGAGTTCTTGTCGTGCCGACGCGCCTTGAGCTCTTCGATGCTCTCTTCGGACTGGTCTTCCTCGTTCTTGCGAGGGGCGTCGTAGTCGGTGGCCATGCGTTGTGTTCTCTCTCCCCATCCCGCGCCCGGTGACCTTCGTAGTGAGGTCGTGGCGCCGTTCCGTCAGCGCGCCGCATTGTGCACCATGCCCGTCCGGACTGCACCTCCGGGAGCGCCGTGTCTCATGAACAGAGGGTGACGGTCTGCTATTCCCCTGTCAGCTCCCGTGACGTAGGTGCCCCGTTCGGGCCCTCTCCATGCACGAACCCGGCATCGGCCACGACGGACCGGAACTCCGCGAACCCGTCGGCCGGAGCGCAGATCAGCAGCCGCTTCCCGCCGGGCGACCGGGTCACCTCGAGGGTGCCCCCGGCCTCGGCGACGACCAGCCCGGCGGCGGCGTGGTCCCAGATGTGGGCGCCCTCCTCGACGTAGGCGTCGAGGTGTGCCGGCGGCGACCCCGCAGATGTCGAGCGCGCAGGAGCCGAGCCGGCGGAGGTCGCGGACCCGCGGGAGCAGCTGCGCGATGTAGCCCGCCTGGCGGGTCGCGCGCCGGCTGCTCGTAGCTGAAGCCGGTGCCGACCAGCCGCTCCGCCATCGGTACGACGGGCCGGGGGCGGATCGGCGCGCCGTTGCAGGTCGCGCCGCCGCCGAGGGTCGCGGCGTACTCGAGGCCGAGCACCGGCGCGAGCACGACCCCGGCCACCACCTCGCCGTCGACCTCGGCCGCGATGCTGACCGCGAAGTGCGGGCAGGCCGTAGAGGTAGTTCACGGTGCCGTCGATCGGGTCGACGATCCAGACGCACGCCGCTGGTGCCGGCGTCGCTCGCTGCCCTCCTCGCCGACGATCCCGTCGTCGGGACGCGCGCCGAGCAGCCGCTCGCGGACCAGCACCTCGCTGGCCCGGTCGGCCTCGGTGACGATGTCGATCGGGCTGGACTTCGTGCCCGCGACCTCGACGCCCTCGGCTGCGCAGCCGCACGATCAGCTCGCCGGCCTCGCGCGCGGTCGCGAGGGCGAGGTCGAGCAGCTCCTGCGGCGTCGGCGGCCGTCACGCGCTGAGCCCGAGCCGGCCGGCAGCTCGCCCGGAGGCAGCTGGCTCAGGGCCGGCGGGCGCGCGCGGGTTGGGGCAGCAGTCCGCGGCGCAGCGGTCCCAGGTCGCCGGCCAGCCGCCGACGGCGACCCGCTCGACGGTCCTCGCCGCGCTCGACCGCCGCCCGCTCGAGCGAGCAGGTCGCGGACCATCGCGACGAACCGCGGGTCGGTGCCCGACGTCGCCACCCGGACGGCGTCGCAGGCCGAGCCGCTCGGCGGTCGCCAGCGCCTCGGTGTCGAGGTCGTAGACGACCTCCATGTGGTCGGAGACGAAGCCGAGCGGGACCAGCACCACCGAGCGCACGCCCTCGAACGCGCGAGCCGCTCGAGGTGGTCGTTGACGTCGGGCTCGAGCCACGGCACCTGCGGCGGCCCGGAGCGCGAGCAGAAGACCAGGTCGTGGTCGTGGCTGCGGCCGGTGGCCGCGGCGACCCGCTCGGCGACGTACGCCGCGGCGTCGAGGTGCTGGTCGAGGTAGGCGCCGCCGCGTCGGCCCGCTGCCGTCGTTCATCGACAGTCGGGATCGAGTGCGTCACGAAGACGAGCCGCGCGTCCTCGCGCACCTCGCCGCCGTCGCCGAGCGCGGCGACGATCGCGTCGACGACGGGCTCGAGGAAGCCGGGGTGGTTGAAGTAGCAGCCGGAGCTTGTCGAGCCGCGGCGCCGCCGTCGCACCTGCCGGCCGACGGCGTCCGCGAGGTCCTCGCGGTACTGCCGGCACGAGGAGTACGACGAGTAGGCGCTGGTGGTGAAGCACGCCGCCCGGCGTACGCCGTCCGCCTGCATCTCGGCGACGCGCGTCGGTGAGGTAGGGGTCCCAGTTGCGGTTGCCCCAGTAGACCGGCAGGTCGATGCCGTGCGCGGCGAGGTCGGCGCGGATCGCGGCGAGCAGCGTGCGGTTCAGGTCGTTGATCGGGCGACCGGCCGCCGAACAGCGAGTAGTGCTCCCCCACCTCCTCGAGCCGCTCGCGCGGGATGCCGCGGCCGCGGGTCACGTTCTCCAGGAACGGCACGCACGTCCTCGGGCTCGCTCCGGGCCCGCCGAACGAGACCAGCAGCAGGGCGTCGTACGGCGCGACCGTCGGCGTCCGCTCATGGCGCGCCATCGTGCCTTACGCTCGCGAGCGATGTTCACCCGCTACCGCGCCGTGCTGGCCCGTCCCGGCGCGCTGCGGTTCAGCGCCGACCGCGCTGGTCGCCCGGCTCCCGATCTCGATCGACACCCTCGGCATCGTGCTGCTGGTCACCGGCCTCGGCCGGTCCTACGGCCTGGCCGGTGCGCTGTCCGCGGCGTACACCATCGCCAACGGGCTGATGGCGATCGTGCAGGGCCGGCTGCTCGACCGGCTCGGCCAGGCCCGCGTGCTGCCCGTGGTCGGCGTCGGTCTTCGGGGTCGCGATCGTGGTGCTCGTGCGTCAGCCTCGAGTCGCGGCTGGCCCGACGCGGTGGCGTTCGTCGCGGCCGCCGCTGGCCGGCGCGGCCTACCCGCCGATCGGCTCGTGCGTGCGGGCGCGCTGGTCCTACGTGCTCGCCGGCGAGCCGGCCGAGATCCAGACGGCGTACGCGCTGGAGTCGGTGATCGACGAGGCGATCTTCATCATCGGCCCGACCGTGGCCACCGTGCTCGCCACCACCTGGCGCCCGTGGGCCGGGCTCGGGCTCGCGCTCGTCACCGGCGTCGGCGGCTCGCTCTGCGCTGGCCGCGCAGCGCGCCACCCAGCCCGACCCGCACCCGCCGCGACCACGCGGCCGGCGCCCGGCCGCCGATGCCGTGGCGGCTCGGTCGTGCCGCTGGCCGTGGTCTGCTGCGCCCTCGGCTCGCTGTTCGCCGCCGCCGAGGTGACCACGGTCGCCTTCTCCGGCGAGCAGGACGCCAAGTCGTACGCCGGGCGTGCTGCTCGCGCTGCTGGGCGCTGGGCAGCATGCTCGCCGGGCTGGTCACCGGCACCCTGCACTGGCGGCGCGCCGGCCGTCGTTCCGGGTGCAGGTCGGCAGCGTCGGTGCTGGCGCTGGTGATGCTGCCGATGGCGTTCGTCGGGTCGATGGCCGTGATGGGCGCTGGCGCTGTTCGTCGCCGGCTTCGCCATCGCGCCGACCCTGATCGCCACGATGGCCGCGATCGAGCAGAGGTCGCCGCCGGCCGCGGCTCACCGAGGGCATCGCGATCATGCACACCGGCCTCGCCGCCGGGCTCGCCCCGGGCGCCGCGCTCGCCGGCCTGGTGATCGACGCCCACGGCGCCATCGCGGCGTACCTCGTCGCCCTCGCCGCCGGCGTCGTCGCCGCCGTCGCCGGCCTGGCTCTCGGCTCGCCGCCCGCCGCACGCGGAGTCGGTGACCGCGTCCCCGGGCACCGTGATCCCCTAGACGCGTGGGCCCTAGGCTCGGCGCGTGCACTGGCAGAACTGGGCCGGCCTCGAGTCGGCGGAGCCCCGCAGCGTCGTGACCCCCGCCTCCGTGGACGAGGTCGTCGCGGCCGTCGACCGCCGCGCGGCGCGACGGGTCGACGGTGAAGATGGTCGGCAGCGGCCACAGCTTCACCGCGATCGCCGCCCCGAGCGACGTGATGCTGCGGCCCGCAGGGGATGACGCGGGATCATCGCCGTCGACCGCGACGCGATGACCGTCACGGCGTACGCCGGCACCCAGCTGAAGGTGCTCAACGCCGAGCTCGAGCGGCTCGGCCTCTCGCTGCACAACATGGGCGACATCGCCGAGCAGACCCTGGCCGGCGCGACCTCGACCGGCACCCACGGCACCGGCGGCGTCGCGGCCGGGCTCGCGGCCCAGCTGGCCGGGCTCCAGCTGGTGACCGGCACCGGCGAGGTGGTCGACGCGCACGCGCGAGCAGAACCCCGACGTCTTCGAGACTCGCCCGGGTCGGGCTCGGCGCGCTCGGGATCCTGACCACGGTGACCTTCGCGGTCGAGCCGCTCTTCCTGCTCGAGGCCGTCGAGCAGCCGATGTCGTGGGACGAGGCGCTCGGGTCCTTCGACGCGATGGTCGCGGAGAGCCACCACTGCGACATGTACTGGTTCCCCCACACCGACCGGATGCTGACCAAGCGCAACACCCGGCTCGACGCCGACGTGTCCGAGGCCGAGCCGGTCTCGCGGCGTGCGCGGCTGGGTCGACGACGAGCTGCTGTCCAACACCGTCTTCGGCGCGCTGACCGCCGGCGCCAACCGGGTGCCCGGCGTGATCCCGCGGATGAACCAGGTCTCGGCGCGGGCGCTCTCGCCCCGCACCTACAGCGACGTCGCCCACCGGGTCTTCACCTCGCCGCGGCGCGTCGTCTTCCGCGAGATGGAGTACGCCGTGCCGCGCGAGGCCGGGCTCGACGCGCTGCGCGAGGCGCGCCGGGTGGTCGACGCCTCCGACTGGCGGATCAGCTTCCCGGTGGAGATCCGGGTCGCGCCGGCCGACGACATCGCGCTGTCGACGGCGTACGGCCGCGACTCCTTCTACCTGGCGTTCCACACCCACCACCACTCCGACTGGCGCACCCACGCGGCGTACATCGAGGCGATGGAGGCGGTGATGCGCGACCACGACGGCCGGCCCCACTGGGGCAAGCTGCACACCCGGACCGCGGCCGACCTGGCGCCGGCGTACCCGCGCTTCGGGGAGTTCCTCGCGCTGCGCGACCGGCTCGACCCCGACCGGGTCTTCGCCAACGCCTACCTGCGGCGCGTCCTGGGCGACTGACGCGGCGCCTCGAGGGCCGTCTCGCGCAGGTGCGTGGCGCGCCGTGGCGGGAGCCGGGCCGGAGGGTCGCGCTGGCGTAGGCTCGGCCGCACCGGAGCAGGAACGGGCAGGAGCGGAAACGGGAGCGGAGTCGGCCATGGTGCACCTCAGGCTCACCGGGGTGAGCGAGGACGGCCGGAAGCTCGTGCTCGTCAGCGACGCCGGGGTGGAGTTCACCGTCGACGTCGACGACCGGCTCCGGGCCGCCCTCGACCAGAGCCCGGGCGGCGACCAGGCACGGCTCGCCCAGTTGGAGATGCAGATGGACTCGACGCTTCGCCCACGCGACATCCAGGCGCGGATCCGGGCCGGGGAGACCCCCGAGTCGGTCGCCCAGGTCGCCGGCACGTCGGTCGACAAGGTGATGCCGTACGCCGCGCCGGTGCTGGCCGAGCGCGCGCACGTCGCCCAGCGCGCCCAGCGCGCCTCGCTCCGCCGCCGCCCGGCCGACGGCGGCGGCGCCGGCGCGCGGACCCTCGGCGACGCCGTCGGCAGCCACCTGCGCGCGCGCAACGTCGACCCCGACACCGTCTCCTGGGACGCCTGGCGGCGCGAGGACGGCCGCTGGACCCTGACCGGCGCCTACACGACCGGCGACCGGGTCGGCGCCGCCCACTTCTCCTTCGACGCCCCCGGCAACTACGTCGTCGCCGACGACGACGACGCCCACTGGCTGCTCGGCGAGGTCGCCGACGACGGCGCCGAGCGCCGACGAGGCCGCGCGAGCCGCCCGCGACGACCTGTCGACGCCCGCCGGCGCCGGCTGTCCGCCGTACCGCCCGAGGAGCTGCCGCTCGGCGAGGACGCCATCGAGCTGGTCAGCGAGGACCCCGACCCGAGCCGCCGACCGGCCGACGAGGCGCCGCCTCGGCGCCGAGGCGCCGGTCGAGGCCTACCTGGACGAGCCGCAGGCCGCCGACGACGAGCCGACCGCCGACGCGACGGCCGACGCCGACGAGGCCGACGAGCCGACGCCGCGAGCCGACGACCCCGCCGCACGAGCCGCCCTCCCGCAAGCCGGTCAAGAAGACCCGCGGCCGCGCCTCGGTGCCGAGCTGGGACGAGATCATGTTCGGCGGCAGCGGCTCCCAGGACTGAGCGGGCGGATCCCGTCGGGATACGCCGGTCACCGGCGATCCCGTCGCTTCGCAGCCGTTGCAACGCCCGGAAGTGCAGGAGTGCCGCGTCGTCGGGCGCGTGTGACGAGCGGGTACGGCGTCCAGCCGGCGCGAGTAGGGTCGCGCCATGTCGTACTTCGTGACGGGCGCCACCGGGTTCATCGGACGACATCTGGTCGAGGAGCTGCTCGACCACCGCGAGGGCACGATCTTCGTGCTGGTGCCGCGCAGGCGTCGCTCCCCCGGCTGGAGACGATGATCGAGCTCTGGGACACCGACCGGGTGGTCCCGGTGGTCGGCGACCTCGGCGCCGACCGGCTCGGCGTCGACGAGGCCTGGGTCGCCGAGCACCGCGGCGACGATCGACCACTTCTTCCACCTCGCCGCGATCTACGACATGACCGCCGACGACGAGGCCAACGAGGCGCATGAACGTCGGCGGCACCCGGCACGCCCTCGAGCTCGCCGAGGCGCTGCGAGGTCGGCTGCTTCCACCAGGTCAGCTCGGTCGCCGCCGCCGGGGAGTACGACGGCGCCGTTCGACGAGACGATGTTCGACGAGGGCCAGGCCCTGCCCTCGCCGTACCACCGCACGAAGTTCGAGTCCGAGAAGATCGTCCGCGACGAGGCGACCGTGCCGTGGCGGGTCTACCGGCCCGGCGATCGTGGTCGGCCACAGCGAGACCGGCGCGATGGACAAGGTCGACGGCCCCTACTACTTCTTCCCCGCTGATCAAGCTGCTGCGCGACACCCTGCCGGCCTGGCTGCCGCTGGTCGGCGTCGACCTCGGCGACACCAACGTCGTGCCGGTCGACTACGTCGCCGAGGCGATGGACCACCTCGCCCACCTCGAGGGCCGCGACGGCGAGGCCTTCCACCTGGTCAACCCCGAGCCGCAGCCCGTCGTCGAGATGCTCAACGCCTTCTGCGGCGCCGCCGGCGCGCCGCAGTTCGCGACGCCCGCTCGACCGCAGCACCGGCGGCGGCCTGCTCGGGCTGGTGCCCGGCGCCGCTGCGGCCGCTGCGCGCTCGCCACCGGCCTGGTCCGCACCGGGCCGGTGCAGATGCTGCTCGACCAGACCATCGGCCGGCTCGGCATCCCGGCCGAGGTGCTCGCCCACACGTCGTTCCGGCCGGTCTTCGACTCCCGCCGCACCGAGAAGGCGCTGGCCGGCTCGGGCATCGCCGTCCCCGACCTCGAGTCCTACGCCCGCACCCTGTGGGGCTACTGGGAGGACCACCTCGACCAGTCGACCGGCCACGACGCCGGCGCCCGCGAGGCGCTGACCGGCAAGTACGTCGTGATCACCGGCGCCTCGTCCGGCATCGGCCAGGTCACCGCGCTCAAGGTCGCGCAGGCCGGCGGCATCCCGGTCCTGGTCGCGCGCGGCAAGGACAAGCTCGAGGCGACCCGGGCGACGATCGAGAACCGCGGCGGCACGGCGTACGTCTACGCCTGCGACCTCTCCGACCTCGAGGCGATCGACGCGCTGTGCGCGCAGCTGACGGCCGACCTGCCCAGCATCGACTTCGTGGTCAACAACGCCGGCCGCTCGATCCGGCGCTCGCTGCGGCTCTCCCAGGACCGGTTCCACGACTTCGAGCGCACCATGCAGCTGAACTACTTCGGCGCGATCCGGCTGGTGATGGGCCTGATCCCGAAGATGCGCGAGGGCCAGCGCGGCCACATCGTCAACATCTCCTCGATCGGCGTCCAGACCAGCCCGCCGCGCTTCTCGGCGTACGTCGCGTCGAAGGCCGCGCTCGACGCCTGGAGCAACGTCGTCTCCTCCGAGCTCGTCGGCGACGGGATCACCTTCACCAGCATCCACATGCCGCTGGTGCGGACGCCGATGATCGCGCCGACCAAGATCTACGACAAGTTCCCCACCATCTCGCCGGCCCAGGCCGCCGACCTGGTGATCAAGGCGATGGTCGAGCGGCCGCACGAGATCAACACCCTGCTCGGCAACGTCGGCGCGGTCGCCCACACCGTGGCGCCCAAGCTGGCGTTCCGGGTGCTCAACATGGCCTACCACGTGTTCCCCGACTCGGCCGCCGCCAAGGGCGAGGGCTCGAGCGGCACCCGCGAGTCGGAGCAGATCATGCTGGCCAAGGTGTTCAAGGGCGTGCACTGGTAGACCGTCGACCGTCGCCGCCGCGCATGGTCCCTCCCGGCTACGCCGCGTCGGCCGTTCGGTCGGTTCGGCGCGGAACGCGCTACGGGGGGTCCTCCTCACCCCCTACCGTCGGACCAGAATCTCTGCGCCGAGGGGTGTGCGGAGGTCCCCGGACACCGAAGGGTTCGACCACAGGGGGAGGCCGAACCTTCGGGGGGTCCCGTCCGGTCGCGGCCGCGGCATGACACAATCCGGCGCAAATGGCTGAACTGCACTTCTTCACCGGGACCATGGACTCGGGCAAGAGCACGCTCGCCCTGCAGACCAACCACAACCACGCCGCCCGTGGCCGCGTCGGTCGGATCTTCACCACCCACGACCGCGCCGGCGAGGCGCATCCTCGTCCAGCCGGCTCGGGCTCACCCACGACGCGCTCGAGGTCGAGGACGACTTCGACTTCTGGCGGTACGTCGTCGACTCGCTGACCGCGCGGCGCCCGGATCGACTACCTGATCTGCGACGAGGCGCAGTTCTACACGCCGCGACAGATCGACCAGCTCGCCAAGATCGTCGACGAGCTGCAGATCGACGTCTTCGCCTTCGGCATCCTCAGCGACTTCCGGACCCGGCTCTTCCCCGGCAGCGCCCGGCTGGTCGAGCTGGCCGACCGGATGCACGTGCTCCAGGTCGAGGCGCTGTGCTGGTGCGGCAAGCGCGCCACCCACAACGCCCGCACCGAGGACGGCGTGATGGTCGTCGAGGGCGAGGTGATCGTGGTCGGCGACGTCGACACCGTCGACGGCCCGCCGGCCGAGGTCGCCTACGAGGTGCTCTGCCGCCAGCACCACCGGCGCCGGCTCACCGCCGCCCGGGCCCAGGCCGTCGCCCTCTCCCCCGAGCCGCTCCCCTTCGGCTCCTGATGCTGCGTCCCGGGCTGCTGGTCGACGTCGACTCGATCCCCGACGGCGCCGTGCTCCTCGACACCCGGCTCGCCCTGACCGGTCCGCTCGGGCGCGAGCAGTACGACGCGGGGCACCTGCCCGGTGCGGCGTACGTCGACGTGGACGCCGACCTGGCCGACCCGCCCGGAGCCGGCGGCCGGCACCCGCTGCCCGACCCCGAGCGGTTCGTCGACGCGATGCGGCGGGCCGGCGTACGACGTGACTCGACCGTCGTGGTCTACGACGCGGGTCCGGCGACCGCGGCCGGGCGGCTGTGGTGGCTGCTGCGCGACCACGGCCACGACGACGTGCTGGTCCTCGACGGCGGTCTGGCGGCCTGGGCCGCCGCGGGTCGCCCCGTCTCGACCGAGCCGGCGAGCCCGACCCCGGCGACTGGATCGGCGTTCCGGGCCACCTCACCGCCCTCGGCGACGACGAGGCGGCCGCCCTGCCTGCCCGTGGCGTCCTCATCGACGTCCGCGCGCCGGCCCGGTTCACGGGCGAGGCCGAGCCGATCGACCCCGTCGCCGGCCACGTCCCCGGCGCGGTCAACGCGCCGCTCACCGGCAACACCGACGGGATCGGCCGCTTCCTGCCGCCGGCTGAGCTGCGTGCGCGCTTCGCGTCGCTCGGCGTCGGCGACGGTGTCCCGGTCGCGGCGTACTGCGGCTCCGGCGTCACCGCCTGCCAGACGATCATCGCCCTCCGGCTCGCCGGGCTCGACCCCGACGGAGCGCCGCGCTGTACCCCGGGAGCTGGAGCGGCTGGATCACCGACCCCGACCGTCCGGTGGCCACCGGAACCTGAGCTGGCGTGATTCCGACGGTCACGCCCCGAAATCCGCCCGTTCCGCTTACCCTGTGGAGGTGCACAGGGCATGGGGCCCGTCGCCGGGGACGGTGCTGAGCATCGACGCGTGGGCGCAGGACGCCCTTGCGCTGCTCGCAGCGCTCCCGGGGGTACGCCGTGTGGGCCTGGCCCTCGTCGAGGGCGGTGGGCGCCGGCTGAGGTTCACCGCGAGCGACCGTGACGAGACCCCGACCCTCGACTGGTGCGACGTCGACGGGTACGACGACGTCCCGCTCAACGTGGCGCTGCGTAGCCGACGCATCGTCTCCGGCACCGTCGACGAGCTCTCGGTCCGGTTCGCGGAGTTCGTGGCGCTGCAGGGCGGCACCGCCACGGTCGCGCTCGCCGCGGTGCCGATGGAGTCGGCCGACCGGCCGGTCGGCGGCTACGTGCTCTTCTACGACCGCCCCCAGAGCTTCGACGACCGTCAGCACCGCGAGCTGACGCGGCTGGGCCAGGACCTCGGCGCAGCCCTCCGCCGCGCCCAGCGGGGCGAGGCCCGGGCCGCCGACGAGCTCGCGGAGGCGACGGCCGACGGCACCGGTCACGCCGCCCAGCACCGCGTCACCGCCGAGCCCGCCGCTGTCGCCGGAGCCAGACGCTTCCTGCGGGGCAACCTCCACGACTGGGACGTCGACGACGAGACCGCCGACACCGCGGTGCTCTGCCTCTCCGAGCTCGTCACCAACGCGGTGATCCACTCGCACGCCGGGTGCGCCGTCCGGGTCCGGCTCGACGAGGGACTGCTCACCACCACCGTCCGCGACAGCGGCACCGCGGACGCGACCACGCTCGCCGCTCTCGACGACCCGCTGCAGGTCCACGGCCGCGGGCTGATGGTCGTCGAGGCGCTGGCGTCGCGGTGGGGCTACGAGCTCGACACCGAGGGCACCACCGTCTGGTTCGAGCTCGAGGTCTGAGCCGGCTCCCACCAGCGGATCGCCGTCCGGGGAGTCGACTCGCGCGGCTCGGCCTCGGCCCGGGTCGGGGCGGAGCCGCCGAGGTGCGCCGGGTACCACGGCGCGTCCTCGCCCGGAGCCGGCCGGTGCCGCGGCTCCGCCTGCAGCCGGTCGAGCATCCGCTGGAGCGTGGCCGCGAGGTCGACCGTGCCGGCCACGACGTCGGCGTCCCGCGGTACGACGACCGGCTCGCCGACGTGGATCGAGACGGGCCGTCCGCGGGTCAGGTCGGTGGGACGTCGGGCGGTCGCGATGCGCTGTGGTCCCCAGATCGCCAGGGGCACGAGCGGAGCTCCGGTCGCCGCCGCGAGGGCGACGGCGCCCGGCATCACCGCGCGCACGTCGTACGCCTGGCTGATGCCGGCCTCCGGGAAGACGCCGACGGCCTCGCCCTGCTGGAGGAGGCGCCGCGCGTGCAGGTACGCCGCGGCCGGAGCCGCGCGGTCGACCGGCACGTGGCCCATCCCGCGCATCAGCGGCGCGGACGCCCAGTGCGTGAACACCTCGTGCCGGGCCAGGAAGCGCACCCGGCGCGGTCGCGCCGGCCAGGCCGACGAGGGTGAAGTCGAGGAAGCTCACGTGGTTGCTCGCCAGCACGACCGGCCCGGTCAGCGGCACGTGCTCGGTCCCGGTGACGTCGATCCGGAGCCCGAGTGCCCGGAAGAGCACACGGGTCAGCCCGGTCACCGGCGGGTAGACGAGCTCCACACCGGTCATTCGACGCCCCCCGACCCCCGGATGGGAAGCCCGCGACGCGGCGGTGCCGGGGACGGTCTCCCGTCCCCGGCACCACCTCTGGTCCCCTGCTCCCTCCCCTAGCCTTGGTGAGCGCGAAGTCGGCGGTGACGGTCCCGCCCGCCGTGATCCGGACGATCCTGGCCTTCGGCTGGTAGCCGTCCTTGGCCGCGATCACGTCCAGCGGGTTGAAGCCTCGGGCCAGCCACAGCTGGTAGCCGCCGTTGGCGTCCGTCTTCAGGGTGTACGTCACCGGACCGCAGGCGCCGGTCTGCGCGTCGTACATCGTGCAGATCTGCACCGTCGCGCCCGCGATCGGCTGGCCGGTCGCCGCGGCCTTCACGGTGCCGCGGATCTTGCCCCACGACGCCGGCGGCGTGACGTTCATGGTCACCGAGACCGGCGTGACCTGGTACGGCGAGTCGGTCGCCGCGGTCAGCCTTCGCGGCGTACGTCCCGGGCTGGTCCACCTGCGAGGCGTCGAGCCCGACCGTCACGGTGACCGTCTGACCGGGAGCCACGTCGAAGGACGCCGGGTCCTCCGACAGCCAGGGCACGTCGGCGCTCGACCCGCACTGGTCGAAGCCGGGCAGCACCTCGGAGAACGGCGTCGGGCTGAAGCCGCCCGTCGAGCCTCCGATCTTGTACAGCCCGCAGCTGCCGCCGCCGCGGTACTCCGCGTCGTTGGCTGCCGGCAGGTCGCTCCAGCTGTTGGTGGCCGGGTCGTACTCGTAGCCCTCGTTGGTCACCGCGGCGCCGTTGTCCACGACCCCGCTGGACACCTGGAGCTTGTCGCCGGCGCCGCTCGGCGCGGACGCCCACAGGTCGGCCGGCATGTCCGCGACCTGGCTCCAGCTGTCACTGCCCGGGTCGTAGGCGTAGGCGTGTGCCGTCGAGGCGTTGGTGTCGGCGTTGACGCCGCCGGCGCAGACGACCTCGCCGCTGACGCCGGCGCAGGCGGTGAACGCCACCTTCTCGGGGTAGTCCGCGACGGCCGTCCAGCTGTCGCCGGCCGGGTCGTAGCGGAACACCTTGCTGCTGGTGGGCGCGCAGTTGCCGGTGGTGCAGCCACCGACGACGTAGAGCATCCCGTCGAGGACCGCGGTGCGTGCCGCACTGATGTCCTCGGGCAGGTCGGCCCGCTGCGCCCAGGTGTCGGACGACGGGTCGTAGGCGTAGACACCACTCGAGGCGTCGCCAGCCGCGTCCCACCCGCCGATCAGGTAGACGTGCCCGTCGACGTACGCACCCGCTGGAGCCTCCAGCGGCGCCGGCGCGTCGGCGATCGCCGTCCACGCCTGGGTGGAGGGGTCGTAGACGAAGCCGTCGGCGACGTTGTCGCTGCCGTCGAACCCGGCGACCGAGTAGACCTTGCCGTCACCGTAGGCGACCGCGTTGTCCATCGTGGGGGTCGGGAAGTCGGCGATGTCCACCCACGGCGGGGCCGACGGGGTCGTCGACCGCGACGGCGACCGGTACCCAGGGGCGCCGGCGGATCCCTTCGCGGTCACCGCTGCCTTCGGCGTGAACGTCCCCTTCCGGTGGACGACGGGTGCACCCTGGCCGCGGACCAGCGGCGTGAACGCGCCGTTCTGCTCGCCGAGGTCCACGTGCACGGGTTGGGTCCCGTCGTTGCCGAAGGTCACCGCCCTGCTCGCCGACCCGCCCAGCCGGACGGTGGCGCTCAGGCTGCCCGGGGTCACCGTGAGGTGCCCTGCCTGCGAGCGTCCAGTTCTTCCGGGTGGTGAAGCCGGCCGCGACGTTCACCTGAGCCGTCGCAGGCGTGTACTTGCCGTCGGTGGCGTTGAACCTGGTCCGCCCGGTGCTCGAGGAGTAGAGCCAGTAGAACCCGTCCGGCAGCGCCGGGTCGTCCGGCGTCGCCGCCGAGACCCCGAACTCGTCCGGGTGCACGTCGCTGGCGACCTTCGCGCCGTTCAGCGGCTGGTGGGTGTTGCCGTCGCGGACGATGCCGGCCACCAGCCCGCCGCCGGTCGCGACGCAGGTGCGGGTGCCGACGAACGCGTTGTCGACGATCCACCACCAGCCCCAGGTCGCCGTGAAGTGGAACCTCACCTGCACGGCGGACTGGCCGGCCGCAGCCGGGAGCGGGATGTCGAGATGACCGGTGAGGTCGTCGGTGGTCCGCTCCCAGACGTTGGTCCAGGTCGAGCCGCCGTCGGTGCTCAGGTCCACGTCCGCCACCTGGCCGCTGATCCCGTTGTAGTCGGTGTCGAGGCCGAGCTCGGGCGAGGTCTGCGCCGACAGGTCCACCACCGGCGAGACCAGGCTGGAGTCCTGCGAGTTGCCCGAGCCGTAGTGGTCGGAGTCGATGATCGCGAAGTCACCGTCGGAGCCGGCCGGGGCCGCCCGGTTGCCCGGGTTGTCGAAGCTCCACGTCTGGCCGTTGCCCTTTGCGTCGGTGATCGTCCAGCCGTCCTGCGGCGTGGTGCCGGTCCAGCCGGTGAAGGCCTCCGACGTCCCGTCGTAGTGGAAGGCGTAGCCCTTGGCCACGCACGTGGTCGTCGTCCACCAGCGCGCGCAGGTCGGCCCGCGTGTCGGCGTCGCCGACGGTCACGTCCTGGTCGGTCGGCCGGTAGCCGGGGTACTGGCTCACCGCATGGACCGTGTACGTCGACCCGGCCGGCAGCGCGAGGCTGTAGTGCCCGGTGAAGGGGTCGCTGTACGTCGACACCGGCGTGCCCTGGACGGTGATCTTGGCGTAGATCGGCCAGCCCTGTCCGGAGCCGTCGGTGATCGTGCCCGAGACCGTGTGGCTCGGGACCGGGCTCAGCGCGAACGGCTCGGAGACCGTCTGCGCCGTCCGCGACCACGACGCCGGCGACCGTCTTGGAGGCGTAGCCGAAGGCCGACGCGGTCACGTCGTAGGTGCCGACCGGCAGCGACAGGCTGTAGTGGCCGGACGCGTCGGTGGTCGCCGAGTGCCCGTCGCCCGTCGCGACGTGGGCGCCGGCGATCGGTGAGCCGGTCGAGGCGTCGGTCACCGTGCCCGCGACCGTGCCGTGGGGGCCGGTCGACAGAGCGGAGACGCCGTTCGGCGTGCCGAGCCCGGTCGGGCCGTCCCAGCCGGGCCCGGCCTGGCACAGCACGTTGCCGCACCCGCCGTTGGCACCGGCGGTGACGTCGAAGAGGTCACCGGGGTCGGCGTACGGGTAGGAGTTGGGGTAGGTGCCCGCGACCGGGTCGCCGGCCAGCGCGTACATCGCCGCCGTGAGCGGCGACGAGAGGCTGGTACCGCCGACCTGGAGCCAACCGCCCTCGCCGAGGGTGTCGAAGACCGCGAGGCCGGTCTCCGGGTCGGCGTCGGCGGAGATGTCGGCGATCGCGCGCTTGTCGCAGCTGGTGGCCAGGCCCTGCTGGAAGTCGGGCTTCGGCTCGTACGGCGAGCAGCCGCTGCCGCCGTCGGCCCACGCGCGACTCGGTCCAGCCGCGCGGCGAGGTGTCCGCGGTGAGCGTCGTACCACCGACGGCGACGACCTTCGGGCTGGAGGCGGGCCAGTTGGTGACGTTGCCGATGTCGCCGGTGCTGGCGGTCACGGCCACGCCGGGGTGGTCGTAGTAGTGGTCGAAGTCGGTCTCGCCCGGGTCCTCGCCGGGCACGCCGTAGGAGTTGGAGACGAACTTCGCGCCGAGCGAGACGGCCGTGTCGACGGCGATGCCGAGGTTGTCGAGCGAGTTGTCGTCGCCCTGCACGAGCAGGATGTTGCAGTTCGGGCAGGCCGCGGAGACCGCGTCGAGGTCGAGCGACGTCTCCAGTCCCCAGCCCGGGTCGTCGGGAGGTAGCGGGCTGGTGTCGCCGTCCTGGTTGACGATCGTCAGGCAGCCGTTGGCGACGGTGCACGGCGGAAGGCCGTAGAAGGAGCGGAACTGCGCGAGGTCGGCCTCGGCGTGCGAGTCGCCGAACGCGTCGACGATGCCGACGACCTCACCGTCGCCGCTGTCGGGGAGGTGGTAGGCGTCCTGGATGTCGGCGGGACCGAGCGCGGTCGGCGGCGGGTCGGCCGCCGGGGTGATCTGGTGGTCGAGCGCCGTACGGACCACGCTGAAGCACCGGGCGAGGTGCTTCTCGAGGTAGTCCTTCTCCGCGCGGTTGCAGGGCGCGTTCGTGTAGTGGGCCTGGGCGTCCTTCTGGACCCGGTCGACCCGGGGGTCGGGCTTGGCCGCGGCCTTCGACGGCGCGGTGGTCCGTGGCGGCCGCTCCGCCGGTCCGGTGACCGCCTGGGCGGCGCCCGGTGCGGTCAGGGTCAGGCCCGCGACCGCGGCGACCGCGGCCAGGACGGAGATGGTGCTGCGCAGTCGTCGACTGTGTGGCATGAGGGTCCCTGTCTCCCGAGTGACGGCCGCCCGAGACGGCCGCGCAGGCCCACGTGGGGCCTGCCCGCTCGACGCTAGGAACCGCGCACCGGTCCCTCAAGGTCACGACGTCGGGCAGTTCGCGGTCGCGATCCGGGCAGATCACCCCGGGTCGTCCGCCCGACGTTCCCTTCTAGGGGCACGTGGGGCGGACGACCCGGAATGCGCCGCGCCGGGTCGTCGTCCTTTACTCCGGTCACACCGGGCCGATACGTTCGGAGCAGCGTCGGCCCCCGCGCCCCCCGGACAGGTCCGGCGCCATGCGTTCTCGGGAGGAAAGCATGACTGTCACCGTTCCCCACCCCAGCGACGGCACGTCCTTGCCCGCGTCGTTCACCGTGTGCGTGAGCTCGAACCCGGAGGAACGCGGCCGTGTCGCGGCCGCCCTCGACGGGCAGGCCCTGCTGGTGATCGTCGCCGACGCCGCGATGGCCGTCGAGGTGCTCACCCGCGCCGCTGCCCAGGCCGAGGCTGCCCGCGCCGGACGAGCACGTCGTACGCCTCGGGCTGCTGGAGGTCGACCGACGGCGCGCCCACGTCACGTGGTCCGGCCTGCCTCTCGACGTGTCCCACCTCGAGCTCGAGGTGCTCGCCTGCCTGGCGGCGTCGCCCGGCGTGGTGTGGAGCTACGAGGAGCTGCACGAGGCGGCCTGGGGCACCCGCTACGTCGGCGACCGCGAGAGCGTCTACTCCCTGGTGAAGCGGCTGCGCCGCAAGCTCACGGAGGCCGGGGTGGCCCTCGACCTGGTCGCCGTGCGCGGCGTCGGCTTCCAGCTGGTGCCACCTCCGGCGCCGAGGCCGCTCGGGCCCACGCCGTTGGCGCGCTGGCAGGGCGACCCCGAGCCGGCCTGACCCCGACGGACGACGGGTCAGTCGACCAGGAGAGGGATGCGCATCTCGACGGGGGTCAGCGACCCGTGCAGGCCGATGAGGCGGAGCTCGTAGGGGAAGTCGACGGACGAGAAGAGGCCCCAGTCGCCGTGGGCCGCGGCCACCACGTCGCCGATCCGCGGCAGCACCGACGCCGACACGGCGCCGAACCAGCCGCGGGCGATCGCCTGGTCGCGGGTCAGCACGTCGGCCCGGTCGCCGAGCAGCTCGCGACCAGCGGGCCGCGACGTCGGGTACGGCGCCGCCGGCGCAGTAGACGTGGCGGAACCGCGCCTCGCCACCGAGGAGCACCACGCCGTCGCGGTACGCCGGGTCGTCGTCGAGGTCGACCCGGTGGTGCTCCGGGGAGTCGACCATCCCGTGGTCGGCGACCACGACGAGCCGGGCGTGGCCGGGCATCGCGTCGCGGAGCTGCTCGGCCTCGGCGTCGATCATCGCCAGCTGCTGGAGCCACTGGGCCGAGGCGATGCCGTAGCGGTGCCCCGTCCAGTCGAGGTCGCCGTCGTAGAGGTAGGTGAAGGAGGGGGTCGTCGAGGCCGCGGCGACGGCTCCGGCGACGCGCTCACCGACCCGGTCGGCGTCGATCCACTCGCCGCCGCGGTTCGCGGCGACCGTCAGGCCCGACCCCCGGAACTCGCGCTTGTTGACCGAGGTGACGTGCACGCCCGCCGCGGCGAGGGTCTGGAAGCCGGTCGGGTGCGGCTGCCACTGCACGGGGTCGACCTCCTTGTCCCAGAACAGCGCGTTGAGCAGCCGGTCGGAGCCGGGCACCCGCGAGGTGAAGCCGACGACGCCGTGCGCGCCGGGGGTGAGCCCGGTGCCGAGAGAGGTCAGGCTGGTCGCGGTGGTCGACGGCACGCCGGCCGTGCCGGTCGAGTCGGGACCCAGCAGCGAGGAGAGGTACGGCGCCGCGTGGGCGTGCCGCGCGAGCAGGTCGGAGCCCAGGCCGTCGATGAGGAAGACGACGTACGCCGGTGCGGGCGGCAGGTCGAACGTGGTCGCCGTCGGGGCCACCGGAGACCCGCGGTCGGCCCCGAGCGCCCGGGCGACGGCCGGGAGCACGTCGGCCAGCGAGCGCGACCCGTAGGCCGGCTCGAGGAACTCGTCGCATCACAGCTCTGTGGGTCCGGGCGGACAGCGAGTCCGCGAAGGACAGCAGCGACGGGACGGCCTCGGGGCCGTCGGCGGCGGCCGAGACCCGGATCGAGAAGTCGTCCGCGGCGAAGGTGCCGGTGTAGCCGTGGTCGGCGTCGCACTCCGGGTCGCCGCAGGTGGCGGGCTCGAGGTCGAGGCGGGCGACGCCGCCCCAGCCGATGGTGAGCACGGCCTCGGCCGGTGGGGTCGGTCCGCCGGTGGGGTTGGTGACCATCCGGGTGACCACGACGGACTTCACCGACGACAGCGCGATCGCCTCGGTCGAGGTGGAGGTGTACGGCTCGGGCAGCATGTCGTCGCCCTCGTGCTCGTCGGTGTGGGCGAGGATCAGCCGGCTCGGCGTCAGCACGACGACGGTGAGGTGACGGCGTACCTCGTCGCGGTCGAACGTCGGCTCGTGGTGCACGAAGAAGGACACGACGTCCTCGCCGGAGACGGCCCGCATCACCCCGTCGGCCACGACCTCGGGGTAGTACCCGGTGCGGTCGATGGCCTCCTTCAAACCCTGCATGGGCCCGAGTCTGTCACGCGGGCGCGACCGTGGTGACCTCGGTGACCGTCGCCAGTGGAGCCTGGAGACGGTCCGCGTCACCGAGCACGGTCCACACCAGGCGGCTCGGCGCGAGCAGGCCGAGGGCCGCGGCGTGGACCTGGTCGGCGTCGACCGCCGCGAGCCGGGCCGGGTGGTCGCGCAGCCAGGTCACGTCGAGGCCTCGGAGCAGCAGCCCCAGCAGGGTGTCCGCCAGGCCCGACTGGGTGGCCGTGCCGAGCACCGAGGAGCCGGAGAGCGCCTGCACGGCGGCCTCGACCTCGGCGGGCTCCGGCGGCAGGGTGACGATCCGGCCGAGCTCGTAGAGGGTCTCGACCAGGGCCGGGGCGGCGACGTCGGTGGCCACGTCGACCCCGATCGCGAGGGAGGAGCCCGCGCGCTGGTGGCGCATCACGCTGTAGGAGCCGTAGGTGTAGCCCTTGTCCTCGCGCAGGTTGGCGATCAGCCGCGAGGAGAACATCCCGGTGAAGATGGCGTCCGCGACCTGCACGGCGGCGTACGACGGGTCGGACATCGCGGGCGCGTCGCCGCCGAAGCGGAGGTTGGCCTGCACGGTGCCGGGGCGGTCGACCAGCAGCAAGGGACCGGTCTCGAGCGCGGGCCGCCGGCGTACGTCGTCGGCGCGCCCGGTGGCCGCCCACCCGCCGAGGTGGCGCTCGACGAGGTCGAGCGCCCGGGCGGGCACCACGTCGCCGACGAGCACGAGCAGGCCGCCGTCCGGGGTGATCCGGCGCCGGTGGGCCCCACGCAGGGAGCCGGGGGCGACGTCGAGGACCTCCTCGGGCCGGGGGATGCGCCGGCCGTACGGGTGGTCGCCGTAGCGACGGGCGGCCCAGGCGTCGGCGGCCGCCGACGGCGGCTGCGAGAGCTGGAGCCGGCTGTGCTCGGCCAGCCGGACCTGCTCGCGCTCGACGCCGCGCCGGGGGTAGGTGGCGCCGGTCAGCACCTCACCGAGCACGTCGAGCAGGCCGCCGAGCTCCGGGCGCCAGCGACTCCCCCGACAGCGTGAAGCCGTCGGGGTCGCCCGACGCGCGCAGCCCGCCGCCCATGGCCTGCAGGGTCTCGGCGAGCTCCTCCTCCGAGCGGCGGTCGGTGCCGAGGAGCATCGACTCCGCGAGGAGCTCGGTGCGGCCGAGGTCCTCCGCGCGGCGGGTCGCGGTCGGGACGCGCAGCCGCAGGTGCACCAGTGGCACGGCCGGACGTCGTACGGCGACGACACGGAGGCCGCTGGGCAGGACCCGCTCCGAGACCCGGGGCAGCCGGGGCCGGCGAGGCGGAGCGAGGGCCGGGACCTCGCGCGGGGCGGCCGCGCGGGCCGCGGGGCTCACGACCGTCTCCCGGGTACGACGTCGAGCCGGGCCCGCGACGCCGGCGTGAGCGTCGCAGCCGCGGCCGTGACCTGCTCGGGGGTGACGGCCCGGAGCAGCTCCGGCACCTCCCAGACCAGCTCGGCCCTCCCCCGCTGCTGCTCGTAGGAGGCGGCCGCGAGGGTCCGCTCCATCACGTTGTCGGCCAGCTGGTGGAGCTGGGCCGAGGCGCGGGCGACCACGCGGCGCAGCTCGTCGGCGGGCACGCCGTCGGTCGCCACCCGCTCGATCTCCTCGTCGACCGCGCGGACCGCGCTGTCGGGGTCACCCCCCTCGGGGAGGCGCAGCTCGGCGATCAGGGCCGTGGGGTCGCGGACGTCGAGGGGGTTCTCCATGAAGGACACGTGGCTGCCGACGTCGGTGGCGGACCGGTCGCCCTGCACCAGCCGTCGGGTCAGCCGCGACGCGTCGCCGGAGCCGAGCACGCCGGCGAGCGCCAGCACCGGGAGGTACGCCGTGAGGTCGGCCGGGTCGGGCACCCGCCAGGCCAGGGCGACCGCCGGGGCCGGTGCGTGCTCGTCGACGTGCTCCTGCCGGCGCTCCGAGGTGGGGGCGGGCTCGGAGAAGTCGGGACGGGCCGGGACGCGGCGGCGTGGGATGTCGGCGAAGTGCCGCTCGACCAGCGCGAGCGTCTCGTCGGGGTCGAGGTCGCCCGACACGGCGAGCACGGCGTTGCCCGGCGCGTAGTAGTGGGCGAAGAAGTCGCGGGCGTCGTCCACCGTCGCGCTCTCGAGCTCGGCGAAGGCGCCGTACCCGTCGTGGGCGTTGGGGAACGTCTCGAACAGCACCGCGGGCAGGGTCAGCCACGGGAAGCCGCCGTACGGCTGGTTGTGCACGTTGACCCGGATCTCCTCCTCGACCACCGCGATCTGGTTGGCGAGGTTCTCCTCGGTGACGGCGGGCGCCCGCATCCGGTCGGCCTCGAGGAAGAGCGCCCGCTCCAGGGCGGGGGCGGGCAGGGCCTCGTAGTAGTTGGTGTAGTCGAGGCGGGTCGAGCCGTTCAGCCAGCCGCCGGAGGACTCGACGTAGCGGATGTGCTCCATCTTCCCCAGCGACGCCGAGCCCTGGAACATCAGGTGCTCGAAGAGGTGGGCGAAGCCGGTGCGGCCCTCGGGCTCGGACCGGATGCCGACGTCGTAGTAGACGGCCACGCCGATCACGGGTGCGGAGCGATCGGGCAGGAGGACGACGCGCAGCCCGTTGCGGAGCCTGGTGCGCACGACGACGCCCGGGACCGGCGGGGGCCTGGGTGGAAGCCATGCCCGGACGTTACCGCCCCGCGCTCACCCGGGGATCGTGTCGTCGACGGCGGCCGGCAGCCGGCGGACGAACCAGTCGGACCGCGGGTCGGAGACCGGGTCGACCCGAGCGCTGGCGGTGAGGATGCTGCAGTGGTCGGCGCCGGCCAGCACCAGCGAGAGGTCGAGCGAGGAGACCTGCGGCAGGTCGTGCTGGAGCTGGGCCACCCGCGAGATCAGGTCCTCGACCGGGTCGATGTCGACCACCTCGGAGCCGCGGTAGCCGAAGAGCATCGGCGCGGCCTTGATCTCGCGGGTCATCGCGGCGGGGTCGCGGGCGCCCAGCGGCGGGATCCGGTAGGAGCGGTCCTCGAGCAGCTCGGTGAGCGGCCCGGAGATCCCGAACGACACCACCGGCCCGAAGAGCGGGTCCTCCATGCTGCGGATGCTGAGCGGCACGCCGGGCGGTGCGTTCTTCTGCACCACGAAGCCGGCGCGTGTCGGAGTCGTCGATCAGCTCGCCGAGGGACTCCCAGGCGTCCTTCATCTCGGCCGGGCGGTCGATGTTGCGCCACACGTGGGCGAGGTCGGGCCGCTCGCGCAGCCGGTCGGTGGTGGCCTTGAGCACGACGTCCCAGCCGAGGTCGCGGCCGGCCCTGGTCGCCGCCGCCAGGGTGGTGACCGGGCGCGCCTCCCACAGCGCGGATGCCGTACGCCGACAGCAGGGCGCTGAGGTCCGTCGCCGTCGAGCTCGGTGCCGTCGGGGTGGGCGATCAGCAGGCGCTGCACCAGGCCGCGGGCGGCGGCCGGGTCGATGTCGTCGGGCATCACCGTCGGGCCCGTTCGGGGTGCGCAGCCACACGGCGTACTCGACGACGCGGGCGAGGGCGCGCACGGCCGCCTCGACCGCGGGGTACGACGGCACCGAGCCGCGGCCCGGCCGTCGAGCCGGCGACGTCGGGCACCCGCAGCAGCTCGGGGACGCCCTCGGCGCCGAGGAACGACGAGACCAGCGGCTTGTCGGACTGCTCCCCCACGGCCGCGAGCACGTCGGCGACCTCGACGCCGGAGACGTCGATCGGCGGGATGTAGACGGCGACCACGGAGTCGACCTCGGGGTCGTCGATGGCGGCGTCGAGCGCGTCCTCGAAGTCGGGGCCGCTCGCGTCGGCGCCGAGCGCGACCGAGCGGCTGACGACCAGCCCGACCGAGGCGGCGGCGTCGGCGGCGAGCAGCCCGAGCGCGTCGGAGTTGCCGACGATCGCGACCCGGCGGCCGCGCGGCAGCGGCTGGTGGGCGACCAGCTGGGCCACGTCGAACATCTCGTCGAGGGTGTCGACCTGGATCACCCCGGCCTGGCGGAACATCGCGTCGACGGCCTGCGGCGGCGCCCCGATCTTGCGGACCGCGTGGCCCATCGGCACGCCCTGGGTCGTGCGGCCGGAGCGCATCGCGATGATCGGCTTGCGCAGCGAGACCCGGCGCGCGATCCGGCTGAACTTCCGGGGGTTGCCGATCGACTCGAGGTAGAGCAGGACGACCTCGGTGGAGTCGTCCTCCTCCCAGTACTGCAGGAGGTCGTTGCCCGAGACGTCGGCGCGGTTGCCGGCGCTGACGAACGTCGAGAGGCCGAGGCCGCGGTTGTTGACCTTCTCCAGGATCGCCGATGCCGAGCGCGCCGGACTGGCAGAAGAACCCGGCCCGGCCGCGGGCGGGCTTCTGCGAGGACAGCGACGCGTTGAGGCTGACCTCGGGGTCGGTGTTGACGATGCCGAGGCAGTTCGGGCCGATCACGCCGCAGGCCGTAGGAGCGCGACAGCCCGACCAGCCGGCGCTGGCGCTGGCGGCCCTCCTCGCCGATCTCGGCGAAGCCCGAGGAGATGATGATCAGGCCGTGCACGCCCTTGGCGGCGCAGTCGAGGACGACGTCCTGCACCGACTCGGCCGGCACCGCGACGATCGCGACGTCGACGTCGCCGGGGATGTCGCCGACGGTCGAGTACGCCGGGAGGCCGGACACCGCCTTGGCCGTCGGGTTCACGACGTACACCCGGCCGGTGTAGTCGCCGAGCACGAGGTTGCGCACCAGCGCCTGGCCGACGGTGTCCTGCCGGCGCGAGGCGCCGATCACCGCGACCGAGCGCGGGGTTGAAGAACGCCTCGATCGAGGCCGCCTCGGCGCGGTGCTCGCGGCTGCGACATGACCCCGATCGCGGTGTCGGTCGCCTCGATCGGGAACTCGAGGCGTGACCACGCCGTCCTCGAAGCCGCTGACGAGGCGGTAGCCGGCGTCGCGGAAGGTCTGGATCATCCGGTGGTTGTCGGGGAGCACCTCGGCGACGAACCGCTCGATGCCGCGCTCGCGGCCGGCCTGGGCGAGGTGCTCGAGCAGGAGCTGGCCGATCCCGCGGCCCTGCTGGGCGTCCTCGACCAGGAAGGCGACCTCGGCGACCTCGACCGGCGTCGGCTCCGGTCGGCCGTCGTCGGCGGTATGGCCCTCGTAGCTGCCGAGCGCGATCATCCGCTCCGACAGCAGCATCACGAACGCCACCCGGTGCACGTGGTCGACGTGGGTGAACCGGGCGACGTCACGCTCGGAGAGGTGCGGCATCGGGGAGAAGAACCGGTAGTACTTCGACTGGTCGGAGACCCGGCCGTAGAAGTCGACGAGCAGCGTCGCGCGTCGTCGGGCCGGATCGGCCGGATGTGCGCGGTCCGGCCGTCGCGCAGCAGGACGTCGGCCTCCCAGTGGCGGGGGGCGACGTGCGCGTCGGCGTCGGCGGCGGTCACGGGCGAAATCTACCGGCCCGAGGTTTCGCCGGAGGTTGCCGAGCGGCCGCGCCGAGGCAACGACCGGCTCAGTGCGCGCAGGCGGTACCTCAGGTGCAGCACCCGGTCGCCCTGGATGACCACGTGCGGGTCGTCGAGGACGATCTCGTCGGTGCACGAGCCCGAGGAACTTCTTGCCCTGGCCCAGGAACACCGGGGCAGGTCGATCGCGAGCTCGTCGGCCAGACCCGCCGCGACGACCTGGCCGCCGACCTCGCCCGCACTCAGCACCACGGTCCCGTCGCCGGCGTGCTCGGTGGCCTGCCGGATCGCGTCCTCGACGCCGTCGGTGCAGAACGTGTACGGCGCGTCGGGGTAGCGCTGCTGCCACTCGGTCGGCGTCGCGGTGGGTGACCACGAAGACGCGGTCGCCGACGATCGGCCGCCCGCTCCAGCCGTCGGTGAAGTCGAACAGGTGCCGGCCGATCACCTGGCAGCGGACGTCCGAGTGGTCGAGGTAGTCCTTCGACTCCTGCGAGACGTGGAACACGTGGTCGGGGTTGAAGCGCAGCTCGACGTCACCGGCCTCGTACCAGTCGAAGATCGGGCCCGGGAGGTCGTCGGGGCGGGCGATGAAGCCGTCGAGCGAGGCGACGGCTTGGACGATGACGGTGGCCATGAGGTCCTCCTGCTCGTGGTCGACGGGTCGGTTCGCACTCGACCTCACCGCAGTCTCGACGCCTTTGTCAACCGATTGGTTGAATACTCGGCTCCCCGACCTGCGGCGCGCCCCGTCGTCCGTCGTACCGGCGACCGGGGAGAATGCGCCCATGGCACGCGGCACCACCCAGCAGGACCTCCCCGACGACTTCGAGGAGCACATCCTCGACACCGACATCAAGCAGGAGATGGAGGCGTCGTTCCTCGAGTACGCCTACTCCGTCATCTACTCCCGGGCGCTGCCCGACGCCCGCGACGGGCTGAAGCCGGTGCAGCGCCGGATCCTCTACACGATGAACGACATGGGCCTGCGCCCCGACCGCGGCCACGTCAAGAGCGCCCGCGTCGTCGGCGAGGTGATGGGTCGCCTGCACCCGCACGGCGACGGCGCGATCTACGACGCGCTGGTGCGGATGGCGCAGCCCTGGTCGATGCGGCTGCCGACTCGTCGACGGGCACGGCAACTTCGGCTCGCCCGGACGACCCGCCCGCCGCGATGCGCTACACCGAGTGCCGGATGGCGCCCGCCGGCCGTGGCGATGACCGCCTCGATCGACGAGGACACCGTCGACTTCAAGCCCAACTACGACAGCCGCGAGCTCGAGCCGGTCGTGCTGCCGGCCGCGATCCCCAACCTGCGTCGTCAACGGCACCACCGGCATCGCGGTCGGCATGGCCACCAACATGGCGCCGCACAACCTGGTCGAGGTCGTGCAGGCGCTGCGCCACCTGGTCACCCACCCCGACGCGACGCTCGACGACCTGATGCGGTTCGTGCCCGGCCCCGACCTGCCGACCGGCGGCATGATCGTCGGCCTCGACGGCATCCGCGACGCCTACGAGACCGGCCGCGGCACCTTCCGGATGCGCGCGACCGCCCGCATCGAGACGGTCGGCCGCCGCAAGGGCATCGTGGTCACCGAGCTGCCCTACGGCGTCGGCACCGAGAAGGTCTCCGAGCGGATCAAGGCGCTCGTGCAGGCCAAGAAGCTCCAGGGCATCGCCGACATCAAGGACCTCACCGACCGCGAGCAACGGCCTGCGCCTGGTGATCGAGGTGAAGAACGGGTTCGTCCCCGAGGCGATCCTCGAGCAGCTCTACAGGCTGACGCCGATGGAGGACTCCTTCGGCATCAACGCCGTCGCGCTGGTCGACGGCCAGCCGCGCACGCTCGGGCTCAAGGAGCTGCTCGAGGTGTTCCTCGGCCACCGCTTCGACGTCGTACGCCGGCGCTCGGCCCACCGCCGTACCAAGGCCGCCGACCGGCTCCACCTGGTCGAGGGCCTGCTGGTCGCGATCCTCGACATCGACGAGGTCATCCAGCTGATCCGCGTCCTCCGACAACGCCGCCGAGGCCAAGGAGCGGCTGATCGGCGTCTTCGACCTGACCGAGGTCCAGGCCGACTACATCCTCGACATGCCGCTGCGCCGGCTGACGAGGTTCTCCAAGCTCGAGCTGGACAAGGAGAAGGACGAGCTGGAGCGCACCATCGAGGCGCTCGACGCGATCCTCGGCGACGACGCAGCTGCTGCGGAAGGTCGTCTCCGACGAGCTCGCCGAGGTCGCGAAGACCTTCGGCACGCCGCGCCGTACCGTCCTGCTCGAGTCGGCCGGCGTCGACGGTCTCGGCGGCCGCCGCCTCGCTCGAGGTGGCCGACGACCCGTGCTTCGCCTACCTCTCGTCGTCCGGGCCTGCTGGCCCGCTCGTCCTCCGACGAGCCGCCCGGCGGCGAGGGCGGCCGCGCCAACCACGACGTGATCGTCTCGGCGGTCCGCACCACCGCCCGCGGCGAGATCGGCGCGCTCACCTCGCGCGGCCGCGTGCGTCCGGCTCGAGCGTGCTCGACCTGCCGGCGCTGCCCGGCCGTCCGCCAACCACCCGAACCTCCAGGGCGGGCTGCCCGTTCGACCTGGTCCGCTCGCTCGAGCGCGGGCGAGCGGGTGCTCGCGCTGTGCACGCTCTGCGCACCGACGGCCCCGGCCTCGCGCTCGGCACCCGGCAGGGCGTGGTGAAGCGGGTCAACCCCGAGGTGCTCGGCAAGGACGAGTGGGAGGTGATCGGGCTCAAGGACGGCGACGAGGTGGTCGGCGCGGTCGAGCTGCGCACCGGCGACGAGGAGCTGTGCTTCATCAGCTCCGACGCCCAGCTGCTCCACTTCGGCGCCGCCGGCGTGCGGCCCCAGGGCCGCAGCGGCGGCGGCATGGCCGGCATCAAGCTCGCGCGCCGGCCAGCACGTCGTCTGGTTCGGCGCGCTCGACCCGGCCGGCGTCCGTGGTGGTCACCGCCAGCGGCTCGTCGACGGCGCTGCCCGGCACCGAGCCGGGGTCGGTCAAGGTCACGCCGTTCGACGGAGTACCCCGGCAAGGGCCGCGCCACCGGCGGCGTCCGCTGCCACCGGTTCCTCAAGGGCGAGGACGCCCTGGTCTTCGCCTGGGCGGGCGCCGCGCCGGCCCGCGCGGCCGCCGCGAGCGGCTCGCCGGTCGACCTGCCCGAGCCGGTCGGCCGCCGCGACGGCAGCGGCACGCCGGGCTCCCAGCCGATCGTCGCCTGCGCCGGGCCCGTGCCCGCCGCAGCTGTGACACGGCTGTGACGGCTGACCCATGTCGCTGCGTCGCTGGTCCTCGCTCCTGGTCGCGCGTCGGCCGCTGGCTCTCGGCGGCCGCTGCGTGCTCGAAGTCGCGCCGACCTCGGCGACCCCCAGCAGGTGGTCGACACGGCGCAGAAGAAGCTCGAGGACACCTCGGGCGTCACGCTCGCGCTGACCACCGAGGACCTGCCCGACGGCGTCCAGGGCGTGAAGGGCGCCGACGGCACCGTCACCGACGCGCCCGGCCTTCGACGGCACCCTCGACCGTCGGTCATCAGCGCGGGCTCGTTCTCGGTGCCGGTCAAGGCCGTCGGCGGCAAGGTCTACGCCCAGATCCCGCTCACCCTCGGCTGGTCCGAGGTCGACCCGGCCGACTACGGCGCCCCCGACCCGGCCCTGCTGCTCAGCGCCGACCAGGGCATCCCGGCGATCCTCGCCGCGACCACCGACCTCGAAGAAGGGCGACGACATCCGCGGCGGCACCGACAACAAGGAGGTGCTGACGACGTACACCGGCACCGTGCCCGGCGACGCGGCCGCGCACCTGATCCCCGGCGCCACCGGCGACTTCGACGCGACGTACGGCATCACCTCCGACGGCGAGCTCCGGCAGGCCGAGCTGACCGGCGTCTTCTACGCCGGCAAGCCGGCGATGACCTACACGCTGACCGTGCGACGACTACGGCACCAGCAAGGACATCACCGCCCCATGACGCCGGCGCCGGCCCGATGACGGGCCGACCCGCGTGACGGCCGGCCCCGCGGCTGCTGCTCGGGCTGGCCGCGGTCGCGGTGGCCTTCGCCGCCGCCGACACCTACGTCGTCGTGCTCGCGCTGCCCGACATGATGGCGCTCGGTCGGCATCCCGATCGACGAGCTCCAGCGCGGCGGCGCCGATCGTCTCCGGCTTCCTGCTCGGGTACGTCGCGATGCTGCCGCTGATCGGCCGGATCGCCGACCTGCGCGGCCGGGTGCCGGTGCTGGTCGCGGCGCTGGTCGTCTTCGCGGTCGGCTCGCTGGTCACCGCGCTCTCCTACGACCTGCCCACGCCTGGTCGTCGGCCGGTTCCTCCAGGGCGTCGGCGGCGGCGGGCTGGTCCCGGCCACGCTGGCGCTGGTCGCCGACCTCTACCCCGTCGAGCGGCGCGGCGTCCCGCTCGGCGTCGTCTCCGCGGTCCAGGAGCTCGGCAGCGTCGCTCGGCCCGCTGTACGGCGCGGTGATCCTCGCCGTCTCCGACTGGCGGGTGATCTTCGCGGTCAACCTCGTCGGTCGGGCTCGTCCTCGCCGTGCTGATCCGCTGGGCCGCGCCCGCCGGTGGCACGGCGTCGCCGCCGGACGACGCCGGCCACGCCGCGGCCGCCTCGACTGGCTCGGCCTCGTGCTCCTGCGCCGTCACCCTGGTGGCCGGCGCCCTGGTCTTCGTGCAGCCGAGCAGCCTGCTCAGCGACGTCACCTGGGGCCAGCTGTTCATCCCGGTGGTCGGCTCGTCGCGCTGGCTCACCCCGCTCGGGCTGGTCGCGATCGTGGCCGCGCCTGCTGCTCCTCGTGCGCTGCTGGACCGCGCGCCGTCCGCTGGTCGACCTGCGCGGCTGGTGGGCGCCGTCCGCGAGGCCGACCTGCCCGGCGCGCTCTTCCTGGCGGTCGCCCTGGCGGGCGTGATCCTGGCGTTCGCCACCGGCCGACCCGCGGGTCGAGGTGTTCGCGCCGCAGGGCTGGTGGTACCTCCTCGGCGCCGCGGTCGCCACCGTCGTGCTCGTCTGGCACCTGCGCACCGAGGAGCGCCCGCTGGTCCCCCGCGGCGCGTTCCGTCGTACGCCGGCCTGGGGCTCGCTGCTGGTCAGCTTCTTCGTCGGCGCCGCCCTGGTCGCGGCCCTCATCGACATCCCGATCTTCGCCCGCACCACCGTCTACCCCGACTCGCAGCTGCTGGCCGCCCTGGTGCTGGTCCGCTTCCTGGTCGCGCTGCCGGTCGGCGCCGTCGTCGGCGGCTACCTGATCCGCACGCTGCCCGCCGGCGTGGTCGCGGCCGGCGGCATGCTGCTGGCCGCCGCTCGGCTTCGTGCTGATGAGCCAGTGGGGCCTGACCTCGCTGTCGGGCTGGTCGGCCAACGTCCCGCTGCTCGTCGGCGGCCTCGGCTTCGGGCTGGCCCTGGCCCCGGTCAACGCCGCCGTGCTCGCCTCGACCGACGGCGAGGTGCACGGCCTCGCCTCGCGCCGGCGTCGTCGTCGCCCGGATGGTCGGGATGCTGGTCGGCATCTCGGCGCTGACCACGATCGGGCTGCGCCGCTACTACGCCGAGACGCGCGACGTGCCCGCCGCCGCGCAGGTCTGCGGCGGCGCCGAGCCGGTGCGACGCCTTCGACGACCTGCTGCGCCAGGCCGGCATCGCCCAGGAGCACACGGTCTTCGCCGGGGCCGCCGTCTGCGCGGTGGTCGCGGCCGTGCTGGCGCTGGTGCTGTTCCGGGGCGCCCGCACCGGGGCGCTACCCTCCCGTCCGTGGGCGACTTCGACGACCTGATCGCCGCCAACGCGCGTACGCCGAGTCCTTCGCCGACGGCGGGTTCGACGGCGTGGCCCACGCCGGCGTGGCCGTCGTGACCTGCATGGACTCCCGGATCGTCCCGCTGCGAGATGCTCGGGCTGCGGCCACGGCGACGCCAAGATCTTCCGCAACCCCGGCGGCCGGGTCACGCCGCAGGCCCTCGAGGCGCTGGTGCTCGGCGTCCACCTGCTCGGCGTCGACCGGATCCTGGTGGTCCCCCACACCCGCTGCGCGATGGCCTCCTCCACCGAGGAGGAGCTGCACCGCGGGTCTCCGCGTCGGCCGGCATCGACGCCAGCTGGCAGCCGTTCCACGTCGTCGACGACCAGCTCGAGGCGCTGCGCGACGACGTCCACCGGGTCCGCGCCCACCCGCTGATCCCCGAGCGGGTCAAGGTCGGCGGCTTCCTCTACGACGTCGACACCGGGCTGCTCACCCGGCACGTCTGAGGCGCCGGTACCGTCGAGTCGTGCATGACCCGACACGCTCTCGTCACGGGTGGCGGGACGGGGCTCGGCCTCGCCATCACCCGACGTCTCGTCGCCGACGGACTCACCGTCACCATCGTCGGACGACGCCAGTCCGTGCTCGACGACGCCGCGGCCGCGCTCGGCCCGTCCGTCACGACGTACGCCGCCGACGTCACCGACCCCGACGCGGTCGCCGCCCTCGGCCGAAGCCGTGCCCGGCCCGGTCGACGTCCTGGTCCACAACGCCGGTGGGACCACCCCGAGCTCCGGCGACTCGCTGGCGGCCCTCGCGGACGACTGGATCGCCGACTACCGCCTCAACGTCGTGTCGGCCGTCCTCGTCACCGAGGCGTTCCTGCCGCGGCTCCCCCGGCCCGGCGGCCGGATCGTCGCGCTGTCCTCGGTGGCCGCGCTGCGCGGCGCTGGCTCGTACGGCGCGGCGAAGGGCGCCCTCAACGTCTGGGTCACCGACCTGGCCGGCCGTCTCGCAGCCGACGGGATCACGGCGAACGCCGTCGCGCCCGGCTTCGTCCCGGAGACCGGCTTCTGGGACGGCCGGCGGACGCCGGAGATCGTGGAGAGCCGACTGGCACGCATCCCGATGGGCCGCTCGGGGACCCCGGACGAGATCGCCGCCCTGGTGCGCCCATCTCGCGTCGCCCGAGGCCGGATTCACCACCGGTCAGGTGATCGGGATCCACGGCGGCACGGTGCTCGCGCGCCTGTAGCGCACCGTCCGCCGACCGGATCTGCGTGGACGGCGTCGCCGCGACGGAGCACACTGGCCGACGTGTCCCTGCTCGAACGGGAGTCGCAGCTCGCCTCGCTGCGCCAGTACGCCGACGAGGCGCGCGGCCGTGCCGGGCGCCTGGTGCTGGTCTCCGGCGAGGCCGGCGTCGGCAAGTCCTCCCTCGTCGAGGAGCTCCAGGACGAGCTCGGCGACGCCACCTGGGCCTGGGGCGCCTGCGACGGCCTGTTCACGCCGCGACCGCTCGCGCCGCTGCACGACATCGCCCGCGAGGTCGGCGGCGCCCTGCTCGACGCGGTCCGCGCCGGCGCTGCCGCGCGACGACGGTGTTCGACGCCGCCCTGCTGCTGGCTCGGCGACGCCGACGGCCTGGCCGTGCTGGTCGTCGAGGACGTGCAGTGGGCCGACGACGCGACCCTCGACCTGCTCCGCTTCCTGGGGCGCCGGCTGCGCGACCTGCCGGTGCTGCTGGTCGTCACCTTCCGCGACGACGCGCTGGCGCCCGCCGACACCGCTCCGGGTGGCGCTCGGCGAGCTGACCGGCCAGCGCTGGACCCGCCGGATCGACCTGCCGCCGCTGTCCGCCGCCGGCGTACGCCGCCTGGCCGAGGGCACGACGTACCGCCCCGACGAGCTGCACCGGCTCACCGGCGGCAACCCGTTCTTCCTCGTCGAGGTGCTCGGCGAGCAGCGGCGACCGAGGTGCCCGCGTCGGCCCGCGACGCCGTGCTGGCCCGGGTCGCGACGCCTCGACGAGCGCCGCCCGGACCGCGCTCGACGTCGCCTCCCTCGACGGCTTCCGGGTCGATCCGCGCCGCTGGTCGCCGCGGCGACCGGGCGCCGCGTCGGAGACCTTCGACGAGCTGGTCGCGGCCGGGCTGCTCGACCGCCGACGGCGACGCGCTGCGCTTCCGGCACGAGCTGTCCCGCCGCGCCGTGCGAGTCCGCGGTCCCACCCCACCGGCGGGCTGGCCGGTCACCGCGCCCTGCTCGACGCGCTGCTCGCACGCGAGCTGCGACGACGACGACGCGCGGCTGGCCTACCACGCCGAGGGCGCCGGCGAGGCCGACCTGGTGCGCCGCTTCGCCCCGCGCGCCGCCGCGCCAGGCCGCCGAGCTCGGTGCCTACCGCGAGGCCGCCGCCCAGTACGAGCGCGCGCTGCGCTTCCCGCCCGACGACCCGACGGCGGCTCGCCGAGCTGTACGACGGGTACGCCGACGCAGCTCGCCCTGGTGGACCGCTGGCCGCAGGCCGCCGAGGCGCGCCAGCGCGCGATCGAGATCTGGCACGAGCCTCGGCGACGCCCGCCGCGAGGCCTACGACCACCGCAAGCTCTGCGTCGGTCTATTGGCGCCTGTGCCGCGGGCCCGAGTCGGTGGCCGCGATCGAGCGTGCGATCGAGCTGCTCGAGCCGCTGGGCGCCGACCCCGAGCTGGCCCGCGCCTCGCCGCCCACGCCTTCGACGCTCTGGCCGACCGACCCCGACGCCGGCCGCGGCGATGCTGCGCCGCGGCCGCGCGAGATGGCCGACGAGGCTCGGCGACCCGGCCGTGCGCAGCGACGTCCTCAACAACGTCGCCTTCGGCGCGCTTCATCGCGCGCGACGACTGGACGCGCCGATGCGCGAGGCGCTGCGGCTCGCCCTGGAGGCCGGGGCCGAGGCCCAGGCCGGCCGCGCGTACGCCAACATCTACACGTTCTACGCCGCGCAGTACCGGTTCGCCGAGGGCGAGCGCTTCTGGCGCGACGGCATCGCCTACTGCGACGAGCGCGACATCACGACGTACGCCACCTGCCTGCGCGGCCACCGCGCCATCGCCCTGCTCGACCTGGGCCGATGGGACGAGGCGGCGGCGATCGCCGAGCGGGTGCTGGCCACCGAGGCGAGCCCGGTCAACCTGCTCACCTCCCAGATCACCCTCGGCGCTGATCCGGGCCCGGCGCGGCGACTGCCCGGCGCGCTCGACGTGCTCGACGCCGGCGGTCGCCGAGGCCGACAGCCTCGACGAGGCGGAGTGGATCGCGGCGACCCGACTGGCCCGCGCCGAGGCGCACTGGCTCGCCGGCGACGACGCGGGCCGCTGTGGCCGACCTGGCGCGCGGTCCGCGCCGTGTCACGCCCATGGAGTACCTCCAGGACGCCCAGCTGAGCGTCTGGGAGCAGCGGCTCCTGGGCAGGCCGCGCCGCCGGCGTCGCCCGCACCCGGGCCGTGGGCCACCTCGCTGGTCGGTGAGCACGCCGCCGCGGCGGTGCACTGGGAGCGGCTGGGCTGCGACTACGACGCCGCGCTGTGCTCTCTACGACTCCGACCGAGGACGAGCGACCTGCGCGAGGCGCTCGCCCGCTTCGAGGCGCTCGGCGCCGACGCCGCCGCACGACGTACCCGGCAGCGGATGAAGGACCTCGGCCACCGCGCCTCCCGCCGGCGCGCGCGCGACGCACCCGGCAGCACCCCGCCGGCCTGACCCGGCGCGAGGACGAGGTGCTGGCCCTGCTCTGCGAGGGCCTGACCAACGACGAGATCGCCGAGCGGCTGGTGGTCTCGACCCGCACCGTCGACCACCACGTCTCCGCAGTGCTCGCCAAGCTCGGGGTCTCCTCGCGGGGCGCAGCCGCCGCCCAGGCGCGCTCGCTCGGGCTGGTCGCCGGCGGCCGGGTAGGCGTCCGGACCAACCTGGGTGATGCCAGTGCCCAACCTGGGCAACTCTCCCGATGGGCGGCACCCCAGGTTCTTCCTACGGTTCACAGGTCACACAGACATCGAACCGAAGGAGAGAGCGATGCCGCTCTACATGGACGTCCACCACCTCGACGGCCCCGTCAGCGCCGACGACGTGGCCAAGGCCCACATGGCCGACCTCCAGGTGCAGGACAAGTACGACGTGAACTACCAGCGCTACTGGGTCGACGAGGCCACCAGCACCATCTTCTGCCTGGTCGAGGCGCCCTCCGTGGACGCCGCGAACACCGTGCACCGCGAGGCGCACGGGCTGGTCGCGGACTCGGTCCACGAGGTGAAGGAGGGGTCGTGATGCGGGCGCGCGCTGCGCTCGCAGGGACCCTGGTCGCGCTGGCCGGCCTGCTCGTGCCGTTCGCCGCTCCGGCGGCGACGGCCGGTGGCAGCCAGGTCGCGGCGGCTCGGGCCGCGACCCACCAGTTCACCCGACCGGCCGCGGCGAAGCACGCCGGCTACGCGCTGCTCAAGGACGTCAAGGGGATCGCCTGCATCTCGATGATGGGCATGGGTGGCATGGGTGTGCACTACGCCAACGGGGCGCTGGTGGGCGACGGCAGGATCCGGGTCCGCCACCCCGAGGCGCTGGTGTATCGCTTCACCGTCAACGGGCACCTCAAGCTGGCCGCGCTGGAGTACCTCGTGGTGCGCAAGGACTGGCGCGCGGCGCACCCGACCGGTCGGCCGGAGCTCTTCGGCCACCGGTTCAACCTGACGCCGGCGGGCAACCGCTTCGGACTCCCGGCGTTCTTCTCGCTCCATGCCTGGGTGTGGCAGCACAACCCGGCGGGGCAGTTCCGGATGTGGAACCCACGGGTGCACTGCCCGTCCGGGATCTAGCCGGGATCCAAACGGGGGGACCCGAGCCTCGGTCAGCCGCGGCGCCTGCCCATGATGACCTGATCGTCGCTCAGACCCGGTCCGATCACCCTCCAGCCCCTGCGGGCGTAGAGGTGGCGGGCCGGGTCGTCCGCGTCCGCGGTCGTCATCAGCACCCAGCGCTCGTGGGGCAGGTCGCGCGTGAGCGCGTCGAGCAGCCCACCGCCGACGCCGGCGCCGCGGGCTGTCGCGAGCGCCCCGATGCTCACCAGCTCGAAGTGGCCACCGAGCCACTCCCGCGCCACCTCCGGATCGAGCAGCCGCGCCGCCTGGTCGGTCCACCACTGCCCGCGCTCACCGGTGTAGCCGTAGGCGAACCCGACGAGGGACCCACCGTCGTACGCCCGGGCCAGGCGGAAGCCGTCGCGCGCGGTGTGCCGGTCCCAGACCTGGCTGCGCCAGGCCTCGAGGTCGGCATGGTCGCCGAACACGGCGTCGTAGACCGGCCAGACCTGTCGGGTGTCCGCCTCGCTGACGGCCCCCACCACGTCGTAGGACGTCACGGCTCCGTGCGCCGCGACCGGGCGAGGACGTCGGCCAGGCGACGTCGCTCGGCCTCGACCTCCTCGCTGCGCAGGACGTCGCGCACGCCGTCACGCACCCCGAACCGCACCACGAGGTACGCGCCGAGCAGCACCACGACGAGCACGACGAGGTAGAGCACCGAAGCGAGCATGAGCGCAGCCTAGGGTCCCGCGGGGCCTCAGGCGTCCAGAGCCTCGACGTCCACGTCGTAGGCGCCCTGCACCAGGAACTCCTTGCGCGGCGCCACGTCGGAGCCCATCAGCAGCTCGAAGACCGAGCTCGCCGACTCGGCGGAGTCGACGGTGATCCGACGCAGGGTGCGGTGGCGGGGGTCCATGGTGGTCTCGGCCAGCTGCTTGGCGTCCATCTCGCCGAGGCCCTTGTAGCGCTGGACGGGGTCCTTCCACCGCAGCCCCTTCTTGGCCAGCTCGGCGAGCTTTCGCTGGAGCTCGGCGTCGGAGTAGGTGTAGACGTACCTCTCCTGCCCCTTCTTGGGGTTGGTCAGCTCGATCCGGTGCAGCGGCGGCACGGCGGTGTAGACCCGTCCGGAGGTGATCAGGTCGGGCATGTACTTGTAGAACAGGGTCGCGAGCAGGCAGCGGATATGGGCGCCGTCGGAGTCGGCGTCGGCCATGAAGATGATCCGGCCGTAGCGACGCGCCTCGAGCTCGAAGGTGCGGCCGGACCCGGCCCCCACGACCTGGATGATCGAGGAGCACTCGGCGTTCTTGAGCATGTCGCCGACCGAGGCCTTCTGCACGTTGAGGATCTTGCCGCGGATGGGCAGCAGCGCCTGGAACTCGGAGTTGCGGGCCAGCTTCGCGGTGCCGAGGGCCGAGTCCCCCTCGACGATGAAGAGCTCGGTGCGCTCGTTGTCGGTGGCCCGGCAGTCGGCGAGCTTGGCCGGCAGCGCGGACGACTCCAGGGCGTTCTTGCGGCGCTGGTTGTCGCGCTGCTGGCGCGCTGCGAGCCGCGTCCGCGACGCGCCCACGACCTTCTCCATCAGCCGCTTGGCCTGCTCCTTCTCGGCCCGCTTGGTGGACGTGAGGAACTTCTTCAGCTCCGCTGCCACCACCCGTCGTACGACGCCACGCACCGCCGGCGTGCCGAGGATCTCCTTGGTCTGGCCCTCGAACTGCGGCTCGGCCAGCCGCACCGTCACCACGGCCGTCATGCCCTCGGTGACGTCGTCCTTGATCACGTCGGGGTCGCCGACCTTGAGCGCCTTGGTCTGGCGCATCACGTCGTTGAAGGTCTTGGTGATCGCGGACTCGAACCCGCTCACGTGGGTGCCGCCCTTGGGCGTCGCGATCACGTTGACGTAGGACCGCAGCTCGGTGTCGTAGCCGGTGCCCCACCGCAGCGCCACGTCGACGCCGAGCTCGCGCTCGACCTCCTGCGGCGTCATGTGGCCCTTGTCGTCGAGCAGCGGCACGGTCTCGGTGAACGTGTCGGTGCCCTGGAGCCGCAGGATGCCGGTGACCGGCTCGTCGTGGGAGAGGTACTCGGTGAACTCCGCGATGCCGCCGTCGTGACGGAACTTCTCCTCGACCGGGGTGTCGCCGCGCAGGTCGCGGATCACCAGTTCGAGCCCGGGCACGATGAACGACGTCTGGCGGGCCCGCCCCAGCAGCCCGTCGAGCTCGAAGGTGGCGTCCTTGGTGAAGATCTGGCGGTCGGGCCAGAAGCGGATCCGGGTGCCGGTCCTCGTCTTGGTGACCCGGCCGCCCTTGCGGGTCAGCCCCGACCTCTCCTGGAACGACGCGTCCGGACCCTCGCCGGTGAAGACACCCGGTACACCGCGGCGGAAGCTCATGCCCTGCTGCGAGGGGGTGCGGTCGACGTCGACGTCGAGCCGGGCGGACAGAGCGTTGACCACGGAGGCGCCCACGCCGTGCAAGCCGCCGGTCGCGACGTACGACGAGCCGCCGAACTTGCCGCCCGCGTGCAGCTTGGTGAACACGACCTCGACGCCGGCCAGGCCGGTCTTGGGCTCCTTGTCGACCGGGATGCCGCGACCGTGGTCGTGCACCTCGGCGGAGCCGTCAGGGTGGAGCGTGACCTCGATCAGGTCGCACGCTCCAGCGAGGGCCTCGTCCACGCCGTTGTCGATGATCTCCCACAGGCAGTGCATGAGCCCCCGTGTGTCGGTGGACCCGATGTACATGCCCGGGCGCTTGCGGACCGCCTCGAGCCCCTCGAGGACGAGCAGGTGTGCTGCGTTGTAGGTGTTGTCGGCGATCGTGCTGCTCCTGGTTCGTGCCTGTGTTCGAGCGAGGTCGACACTACCCGCGACACGCCGGGCGCCGGTGCAGGCACGCTGCCGGGGTGGACGGGAGTCCGGGTCTAGCGTGGGTCACATCACGATGCGGACAAGATTCAGCCCCGAGTTCTGCGGAACTGAACCGGACACGCGCAGCACCCGTCACACTCAACACAAGAGTTTTCCAACCGCGCTGATGCAGGCTTCTCCACGACAGGCGCCCGAGCATGAGATTCCACTGTGCGGGGAACGTGAGCATGGTTGGATCGAAGTGTCGGACGACACATCACACCGGGGGCACCGGGAATGTTTCCACCCCCTGGCTACGTTGAGATCGATGCCGAACACGTTTGAGAAATGAGGCCGATGTGACCACTGCAGTTGCCCCGAGCTCCGCGTCCTTGAGCGCCGCGGACCGCTGTGACCGTTGCGGAGCGCAGGCCTACCTGAGGGTCGAGCTCCAGTCCGGTGGTGAGCTGCTCTTCTGTGCCCACCACGCCCGCGAGCACGGCGAGAAGCTTCGCCAGATCGCCGCCAACGTCGTCGACGAGACCGAGAAGCTGTCCGACACGCCCTCGATCGCTCCCGACGCCGAACGCTGACCACACGGTCCCTGGACGCAGCGCCCGGGCACCGAGACCAAGACCCCGGACCTGATGGTCCGGGGTTTTCGTCGTTCGCGGCCCGCGCACCTCGCAGGCGGTGTGGAAGGCTTCCCGCCATGACCGGCATCACCGTCCTGTGCGGCCTCCTGGTGGTGGTCGGGCTGTTCGGGATCGTCGTGCCGGTGCTCCCCGGCACACTGCTCGTGCTGCTCGGCTTCCTGGTCTGGGCCTCGGAGAAGGGCGGTGCCGAGGCCTGGACGGTCTTCGCCGTGGCGACCGCGATCCTCGTGGTCGGCGCGGTCGTGAAGTACGCCGTGCCCGGACGCCGGCTCAAGGCCGCGGTGCCGACGACCACGCTGGTGGTCGGCGGCCTGTTCGCGATCGTCGGCTTCTTCGTGATCCCGATCGTCGGCATGCTCGTCGGCTTCCCGATCGGGATCTACGTCGCCGAGCGGGTGCGTGTGGGCTCCGCCGGGGCCTGGCCCTCGACGCGAGCGGCGCTCAAGGCGCTGGCTCACAGCATCCTGATCGAGCTGGTCGCCGCGCTGCTGGCGACGGCGGTGTGGATCGCCGGGGTCGCCGTCTCGTGACCGCGGTCGTCCTCGCGCTGCTCGGCGCGCTCTCCTACGGTGTCTCCGACTTCATCGGCGGCCTGGCGTCACGGCGGACCTCGGTCTGGCCGGTGGCGATCTTGTCGTGCATCGGCAGCCTGCTCGGCGCGCTCGCGCTCGCGGTGCTGAAGCCGGGTGACCCGACCGCCGGGCAGCTGTGGTGGGGCGCTCTCGCCGGCGTCGGCGCCGGGGCCGGTACGGCGTTCCTCTACCGCGGCCTGTCGGGTGGCCGGATGGGGGTGGTCGCCCCCGTCTCCGGGGTCGGGGCGGTGGTGATCCCGGTGCTGGTCGGCCTCTGGAGCGGTGAGCGGCCATCGGCGATCGTGTGGCTGGGGATGCTCGTCGCCCTGCCCGGCATCTGGCTGGTGAGCCGCGAGGAGTCCGACCGCCCGACCGAGGGCGGCAGCGGCCTGCTCGACGGCCTGCTCGCCGGAGTCGGCTTCGGCGTCCTCTTCGCCGCGCTCGGCCAGGTGCCGGAAGGTGCCGGCTACTGGCCGCTGGCCGTGCTCGAGGCCTCGGCGGTCCTGACCGTGGTCATCGCGTGCGTCGCGCTCGGTGGTGAGCTGCTCCCCCACGCCGCCGAGCAGTGGTGGGGGCTGGTGAGCGGCCTCCTCGCCGCGGCCGCCGGGCTGGCCTTCCTGCTCGCCACACACCACGGCCTGCTCACGGTCTCCTCCGTGCTGATCTCCCTCTATCCCGCCTTCACCGTGCTGCTCGCCTCGCTGGTGCTCCGCGAGCGGATCCACCGAGTGCAGGCATCGGGCCTCGCGCTGTGCGGGGTGGCCGTGATCCTGGTGGCGGCCGGCTGACGTCAGGCGCGCACGGGCAGCACCTGCGGCCCGCGGATCAGGGTGGAGGGTCGCAGCCGCATCCTGCCTGCGCGTCGTAGCCGGGGCGCCCGCTCGGCCAGGCGGCCGAGGGCGATGGTGGCCTCCAGCTCGGCCAGCGGGCGGCCCAGGCAGTGGTGGATGCCGCCGGAGAAGGCGAGGTGCTCCGCCGCGTCGGAGCGGTCGGGGTCGAAGATGTCGGGACGCGCGAACACGGCGGGGTCGCGGTTGGCGCCGCCGAGCAGGACGTGCACGAACTGGTCGCGGGCGACTGCTCGCCCGGCGACCTCCGTGTCGTCGAACGAGATCCGAGCCGTGCGGTGGACCGGCGGCTCGAACCGGAGCGTCTCCTGACAGACCGCAGCCGCCCGGCCGGGGTCCGCGACCAGCCGCTGCCACTCGTCCGGATGGTCCAGCAGGGTGTGCACGGCGTTGCCGATCAGGTTCACGGTCGTCTCGAAGCCGGCGATGAGCAACAGCCCGCACATCGGCCGCAGCTCCTCGGACCGGATCTGGTCTCCCTCCACCGAGACGAGGTCGCTGATCAGGTCGTCGCGCGGATCGACCCGGCGCCGCTCGAAGAGCGAGTCGAAGAGGGCGTCGAGCTCGGCGTCCGCCCGCACCAGGTCACGGGCGTGGCCGATCGAGCGGATCCCGCCGAGCGCTCCGCCGATCGCCGACCCGTAGCGGGTGAACGCCGCTGTGTCGGCGTCCGGGATGCCGAGGAGCTCGGTGATCACCGCGATCGGCAGGGGCGCGGCGTACGACGCGACGAGGTCGACCTCCTCGCCCGACACGACGTCGTCCAGCAGGCTGTCGACGACCTTCTCGACGCGACGGCGGTAGTCGGCCACCCGGCGCGGGCTGAAGGCGCGCGAGGCGAGGCGGCGCAGACGGGTGTGGTCGGGCGGGTTGCGGTCGAGGAACGACAGGTCGACCTGATCGTCGAGGCCGGGCACGTGACCCTCCGGCTGGACGCCGAACCGCCGGCCGCGCAGCAACGTGCTGCAGGCGGCGTGGTCGACGGTCGCGAGGTTGCCGACCCGCGTCGTCACCCATCCGCCCTCTGCCCGGATCCGCTCGTAGACGGCGTAGGGGTCGACCCGGCCCGGACGGCCGCGGAGCCGCGCGAACGAGTCGCCCCGCGCACCGTCGACCACCACGCGGGCCCGGTCGCCGTACAGGGAGCCCGCGAAGCGCGCCGCCGCTCGCAGCTGACGGGTCCGAGAGGGCATGTCGCCACCCTAGTTCCGGGTCAGTCGGTTCCCTCGGCCAGCCGCTTGATCCGCGCCAGCCGCCGGTCCCAGCCCGCCGCGATCTCCTCGAGCTCGCGCGCCACGTCGGAGAGCCGCCCCCCGATGGCGCGATGGACCAGCTCGCGGCCCTGGTGCTCGGCCTCGACGAGCCCGGCGCCGCGCAACACCTCCAGGTGCTTGACGATCGCCTGGCGCGAGACCGGAAGCTCGCGGGCCAGCGCGGACGCCGACGCGGGCGCCTCCCCCAGGCGCGTCAGGATCCGCCAGCGCGTGTCGTCCGCCAAGAGCGGCGAACACGGCGGTCGGGGCGCTGCTCACGTCGGATCGCCGGACTGCTCCACCCAGGTGCGGGCGGCGGTGAGCTCGCTCGCCCACCCCTCGACGTTGCCCTCGCGGTGCTTGAGCCAGTCCGCACGTGCCTTGCCCAGGCGCGAGAAGCCGCTCTCCGCGACGCGCAGCGTCACGCCCGCCTCGCGCGGCTCGATCCAGAACTCGACCAGGGTGCCGGCGTCGACGCCCTGGTCGATCCAGCGGTAGGAGACGTACGACGGCGGCCGCGACTCCAGCACCTGCAGCCGGAACTCGCCGTACGTGGGGTGCTGGAGCACCGCGTCGGAACCCTCGACCGTCAGATCGGGGTCGGGGTCCACGGCTCCCTCGTTGATCCACCAGCCCGGTCGGGACACCAGGTCCCAGACGCGTTCGGCCGGTGCCTCGATGTCGATGCTCCGGTCGATCCGGTCGAGCGGATCGAGGTCGACGGGGCTTGCGTCGTGCATGAGGTGCTCCTCTCGTCCTTCCTGCAACCCGAGCATTGCAAATCCCGTCCGGAATCGCAACCCACAGGTTGCATTTGAGGGACCGCGTACCGGAAACGGGGCGGAACGTCCGCCAAATCGCCGAAACTCCACCGATTCCGAAGGTGTTTTCTGCGTCACGGCGACCCGAGCCGAGCGTCTCTTCTCCAGAGGAGGCACACCGATGAGCACAGACTTCGCCGCACCGGCAGCACGGCTCGTCGCGACCTCCCCTGCCTCGTACCTCCCGGAGGAGCGCTTGATGACCGAGAGCAGCACCGTCACCACCGTCGCCTGCCCCGCGTGGTGCCACGTCTCGCAGAGCACTCACCAGCAGGAGCTGCACTGGGAGGGGCGCGCCATCCACTGGAGCGACGCCCGTACCGGTGAGGGCTGGGAGATCCGGCACTCGATCGCCACGGACGCCAAGGGCACCTTCGCCGAGGACGCTCCGCGGCTCTACGTCTCGACGAACGGTGGGCTCTCGCTCGCCGGCGCCGAGTCCCTCGCACTCACGCTCCTCGCCGCCTACGAGGAAGCCGCTGGCTGACGGTTCCAGTGCGGCCGCGCATGGGGCGCCCGCACCGGAACCGGCGAGGCCCACTCCGCATAGCGCGAACGTGCGGAGTGGGTCTCGTCCCTGGTCAGCACCCGGACCCGAGCCGCATCCGCGTGACGCGGATGGGGCTTCTGCGTCGGGGCCCTCGAGGCGGCTTCTCTCCGGCACCAATATTGGGTGTTGTTGAGGGGTCAACCACCTCTCTAGTCTGGACCCGGGACAGACGCCCGCCGGCAACCCCCGTGGCCAGCGGGCGTCGCCATGCTCGGCCCGCCGTACAGCAGCTCTCCGGCCGCTCAGGTCAGGACCGCGCCCGCAGCGAGCCAGCAGATCGGGCCCACTAACACGAACCAGACGAACGCGGCCAGGATCCACGTCTCCACCTGGGTCTTCCAGCCGATCCAGCCGAGCAGCAGGCCCACGCCCAGCCACACGGGCAGGAAGACGACGGGCATGGCTGGGACCACGAGATGCAGGCTAGGTGATCGTCGGCCGCAGCGCTCAGCCCAGGGCCTCGCGCAGGTTCCTGCGCACGCGCTTGAGGACTGCGGCGCGGTCGGCGTCGCCGAGCGGCTGGCCGTAGCGGGCGTACTCCAGGGTCACGTCCGCCTCGAACAGGGTCTGGCGGACCTCGGGGTGGGCGTGGTCGAGCGCCCCGGTCACGCCCTCGACGGCGGCCTGGAGGCCCGCGTCGTCGAGCTCACCACGCTCATGAGCGGCGATCGCCTCGAGCAGCCGGGCTCGCATCCGTTCGTAGTGCTCGTCCATACCCACGGCCCGGGGCTCGACCGGACTCAGTCGAGGTAGTCGCGGAGGACCTGCGAGCGGCTCGGATGACGCAGCTTCGACATCGTCTTCGACTCGATCTGGCGGATCCGCTCGCGCGTCACGCCGTACACCTTGCCGATCTCGTCGAGCGTCTTCGGCTGGCCGTCGGTGAGGCCGAACCGCATCGAGACCACGCCGGCCTCGCGCTCGGAGAGCGTGTCGAGCACGGCGTGCAGCTGCTCCTGGAGCAGCGTGAAGCTCACCGCGTCCGCCGGGACGATCGCCTCGGAGTCCTCGATCAGGTCACCGAACTCGCTGTCGCCGTCCTCACCGAGGGGCGTGTGCAGCGAGATCGGCTCGCGGCCGTACTTCTGGACCTCGACGACCTTCTCGGGGGTCATGTCGAGCTCCTTGGCGAGCTCCTCGGGCGTCGGCTCGCGGCCGAGGTCCTGGAGCATCTGCCGCTGGACGCGGGCGAGCTTGTTGATGACCTCGACCATGTGGACCGGGATCCGGATGGTGCGGGCCTGGTCGGCCATGGCACGGGTGATCGCCTGCCGGATCCACCAGGTGGCGTACGTCGAGAACTTGTAGCCCTTGGTGTAGTCGAACTTCTCGACCGCCCGGATCAGACCGAGGTTGCCCTCCTGGATGAGGTCGAGGAAGAGCATGCCGCGGCCGGTGTAGCGCTTGGCCAGGCTGACCACGAGCCGCAGGTTGGCCTCGAGCAGGTGGTTCTTCGCCCGACGGCCGTCCTCGGCGATCCACTCGAGCTCTTCCTCGAGCTTCGCCGACAGCTTGCCGCCCTTGGCCAGCTTCTCCTCGCTGAAGAGCCCGGCCTCGATCCGCTTGGCGAGCTCGACCTCCATCTCGGCGTTGAGGAGCGGCACCTTGCCGATCTGCTTGAGGTAGTCCTTGACCGGGTCGGCGGTCGCACCGGCGACCATGACCTGCTGCTCGGGCTCGCCGGCATCGTCGGCGTCGGAGACGACGAACGTCGCCTCCTTCTCGTCCTCGACGATCGTCGGGTCGGTCTTGACGTCGGCCTCGAACTTCTCGTCGGGGATGTCGGGCAGGACCTTCGTGCCGTCGGGACCAACGACCTCGACGTTGTCGAGCGTGACGGCCTCGCCTGCGGTCGCCTTCGCGGTCGACTGCCCGGTCGACTTCGCGGGCGCCTTGGCTGCGGCCTTGGCCGCAGGGGCCTTCGCGGTGGCGGCCTTGGCGGTCGGCGCCTTCTTCGCAGCCGTGGCCTTGGTGGCCGGACTGGTCTTCGTGGCCGCCTTCTTGGCTGGCGCCTTCGCCGTCGTCTTCGCCTGGCTCGTCGTGGTCTTCTTACGCGCGGTCGAGGACACGAACACCTCTCGTCAAGGACACTTGGGCGCGGCGAGGCCCGGTATGGTCAAGAGCCGCACTGGTCATTCTGCCACGGACCCGGTCGCTTCCACGAAGCGGCGGTCACCTTCGGCGGTCACCTCCGGCGGTCGCCTCAGCCGGATGATGCGGATGCGGCCTTGGCCGCCCGCTTCTTCTCCTGCTTGAAGTCGCGGACCTTCTGCAGCGACGCCGGGTCGACCACGTCGGCCACCGAGCGGTAGCCCTCGAGCGCGTAGTCGCCGACGGCCTGCTGCCAGCCGTCGGGACGTACGTCGAGCTGCTTGGCGACCAGCGCCGCGAAGATCTGGGCCTTCTGCTTGCCGAACCCGGGCAGCTCCATGATCCGCGTGAGCAGATCGGGGCCCGAGGTCGCCTCGGTCCAGATCCGCTCGGCATGACCGTCGTACCGCTCGACCACGATCGCGGCGAGCGTCTGCAGCCGCTCGGCCATCGACCCCGGGAACCGGTGGATCGCCGGCGGCGTCGAGCACAGCGCCTTGAACTCCGCGGGATCCGCCGCGGCGATCGCTGCAGGGTCGAGACTGCCGAACCGGTCGAGCACCTTGGCCGGGCCGCGGAACGCGTGCTCCATGGGGTACTGCTGGTCGAGCATCATGCCGACCAGCAGCGCGAACGGACTGTCGGTGAGCACCTGGTCTGCGCGCGCGTCGCCGGTGATCTGGATGGCCATGCGAGCCATCCTGCCCGATCCGCCACCTCACCAGGGCTTGGACGTCACCGTGAACCGCGGCGCGAGCTCCCGCTGGAGCCGATCGACGAGTTCTCTGGCCCGCTGGTCGAGCTCGCGATACGCACCCTCGGTGCCTCGCCGCGGGATCGCGTCCAGGGACGTCGCGCCTGGATCGCGCGGCCGACGGTCGTCTTGCCCGAGCCGCTGTTGCCACGCAGCACGACGAGCCGAGTCTCGCCGGTTCCGATCACGGGCGGATTCTGCCTCATCCGTAGTCATCCGTGACGAGACCGCCCGCCGGCCTCCGTGCTGCAGGAGGCCGGCGGGATCGGAGCGGGGCTCAGCGGCCGACGAGCTCATCCGGCTCCGCGATGCCGGTCCGGTCGTCGCCGTCGACGCCCACGACCTCGCGGGAGGTCTCGACGGTGAGATGGGGCAGGAGCCGGTCGAGCCAGGTGGGCAGCCACCAGTTCGCCTTGCCCAGCAGCGCCATCGTCGCGGGCACGAGGACCATCCGGATGATGGTGGCGTCGACCAGGATCGCGGTGGCCAGGCCGAGACCGAGCATCTTCAGCGACGGCACGGGGCTGGAGACGAAGCTGAGGAAGACCACGACCATGATCAGCGCTGCCGAGGTCACCACCCGGCCGGTCCCGGCCAACCCTCGGGCCACGGACTCGGTGTTGTCGCCGGTCACGTCGTACTCCTCCTTGATCCGAGACAGCAAGAAGACCTCGTAGTCCATGGACAGCCCGAACAGGATCGGGAACATGATCACCACGATGATCGAGGTGATCGGCGTGGGGCCGGCTAGGCCGAGCAGGCTGCTCCCCCAGCCCCACTGGAACACCGCGACCAGCACGCCGTACGCCGCGCCGATGGAGAGCAGGTTCATCAGGGCCGCCTTGAGCGGCACCACGACCGAGCGGAAGACCAGCATCAGCAGGAGGAAGGCCACGCCGACCACGGCGCCGATGAACAACGGCAGGGTCTTGTCGAGCTGGGCGTTGAGGTCGTCGGTGGTCGCGGTGATGCCGGTGACGTACGCGTTGCCCGGGAGGGCGGCGCGGACGCGGTCGATGGTGGCGGAGGTCGCCGGATCGGCCGGCCCGCTGGTCGGGAGGGCGGTGAGCACCGCGGTGCCGCCGTCGGTGGAGATCTGCGCGTCGCCCACCGACGCCATGCCGGGCACCGCTGCCAGGTCGCGGGCGAGACCCTGCACGCCGTCCGCGGTGACGCCGGGTGCGTGGAGGTCGGCGACGACCGTCAACGGACCGTTGATCCCGGGGCCGAAGCCCTCGGCGAGCAGGTCGTAGGCCTGTCGGTGGGTGGTCTCGGCGGGCGCGTCGCCGGCGGCCGGGAAGGCGGTCTGCAGGGCCAGCGCCGGTGCTGCAACAACGAGCAGGGCGATCACAGAGCCCAGCAGGTAGGGCCAGGGACGCGACGCGACCCGGTGACCGAAGCGCCACCACGCGGTGTCCTGGGCTGTCTTCGCCGGGCGGTGCCGTCGGACCACGCGGCCCGAGTCGATGCGGTCACCGAGCAGGCTCAGCAGGGCCGGCAGCAGCGTCACGGCGGCCGCGACCGAGGACAGGACCATGATCGACGTGGCCAGGCCGATCGAGGTCAGGATGCCGACCCCGGTGATGGCGAGGGCCGCCGTCGCGACCACCACGGTGCCACCGGCGAAGATCACGGCCGCACCCGAGGTCGCCATCGCATCGCCCAGGGCGAGACGATTCTCCTGGCCGGTGACGCGGTTCTCCCGGTAGCGCGCGACCACGAACAACGCGTAGTCGACACCGACCCCGAGGCCGACGAGCCCGGCGACGGGAACGGCGGACACCGAGACCTCCATCGTCCCCGCCAGCAGCATGATGCCACCGATGCCGGCGCCGACCGCGACGATCGACAGGCCGATCGGGATCACCGCCGACACGACGGTGCCGAAGACGACGAGGAGGACGAGGAGAGCGACCAGGAGACCCAGGCCGACGTGCCCGGAGTCGCCGCCCCCGGCGTTGAGGAACGCCGCGTCGCCGCCGAACTCCACCCGTACGCCGTTCGCGCCGGCGTGCGACACCGCGTCGGAGAGCGCCGCGAACGCCGGCTTGCCGATCTCGCGCTCGGGGGCGTCGAGGGTGATCCGGGCGTACCCGATCCGGCCGTCGGCCGAGATGCTGCCCGCCCGGAACGGGTCGGTGACCGACGCGACGTGGTCGAAGGTGGCGACGTCGTTCAGCACGGCGGCGACCTGGTCGCGGTCGTCGGCGAGCGTCGTGCCGCCCGGTGCCTCGAGGACCACCAGCGCCGTGCCTTGGGCCGCGGCCGGGAAGTTCTCGATGAGCAGCCGCGTCGCGCGGTCGCTCTGGCTGCCGGGTGAGGAGAAGTCGTCGGCGAACGTGCCCCCACCGGCCGCGGCGAGGAAGAACACGCCGGCCAGGACGAGAACCCAACTCGTGAGGGTGCGCCACGGGTGCCTCGCGCTGACGGCCGCGATGCCGCGGGTGAACCGGTCCATGGTCATGCCTTTCGCAGGAAGTGGTTGCTGCTGTGGGCGTGAAGTTAGGCAGCGTCGTGGTGAGCGGGCGTCACCACACGTGGTGACCGGGGTGGTGAAAATCGCCGCGCTCCGCGAGATGGGCGGTGCCCTACGCTCGGGCTGGGTCCGACACCCACGGAGGGAGCGGGATGCCCGATCCTCTGGTGGAGACCAAGTTGCTGGTGCCCCGGCCGCGCCGCGAGGTCGTGGCGCGTCCCCGCCTCGCGGACCTGCTCGAGCGCGGGGCGGACGCCCCGATCACGCTCGTCTCGGCACCGGCCGGCTTCGGCAAGACGACACTGGTCTCCGGCTGGTTGGCCGCAGGTCGCGCCGCAACCGGCGACGCGCGGGTGGCGTGGGTGTCGCTCGACGAGCGCGACCGTCGTCCACCGGCCTTCTGGGCCTACGTCCTCCAGGCCCTCGACCGAGCGGTCCCGGGCTCCGGTGCCGCCTCGCTCACGCTGCTGGAGTCGGGACAGGCGCCGGTCGAGACCGTGCTGGCCGGGGTGCTGAACGAGCTCAGCGTGTACGACGGGCAGGTCACCCTGGTGCTCGACGACTACCACCTCGCCGACGGCGTCGACGTCGCAGCCGCGATGACCTTCCTGGTCGACCATCTCCCGCCCCAGCTGCGGCTGGTGATCTGCACCCGCGCGGATCCTGCCCTCCCGCTGTCGCGTGTCCGCGCTCGCGGTGAGCTCGTCGAGATCCGGGCCGCCGAGCTCCGGTTCACCGGCGACGAGGTGGCGTCGTACCTGAACGGGCTCAACGGCCTCGACCTCGCGACCACCGACCTGGCCGCCCTGGAGGCTCGTACCGAGGGGTGGGTCGCCGCCCTGCAGCTCGCGGCGCTGTCGCTGCAGGACGTCGACGACCCCACGGCGTTCATCGCCGGGTTCGCCGGCGACGACCGGTTCGTCGTGGACTACCTCGCCGACGAGGTGCTCACCCGCCAGCCCGACGACGTACGCCGGTTCCTGCTCGACACCTCGATCCTCGACCGGCTCACCGGACCGTTGTGCGACGCCGTCAGCCCGCTGCCCGACACGCGGAACGGCAAGGCCATGCTCGACTCCCTCGAGCGGGCCAACCTGTTCCTCGTGCCGCTCGACGGCCACCGGCGCTGGTACCGCTACCACCACCTCTTCGCCGACGTCCTCCAGGCGCACCTGCTCGACGAGCGACCCGACGACGTCCGCCGGCTCCATCGGCGGGCCGCCACCTGGTATGCCGAGGCCGGGCACAGCCCGGCCGCCGTACGACACGCCCTGGCCGCCGGGGACGCCGAGCGGGCGGCCGACATCGTCGAGCTCGCGATCCCGGACCTCCGTCGCGACCGGCGCGAGGGCGTCATCCGCCGCTGGGTCGACGAGCTCCCCGACGAGGTCGTCCGCAACCGGCCGGTGCTGGCGATCGGGCTCATCGGGGGGCTGATGGCGAGCAACGACTTCGCCGGCGTCGACGACCGGCTCCGCCACGTCGAGTCGCTCCTCGCGCGGCCCGCTGCAGACCTGGTGGTGGTGGACGCGGACGAGCTCCCCCGCCTGCCGTCCGCGGTCGAGATGTACTGGGCCGCCCTCTCGCTCATCGGCGGCGACCCGGCGACCACGATCACCCGCGCCCGGCGGGCCGGAGAGATCGCTGTCGACGGCGACGACCTGATCATCGGAGCGACGACCGCGTTGTCGGGGCTGGCGTCCTGGACCACCGGCGACCTCGCCGCCGCCCATGCGAGCTATGCCGCCTCGTTGCGCGCACTGACCAGGGTGGGTCACATCTCCGACGTGCTGGGCTGCTCGATCGCGATGGCCGACATGGAGCTGCGGCTCGGGCGGCTCCGCGACGCAGAGCGCACGCTCGCCGACGCGCTCGCACTGGCCGAGGCCAACGTGCCGCCGGGATCCTCGGTGATGCGGGGCACGGCGGACATGCTGGTGGGCCTCGCCCGGACGGCGTGGCACCGCAACGATCTCGTGGCCGTGGCAGAGCGCCTGCGCCGTTCCGACGAGCTCGGCGAGGCCGCGAGCCTGGCGCAGAACCCCTACCGGTGGCGGGTGCAGATGGCGCGCCTGCGGGCCGCCGAGGGCGACCTGTCTGCCGCGCTCGAGCTGCTCGACGAGGCCGAGCGCGTCTACGTCGGCGACTACTCGCCCGACGTGCAGCCCATCCATGCCTCGCGCGCCCGGCTCCTCGCGGCTAGCGGTGAGGTCGCTGAGGCGCTCGCCTGGGCCCGCGAGCACCGGGTCACGGCGTACGACGAGCTCAGCTACCTGCGCGAGTACGAGCACATCACCCTGGTCCGGGTGCTGATCGCCGAGCACGCCGCGAGCGGGTCCGCTGAAAGCCTGCGCGACGCCGAGGCGCTTCTGGGCCGGCTGACGGCGGCCGCCGAGAAGGGTGGGCGGGTCGGCACCGTGATCGAGCTCGAGGTGCTCCGCGCCGTGGCGCATGGGGCAGCGGGAGCAGACGAACGGTTGCTCGAGGCGCTCGCCCACGCCGTCGAGCTCTCCGAGGCGGACGGCTGGGTGCGCATCTTCGTCGACGCCGCCCCCGCCCTGGCCCCGCCCCTGCGTGAGCTGGCCCGGCAGCAGCCCGCCTCCGGCTACCTCCAGGAGCTGGTCGCGGCGACGCGGCCGGTCGACGACGTCGAGGTCGCCCCGGCCGACGCCGACCGCCCGCGCGCAGTGCCCGGGCTGGTGGACCCCCTGAGCGACCGCGAGCTCGACGTCCTGCGGCTCCTCCGGTCCGACCTCGACGGACCCGCCATCGCCCGCGAGCTCGTGGTGTCGCTCAACACCGTGCGCACGCACACCAAGCACATCTACACCAAGCTCGGAGTCAACAGCCGCCGCGCCGCGGTCAGCCGTGCCCACCAGCTCGGACTGCTCTCGGCCGGCAGCCGCTGAAGATCACCACCACGCTCACCACGTGATGTGACGCCCGGCCACCGCCTCCGCTCCTAGCGTGCGGGCCATGACCACCCTTCCCACCGGCCGGCCCGATCCCGGCTGGTACGAGATCCGGCTCGAAGGTCGCCTCGACGACCGCTGGGCGGCCTGGTTCGACGACCTGACCCTCACTCGCATCCCGGGTGGCGGGGGCGTCTCCGTCCTCCGTGGCCACGTGGTCGACCAGGCGGCACTGCACGGCCTGCTGGCCAGGCTGCGCGACCTCGGCCTGCCGCTCATCTCGGTCGCACGCGTCGACCCACCCGAGGTGCCTGCGCCGTGAGCAGACCTGCCGCGACCACGGTTGCCCAGCAGTCGTCGCGCGACTCGACGCCGCGCGAGCGGCCGGTCTGGCCGGTGCCCGTCGGGGTGCTGCTGCTGAGCCTGATCCCGCTGGTCGCCGGTGCTCTGCGCCTGGTCCAGCTCGCGGGCGGTCCTGAGGCGATCCCAGCGGACGACCGGTTCGCGCGGTTCCCTGCGTTCTTGGTGGTGCACATCGTGGGAGCAGCCGGGTACGTCGTGGTCGGCTGCCTCCAGTTCCTCCCGGGGTTCCGGCGTCGTCACCTGACGTGGCATCGGCGGACCGGTCGTGTCCTCGCTGTCGCCGGTCTGCTCGTCGCCGGGTCCGCCTTCGCGATGACGCTGGCCTACGCCGAGAAGCCCGGCACCGGCGACCTGCTGTTCGCGTTCCGGCTGTTCTTCGCTGCGGCGATGGCCGGGTGTCTCGTGCTCGGCGTCCACGCAGCACGCACCCACGACCTCTCCGCGCACCGGGCGTGGATGATCCGCGCCTACGCGATCGCGCTCGCCGCCGGCACCCAGGCGTTCACCGAGGGCGTCGGCACGACCGTCTTCGGCGCCGGCGAGGTGCGTACCGACCTCGCCAAGACGGCGGCCTGGGTGCTGAACCTCGCGGTCGCCGAGTGGGTGATCCGCCGCCCAGCCGGTCGGAGTGCAGCTCGGGGGCTCGGCCTCAGCCGACCTTGACCGCAAGCACCGGGCAGTGGGCGTCGAGGAGAATGCGCTGGGCATTGCTGCCGAGGATCAGCTTGCCCACCGGCGTACGACGTCGCAGGCCGATCACGATCAGCTCGGCGCCGCTGCTCTCGGCGATCCCGATCAGGTCCTCGGCCGGCTCGTAGCCCCGCACCAGCTGGCGCACCTCGAAGTCGAGACCGGACTCCTTGAGCCGAGCCTCGAGCCCGCTCAGGTCGTGCTCGGACTGCGCCGAGGTGTCGTCGTCGAACTCGCGACCGCCCCGATGGGAGTTGACCACGATCAGCGTGGCGTTGCGCAGCCGCGCCTCGGCGATGCCCTGCTCGACCGCGGCCTCGCCCTCGGGCTTCGCGACGTATCCCACGACCACCGCTCCCACGGGCCCTCCTTCAGCTCCGCCGGCGGCAGGCGCCGGCTCCGGCTCATCGGCCGTACCCGCGCAACTTATCCCACCACGCACCAGCGCCACCGGCGACAGCCTGTGGAGGACCGCCGACGTACGACGGCTTCGCCCGGCAGGCTGGCCGGATGCCGCTGCTCGTCGAACCCGTCGCGCCGAGCGACCGGCGGCTCCTGCGCACCGCGGTGCTCGACCACGCCACCTCCGAGCACCGCCGACGCTTCCCGCCGGTGCTCCACGTCGGCATCCCCGACGGCCCGACCCTCACGCTGGTCGACGAGCGGGACTGGGACCACGGGCTGCGGACCGAGATCGTCGGAGCGCTTCTCCGGTCGCTCGGCGACCCGGCCTGGGTCTGGCTGACCCGGGCGGGACCGCTGACAAGCCAGGACGTCGAGATGTCGTGGCTCGGTCCGACCATCGCCGCGGCGTCCGAGCGCGGCACCGACCCGTCGTTCGTCGTGGTGACCCGGCACGGATGGCGCGACCCGAGGTCGGGGGCCGGTCAGGGCTGGCGCCGCATCCGTAGGCGGTGACGGGTCAGTCCCAGGTGTGCACCGGCTCGTTGCTGTGCATCCGCTCGCGGTACTCCATCAGGGTCGCCCGGAGCGCGTCGTAGCGGTCCGCGCCGGCACGGGCGTGCATCCGGTCCACGAACCAGCTGGCCCCGTTCACGCCGGTCAGGCAGCGCTGCTCGATGATGCCCAGCAGCCGATCGCGCTCGTCGGCGGGCACCCCCCAGGAGTCCAGGCCCTGGTGGGCCATCGGCAGCAGGCGCCGCAGCACCAGCTCGGTCGCCTTCACCTCACCCAGCGCGGGCCAGTAGAGGGTGGCGTCGATGCCGTCCTCGGCCGCGGTCTCGAAGTTCTCCTCCGCTGCCTGGAACGACATCTGCGACCACAGCGGGCGGTCACTCTCGGCGAGGTGGCGGACCAACCCGAAGTAGAACGCGGCGTTCGCCACCAGGTCGGCGACCGTCGGGCCGGCCGGGAGCACCCGGTTCTCGACCCGCAGGTGCGGCGTGCCGTCATTGATGTCGTAGACCGGTCGGTTCCACCGGTAGATGGTGCCGTTGTGGAGGCGGAGCTCGCTGAGCTGTGGTGTCTCCCCCGCCTCGAGCACGGCGACCGGGTCTTCGTCGGTCGTGATCGGCAGCAGCGCCGGGAAGTAGCGGACGTTCTCCTCGAACAGGTCGAACACCGAGTTGATCCACCGCTCGCCGAACCACACGCGCGGTCGCACGCCCTGCGACTTCAGCTCCTCGCTACGGGTGTCGGCGGCCTGCTCGAAGAGGGGGATCCGGGTCTCCCGCCACAGCTCCTTGCCCAGGCAGTACGGCGAGTTGGCCCCCACCGCGAGCTGCACCGAGGAGATCGCCTGTGAGGCGTTCCAGTACGCGGCGAACTGCTCCGGCGAGGTCTGTACGTGGAACTGGGTGCTGGTGCAGGCGGCCTCGGGCAGGATCGAGTCCGCGGTGGTGATCAGCCGCTCAGGCCCGGTGATGTCGATCCGGATGTCCTCGCCGCGGGCGTGCAGGATCTGCTCGCTGAGCAGGCGGTAGCGCGGGTTGGCACTCATCATCTGCGGCGCGAAGTGGGCCGGGGCCAGCGTCGGCAGCACCCCGATCATCACCTGGTGGGCCCCGGCCTCCGCCGACTTCGACTCGGCGTCGTTCAGCGAGCGGCGCAGGTTGGCCTCGAAGGTGCCGAGGCCGCCCTCCCGCAGCCAGGCCGGCGGCACGTTGATCTCGATGTTGAACTGGCCGAGCTCGGTCTGGAACGCGGGATCGGCGATCGCCTCGAGGACCTCGGCGTTCTTGAGCGCGGGATCCCCCGCATCGTCCACCAGGTTGAGCTCGACCTCGAGTCCGGTCATCGGGTCGTCGGTGTGGAAGAGGTCCTCGCTCAGCATCCGCTCGAACACATCGAGGCAGCGGTGCACCTTCTCGCGGTAGCGGGTGCGGTCCGCCCGAGAGAACTCCTGTGCGTCGACGTCCTCTCCCATGCCGGTCACCCTAGGGTCCAGAGGCACCGGCGGCCTAGGTCCGTCGGGGTGGTCTCACCCCTCGACGCCGAAGCCCGGGTCGGGGCCGCGTGGCTCCGCGTCGTGCCACGCCGACGGCGGCACGGCCCGGGTCAGGCACTCGGCGAGGCACAGCCCCAGCGGATGGTGGGGGTCGACCTCGAAGCACCGCTCGAGGGCACACCAGGCCAGGGCTCCGTCGCCCGCCTGCCACGCACAGAACGCGGTGAGGGTCGCCGCGTCGGGCACCAGCTCGTGTGGCGCGCGACGCAGCAGGTCGGCCCACACCTGCAGGTGGGCGAACGCCGAGTCGCGCGGCACGGCGTACAGAGCAGCGTCGCGGACCTCGGTGCGGACGAGCGCGAGCAGGGCCCGCGCGGCCTCCTCGTCGTCGGGCGGCTCGCGGGAGACAGCGCACCTGGCCACGAGGGCGACGACCCAGTCGACGTCGTCCGGGTCCGCGCGCGGCGGCTCGGCCTGGAGCGCGGACACCCGGGCCACCGCGTCGCGCGCGGGCTCCACCGTGGCGCGCAGGTGATCGCGGCTGGCGTGGGTGACCCGTCCGTCGAACACCGCCTGGGCGGCGAACGGGTGCGTCGTCTCGTCGTACGGCGTGGGCGGAGGCTCGCGCTCCTCCCGGTCGGCCGGCATCTCCCACCAGAGCCCGCCGTGGGCGCGCACGGCGACGATCACGCCGATGCCCGCGTCGGCGAACGCGGCCCGCAACGCCTGCGTCAACGCGGCCGCGACCCCGGCGTCACCGGTGTAGGCGATCAGCGCGACGCGGCCGACCTGCTGCTGGAGGCACGGTGCCACGAGGGCCTCCACGAGGTCGGGCAACGCGTCGTCGACCTCGTCGGGCGGTGGGAGGCCGACGCGGGCGTGGAAGCACTGCACGGCGTCGAACGTGAGGAGGACGAGCGAGTCGCGGGGCCGGAAGCCGAGCACGACCGGGACGGCGGCCAGGAGGTCCTCCGGCCCGCGGGCGGTGAGCGTGGTGGTCATGGCAACGACGGTGCCCGGAGACGCCGACGGCGGGCGGCATCCGCGGGAGAGCCTGGGGAAGGGGCCGTCCCGGAGGCGCGCTGTGGACGGTGAGCGGGTCGTCGGTGGGCAGCGGTAGGTTCCGCGCATGCGTCGGGATGCGTCGGTGATGCACCTCGACCTCGATGCGTTCTTCGCCTCGGTCGAGCAACGCGACAAGCCGTCGCTGCGCGGCAAGCCGGTGGTGGTCGGCGGCGTGGGCGGCCGCGGGGTGGTGGCGACCGCGTCGTACGAGGCCCGCCGCTACGGCGTGCGCTCGGCGATGTCGACCCGCGAGGCCCGCTCCCGCTGCCCGCACGCGGCGTTCCTCAACCCGAGGTTCCACGCCTACCGTGACGCCAGCCAGGCGGTGATGGCGGTGCTGCGCGACGTCTCACCGCTCGTCGAGCCGCTCTCGCTCGACGAGGCGTTCGTCGACCTGGCGGTCTCCGAGCTCACGACGTACGACGAGGGCTCGGTGCGGGGGCTCGCCGAGCGGGTGCGCGCCCGGGTCACCGAGGTGACCGGCGGCCTCACGGCGTCGGTGGGCGTGGCGTCGTCGAAGTTCGTGGCCAAGGTCGCCTCCGACCTCGACAAGCCCGACGGGCTGGTCGTCGTCGCGGCCGGCTCCGAGCTCGACCTGCTCCGCCCCATGCACGTCACGGTCATCCCGGGCGTCGGCCCGGCCACCGCCGAGCGGCTGCGACGGGCCGGGATCACGACGGTTGCCGACCTCGAGCGCGTCAGCGAGGACGAGCTGGTCCGGCTGCTCGGCAAGGCCCACGGCCACGGGCTCCACCTCCTGGCGCACGCCGAGGACGACCGGCCCGTGGTCCCGGAGCGGGAGACCAAGTCGGTCAGCGTCGAGGGCACCTACGACACCGACCTCACCGACCCCCGCCTGATGGCGGGGCTGGTGACCCGCCAGGCGGCCAACGTCTCCGAGCGGCTGCGGAGCAACGGCCTCTCCGGCCGCACGATCACCCTCAAGGTGCGGCTTCACGACTTCACCACGCTGTCGCGGTCGACCACCCTGCCCGCTCCCACCGACGCCGCGCCCACCATCGGGCGGCTCGCGCGCGGCCTGCTCGCCGAGCTCGACACCACCGGCGGCGTCCGCCTGCTCGGCGTCGGGGTGTCCGGGCTCGCGGACTGGATCCAGGAGGACCTGTTCGGCGACGAGGAGGACGAGCCGGCCGAGGAGAAGGCCGCCGCCGATCTGCCCGCACTGCCCGAGCTCCCGGAGGTCCGGGTCTGGTGGCCCGGCATGGACGTCGTCCATGACGAGCACGGGCGCGGGTGGGTGTGGGGCGCGGGTCGCGGCATCGTCACCGTGCGGTTCGAGACGGCCGAGACGCCGCCGGGGCCGGTCCGTTCGCTGACGGCCGACGACCCCGCCCTCAACCCCTGGCAGCCGGCGTGAACCCGACCGACTCCCCCGGCCGCAGCTGGGCGCACTGCCACAGGTCGCGTTCGTCGACGACCGCCACCACCGGGTAGCCGCCGGTGGTCGGGTGGTCGGCGAGGAACACGACCGGTCGGCCGTCCGGCGGCACCTGCACCGCGCCGAGCACCATCCCCTCGCTCGGCAGCTCGTCGCTGGTGGCCAGCGCCAGCGGCTCCCCGAGGAGGCGCAGCCCGATCCGGTCGGAGTCCTGCGACACCGTGTACGACGTGCGGCACAGCAGGGCGACCGCGTCGCCGGCGACCCGGTCGGCCCGCGGCCCCGGCAGCAACCGCAGCGGCCCCGGCGTCGGCGGCCGTGGGGTGTCGAGCGCGACCGGTGCGTGCGCCGACTCCCCCACCGGCAGCACGTCGCCGACGCCGACCGGCGGTGGACCGACCCCGCCCAGGGTGTCGGTCGAGCGGGAGCCGAGCACCAGCTCGACGTCGATCCCGCCGGCGACCGCGACGTAGGAGCGCAGCCCGGACGCCGGGCGGCCGAGCCGTAGGGTGCCGCCCTCGGGCAGCCACACCGCGGCCCCGAAGTCGCACTGCCGCCCGTCGACGCTGACCTGGCAGGGAGCGCCGGTGACGGCGATCCAGACCCCGCGGTCGGTGGTGACCGCCAGACCGCCGAGCAGGACCTCGAGCGATGCTGCCTCGGCAGGGTTGCCCACGAGGCGCTGGGCCAGGGCTGCGGCCGGCGCATCCAGCGCGCCGGCGCGAGGCACACCGAGGTGCGCCCAGCCGACCCGGCCGAGGTCCTGCACGAGGACCGACGGTCCGGTCTCGAGCACGCGGAGGCTCATCGGTCCACGAACCTGACCCGCGTCCCCGGGGCGAGCAGCGCCGGCGCCGAGCGGTCGGGGTCCCAGAGCGCGGCCGTGGTGTGGCCGATGATCTGCCAGCCACCGGGCGACGCCACCGGGTAGACGCCGCACCAGGTCCCCGCGAGCGCGACCGATCCGGCCGGCACCCGGGTACGCGGCGTGGCGAGCCGTGGCACCGACTGCGCGAGCCCCGACAGGTAGGCGAACCCCGGGCTGAAGCCGCAGAAGGCGGAGACGAACTCCGTGGCCAGGTGCCGCGCCACGACGTCGTCCGGCGCACAGCCCCAGTGCTCCGACACCGCCTCGAGGTCGGGGCCGTCGTAGGTCACCGCGATCTCGACCTCGGCACCGGCGGGCGTCACTCCCCCTCGCCACCCGCCCAGCGCGTCGGCGAGCCGCTCAGGGTCTGCAACCCCGTCGAACAGCACCGACTCGGCTCCCGGCACGACCTCCCTCGCCAGCGAGCGCTCGCGGCCCCACGCGGCCAGCGCGACGGCGTCCTGCGCCGAGGCGACCTCGGCGAGCAGGGCCTCGCGGCCGACGGCGAGAATCTTCATGAGTCCAGTACACCCACCTGGTTTCGAGACGGCTCGCTCGTCCCCTCGCTTCGCTCGGGTTCGAGCCGACCCTCCTCGATCTCCCGTCCTGATCGTTGACCTCGCAAGCTCGGTCAACGGGGCGTGAAATAGGTGAAGGGCTCTCGATGGTATGAGCATCAAGAGCCCTTCGGGTTGATCACGCGGTGGCGCCTGATCGCGGACAAGCCCTCCGACCCCGCCTGCCGCCACCGGCCAGCGCCGCGAGCAAGCTCGCGATACGGATCTTCCTGCTTCTCCACCCCGGCCCCCCGCAAGCGGTGGGCTGGTAGAGAGAGTTCTATGCCCCGCCGCCCCGGTCGCGCAAGAGGCTGCGGCGGACTTTTCCCGACTATTTCCGGTCGTCGGCGTGTCGTCCACAGAACCGCCCGGGTCCTCCACAGGAAGACCCCGATCCTCCACAGGACGGGACCGTTCGTTGTGGACAAGTCAGGGCGTCACGAACGGCGCCAGCGTCCATCCCGCGGCCTCGAGCGCACGTCGTACAGCGTGCGCGCGGGCGACCGCGCCCGGCGAGTCACCGTGCAGGCACAGCGACGCGACCTCGCCCGCCAGCCCGAGGGCTTGCTGTGCGATCGCGTCCTCCCCCTCGATCAGGGCTCCGGGCTCGCCGCGGTCGATCAGGCGACCGTCGCGGTAGCCCCGGTCCGGGAAGCCTTCGACGTACGACGTGCGCCCGGCCGCCGCGGCCAGCGCCAGCAGGCGCGACCCGGGGAAACCCAGCACCGGCAGGGTCCCCGACCCGGCCAGCACCGCTGCGGCCTGCTCGGGGTCGTCGGTGACCCGGTGGTAGAGCGCACCGTGCGGCTTGAGGTAGCGCACGACCGTGCCCTCCTCGCGCGCGATCGCGTCCAGGGTCGCGACCTGCTCGGCCACCTCGTCGCGCAGCACGTCGTGGGTCACGTCGCGGGCGACCCGGCCGAAGCCCGCGCGGTCGCGGTAGGACACCTGTGCGCCCACCACGACCCCCCGCTCGGCAGCACCGGCGCACACGGCGCTCATGGTGGCCCGCGTGCCGGCGTGGAAGCCACAGGCGACGTTCGCCGAGGTGACGACCGCGAGCAGCCCCGCGTCGTCGGTGACCTCCTCCCCGAGGTCGGCATTGAGGTCGACGACCCGATCAGGCATCCGGCACGTCGAGCGTGGAGTAGGCGAGCGTGACGTGGTAGCCGAGCCGGTCGTAGAGGGCACGGGCCCCCGGGTTGTGCGCGAAGACGTTGAGACCAAGGGCCGGGTGGCCGTGCTCGCGACACCAGAGCGCGCCGGCGTTCATGATCGCGGCGCCGTAGCCCTTGCGTCGCTGGTCGGCGTCCACCTCGACGTCGTAGACGAACGCCAGGGTCGACTGGGTGCTCAGCCAGAGCCGACCGACCGGCTCGTCGCCCACCCACGCGGTGAAGAACACCATCCCGGGCGACTCCAGACCTGACGGGATCAGCTCGGCCATCTGGTCGCGGCTGCGCTGGGCCGCCGCCTCGGGTGCCATGCCCGCCGCCGCGAGCTCGCCGGCGTAGTCATCGGTCATCACCGCCATGAAGGCCTCGAACTCCGACTGTGACATCGGGCGCAGCTCGAGGTCGCCGGGGTCGGCGATGTGTGTGTCCAGCGGCAGCGCCATGTTGGTGGCACGCGGGACGAACCCCGGCAGCGCCACGACCGCCGACTGGCTCGGGTCGTCGGGGTGGGCGCCGAGGCCCACCTGCCGGGCGCCGGCAGCCCGCGCGCGGTCGAGGAGGGCGGGCAGCAGCTCGGCGGCCCGCGCCGGCTCCTGGAGCAGCACGTCGTGGAGCACGAACTCGTGCTCGTCACCGCCCAGCCACACCCAGCCGACCACGTCGTCGCCGTCGACGACGTCGAGCAGCGTGATGCGGTCTGCGTTGCGCTCGACGAAGTCAGCGAGCTGGGCCCGCGCCTCGTCGAGCTCGAGGTAGCGCGCGGTGACCCTCATCCGGGCGTGCCGCTCCGAGGCCTCGGCCGTGCGGGTGGACAGCTGGTCGGCCGGGACGTCGCGGAGCTCGAGCACGTGAGGATGCTAGGACGCCCGGACCCTGCGAGGACACCGGTTACTGTCCGAAGGGTGACCTCCACCGACCCGGCTCCCGCCCCCGAGAGCGCCCCCGAGAGCGCCGACGCGCCTCCCGTCGCCGACCGCAGGCCGGTGACCACCGAGCACCTCGGACGCACCCGGACCGACGAGTACGACTGGCTGCGGGCCAAGGACGACCCCGAGGTCACGGCGTACCTCGAGGCCGAGAACGCCTGGACCGCGGCCCGCACCGCCCACCTCGCCGAGCTGCGGGAGCGCTTGTTCGAGGAGATCCGGGCCCGCACCAAGGAGACCGACCTCTCGGTGCCGTCACGCAACCGCGGCTGGTGGTACTACGGGCGCTCCTTCGAGGGGCGCGAGTACGGCGCGTCGTGCCGCGTGAAGGTGACCGACCCCGACGACTGGACCCCGCCTGCCCCGGCCGAGGACTCCGGCCCCGACCAGCCCGCACTGCCCGGCGAGGAGGTGCTGCTCGACCACGACGCCCTGGCGCGCGACCACGACTTCTACTCCGTGGGCGGCACCTCCGTGAGCCCCGACGGCTCGCTGCTCGCCTACTCCACCGACACTGTCGGCAACGAGCGCTACGTCCTCCAGGTCAAGGACCTCGGCAGCGGCGACCTCCTCCCCGACCGGATCGAGGGCGTGCTCGGCGGCGGCGTGTGGGGCCCCGACGGCCGCGACCTCTACTACTGCACCGTCGACGAGTCCTGGCGGCGCGACAAGGTCTGGCGACACCGGCTCGGCACCACCCAGGACGCCGACGAGCTGGTGTTCCACGAGACCGACGGCCGCTTCTGGGTGGGCTTCGGGCGCAGCCGCACCGACCGCTTCCTGGTCGCGGTGAGCGGCTCGAAGAACACCACCGAGACCCGCTACCTCGACACCGAGCACCCCGACGCGGGCTGGGTGGTGTTCCACCCGCGCGAGGAGGGCCTGGAGTACGGCCTCGAGCACGCCGTCATCGGAGGCGAGGACGTGTTCCTGGTCCTGCACAACCACACCGGGCCCGACTTCGAGATCGCCACCGCCCCGATCCGCGCCACCCCTCCGGACCAGTGGCGGCCGCTGGTCCCCCACACCGAGGGGGTCAGGCTCGAGGACGTGTCGGCGTACGCCGGGCACCTCGTCGTACCGCAGCGCAGCGGCGGCCTCACCCAGCTGCGGATCATCGAGCTCGACGACGTAGGGCTGGGCGACGACTACCTCGTCGAGTTCCCCCAGGAGCTCTACACCGTCGGCGGGTGGGGCGGCGCGCAGGTCGACCAGCCCACGGTGCGCGTCGGTTACACCTCCCTGACCGTGCCGTCCTCGGTCTACGACTACGACGTGCGCACCCGCGAGCTGACCCTGCTCAAGCAGCAGCCGGTGCGCGGCCACGACCCCGCGGCGTACGAGGAGCACCGCCTGTGGGCCACGGCCGACGACGGGGTGAAGGTGCCGATCTCCCTGGTCTGTCGTGCGGGCGCCGCCGACGACGGGCCGATCCCGTTCCTGCTCTACGGCTACGGCGCCTACGAGCTCTCCATCGACCCCGCCTTCTCCGTGGCACGGCTGTCTTTGCTCGACCGCGGCGCGGGGATGGCGATCGCGCACGTGCGGGGTGGCGGCGAGATGGGCCGCCACTGGTACGACGACGGGAAGCTCCAGCACAAGGAGCACACGTTCTCCGACTTCGCGGCCTGCGCCCGTCACCTGGTCGCGGAGGGCTGGACGACCCACGAGCGCCTCGTCGGCGAGGGCGGGTCAGCGGGCGGACTCCTGATCGGGGCCGTCGCCAACCGCTACCCCGACCTCTTCGGGGGACTCGTGGCCGATGTGCCGTTCGTCGACGCGCTCACCTCGATGCTCGACGACACCCTGCCCCTCACCGTGACCGAGTACGACGAGTGGGGGGACCCCGGCGAGCCGGACGCCTACGACCACCTCGCCGGCTACGCGCCGTACGAGAACGTGGCGGCGCTGGACTACCCGCCGATCCTGGCCACCACGTCGCTCCACGACACCCGGGTCCTCTACGTCGAGGCCGCCAAGTGGATCGCGCGCCTTCGAGCCACGGCGGTCGGTCGCCGCGACTTCCTGCTCAAGACCGAGCTCTCCGCCGGCCACGGCGGGGTCTCGGGGCGCTACCAGGCGTGGCGCGACCGTGCGTTCACCCAGGCGTGGATCCTCGACCGGATGGGGCTCGCCGATCGCCCACCGACCCATCCGACCACTGGGTCGGCGACGGATCAGCCCTGAGAACTCCCTGAGAGTTCTGCGCGAACGCAACTCTGCGCTCCGCCCGCGCGTATGGCATGGGTGAAGGGTCCGAAACGCCCCCGCCTCGGGAATCCTCCCGGCATCCGGTGCGTTGGAGTCGATGTGGGTAGCTACCGGGGGGTAGGCCCGCGGGAGGTAGGAGGGCGACATGGCAGCACGAACCATCAGCGCGACCCGTGAGATCGAGGGCCGAGACAGCGTCGGGCTGTACCTCGACGAGATCGCTCGCACCCCGCTGCTCGACGCGGCCGCCGAGGTGGAGCTCTCCAAGACCATCGAGGCCGGTCTGTTCGCCGAGGCCCTGCTGGCCGAGGGCCGCGTGGGTCGCAGGAAGGGCGGCGCCCCGATGACGGCCACCGAGGCGGAGCTCACCTGGCTCGCCGAGGAGGGCCAGCGGGCCACGCAGCAGTTCATCAACGCCAACCTGCGGCTCGTGGTCTCGATCGCGCGCAAGTACGGCCGGGCCCAGATGCCGATGCTCGACCTGATCCAGGAGGGCAACACCGGCCTGATCCGGGCGGTCGAGAAGTTCGACTACACCAAGGGCTACAAGTTCTCGACGTATGCGACGTGGTGGGTGCGTCAGGCGATCACCCGCGGCATCGCGCAGCAGGCACGCGTCGTACGCCTGCCGGTGCACGTCGTCGAGGAGCTCAACCAGGTCGGCGGTGCCCGCCGTACCCTCGAGCGCCAGCTCGGGCGCAACCCGGAGCCGGAAGAGATCGCGCACGAGCTCGACATGCCGTTGGAGCGGGTCCTCGACCTGCTGTCCTGGGGCCGCGACCACGTCAGCCTCGACACCCCGGTGGACGAGGACGGCGACACGTCGCTCGGCGACCTGATGGCGCAGGAGACCGCGCCGGGTCCCGACGACACGGTGCTCGACGTCGAGGCGCGCGAGCGGCTCGACCAGCTCGTCGGCCAGCTCGACGACCGCGCTGCCGACATCATCCGCGCCCGGTACGGCCTGCTCGACGGTCGTCAGCACAAGCTCGCCGACATCGGCACGCGCCACGGCATCTCCGCCGAGCGCGTCCGCCAGCTGGAGCGCGAGGCGCTCCAGAAGCTACGCCGCCTGGGCGACCCCGATCTGGCCGCGTAAGAGCCGGCTCTAGCTGACCGGGTCCCTTCCGGTCAGCTCCACGAAGACCTCCGCCACACGCTGGCGGAGGTCTTCGATCGTCCCGGTGTTGTCGATGACGTACGTCGCGGCGGCGAGTCGCTCCTCCCGTGCGGCCTGCGCCGCGATCCGCGAGCGTGCCTCGTCCTCCGACCATCCCCGGTCTCCGACCGCGCGCGCGACCTGCACCTCCACCGGTACGTCGACCACCAGCACCGCGTCGAAGCGCGAGCCCTGACCTGTCTCCACGAGCAGCGGGATGTCGTGCACGACGACCGCGCCGGCCGGCGCCGCAGCCTCGATCTCCTCGGCCCTGGCCCTCACCAGTGGGTGGACGATCTCCTCGAGCGCGGCTCGGCGCGCGGGATCGGCGAACACCACCGCGCCCAGCCGTGCCCGGTCGAGCGCGCCGTCGGGACCGATCATCTCGGGCCCGAACTCCTCGACGACCGCAGCGAGTCCCGGGGTTCCGGGCGCCACCACCTCACGCGCGAGGGCGTCCGCGTCGACGACCACGGCCCCCAATGAGCGCAGCAGCATCGAGACGGTGCTCTTCCCCGACGCGACGCCCCCTGTCAGTCCCACTAGCACCCTAAGAACATTACGCAGGGGTCTTTCACAATTGCCCCACGCATGCTTGTGTTGCGCCCAACCCCCACAACCAACCGGCATCAACTCACGGCGAAGGGATCCTTTAGTGAGTCCGACCAGGAACAAAACGCTGACGGTTGCCGCAATCGGCACCACCGTTCTCGCGGTCAGCATGTTGGGACTGCCCAGCCAGGCAGCCACCGGCAGCCACCACACCTCGGCTGTCCGCGGCGACAACGCATCCCAGCACTCCCCCAGCGCGTACGACGCCCGCACCCTGAGCGGCCCGGCTCTGGTCAGGGCCGACCGTGCGCAGGTCAAGGGCCAGACCAAGTCCGACAAGGCGTTCGCGCGCAACCTCGGTGGACAGGCGGTCGTCGACTACGACCCGCTGACTCACACGCCTCGTAACCTCGGCCGGTTGAACGGCTACCTCACCGGGCGGTCCTCCGCTCCCGCCCGCACGATCGCCATGGGCTACGTGCGCAGCCACCTGGCCACGCTCGGCCTCACCTCGGCCGACCTGTCGACGTTCAGGTTCCGCCAGGACTACGTCGACACGATCGGTGTCCACAACCTGTCGTGGAGCCAGTCCGTGCGCGGCATCCCGGTGTTCGGCAACGGCCTCAAGGTCAAGGTGACCAGCACCGGTCGCGTTCTCTCGGTCCAGGGCAGCCCCGTCTCGGGGCTGATCAAGATGGCCGGTGGCGCTCAGTCTGGCTCGGTCTCCTCGACCTCGGCACGCAGGATGGCCGCGCATGACGTGGGTGGCAAGACCACCTCGGCGCGCGTCGTCAGCTCCCGCGGCGGGCGGGCTCCCTCCACCGTGTGGGCCAACCACGACTACTCCAAGAAGGTCTGGTTCCTGACCGCTGGCGGTCTGCGGCCGGGCTGGTCGACATACGTCCAGAGCTCCGCTGGCTCCTACCAGCACGTCATCGACGCCGCCACCGGCCGGGTGCTCTTCCGTCAGTCGACGCAGCACGACGCCAACGGTGACGCCTTCGTCTACGACCAGTACCCCGGCGCCGCCAAGGGCGGCAAGGCCAAGGTCGTCAACTTCATCAAGCGCGGTTGGCTGTCCAAGAAGGCCACGTTCCTCAACGGCAGCTCCGTGGTCGCCTGGGACGACGCCAACGACAACAACCTGCTCGAAAACGGCGAGAAGACCAAGGTCCCGGGCAACAAGCATGGGGCCACGTTCCCGCTGCAGAAGTTCAACAAGGCCCAGACCGGCTCGAACTTCTGCAAGTCGTTCGTCTGCACCTGGAACCCGAACGTCCCCGGCTCCTGGAAGACCAACCGCAACGCCGACGGCGCCAACGCCTTCTACCTCGCGAGCAACTTCCACGACTACCTCGCGAAGGCACCGATCGGGTTCACTCCGCGGGCCGGTAACTTCTCCGCCGCCGGTGGCGACCCGGTCCTGCTCAACGCCCTCGACGGTGCAGCCACTGGCCCCGATGGCAACCACATCGACAACGCCAACATGAGCACGCCTCCCGACGGCATCCCCCCGACGATGCAGATGTACCTCTGGCACTCGCCGGGCGCCAGCGACACCGACGACCCGTTCGTGCCGACGAGCGGTGCGTTCGACGCCTCGATCCTCTACCACGAGTACACCCACGGTCTGTCCAACCGGCTCGTCATCGACGCCGACGGCAACGGTGCCCTCAACTCGATCCAGTCCGGATCGATGGGCGAGGCGTGGAGCGACTACTACGCACTCGACTACCTGGTGACCAAGGGCCTCCTCAAGGACACCGCGAAGTCGGGTGAGCTGCTCGAGGGCAAGTACGTCGCTGCGGGTGCACACCTGATCCGCACGATGGCCATCGACTGCCCGCCGGGCGCCACCACCAAGGGCTGCACCTCCGGTGACGACCCGAAGGTCAAGGGCGGCTACACCTACGGCGACTTCCCGAACGTGGTGGGTGTGCCCGAGGTTCACGGCAGTGGTGAGATCTGGGGCCAGACGCTGTGGGACATCCGCACCGCCCTCGGCCACAACGTCGCGGACACCCTGATCACGCGCGGCATGTCGCTCTCGCCGGCCGAGCCGTCGTTCCTCGACATGCGCGACGCGATCATCCAGGCGGACCTGGTCAAGTACGGCCAGGCCCACACCCCGGCACTGTGGAAGATCTTCGCCAAGCGCGGCATGGGCTACTTCGCCGGTGCTGTCGACGGCAACGACGCCAACCCGGCGGAGGACTTCCACCGCCCGCCGGCTCCGCAGACGGCCCACGACGGCACCATCGCCGGCCAGGTGACCGACTCGCAGACCGGTGACCCGGTCGCCGGCGCGGTCGTGACCTTGGGTGGCTTCGGTGACCAGTTCACCGCCGTCACCGGTGCGAACGGGTTCTACGAGTTCGACGGCTTGTTCGTCGGCACCTACCAGAAGGTCGCGGCCAGCGCGCCCGGCTTCTTCGGTGACGCCAAGCCCGGCACGGCAGTCAGGTTCAACGACTTCAGCGTTCCGGGTGACTTCACAAACCTGGTGGTCCAGCGCGACTGGGCAGCCACCACGGGTGCTGCGGAGGTGACCGGCTTCGACGGTCCCGACTTCACCCCGTTCGGGTGCGGTCCCGACCAGGCGTTCGACACCTCGCAGAGCACTGGCTGGGGTTCCACGACCGGCAACGACGCCGGTGATCCCACCAATGTGTTCGTCCCGAAGTCGATCACCGTCGACATGCACAGCCTCGTCGACATCGATCACTTCCTGGTGGACCCGAGCGCCACGTGTGGCGACGGTGGGTCGGCCTCGGTCGGTCAGTACTCGATCGAGACCTCCGTGGACGGGGTGACCTTCACCCCGGCCAACTCGGGCACCTTCGTGCTGGCCGACCGGGGCAAGCTCAACCCCATCACCCCGGCCGCCCCGACGACGGCTCGCTACATCCGGTTCACGATGCTCGGCAACCAGACGCCGAACTTCGCGACCGCCTGCCCGACCGGGGCGTTCGACGGGTGCTCGTTCACCGACCTGACCGAGCTCGCGGTCATCGGTAGCCCGGCAGCGCCGTAAGCACTGCACCACTCACGGACGGGCCGGCCCTGCGGGGCCGGCCCGTTCGTCTTGTCCTCCACCGCGCGAGGAACGTCTGGTCGTTTCCTACCGGCGAACGGCGGTTTCACGACTAGCGTGTGCCGCGTGACCCGCGCACCTCTCCCCCACGCTGACCGCACTCGGGGTCGCTCTGCTGCTGCCAGCAGCCTGGCTGGCCACGCCGTCGGCGGCCGGTGCCGCTCCGGTGCCGACCCACACCGTCTCCTTTGCCGCGGCGACCGGGACCCTCACCACCTGGCCCGCGTTCGACGCGTCAGTCGAGCGGTTCGCGCTCGAGCCCACGTCCGACAACGACGGCACGGCGACGGTCACCGTGACCACCAGCGACCCGCAGGGCGCGGTGCGCATCGACGGCCAGCGCGTCGCGAGCGGCCAGGCAGTGCCGGTGCACCTGACGCCCGGTGAGGAGCTGAGCGTGATCATCGACGACGCGGCCGGACACTCCGCGCAGAGCTGGATCGAGCTGCCCTCGACGTTTCCCCACCTGTCGACCACCGGCACCCTCCAGCAGGACCCGGCGGCACCCGACGCCCACGTCTTCCTGACCCTCGGCAACTTCTTGACCAGCACGCCGTACGAGGCGGTCGTCGACGGCCACGCGGTGCCGAGCTGGTTCGAGCAGGGCAGTGGCTCCGACCTGAAGCCGGTCGACCTGGGCGCCACCCGCTACGCGATCGCTCGCCCCGTCACCGGCGGTGGCTACCGGATCGACGAGCTGGACTCGACGTTCCAGACCCTGCGCTCCCACCGCCTCGAGAACGTGCCGGCCTCGACCGACTTCCACGACTCCGAGCTGCTGTCCGGCGGCAAGACCCTCATGCTCGGCTACGACGGCAACGCCGGCTTCTTCGACGCGGTGATCCAGATCGTCGACGCCGACGGCCACGCCGAGTTCTCCTGGAACAGCCGGACCGACGGCGACGTGGATCCCTCCGAGAGCTACGTGACCCGCTCGGCGGCGGACTACGCGCACATCAACTCGCTGCAGTACCTGCCGAACGGCGACATCCTGGCGTCGTTCCGCAACCTGAGCCAGGTGATGCGGATCGCGACGACGGCCCACGACGGCTTCACGCCGGGCCAGGTCATCTGGCGGCTGGGCGGCAAGCGCAACGACTTCACGTTCGACGACCCTGGCTTCGGCGGGAACTGCGCGCAGCACATGGCCCGGATGCTGCCGAACGGCCACCTGATGGTCTTCGACAACGGCTCGCGCGAGGACCCCCTCACCAGCCCGATCGGCGGCCAGAGCGCGACCATGTGCCCCGACCCCGCGAACCCGGCGAACGACGCTGCGCGAGTTGACCGGCCGCAGACTCGTGTCGTCGAGTACGCACTCGACCAGGCGACCCACACGGCCACGCGGGTGTGGCAGTACGTACCGCCGACCCGCTATGCCGCATTCGCCGGCAGCCAGCAGCGCCTGGCCGACGGCACCACGTTCGTCGGGTGGTCGCAGTCCAACGACACCAGCGGGAACGGCGCCGTCGAGCCGGTGGCCAGCCAGGTGAACGTGGCCGGAGACGCCGAGGTCTGGAGGCTGTTCGGCAGCAACTGGTTCACCTACCGCGCCGCGATCGGCCCCGCGCCCGACGCCGTACAACCGAAGACGACGATCACCACACCGGCCGACGGTGCGACGTACGTCGAGGGGCAGCAGGTGGTGGCGGACTTCGGCTGCACCGACACCGGCGGCTCGAACCTCCACGAGTGCCAGGGCACGGCCGTGGACACCGCGTTCGTGAGCACCACCCCCGGCTCGCACGCGTTCACGGTCACCGCCACCGACGGCGCCGGCAACCAGAGCGTGCGCACCGTCCACTACGACGTCGCCGCTCGGTCGCGGCCCGACGCCCGGGTCCGCTCGGCGTCCGGCGGACTGGTCGGGGACGACCGGTACGGCGCCTCGACGCACCAGCGGGTCACCGCTCGGCTGTCGTCGCACGGCACGCTCAGGACCCAGGTCACCGTGCAGAACGACGGTGTGCAGCCCGACCGGATCACGCTGAAGGGCGCGGCCGCCTCGGCCCGGTTCGGCGTGATCTACCGGCATGGCGGGGTCGACATGACCCGCCAGGTGGTCCGCGGCGCGCTGCGCACCCCGATGCTCGCACCGGGCACGTCGTACGCACTCACCGTCGTGACCCACCGGCTGCGCGCCGCGCATCCGGGCGACCAGCGTGCCTTCGTCGTGCAGGCGACCTCGCTGCTCGGTGCCCGTCGGCACGACGCGGTCGCGGTGGTGACGCGCGCGACCCGCTGACCTCAGGGCGGCAGGACCATCCAGTGGTAGTCGAACCGCTGTCCCTGGTTCCAGGTGGCCTGCTCGTCGGCGGGGAGGTCGACGAACCCGGCCGCGAGGTAGGAGCGGATCGCCTGGGTGTTCTCCGGTCGCACCCGGAGGATGACGTCGGGCAGCTCGGGATGGGTCGTCCGGGCCTGGTCGACCAGGGCTCTCACCAGGGCGCGACCGACGCCCTGCCCGCGTCGCTCGGGCGCGACCAGCAGCCGGGCGAGCTCCACCTCGCCCTCCTCGTCGTCGAGCCAGAGCTCGCCGTACGCGACGGGGTCGGCGCCGTCCTCGGCGAACACGAACGCCTCGACGTCGTCGGCCTGCGACCAACCCGCAACCACGTCTGCGGGCACGCCGTCTCCGTCGACCGCGCACCAGGCGCGCACCACCTCGTCACCGACCGCCCAGCTGGCGACGAGCGGTGCACGGGCGGGGTCGAACGGGTCGAGCGACATCGGGACATGCTCCCCGACCCGGCCTCGTGGCGCACCCGGGTTTCTCGCCACTCCCCCTACGACGAAGGGCCCGGCCGTGTGGCCAGGCCCTTCGTCGTAGTCGTGCGTCAGCTGACGGTCAGTTCCCGCCGCCGGTGAGCTTCTCGCGGAGCGCCTGCAGCGCCTCGTCGGAGGCCAGCGAACCGCCGGTCTCCTCGCTGGTCTCGACCTCGTCGGTCGTGTCGCCGGTGGCGGAGGAGTACGTCGTGGCCTCGCTGGCCTCGACCTCGGCCTGCTTGGCCTCTTCCTGCTGCTTGACGTGAGCCTCCCAGCGGGCGTGCGCCTTGGCGTACTGATCCTCCCAGGCCGCGCGCTGCTCGTCGTACCCCTCGAGCCACTCGCCCGTCTCGGGGTCGAAGCCGTCGGGGTAGATGTAGTTGCCCTGCTCGTCGTAGGTCGCAGCCATGCCGTAGAGCGTCGGGTCGAACTCGTCGACGTCGGTGGCAGTCGTGGTCTCGTTGGCCTGCTTCAGCGACAGCGAGATCCGGCGACGCTCGAGGTCGATGTCGATGATCTTGACCATGACGTCGTCGTTGACCTGCACGACCTGCTCCGGGATCTCCACGTGGCGCTCGGCCAGCTCGGAGATGTGGACCAGGCCCTCGATGCCCTCCTCGACGCGGACGAACGAGCCGAAGGGCACCAGCTTGGTGACCTTGCCCGGCACGATCTGGCCGATCTGGTGGGTACGGGCGAAGTGCTGCCAGGGGTCCTCCTGCGTCGCCTTGAGCGACAGCGAGACCCGCTCGCGGTCCATGTCGACGTCGAGCACCTCGACGGTGACCTCGTCACCGACGGCCACGACCTCGCTCGGGTGGTCGATGTGCTTCCACGACAGCTCGGAGACGTGCACGAGGCCGTCCACGCCGCCGAGGTCGACGAACGCACCGAAGTTGACGATCGAGGACACGACGCCCTTGCGGATCTGGCCCTTCTGGAGCTGGGTCAGGAAGCCGTGGCGCACCTCGGACTGGGTCTGCTCGAGCCACGCACGACGCGACAGCACGACGTTGTTGCGGTTCTTGTCGAGCTCGATGATCTTCGCCTCGAGCGTCTGGCCGACATACGGCTGGAGGTCGCGGACGCGACGCATCTCCACCAGGGAGGCCGGCAGGAAGCCGCGGAGACCGATGTCGAGGATCAGGCCGCCCTTGACGACCTCGATGACGGTGCCCTCGACGACGCCGTCCTCTTCCTTGACCTGCTCGATCGTGCCCCAGGCGCGCTCGTACTGGGCGCGCTTCTTGGACAGGATCAGGCGGCCTTCCTTGTCCTCCTTCTGGAGGACCAGGGCCTCGACCTTGTCGCCGACGTTGACGACCTCGTTGGGGTCGACGTCGTGCTTGATCGACAGCTCACGCGAGGGGATGACGCCCTCGGTCTTGTAGCCGATGTCGAGCAGGACCTCGTCCCGGTCGACCTTCACGATGGTGCCCTCGACGATGTCGCCATCGTTGAAGTACTTGATGGTCTCGTCGATCGCGGCGAGGAAGTCTTCCTCGGAGCCGATGTCGTTGACGGCCACCTGGGGCGCGTCGGTCTCCGAGAGGTAGGCGGTGCTGCTCGTCATAAGGGAATGGGAACCTTTGGAATGGATGGAGTTGTCGCGGGCACGCCGGAGGCCTGGTTTCACTACCGCAGGGTCCGCGCTCGTGCACGGTGAGAGATAGCGAGCCGGTGTCCGCTCTGTCCGGGACGTGGGCAGACTTCTGGCGCCCCGCGAGTCTACGCGGGGGCTCAGGCGTGAGTCCAACCGAGGACGGCTGGCGCAGCACCCCCCGATGCGGTGAGGTGAAACCCCAGGCATCATCCTTGGCCTGCCCACCGAGCCTCTCGGGGCGTCCACCCGACCAGACATCCGACGCGCACTCGAAGAAGGAGAACACGTGACCGAGATCGAGCGCCGTATCGAGGTGCCCGACGACGTGGTCGAACCCGACTACGCCGGGATGGAGATCAGCAAGGAGCGCAAGGAGAAACGCTTCCACCGGGCCTTCGTGGGCGGGCAGTGGAACCGGCTCGGCAAGCTCCAGCTCGACTACCTCGTCTCGCAGGGCCTGAAGCCCGAGCACCGGTTCCTCGACGTGGGCTGCGGCGCGCTGCGCGCCGGCAGGATGCTGAGCGACTACCTCGAGCCGGCGCACTACTACGGCGTCGACGTCAACAACGACATCATCACCACCGGCTACGACCGCGAGCTGACCGATGAGCAGCGCGCACGCATCCCGGTCTCCAACCTGCACTCGACCGACCGCTTCGACTGCGACTTCGACGGCGTCACGTTCGACATGGCGATCGCCCAGTCGGTCTTCACCCACATCGACCTCAACCTGATGCGCCTGTGCTTGTATCGGGTGGCGAAGGTGATGAGGCCCGGCGGCCGGTTCTACGTGACGTTCTTCGAGCGCCGCCCCGGCTTCGAGCTGGACACCATCCAGGAGGGCAAGCTCACGTTCACCGAGCGCAATCGCTACTGGTACTACCGCAGCGACATGTCCTGGGTGGCCGAGCGGATGCCGTGGGAGTTCACCTACATCGGCGACTGGAACCACCCGCGCAACCAGCGCATGGTCGTCTACACCCGTCTGGAGGACTGAGCGTTCGGGCGGTCGCGGCGTCAGCGAAGATCACGGTTCTGGCCCCACCCGAAGCCGCTCTCGGCGACGTAGTCGACGAACGTCTCGCCCACCGCGCTGAGCGTGAGACAGATCGAGCCGTCCAGCTCCTCGGAGTGGCGCACCTCCAACGCGGAGACCTCACCCTCTCGGAAGACTCGGCTCATGGCCGGAAGCACGACCTCTCGCGTCGCATCCACGATGCTCACCATGCAATCAGGCTACGGCCGTCCGGGCCGGTGGAGTGGTCGCATCCGGTGGACCCGTGCGTGCAGCGGCAGAAGAGCACGACTGGACACGACCGGGACGTGGGAAGGTGCGTCCCCCTGACCGCGGGCCCCACCATCGGCCGGCGCTGGGTGTGGGCACGCACGGCGACTCCGCGAAACGACTGCACGTCCAGGGGGCGGCGAGAGACTCGTTCCGATGTTCACCGATCATGAACCTCATGGAGGACCAGCAGTCGCCGCAGTCGGCCATGGGTGAGGCGAAGGTCATCACGCTCTGCGGCTCGACCAGGTTCGAGGCTGAGTTCGCGGAGGTCAACCAGCGGCTCACGCTGGAAGGTTGCGTCGTGATCAGCCTCGGAATGTTCAGCCTCCCCGATCTGCCGGACTACGACTGGACAGCCGACAGCTCGGGCCTGAAGGGGCGGCTCGCCGGCGTGCACTTCCACAAGATTCGCATGGCCGACGAGGTCTACGTCGTTGATCCGGGCGGCTACGTCGGTGAGTCGACCCGACGCGAGATCGCCTACGCGGAGTCGCTCGGCACGCCGGTTCGGTATCTGAGTCGCGAGCTCTCGGCTCGAACCCACGTCCCCTTGGTGTGAGACCGCCCGGCGGTCCGTCCATCGGTGTGACCGTGCACCGGTCAGCGGCGCGAGCGTGCACACCGAGATGCTCAAGGCCTGCGCACTCGTACTCACGGGGCAGGCAGCAACGCCCATCCCCGAGAACGTGACTGCGCGCTATGGGCTGCTCGTCCAGGGCGACACGTCGCCCATGGCCGTACAGATGCCCGTATGGGCGTTCACGGTCAAGAGCGGTTGTCTGTCCACGACGGACGGGCCGGCTGGGGTAGGTGTTCAGTGGGTCTTCGCCAGGGCGTCGGACGGTAAGGACCTGGGGGTCATCGACCAGCAGCCCGTCTCTTAGGCCGCATCAGGCTGAACGGCGGGATCCGCGCGGGGACGCGGGCACGGGCGTGCGTCCTGACGGCTGTGTGTGTCACGCTTCGCCCACTCTGTCTGCACCTGCGGGGCGCTGAGGACGGGGCCAGGAGGCTGTTGTGGCGGTGATCGTCAGCAACTGGGGTGAGGCCGAGAACGGACCGCGACCGACGCCCGACCCACGAGTGAGCGCCCTCGTGGCGGGCATGGGTCTCACCGTTGCGATGCCAATGGGATGCCCAGCTCAGGCATTCTGGGACCTGATCACGAGTGTCGAACGGATTGGTGAGTTCAGCCCTGAATGCGCCGAGGCTTGGTGGGTCGACGGCTTCACCGCGCACGCTGTTGGCGGTCGTTTCGAGGGTCGCAACCGTCGCGATGTGGAGGGGGGCACCTACGAGTGGACCCGGCCGTGCGACGTCGTTGCCTACGACCCGCCGCGCCTCTTCGCCTACACCGTCGGAGACCGCTTCGACGGCACGCCCGCGACGCGTTGGACCTTCCGGATCACCCCCACCGACGCCGGGTGCGTCGTAGAACAGCAATTCGAGCACCTTCCGGACGGGCTCAGCGGGATACGCCTTCAGGCCGAAGAAGTCGACGACGCCGAGGCACTCCTCGCCTGGCGGCGGACCATGCTGCGCGAGGGCATGACGCAGACCTTGGAACACATCCGAAGGGTCCTCGAGGTTTGATGCACAGACATCCGCTCATCGCCATCAGCGCGCACGGCCAGCGGGTTCGTCGCCTCAGACAAACGCGGCGACGTGTGGGTTGAGGCACCCGATGGGTCCATCGCCACACTGATCTGGCAGGCGGGCGAGCCGCCGCACTTCATGGTGATCATGCAGAGTCGGGCATGTCCGCGGCACAATGAAGGGGTCATCTTGGGCGTGCCCGCCGCGCTCATACCCGTGGGTGCGAGCGTGTCTCACCCGAAGGAAAGACTCGACGGACACGCCCTTGGACCGTACCCGCCTCCGTCGGGACCACGCTCTCATCGCGGCTTGTGAGTTCGGCTCGATGCGACACGACCGGCCTGCCCTTGGACCTAGGCCGTCCGCTTCACGTGGAACGCGACGATGCGCAGACCTGAGGAGCCGGGGACCACTACGCACGAATACGACTCGGGGTGGCTCACTCGGGCACGGGTGGGGATATCGCCGGTCACGCGGAGTCGACCGTTGCCCAAGTCGTGGACGAACCCCTCGTAGACGGCCTTCGAACCGCCTCGGAGGTGGAACTGCTTGTCAAAGCGTGCTTGGCACTGAGCCTCGGCAGCCATCGCAGCCTTCGACTGGTTGGCCACGCTGGAAGAGCCGCAACCCGAGGTCACCAGGAGCGGCACAGCCCCGAGAATCAGCAGCTTGCGCATGCATGGATCATGACAGGGATCGAACCAGAGGGCAGGTACACGCTCGGCTCGGCGCATCGACGCACGACCGCTCATCGGTGCGAGTTCAGGCGGCCACCGGACAGCGGCATGTCAGTCCGTTCGGTTGCGTGTCCAACCTTCGCTGGAGATGGAGAACCTCCGGTACTGGCTCGGCTGACCACGGAACGTGCCCTGTTCGCCGAGGCCGGTCTCCACCATGCCGAGACGCCGAAGAATGTGCACGGATCGTTGGTTGGCATCCAGTGCCTCGGCCCACACGCTCTGGAGACCGAGGGGGCCGAACCCGTGATCCAGACCCGCAGCGGCAGCCATGCCGCCCAGCCCCGATCCCCATCGAGCACGCTCACCGATCACGACGCCGAGCTCGCGCCGGTCAGGCTCGCGTCCGTGCAGATCGACGTAACCAACAAGGTGGTCGCCGAGCGTAGCCCCGAACCTGATCAGACCAGGAGGCGGAGCCTCGATCAGACCTCGCTGGAAACGGTGACGTTCATGGAAACTCAAGTCGACCGTCCAGTCGGCCTCTAGACAGAACTGAGGGTCGTCACCCCACGCCGCCATCACCTCGGCGTCCTGCAACAGCAAGGGTCGCAGCGTCACCGTACGCCCACGACTGTCCACCTGCCCGAGCCTAGGCGTCCGACATCGCTGCATCCGCTCGTCGGCACGAGAGTCCGTCGGGCAGCGGTATGCCAGGACGTTGACGCGTTGGCGGCGGGAACTCGCCCGGGCTGCCAGGATTGCCACGTGAGCGACGCGACCATTCAGCACGCCAGCCGATCTGGCCCCCACGTCGCCCTCCGGGTTCTGGCCGCTGCGCTTGTCAGTCTCGCGCTACTCGTGGCGATCGCCCTGTACTTCCGCGTCGGTTGGTGGCGTATGGAGTCGGCCTGTTCGCCAGAGAACGCGCAAGGAACGATCCACAACACCGTCACCTATCGCTGGAGTTGGAACCCGATCGGCTTCCAGTGCACCTACGACAATGGGCAGACCCAGACGTCCCTGTGGCCGTGACCCGGGCGAAGTCCCGACCGCTCATCGGCAGATGAGTGCAGCGGACAGCGGCATGAGATTGCCTCACGCACGGCGGACCAAGATCAACGAATCCCCGTCCGCCAACTCCTGCACCTCTTCGACCAACCAGGCGTGCCCGCAGAGGGGAAACTCGTCCGCCTCGTAGTCGTCGATGTGCTCGACAGTGCCCTGAACAGTGACGAGCGAACCTGTGCCGACCGTGAAAGCATGGTCCGTGACCCTCGCGTACCTGACTTCGTCTCGCACGGAGAGCTCGAGCTCTGTACCGACTTCCTGTGGGCCGGAGCCGAAGTTGACGTGAAGCACATCTGCGCTGACAACCGTGCCGGTGACCAGGTAGACGGGGGTTTCGACGCCCATGACACCGGGGGTCGTTGACCAAGCCACGATGCCCTCCGAGCCGTCGGACGGGTGTACCAAAACGCCCCTGACTCGGAATTCTTCGACCGGAAGGACGGAGCCGGTCGCGGGCTGACCAGGCGCCAATTCGACGGCTCGCACCCGCGCCCAGAGCGCTCCATCCCCAAGACCAGGATCCGCCATAGCGGGCAGGGTGCCACAGCACTGGCCGGTCAAGCCCCCAGCCTGCGCAGGAACGGGACGACTTCACATCGGCAGGAGAGTGCGCCGGACAGCAGGATGAGCGTACGTTCCTGGGGCACTACCCGGCGCTGGCACGAGCGACCAGGTCGTTTTCGTCGAGGAAGAGTCTGATTCGCAGCGAGTCCAGGTCGGCAGTCACGGCTTCGGCGTACCAGGGAATGAGCTGAGCGTGGTACCCCGCCGCTGCGACCTGTTGCTCCGCCACATTCACGTCGAGGCCCACGAGGGACGGCGCGAGCTCGCTCCCCTTGGCGAGGTTGGCCTCGAAATTCTCGCGCGACCGCACACCGGGAGGATGCCCGAACGAGATGGCGTCGTCCAGATGCATCGAACCCGGACAGCGGCAAGTGAGTGCCGTTCGCTGCGTGCGGACGCCATGAGTTCTTTCAGTGAACTCACACCGTGGGGATCTCACTCGGCTCTCCGCACCCGGTGTCAGAGCGTGGTGATGAGCCCGCCGTCGATGACGAAGTCGCTGCCGGTGGTGTTCCCCGAGCGGTCGCTGGCCAGGAAGAGCGCGAGGTCGGCGATCTCGCTCGGATGGGTGAAGCGCCCCGTGGGCGCCTCGGCCTCCTGTCGGCGTACGACGTCGCCGGGGTCGCTGTCGGTGGCACTGCCGACGGTGGCGGCGACGCCGTTGCTCCCGAGCCAGAGGTCGGTGCGCACCGGTCCGGGACTGATGGTGTTCACACGGATCTGTGGCCCGATCTCCTTGGACAGTGACTTGCAGAGGTTGGTGAGTGCGCCCTTGGCGGCGCTGTAGTCGATGACACCGGGGTCGGGGAGGAAGGCGTTGACCGAGCTGATGGTGACGATGCTGGCTCCCGGGCGGGCGGCCAGGTGCGGGATGGCGGCGCGCATGGTGCGGACGGCGGCGAGGAAGTTGATGGTCAGTGCCCATTCCCAGTCGTCGTCGCTCACGGCCACGAAGCCCGCGAGACGAGGTCGCACGGCGCCGACGTTGTTGACCAGGATGTCGATGCCGCCCAGCTCGCTCGCGGCTGCGGCGACCAGATCGCCAGGGCCTTCGGGAGTGGTGAGGTCGACGGTGACGGCGCGGACATCGTCGGTCTTGGTGAGCTCGTCGAGCTCTTCACTCCCCCGCAGCGCTCCCGCGACCACGGACACGCCTTCGCCGGCCAGGGCTCGGGCGATCGCCAGACCTATCCCCCGGCTGGCTCCGGTGACGATCGCGGACTTGCCCTTCAGGTGCAGGTCCATCGGTCACAATCCCTGGCCGTCGAGCCACTTCAGGCAAGCGTCGGCCACATCGCGCCAGCCGTGGTCGATGGTCAGCGAGTGTGCGCGGTCAGGGAACTCGAGGATGTCGGTGGTGGCCTCGCTGTGCCGGTACTGCTTGAGCGTCGACTTGGTCACGGCCTCCGGGACGGTGTGGTCCTGGCCCCCCATGATCAGCAGCAGGGGTCCGCGACCCTGGTTGTCGGTGTCGACCTTGGCGGGCGAGTGCGGGTTGAAGTTCGCGGCCGCGGCCTCGAACAACGGCTTGCCCGGAGCGGGGATCGCCCACGTCTCGAACAGCGCGTCAGACTCCTCAGGCGGGATGGCGTTGCCGAACGCGAACCGGAACTGCTCGGAGGTCAGCGAGACGGCGCGGTGCTTGTTGGCCGGGTTCTTGAAGACGGGCAACGTCGCCCGGAGTGCCGATAACGGCAGCGGCAGCACGCCCTTGATCTGCGCCGCATCGATCGCGATGGCGCCTGCCGCGAGGTCCTCGCCCAGCAGCCGCTGCGCGATCATGCCACCGAACGAGTGGCCGATCAGGATCGGCTTGACCGGCAGCGCCTGGATGACGGCCGCGTAGTGCGCGACCACGTCGTCGATGCCGTGGTCGGCGATCGCCTCCGGCCGGCTCCGCGCCTCCTCGACGGTCTCGGGATCGCCGGGCCAGCCGGGCGCGGAGGCGTCGTAGCCGGCCTCCGTGAAGTGGTCGATCCAGATGTCCCACGACCGCGCGTGCAGCCAGAGACCGTGGATGAACAGGACGGGGTTGCTGGCGGTCATCGGGGTTCCTTCGCGGATCGACTAGAGTAGACCGACCGATCTACCTACTTGTGAGCACCGTAGGACCACAGTCAAGCCTCTGGCAAGAGCCGGGGCAGCCCGATCGCCAGGAGCAGACGCATCATGAATCAGCCAGCACCGGCGCCAGGTACGACGACGGCGCCCGCCCGTCGTACGTCTCAGGCTCGGGAACGGATCCTGGCAACTGCGGACCGACTGTTCTACAACGAGGGGATCCACGCCGTCGGGATCCAGCGCATCATCGCGGACTCCTCCGTCACGCGAGTCACCCTCTACCGCCACTTCCCGTCCAAGGACGACCTGATCTCGGCCTACCTCGAGCGCCGCGCCGCCTACGACCACGACCAGGTGGACGCCATCATCGACGCCCACCCCCACGACCCGCGCCGAGCCCTCACCGAGCTGGCCACCGCTCTGACCCGCGACGACTTCGCGGCCATGCAACGCGGATGCCCGTTCATCAACGCCTCCGCCGAGTTCACCGGATCGCACCCGGCCCGCGTCCACGCGCGCGCCATCCGGCTCTGGGTGACCGACCGCCTCCACGAGCTCCTGCAACGACTCGAGCACCGGGACCCCAGAGGGACCGCCGAGCAGCTGATGATGGTCCGCACCGGAGCAGTCGTGTCGGGCGCCCTGGACCAGAACCGGCACCTCAACCGCGACTTCCTCACCTGCTGGGAGAAGCTGATCGACGACGGGCTACCCACCGCCTCCGCGTAGCCGGCCCCACGCGGTACTACCCGTAGGGACTCTTGCGCTGCAGCAGGGTGGACTGCTGCTCGATCTGCGCGTAACCCGGGTTCGGATTGCCCGCCTCCCCGTCACGCGCAGCCCTCATCTTGCGTCCGCCAGGGCCTGCCCGCTCATCGCATGTGAGTGCACCGGACAGAGGCACGTGAGGACGTTGGGGTGGTGCTAGCCGGGTCGGTTCAGGAGATAGGGAAGGGCATGTCCGAGCCCCTGCCGCCACGCAGAGAGCTCGTGGCCACCGGAGTGCTCCACATGGACCAGGTCGAAGCCCGCTCGGTCAGTTCTCTGCCAGAGCTCCCGGTTGCACCGCAGGAGCTCTGGATCCTCGGCGGCCCCAGCCTGCATCCACAGACGGAGGCCCGTCACCGCTTGAACCTCCGCTGCGATCTGGTTGCCGGACAGGTGTACGTCGTCACCTGGCCACCACAGTGCAGCGGAGGCGGTAGCGGCGCCGCCGAAGAGGTCTGGCCAGCGAGACGCGAGGTGTAGCGCCGCATTGCCGCCCAGGCTGTGCCCCAGCATGACGCGTCGCATCGGGTCGGCTGTGACTGCCCCGGACTGTTCGAGGAATCGACGGAGTAGGTCGACCAGCCTGCCGAGCACCACCGGATCCGTCAGGGACGCCACCCGCGTCGGACCGCGTGGGGTCGAGCCCTCGATCGACTCGACGTAGACCGTGGTGAGCGGGCCGATGATCCCGTCCCCCTGCAGCGAGCGCATCGTCTCGGGGATGCCTGCATCGATCATCGGCCGGCCGTCGAAGAGAACGACGAGTGAGGTGTCCCTGGAGCACGGATCGGTGGCCGGCTGCACCGAGAGCACGGTCCTGTCTTCGAAGGCGTGACGTTGCATCCCCGTGCTCCTCGGTCCAGGTTGGACGGCTCGTCCTACCTTCCTACAGCCCTGAATACGGTCGCGCTTGATCAAGGTGGCCGTTCCGACAGCCAGCCAAGGCGAGGCGACGATCACACCAAGCTCGCCCCTCCACCCACAGCCCCACCCTCGCGGGTTCCCGGAGGGACGATTCGGACTTCAACGGCATGAGCGCTCACGGACAGCGGCTTGAGCGGTCGCTTCTCTCAGGCGGGGGTACGTGGTGCATCGAGCTGGGCGATGAGCATTTCCACACGGCGCCTGATCTCATCCCGGACTGGGCGCACGGCGTCGATGGGCTGTCCAGCGGGGTCGTCGAGCACCCAGTCCTCGTATCGCTTGCCCGGGAAGTAGGGACACTCATCGCCGCAGCCCATCGTGACCACTACGTCGGATGCCTGGACTGCTTCTGAGGTGAGGACCTTGGGGCGGCCTGACGTGATGTCGATGCCTTCTTCGGCCATGGCCAGGACGGCGGTGGGGTTGATCTGGTCACCGGGTTGAGATCCGGCCGAAAGCACCTCGATTCGGTCTCCCGCCAGGTGCTGGAGGTAGCCGGCAGCCATCTGGGAGCGACCTGCATTGTGAACGCACACGAACAAGACAGTCGGCGTGTGACGTGTGGGCTCAGGCTCAGTGGTCATCGTGGGGCTCCTGGGGACTAGATGTTGGTCGTGGAGCAGGTCGGGGACGCGGTGTCGGGAAGCGGCGTCATGAGCGTGTTCCTTCCGCCACGGACGTGAGGTCGCGGGTGGCTGTGGGGTACAGGAACCGAGCAACGGCAACGGCGAGTGCCGCACCGACGATCTGCATGACGACGAACATGGGCACGTTGGACGGCGCGATGCCGGCGAAGGTGTTCGAGAACATGCGGGCGATCGTCACAGCGGGGTTGGCGAAGCTGGTCGAGGACGTGAACCAGTACGCCGCTGTGATGTAGCCGCCGACGGCGAATGCGATGGTGTCGTTGCGGCCAGTACGGATGCCGCCGAAGATCACCAGGACCAGCCCGAGGGTTGCGACGACTTCGCCGAGCCACAGCCCGGAACCGGATCGGTGGTGTGTCGAGATCGAGACCGCGTCGAGACCGAACATCAGGTTCGCCAGGAGGCAGCCGACTATTCCGCCGACGATCTGGGCGGTGATCATCACGGCTGCGTGGGTGACGCGGAGTCTGCCGAGGACGACTTCGGCGAGAGTGACGACTGGGTTGAATGCGGCGGAGACGGGCTGGAAGGTGAGGATCAGTGCGACCAGCGCTGCGCCCGTGATCAGGCTGTTCTCCAAGAGCTGGAGTCCCACATCGCTCGGCGACAACCGTGCAGCTGCGATCCCTGATCCGACCACGGCGGCGACGAGGAAGGCGGTGCCGAGCAGCTCGGCAAAGGCCTTTCGGGTCAGGTCGAGACTCACCTGGCAACGCCACCCAGCATGGTCGCGAGGTCGGCGAGGGCAGTGGGCTGTAGGCGGTAGTAGACCCAGGTGCCCCGCTTGGTTCGACCGAGGAGTCCTGCCTCGTGGAGCACCTTGAGGTGATGGCTGATCGTGGGTTGGGAGAGGTCGAACGCCTCGTTGAGATCGCACACGCACGCTTCACCACCTGCGTGGGCGGCCACCAAAGACATCAGCCGCAGTCGGACCGGGTCGGCCAACGCCTTGAGCAACGGAACTACGGCGCTGGCCTGGTCGGCCGTCATTGGCTCAGACGTCAGCGGTGAGCAGCATGCGGCGGCCTCAGCCGGCGTGCGGTCCAACGACACATGAGACATGGATCAATATTGACATACGTCGATGTAGGCGGAAAGGTCGGAGGGTATCGACAGTCATCAATGTTTTGAGGAGTCGCAATGTCTCGCGTACAACTCGCACTGAACGTCAACAACCTCCCGGGTCACTACACCTAGTCGGCTCCCCATGGTGTAGCCGTGGTGCCACCCCATGCTTCTGGGCTCACGTCGGCAACAGACTCTGTGAAGGTCCAATGGTGACCAGCGAGGTCCACGGCGTCGTACTGTCGCTCGCCATAATCATGGGTCGTCGGGCCACTGATGACGTGTGCCCCTGCAGCGCTAGCCCGCTGGAAGTGAGCGTCGACATCGTCCACGCGGACCATCACCGAGTGCGTGACTTCGCCTGACTCGGGCGGCCGTCGACCCTGGCCTGCATCAGCCACGATGAGCGCCCCGTCGCCGAACCCGAGCTGTGCACGGTGGTCGCCGATACGAACATGCTCGACGAACCCGAATGTGTGCGTCAGCCACTCCACGGCGGCAGCGACGTCTGGATACGAGAGAACGGGCGTTACCGACGCGGGCGGTGCGGACCGGTTGCGCATCTCGCCTCCATCCCTGGTGCTGGTTGACGGAGTCAGAGTTCGACCAACACACCTTAATCGCTGAGCAGCGAACCCAGCTCACTGACAGCGGTATGAGCGGTCGGTCCAGCGAGAGACTCCTCACCATGGTGCTGAATGCCACCGCAGGGCGCTCGAAGCGCGCTTATGCAGCGGTAGGCGCCGCTGTCCTCGTAGTCGCGGCCGTGCTGATTGTGGGTCGTCAACACAGCGGCAACTCAACCCCGCAGGGCTACACCCGCATGGGACAGCTCGGAGCTTCAGAGCTCTACGCGAAGGTCGTTGATGATCATCGGAGGTTGGCCGTCGTCCTTCGAGATCCTCGCGGGAACGATCTGTGCAACGGACAGGGACCGCTCGGTGGTGACCACCCACCCGCGCTCTGCGACGGAAACGTCGGCTCCTCCTTCGCCTACGTGGCTCAAGTGGCGAAGGGATCGCAACCCAAAGAGCTGTGCAACGCCTACACAGGCGAGCCCATGACGGCGCACTTGTTGGTCTCTCCAGCGGACTGGAGCGTCGACTTCGTCGGCGTGACGGGCCCCGGTGACTCGACGGTCGAGCCCTGCCGGCGATGATGGCCTCGACCGATCCGTGACCGAAGCCGCCCCGGTCGGTGGGGAGCGTCCATCCGTGCGTTATCCATCCTTCAGTCGGTCTAGTAGCGCCCGCTCATCGATATGTGAGTGCACTGGACGGCGCGCACGAGCGGGGCGGCGCTTTGGTCACCTTGGCCGGTTGCCACATACTCATCGACGTGATCGCCCTAGAGACCTCATTCTTGGCACCGAGTGCTTCGTTCCTGATCCTCGTGGCCCTCTACGAAGTTCTCCTCGTGATCATCCCGGCAATTGACGCCGCACGGCAGCGTCGCTGGGTCTGGTTCGTGGCCATCCTGATCCTGCAACCAGTCGCAGGACTGCTCTGGTACGCATTCCGCTGGACTGGCACAAGGTGTCGACAGACCGCCTGAACCGCTTGACCGCACATCGGCACGAGCGGTACACGAACGGCGGCATGAGCGTGCGGATTTCGATCTCCTGCGACGTGCACCACGCTAGGGTCGGCGGCCATCACCACCAGAATCGGAGTTTGATGTGGCCCTCTTCTTGCTCGTGATCATCCTTGCGGTTCTTGGCTTCGCATTGGTCGCTGCTCTGGTGTTCCTTGCAGTGTGGTTGGTACGTCGTTCATCAAGGACCAACGGTGCGAGTGCCGCGCGCGAGGCGCCCGGTCCCCCTCACTGATCCTGCGCTAGGTCACCTGATCGCAGTCGACCGCTCATCGGCATGTGAGCGCACCGGACCGCGGCATGTGAGTGCGGCTAGTCCCGGGCGGCAAGCAGCGACCTGAGGATGTTCTCCATCTCGTCGAGGCTGTCTTGCTGGCCGTCGAAGCCTGTCATGTGGTCGCGTCCCGCCTGGTCGTTGAAGGTCAGTGCCCAGGTGAACGCCGTGACGGTGTCACGTTCCCGCAGTTCCATCGCTTCGACCGCTTCGACATCGGGCCAGCAGTTGAAGTGCCAGGTTTCCACTGTCCGGAAGGGCGGTTCGACTTCGAGGTATGTTCCGTGGAACGAGAAGACTGTTCCGTCTCCGGTCACGAAGGCGGAGTGGTAGTTCCCGCCGACACGGAGGTCGATTGAGCACTCCGTCATGCGGTCGGGGGGCGTCGCACCCCACCTGCTCACGTGCTCGGGTTTCGTCAAGACGTCGAAGACGAGTGCGATCGGCGCGTCGAACTCGCGAGTGATGACCACCTCGAGCTCGTTCGGGAACGTGACAATTGCGGAGCCATGCCGATCAGGTTTCACTGTCGTCTCCTTGGCGTTGTAGTTCGCTGAGGTAGTCCTCGATCCGATCCAGTCGGTCGTTGATCGCCCGCTCGTACTTGGCCACCCAGGCGTGCAGGGGCTGGAGTTGGTCGGGGGCCAGGCGGTAGAGCCGGTGACGGCCTTCGGCCCGGCACCTGACGAGTCCGACCTCGCTGAGCACTCGCAGGTTCCGGGAGACCTGAGGCTGAGGCATCGAGACCTGGCCAGCGATCGCCCCGACTGACTTCTCACCTGGGAGCAGGACGTCGAGGATTGCGCGGCGATGGGCGTCACCTACTGCGTTGAACACATCCGTGGTTGTCGAAGCGCGGGCCACGAACCCAAACATATACCCATATGTGCATATGGCAATCCTGCCGGCGAGCGCAATGCGCTCAATGGCGATCGCTCATCGGCATGCGAGTGCGCCGGACAGCGTCTGCTGCGTGCGTGCGGCGGACGGGCCAAGCGGCTCGCCCGCCGCACAGTTCGCTGCCCTAGACCGCCTTGGTGTAGTCCACCACCGGGTGTCCCTTGAAACCGAGCGACTCATACAGCCTTCTGGCTGGGGCGTGGAAGGCGTCCCCGCCCGTGCCGATGTGGACGACTGTCACACGCCGGCTGCGCAGTCGCTCCATCACGTCGCGGCAAAGGGCAGTACCGACTCCACGACGTTGGGCGAGGGGGTGGACGGCGACCATCTCCAGTCGGCCTGAGTCCCCTTCAGTGATGTTCCACCCCACGTAGCCGAGGAACTGCCCCTCCTCTTCGGCAAGGGTGATGAACCGGTCGTTGCTGGGGTCGTGCAGCGTTGGGACCTCCTTGCGATAGTCGCCTTCCCAGTCTCCGTGGTCGTGCGCGAAGACCTGCGGGGCCAGCTCGTGGGGGAGGTGTTGTTCAAATAGGGGGCGGAACGTTTCGATGGTGAGGTCGACCAGCCCGGGCAGGTCGGAGGCATGGAAGTCGCGAATGTTCACGTGAGCATGTCCTTCTCGTGTGAGTGCGTGAGAACAGACCGCCCGACCCCTATGGTCGGGCGGCACGTTGCGGCCAGAGGGCCGCGCACTCAGTGGCGGATACGTCCGCTCACAAAGAAGGCACAATGCACGGCAAGAAGGTATCGCGAGGCGAACTCACATCGACATGTGCGTGCATCGGACAGCGGCATGTGAGTGCGTTCACAGTGGGTGCGGGATTCGGTAGCGCGACCAAGGCGTTGCCCAAGTGAAGCCAGCAGGTTGTCCACGGGAACGAGGAAGCCATGACTCAGCACCAGGTTCAGCCAGAACCCCCACCTCGGCGGCCGCGACACCTGATGGACCCCAACAACCTGCAACGCCCCCCGTCCACTGGAATGTCGTTGACAACGGTGCAGCAGTGGGTGCTGTCAGTCCTCGCAGTTACCACGATCCTGCACCTCTCAGCAGGACTGGTCGTCGCTGCCATCGTCTCGCCGGACTCGCGCCCCGACGCCCAGATTGGGTTGAATGTCCTCGCGGGCGTGACGGCTGTGGGTGCCGTGGCGGCCGGCATGGGCATCCACCGCAGGAACCCGCTCAGTGGGTGGCTGCTGCTGGGAGTTGCCGTCACGCCGATCGGGCTGTACCTCACCCTGAGCCGCTGACCACACTCCGCCCCTCATCGACAGGTGGGTGCATCGGACAGCGGCACGTGAGTGCGGACTCATCGACCTAGAAGAACCTTGTCCTTCAGGATGCCTTCGTGCCCTTGGAAACGCTCTGGCTCTGACGGATCCGCTCTTCGGCACTCTTGATGGCTACGAGCACGGCGCAGCACGCGGAGAAAACAGACCCGTTCCAAGCGGGCCGATCTCGACGGTGACGGTCGACACAGCCGGTCTGTTGAGGCCGATCGCAGACGCGTGCCATGGGGTTGGCCTGGTGCGGTGGCGGATGTAGTAGCCCCTCGTCTGTGTGAGCGTGCACTCGGCCGGTCCCGCCGTCTCAGGAGTCCCCGGCGTTGAAGAAGCTGGAGAAGCTTCCCGCAACTGCGGTGACGACGAAGATGGCCCACAGCTCCAGACCGACGTCGACGACCTTGCCGACCGTCGTCACTGGGTTCGGCATCGAGGAGGACACGGTGAGCAGCTGCACTGCCGTGAAGAATGCCGCATCCCCGAGCCCGTGTATGTTGCCGCCCTTCTGCCCTGACTCGGTCAGCAGGACCAAGAGCGTCCCGAGCGCGAACACGACCAGGGATGCCGCACCGGCCAGCAACATTCGTGCACCAAGCCGCCGGTGTCGCTCTTCGAAAGTGAACAGCCTGGTCAGCTCGTCTCGAATCATGCGGTGCCCACTTCCGGGTTATGACGCCAATACAGCTGCTGGTGCTAGGTAGCCAGATACAGCCTGCCGCTCGCCTGGCTGGGCGCGGCAGGGGTACGGCGCCCCGACCCCCGGGCTCGAACAGCGGCACGTGAGTGCGTTTCCGAGGGTGTCGAGCGTCAGGTCAGCCCATACGTCGTTCTCGGACGGAAAGGGATCTTGCTCCACCGACCGCCACAAGACCCCCCAACGCCTCGTCGACCGACAGCGCGGGCCACGGGGAGCGAACGAGCCAGCGCACGTGGGTGCACGGACAGCGGCGCGATGACGGAGCGACTGCTGGTCGCGAGTGGCCCGGCATCGGTGTGAACTCGCCTCGACGGAACTGTCGGACGACCTCGCCAGGGTTGGCCCGGGGTGTCGATTCTTCGGCAACGCGTTCGTAGAAGAGGTGAGTGGCGACCGGCCGAGACGGAGGCGCGGTAAGCGTCGACGAGTCCTCGGCACACAACCTCTGGGGAAGGACCCGAGCTGATGATGAACAACCTCATGAACGACGACCTGGCGCGCGCGCACATCACGACACGTCTGGGCGAGGCGGAGCAGCTACGTCGCGCCCACCAGCAGGTGACCGCTCGGCGGTTGAGCCGCAAGGCCGAGCACGCCGCACGCCAGGCCCGGCTGGCGCTGGCCCGCGCCTTGTGAGGGTCGCCCCGACGGATCCGTAGGAACCTACGGCAGTGCGTGGGGGTCGCCCGACTCGGCGATGGCGCGGAGGTGAACGGCTGCGCGGTCCGCGACCGGGTTGTCGCCCGCGCGGGAGGCGAGGTCGACGATGGCCCACAGATCCGCGGCGCGGGCCAGGTCCAGCGCCTGCGCCGGGGTGCCGCCGCGACGCTCGCACCACGTTGCCAGGATCGCGTCGACGTACGACGAGTGGCGGTCGAAGCGGAGCAGGTTGCCGAGATCGGTGAAGGGGTGGCCGGCGTGGGTGAACTCCCAGTCCAGCAGGGCAGTCAGGTCGAGCGAACCGGGGTCGACCAGGAGGTTCTTCGGGTTCAGGTCGGAGTGCACCAGGCAGGTACGCCCGACGGTGTCGAGGAGGTCCTGCGCCTGCCCGGCGACGTCACGAAGCCGGCCGAGCAAGGTCCCGTCCCAGGCCAGCACCGGGGCGTGCTCGTCGACGAAGCCGGGGAGCGAGTCGGGGCCGGGGAGCGGCTCGATCCGCAGGTCGCCGTCGACGAAGACGCCTGCGCGCAGCAGGGGCATGCCCGCCAGGTCTGCGGCGAGAGACCCGAGTCTGCCACCGAGGAGGCGGAGTCCGGCGTCGTCGAGGGTGGGCAGCAGCAGGTCGCCGCGCTGCTCCCCCACGACGTACGACGTGACCAGCAGGCCGGGATGGTCCGCGGCCGCCACCCCACGTCGTACCTCCAGGACCTCGGGGACCGGCACGATCCCCCGCACGAGGCGCAGCACCGCGGCATCGACCTCGGGCGCGGCGTCGGGACGCCGGCCAGGGCGGTAGATCCGGACCACGGACCGCTCGCCCCCGACCTCGGCGAGGAAGGTCTGTCCGGACCATCCACCCGCCAGCGGCGTCAGGTCGGAGAGGTCCACGCGGTCACGCTGCCACAGCCCGGGCCGACGCGGGCAAGTAGGGTCGGGCCGTGGAGGACCACCTGCCGCAGCGCGTCCGCGTCGAGCGCCGCGCGGTCGACGAGAGCGAGTCGCGGCGAGCGAACGGACCCGACTGGGACCGCTACGCCGACGAGTACCAGGCCACCCACGGCGGCTTCCTCGGCGACACCGGCTTCGTCTGGGGCCCCGAGGGGCTCACCGAGGACGAGGCCGGAGTCCTCGGCGACGTGTCCGGCCGCGACGTGCTCGAGGTCGGCTCGGGCGCCGGTCAGTGCTCGCGTTGGGTGCGCGTGCACGGCGGGTGTTCCTTCGGACTCGACCTCTCCGCCCGCCAGCTCCAGCACTCCCGCCGCCTCGACGAGGAGACGGGCCTGGCGGTGCCGTCGGTGCGCGGTACGGCGACCGCGCTCCCTTTCGCGGACAGCTCGTTCGACGTGGTCTTCTGCTCGTTCGGAGCCCTGCAGTTCGTGGCCGACATCGAGGTCGCGGTCGCCGAGACCGCGCGGGTGCTGCGCCGCGGCGGACGCTTCGCGTTCTCCGTGACGCACCCGACCCGGTGGAGCTTCCCCGACGACCCGTCCGAGGCCGGCCTCACGGCGACGACGTCGTACTGGGACCGCACGCCGTACGTCGAGGTGGACGACGAGAGCGGCCGCGTCGCCTACGTCGAGCACCACCGCACGCTGGGCGACTGGGTCTCGCTCCTCGCGGACAACGGGTTCCGGATCCTACGGCTCGTCGAGCCGGAGTGGCCCGAGGACCACGACCGGGTCTGGGGTGGCTGGTCGCGCATCCGCGGACGCGTCACCCCGGGCTCGGCGATCTTCGCCGCCGACCTGGACCGGTAGCCGCAGCCCCGGGCTAGGTCGTCGACGGCTCCTCGACCGGCGTACCGGCCACGCGCGCCCCGGACGACCTGCGGCGTTGGCGGATGGTGAGCAGCAGGCCGATCACGAACACCGGGACACCGACGATCAGGCCGACGAGCGGGAGTGTGTTGCGGATCAGCTTGAGGCTCTTGCCGTTGGACTTGGCGTCGTCGACGAGCGACTGCACCTGGTTGGCGGTGAAGCCGATGGTCAGGTCGACGACGGGGTTGCCCTTGAGGTCGGTGCGCACCTGGTGCTCGCGCTGGTCGATGACCGACCCGGTGAGCTGGTCGACGTAGACCTGCTTGTCGTCGGTGTAGAAACCCTCGATGCCGGCCGCGACCTCGATCTTGGTCTTCGGGACCTGCACGTCGTAGACGTAGACCTCGTGGCCGTCGAGGGTGTCGGTGCCCTTGTACGTCGCGTCGACGCCCTGCTGGGTGCCGTCGTCCCAGTAGGTGTAGGTCTTCTTCTCGGCGAGGAACGGCCACTTGTTGATCAGGCCCTCGTGCTGGACGGAGCCCGGCGGCAGGTGGGCCGGATCGTTGACGGCCTCGGCCGTGCGCCGATCGGTGGCGAAGTTGTCGGTCGTGGCGGACAGCAGACGACCCTGGGGGTCGTCGGCGGGCGGGCAGCCGACCGGGTCGTTGACGTCCTTCACCACGCACTGGGCATTCTCGAACGACGCCACGCTGGAGTCGGAGAGCTCGGTGTTGGAGAGGTAGCTGCTCGTCGCGATCACCGGTGAGGACTCGACGACACCGTCGGCGTTCGGCAGCTGGGCCGTGCCTTCGAGGTGGATGACCTCGTCGACGTTGATGGGGGTCTTGAGGAGGGCATCACTCATATAGAACTTCGCGAGCAACCCGATGGCGATCAGAAATGCGCCCAGGAAGAGCAACGCCGGTCCGACGATCTTGCGCATGAAGGTCCCTCCAGAGCTCCCAGGTCAGGCCGCACCCTAGCAGCCCGGTACCCGCCGGTAACACCAGCGCGGACTACAGTGCGCGGCATGTCGGAGCTGTCACCGGTCGAGGCCACCCGGGCCACCGACGACGACGTCCGGGAGTCCTCGACCAGCTTCCCCGACAGCTCCTACGGCAGCTTCCAGGACCGCATCCCGAGCGTCGCCGAGGCCCACCGCCGGATCGACCTGTACGACGGACTGCGCGGCGTCGCGATCGCGCTCGTCGTGCTGTCCCACGGCTGGCAGCTGTGGCCGGTCGACTGGATCGACAGCCATGCGGCCGTGCGGCCCTTCTTCCGCAACGGCAACGCCGGCGTCTCGATCTTCCTGGTCGCCGCCGGGTTCTTGATGTACCAGTCGCTGACCGCGCGGCGGCCGCTCTTCGCGATGCGCGCCGACACGGCGTTCGTGCGTCGCATCGCGCGCGTTGGGCCGAGCCTGTGGCTCTTCCTGCTCGTGGCCGTCCTGATCACCCGGTTCGACAGCACGACGAAGGCCTGGAACGCCGACAACGCAGCCTCGGTGTTCCATGTCGCGACGTACACCTGGAACTGGTACGTGCAGGGCAACCTGGTCACCTCGCGCCCCGACTTCGGACACCTCTGGTACCTCTCGGTCGACATGCAGGCCTTTGCGATCATGGCGGCCTTCCTCTACATGCTGCGACGCCGCCACGTGGGCCTGATCTTCGCGCTGGTGGGGTTCTATCTCCTGCTCGTGTGGTGGCGCTTCCACGTAGCGCACACCGAGAACGACTTCCAGGTGCTGGTGCGCACCACCGTGCGGATGGACCCCTTCGTGATCGGCCTCCTCACCGCGGTCGCCCTGCCCGACATCGCGCGACTGCGTCCCTCGCCGCGCGGCCTCGCCTGGACCGCCACCGCCTCGCTGCTGGCCCTGGTGCCGATCCTCTACTGGTGTGATCGCGACGTGTCCTACCTCCGCTGGGGCGGCACCGTCCTCTCCTGGGACCTCGCGGTGTTCATGGGCGCCGTCGCGCTCGGCGGAGGCTCGGCCCTGCTCTCGGCGCTGATCGGCAACCGGGTGGCGACCTGGCTCGGCCGCAACTCCCTGCTGATCTACATCTGGCACTACCCGGTCTTCACCTTCGTCGCGAGGCACACGAAGGGTCCCGGCTGGTCGTGGGAGGGCCGCACGGTGGTCGCCCTGGCCGCCACCGCCGCGATCTGCGTGGCGGCCGACCGGTTGCTCGAGCGCCGCGTCACCCGCTGGTTGCGCCAGCCGGGCTGGCGCGAGCTCGACAACGGCGTCCCCCGCTACCTGGCCGCGCGGATCAGCCCCGTCAAGGAGCAGCTGTTCGCGCGCGCGGGTTCCGAGAACGCCGAGACCACCCCGCCGTCGAACACCCCGGATCACACGGACCGTAGGGACCGGGCCGACCGCGCGGGACCCTGAGCCACCACCTCACTGGTGGCACACGGCCACCGGTCCGCTGCCGTTGAGCACGATTCGCAGGGTGGCGTCGCGGGCGGAGGTGGAGACGTAGACCGCGCCCGGCGCCACGAACCAGGTGCGCGGGGTCGACTCGACGCCGTCGCGGATCACCTGGGTGTCGACGACCGTGCTGTTGCTGGTGATGCCGATCTCGGTGCCGGTCACGCTGTCGACGTCGATGGTGGCCAGGCCCGTGCCGTCGGTGATCAGCGGGTGGCAGCCGGGCCCGAGGTGCTGGGAGGGCTGGAGACCCTGGACCGAGATCTTCGTGGGCTGGAAGCGGCCCTGGTCGGTGCCCGACACGTCGACGTAGTACTCCGACTCGGCGTCGACCCGCGACTGCTCGGTCGAGGGGCCCGCGGGAAGCTTGCGTCTCAGCTCGGGTCGGGCGAAGAGCGCGAACGGACCGCCGTTGAAGCCGGTCCCGGCGTCCTGGGTCAGCTGCTCCTCACCGGCGTCGGTGGCCATGATCGCGCCGTAGACCCACGTGCGGTAGAGCTTGGCGCTGGCCGCCCCGAAGTCCGCCTGTCGACGCTCCTGCGACGAGCCCTCGAGCGTGGTCGCGACGAGGAGGAGGACGCCGATCACCGGGAGGGCGCCGCGGACACCGGGCGCGAGCCGGTCCTGCTCGACCAGCCCGCGCACGGTCTCGAGCCCGAGCGCGATCCCGGCGGCGAGGAGCACGAGCACGAGGTACTCGTAGCGACCGACCCGGGCGGCCGCCGTGCCGCCGACCAGGCTGGCGAACGACGAGAGCGACAGCTGGGTGACGGCGCCGACGAGGCCGGCCAGGGCCAGCTGCCGCAGCGCGACGGCCTCGATGACCGGCCACACCAACGCGACGATGAGGGCCAGCAGCAGGATCGCGCCGGTGCCTGGGATGCCGAGCAGCGAGCCGAGGGAGCCGGTGAGGCCCTGCCACACGAACTTCGGGATCTCGGTGATCCGGTCGCCGGTCACGTTGACCCGGCCGTCGCGGCCGATGGTGAAGAACCACACGCTGAAGGCAACGACCGCAGGTGCCCCCACGACGAGGGCCGCACGGACCCCGATCCGCAGGAGCAGGAAGACGCCCACCGTGACCGCGGCGACCAAGCCGGTGCCCGAGCACATCACCGCTGCGAGCAGCAGGACCCCGCCGATGAGTCGGCTGCGCAGGGAGAAGCGTTGCCGGACCATCACCAGCATGGCCACGAGCCCGAGCAGCAGACCCGCGGTGAGCACCATCGGGGCGTCCGCCATGAACGCCTCGGAGCCGGCCCCGAAGAACAGCACGAGCCAGCAGGTGCCGAAGGTCGTCCAGCGATGGGTCCCGACGCTGCGCAGGAGCCCGTAGAGGACGAAGACGATCGCGACGTGCATCGCGAGCGCGAGCGCGACGTACGGCAGGTAGGACCGCAGGCCGAACGCGGCGAACAGGCCGCGGTAGGCCAGCAACGGGATCGTCTGCCAGTGACCGCCGTACGGCTTGAACAGCCCCTCGTCGGCGCTCGGGACCGGGCCCCGGGTGGTCAGGTAATAGACAGCGTCGACCCCGAACCAGCTCCGGCGGGCCAGACGGAGCACCACCACCGACTGGACGGCGGCCGCGACCACGAGGAGCAGCAGCGGACGTCGCTCCGGCCGCAGACGGAGTCGCTGCCGGAGTCGCTGGCGCCGGGAGGGCCGGGACAGACGTCGACTCCGCGCGTCGCGGGTCGACGTGTCGGTCACCGGTCGCGCCCGCGCCAGGAGTGGAAACGCCCGAGGACCTTCTGGGCGGCGTCGTCGTTGAGGCCGAGCCTGCGCTTCACACGGTCGTAGACGTCGAGGACGACCCGGTCGGCGGCGATCAAGGCGCGCCGGGTGCGGCTCTCCTCGGGACGTGCCCGGTAGTGGGTGGCACGGCGTACCGGCGCCTCCTCCTGGGTGAAGTAGTAGAGCGCCATCGACCGCCGCGCCTGGTCGGGCGGGCAGGTGAGCCCGTCGGGGTGGCCGTGGAAGCTGTCGAACGACGTGCTGAACACCAGCATCCGGTTCCCCTTGGGCGTGACGCGGTCCTGGCAGGTCGTCATGTCCTTGTCCCACAGCTCGAGCTTGCCGCCCCAGTCGTCGTGCCACTCCTCGTTGAGGTAGAGCAGGATGTTGACGCGCCGCGCCCAGTTCTCGTGCACGTGGTGGGTGGTGAAGTCGGCGTGGATGTTGAGGTGGCCACCGCGCAGGGTCTGGTGGAGTCCGCCGCCGTCCATCGACCAGTCGGGGATCAGCCCCTCGATGCCGGTGAGGCCCTCGAGGTAGGCCACGAAGTCCGGCGAGGTGAACTCCTTCGCCACGCTGCGGAGGGCGTCGTCCCAGGTCTCGGGGTGGACGTTGCAGTACTTGGTCTCGTTGACGTGGAGGTAGCCCTTCCAGAACTCGTCGCCGATACCCGGGAACGCGGCGACCGCGGCGTCGAACGCCTCCGGACGCAGCACGTCGTCGATCACGATGTGGGGGAACGGCTCACCCGCGGCGTACTCCTTGGCCGAGACGTCGAGGTCACTCCGCAGCCGCGGGAGGTCGACGAGGGTCAGGTCGGTCATGGGCGGAATGATGCCACGGTGGTCGACGCCCTCCTTACTCACGGGTAGGTATGGTTACACTCCTCCCCAATCTCGAGCGAGGGAGGCTTGGGTGCCCAGCACACCGGACCAGGGAGCGGTCCAGACCGGCTCTCGACCGACCCCTCGGGTGGGTGTCCTCGTGGTCGCCTACAACGCCGCCAGCACGCTGGCCGAGACCCTCCGGCGCCTGCCGGAAGCGTTCACCCGGACCGTGGACCACGTGATGGTCTGCGACGACGCGAGCACCGACGACACCTACGCGGTCGGTCTCGCGGTCAAGGAGTCCTCGGCGCTCCCGATCACGGTGGTCCGCCGCGAGCACAACCTCGGCTACGGCGGCAACCAGAAGGCCGGCTACGCGTGGGCTATCGAGCACGGGCTCGACATCGTGGTGCTGCTGCACGCCGATGGCCAGTACGCCCCCGAGGAGATCGAGCGCCTCGTCGAGCCGCTCGCCTGCGGCACGGCCGATGCGGTCTTCGGCTCGCGGATGATGGTCAAGGGCCAGGCCCGCGCGGGCGGCATGCCGACGTACAAGTACGTCGGCAACCGGATCCTCACCACCTTCCAGAACCGCCTCACCGGAGCCCGCCTGACCGAGTGGCACAGCGGGTACCGCGCCTACCGCGTCGACGCGCTCACCGACCTGCCCCTCACCGGCTACTCCAACGGCTTCGACTTCGACACCGAGATCATCCTCGGCCTGCTCTCGGCCGAGAAGCGGATCGTCGAGGTGCCGATCCCGACCTACTACGGCGACGAGATCTGCTACGTCAACGGCATGTCCTACGCCCGCGACGTGAGCGTCGACGTCGTACGCCACTGGGCCAACGAGCACGGCTTCGGCGGTGGTGTCTCCTCCACCGAGACCGACACGTACGCCCTCAAGGAGAGCTACGGCTCTCACGCCGTCCTGCTGCGCTGGCTGGCGCAGCGTCCGGCGGCGAAGGTGCTCGACGCCGGCTGCTTCGACGGCCGCTTCGCCGACATGGCGCGTCGCCAGGGCCACCACGTCACCGGCCTCGACCGCCAGAAGCTGGACGGCGTCGCCCAGCGCGTCGACGGCTTCATCGAGGCCGACCTGAACGAGCCGCTCCCCGACTTCCTCGTGGGTCAGTACGACGTGGTGGTGGCCGGCGACATCCTCGAGCACGTCGTCGAGCCGCACTCCCTGCTCAGCGAGCTCGTCGGCGCGCTGAAGCCGGGCGGCGAGATCTTGGTGTCGGTGCCGAACTTCGGGCACTGGTACCCCCGCGGCCGGACCGCCCTGGGCAAGTTCGACTACGACCAGCGTGGCCCGCTCGACCGCGGCCACCTGCGCTTCTTCACCCGCGACTCCATCGAGGCGCTGATCGGCAACTGCGGTCTCGTGATCACCGAGCACGCCACGGTCGGCACGCCGTTCGACATGCTGGCGGCGGGCTCGTCGCAGTGGCGCGAGCGGGTGGCCTCCGGCGCAGCCCGCGGCGACCGCGCGGCGACCAAGGTCTGGCCCCGCCTCTTCGGCTACCAGTTCCTGTACCGCCTGGAAGTGATGTGATCCCTGCACCAGGGACGGACCGCAACAAGCTCGTCGGTACGACCGTTGGTCTCCTCGTCGGAGGGACCGCCTTCTTCCTCACGTTGTTCGACTACACGTTCAGCCTGACCCGCACCGCGGTCGCGACGCGCTTCTTCTCCCAGTTCTACGACCTCCAGGGCCGGGCCATCCTCGACGGCCACCTCGACGTGCCGGACGGCAGCCTGGGGATCGAGGGCTTCCTCCACGGCGGCAAGACGTTCATGTACTTCCCGCCCTGGCCCGCGATCCTGCGGCTGCCGGTCCTGATGACCACCCACGAGTACGACAACAAGCTCTCGCTGATCTCGATGGCCCTGGCCTGGATCGTGTTCGCGGTGATGGTGGTCAAGCTGGTCTGGCTTCTGGTGCCGGCCGTCACGGGGTTCGAGGAGGTCAGCCGCACCAGCGCGGCAGTCGTCGCGGTGTTCCTCGCGGTCGCGACCGGCGGCACGTTCCTGACCTTCGACGCGGCTCAGCCGTGGGTCTACCACGAGGCGTACCTCTGGGCCGTCGCCTCGGTCTTCGGCGGCATCTACTGGCTGGCGCGGCTGCTGACCCACCCCACGCGGCACGCGGTGTGGTGGCTGTTCGTGTTCGCGCTGCTCAGCGTCGGCACCCGGGCCACCGAGGGCTGGGCGCTGTGCCTGGTCGTGGTCGCCGTGGGCCTCTTCACGCGCTACCGGCCGAACAAGGCGGCCCGCCACGACCTGTGGTGGCGGGTGCTGCTGGCCGGCGCGGTGCCCCTGCTGATCTCGATCGCCGTCAACGAGTACAAGTTCGGCTCGGTCTACCTCTTCCCGCTCCAGGACCAGGTCTGGACCCAGGTCAACCAGCACCGGCGCGACGCGCTGGCGGCCAACGGCGGCACCATCACCGGGCCGCAGTTCTTCACCACGTCGTTCATGGCCTACCTCCGGCCCGACGGGATCCGGTTCACCGACTACTTCCCGTTCGTCAGCCTGCCCGCCCGCGCGGCACCGGCGTACAACGGAGCGTTCGTCGACCAGAGCTACCGCACCGGCAGCGCCACGGCGTTCATGCCGCTGCTGCTGATGATGTTCGTGATCGCGTTCGTGGCCGTGTTCCGGCCGCGCACCCGGCCCGCGCTGGCGCGGATGCGGATGCCGATGCTGGTCTCGATCCTGATCACCGGCGGCGTCATGGGCTACGGCTACTACGCCAACCGCTACTCCTCGGAGTTCGTGCCGGCGTTCGTGCTCGGCGGGGCGATCACCACCGCCCTGCTGTGCGGGTTCCTGGCCCGACACCGGGCCTGGCGCGTGCCGGTGCTGGCCGTGATGACGCTCGGCACGGCGTTCTCGATCCTCGCCCAGATGGCGACGGGAACCACGGCCGAGGCCTTCGTCCACCGCGGCGACCTGCTCGAGCGCTACGTGCAGTGGCAGCACGACGTCTCCCCCGGCGCGCAGTCGCGCCTGGTGACCCAGGTCGACTCGCTGCCCACCGGAGGCAGCACCGACGACCTGGCGATCCTCGGCGACTGCCAGACCCTCTACATCAACACCGGCGACACCTACCAGCCGTGGCTGCCAGTGCAGGACCGCGACCGGCTGCTCGTGCTGACGGCCAAGACCGCCGACCTCCGCCCCGGGCGCGCTCGCCTCATCGATGTCACGGGCACCCACCGCGAGGGCGTGCGGCTCGAGGTGAACGGCGACCACCAGATGCGGTTCGTCACCTTCAACGGCGCCTCGCGCGCCGAGGGCCAGTGGTTCGACGTGCCGACCGACGGCCAGGTGCGTCTCGGCATCCGCAACCTGATCGACCTCGGCTACTTCCAGTTCACGAGCATCCCGGGCGGTACGGCCGGATTCCTCCCGTCGGTCTACTTCGACGACGACTACAACAGCCTGCCCGCGCTCCTGACAGTCACCGCCGACCCTGCCGCCCTGGACCGGCTCGGGCTCAGTCTCGAGGAGCAGCCCGGCCTGCCGATGAGCCTGTGCGAGTCGTTGGCGAAGTCGGCCGGCATCGACGTCTCAGGCGGCTGAGCGGCGTGCGGGTCACCTTCCTCACCTGGCGCGACACCGGGCACCCCGACGGCGGTGGCTCCGAGGAGTACGTCGAGCACGTCGCCGCGGGGCTGGCGCGCCACGGTCACGACGTCACCATCGTGTGCGCCGCCCACCCCGGATCGGTGCCCGACGAGACCCGGGCCGGCGTCACGTTCCGCCGGCGCGGGGGGCGGCTCACCGTCTACCTGCACGGCTTGGCGTTCGTCACCCTGGGCCGCGGCCGCCACAGCGACGCGATCATCGAGGTGGTCAACGGAATCCCGTTCGGCGCCGGCGTGGCCCGCCGGCGCGTGACCGTGCCACTGGTGCACCACCTCCACCGCGAGCAGTGGCGGATGATCTACCCGGGCTGGCGCGGGCGGCTCGGGTGGTGGATCGAGCGCACGACGGTCCGCGCCTACCGACGGCTGAGGTTCCTGACCGTCTCCCACGCGACCGCCGCCGACCTCGCCGACCTCGGCGTTCCCGCGGCGTCGGTGCACGTCGTACCGAACGGGGCGGAGCGGCGGCCCCGCCACGAGCCGGCGAGGCGACGGTCCGGCCCTGTGCACGCTGAGCCGGATCGTGCCGCACAAGCAGCTCGAGCACGCCGTCGACGCCGTCGTGGCGCTCGCGCCGCGCCACCCGGGACTGCGGCTGCGGGTGATCGGCTCGGGGTGGTGGGAGCCGGAGCTCGAGCAGTACGTCGTGCGTGCCGGCGCGGCGGGCCTGGTCGAGCTCTGCGGGCGGGTCGACGCCGACCAGCGGGATGCCATCCTCGCGTCGTCGGAGGCGATGCTGCTGCCGTCGGTGCGCGAGGGCTGGGGGCTCGCGGTGATCGAGGCGGCACTGCAGGGCACGCCCACCGTCGCCTACCGCTCGGCGGGCGGGGTGAGCGAGTCGATCCGCGACGATGTCACGGGGCTGCTGGTGGACACGCCGGCGGAGCTGACCCGAGCGGCCGGGAGGCTGCTCGACGACCCTGCGTTGCGCGCGCGGCTGTCAGGGGCCTGTCGCGACTGGGCACTGTCGTTCGATTGGGAGCAGACCGCCGACGACGTCGAGCGGCTGCTCCGCGAGCAGACCGGCGATCAGGTGGCCGGGGCGCCGTAGGTCAGGATCGGCGCGTTGGAGGGATTGGTGCTCGGCGCCTTCGTCTGGGAGTACACGAGGCCGAGGGAGGCAGCGGTCGCCAGCACGATCCCGACGATCGGCGGCACGATGGCGCGAATCAGCAACTTTCCTCCTGGGGTGGCTGACGAGACTCTAGCACCGACGCAGGTCGCAGCCCTCCTCCTCTGCGCCGAGTTCGCCACGCCGCGATCACGGTCACCGCCGCCCACAGCACGGTGAGCAACGCGAGCACGTCTGCGACGACGACCGCGGTACGGCGCCAGACGGCTGGGCCCGGCAGCTCGGCCGCGCCCGGCACGGCGTACAGCCGGACCTCGGGGCTGGCGTAGACCTGCTCGAGCCCGGTCAGGTCGAGGTCGCGCGCGGCGGGGTCGTCGGGGTAGACCACCACCCAGCCGACGCCGAAGCCGGGGAGCACGTCGGCGGGAGTGCCGCTGGCGAGCGCCGCGCCGAGCCGGCTCACCAGACTGCTCTCGCCGTGCACCGTGGTCTCCCCCACCGTGAGGTCCTCGTCGGTGATCACCGGCCTGTCGACCATCCGCACCAGCGGGTCGGACGACGTCGTGCCACTGCCCCAGGAGAAGTTGCGGTAGGACCGCCAGGGCAGCGTGACCACACCGGTGCCGGAGGGCGAGGCGTCGATCGTCGCCGCCACATGGGTCAGACCCGCGGGGTAGCTCACCGGCTTCACCGTCGACCAGACCTTCCCGGCGCCGTCGGGGATGAGCAGGATCGGGAGCAGCACCACGAGGACACCGACCGAGCCGACGACCTCCGCGCCGTAGGGGGTCAGCCGCGTGACGAGCGCGTCCACCGCGGCCGCGAGCACCCAGCCCACCAGCATCACGAACGGCGCGATCAGCTTCTGCCCGTCGCGCAGCAGGCCGAAGCCCGGCAGGGTGTCGATCGCCCCACGCAGCGCCGCCTGGCCCGGGGACGTGGTCAGCAGCACGGCGAGCAGGAGCCCGCCGAAGCCGAGCCCGGCCACCCGGGGCGCGAGGTCACCGGCGACGCGCCACCACGAGCGCAGACCGAGCACCAGGACGAGGACGACGAGCAGGGCCGTGAGCAGCGCGAACGGCGAGTGGCGCGTCGCCGGCACGCTCAGGCCGTCCCAGATCCCACCGAGGCCGACCAGGGCCACCAGCGGGCTGCCCGACGAGTCGGAGCCGGGCGCGAAGACCGCCACCCCCGCAGGATCGGCGGTCGTGCTCGCGCCGCCGACGAACGACGGCACCACCCACGGCAGCTGCAGGAGGAGCCCGGTGACGACCAGCCACCACGTACGACGGGTGCGCGCGGCGCCTGCGGACAGCGACGCGGCGAGGGCCAGCAGACCACCGGTCGGCGTCAGGGACGCGAGCGCCGACCACAGCACGACCGAGGCAAGGGCGGCACGCTCCCCCGTGCGCCGGTAGCGGGCGGCCGCCAGCACGACCCACGGCAGCACGGCGTACGCCGTCACCAGGGCCCACTGTCCCAGCGCCATCCGCTCGATCACGAACGGGTTCCAGACCGCGAAGCCGGAGGCCGCGAGGCGCGCCCAGGTGGTCAAGGGCGCGGTGAGCCGCAGCATCCCCCAGCCCGCGAGGGCCAGCGCGAGCAGCAGCGCCACCCGCGCGAGCACGGCTCCGTCGAGCACCGTGTCGGCGACGGCCACCACCGCGTCCAGCGGCACCGCACGAGGTGCCGCGCCGCCGAGCCCGACGGAGGCGTCGGTGAACGGCTGGTGCGGCACGAAGACCAGGTCGCGTGCCAGGGGGTAGCCCCGGTGGACGAGCAGCGGCGCCAGCATGACGACCGCGAGGAGCAACGGCCAGAGCCCGACCAGGAGCCGGAGCGGGCGTGGGGTCGGCGCTGGGTCGGGGGTGACGGCTGCGTCGCGGTGACCCATGTGTCCTCCGATCACCCCTATCCTGGCCGCCAGCCAGCCTAGAGGGAGGACCCGTCGTCGTGGACGAGACGCGACCGGACTTCACCTCCGTCTGGCTCGGCGCCGACCGGATCGACGGCTGGCTCACCCGTCAGCAGGGCGAGGTGCTCTTCGCGGCCTCTGCCGCACTCGCTCCGGGCAGCACCGTCGTCGAGATCGGCAGTCACCAGGGACGCTCGACGGTGGTGCTGGCCGCGGGGCTGTCGGCGGGTTCGCGGCTGGTGGCGATCGATCCGTTCGACGCGACCTGGCGGTACGGCGCGCCCGACACCCGCCGCCTCCTCACCACCCACCTCGAGGCCGCCGGGGTCGCGGGCCGGGTCGAGGTCCGCGCGGAGACGTCGCGAGACGCCCGCACGTCGTACGACGGGCCGGTCGACCTGCTCTTCGTCGACGGCAAGCACGACTACTGGACCGTCCGCGACGACCTCCGGTGGGCCGATCGCGTGCCGGCGGGCGGGACGGTGCTCGTCCACGACGCGTTCTCCTCGCTCGGGGTGACGCTCGGGCTCGCGCGCACGCTGGCGACGTCGCGCCGCCTCGTGTACGTCGGTCGGACCGGCTCGCTGGTCTCCCTCCGCACGGCGCGCCCGACCATCGTCCTCCGCCTCCGCCCCCTCGCCGAGCTGCCTTGGTGGTTCCGCAACCTGGTGGTCAAGGTGCTGCTGCGCCTGCGCCTGCGGGGCGTCGCGCGCCTCCTCGGCCACGAGGGCGAGGCGGACCCGTTCTGAGCGGTCTCGACGCGGTGCGAAGGTGCCGCGGCGAAGCGGGGACGGGCGTGGTGCTGGTCTAGGCTCGCGGCCATGGCACGGGCTGGGGAGACCTCGCGTTCCGCTGCTGCGATCCGGGGTGGGGGCGGGGTCGCGATCGCCGTCCTGGTGATGAACGTGACCACCTACGGCTTCACCATCGCCTGCGCCCACATCCTCGGCCCGACCGACTACGGCGCCCTCGCGGCCTGGATGAACCTCCTGCTCGTCGTCAACGTCGGGTTCCTCGGCCTCCAGGCCACCGCGGCCCGACGGCTGTCGTCGGGTGAGCACTCGTTGGACGACGTCGAGCCTCACCTGGTGCGGCTCACCCTCGTCACCGCCCTCACGCTGGGCGTGGTGCTGCTGGCGCTGACCCCGGTCATCAACGTCACCCTCCAGCTGCACAACACGGCGATGGCCGCGCTGATGGGGCTCTCGGCCATCCCGCTCACGATCGCGGGCGGGCTCTCGGGCATCCTCCAGGGCGAGCGCCGCTGGGGCGGTCTGTCGGCGGTTTACATCTGCATCGGCGTGCCTCGGCTCGTCTTCGGCGTGGCCCTCACCATCTGGCACCCGGAGCCGGTCTGGGCCGCGCTCGGCGTCACGATCGCGCTGCTCGCCCCGGTCGCCGTCGGCCTCTACGCCTTGCGGCACCGGCACCTCCGCGGACGGGGCACCCCAGCCGGCGCCGGACTCGGCTCGCTGGTGCGCGAGATGGGCCACAACTCCCAGGCCCTGCTCGCGTTCTTCGCCGTCAGCAACGTCGACCTCATCGTGGCACGCCACACGCTGAGCCCCCAGGACGCAGGCCTCTACGCCGCGGGCCTGATCCTGTCGAAGGCCGTGCTCTTCCTGCCACAGTTCGTCTCCGTCGTCGCGTTCCCGTCGATGGCCGCCGACGACTCTTCCCGTACCTTCAACCTGGCCGTGCTCTCGGTCGCCGGCCTCGGCGCCGTCGCCACCGCGGCGACCGCTCTGCTGCCCGGTCTGGCCCTCATCTTCGTGGGCGGCCAGGAGTACGACGGCGTCCGCTCCCAGCTGTGGATCTTCGCGGTACTGGGCACGGTGCTGGCCTGCCTGATGATGGTCGTCTACGGCCTGATCGCCCGCGGCGGCTCGCGCGCGGTCTACCTCACCTGGCTCGGGCTGGTCGCGATCGTGGGGCTCGGCCTCACCGTCGACACGATCCCGGGCCTGCTGACCGTCGTCCTGGGTGTCGACATCGCGCTGGTCGTGGTGCTGCTCCTCGCCCACCAGCGCATGCGTCCCTCGGTCGTGCGCGACACCGTCGCTCCGGTCGTCGAGGGTTTCCCGGCGCCGTAGGGCCGCTCCAGGACCGCTTTCATTCGTGGCGGCTGCGGTCTCGACACGCCGTCAGTGTGCGGCGTCGTGCCAGCTGCGGCCGGTGCCGACGGAGACGTCGAGCGGGACGGCGAGCGCGGCGGCGCCGCCCATCTCACGGCGTACGACCTCCTCGAGCGCGTCACGCTCCCCCGGCGCGACCTCGAAGACGAGCTCGTCGTGCACCTGGAGCAACATCCGCGAGGCCAGCCCCGCCTCGCGCACGGCGGCGTCGACGTGGAGCATCGCCACCTTGATCAAGTCGGCCGCCGAACCCTGGATCGGCGCGTTCAGCGCCATCCGCTCGGCCATCTCGCGGCGCTGGCGGATGTCGCTGCTGAGGTCGGGCAGGTAGCGGCGCCGTCCCCACAGGGTCTCGGTGAAGCCGGTACGGCGGGCCTCGTCGACGACGCCGCCGAGGTAGTCGCGGACGCCGCCGAAGGTCTCGAAGTACTCGTCCATCAGCCCGCGCGCCTCGCCCGGGTCGATCCGCAGCTGCTGGCCGAGCCCGAAGGCGGACAGTCCGTAGGCGAGGCCGTAGTTCATCGCCTTGATCTTGGCCCGCTGGCCCGGCGTCACCTCCTCGGCGGGGACGCCGAAGACGCGTGAGGCGGTGATCGAGTGGAAGTCCTGCCCGGACTTGAACGCCTCGATCAGCAGGGCGTCCTCGGACAGGTGAGCCATGATCCGCATCTCGATCTGGCTGTAGTCGGCCGTGAGCAGGCAGTCGTAGCCCTTGCCGACCACGAAGCCCTCGCGGATCCGGCGGCCCTCCTCGGTGCGGATCGGGATGTTCTGGAGGTTGGGATCGGTGCTCGACAGCCGGCCGGTGGCCGCGATGGTCTGGTTGAACGTCGTGTGGATACGGCCGTCGGACTGCACCGTCTTGAGCAGGCCCTCGATGGTCTGCCGCAGCCGACTGACGTCGCGGTGGCGCAGCAGCGCCATCAGGAACGGGTGCTCGGTCTTCTCGTAGAGTGCCTGCAGGGCATCGGCGTCGGTGGTGTAGCCGGTCTTGGTGCGCTTGGTCTTGGGCATCCCGAGCTCGTCGAAGAGCACGACCTGGAGCTGCTTGGGCGAGCCGAGGTTGATCTCCTTGCCGATCACCCGGAACGCCTCACCGGCCGCGTCACGCACCTCGCCCGCGAAGTGCGCCTCGAGCGACTCGAGGTGGTCGGTGTCGACCGCGATCCCGGTCTGCTCCATCACCGCGAGCAGGTCGACGAGCGGGAGCTCGACGTCGGCGAGCAGGGCCGTGCCACCGGTCTGCTCGATCTCGCCGTCGAGGGTGTCGGCGAGGTCGAGCACGGCACGGGCGTGGAGCATCGCGGTGTCGGCCACGTCGCCGCCGCCGTCGAGCCCCTCGAGGCTGAGCTGCCCCAGCGACTCGTCGTCGGTCGACCCCTGCTTGAGCTCGCGCTTGAGATAGCGCAGGGTCAGGTCGGCGAGGTCGTAGGAGCGCTGGTCGGGGCGCACGAGGTAGGCCGCGAGCGCGGTGTCGCTGACCAGCCCGTGGAGCGGCCAGTCGCGCGCTGCCAGGGCGAGCATCGGCCCCTTGGCGTCGTGGAGCACCTTGGCCCGGTCGGGCTCGCCGAGCCAGGTCATCAGGGCGGCGTCGTCCTCGGGCGTGATCTCGGTGGCGTCGACCCAGGCGGCTTGGCCGTCGGCGGCGGCGAGGGCGACACCGCGGACCTCGCCGGTGCCGGCGCCCCAGTCGCCCTGCACCGTGACGCCGGTGCGCGTCTGTGGTCCGGCGTGGGAGTCGAGCCAGCCGTTCACCTCACCCGCCCCGAGCCGCACGCCGTCGAGCTCGAAGCCCGAGTCGTCGACGAGCGCGGCGTCCTGCACGTCCCACGACTCCAGGAGTCGGTCGCGGAGCACCCGGAACTCCAGGGAGTCGAACAGGGTGTGGACCAGGTCGCGGTCCCACGACTGCGCCTCGAGATCGGCCGGGGTGAGCTCGAGGTCGAGATCGCGCACCAGCGCGTTGAGCCGCCGGTTGCGGATCACGTCGCCGAGGTGCTCGCGCAGAGCCTCACCCTTCTTCCCGGTGATCCGGTCGGCGTGGGTGATCACGTTGTCGAGGCCGTCGTACTCGTTGATCCAGCGGGCCGCGAAGCCGGGCCCGACGCCGGGGACACCCGGCAGGTTGTCGGAGGTCTCGCCCACGATCGCAGCGAGCTCAGGGTAACGATGGGGTGGCACGCCGTACTTCGCCTCGACCGCTTCAGGCGTCATCCGGGCCAGCTCGGAGACGCCGCGCATCGGGTAGAGCACCGTGGAGTGCTCGGTGACGAGCTGGAGCGAGTCGCGGTCGCCGGTGAGGATCAGCACCTCCATGCCGTCGGCGAGCGCCTCGGTGACCAGGGTGGCGATGATGTCGTCGGCTTCGTAGCCGTCTTTGGCGAGGTGGCGGATCCGGAGAGCGTCGAGCACCTCGTTGATGAGCGGGAGCTGGCTGGAGAACTCGTCGGGGGTCTTGTTGCGCTTGGCCTTGTAGTCGGGGTACTCGGCGAGGCGGAACGTCTGGCGCGACTTGTCGAAGGCGACGCCGATGTGGGTCGGCTGCTCGTCGCGCAGCACGTTGATCAGCATCGAGGTGAAGCCGAAGACGGCGTTGGTGTGCTGGCCGGTGGTGGTCGAGAAGTTCTCCACCGGGAGCGCGAAGAAGGCGCGGTAGGCGATGGAGTGGCCGTCGAGCAGAAGCAGCCGCGGCCGCGAGGTGGTCTCTGTCACGGGGACGGCGTCGGGCACCCGCCGACTCTACCCACCGGCACCGACAGTGCCGTCGAGGGCGTAGACCTGTCGGGCGTTGCCCCCGAGCACCGCCGCGGCCACGTCGTCGGCGAGCCCGAGGGCGACCACGTCGCGGGCGTTCTGCGAGGTGCTCGGCACGCCCGGCCAGTCGGTGCCGAAGATCCAGCGGCGGGACAGCCGTCCGAGGTCGGAGCTCGCGAAGTACGTCGGGAGCCGCTTGGGCGGGAGCCCCGACAGCTCGATCCAGACGCGCTCCTGGGACTGGGCGAGGAACGCGGCCTTGTCGTACCACCAGCCGCGCCCGCCGTGCGCGAGGACGACGTCGAGGGTGGGGAAGTCGCGGACCACGGGCAGCAGGAACTCGGGGTCGGCCAGCTCGTTCATCGAGCCGGGGAACGAGCTGGTGCCGCAGTGCACCACCAGCGGCACCCCGCGCTCGGCGAGCACCCGGTACGCCGGGTAGAGGGAGGCGTCGTCGCACCGGAACCCGCCGTGCACCGGATGCAGCTTGAGCGCCACCGCGCCGTGGTCGAGCTGCCGGGTGACCTCGGCGGCGATCGGGAAGTGCAGGTGGGGGTTGACGTTCGCGATCGGCCGGAACCGCGCGGGGTTGTGCTCGACGATCGGAAGCAGGTCCTCGAAGCGCTGGGTGCCCGTCGCCTTCGGGCTGTACTCGCACAGCAGGAGCGCGATGTCGACGCCCTGCTCCTCGAAGAGCTCGTCGAGCCGGGCCGGCACCGGGGTGCCGTCGGCGTCCCAGATCTCCTCGAGGATGCCGCTCGGGCCGAAGTCGCGCGCCCACTGGATCCACGCCGGCTTCAACGAGCCGAGGACCGGGACGTGGACGTGAGCGTCGATGAGCTCGTGTCCGTCGAGCACCGCCTCAGACCCCCTGGACCAGCGTCGTGTCGGTGCCGAGGTCGCCGACCTTGCGCGCTCCTCCGGGGTCGCCGAGCGGCTCGGTGCGATCGTCGAGGACGTCGACGAAGAAGGCCTGGTTGTCCGCGAGGTACGCCGCTTCGGACTCCGGCAGCCGACGGTCCTGGTAGATCGCCTCCACCGGGCACACAGGTTCGCAGGCGCCGCAGTCGATGCACTCGCGCGGGTTGATGTAGCTCTTGCGCTGCCCCTCATAGATGCAGTCGACGGGGCACTCGTCCACGCACGCCTTGTCGTTGACGTCGATGCAGGCACTGGCGATCACGTAGGGCACGGCGTTCCTCCTCCTCTCTTCGAGCGACGCGTCAGACAGCGGGCTCGGACGACGGCGGCGCGCCGGCGGCGACCCCCTGGGCCAGGGCCGAGCGGACCTTGAAGCGCTGGAGCTTGCCGGTCGCGGTCTTCGGCAGCTCTGCCGCGAACAGGACCCGGCGAGGTGCCTTGTAGTGCGCCATCCCGTCGCGGCACCACGCCACCAGCTCCTCCTCCGCGACTCCGTCGGCCACCACGACGGCCACCGGCTTGTCGATCCCGTGCTCGTCGGGCATGCCGACCACGGCCGCCTCGCGCACCAGCGGGTGCTCGATCAGTCGGCTCTCGACCTCGGCCGGGGACACCCAGATGCCACCGGCCTTGAGCATGTCGGAGTTGCGACCCAGGCAGGTGTAGTAGCCGTCGTCGTCACGCACGTAGGTGTCGCCGGTGACCAGCCACTCGCCCTGGAACACCTGACGGGACGCGGCCGTACGGTGCCAGTAGCCCAGCGCGATCGACTCACCGCGCACGTGCAACGCACCCGGCTCCCCGGTCCCGGCCTCACGCCCGTCCTCATCGCGCACCACCACGTCGTACCCCGGGACCGGCGTGCCGGTCGTCCCGGGCCGGATGTCGCCCGGGCGGTTGGACAGGAAGATGTGGAGCGCCTCGGTCGAGCCGATGCCGTCGATGACGTCGACCCCGAACCGGTCCTTGAACCTTCTCAGCAGGGGTGCCGGCAGCGGCTCGCCTGCCGACGCTGCGAGCCGCACCGACTCGAACGCGTCGTCCGGGAGATCGCTGGCGAGCAGCGCGCCGTAGAAGGTCGGTACGGCGAAGAAGAGGGTGGGGCGGTCGGTGGTGAGCCGCTCGAGGGCCATCGCGGGAGACGGCCTCCGCGGGTCGAGCACGGCGGTGGCGCCCACGGACAGGGGGAAGAAGAGGGAGTTGCCGATCCCGTAGGCGAAGAACAGCTTGGCGATCGAGAACGTGACGTCGTCGGGCCGGATGCCGAGGACCCGGGCGGCGTACGTCTCGGCGACGTGACGGATGTTCGCGTGGCGGTGCATGGCCGCCTTGGGCAGTCCGGTGGTGCCGCTGGTGTAGAGCCAGAGCGCCCACGCGTCCTCGTCGGTCGGAGCCGGGTCGCGCAGCGCCGGGTCAGACCGCCCCGCCTCGAGGAAGGCGTCCCAGCCGAGCGTCGTCACCGACGGAGGTACGACGAGCGGCGCGTCGCCGGTCAGCACCACGTGCCCGACCTCGGGCGCCGCCGGCAGCGCCGCCTGCACGACCTCGGCGAGCTCGTGGGAGCACACCACCAGGCGGGCGCCGGAGTCGGCGAGCACCGCGCCGAGCTCGGCCCCGGTCTGCATCGTCGAGACCGGTACGGCGACGACGCCGGCGCGGAAGGCACCCAGGATCGCCGCCAGCATCGAGACGTCGTCGGTGGACACGATCATCACGCGGTCGTCGCGACGCAGGCCCAGCGACCGGTACGCCGCCGCCACGTCGCCGACCAGCGCGTCGAGCTCGGCGTAGGTCAGCGACGTGCGTGCCGCGGACCGCCAGGTGGTGCGCCCGGCCCTGCTCCAGGTGGCGTCCGAGGAGGTACGTCGCGGCGTTGAAGGCGGTCATCGGCGTGACCTCACACGCGGTCGTGGTCGAAGGAGCCGCGCTGGCCGGAGCCGTAGCGACGCAGGGCGCCGTCGGGTCCGGAGGCGTTGGGCCGGACGAAGATCCAGTTCTGCCACACCGTGAGCCGGCCGAAGATCTTGGTCTCGGTCGTCTCGGGCCCGACGAAGCGGTGGTTGGCCTCCATCCCGGTCAGCGCGTCGGGTGAGAGCGACGCGCGCTCCTCCAGCGCGATCCGCACCTCGTCGGCGAAGTCGATGTCGTCGAGGGCGACCGTGACCAGGCCGAGGTCGTCGGCGGCCGTGGCGTCGAGCGGCCGTGACGTCGCCTCACGGGCAGCGTCGAGGGCCTCGTCGTGGCCCCAGAACCTCGATGCGACCCGGCTCAGCCCGTTGCCCATCGGGAAGGCACCGAAGCTCGCCGGGGTCAGCTCGATCGTGGCGGGCTCGGCCTCGGGGTCGACGTCCTCGTAGACCCCCTCCAGCATGTACTGCCGGTCGCAGGCCAGGGCGAGCTCGAGAAGCAGGCCGACGTAGCAGCTGCCCGGCTCCACCACGCCGACCAGGCTCCGGCTGGTCACGTCGAGCCGCTTGAGCACGCGCTTCCACAGCAGCCGCACCTCGTCGACGAACCAGTCGCCGGCGAGGGCGGTGAGCTGCTCGTCGTAGGCCCGCACCAGATCGGTCGAGCCGTGCGTGCGGAACACCCAGGTGCCGAGCTCGGGCTCGTTGGTGCGGAGGTGGAGCACCAGGTCGTCGATCTCACGGGCGGTGACGAGCGGCCAGTAGTCGACCCCCGCCGCCCGCACGCCGGCAGCGTCGGCGGGCGGGGGCGACTCGGGGCCACGTACCTCGATCTCGACACGTCGCAGGCTGCGGTCGAGGTGCGCGGTGACCGAGGAGTAGCCGACCGTGTCGTCGGTCATCGTCCGCCCGAGGCCGGTGAGCGTCACGCCCCGCTCCCCCGCGCGGCTCGATCGGGAGGCCAGCTCGCGGGCTCGCTCGGTGATCGCCTCTGCCCAGCGCTGCCGAGGGACGGAGGCATCCACCAGACCCCACTCCACGGCCGTTCCGGCCCGGAAGCCCTCGGCCTTCGACGCGAACACGTCGGCGCGGTCCTTGCGCACGTGGCGCTTGTCGACGACCCGGGTCAGGCCACCGGTCCCGGGGATCACCCCCAGCAGCGGCACCTCCGGCAGCGACACGGTGGACGACCCGTCGTCGACCAGCACGAGCTCGTCGCAGGCCAGGGCGAGCTCGTAGCCCCCACCCGCTGCGGTGCCGTTGATGGCCGCGAGCCAGGTCTGACCGGAGCTCTCGGTCGCGTCCTCGATCTCGTTGCGCGTCTCGTTGGTGAACTTGCAGAAGTTCACCTTCCACGCGTGGCTCGACTGGGCCAGCATCCGGATGTTCGCCCCCGCGCAGAACATCCGCTCCTGGCCTCCGGTGAGCACGACCGCCCCGACCTCGGGATGCTCGAACCGGAGCCGCTGGACGATGTCGTGCAGCTCGATGTCGACGCCGAGGTCGTAGGAGTTCAGCTTCAGCTCGTAGCCCGGGACGATGCCGCCGTCCTCGGCCACCTGGAGGATCACGGTGGCGACGTCGTCGTCGTACTCGACGCGCCAGTGGCGGTAGCGGTCGGGAGAGGTGGCGAAGTCGACCACGGGCAGGTCGGTCGCGCGTTCGTCGACCACCGTCATCGAGACCTCCGGATCCGCGGGAGCGAGACCAAACTACTACGCGGACGTCGAGATCCGTCAAGACGCTGTAGACAAAACCGGGCCTCGCCGGTCACGCTTCGACAGTGACGTCTCCCCCGCCCCCCGGCGAGGGGCCACCACCGGCCCGCCGCCCCCGCCTGGGTACGACGAGCGCGCGCTCGACGCTGCTGACGGTGCTGGGCGAGTTCGTGCACCCTCGCGGCGAGGGCGTCTGGACCTCGACCCTCGTCGCAGCCCTCGCGGCGCTCGACGTCGAGGAGAAGGCGGCACGCCAGGCGCTGACCCGGACCGCGGCCGAAGGGCTCCTGGACTCCCGGCGGCACGGACGGAGGGTGCTGTGGCAGCTCAGCCCCGCAGGCAAGGCGCTGCTCGAGGAGGGCACCCGCCACATCTACGGCTTCATGCGCGACCGTCGCGCGTGGGACGGGCGGTGGCTCGTGGTCAGCGTGGTGATCCCGGAGTCGCAGCGCCGCCTCCGCCACCGGTTGCGGACCCGGCTGACCTGGCTCGGCCTCGGAGCGCCGTCCCCGGGGCTGTGGGTCTCCCCGGACGCGGGCAAGGCGCCGGCGGTGCGCGAGGTGGTCGGCGACCTCGGGCTCGAGTACCGCGCGTTCGCCTGGGCAGGCCCGATCGCCGACACCGGCGACGAGCGGGTGCTGCTCGCCCAGGCCTGGGACCTCGACGACGTCGAGCGCCGCTACGACGCGTTCCTGACGGAGTTCGCGAACCGCGAGGTGGACGACGACGCCGAGGCGTTCGTGGCCCAGGTCCAGCTGATCGAGGCCTGGCGCCGCTTCCCGTTCCTCGATCCCGACCTGCCGCGCGAGCTGCTCGACCACGACTGGCCCGGCCCGCGAGCAGCCCGCGCCTTTCACGACCGCCACGGCCGCTGGCAGGGCGGTGCCCAGCGTGCCTGGGAGATCTTCTGCGCCTCCGGCGGACCTCAGCCCTGACCGGTGTGCAGAGTCAGTAGCGGTGCTCGTCCACGTCGACGTAGCCGCCCTGCTCCTCCAGGCCCGGTCCCTGACCTCCGGGGTCCGCCGACACGTCGTACGGCGTCGGGGCCGCGGCCCGCGGACGCGCCGGCTGCGCAGGCGCGCTGCCGACCCGCTTGCGCAGGTCGCCGTCCACGGCGCCCCGGAACCCCCGCACCACGAGCCAGTCGTGCACGAGGTCGCGTTGCTCGTGCTCGCGGATGGAGTTGTAGACGTAGTTGATGCCACGTGCCGCCGCTTCGTCCTCGAGCCTCGCGAGCAGGAAGCTGCCGATCCCCTCCGCCTGGCGAGACGGGTCGACGGCGAGCAGGACCTGGGCGTCGCCGCCCCATCCGATGTCGAGGCGGCCGTAGGCGAGCACGCTGCCACCCGTGCTGCCCTCGCGGACCGACCACCACTCCCCGGGGAGCGCCTGACCGTCCTCGAACGGGATCACGAACGCGCCGTCGGGTGCCCCGCCGATCACCCGTCGCTTGTCCGCGTCCCACACCGGGTCGATCTCACGGACCCAGCACAGCTCGGTCACGGCGCCGCAGCCCCGCAGGAGCCCTCGGCCGGGGAGCGCGTCATGCCAGCCCCTCGGCCGCGAGGTGGACGTAGTCGAACTCGACCGGCTGGTCGTTGATGCCGGTCTTCGGCGGCGCGATCCAGCCCGCGAACTCGCCGTACTCGTACTCCGGGACCATCAGGCTCGCGACCTCACGCCGGTCGTCGTCGTTCGGCAGCCACTGGACGACGCGTGCCTCCCACGCGTCGTCGTCCAGCACGTCGCCCTCGGGGCTCAGGTGGTGGGCGGCATAGACGCCGACCTTGCGGTTGAACCCCTCGTGGGGCAGGAGCAGTCGTTGCTCGAGACCGCGGTCCTCCAGCTCCTGGTTCCACCGCCGTACGCCGTTGTGGCAGTCGGCGACGTACTCGTCGCGGAGGTCGAGGTTGAGCGCCGACAGCACCGGCACCTCCTTCTCCCGGATCTCGCCGTCCTCGACGAAGCGCATGCTGCGACTGGCGTCGAGGAGCACGTGGTCGTCGTCCCGGCGGGTCTCCTGCCAGCGGCCCTTGAGCCCGGAGGAGTAGTAGTTGCCGGCGTTGGTGGACTGCTCGGAGCCGAAGAGGTCCATCGACACCGAGAACTGGAAGTTCAGGTACTTCTGGATGATCTCGAGCGGGATCACGCCGGCGTCCAGCAGCTGACGGCGGTCGTCGGTGCCGAGCTCGGCCATCACGGCGGCCGTGCGCTCCACGGTCCGCTGCACCCCGGTGGTGCCCACGAACATGTGGTGGGCCTCCTCCTTGAGCATGAACTCGCAGGTGCGCGCCAGCGGGTCGAACGCCGACTCCTTGAGCGTGCCGAGCTGGTACTTGCCGTCGCGGTCGGTGAAGTAGGTGAACATGAAGAACTGCAGCCAATCGGTGGTCTCCTCGTTGAAGGCTCCGAGGATCCGCGGGGAGTCCAGGTCGCCGGAGTTGCGCTTGAGGAGCTGCTCGGCCTCCTCACGTCCCTCGCGTCCGAAGTAGGCGTGCAGGAGGTAGACCATCGCCCACAGGTGTCGCCCCTCCTCGACGTTGACCTGGAAGAGGTTGCGCAGGTCGTAGATCGACGGCGCGGTGTTGCCGAGCACGCGCTGCTGCTCCACGGACGCCGGCTCGGTGTCGCCCTGGATCACGATCAGCCGCAGCAGGTCGGCGCGGTGCTCCCCCGGCACCTCCTTCCAGACCGGCTCGCCCCGGTGCTTGCCGAACGTGATCGTCTTGTCCGGGTCGGCCTCCGCGAGGAAGATCCCCCACCGGTACTCCTCCATCGGCACGTGCGCGAAGTGTGCCCACCCGTCGCGGCCGACCGCGATCGCCGTACGCAGGTAGACGTCCTGGGTCGGCAGCGAGGGACCGAGGGTCTTCCACCAGTCCAGGAACTTCGGCTGCCAGCCCTCGAGGGCGCGCTGCAGGCGCCGGTCGCCGGCGAGGTCGACGTTGTTGGGGATGCGCTCGCTGTAGTCGATCGTGCTCAGGGGACCGATCGGCCTCGGGGCCGGGCCCGTGCGCGCGTCGGACGGCTGCTGGGTGGTCATCGCGACCCTCCCTGCTGGTAGGCGATGGGGGCTCCGCTCTTTGTTCTACACTCCCTTGGCGAACTTGCCAATCAATTGTCGTACTTCTCGGGTCCGCAAGAATATCGACCGTGCCCCCAGACACCTCCTCCTCAGAGCCCGGCTCGACCCTCGACTTCACCGGTCCGTTCGTCGACCACCTCGGCATCGAGATGACCAGCGCCACCGCCGACGAGGTGCGCGCCACCTGGTCGGCCGACCCGAAGCTGCACCAGCCCTACGGGATCGTCCACGGAGGCGTCCACTGCTCGGTGGTCGAGACCCTCGCCAGTGTGGGTGCGGCCCTGTGGTTCGGCGAGCGGGGCAAGGTGGTCGGGGTCAGCAACTCCACCGACTTCTACCGGGCCGTGCGCGAGGGCGAGCTCAGGTCCGTGGCCCGGCCCGTGCACCGCGGCAGGTCGCAGCAGGTCTGGGTGGTGGAGACCCACGACGCCGACGGCCGGATGGTCGCGCGCGGGCAGGTGCGGCTGCAGAACCTCGCCGACGCGTGAGCGTGGGGTCCTGCCCCGCCTCGTGAGGCCTAGCGGCCGGCCACCGAGCGCGAGCTGCGCTGGCTACGACGGGCGGCGAGCACCTGGGTCACCTGGCGCCCGGCGGACTGCCGCGAGGAGAGCCGGGCCCGCACCGCGCACGTGGTCGCGACCCGGAGCACGGCCTGGGGCCCGAGGGCGAGCCGAGCCATGAACCGGTTGGCCTCGCGGGAGCCGGCATCGGCCGCCGTGGCGACGTAGCCGATCCCGAGCTCCTCGGCCCAGGTCACCCCGCACTCGAGCAGCGCCTTGCCGATGCCGTGGCGACGGTGGGCCGGCACCACGCAGAGATTGTGGATCTGCACGATCAGCTCGGAGTTGACCGGTGAGTACTGGGTGGCCTTGAAGAAGACGGCCCCGGCGAACTCCCCGTCGTACTCGGCGACGAGCAGGCGTTCGCCCGGCCGGTCACCTAGTCGTTCGATCGCGGTGGCGACGTCGTTGAGCGGCTCGTCGGCAGCACCGCGCCGCAGGTACGGCGCCCAGAGCTCGGTCAGGCGTTCGACATCGGCAAGAGTGGCTTCGCGCATGGCCACCAAGGACCGACTCATCCGAGGACCTCCCGGTCAACGAAAGGAGCGACACCGTCCGGTCCCCCCGTAGGCGTCGCAGGTGCAGACTACGCTCAGTCCCCCCGACTTGTCCCAGGAGTCCCGTGATCATCGGTACCGGCACCGCTGTCAACGTCGCGACGGTGCTCGTCGGCTCCGCCGTGGGCGTCCTCGCGGGCAACCGTCTGCCGACTCGCACCAGGGACCTGGTGACCGACGCCCTGGGTCTGGTGACGCTCCTGATCGCGGCCCTGTCCGCGATCGCGGTGACCGACCCGGCGCTCGCGGACGCCGTGGGCAGCCACGCACCGCTGCTGATCGTGCTCGCGTCGCTGGTGCTCGGAGGCGTCGTCGGCTCCCTCCTCCGCCTCGAGCAACGGGTGGAGGGGCTCGGCGGCTGGCTCCAGCAGCGGCTCTCGGGCGCCACGGACTCCGCCGAGCGTGCCCGCTTCATCGAGGGCTTCGTGACCTCGTCGCTGGTCTTCTGCACCGGCCCGCTCACCATCCTCGGCTCGCTGTCCGACGGCCTGGGCCACGGTGCCGACCAGCTCTACCTGAAGGCGACGCTCGACGGGTTCGCCGCGATCGCGTTCGCCGCGTCGTTCGGCTGGGGGGTCGCTGCCAGCGCCCTGACCGTGCTCGTCGTCCAGGGCTCGATCACCGCCCTCGGGGCATTGCTCGGCGACGTCCTGTCCGACGCCGGCCTGGCGGCCGTGACGGCGACCGGCGGCCTGATGCTGGTCGGGGTCGCCCTGCGCCTGCTCCGGATCCGGGAGATCGCGGTGGCCGACCTGCTGCCCGGGCTGGTCGTCGCCCCGCTGCTGGTGTCCGCCGTCGCCGCGTTCCGCTGAGCGACCGCCCGGGCGGGGCTGGGGGCTGGCCGGGGCTGGGGCCGGTGCATGCGGAAAACGCGGAACAGGTACGCCGTCGGCCCGGCGCGTCGCGGAACCGTTCCGCGTTTTCTCGGCCGGAGGCCGGCCCCGCCCGACCGATGTCAGATCCCTCACAGCACCTCGCCCGGGCGTGTCCGGAACAGCCCCGGGGTGATCCCGGTTGGGCTGGACATGACACCGACCACGACTGTCCGACACTCCGACACGTTCCGGATCGGCGGCGACCTCGAGGTGCACCGCCTCGGCTACGGCGCCATGCAGATCACCGGCGACGGCGTCTGGGGCCCGCCGAAGGACCACGAGGGCGCCCTGACGGTGCTCCGGGCCGCCGTCGACGGCGGCGTCGACTTCATCGACACCGCCGACTCCTACGGCCCCGTGGTGAGCGAGCAGCTGATCGCCGAGGCTCTCCACCCCTACCCAGAGGGACTGGCGATCGCGACCAAGGCCGGGTTCACCCGCACCGGTCCCGGGGAGTGGGTCGAGGTCGGGCGACCGGCGTACCTCAAGCAGCAGGTCGAGCTGAGCCTGCGCCACCTGCGCGTCGACCGGATCGACCTGATCCAGCTGCACCGGATCGACCCCGAGGTGCCGCTGGCCGACCAGCTCGGCGCGTTCGCCGAGCTCAAGGAGCAGGGCAAGGTGCGCCACATCGGCCTCTCCGAGGTCACGGTCGAGGAGCTCGAGCAGGCGCGCGCGATCACCGAGATCGCCAGCGTGCAGAATCTCTACAACCTGACCAACCGCCAGTCGCAGGACGTGCTCGACCACGCCACCCGCGAGGACCTCGCATTCATCCCGTGGTTCCCGATCGCGACCGGTGACCTGGCCGCGCCCGACAGCCCGGTCGCCGAGATCGCCCGCGAGCTCGACGCATCACCGTCGCAGGTCGCCCTCGCCTGGCTGCTGGCGATCTCGCCGGTCGTGCTCCCGATCCCGGGCACGAAGTCGGTCGACCACCTCCGGGAGAACCTCGGCGCGACCGCGGTCGAGCTCTCCGAGGACGACGTGGCACGGCTGACCGCCCTGGCCTGAGCCACCCGACCCTACGGCCGGGCCGTCTCGGTCGTCGTACGACGGCTCAGACGTCTCCGCCGAGGTAGGCCGCCTTCACGGCGTCGTCGCCCGCCAGCTCGGCACCGGTCCCGGAACGGACGATCTCGCCCGTCTCGAGGACGTGGGCCTGGTCGGCGCGGCGCAGCGCCTGCGCGGCGTTCTGCTCGACGAGCAGCACCGTGGTGCCCTGCGCGTTGATCTCGGCGATGATCGAGAAGATCTGCTGGATCAGTCGCGGCGCCAGCCCCATCGACGGCTCGTCGAGCAGGACCAGCCGCGGGCGCGCCATCAGCGCCCGCCCGATCGCCAGCATCTGCTGCTCACCACCCGACATGGTGCCGGCCGACTGGTTGGCCCGCTCCTGGAGGCGTGGGAACAGCTGGAAGACCCGCTCGAGGTCCTCGGCGTACGCCGCCGTCTTGCGGTCCTTGCGGACGTAGGCGCCCATGTCGAGGTTCTCGCGCACCGTCATGCCCGGGAAGCAGCCGCGGCCCTCGGGCGACTGGCTGATGCCGAGCTTCACGCGCTCGTACGACGGCAGGTGGGTGATGTCCTTGCCATCGAAGATCACCTTGCCCTGACGGACCTTCCGCAGCCCGGACAGGGTCTTCAGGGTCGTGGTCTTGCCGGCACCGTTGGCCCCGATCAGCGTGGTGATCTGGCCCTCCTCGACACCGAAGGTGATGTCGCGGATGGCCTCGATGTGGCCGTAGTTGACGCACAGGCCGTCGACCTCAAGAAGCATCTTCGTCGTCCACTCCCAGGTAGGCGGCGATCACCGCGGGGTTGTCGCGGATCTCGGCGGGCGGCCCCTCGGCGATCTTGCGGCCGAACTCCAGCACCACGATCCGGTCGGTCACTCCCATGACCAGGCGCATGTCGTGCTCGATCAGCAGCACCGTGTAGCCCTGGTCGCGCACCTTGCGGATCAGCTCCATCAGCCGCGCCTTCTCGGCCGGGTTGAAGCCCGCCGCCGGCTCGTCGAGGCACAGCAGCTTCGGCTTCGTGGCCAGGGCGCGGGCGATCTCGAGGCGCCGCTGGTCGCCGTAGGAGAGGTTCGAGGCGAGCTCGTCGGAGTCGCCGGTGACCCCGACGAACCTCAGCAGCTCGGCCGCGGCCTTCTCCGCCGCCGCCTCCGTACGACGGTGCAGCGGCGTGCGGAACAAGGCGTTCAGCAGACCCACCTTGCTCCGGGCATCCGCGCCGACCATCACGTTCTCCAGGGCCGTCATGGACTTGAAGAGCCGGATGTTCTGGAAGGTGCGCGCGATCCCGAGCTTGGTGATGTCATGCCGCTTGCGCTTGGCCAGGGGCGCGCCGTCGAAGCGGATCTGCCCGCTGGTGGCCTGGTAGACCCCGGTCATCACGTTGAAGCAGGTGGTCTTGCCGGCGCCGTTGGGGCCGATCAGACCGAGGATCTCGCCCTCCTTGATGTCGAAGGTCACCTCGTCGAGCGCGGTGACACCGCCGAACCGGATGGTGACGTTGTCGACCTCGAGGATCGCCCTGCGAAGGTCCGCGTCAGGCATCGACACCCTCCCCTTCCAGCTCCTCGATCTGCGCCTCGACCTTCATCGCCCGACGCGTGCGGCGGGGCGGCAGGAGGCCCTGTGGGCGGAACGTCACGATCACCATCAAGGCGATGCCGAAGATCAGCAGGCGCCAGTCGCTGAGACCGCGGAACCGCTCGGGCAGGTAGGCCACCAGGGCACCACCGACGATCGCCCCCCACCGGTTGCCCGCACCACCGATGATGACGGCGGCCACGAACAGCAGGGAGTAGAGCAGCAGGAAGCTGGTGGGGCTGATGAAGCCGCCCTGACCGGAGGCCAGCATGGAGCCCGCCAGGCCACCGATCGCGGCACCGAGTGCGAAGGCCAACAGCTTGTAGCGGAAGGTCGGCACACCCATCAGCTCGGCTGCATCCTCGTCCTCGCGGGTGGCCTCCCAGGCGCGGCCGACGCGGCTCTCCTTGATCAGGACGTCGGCGACGAGCACGATCAGCAGCACCGTGAGCAGCAGCCAGTAGTACGGGACGGCGTCGAGCACCCCGAAGACGAGGAACGGCGTCTTGTGGCCGTTGTCGATCAGCGGCGTCAGCCCGTGCCACGCGAGGTGGGGGATCTGGAAGAGACCGTCCTGGTCGACCCCCACCGGGTCGGGCCCGAGGCTCGGCGGAGCGGGGATGTCCTTGATGCCGGACGCCCCGCCCAGCCATGGCGTGTTGGTGATCGTGATCCGGATGATCTCGCCGAACCCGAGCGTGACGATGGCGAGGTAGTCGCCTCGCACCCGCAGGGTCGGGGCCCCCAGGATCACGCCGGTCACCATGGTGACGGCGATCGCGACGGGCAGCACCAGGAGGAACGGCCAGTGCCAGTGCTGGGCGGTGAGCACGCCGGTCGTGTAGGCCCCCACCGCGTAGAAGCCGACATAGCCGAGGTCGAGCAGCCCGGCGTACCCGATCACGATGTTGAGGCCGACCGCCACCAACGCGTACGACGTCATGCTGGTGAGCACGCCACCGAAGTCGGAGTCGGGGGTCGTGATGATCGGTGGTCGCAGGATGGGCAGGGCGTAGGCCAGGAGGATGCCGATCCCGATCATCAGCACGCGCGCCTGGCGCGTGCGGAGCCATGGCAGCTGGAAGCGGGCCGGCGGCGCCGGGATCCTGCGGCCCTTGGGCTGGGCCTCGGAGGTGCTCATACGCGTGCCTTCGCGAGGGACTCACCGAGGATGCCGGTGGGCCGGACGAGCAGGATGAGGATCAGCAGGACGAACGCGACGACGTCCTTCCACTGGGTGCCGAAGAGCGCGGATCCCCAGTTCTCGGCCACGCCCAGCACGAGCCCTCCGAGGAGGGCACCGCGCAGGTTGCCGATGCCGCCCATGACGGCCGCGGTGAAGGCCTTGACGCCGAGGATGAAGCCGGCGTTCTGGCGCGTCGACCCGATCCGGATCATGTAGAGGGTCGCGGCCGCACCGGCCATCACGCCTCCGATCAGGAACGTGGCCTGGACGATCCGGGTCGAGTTCACACCCATCAGGGCGGCGGACTCCGGGTCCTGGGCGACCGCGCGGATGCCGCGACCCAGCTGGGTGCGACGGACGAACTGGTCGAGCACGACCATCATGCCCACGGCCGACCCGATGATGAGCAGGTCGACGTCGGTCACCCGGTAGTTGCCGATCGGGAACAACCCGTGCGGGTTGATGGTGATCGGGCTGGAGTACACGTTGCGGGCCTGGGACACGTAGTCGGCCAACCGCACCTGGAGTCCGAACCAGCCGGCGATCTTGTCGCGCACCCCCATCACCTCGGCCAGCGAGAAGGACATGCCGATGGCCGAGATCAAGATGATCAACTTGGGAGCCCCGCGTTTCATCAGCGGGCGGTAGGCCAGACGTTCGACCAGGGCGGCTATCGCCGCGGACACCAGCATGGCCGCGACGAAGGCTATCGCCAGGATGCCCAGGGTAGGCCCGAGACCCTGCGTGGCGGAGGTGGTGCCGTGGATGATCACCACGACCCAGGCCACCGCGAAGGTCCCGAACATGAAGACCTCGGAGTGGGCGAAGTTGATCAGCTGCAGGACGCCGTAGACCATCGTGTAGCCCAGTGCGACCAACCCGTAGATCGCACCGAGGGCAAGGCCGGTGATGGTCAACTCGAAGAAGTTGTTGAACAGGAACGCGAAGTTCATCGCAACCCCTTCACACCTCGGGCAGCGGCTGCGGCCGGGATTGCTCCCGGCCGCAGCCCACTGGGACGGACTACCTGGACCCGGTCACTTGATGGGCGTCGGGTTCTGGGTGTCGAGCTTCCCGTTGGCGACCTTGTAGGCGAAGATCGCGGTCTGCTTGATGTCGCCGTTCTGGTCGAACGCGATCGGACCGCTGATGCCCGTACCGGTGTAGGCCCCGACGAAGTCGTTCAGGTCGGCGTGGCTGGTCTTCCCGGCGTCGATCCCGGCCAGGAAGATGTTCGTCGCGTCGAACGACTGGGTGGAGTACAGACCCGACGGGCTGCCGATGAGCGCCTGGTACTTGGCGTCGAAGTCAGCGGGCGCCGGACCGGCAGGAGCCGTCAGGATCGCACCGTTGGCGGCGTCGGCACCCGCGATCTTCACGAACTGCGCATCCTCGGAGCCGTCACCCGACATGAACAGACCGGTGTAGCCAGCCTGCCGCAGCTGCTTGGCGAGCAGGCCGGCCTCGGCGTAGTAGCCGCCGTAGAACATCGCGTCGGCGCCCGAGGCCTTGATCGCCGTCACGGTCGCGGAGAAGTCGGTCTGACCGGTGGCGACGCTGTCGGTGCCGGCGACGAGGCCGCCGAGTCCCGACTTCACGTAGCCCGCGAGGCCCTTGCCGTAGTCGGAGTCGTCAGCGACGACGAAGACCTTCTTCGCGTTCGCCGTGTCCTTGAGGTAGGTCGCCACCGCGGCTCCCTGCGCAGAGTCGTTGCCGATGACGCGGTGCCAGGTGGGCCACCCCTGCTGGGTGATGGTCACGTTGGTGGCCGACGGCGAGATCGACGGCAGCCCCGCGGCGCTGAAGGTCTTGCCGGTGGACAGCGACTCACCGGAGAAACCGGGGCCGACCAGACCGATGATCGACTGGTCGCCCACGATCTGGGTGGCCAGCGTGGTCGCCTGGTCGGGGTCGCCCTGGGAGTCGAACGCCTTGAAGCCGACCGTGCAGTCGGAGTGCGCCTTGTTGTAGTCGTCGAGGGCCAGCTTGATGCCGCCGACCATGTTCTGGCCGAGCGCGCCGTTGGGGCCGGTCGTGGCACCCAGGAATGCGAGCGTCTGGCCGGAGACGCAGTCGGACGAACCGCTGGCCGAGCTGTTGGATGACCCAGTGCTGCCGCACGCCGTCAGTGCGAGTCCGGCCGCGGCCACTGCGGCGAAAATCCGCAGGTTGTGCTTGGTGCCCATGTGAGAGTCCTCCGTCGGAACTTCTGCCGCGGGTCCGCGGCGCTGTCGAGAGATTGCGGCAAGTTAGCACTTAAGGGGGGTCGGTCTCGCCCCTCGACACCGGAAAGTTGCACAGTTTCGAGATTGTGACACGGCCATGAGGAGTCAAAAGGGCAGGCAGAAGTGGCCGAGGCGACGGATCGCACGGGCGAGGGGCGGGGCGGCTCAGGAGCGGTCGACGCCGTGCTCGACGACTCCCTCGGCGACCTCGCGCATCGAGCGGCGCAGGTCCATCGCGGTCTTCTGGATCCACCGGAACGCGTCGGGCTCGCTCAGGCCGAGCTCCTTCTGCAGAACGGCCTTGGCCCGGTCGACGGCCTTGCGCGCGGCCAGCTGCTCGCCGAGGTCCGCGATCTCGGTCTCCAGGGCGCCGAGCTCGGCGAAGCGGCTCACCGCGATCTCGATCGCCGGCACCAGGTCGGTGCGCGAGAACGGCTTGACGAGATAGGCCATCGCCCCGGCGTCGCGCGCCCGCTCGACCAGCTCGCGCTGGGAGAAGGCCGTGAGGATCACGACCGGCGCGATCCGTCCGGCGGCGATCCGCTCGGCTGCCGCGATGCCGTCGAGGACCGGCATCTTGACGTCGAGGATGACCAGGTCGGGCCGGAGCTCCTCGGCCAGCCCGATCGCGCGGGCGCCGTCTGCGGCCTGCCCCACGACGTCGTACCCCTCCTCGGCGAGCATCTCGGCGAGGTCCATCCGGATCAGGGCCTCGTCCTCCGCGATCACGACGCGACGGGGCTCCGGGGTGGTCACCGACTCAGGCTATCCGGGGCCGATCGGGCGCTTGCGATCCGGTAGGTTGGGCGCCCGTTGCCCCGGTATCCCAACCGGTAGAGGAAGCGGTCTCAAACACCGTCCAGTGTGGGTTCGAATCCCACCCGGGGCACTGTGCTGTCGAGACTGCGCGGTGGTCCCGTCGTCCCCTGCTTCACCATGTTCTCGTGATGAAGCGTGGGTTCTCGGGGTGAGTTCGACGCGAGAAGCGAGGCTCCACCATGTGAACATGGTGAAGCCGGGGCCAGCGCGATCGGCTCAGCGGGACGACCTCAGCGGCGGCGGTAGGCCGGGGCGACCTCGTGGATGGCGTCGCCCATCCGGTGGATCCGGAGCGCGTTGGTGGAGCCCGGGATGCCGGGGGGTGAGCCGGCGATGATGACCACCTGGTCGCCCTCGGAGACCCGGCCGATATGGAGCAGCGCCTCGTCGACCTGCATCACCATCTCGTCGGTGTGCTCCACGTCGGTGATCAGGAACGTCTCGACCCCCCAGGTCAGCGACAGCTGCGAGCGCACCTTCGCCTCGGGGGTGAAGGCCAGCACGGGCACCCGACCGCGGTACCGGGCCAGCCGGCGAGCCGAGTCGCCGGACTGGGTGAAGGCCACCGTGTACGCCGCGCCCACCCGGTCGGCCACCTCGGCGGCGGCCTTGGCGATCACCCCGCCGCGCGTGCGCGGCTGCCAGTCGATCGCGGCCATCTTGGCGAGCTCGTGGTCCTCGGTCGAGGCGATGATCCGGGCCATCGTCTCGACGGTCTCGATGGGGTACTCCCCCACGCTGGTCTCGCCGGACAGCATCACGGCGTCGGCGCCGTCGAGAACGGCGTTCGCGACGTCGGAGGCCTCGGCGCGCGTGGGGCGCGGGTTGGTGATCATCGACTCGAGCATCTGGGTCGCGACGATCACCGGCTTGGCGTTGCGCCGCGCCTTGTCGACGACCCGCTTCTGCAGGAAGGGCACGTCCTCCAGCGGGCACTCCACGCCGAGGTCGCCGCGCGCCACCATGAACGCGTCGAACGCCTTGACGATCTCGTCGATGTTGTCGATCGCCTGAGGCTTCTCGATCTTGGCGATGATCGGCAGCATCACGCCTTCCTCGTGCATGATCGCCCGCACGTCGTCGACGTCCGCCGCCGAACGGACGAACGACAGCGCGATGAAGTCCACCGACATCCGCAGCGCCCAGCGCAGGTCCTCCTTGTCCTTCTCCGAGAGGGCGGGCACGCTGACGGCGACGCCGGGGAGGTTCAGGCCCTTGTGGTCGCTGACCTTGCCGGCGACCTCGACCCGCGTGGTGACGTCGGTGTCGCTCACCTTCACCACGCGCAGCCGCAGCTTGCCGTCGTCGACGAGGATCGGGTCGCCCTCCGACACGTCGCCGGGCAGGCCCTTGTACGTCGTCCCGCAGATCGAGGCGTCGCCCGTGACGTCGCGGGTCGTGATCACGAACTCCTGGCCCTTGTGGAGCTTCACCTTCCCTTCGGCGAACGTCTCGAGCCGGATCTTCGGCCCCTGGAGGTCGGCGATGATGCCGACCCCGTGACCGGTCGCGTCGGAGGCGGCCCGCACCATGTCGTAGTGGCGCTGGTGATCCTCGTGGCTGCCGTGGCTCATGTTCAGCCGGGCGACGTCCATCCCGGCGTCGACCAGCTCGCGGATCTTCTCTGTCGTGCCGACGGCGGGGCCGAGGGTGCACACGATCTTGGCTCTACGCACGACGCTCAACCTAGCAAGCATTGGAACGTTCCAAGCAATGGCTCACCGGACCGAGATTGTCAGGACCCCGTCGGTCACCGCCGGGTCCTCGCCGCCGAGCAACCAGATCCGATGTCCGTGGGCCGCCACCGCCGCGTCGCTGAGCGGCGCCGGGAGGCGGCCGGCGCGGGTGAACCCGGCCGTGGCCGGGTCGAACCACCACATTGCGTCCGTCTGGCGGTTCGCCGTCACACGCCCACCCACGAGCAGGATCCGGGAGCCGACGGTGGTGGCCATGGCATGACCCAGGGGCACCGGGAGCCGAGCCACGATCCGCGTCCGCCCGGTGCCGAGATCGACGGCCTGCACGGTGTCCAGCTCGCGGCCGAGCACCTCCCCGCCGAACACGTATGCCGTGCGCCCGCTGACGGTGCTGGCGGCGTAGCGGACTCCCTGGGACAGGTGCCCGATCGTCCTGCTGCGTCCGCCGCCGGCCAGTGACAGGATCGCGGTCGGCACGCTCGAGCCGTCGTACCCGCCGACCGCCCAAGGCCGGGGGCCGTTCTGCACGACGCTCAGGTCGGACCGGCTCGTGGGGAGATGACCGGTCACGTGCCAGCCCCGGTCGGACAGCACCTGGACCACGTCCTGCTCGGTGGCGTTGCCGCCCCCGATCGCCGCCGGAGCACCGCCGAGCATCCCACCGGCGACGTCGTGCACCGGGACGGGGAGCGACTTCAGTCGCACGATCCGACCCGAGGCGACGTCGATCCGGAGCGCCTCGCCGGTCGACCGGTCTCCGGTCACCAGGCCACCCGCCAGCACCACGGAGGTGGGTCCGACCGGCACCACGGCCTGGCGGGAGCTCGCCACCGGCAACCGCCACCGCGCCGGCGAGGCGCTCACCCGCCGTGGCACGAACGGCGTGGCCGGAGCCGCCGCTGGACTGCTCGAGGGCGGCGAGGGCGCCGTCGAGCTGCTCGAACCCGACGGGCTGGGCGCTGCGGGCTCGGAGGACGTGAACGCCGAGCACCCGACCATCAGCGGCGCCACCACCACGACGAGCAGGAGCCGCCTCATCGCATGTTCCCGGTGTGGCCGAGGGAGTAGCGGCCGGGTTGCGGCCAGACCAGGAGTCCGTGCGGGCTGCCGCCGACGGGGATCCGCGCGACCAGCCGGCCAGACCTGGTGTCGAAACCGTAGACGACCCCCTCGTTGCGGCCCGACAACCACAGCATCGTGCCGTCGGCGGAGACACCACCCATGTCGGGGCTACCGCCGCCGGGAATGGTCCACGTGTCGACGATCCTGTTCGTCGCGAGGTCGAGCACGCTCACCTCGCCGGCGCCCCGGTCGGAGATGTAGAGGTCCTTGCCGTCGCGGCTCGGGTAGATCCCGTGGGGCATCCGCGGCATCCCGATCACGGCCTCCTGCTTGAACGTCTGTGCGTCGATCAGGCGCAGCTCGTTGGTGCCCATGTCAGCGACGTAGAACGTCCTGCCGTCGGGCGAGATCCGCACGTCCTGCGGCACGCTGCGCCCCATCGTCATCGGGTCGGCATGTGCTGCCGTGGGTGCCGGGTCGAGGTGGATCACCCCGCGCACCCGATGCCCGAGCGTCGAGATCTCGAGCAGCTCACCGGAGAACTCGCAGGTCACGACGAAGAACCGACCGTTGCCGGAGAAGTCCGCGTGGTTCGGCCCGCGACAGCCCGGGTACTTCAGGTCCTTGATCGTGTGGAAGGTGCGCGCGTCCGCGAAGCGGATCGTGTCGTGCTGCTCGATCATCACCACCGCGGTCCGCCCGTCCGGGGTGAAGTAGAGGTTGTACGGCCTCGGCATGGGAACGGTGCCCCCGCGCAGACCCGTGCGCGGGTTGATCGCGACCAGCTCGTCGGCAACGCTCGAGTTCGTGTAGAGCGTGCGGAGGTCGTACGACGGCACCACGTGCTGGCTCAGGTAGCCGGTCGGGATCACCCGCACGACCCGGCGCGTGCGCGGGTCGATGACGGTGACCGTCGAGCCTTGCGAGTCCGGCACGTAGAGGTACGCCGGGTCGTGGCGCACCTGCGGCGCGAGCATGCCGGCCCGGTCCTGCGAATAGACGTCGTTGTCGATCACCGGCGGCATGCCCGGGAGTGGGTGCCGGAAGGGCAGGGCCACAAGTGGCCGCCGGGGCACGTGGACGACCGTCGGCCCACCCGTCGGGGCAACCGACGGGGCGCCCGAGGCCGGGGTCGAGGAGCCATGACCTCCGCAGGCAGCCAGCACGGCGCTCGCCGTCAGGGCGACGGCCGCGCGGGCGTGCCGGTGCCACGACATGCGCGTCCACACTCCTCAGGTCGCCGATGGGGCCACCTGGGACGCTAGGCGCGTGAACCTGCCCCGGGCCTGACTACGCGTGGCACCTGCGGATCGAGCCTCGAGGACCGCGGGCGCGGCCCGCATGCGCCTCCTGCCGTCGCGGGGCACACCTCCCGCTCCTCAGACCACCAGCGGACGTGCGGTCGGCGGGATCGGACGCGGCAGGCTGGTCGCGCCGGTGAGGTACTCGTCGACCGCAGCAGCGGCCGCGCGGCCCTCGGCGATCGCCCACACGATGAGCGACTGACCGCGACCCGCGTCGCCGGCCACGAACACGCCCGCGACGCTCGTGGCGTACGACGTGTCGCGGGCGACGTTGCCCCGCTCGTCGAGGTCGACCCCGAGCTGCTCGATCAGACCTGGCCGCTCGGGACCGGTGAAGCCCATCGCCAGCAGGACGAGCCCGGCCGGGATCTCGCGCTCGGTGCCCTCGATCGGCGAGAAGGAGGCGTCGACCTCGACCAGGCGCAGCGCCCGGACCCGACCGGACGCGTCGCCGAGGAACTCCTGCGTCGAGACCGCGTAGACGCGGTCGCCGGCCTCCTCGTGGGCCGAGGACACGCGGAACGTCATCGGGTAGGTGGGCCACGGCTGGCCGTCGGGCCGGTCGACCGGCGGCTGCGCCAGGATCTCGAGCTGGGTGACGGACGCGGCGCCCTGCCGGATCGCCGTACCGAGGCAGTCGGCGCCGGTGTCGCCGCCGCCGATGATGACGACGTCGCGGCCGGTGGCGGTGATCTGGTCCGCGACGTCCTCGCCGAGACTGGCGCGGTTGGACTGGGGCAGGAACTCCATCGCCTGGTGGATGCCGTCGAGCTCGCGACCGGGCACCGGCAGGTCGCGCCCGACGGTCGAGCCGACGGCGAGCACGACCGCGTCGTACCGCTCGCGCAGTCGGTCACCGGTCAGCTCCGCGCCGACGTCGACGCCGGCGCGGAACACGGTGCCCTCGCGCCGCATCTGGTCGAGCCGGCGGTCGAGGACGGCCTTCTCCATCTTGAACTCGGGGATGCCGTAGCGCAGCAGGCCACCGATCCGGTCGGCCCGCTCGTAGACCGCCACGGTGTGGCCCGCCCGGGTGAGCTGCTGGGCGGCGGCGAGGCCGGCGGGTCCCGAGCCGATCACCGCGACCGTGCGGCCCGAGAGCCACTCCGGCGGCCGGGGCCGCACGTAGCCCGACGACCAGGCGCGGTCGATGATCGCGACCTCGACGTTCTTGATCGTGACCGGGTCCTGGTTGATGCCGAGCACGCACGCGGTCTCGCAGGGCGCGGGGCACAGCCGACCGGTGAACTCCGGGAAGTTGTTCGTCGCGTGGAGGCGGTCCATCGCGCCGTCCCAGTCGTCGCGCCAGACCAGGTCGTTCCACTCGGGGATCAGGTTGCCCAGCGGGCAGCCCTGGTTGCAGAACGGGATGCCGCAGTCCATGCAGCGCGAGGCCTGCGTGGAGATGATCGGCAGCAGCGCGCGCCCTGGGCCTCCGGGGTAGACCTCGTTCCAGTCGTGGATGCGCTCGGCGACGGGGCGACGCTCGGCCACCTCGCGGCCGTGCTTGAGGAAGCCTCGGGGGTCAGCCATGCAGCACCTCCATGATGCGACGGTCGGCCTCGTCGTCGTCCAGGCCGTCGCGCAGGGCGTCGGCCCGCGCCTCGAGGACCCGGCGGTAGTCGCGCGGCATGATCTCGGTGAGCCGGGAGACGGTGTCGGTCCAGTCGGCGAGCAGCGCCTCGGCCACCGTCGAAGCCGTCTCCTCGTGGTGACGGACGACGAGGGCCCGGAGCTCGTCCGCGACGTCGTCCGGCACCGGACCGAGGTCGACGAGCTCCCGGTTCACCCGATGGGTCTTCAGATCGAGGACGTACGCCGTGCCGCCGCTCATGCCGGCCGCGACGTTGCGCCCGGTCTTGCCGAGCACGAGCACGCGGCCGCCGGTCATGTACTCGCACGCATGGTCGCCCACCCCCTCGACGACCGCCGTGACGCCGGAGTTCCGGACGCAGAACCGCTCGCCCACGCCACCCCGGATGAACACCTCGCCCGACGTCGCGCCGTAGCCGATCACGTTGCCGGCGATGATCTGCTCGTGGGCGGCGAACCTCGCCGCGCGGTCGGGACGGATCACGATCCGCCCGCCCGAGAGGCCCTTGCCGACGTAGTCGTTGGCGTCGCCCTCGAGCCGCAGGGTCACGCCGCGCGGCAGGAACGCCCCGAACGACTGGCCGGCCGAGCCGACCAGGGTGAGGTCGATCGTGTCGTCGGGGAGCCCCTCGCCGCCGTAGCGCTTGGTCACCTCGTGACCGAGCATCGTGCCGACGGTCCGGTTGACGTTGCGGACGGCGAGCTGGGCCCGGACCGGCTCGCCGTTCTCCAGCGCGGGAGCGGCGATCCGGATCAGCTCGTTGTCGAGCGCCTTCTCGAGGCCGTGGTCCTGGCTCTTGGTACGACGCAGCGCCTGGCCGGCGAACTGCTCGCCCACCTCGGCGACGTGGAGGATCGGCGTGAGGTCGAGCCCGGAGGCCTTCCAGTGGTCGACGGCCGGCGCCACGTCGAGCGCACCGACCTGACCGATCGCCTCGTCGAGGGAGCGGAAGCCGAGCTCGGCCAGGAGCTCGCGCACCTCCTCGGCGATGTACTCGAAGAACGTGACCACGAACTCCGGCTTGCCGTTGAAGCGCTTGCGCAGCACGGGGTTCTGGGTGGCGACGCCGACCGGGCAGGTGTCGAGGTGGCAGACCCGCATCATGATGCAGCCGCTGACGACGAGCGGTGCGGTGGCGAAGCCGTACTCCTCCGCACCGAGCAGCGCGGCGATCACGACGTCGCGGCCGGTCTTGAGCTGACCGTCGGTCTGCACGACGATCCGGTCGCGCAGCCCGTTGACGAGCAGGGTCTGCTGGGTCTCGGCGAGCCCGAGCTCCCACGGACCGCCCGCGTGCTTGAGGGAGGTCAGCGGCGCCGCGCCGGTGCCGCCGTCGTGCCCGGAGATCAGGACGACGTCGGCGTGCGCCTTGGAGACACCGGCCGCGACGGTGCCGACGCCGACCTCGGCCACGAGCTTCACGTGGACCCGCGCCGCGGGGTTGGCGTTCTTCAGGTCGTGGATCAGCTGGGCGAGGTCCTCGATCGAGTAGATGTCGTGGTGGGGCGGCGGGCTGATCAGGCCCACGCCCGGCGTCGAGTGCCGGGTCTTGGCGACCCACGGGTAGACCTTGGCCCCCGGCAGCTGGCCGCCCTCGCCGGGCTTGGCGCCCTGGGCCATCTTGATCTGGAGGTCGTCGGCGTTGGTGAGGTAGTCGCTGGTGACGCCGAAGCGGCCCGAGGCGACCTGCTTGATGGAGCTCCTGCGCTCGGGGTCGCGCAGGCGGTCGGTGTCCTCGCCGCCCTCGCCGGTGTTGGACTTCCCGCCGAGACGGTTCATCGCGATCGCGAGGTTCTCGTGGGCCTCGCGGCTGATCGACCCGTAGGACATCGCGCCGGTGGAGAAGCGCCGCACGATCTCGGAGACCGGCTCGACCTCCTCGATCGGGACCGGAGACCGACCGCCAGCCTCGGCCGCCTTGAACCGGAACAGCCCACGGAGGGTCATCAGCCGCTCGGACTGCTCGTCGATGCGGGCGGTGTACTGCTTGAAGACGTCGTAGCGCTGGTGGCGCGTGGAGTGCTGGAGCCGGAAGACCGTCTCGGGGTCGAACAGGTGGGGCTCGGCCCCCAGGTCGGGGCGGCGCCACTGGTACTCGCCGCCGACCGGCAGCTCGCGGTGGGTCGGGCTGATGCCGCCGCGGGGGTAAGCCGTGGCGTGGCGCCGGGCGACCTCCTCGGCGATGGTGTCGAGCGCGACGCCGCCGAGCTTGGACGTCGTACCGGTGAAGTAGCGGTCGACCACCGACTGCGACAGCCCGACGGCCTCGAAGGTCTGCGCGCCGGTGTAGGAGGCGACGGTCGAGATCCCCATCTTGGACATCACCTTGAGCACGCCCTTGCCGAGGCCCTTGATCAGGTGACGCACGGCGACCTCGGGCTCGACCTGCACGTAGAAGCCGTCGCGGGCGAGGTCCTCGACCGACTCCATGGCGAGGTACGGGTTGACCGCGGCGGCGCCGTACCCGATCAGGAGCGCGACGTGGTGGACCTCGCGCACGTCGCCGGCCTCGAGGATCAACCCGACCTGGGTGCGCGTCTTCTCACGCACGAGGTGGTGGTGGACCGCCCCGGTGAGGAGCAGCGACGGGATCGGCGCGAGCTCGGCGGTGCAGTGGCGGTCGGAGAGCACGATCACGCGCGCGCCACCGGCGATTGCCTCGGAGACCTCGTCGCAGATCTCCTCGAGGCGACGCGCCATGGCGGCGCCGCCACCCTCGACCTCGTAGAGGCCACGGCTGACGTGGGTGATGAAGCCGGGCATGTCGCCGTCACGGTTGATGTGGCGGATCTTGGCCAGCTCGTCGTTGTCGAGCACGGGGAACGGCACCACGATCTGCCGACACGCGGCGGGGGTCGGCTCGAGGAGGTTGGCCTCGGGGCCGATGGTGCCGCCCAGCGAGGTGACGAGCTCCTCGCGGATCGCGTCGAGCGGCGGGTTGGTCACCTGGGCGAACATCTGCGCGAAGTAGTCGAACAGCAGCCGCGGCCGGTCGCTGAGCGCCGCGATCGGGCTGTCGGTGCCCATCGAGCCGATCGGCTCGGCGCCGGAGTTGGCCATCGGCGTCAGCAGGACCCGCAGCTCCTCCTGGGTGTAGCCGAAGACCTGCTGGCGCCGGGTCACCGAGGAGTGGGTGTGCACGATGTGCTCGCGGTCGAGCACGTCGTCGAGGTGGATCAGGCCGGCGTGCAGCCACTCGTCGTACGGGTGCTCGGTGGCGAGCTCGCCCTTGATCTCCTCGTCCTCGATGATCCGGTGCTCGTCGGTGTCGACGAGGAACATCCGGCCGGGCTTGAGCCGGCCCTTGCGGACGATGGTGGCGGGGTCGAGGTCGAGCACGCCGACCTCGGAGGCGAGGACGACCAGGCCGTCGTCGGTCACCCAGTAGCGGCTGGGGCGCAGCCCGTTGCGGTCGAGCACGGCGCCGATCTGGGAGCCGTCGGTGAACACCACGCAGGCGGGGCCGTCCCACGGCTCCATCAACATGGAGTGGTACTCGTAGAAGGCCCGGCGCTGGGCGTCCATCTCCTGATGGTTCTCCCAGGCTTCGGGGATCATCATCAGCACCGCGTGGGGCAGGGACCGGCCACCGATGTGGAGCAGCTCGAGCACCTCGTCGAAGCTGGCGGAGTCGGACGCGCCCGGCGTGCAGATCGGGAAGAGGCGGTCGAGGTCGCCCGGGATCAGGTCGGAGGCGAGCAGCGCCTCGCGGGCCCGCATCCAGTTCCGGTTGCCCATGACGGTGTTGATCTCGCCGTTGTGGGCGATGTAGCGGTAGGGGTGGGCCAGCGGCCAGCTCGGGAAGGTGTTGGTCGAGAAGCGCGAGTGGACCACGGCCAGCGCGGAGGCGACCCGCTCGTCGGTGAGGTCGGGGAAGAACCGGTCGAGCTGGTCGGTGGTGAGCATGCCCTTGTAGAGCAGCGTGCGGGCGCTGAGGGAGCCGAAGTAGACCTCGGTCTCGCGCTCGGCCCGCTTGCGCAGGCAGAACGCACGGCGCTCGAGGGCCATGCCGGTCAGTCGCGACCCGGCCGCTGCGACGAACAGCTGGCTGAAGACAGGCACCACGGCCCGGGCGGTCGCACCGAGCAGGTCGGGGTCGACGGGTACGTCGCGCCAGCCGAGGACGGTCAGCCCCTCGGCCTCGGCGAGGTCCTCGACCTGCTGCCGGGTCTTGGCCACCTCGTCCGCGCCGCCCTCGAGGAACGCCGTCCCGACGGCGTAGGAGCCGGGACCCGGGAGGTCGAAGTCGACCACCGCCCGCAGGAACGCGTCGGGGACCTGGAGCAGGATGCCCGCGCCGTCGCCGGAGTTGACCTCGGCGCCGGCCGCACCGCGGTGGTCGAGGTTGCGCAGCGCGGTGAGCGCCTTCGCCACGATGTCGTGGCTGGCCTCCCCGGTGAGGGTGGCCACGAAGGCGACGCCGCACGCGTCGTGCTCGAAGCGTGGGTCGTAGAGCCCTTGGGCGGGCGGGCCAGCGTGCAACGCGCGCATCGACCGGTGCTCCCGTCGTCGGTGCCGCGGCCGCCGGGGCGGTCGGGCAGGGCGAGCTAGGCAAGGAGGCAGGGGACGGCGTTGGCCCAAGCGCGGTCAGGCTAGCAAGCCCGCTCGTCCACGGTCCGTCCCTTCCCGCCCTGCGGACAGGTCGCGGGGCGGGCTGGTGCGATCGCCGGTCGACCGGCGATCGCGTCGCTTGTCGGGCGTTGCAACCCGTACGAAGCGACGGGAGCGGCTACGGCGTGTTGCTGGTGAGGCCGGTGTGACGGGTCAGAGGTCCTCGCTGCCGCGGTCGGCAGCGATGGTGCCAGCCTGGGAGACGAACACCCAGGTGTCGCCGTCGCGGCGCTCGATCCGGCGGAACGACGGGCCGCTGCCGGCAGCGCGGTGGCGTTCGGCCCAGAGGACGGCCTCGCCGTCGTTGGGCCACTCGGCCTCGTCGAGGGGTTGATCGTGCTTGTCGAGAAGGCGGTAGCGCGAGTGAGTCTGCGGGTTCGTGTCGGTCATGTGCCCACCGTGCCACGCCCACGGCGCGTCGTCGTACTCCGATCTCCTCGGGTACGACGTGCCGACCCAGGTCAGTCGACGGCGGGCTTGGCCTTCGACGTGGTCGGCGGTGACGCCGGCGGTGACTCGGCCACCGGCTCGTCCGCGGGTTCGGTGGCAGGCTCACCGGCCCCGGCATCAGCGCTCTCCGCAGCGGGGTGGGCGTCGTCCGGCGGTGACTCCGCCACCGGATCGTCTGGGGAGACGGTGGCAGACTCACCGCTCCGGGCATCGGAGGAGGCCTCCGAGGCGTCGGTGCCGGCGGCCTCACCGGCGAGCGCCCGGTCGGCGGCGAGGCGGGCCTCGGTGTAGACCTCGACCTCCCGGCCCGGCTGCCGGCGGCCGACCACGACGAAGTAGATCGTGGCCAGCACGAACAGCACGATCGAGGTCCAGACGTTGAGGCGCAGGCCGAGCACGTGCTGGTACTCGACGTCGTCGATGCGCAGCGTCTCGATCCAGCCGCGGCCGAGCGTGTAGGCCATCACGTAGAGCGCCATCACCCGGCCGTGGCCGAGCTTGAAGCGACGGTCGGCCCAGACCACGAAGAAGAACGCGGCGACGTTCCAGATCGACTCGTAGAGGAAGGTCGGCTGGAAGGTGGCGTACTGCTCGTATCCGGGCGGCCGGTTCTGCGGGTCGATCTTGAGCGCCCACCACTCGGTCGACGGCCGACCGAAGAGCTCCTGGTTGAACCAGTTGCCCCACCGCCCCATCGCCTGTGCGATCAGCACGCCCGGCGCGAGCGCGTCGAGCACCGCCGGGACCCGGATCCCCTTGCGATGCGCGCCGATCCAGACGCCCACGCCGCCGAGGGCGATCGCCCCCCAGATGCCGAGTCCGCCACGCCAGATGTAGAGCGCGTTGATCGCCGACTGGCCCTCGCCGAAGTAGAGGTCGTGGTCGGTGATCACGTGGTAGAGCCGGCCGCCGATGACCCCGAACGGCACCGCCCACAGGGCGAGGTCGGTCACCTCGCCGCGGGTGCCGCCACGCGCCACCCAGCGACGTTCGCCGATCCAGACGGCCGCGATGATCCCGGCGATGATGCACAGCGCGTAGCCGCGCAGGGGCACCGGCCCGAGGTACCAGACGCCGTCAGCGGGGCTGGGGATGAACAGGGTCGACACGGGCGTCCTCAGGAGAGCAGCTGGTGGATGTCGTGGGCGAACTCGGGAGCGGTGGCGCCGATGGTCCAGACCACGGGCACCGTGTTCGTCCCGTCGAGCGCCAGGACCTGGGTGCCGTGGGTGACGTCGTACCCGCCGCTGGGCAGGCGCCGGCCCTTCTCGACGGCGACGCCCATCTTCTCGGCGACGGTCTTGATCTCCGGCAGCGGCCCGGTGACTCCGACGAACGACGGGTCGAAGCGGTCGAGCCAGTCACGGATGACCGGGCCGGTGTCGCGGGCCGGGTCGGTGGTCACGAAGACGACCTGCACGTTGTCGCGATCGGAGTCGTCGAGCTGGAGCATGGCCGAGGCCAGGGTCGCCATCGTGGTCGGGCACTCGTCGGGGCAGTGCGTGTAGCCGAAGAAGACCAGGGTCAGCCGCTTGTCGGTGCTGGAGGCGAGCGAGAAGGGCTGGCCCTCGGTGTCGGTCAGCATCGTCGCGGGAGCGTGGTACTTCTGGTGCAGCACCGCTCCGGTGAAGGTGTCGGCCGAGCTCTTCGCGCAGCCCGCGAGGGCGACGGCGAGGAGGACGAGCAGGGCGATGCGGCTACGCACGGCGTACCCCCCGGGCGAGGTCCTCGGTGAGCGCGGTCAGCGCCGTCAACGCCTCACCGAGGTCGTCGTGGTCGAGCAGGCAGCGGACGAACGCAGACCCGACGATCACCCCGTCGGCGTACGACGCGACCTCGGCGGCCTGCGCGCCGTTGCTGACGCCGAGGCCGACTCCCACGGGAAGGTCGGTGGCGGCGCGGGTGCGCGCGACGAGCGGGCCGGCGAGGTCGCTCGTCGAGGAACGCGCGCCGGTCACCCCCATCACGGCGGTGGCGTAGACGAAGCCGCGGCATGCTGCCGTGGTCATCGCGATCCGCTCGTCGGTCGAGGAGGGCGCGACCAGGAAGACCTTGTCGAGGTCGTGCGTGTCGGCCGCCGCGATCCAGCCCCGGGCGCTGTCGGGGGTCAGGTCGGGCGTGATCAGCCCTGCGCCGCCCGCCGAGGCGAGGTCGGCGGCGAAGCGCTCGACGCCGTACCGCTCGATCGGGTTCCAGTAGGTCATCACCAGGGTCGGTGTGCCGGTCGCCGCGACGGCCTCGACGGTGCGGAGCACGTCGGGCACCCTCACCCCGCCCTCGAGGGCGCGCTGCGCGGCCGCCTGGATGGTCGGGCCGTCCATCACCGGGTCGCTGTAGGGCAGGCCGATCTCGATCACGTCGCAGCCGGCGTCGACCATCGCGCGCAGCGCCTCGATCGCACCGTCCACGTCGGGGAAGCCGGCCGGGAGGTAGCCGACCAACGCCGCGCGCTCGTCCGCCCGGGCCTTCTCGAAGGCGGTCGTGGCGGTCATGTCACGGGCTCCGCGGCGCCGTCGGGGCCACCCTCGGCGTCGCCGAGGTGGAACCACTCGATCGCGGTGCCCATGTCCTTGTCGCCGCGGCCCGACAGGTTGATCAGCATGATGTCGTCGGCGTCGTAGCCCTGGGCGACCTGCAGGGCACCGGCGATGGCGTGGGCCGACTCGATGGCCGGGATGATCCCCTCGGTCCGGCTGAGCAGCGCCATCGCGTCCATCGCCTCCGCGTCGGTGACGGGGCTGTACGACGCCCTGCCGGACGCCGCGAGCCAGGCGTGCTGGGGGCCGACCCCGGGGTAGTCGAGACCGGCGGAGATCGAGTGGGACTCGATGGTCTGGCCGTCCTCGTCCTGGAGGACGTAGGTCTTCGCGCCGTGGAGCACACCGGCGTCGCCCGCGGTGATGGTCGCCGCGTGCCGACCGGTCTCGAAGCCCTCGCCCCCGGGCTCGAAGCCGTGGATCTCCACGTCGTCGTCGAGGAACGCGGTGAACAGACCGATCGCGTTGGACCCACCGCCGACGCACGCCGCGATCCCGCGCGGCAGCACGCCGTACCGCTCGAGGCACTGCGCCCTCGCCTCGTCGCCGATCGCCCGGGTGAAGTCGCGGACCATGCTCGGGAAGGGATGCGGCCCGGCCGCGGTCCCGAAGAGGTACGCCGTGTGGTCGACCGAGGCGACCCAGTCGCGCAGGGCCTCGTTGATGGCGTCCTTGAGCGTCGCGCTGCCGGAGTCGACGGGGATGACCTTGGTGCCCAGCAGCTGCATGCGCGCCACGTTGAGCGCCTGGCGCTTCACGTCGACCGAGCCCATGTAGACGGTGCAGTCGAGCCCGAAGTACGCGGCCGCGGTGGCGCTCGCGACGCCGTGCTGCCCGGCGCCGGTCTCCGCGATCACCCGGGTCTTGCCCATCCGCCGGGTCAGCAACGCCTGGCCGAGCACGTTGCGGATCTTGTGGGCACCGGTGTGGTTGAGGTCCTCGCGCTTGAGCAGGATCCGGCAGCCGACCTGCTCGGAGAGCCGGGTCGCCTCGTAGAGCGCACTCGGCAGGCCGGCGTACTCACGGCAGATGGTGGCGAACTCGTCGACGAAGACCGGGTCGGCCATGGCCTCCTGCCAGGCCACGGTCAGCTCGTCGAGCGCCCTCACCAGGGCCTCGGGCATGAAGCGGCCGCCCCAGCCGGCGTCCTCGCCACCGAACCAGCCGTGCTCGTCGGCCTCCCACCCCGTCATGCCCTCACCCCGGTCAGGGCCCGGACGGCGGCCTCGGGGTCACCGTCGCGGACCAGCGCCTCCCCGACCAGCACGACGTCGGCACCCTCGCCGACGTGCCGGCGTACGTCGTCGGCACCGGTGATGCCGCTCTCTGCGACCTTCACCACGTCGGCCGGCAGCAGCGGGGCGAGCTTGGCGAAGGTGGCCGGGTCGACCTCGAGGGTCTTGAGGTTGCGGGCGTTGACGCCGACCAGGCGGGCACCGAGGTCGACGGCGCGGTCGGTCTCGGGCTCGTCGTGCACCTCGACCAGCGCCGTGAGCCCCAGCTCGCGGGTGAGGTCGTAGAGGTGCACCAAGGCGTCACCGGGCAGGGCGGCCACGATCAGCAGCACCAGGTCGGCCCCGGCCGCGCGGGCCTCGAGCAGCTGGTAGGGCTCGACCACGAAATCCTTGCGCAGCACCGGCACGGAGACGGCGGCGCGCACCGCGTGCAGGTCGGCGAGGCTGCCGCCGAAGCGGCGCTCCTCGGTGAGCACGCTGATGGCGGCCGCTCCCCCGCGCTCGTACGCCGTGGCGAGGGCCGCCGGGTCGGGGATGCCGGCCAGGTCGCCCTTGCTCGGGCTGCGGCGCTTGACCTCGGCGATCACCGAGGATCCCTCCCGGCGGAACGCCGGCAGCGGGTCCCGCGCCGGAGGCACGTCGAGAAGTCGCGCTCGCAGCTCGGCCTCGGGGACCTCTACCTGCCGCAGGGCCAGGTCTTCGCGCACGCCCGCGACGAGGTCGTCGAGCACGGACATGACCGGACCTCCAGGGCCTGTCGAAGCGGGCGGGCGGAATCGCCGCCAAGCCTCTCACGCGACCCCAGCCCGACCCGCACCCGCCCGCGTCGCGGTCCGATCACCTGCGTTCGGCGGGCGGAACCGTTATGGTCTCGCCCTCAGGCCGCCGCAGGGCTGCCGCCGACACCGTCGCCGACACCGAGGGACCTTCCATGAGCTACGACGCACCTCCGCCGCCGCCGTACGGCCAGTCCCCCTACGGCGGCGCACCTGCCGCGCCCAGCAGCAACAAGGGCACCTGGGCGCTGGTGTGCGGCATCCTCGGCCTGCTGTGCTGCGGGCTGCTCGGCATCCCGGCGATCATCCTCGGCCGTCAGGCCCAGGCCGAGGGTCACCGCGGCGGCACGGCCAAGGCGGGCGAGATCCTCGGGTACATCGCGATCGCGCTGATGGTGCTCGGCCTCATCCTGTTCGCGGCGGGCGTGATCAACGTGGGCGGCAGCAGCAACTGACCCGCGATCAGGGGGCGAGCCAGCTGCCGGGCAGGTTGCGGGCCACCCAGAACGCCAGCACCACGAGCCCGAGCCCGATCTTCACCGCACGCGGCAGGACCGGCACCACCCTGGCGCCGTTGCCCTGCCAGGAGACCCAGGTCCAGCGCGCCAGGAAGTAGACCGCGAACGGGATCGCGACGACGAGCAGCAGGTTGCTCGACGCGGCGGCGCCCAGGTGACCGTCGCCGAGGTCGTTGACCCCACGCAACCCGCCGCAGCCCGGGCAGTAGATGCCGGTCAGCGCGTAGAGCGGACAGACTCCCCAGGAGTGGCTGACGTGGGGGTCGCGCAGGTGAAGGGCGAGCGTGGCTGCGGCGAGCCCGCCGATCGTCAAGGCCGGGCCGACCATCCGCTCCGACCGCGTGGGTCGGCCGGCCACCGGCTCGGTCGCCACGCTCATCTGATCGCCAGGCTCATCGGGTCGCCAGGGTCATCGGGTCGCCAGGGTCCATCGCTTCAGTGGCTCGGCCCGTTGAGCCCCATCCGGGACATCACCACGAACACCAGCAGCGACAGGGCTCCGATCCCGACCCCCACCCAGAACACCGCGAGGTTCACGGGGTCGAACATCAGCCCGATGCCTCCGACCACGAAGCCCAGCATCGCCACCGCAACGGCCGCCCAGGCTGCCGGGGTGTTGCCGTGGTTGTCAGACATGCACTGCTCCTCGTGATCGGCGGGGGGAACCGGCCCCGCCGGTTGGCTAGCCGCATCCTAGTGGCCGGTCGGGTCGGTGGGATCGTGACCCTGGTCGATGGCGCGCCACAGGTCGAGGTCGTCGAGATCCTCTGCCTGCGGCCTCGTCGCCGGCGCGTCGTACCGGCTGCCCATCTCGGGCCAGGCACCGCAGAAGCGGAGCGCCAGGGCTGACGCGGTCAGCGCCAGCAGCGACCCCACGAGCGCCACCCACCACCAACCCGTGACCTGGGCAGAGGTCTCGCCGCTACCGAGGACGACGGTGGCGGAGCGGGCCGAGTCCAGTGCGGCGGAGCGACCCACGACGACCGTGAGCACGAGTCCCACGGCGACCACGGCACCGAGCGCGGCGACCGCCCGTCGTACGCGGCTCCGGGTGACGAGGACGACCCCCCAGCACGCGAGGGCGACCAGGCCCAGTGCTCCGGCCAGGGGTACGTGGCCCCCGGAGTGGTCGACCAACGCGGAGCCGGCGCGGCTGTCCGGCGCCGCCCAGGGCTTGCCGCCCGCCAGGGCCGCGAGGCCCGAGCCGACGAGGCCGAGCAGGACCGTGGGGCCGAACAGGCGGCGGCCGTCAGCCATGCCCCGCCTCGGACCCGGCGGGATCCGCCGCCCACACCAGGTCGGTGTCGAAGCAGGTGCGCGTGCCGGTGTGGCAGGCCGGCCCCTCCTGGTCCACCTGGAGGAGCACGGTGTCGCCGTCGCAGTCGAGCCGGACCGCGACGACGTGCTGGCGGTGGCCGGAGGTCTCCCCCTTGACCCAGTACTCCCGGCGGCTCCGGCTCCAGTAGGTCGCGCGCCCGGTCGCGAGCGTGCGCGCGAGCGCCTCGTCGTCCATCCACGCGAGCATCAGCACCTCGCCGGTGTCGTGCTGCTGAGCGATCGCCGGCACCAGCCCCGCGTCGTTGCGGCGCAGACGCTCGGCGACGGCGGGGTCGAGATCCATGCGGCCATCCTCCCATCGAGCCGGTCACCCCAGCCGCCTGGTCCGAGGCGTCCCAGCCGGCGTCGGCGCCCTCCGGCAGCCGACCTATGCTCGCCGCCATGACCTCCTTCGCCCGTCGCGAACGCCTCGCCCTGTGCGACACCGCCCTGCGCGAGGGTCCGGACGCACCGACCCTGTGCGAGCCGTGGGACGTCGAGGCGCTGGTCTGCCACCTGCTGGTGCGGGAGCGGAACCCCGTGGCGGCGGCAGGGATCGCGATCTCACCGCTGGGCGGGCTGACCGAGCACGCGATGCAGCGCCTGGCCCGCACCGACTTCGGCGTGCTCGTCGAGCGGCTCCGCTCGCCGTGGGCGGTGCCGTTCGCGATCCCGGGCGTCGAGCACGTGTGGAACACCCTGGAGTTCTTCGTCCACCACGAGGACATCCGGCGCGCGCAGCCCGAGTGGGCTGCGCGGCCGCTGCCCGGGGCCGACGAGCAGACCCTGTGGTCCTATCTCAAGATCGCCGGCCGTGGCCTGGCCCGGCCAGCGGGTGTGCCGGTCCGGCTGGAGTGGGACACCCATTCCGCCACGCTGCGGGGCGGCGGGGACCCCGTGGTGCTGCGCGGGCTGCCCTCGGAGCTCGCGCTGGTGCTGCAGGGTCGGGCCCGGGTCGCCGAGGTGGAGTACGACGGTCCGGCCGATGCCCTGGCGAAGCTGCGCGCGGCCGACCTGGGCGCCTGAACGATCTGGTCGTTCGGGTGAAGTTTCGCCATTTCCACCACAAACCGCCGGTATGTGCCGCTACCGTTTCCTGGAAGTGGCCACACCCCCCAAGTGCCCATGGCCACACGAACGGCGCTCGCGCTCTCCAGGCGAGCGCCGTTCCGGCATTTCGGAGCCGGGCGGCTGCTAGGCCGGGTCGCCGGGGTGGCGCGGCAGCGGTGAGCCGCCGAGCGCGAGGTAGCGCAGCCGGGCGTCGTCGAGGCTGAGGCAGCCGTTCGGACCGCCACGCACCCGGTCGCTGTCGTGGTCGTCCTGCCCGTCGTCGTACCACCCGCACTCGCCGCAGCGCTCGTCGGCGCCGCGCTCGGACAACGTCGGGTGCCCGCAGCAGGGGCACGAGAGCGGGCAGCCCGAGCCCGGGGCGAGCACGTTGTCCTGGGCGGCGTACCACGCGAACCACCGCTCCCGCGCCTGCGCCAGCTGCTCCTGCTCCAGGGCAGCAGGCACCTCGGCGGCAGAGCCGGAGCTGCACTCGTCGTGGCTGCCCGAGACCGGCCGGCGACGAAACCGGGGCCAGGTCACCGGCACAGTGTGTGACAGGACGCCGCCCGTGGGAAGCCCGTTCCCCGATCAGGCGAGGCCGCGGACGACGTGCGCCACGAGCACGGCGACGGCAGGCAGCCCGGCGACGAGCAGCACGACTCCCAGCTCGCGCCGGCGCATCCAGCCGTACGACGCGGCGAGCGCCGCGAGCACCAGGCTCATCGCCACCGTGCCTCCTCCGACGGCGTTGCTGGCCCAGGTCAGGCCGACCGCGAGGGCGAGCAGACAGCCCACGGGGCCGGGTCGGGGGCGCCCCGCCATCGTGTCCGCGAGGGCGGCCGCCACGAGCGCGACGCCGAGGAACCAGATGTGGTGACCGACCACCTCGTCCCAGAGGTGGGCCGTCGGGCTCGGGTCCGCGTTGCCGACGGAGTTCGCGGCCAGGTGGATCCCGTGACCCGACGCATAGGTGACGACGCCCGCACCGAAGAGGACCCAGGTGCGCGTGGCAGCCTCCCCCGCCCGCAACGTGAGGGCCGCCGGGGTCAGGACCAGCCACGGCACCAGGAGGTCGAGCCAGTCGGCCCACTGGGTGTCGTGCGGAGCCGACCCGAGGCCGGAGGGCAGGAGACCGAGGTGGTGGAGCACGGCGTACGCGAGCGCCGTCACGGCCAGCCACCGGCCGTAGGGAGTGGCGCGCATCATGCGCAGTCGAGACGCTCGACGGCGCGAGGCCACGCCTCGACGGAGCCGGGCGTGCCGACGAAGGCCCATCGTCGGTCCGCCGCGAGCCACAGGCTCTTCCCGTCGCGCCGGAAGCCGGTGTCGACGGCGTCGGCGGGCAGCGCCAGGTCGTCTCGATAGGGTGCGGCGAAGTGGTCGGCGTACTCGCGGAACGGACGACGGACGTAGACGTCGCCGCGCAGCTCGAGGAAGGTCATCGACCCCCACGCACAGTGCGCAGGACCTGGGTAGGAGTGCACCACCCGGGTGGCTGCCGGCGCACCGGCCGCGTCGGTCCAGATCTGGACGCCGATCGAGTCGAGGTAGCGGCTGGGCAGCTCGGCGAGGTCACAGCGTGCCCACGACTCGACGTACCAACCGGGGCCTCCGGCTCCCTCGGTGGCCGGACCGTCGTGGACGATGACCGCCTGCTTGATCACGCCGTCCACCTCGGCCACGTAGAGCACTCGGTCGGGCTCCTGCGCGGCCACCTTCAGACCGTCCTGGACGCCGTCGAAGGCCCGCTCGCTGCGGGCGACGTCGAGGGCCTTCAGCGGGCTGTCCGCCGTGGCGCCCTCGGCGTACACCTTCTGACCGGAGATCCCGCCCATCCCCCACGTCGTGCAGTCCACGACGTCACCTGCAGCCCCTGCCTGTGGGTGGGTGGCCTCCGCCGCGGCGACATGGAGCGGGCCGTCGTACGACGTGGCTGCCGGCTCGCCCGCACCCTGGCTCCCACAGCCGGCCAGGGCGGCAGCGCTCGCGAGCAGCAGCCCGGCTCGTCGTCCTCGCGTCACGCTGCACAGTGTGTGGCATCGCTCCCGATGTCACCGCGGAACGCGTCAGGCGGGGATCGAGCCGTGATCCGCTCAGCGGACGGGGTGGCCGGCCTCGGCGAGGGCGGTCTTCACCTCGGCGATCGACACCGTCTGGAAGTGGAACACCGTGGCGGCGAGGACGGCGTCGGCCCCGGCGTCGACGGCGGGTGGGAAGTCAGTGGCCGTGCCGGCTCCGCCCGAGGCGATGACGGGGATCGAGACCGCCGCGCGGACCAGCCGGATCAGGTCGAGATCGAAGCCCGACCGGGTGCCGTCTGCGTCCATCGCGTTGAGCAGGATCTCCCCCGCCCCGAGGTCGGCTGCGCGCGTCGCCCACTCGATCGCGTCGAGCCCGGCGGCCTTGCGGCCGCCGTGGGTCGTGACCTCGAAGCCCGAGGGCATCTGGTCGGTCGGGCCGGTCGTGACGCGCCGGGCGTCGAGGGAGAGGACGAGCACCTGGTTGCCGAAGCGGTCGGCGATCTCGGCGACCAGGTCGGGCCGGTGGATGGCGGCAGTGTTGACCGCGACCTTGTCGGCCCCGGCCCGCAGCAGGCGGTCGACGTCGGCGACGCCGGAGACTCCCCCGCCGACCGTGAGCGGGATGAAGACCTCCTCGGCCGTGCGCGAGACGATGTCGAGCGTCGTCGCGCGTCCCTCGTGGGAGGCCGAGATGTCGAGGAAGGTCAGCTCGTCGGCGCCCTCGGCGTCGTAGGTACGGGCCAGCTCGACCGGGTCGCCGGCGTCGCGCAGGTCACGGAAGTTGACGCCCTTGACCACCCGCCCGGCGTCGACGTCGAGGCAGGGGATGACGCGGACGGCCAGTGTCACCGCTCGTCACCGCGCGTCAGGGTGAGCGCATCGGCGAGGGAGAAGCGGCCCTCGTAGAGCGCGGTGCCGATGATCGCGCCCTCGACGCCGAGCGGCACGAGCTCCATGAGCGCCTCGAGGTCGACCAGCTCGGTGATCCCGCCGCTGGCGACCACCGGACGCGAGGTGGCGTCGCAGACTTCCTGGAGGAGCCGGAGGTTGGGGCCCTCGAGCATGCCGTCCTTGTTGACGTCGGTCACCACGTAACGCGCGCAGCCCTCGTGATCGAGCCGCTCGAGCACCTCGTAGAGGTCGCCGCCCTCGCGGGTCCAGCCGCGCGCCGCCAGGGTCCGGCCGCGAACGTCGAGCCCGACGGCCACCCGGTCGCCCCACTCGGCGATCGCGGCCGCGCACCACTCCGGCTGCTCGAGGGCGGCGGTGCCGATGTTGACCCGGCGGCAGCCGGTGGCCATCGCCGCCGCGAGCGACTCGTCGTCGCGGATGCCGCCGCTCAGCTCCACCTGCACGTCGACGCGGCCGACGATCGTGGCGAGCAGGTCGCGGTTGTGCCCACGCCCGAACGCCGCGTCGAGGTCGACGAGGTGGATCCACTCCGCTCCGGCCTCCTGCCAACGCAGCGCGGCGTCCACCGGGTTCCCGAACCGCTTCTCCGACCCGGCGACCCCTTGCACGAGCTGCACGGCCTGACCGTCGGCGACGTCGACGGCGGGCAGCAGCTCGAGGTGGTCCGACACGGCGCCGACCCTATCGACCGTGGGTGATCCGCCGGTGGGTCGCGGTCTCACGGCGGACGACCGCGGCGATCTCGCCCACGGCCAGCGGGCGGCTGGCGTCGAGCACCACCGTGCGGGCCGCGCCCAGCCCGTCGTACCGGAGTCCGGGGGCCTGGCACCTCACCTCGACCACGTCGTCCCACCATCTACGCACGAGCGCCGTCACACGCTCGGTCTCGAGCGGCGGCTCGACCGCCAGGTCGAGCACCGCGACGCCGGCGAGCTCGGTGAGGCGGCGGACGACCTCCTGCTCGGCGTCCAGGCGCAGCCACGACCGAGGCGTGTCCTCGGCGTCGACCGCGAGCTCGTCCTCGATCTCGGCCAACGACACGTACGCACACCCGAGCCGCTCGGCGAGGGCCACGGCGACGAGGTCGGCGTCCGGCAGGCCGGTCACCACGACCAGCGGCGTGTCCGGGATCATCGGCGCTGCATCATCAGGCGTACGACGGGGAACACGACCGCGCTCACCACGAGGGCCCCCAGGCGTGCGGCCCAGTCGGGCCGCACCAGCCAGACCAGGAGGTTGAGCAGGAACAGCAGCCCGAACGTCGCCATCAGCTCGGCCCGACGCCTCGCGGCCAGGACACCGGGCTGCACGCGGGGCCGCGGGATCCACCCGGTGGCCGCCCGACGCCGGGACCGGCTGCGGGCCGATCGCTCGGCCCGGCGCTGGCGCGCCGCAGCCTTGAGGGCCGCCTCGTGCTCGCGCTCCGCGCGCCGGCGCGCGCGTTCCTTGCTCATCCTCGGCTCACGATCGGCTCACCCTCACAACCCCTCGACCCAGGCGCGGAGCAGGGCCGCACCCGCGTCGCCGGACTTCTCGGGGTGGAACTGCGTCGCGCAGAGCGGCCCGTTCTCGACGGCGGCGACGAACCGGTCGCCACCGTGCTCGGCCCAGGTCACCAGGGGCGCGACGGTGTGACCGTCGGTCACCAGGTCCCAGGACCGGGCGGCGTAGGAGTGGACGAAGTAGAACCGCTCACCCTCCAGGCCCGCGAAGAGCCGCGAGCCCTCGGGTGCCTCGACGGAGTTCCATCCCATGTGGGGTACGACGGGCGCCTGCAGTCGTTCGACAACGCCCGGCCACTCGTCGCAGCCCTCGGTCTCGACGCCGTGCTCGACCCCGCGTGCGAAGAGCACCTGCATGCCGACACAGATGCCGAGCACCGGTCGGCCGCCGGCGAGGCGGCGGCCGATGGTCCGCGGGCCCTCCACCGAGCGCAGACCCGCCATGCACGACGCGTACGCACCCACGCCGGGCACCACCAGTCCGTCGGCGTTCTCAGCGGTCAGCCGGTCCGCGGTCAGGGTCACCGAGGCTCCGGCGCGCTCGAGGGCGCGCACGGCGGAGCGGAGGTTCCCCGACCCGTAGTCGAGGACGACGACACTGCTTTTCATGGGTGATCAACCCTCGGGATCGGGGTCCACGCGGCGTTGTCCGGCGGAGGAGCGGAGCGGGGGAGGCGAAGAACGTCGTGGGGTGATCTCAGAGCTTCCCCTTGGTGGAGGGGACGCCGGTCTCGCGCGGGTCGAGGGCGACCGCGTCGCGGAAGGCGCGCGCGAACGCCTTGAACTGCGCCTCGACCAGGTGGTGCGGGTCGCGACCGCCGAGCACGCGCACGTGCACCGCGATCTGGGCGTGGAACGCGAGCGTCTCGAACACGTGGCGCGTCAGTGACCCGGCGTAGTCGCCGCCGATCACGACGTACGCCTGGCCCTCGGGCTCGCCGGTGTGCACGCAGTACGGCCGGCCGGAGACGTCGACCGCGCACTGCACCAGCGCCTCGTCGAGCGGCACCAGCGCATCGCCGAACCGCCGGATGCCCTGCTTGTCACCGAGCGCCTCGTGCAACGCCTGGCCGAGCACGATCGCGGTGTCCTCGACCGTGTGGTGGGCGTCGACGTGGGTGTCGCCGTCGGTGGTCACCCGCACGTCGACCAGTGCGTGCCGGGCGAACGAGCCGAGCATGTGGTCGAAGAAGCCGACCCCGGTGGTCACGTCGGAGCGGCCGGAGCCGTCGAGGTCGACCTCGACGTGAACCTTGGACTCCTTGGTCTCGCGGTCCAGCGTGGCCGTGCGGCTCATGGTCGTGCCTCCGTCGTCTCCGTCACCGAGGTGAGTGCCTCCCTGAATGCTGCCATCTCCGGGCCGGTCCCGATGGAGACCCGCAGCCAGCCGTCCGGACCGGTCTCGCGGATCAGCACTCCCCGGTCGAGCAACGCCTGCCAGACCGCGTGCCGGTCGGGGAAAGGTCCGAACAGCGCGAAGTTGGCGTCGCTGTCGGCCACGGTGAAGCCCTGGGACCGCAGCCAGTCGACGCATCGATCGCGCTCGGCGCGCAGCTCGTCGACGGCCGCGAGCAGCTCGTCGGCGTGGCGGAGCGCGGCGAGCGCCACCGCCTGGGTCACCGCCGAGAGGTGGTAGGGCAGGCGTACGACGCGCAGCGCGTCGCAGATCTCCGGTGCCGCCGCGAGGTAGCCCACCCGGGCCCCGGCCAGTGCGAAGGCCTTGCTCATCGTGCGCGTCACCACCAGGTTCGGGTGGCGTGGCAGCAGCTCGAGGGCGCTCGGGGTGCCGGTGCGCCGGAACTCGGCATACGCCTCGTCGACGACGAGCAGCCCGTCGGTCAGCTCCCCGCACAGCGCCGAGACCACCTCGGGGGGCAGCGCGGTGCCGGTCGGGTTGTTCGGCGACGGCAGCAGGACGACGTGTGGTCGCCGCTCCCGCACCAGCGCGACGGCGCGGTCGGGGTCGAGCGTGAAGTCCTCCTCGCGCTGCCCCACCGCCCAGCCCGTGTGGGTGTCGCGGGCGTACTCCGGGTACATCGAGTAGGTCGGGGCGAAGCTCACCGCCAGCCGGCCGGGGCCGCCGAAGGCCTGCAGCAGGTGGAGCATCACCTCGTTGGAGCCGTTCGCCGCCCACACCTGCGCGGGCGTGACGCCGTGACCGAGGTAGCCCGCGAGACCCTCGCGGAGCGCCACGAACTCGCGATCGGGGTAGCGGTTGAGCCCGCGCGCCGCCTCGGCGACGGATCGCTCGATGTCGGCCACCACAGCCGAGGACGGCGGGTAGGGGTTCTCGTTGACGTTGAGCAGGACCGGCACGTCGAGCTGGGGCGCGCCGTACGGCTCGATGCCCCGCAGCTCCTCGCGCAGCGGCACCGGCCTCATCGCTGGAACCGGATCGACACCGCCTGGCCATGGCCGGGCAGGTCCTCCGCCTCGGCGAGCGTGACGACGTGACCCGCCACCTCGGCGAGTGCGTCGCGGTCGTAGTCGACGACGTGCACCGCCTTGCGGAAGGCGCGGACCGACAGCCCCGAGGAGTGGCAGGCGCAGCCGGCGGTCGGGAGCACGTGGTTGGAGCCGGCGCAGTAGTCGCCCAGCGAGACCGGCGCGAAGGGGCCGACGAAGATCGCCCCGGCGTTGCGCACGCGCGCCGCGACCTCGACGGCGTCCTCGGTGTGGATCTCGAGGTGCTCGGCGGCGTAGGCGTCGACGACCGCGAGCCCCTGGTCGAGGTCGTCGACCAGGACGATCCCGGACTGCTGGCCGCCCAGGGCGGTGCGGATCCGCTCGGTGTGGCGGGTCGCGAAGACCTGCTTGTCGAGCTCGGCCTCCACGTCGTGGGCCAACCGCTCCGAGGTGGTGACGAGCACGCTGGCCGCTGCCGGGTCGTGCTCGGCCTGGCTGATCAGGTCGGCCGCGACGAATGCCGCGTCGGCGCTGTCGTCGGCCAGGATCGCGATCTCGGTGGGCCCGGCCTCGGAGTCGATGCCGACGACTCCCTTGAGCAGACGCTTGGCCGCCACGGTGTAGATGTTGCCGGGGCCGGTGACCAGGTCGACCGGCTCGCACTCCCCCGCCCCGTGGGCGAACATGGCGATCGCCTGCGCCCCACCCACGGCGTACACCTCGTCGACGCCGAGCAGCGCACAGGCCGCCAGGATGGTCGGCTCGGGCAGGCCGCCGTGGTCCTTCTGCGGCGAGCTCGCGAGGGCGATGGACCCGACGCCCGCGACCTGCGCGGGCACGACGTTCATCACGACGCTCGAGACCAGCGGCGCCAGCCCACCGGGCACGTAGAGACCGACCCGACGGACCGGCAGGAACCGGTGGCTGACCCGGGCCCCCGGGCCCAGGTCGGTGACGACCTCGGGCTCCAGCTCGGCCTCGCACGTGGTGCGGAGGCGGCGGATCGACTCCTCGAGCCCGGCCCGCACGGCGGGGTCGAGCGAGGCCAGCGCCTCCGTGAGGGTCGCGGCCGGCACCCGCAGGTGCTCGGGGGCGACGCCGTCGAAGCGCAGCGAGAGCTCGGCGATCGCCTCGGAGCCGCGCGTCCGCACCGCCTCGCTGATCGGACGCACCACCTCGACAGCGGCGTCCACGTCGAACTCGGCCCGGGGCACGACCGCGCGGTAGTCGTCGGGCGCGGCGGAGCCACGCAGGTCGATCCGGCGGATCAGCGGTGCGGGCATGCCCCTGATTCTAGGTGTCGCGCCCGGGGCGTTGACGCCCCGCTCAGAGGGCAGGCAGTTAGGCTCACCTCATGAGCGACACGCTCCCGATGTTTCCCCTGAACTCGGTGCTGTTCCCCGGCATGAGCGTGCCCCTGCGGGTCTTCGAGGATCGCTACCGGGCGCTCGTCCACCACCTGCTCCGCCTGGACGACCCCACCGAGCGGGTCTTCGGCTCGGTCGGCATCCGCGAGGGCTACGAGGTCGGCGAGCACGGCGCCCAGTGGCTGTTCCGGATCGGGTGCCGGGTCAAGATGACCGAGGTCGAGGCGTTCCCCGACGGCACCTTCGAGCTCGTCGCGGTCGGCCTCGACCGGATCGAGCTGGAGCGGCTCGACACCAGCGGTGCCTACCCGGTCGGCCACGTCACCCAGCTCGAGGAGCATCCCGAGGCCGTGCCCGACCACGTCGACGCGTCCGCGCGCCGGGTCTACGACGCCTACCGCGAGGCGCTGCTCGCCATCGACCGCGAGCCTCCCAGTGGCGACCTGCCCCGCGACCCGACGTACCTCTCCTGGGCGCTCGCTGCCCTCGCTCCGCTCAGCCTGTCGCAGCGACAGGCGCTGCTCGAGGCCGAGGACGCGACCGGCCGGCTGCGGATGGTGACCGACGTGATCCGTGGCGAGCTGCGCACCATGCAGGTGTTCCCCTCGCTGCCGGCCACCGAGATCGCCCGCACCCGCTGGTCGCCCAACTAGTCCGTCGAGATCTTCAACGACGTGCGGGCGACGCCTTCGTCGACCCAGCCGGAGAAGCCGAACGCCTTGAGCGGGGCGAGGTTGGACGTGACCTGGTCGTCGCCCGCGGCGAGCTGACCGACCATCTTCTGCAGGTCGTCGAGGTCGACGAAGACGACGACGCCCGCGTGGTCGGCGTCAGGCACGACGCTGCGGAACGCGTCGGAGTCGCCGAGGTGGCCACCGGCGAGGATCTCCTGGCGGTACGCCGCCGCCGGGCCGATCACGACGAGGTCGCCGGAGCTGTCGGAGCCGAGGGCGGCCGGGCTGGTCGTGCCAGCGGCCCGGAGCTTGTCGAGGACCTTCTCGATCGAGGCCGCATCGCCCTTCACCGTGACGGCGACGGGCACCCCGGAGCCGTCGTCGGACATCGCCGCCTTCTCGTAATCGAAGTCCTTGCTGACCGAGATCGCGGTCGACGACCCGAGCAGCGTCTCGAGGTCGCCGGGGAGGTCGAGACCCGACTCCTGGCCGAGCTGGTCGAGCAGGTGCTGACCGCTCTTGCTACCGGAGTACGACGCGAAGCGGTCGGCGAGCTGGGTGACCCAGCCGGGCTCGAGCCCGACGCCGATCGCGGCGGCGGTGTCGTCGGGCAGGGCCTCGACCACAGCGCCTGCCTCGTCGCTGGTGGAGTCGCCGGTGGAGTCGGTGGTGGAACTGGCCTCGGTGAGCCCGGGGTCGGTCGCCGTGGCCAGCTCGAGGCCGTCACCGGTGAAGCGGATGGTGGCCGCGGCACCCTGGAAGTTCTTCAGGACCTTGCCGATCTCGCCGCTGTCACCGTCGGGGACGGTCAGGGTCGAGCTGTAGGCGTCGGACCCCGGCGGGGACACCGACTGCGTGAGGCCACCGCTCAGGCCGGCGCCGAGGTCGCCGAGGTCCTGCTGCAGGCTGTCGAGGCGGCTGGCGAGCTCGTCGCCTGCCGCCGGCGCGGCGTAGAGGTTCACGACGCCGGAGTCGCCGACCGCCTTGGTCCACTTCTGGTACGTCGCGTCGTCGGCGAGGCTGGCGTCGCCGGTCTCGGAGACGACCTTGTCGACGGTCTTCTGAGACCCGGCGAACACGGCCCAGCCGTCGTGCACGTCGTAGAACACGTCCGCCTGCGAGCCGCCGCAGGCGACGAGCTCCTTGAGGGAGTCCTCGGCCTTGCCGTCATCGGTCACCTGGACCACCGAGACCGGGTCCGGGTCCGGGTTGCCGGCGTCGACGAGGGCCACTGCGGCCCGGTTGCCGAGCCAGGGGTCGATGTCGTCGGCGAAGGTCAGCCCGTCGCAGCCGAGTCCCTTGACCAGTTCGTCGCCCAGCTTCTTGCGGACGTCGTCGACGCTGTGGACTCCCACCTCGTCCTTGAACGTCGGGAACTTGTTGAGCGTCCGGAAGGCATCGATCTTCTGGCTGCCACTGGGGTCGAGGTCGATGCTCGCGTAGGCGATCGTCGTCGAGGGGAGGGCCTGCGCCGGCTGGTCGCCCTGGGCGAAGAACGAGACTGCTGCCCACGCACCGGCACCGATCGCCAGCGCGCCGACGAGACCGCCGCCGACGAGCCAGGCGGTCCGACGGCTCGAGCGACCCACCACTGCCTCCGCGTCGGGAGGCAGTGGTGGGAGCGACGAGCCGCTCCCGGAATCGAGGTACTCGGGCGTGCCGGCAGGCGGCTGCTGGTCGGACAAGGTCGTGCTCCCCGTGATGTCGGCGCCCCATGGCGCGTGCCCGCGGGAGCCTACCCCGGGCTGGACTCCGTCACGTCGGCTTCCGCGGGTTCAGGAACGGTGTCGTCGCGATGGCGACCGCGCCCGCCGGGCCACGCGAAGAACACCAGGGCGAGGACGAACAACGAGACCATCGGCCAGACCAGGTAGGGGCTCTTGCCGTTGACCACCAGCGCGGCCGACACGTGCGTCCCGTCGGCGGCGGTCTTCGCGATCGCCGCGGCGTCGGGCGGGCCGAGCGCCACGCCGACCATGTGCATGGCCCAGGCGGCGAGGAGCGAGCCGAGGGTGACCGCGGCGAGCACGAGGAGCTCGTGGCGGCGGGTCAGGAAGCCGACCGTGGCTGCCACCAGGGCGCTGGCCACCGCGCCGACGAGGGCGTAGAGCCCGGTGCCGGTGAAGACCTGTCGGAGCGAGCCGTAGTCGGTGTAGAGGAGCTGGTGCTGCTCGACCACCTGGGTGGGCGGGGTCCAGAGCCACTCCCAGATCACGCCCGCGACGATCCCCACCACGACGTAGCCGACCACCACGGCGAGCGCGAAGAACCACGAACGGCGCAGCAGCACGCCCGAGTCCTCGGTGCTCATCGGGTCAGGCACCCCGGGCCCAACAGCTGCTTGAGGTCGGCGAACAGTGCTGCGCCCGCCGCCACCCGGAGGCGGTCGTCCACTCGCATCACCGTGGTCTGCTGGCGGCTGAGGAGCCGCAGGTGGACCTCGCTCACCCCGGGATGGGTCCGCAGCACCTCCTTGAGCTGGTCGACCACGGGCGGCGTGCAGCGGGTGATCGGCATGCTCACGACCACCGGACCCGTCCGGTCGTCGGAGAGGTCGGGGACGGTGACCTCCTCACCGCGGATCTCGGGCTGGTCCTTGCTGCGCGAGAGCTTGCCGCGCACGGTGACGATCGTGTCCTCCGCCAGCAGGTTCCCGGCGAGCTGGTAGGTGCCGGGGAACATCAGCACGTCGATGCCGCCGTCGAGGTCCTCGACGGTCACCACCGCCCAGGTGTCACCCTTCTTGGTGATCTTGCGCTGCACCGCGGTGATCAGACCGGTGACCGTGATCGGGCTGCCGTCGGGGCGCTCCTCGTCGAGCATCAGCTGGCCGATCGAGCAGTCGCTGGCGCCGGCCAGGATGTGCTCGAGGCCCATCAGCGGATGGTCGGAGACGTAGAGGCCGAGCATCTCGCGCTCGTGACCGAGGAGCGTCATCTTGTCCCACTCCTCGATCTCGGGGATCGCGATCGCCATCCCGAAGCCGGAGTCCTCATCGTCGAGCCCGCCGAAGAGGGAGTCCTGGCCGATCGCCTCGTTGCGCTTGGTCTCGACGTACTGGTCGACGGCCTGCTCGTGGATCGCGACGAGCGCCCGCCGGCCGTGGCCCATCTCGTCGAACGCGCCACCCTTGACCAGCGACTCGATGACCCGCTTGTTGCACACCAGCGCGGGCACCTTTGCCATGAAGTCGTTGAAGTCGGTGAACCGACCCTCTTCCTGCCGGGCCTCGACGATCCGGTCCACGACGTTCGCACCGACGTTGCGGATCGCGGTGAGTCCGAAGCGGATGTCGCCACCGACCGGCGTGAACGTCGCCTCGGACTGGTTGACGTCGGGCGGCAGCACCTGGATCTTCATCCGCCGGCACTCGTTGAGGTAGATCGCGGACTTGTCCTTGTCGTCCTTGACCGAGGTCAGCAGGGCCGCCATGTACTCCTGGGGGTAGTGGGCCTTGAGGTACGCCGTCCAGTACGACACCAGGCCGTACGCCGCGGTGTGGGCCTTGTTGAAGGCGTAGTCGGAGAAGGGGACCAGGATGTCCCACAGGGCCTTGACCGCCGCCCGGGAGTAGCCGTTGGCAGACATCCCCTCCTCGAAGGGGCCGTACTCGGCGTCGAGGATCTCGCGCTTCTTCTTTCCCATCGCCTTGCGGAGCAGGTCGGCCTGGCCCAGGGAGTAGCCGGCGACCTTCTGGACGATCGCCAGCACCTGCTCCTGGTAGACGATCAGGCCGTAGGTCGGCTCGAGGATCTCCGCCAGCGGCTCCTCGAGCTCGGGGTGGATGGCGGTGATCTCCTGGCGGCGGTTCTTGCGCAGGGCGTAGTTGGTGTGGGAGTCGGCACCCATCGGACCCGGGCGGTAGAGCGCCAGCACCGCCGAGATGTCGGCGAAGCTGTCGGGCCGCATCAGCCGCAGCAGGCTGCGCATCGGGCCGCCGTCGAGCTGGAAGACGCCGAGCGTGTCACCCCGGGCGAGGAGCTGGTAGGCGGCGGCGTCGTCGAGGGAGAGGTCCTCGACGATCAGCTTCTCGCCGCGGTTGCGCTCGATGTTGACCAGCGCGTCGTCGAGGATGGTGAGGTTGCGCAGCCCCAGGAAGTCCATCTTGATCAGCCCGAGGTGCTCGCACATCGGGTAGTCGAACTGGGTGATGATCGCGCCGTCCTGGGGACGCCTGATCAACGGGATGATGTCGAGGAGCGGCTCGCTCGACATGATCACGCCCGCTGCGTGGACGCCCCACTGCCGCTTGAGCCCCTCGAGGCCGATCGCGGTGTCGACGACGGTCTTCACGTCGTGGTCGGCGTCGTAGAGGGACCGGAACTCCCCGCCCTCGCCGTAGCGCTTGTGCTGCGGGTCGAAGATGTCCTTGAGCGGGATGTCCTTGCCCATCACCGCCGCGGGCATCGCCTTGGTGATCCGGTCGCCCATCGCGAAGGGGTAGCCGAGGATCCGGCTGGAGTCCTTGACCGCCTGCTTGGCCTTGATCGTGCCGTAGGTGACGATCATCGAGACGCGGTCCTCGCCGTACTTCTCGGTGACGTAGCGGATCACCTCCGCCCGCCGGCGCTCGTCGAAGTCGATGTCGAAGTCGGGCATCGAGACGCGCTCGGGATTGAGGAAGCGCTCGAAGATCAGGCCGTGCTCGAGCGGGTCTAGGTCGGTGATCCGCATCGCGTAGGCACAGATCGAGCCGGCGCCGGAGCCTCGCCCGGGGCCGACCCGGATGCCGTTGTCCTTGGCCCAGTTGATGAAGTCGGCGACGACCAGGAAGTAGCCCGGGAAGCCCATCTGGAGGATCACGCCGACCTCGAAGTCGGCGCGCTCGCGTGCTGCCTGGGGTACGCCGCCGGGGTAGCGGTGCTGCAACCCGGTCTCGACCTCGCGTCGGAACCAGGTCTCCTCGGTCTCGCCGGACGGCACCGGGAACCGCGGCATGAAGGTGCCGTTGCCCTCGGTGAAGGACACCTCGCACCGCTCGGCGATCAGGAGAGTGTTGTCGCAGGCCTCCTTCATGCCGTGCTTGTGCTCCCACAGCTCGCGCATCTCCGCGGCGGACTTGATGTAGTAGCCGTCGCCGTCGAGGCGGAACCGCTTCGGGTCGCTCATCACCGAGCCCGACGAGACGCACAGGAGGTGCTCGTGGGCGGGGGCGTCCTCGCGGTTGACGTAGTGGGAGTCGTTGGTCGCGATCACCGGGATGCCGAGGTCCTTGCTCAGCTGGAGCAGCCCGTCGCGCACCCGCTTCTCGATGGCCAGGTCGTGGTCCATCAGCTCGATGAAGTAGTTGTCGCGGCCGAGGATCTCCTGGAAGTCGCCGGCCGACTTGCGCGCCTTGGCGTAGTCGCCGATGCGCAGCCAGGTCTGGACCTCGCCCGACGGGCAGCCGGTGGTGCCGATCAGCCCCTCGGCGTACTCGGCGAGGAGCTCGCGGTCGGCGCGGGGCTGGTAGTAGTAGCCCTCCATGCTGGCGCGGCTGGAGAGCCGGAACAGGTTGTGCATGCCCGCGGTCGACTCCGCGAGCAGCGTCATGTGGGTGTAGGCACCCGACCCGCTCACGTCGTCGTCCCCGCCGTCGTTCCAGCGGACCCGCTTCTTCTCGAAGCGGCTCGTGTCGGGGGTGAGGTAGGCCTCCATCCCGATGATCGGCTTGATGCCGGCCGCGGTGGCCTTGGCGTAGAAGTCGTAGGCGCCGAACACGTTGCCGTGGTCGGTCATCGCGATGCTCGTCATGCCGAGCTCGCTGGTACGGGTGAAGAGGTCGTCGAGCCGGGCCGCGCCGTCGAGCATGGAGTACTCGGTGTGGACGTGCAGGTGGACGAAGTCCGCACCAGGGACAGAGCCGGACGACATGGGCGGGGCGGGCCTCCTCAGCGAGGTGGAACGGTCAGGTACTCAGGAGGTCGAGCAGGTGCCACCGGAGCAGGACTCCGCGGGCCGGGTGACCAGCTGGGGGAAGAAACGTCAGCCTAGTCGACCGCCTCACACCATCGTGGCAGGGCGCACGGACAATCTCGGCGTTCGCGGGCGGGGCACCCGTCGTACTCCCTATCCTCGACGCGTGCACACCACGACGAAGCGGCCCACGGCCGCACTGCCGGCCGCGCTGCTGGTCGGCCTGCTGATGCTCGCGTTGGCGACGCTGTCGCCGACGGCCCCGGCCCACGCCGCACCGGCCAAGGCCGACGGCTTCTTCGCCGCCACGCTGGTCGACCGGGACACCGGGAAGCCGGTCAAGGGCGTGACCGTCAAGATCTACCGGATCAACAGCACCACCCTGCTCGGCTCGGCCACCACCGGCTCGCTGGGCCGGTTCCGCATCAACGGGATCCCCGCGTCTGACGAGGAGCTCGAGGTGCACGCGCTCGGCCGCGCCGTCGGCTACCAGACGGGCTGGTTCGCCTGCAACCACACCCTCGTGGCGTCGATCGACGACTCGTGCACCTTCGGCCAGGGTCGGCACGGGACCCCGTGGCGGATCCGGCACCTCTGAGAGGCCGGGGCGGGCCTCACGCGGCGCCTGCGCCCGTGCCGGCGGGCAGCACGAGCGTGATCACCGCGCCGCCCTCGGGCGCGTTGGCGGCGCTGACCCGGCCGTGGTGCGCCTCGGCCACGGCGCGGACGATCGCGAGGCCGAGGCCGGTGCCGGCGTGGGGGCCGGAGCTGTGGAACTGCTCGAAGACCAGCGGCAGGTGACCGGGAGCGATCCCGACCCCGTCGTCGACGACCTCGACGAACACCTCGCCCGCGGCGGTGAGCCCGCGCAGCACGATCGAGCCGTCCTCGTCGGTGTGGCGTACGGCGTTCTCGACGGCGCTGTCGACCGCCACCTCGAGGCGCGACGGGTCCGCCCACACGCTGAGCGTGGGACAGTCCACGCTCCAGCGGCGGTCGGGGGCACCTGCGCGCCATCGGCGGGCGGTCCGCTCCAGCAGGGCGGCCAGGTCCACCTCCTCGGCATGGATCGAGTCCTCGTCGGACTGTGCCAGTGCCAGCAGTCGCGCGGCGATGCCCTCGAGCTTGTCGAGCTCGTCGAGGACGACCTCGATGTCGTCGGCAGCGTCGGGGTCCTGCTGCTGCCTGCCGAGGAGCTCGGTGAAGCCCCGGGCGACCGTGATCGGCGTGCGCAGCTCGTGGGAGGCGAACCGGACGAACCGGCGCTGGCGGTCGCGGGCCCGGCGCTCGCTCTCGGCGAGCCGGCGGGCATCGGCCGTCGCCGCCATCCGGCGGCGGACGTGCCAGACCATGACGAGGAAGAGCAGGGCCATCAACGGGATCTCGGTGGTCTCCTCCCAGCCGATCACGCCGTTGCGGGCGCGCAGCACGAGCGGCACGCCGGTCACGACGGTGACGGCGAGGCAGGTCAGCCACATCATCCGCAGGGACCAGGGGCGCAGCCCGTAGACGACCGCGGTGCTCACCCAGACGAAGTGGAACGGGATCGTCTCGGCCCCGACCACGACGTACATGAGGGCGGCGTTCGTGCCGGCGAACACGCCCCAGGCCGGGAGCAGCAGGCGCTCACGCGCTGAAGCTGTAGCCCACATTGCGCACCGTCTCGATGTGCCACCGGTCGATCTTCGCGCGGAGGCGTCCGACGTAGACCTCGAGGACGTTGCTCCCGGGGTCGAAGCAGAAGCCCCAGACGTCCGAGAGCAGCTCGTCGCGCGTGCACACCTCGCCGGCGCGTCGCATCAGGTGGCCGAGCAGGATGAACTCCCGCTGCGACAGTGCCGTGGCGCGCTGACCCTCGTGGAGGACGCGGCGATGGAGGTCGAGCCGCATCGTGCCGACCTCCAGCCAGCGCGCGGGTGCCGCCACAGGAGCCTCCGCCAGACGCGAGTCGACCCGGGCCAGGAGCTCGGCCACGGCGAACGGCTTGGCGAGGTAGTCGGCCGCACCGGCTCTCAGGCACTGCACGCGCGACTCGACGTCGCCGACCGCGGACAGGACCAGGACCCTCGCCCCACTGTCCTTCACCAGCAGCTCCCGGAGTACGGCGTGCCCGTCGATCCCGGGCAGCAGCAGGTCGAGGATCACCAGGTCGAAGTCCAGGGCGGCAGCCTTCAGCAGCGCCTCCTCGCCGGTCCTGGCGGTCTGGACGGCGTGCCCGTGGGCCCCCAGTGCGCGCGAGACGAACCGCGCGATCCGCGGCTCGTCGTCGACCACGAGCAGATGTGCCACCGGCTCCTCCTCGCAGGCCACTGTGGAGAAGCCACCTTGGGAATGCCTTGGAGTCCCGCCACCGCTGTCACGTCGCCGTGCCGGCTCTCGGGCAGCGCAACGGGCCGGGTGCTCGACGCACCCGGCCCGCTCCCCCTGCGCTCAGCCGACCACGCGGTAGCGCTCCATCATGCCGGCGAGGATGTGGTCGTTGACGTGGCAGTGGAACAGCCAGGTGCCGGGGTCGTCGGGCACCATGTCGCTGACCATCATCATCCCGGGCTCGAGCTGGATCATGTCGCTGCGCATCCCGTTGGTGGTCACGGTGTTGCCGTGCCAGTGCGGCGTGTGCAGGTCGACCTCGGTGCCGAGCGTGAACGTGTACCACCGCACCCGCTGACCCACGCGCACCGTCGGCAGCGGGCCGTTGCCGTAGACGTAGCCGTTGATGGAGTGCATGAGGTTGCTCTCCTCGAACCCGTCCTCGTCGTCGGCCGGGATGCTGTGCGGCGGACCTGCCAGCTCCTGGAGATTCCTGTCGAGGTACGGGCTCTGGTTCTCGTTCTCCACGGTGAAGTAGGAGAAGATCTCGCGGTCCACGTCGGTCGGCACGGCGGTCGCGGGATCGGCCATCGCCTTGGCGGTGATCACCATCGGGCCGATCAGGCCGGCGTTCGTGTCGGCGACCTCGTCGGTGTGCGAGTGGTACATCCACAGCACCGAGGAGCCGTCCATCGGTCCGGGGCCCGCCCGCTCCGGGACGTCCCAGTTGTAGGTGTAGGTCCCGCCGGGCGGCACGGCGTCGTCGTCCTTCGCCGCCCCCGAGGTGCCGTCGGCGTACGGCGCACCCTCACTGTTCTTCTTGTAGAACACGCCGTGGGGGTGGATCGAGGCCGGGTACGGCGTGTTGTTGCGGAACACGACCTTGATGGTGTCGCCGACCGCGGCCCGGATCACCGGCCCGAGCATGCCGAGGGTGTCGTCACAGACCCGGGCCGTGACCGGGCACGAGGTGGGTGTCGGGATCCGGTGGGTGAACGTGGCGTCGGTGTAGGCGCGGTAGAGCGACTTCCAGTACGCGTGCCCGATCCGGTTGGGGCCCTGCTGGGTGAACACCTGCTGCTCCGAGGTGAACGGCTTGCCCGAGATGTCGTTCTTGCCGTCGGGTGCGTAGTCCCACAGCACCCGGTCGGCCGCGATGTAGTAGGTGCGCACCTGACCCGTGCTCGCAGCGAGCGCGGCGCTGTGGTCGTGGTGACCGGGTGGTGAGCCGCTGGTGACCGACCCGCAGGCGGCCACGACGCTCACGGCCGCCCCCACGACCAGGACCTTCCAGATGCTGCTGCCCTTGACTGACATGTCCCGCCCCTCTCGACGATGCGTTGGCGCCCATGCTGGGCGCGCATCGGGGCGAGGTCGGCGAACCTGAACGAGCCGTCATCCGACTGTCAGGTGCCCGTCAGGACCGAGCGCTCAGGGACGCCAGGCGAGCCGGAGGTCGGGGGCCTTCTCCTCGTTGCCGGAGCCGTCCGTGCGCTCCACCTCGACCAGTCCGCGTCGTTCGTAGAGCCTGCGCGCGCCGGTGTTGCTCTCGAAGACCCACAGCTCGTAGCCGTCGGGGTGGGTCGCCTCGACGACGTCGAGGAGCAGTGAGCCGATCCCCTGCCGCTTGAGGTCGGGTCGGACGTAGAGCCCGTCCAGGAAGGTCGGGGTGCACAGGGCGAAGCCGAGCAGCTCACCGCCGGCCTCGGCCACCCAGGTCGTGTGGCCGTCGCCCTCGAACACGTGACGGCGGTAGTAGCCGCGGTGCTCTTCGTCGGTGTGGATCGCAGGAGGCATCTGCGGGACGGCTGCGCGACGAGCCTGCGAGTAGAGGTCAGCGACGACGTCCGACTCCTCCGGCAGTGCCTCGCGCACGGTGACCTCGCCGAGCACGGCGTCAGTGCTCGTCACGGATCACCTCCAGCGCGTGAGCGAGGTCGTCGGGATACGGCGCCTCGTACTCGACGTACTCACCGGAGTCCGGGTGCTCGAAGCCGAGCCGGGTGGCGTGCAACCACTGCCGCTCGAGCCCGACCCGCTTCGACAGCGTCGGGTCCGCGCCGTAGGTCAGGTCGCCCACGCACGGGTGCTTGAGCGCGCTCATGTGGACCCGGATCTGGTGGGTGCGGCCGGTCTCGAGGTGGATCTCGAGGAGCGAGGCGAACCGGTGCGCCTCGAGGGTCTCGTAGTGGGTGACGCTGTGGCGGCCCTCGGCCATCACCGCGAACTTGTAGTCGGCGCGCGGGTGTCGGCCGATGGGAGCGTCGATCGTGCCGCTCAACGGGTCCGGGTGACCCTGCACCAGGGCGTGGTAGACCTTGTCGACCGTGCGGTGCCGGAAGGCGTTCTTGAGCACCGAGTAGGCGCGCTCGCCCTTGCAGATCACCATCACCCCCGATGTGCCCACGTCGAGCCGCTGCACGATCCCTTGGCGCTCCGACGCTCCGCTGGTGGCGATCCGGAACCCGGCGGCGGCCAGGTGACCGACCACGGTCGGGCCCGTCCACCCGGGCGAGGGGTGTACGGCGATCCCGACCGGCTTGTCGAGCACCACGATCGAGTCGTCGTCATGGATGATCCGGATGCCCTCGACCAGCTCGGGCTTGACCTCGAGCGGGTCGGCCACCGAGGGGATGGTGACGTCGAGCATCGCCCCACCGTGCACCCGGTCGCTCTTGCCCGCAGGCCGGCCGTCGACCTCCACGTGGCCGTCGGCGATGAGCGACGCCGCCCGGGTGCGCGACAGCCCGAACATCCGAGCCATGGCGGCGTCGAGCCGCTCGCCGGCCAGGCCGTCGGGGACGGTCACCACCCGCTGGTCCGACTGGCCGCTCACGAGTCGTCGCCGCGCTGGCTGCGCGCGCCGGTGATGCCGATGCCGCGCCAGGTCTGGATGATGATGAGCACGACCCCCACGTCGATCAGCATGTCGGCGACGTTGAAGACCGGCCAGTGCGGCAGCTCCAGGAAGTCGACGACGTGGCCGCGCAGCACGCCTGGCTCGCGGAAGATGCGGTCGGTCAGGTTGCCGCACACCCCGGCGAGCAGCAGACCCAGCGCCACCGCCCAGGTGCGGTCGCCCAGGCGCCTGCCGAAGCGGATGACCACGCCGGCCGCCACCAGGGCGATCACCGAGAGCACGACCGTGTACGACGTACCGGTGCTGAAGGCTGCGCCGGGATTGCGGACCAGGTCGAGGCGCAGGAGACCGTCGACGACGTCGACCGGGTCGCCTTCGGTGAGGTGACGGGCCGCGAGCACCTTGGTCAGCAGGTCGACGGCGTACGCCGAGATAGCGACGACCGCGAAGATCAGCCGATGGCTCGAGGAGCCTCGAGCCTCGGCGATGACAGGCTCCGTGCTCTGCGGCTCCTCGGGGCCCGTCGCCGATGGATCGGTGGAAGTCAGCGACGTTCCTCGCGTTGCTTGCATGTCAGGCACAGTGTGGCACGCGGGAACGCCATGGCCCGACCCTTGCCGATCGGGTTGCCGCAGGACTCGCAGATGCCGTAGGTGCCGTCCGCGATCCGCGCCAGCGCCCGGTCGATCTGGGCCAGCTTCTCCCGCTCGTTGTTGACGACCGTCAGCTCCTGGTCGCGCTCGAAGCTGGTCGCGCCCATGTCGGCCTGGTCGTGCCCGGCGCCGTCGCCGGCGTCGCGCATCAGCCTGGCGAGCTCCTCCTCCTGGGCGGTGAGGGTGCGGATCACCCGCGCGCGGTCGTCGTGGAGATCGGCGAGCACCTCGTCGACCTCGGCCTTGGTCCAGGGCTTCTCGCCCGGCAGGACCGGGAGGCTCGATGGTGCGACCGTCTTCTTCCTCGGCGCCTTCGCGGGTGACTTCTTGGCGGCGGTCTTGGTGGCGGTCTTGGTGGTGGCGGTCGTGTCCGTGGCTGCCTTCTTCGCTGGTCGGGACGTGGCGGCGGGCGCGGCCTTCTTCGCAGCCGACGCACCGCTGGCAGCAACCTTCGCGGCCGGCTGCTTCTTCCCGGCCGGCGCCGCCTTCTTGGTCGGTGCCTTCGTCGCCGGAGCCTTCTTCGCCGGAGCCTTGGCGGCCGGGGCCTTCGCGGCCGGGGCGGACCTCTTGGCGGCGGGCGCGGCCTTCTTCGCAGGAGCCGCCTGCTTCGCAGGAGCCTTCTTCGCACCCGCCGCGGCCTTGGTGGCCGGCGCCTTCTTCGCGCGCGCCGCCTGCTTCGCAGGAGCCTTCTTCGCGGCCGGAGCCGCCTTCTTGGCGGGAGCCTTCTTCGCGGGAGCCTTCTTCGCGGCCGGCGGAGCCTTCGGTGCGGTCTTCTTCACCGGTGCGGCCTTCTTCGCGGCCGGCTTCGGGGCCGCACTCGCCGTGCCGTTGGCCGCGGCGGCCGGAGACCGGCGGTTGACCACCTTGCGAGCGGCCGAGGCGGCCTTGCCGGCCAGGGACCGGGTGGTGCTGCGAGCCATGAGGAGCCTTCCGGGCACCGCGCGCGAACGCGTGAGGGGTGTGGACGGCGACTGGGGGGTGAAGGCACCGTCGATGGGGGAGGGTATATCCGCGGGGGTGGTCTCACAAAGGAGGCACGCCCGTCGGACACCACCCGTCCTCGCCGGTGCCCGCCCTCCTCACCCCTCGGGGCGAGCCACACGACGAACGGCCGGCTCCCCGCGGGTGCCGGCCGTTCGGTGTGCGTGTGGTGGGGCTCAGGCCTCGTCGTCGCCGAGCACCGAGCGCAGCCGCTTGGGCTGGTTGATGCCGGAGTCGTGCGAGCCCGGCGTCGGATCGGCCGATCCGGAGCTCTCCAAGGCCTCGAGCTGCTGGCTGAAGTAGACCTTCAACCGCGAGCGGTACTCCCGCTCGAAGGCCCGCAGGTTGTCGACCTCGCTCGAAAGGCGGTCGCGCTCGGTCTCGAGGTCACCGAACAGCTGCGTACGACGCTCGGCGGTCTCAGTGTCGAGCGACTGCGCGCGGCCGCGGGCGTCGGCCTCCATCTTGTCGGAGTTGGTCTTGGCCTCGGACTCCAGGCGCTCGGCCTTGGTGCGGGCCTCACCGATGATCTTGTCGGCCTCGCCCTTGGCGTCCTCGACGAGCTGGTCGGCGTTGCGACTGGCCAGCTCGAGCAGCCGCGCGGCGGCGTTGGAGGCGTCACCGACGGTCTCGACGCGGATCGTCTCGACGCCGGCGGGTGCGATGCCCACGGGCGAGACCGCGGCCACGGCCGGGGTCTGCATCGTCGGGGTCGGCTCCGGCTCCGGCTCCGGCGTCGCCGCCACAGGCTCGGGTGTCGGGGCCGGCGGCTCGGGCGCAGCGGCCGGGGCCTCGGCAGGCGCGCCGCTCTGAGCGGCGGACAGCTTGGAGCGGAGGTCGTCGTTCTCGCGAGTGAGGCGCGCGAGCTCGGCCTCCACCTCGTCGAGGAACTGGTCGACCTCACCCATGTCGTAGCCCTCACGGAGCCGGACAGGAGTAAAGCGCTTGTTGCTCACGTCCTCAGGCGTCAGCGGCATGACCTCACCCAATTCCTAGTCATCGTTCTCAACGGATCGAACAATAGCGCCTCACCTGACCCCCCGGTCACTCCCGAGTCGAGGCACCGGCGCGGACGAGATGCGACGTCGCCGCAGGTCAACCGTAGTCACCTCAGCTCTGGTTGAAGAACCCGCCCTCGACCAGACGCTGTTTGTCCTCCGCCGCCACCGTCACGTTCGGCGGGGACAGCAAGAACACCTTGGCCGTCACCCGCTCGATGGTGCCGCGGGTGGCGAAGACCAGACCTGCTGCGAAGTCGACGAGACGCTTGGCGTCCGCGTCGTCCATCTCCGAGAGGTTCATGATCACCGGGATGCCCTCGCGGAAGTTCTCACCCACGGTGCGCGCCTCGTTGTAGGTGCGCGGGTGGAGAGTGGTGATCATCGAGAGCTCGGCGATGCCCGAGGCGGGGGCGGGCGCCGCGCTGCGACGACGCTGGGCCAGGTCGGCCACCGGGGCGGGCTGGGCCGTGGCGGACGGCGCCTTCGCGGGTGTGGAGGGTCGCCGCCCAGGCTGGCGCGGCTCCTCGGCCTCGGCGTACTCGTCGTACTCGTCGTCGTAGACGCCGGTGTCCTCGAGCAGGCCGAGGTACTCGCCGATCTTGCGCATCGCGCTCATGGATCCAACCTTCTCGTTCCGGTGCTCTGCTCAGGCCTCGTGGTGGTTGTGACGCTACTCGATCTGCGGACGCCGACCGAGGATTGCCGACCCGACACGCACGTGTGTCGCACCCGCCTCGACGGCGGCCTCCAGGTCGTGGCTCATGCCGGCCGAGAGCCAGGTGGCGTCGGGACGGGCGGCGGTGAAGTCGTCGCGGATCGCCGAGAGTCGGGCGAAGGCGGCCCGCGGCTCCTCGCCGAGCGGCGCGACCGCCATCAGTCCGCGCAGCCTCAGCATCCCGGCGGCCTCGACCGACTCGGCCAGCGACGCGAGCCCGGCCGGCTCGGCACCGGAGCGGCCCTCACGTCCGGGCGGGTCGAGGCTCACCTGCAGCAGCACGTCGACGGGATGGCTGCGCACGTGAGCCCCACGGTCGAGCGAGGTCACGAGCTTGGCCCGGTCGACGGACTCGACCACGTCGGCGTACGCGGCGACGGCCGCCGCCTTGTTGCTCTGCAGTCCACCGATGAAGTGCCAGGTGAGGGCGAGGTCGTCGCACACCGCGCGCTTCTCGCCGGCCTCGGGGTGGCGGTTCTCGCCGATGTGGGTCACGCCCAGGTCGGCCAGGATCCGCACGTCGTCGGCAGGGAAGAACTTGGTGACGGCCACCAACGTCACCTCGGCAGGGTCGCGTCCGGCTCTCGCAGCGGCCGACGCGATCCGGCCGCGTACGACGTCGAGCCGAGCGGCGAGCTCCCCGCGGCGATCGGGGTCGCTCACGACGCGATCCTGATGATCCCCGCCTGCCGACCGGACGCGGGTCCGTCGCGCCGGTAGGAGAAGAGGTCGGACGACTCACGGGTGCAGGCCGAGAGGTCGACCACGTCCACGTCGTCGCGCCCCAGCTGGGCGCGCACGCCCGCGGCCACGTCGACCGACGGCGTACCCCACGAGGTCGCGGACCAGCTGGCCGGCTCGACCGCGGCGACGTCGTCGCGCATCTGCTCCGGCACCTCGTAGCAGCGACCGCAGATCGACGGGCCGACCCAGGCGGTGAGGCCGACCGCTCCGAGGTCGCGCATCGCGGCGACGGTGGCCGGCACGATCCCGGCGACCAGGCCGGGGCGCCCGCAGTGGGCGGCGCCGATGACGCCGCCCGACTGGTCGGCGAAGAGCACCGGCACGCAGTCGGCGGCGCGCACCATCAGGCTCACCCCGGGCTGCGTGGTGACCAGGCCGTCGCCCACGGCGTGGAGATGCCCGTGGACGTCGTGCGCCGGCCCCTCGGGACCCACCTCGGCCACGTCGTTGCCGTGCACCTGGCTCAGCTGGGCCAGGCTCTCCAGCCCCGACCCCGGCGCGAAGTCGGCCATCACCCGCCGGTGGTTCTCCTCCATCGCGGTGGGCTCGTCGCCACCGGCCCAGGCCAGGTTGAGGGAGTCGAAGGGCGCGACACTGACCCCGCCGTGCCGGTCGGTGAAGGCCAGCGCGACGGGGCCACGGGTCAGGCGAGCGGCGTACACGCTCCCGACGTTAGTGGGCGCTCACTTCAGGAAGTCCGGGACGTCGAGGTCGTCGTCGTCGAACTGCACCGTGCGGGCCGGGGCCTGCGGCTGACGGGCCCCCGCTCCGACGGTCTCGCGTGAGGCGTCCTCCGCCGGAGCCTCTGCCTTCTGGGCCGCCAGGGCCTGGGCCGCGGCCTTGGTCTGCTCCTGGGTCTGCTGCTGGGCCGGCGTACGACGGAAGCCGGACTCGGACTCGCGCCGCTTCGGCATGCCGCCGTCGAAGCCGGCCGCGATCACGGTCACCCGCACCTCGTCGCCGAGCGCGTCGTCGATCGTCGCTCCGAAGATGATGTTGGCCTCGGCGTGGGCCGACTGCGAGACGAGTGCCGCCGCCTCGTTGATCTCGAAGAGGCCGAGGTCCGAGCCACCGGCGATCGAGAGCAGGACGCCGTGGGCGCCGTCGATGCTGGCCTCGAGCAGCGGGCTCGACACCGCCATCTCGGCCGCGACCACCGAACGGTCCTCGCCCCGCGCCGAGCCGATGCCCATGAGGGCGGAACCGGCGTTGGCCATCACCGACTTCACGTCGGCGAAGTCGAGGTTGATCAGGCCGGGGGTGGTGATCAGGTCGGTGATGCCCGAGACGCCCTGCAGCAGCACCTGGTCGGCCTGCTTGAACGCGTCGAGGACGCTGACGCTGCGGTCGCTGATCGAGAGCAGCCGGTCGTTGGGGATGACGATGAGGGTGTCGACCTCCTCGCGGAGCTTGGCGATCCCCTCCTCGGCGGAGTTCGCGCGACGCCGTCCCTCGAAGGCGAACGGTCGGGTCACGACGCCGATGGTCAGCGCCCCGAGCGAGCGGGCGATCCGGGCCACGACGGGGGCTCCGCCGGTACCGGTGCCGCCACCCTCGCCCGCGGTCACGAAGACCATGTCGGCGCCCTTGATGACCTCTTCGATCTCGTCGGAGTGGTCCTCGGCCGCCTGCGTGCCCACGTCGGGATTGGCACCGGCGCCGAGGCCGCGGGTGAGCTCGCGGCCGATGTCGAGCTTCACGTCGGCGTCGCTCATCAGGAGGGCCTGGGCGTCGGTGTTGATGGCGATGAACTCGACGCCCTTGAGCCCGACCTCGATCATCCGGTTGACGGCGTTCACGCCGCCGCCACCGATGCCGACCACCTTGATGATGGCCAGGTAGTTCTGCGCTGCTGCCACGGTTCGCGCCTCTCGGTGATCGACCCGCCCTGCCGGGGCGGGGCCGGTTCGACTCGGATGGCGCCCGTCGTGCGGACGCCGCTGAAGGTTGTCTGGGGAAGTCCTCGAGGCCTGGTAACCGTAACCCTGAAGTGGAGGGTTATAGTTATGTCAACCTCTCGTTGGCGACGACGTTAGACAGACCCGGGCACCGAACGGCGCAGACACGCCCGGCGTGGCGTGCGATTTGTCGGTGAGGTGGTGGCTGGGGGGTGTGGGAAACCGCGGAGCGGATCGCTTGTCCGTCCGGCGAGTCGCCCATCCGTTCCGCGTTTTCACAGCGGGGCCGCCCCACACCGGGCCGGCTCAGCGGGGGCTGGTGACCGGCTGGCCGGGGACGCTGACGTCGTAGGTGTGGCCGGGGCGGGCGAGCAGCTTGACGAGCACCTGGGCCTTGAGGTCGGACTGCGCGTCGCTCCCCCAGATCACCACCGCGCCGCCCCGCATCACCAGCGAGACCTGGTCGACCCCGGCCACGGCGACGTGGTCGACGCGGCCGGCAAGACCGGTGGGCAGGGCGGCGATCACGCGCGCCGCCTCGGCCAGGGCGACGCTGCTGGTGTCGGCGCTGGACACGACCCGCGGCATCCCCGGCGGCGGCTGGCGGTAGTCGCGGAAGAGCACGCCCTCGGCGTCCATGGCGTGAAGGCGGCCGCCGATCTCCACCACGGCCACGGGCGTGCGCTCGGTGACCTTGATGAGCACGCCGTGGGGCCAGTCGCGTGAGACGTCGACCCGGCGTACGGGTGCGAGCGCCCCGACCCGCGAGCGGATCGCGGCGAGGTCGAGCCGGGCGAGGTGGGCGCCGGTGGGCACCTGCGCGGCAGCGAGGATCTGCTGCTCGCTCAGCTGCGACTCACCGGTGACCTTCACCTGCTGCACGGTGAGCGCGGAGCCGACGAACACCAGCCAGATCGTGCCGGCGACGAGCGCCACCAGCAGGACCGATGCGATCACGTAGCGCCAGACGAGCCAGCGGCGCAGCCACTGCCGGCGCGCGAACCGGCGCCGCGACCGGGTCGCGGGGTCGGGGCGCTCGCTCCGCTTGAGCGGGTTGCGCGGCAGCGTGATCATGCGTCGTCCTCCAGCAGGGCCAGGAGCAGCGGCCCGACGTCGGTGACGCTACCGGCGCCGAGGGTCAGAACCAGGTCACCGGGCCGGGCGAGCCGCAGGAGTTCTGCCGGTGCGTCGTCGAGGTCGGCGACGTAGTGCACGCGCTCATCCGGAAGAGGTACGGCGTCCGCCACCAGGCGACCGGTGACGGCCGGGTCGGGGTCCTCGCGCGCCACGTAGACGTCGAGCACCACCACCTCGTCGGCCGCCCCGAGCGCCGCACCCATCGCGACGCCGAAGATGCGCGTCCGCGACACGAGGTGGGGCTGGTAGCAGACGACGAGCCGTCCGTCGCCGGCCAGCGCGCGGGCGGCCTGGAGGTCACCCGCGATCTCGACCGGGTGGTGGGCGTAGGAGTCGTAGACGCGCACTCCCCCGGCCTCTCCCTTCGGCTCCATCCGACGGCCCGTGCCGGTGAAGGCCTCCAACCCGGCGCGCAGCCCGTCGAACGGGAGCCCGAGCCGGAGCCCGAGCGCCAGCGCCGCGAGCGCGTCGAGGACGTAGTGACGGCCGGGCACCTGGAGCACCAACCGGCCGAGGTCCACTCCCCCGTCGCTGACCGCGAAGGTCGACTGCGAACCCTCGAAGGTCAGGCCGCTGGCGACGACGTCGCACGTCGCGTCGAGGCCGACGGTCACCACCGCCAGGTCGCGCGCCCGCGCCACCTCGGCCAGTGCTGCGGCGCCGGGGTCGTCGGCGCACAGGACCACCAAGCCCTCCGGGTCGATGGTCGCGACGAACTCCGTGAACGCCGCCCGGTAGGCCGCCTCTGAGCCCCAGACGTCGAGATGGTCGGCGTCGACGTTGGTGACCACCGCGGCGTACGGGTGGTAGACGAGGAAGGCGCCGTCGCTCTCGTCGGCCTCGGCGACGAAGAGGTCGCCCGAGCCCGCGTCGGCGTTGCGCCCGGTCGCGCCGAGCACGCCCCCGATCGCGTACGTCGGGTCGGCGCCGCACGCGCGGACGGCCATCGTCAGCAGGGACGTGGTCGTCGTCTTGCCGTGGGTGCCGGCCACCGCGAGCACGCGTCGCCCGGCCATCACCGCCTTGAGGCCGGCCGACCGGGGCAGGATCCGCAGGCCCCGCGCCCTCGCCTCGAGCACCTCGGGGTTGTCGTCGCGAGCGGCCGTCGTGACCACCACCGTGTCGGCGTCGCCGACGTGGCCCGCGTCGTAGGAGAGGTGGCACGGCACGCCGATCTCGCGCAGCGACGGCAGGAACGGGGTGTCGTGGTCGTCGCTGCCGGTGACCGGCACGCCCTGACGCGCCATGATCCGGGCGATGCCCGACAGTGCGGCCCCGCCGATGCCGACGAAGTGGACGCGACCCAGCTCGTCGGCGGGCAGGATCTCGTCGGGGACCGGGATCCTCACGGGGCGGCCCCGGCCGCGTCGAGGATCATCCGGGCCAGCTTCTCGTCGGCGTCGAGCGGGATCAGGTGGGCGGCCGACTGCCCCATCGCACGCAGGCGTGGGGGGTCGGTGAGCAGCGGCACGACGTACGACGAGATCCAGCCGGGGGTCAGCGACTCGTCGTCGACGAGCAGCCCTCCTCCGGCCTCGATCACGGCGCGGGCGTTGAGCGCCTGCTCGCCGTTGCCGTGGGGCAGCGGCACGTAGACCGCCGGCAGCCCCACGCCCGACACCTCGGTCACGGTGTTGGAGCCCGAGCGGCACAGGACCGCATCGGCGGCGGAGTAGGCGAGGTCCATCCGGTCGACGAAGCCGACCACGACGTAGGGCACGCTGGTATCCGGCGCCTCCACCTGGTGCGACGGGCCGACGACGTGGAGCACCTGGATGCCGGCCTCCGCCAGAGCCGGTGCCGAGGTGAGGACCGCGGTGTTGAGCGAGGTGGCGCCCTGGGAGCCGCCGGTGACGAGCAGCACCGGCAGGTCGGACCGCAGGCCGAACTCGGCCAGGGCCTCGTCGCGGTGGGCTGCTCGGTCGAGGGTGGCGATCATCCGGCGGATCGGCAGTCCGACGTACGTCGCGTGGCGCAGCGGGGTGTCGGGGAAGCTGGTGGCGACGTGGTCGGTGATCCGTGCGCCGAGCTTGTTGGCGACGCCGGGCACCGTGTTTCCCTCGTGGACGACCAGCGGCACCTTCCGGGTGCGCGCAGCGAGGTAGGCCGGCACCGACACGAAGCCGCCGAAACCGGCGATCACGTCGGGTCGGATCCGGTCGACGACGTCGAGGGCCGCACGGCGCGCGGCCCGTAGCCGACCAGGCAGCCTGAGCAGGTCGGAGTTCGGGCGTCGTGGCAGCGGCACGCTCGGCACGAACTCGAGCGGGTAGCCCGCGGCCGGGATGATCTGGGCCTCGATCCGCTCACGCGTGCCGAGGCAGGTGATCTCGACGCCGGGGTGCAGCCGTTGCAGGGCGTCGGCCGTGGCGAGCAGCGGAGAGGTGTGGCCCGCCGACCCACCGCCCGCGAGCAGGACGCGCATCGCCTAGAGGTCCCGCTTGGTGACCGTGCCGGCCGTGACGCCGCTGTTGCGCAGGCGGCGGCGCTGCGCCAGAGCGCGCGCGGCCTCCGGCTCACGGCGCGCGAAGCCGACGAGCAGTCCGAGGGCGACCAACGACGGCACGAGCGCGGAGCCACCGTAGGAGACCAGGGGCATCGGGATGCCGATGACCGGGAGCAGCGCCAGGACCATGCCCACGTTGATCATCATCTGTCCGATGATCCACACCACGATGCCGAAGGTCATGTAGCGGACGAACGGGTCCCGGGTACGCCGGGCGACGCGGATCGCGGCGTAGGCGATGGTGAGGAACAGGCCGATGACCAGCAGCGTGCCGACCAGCCCGAGCTCCTCGCCGAGCACGGCGAAGATGAAGTCGGTGTGGGCGGCCGGCAGGTTGCCCCACTTCTGCTGGCTGGCCCCGATCCCCTGCCCGAACAGTCCGCCGTTCGACAGCGCGAAGAGCCCGTGGGCGGGCTGCCACCCCGCGCTGTTGTAGTCGCGCATCGGGTCGGTGAAGGTCGTGATCCGGGTGAGGCGCTCGGGGTCGGCCGCGGCGAGAGCGCCGACGAACACCGAGACCACGAGGAACGACAGGGCGAAGAAACGGGCGGGCGCACCGACCACCCAGAGCATGCCGAGCAGGATCGCGAAGAGCACCAGCGCGGTGCCGAGGTCGTGGCCGAAGACCACCAGGCCGGTCGCCAGGAGCAGGCCCGGCACCACCGGCATCATGATCTGGTGGAGGTTGCCGAGCCGGCGGTCCTTGTTGGCGTAGACGTGGGCGGCCCACAGCACCAGCGCCAGCTTCGCGATCTCCGAGGGCTGGATCACGATCGGACCGAGGGCCAGCCAGTTCGTGTTGCCGTTGCGGGAGACCCCGACGAACGCCGTGAGCAGCAGCAGGAGGACCGAGACGACGTAGCCCGGCCAGGCGAGCCGGCGGATCCACCGCTGCGGCAGCCGTCCGGCCACCCAGGCGCACGGCAGGCCGATCGCCACCCAGGTGAGCTGCTTGACGACCACGGCGTACGAGTCGCCGTCGTAGTTCTGGAACGCGTAGACGCTCGAGGCGCTGAACACCATGATCAGGCCGATGGTCAGCAGCAGGGCCGACGCGCCGAGCAGCAGGTAGTACGACGTGAGCGGGCGCTCGAGCGCGTCGTGCAGCGCCGCGAACCACGAGGAGAGGCCGGCCTTGCGTGGCTGGGCGGGGGCGACGTCACCGGGCTCGTCGCGTGACCGACCGGGCCTCCGGGTGCCCCGGGCCCGCAGCGGGCTCACGATGGCCATCGGTCCCCGGGCCCCCTTTGCGCGGTGTCGGTCAGTCGTCGGTCAGTCGTCGGTCTGGCGTCGCACCGCCGCGGCGAAGGCGTCGCCCCGGTCGGCGTAGTCGGTGAACATGTCCATGGAGGCGCACCCCGGGGCCAGGAGGACCGTGTCACCCGGCTGGGCGAGGTCTCCAGCGGCCACGACCGCCCGCTCCATCGCGGCATGTCCGCTGTCAGTCTCTCCGGACCCGATCACGATGACCGGCACATCGGGGGCGTGTCGCGCAAGTGCCCCGGCGATGACGTCGCGGTCGCGACCGAGCAGCACGACGGCGCGTAGCCGGTCGCGGGTCGCCGCCACGAGGTCGTCGAAGCGTGCCCCCTTCGCCAGTCCGCCCGCGATCCACACCACCGGCTCGAAGGCCAGGAGCGAGGAGAGGGCAGCGTGGGGGTTCGTGGCCTTGGAGTCGTCGACCCAGGTGACACCTCCGGCCTCGGCCACGGTGGCGATCCGATGGCCGTCGGGGCGGAAGCCGCGCAGCCCGTCACGCACCGCGGCCTGGGAGATGCCGTGCGCGCGGGCGAGAGCGGCCGCCGCCAAGGCGTTGGCAACCACGTGGGGCGCAGGGCTCGCGAGGTCGTCGACGGTGCACAGCTCCGCGGCGCTCGACTGTCGCTCCGCGATGAAGGCCCGGTCGACCAGCAGGTCGTCGACGACCCCGACCATGCCGACCGACGGCATGCCGAGGGTGAACCCGACGGCTCGTGCGCCCTCGGTGACCTCGGCCTCGCGCACCAGGCGCTCGGTCTCGGGATCGGCCACGTTGTAGACGCAGGCCTGCTGCACGCCGCTGTAGATGCGGCCCTTGTCGGCGGCGTAGGCGGCCATGCCGGCCTCGAGATCGGACCCGGCGTCGTACCAGTCGAGGTGGTCCGGAGCGACGTTGAGCACGGCAGCGCTCTCGGCGCGCATCGAGGAGGTGTAGTGCAGCTGGAAGCTCGAGAGCTCCACCGCGAACACGTCGTACGGCGTGGGGTCCATCACCGCCTCGACGATCGGCAGCCCGACGTTGCCGACCGCGACGCTGCGCAGGCCGGCCGCGCGGAGGATGGCGTCGAGCATCTGGACGGTGGTGGTCTTGCCGTTCGTGCCGGTGACCGCGAGCCAGGGGGCGGCGTGCTCGGGGTCGCGCAGCCGCCAGCCGAGCTCGACCTCGCCCCAGACCGGGATGCCGCGCGCCCGGGCCTGCTCGATCAGGGGGGCGGACGGCTTCCAGCCGGGCGAGACCACGAGCAGGTCCGCCTCGGCGGGCAGCTCGGCGGTGGAGCCGGACCCCAGCCGGATGTCGGCGCCGAGCACGCCGAGGAGCTGGGCCTTCTCCTCCTTGCCGGCGGGCGACTCGTCGAGCGCGACGACCGAGGCACCGAGGTGGGTGAGGTTGTCGGCCGCGGCGAACCCGCTGACCCCGAAGCCGGCCACGACGGCCCGCACCCCCGACCAGTCGTCGCGGCGGCCGAGGGTCTCCACGCGACGAGTCACGTGACGGCAACCCAGGCGGCGTAGAAGATGCCGAGCCCGGCGGCGACGCAGAGCCCGGTGATGATCCAGAACCGGATGACGATGGTGACCTGGTCCCAGCCGAGCAGCTCGAAGTGGTGCTGGAGCGGCGCCATCCGGAAGACCCGATGGCCCGGCCCGACGCGGAAGATCGTGCGCACCACCCCCGATCTCCGCGAGAGCTTGAAGAAACCGACCTGCAGCATCACCGACAGGGTGATCACGAGGAACAGCCCGCCGAGGATCACCAGCAGGAACTCGGTGCGCGTCATGATCGCGAAGCCGGCCAGGGCGCCGCCGAGGGAGAGCGAGCCGGTGTCGCCCATGAAGATCTGAGCCGGCGGCGCGTTCCACCACAGGAAGCCGAAGCAGGCCCCGGTGATCGCGGCCGCGACCAGCGCCAGGTCGAGCGGGTCGCGCACCTGGTAGCAGGCAGGGCCGGGGCGGGTCGCGCAGTTCTGGTTGTTCTGCCAGATGTTGACCAGCATGTAGGCGCCGAAGACCATCGCGCACGCGCCGGTGGCCAGGCCGTCGAGCCCGTCGGTGAGGTTCACGGCGTTGCTGGTGCCGGTGATCATCACCCAGAAGAGCAGGATCGCGACCACGGGCGGCAGGGCGAAGTCGAGGTCGCGGATGAAGGACAGGTTCTGGGAGGCAGGCGTGACCCCGCGACCGTCCGCGAGGGTGTCGGACAGGGCCAGCCAGCCGAAGACCAGCGCGATCACTGTCTGGCCGACCATCTTGGCCTTGCTGCGCAGACCCAGCGAACGCTGCTTGGAGATCTTGATGAAGTCGTCGAGGAAGCCGACCACGCCCATGCCGACGAACAGGAAGATCAGGAGCAGGGCGGAGGCCGAGGGCTCGGTGCGCGTGATCAGCTCGGCCAGGAAGTAGCCGAGCACGGCCGAGGCGATGATGACGACGCCACCCATGGTGGGCGTGCCGCGCTTGGTGTGGTGGCTGGTCGGGCCGTCGTCGCGGATCTCCTGGCCGTAGCCCAGCTGCGTGAAGAGCGGGATCGCGGCCCGCGTGCCGAGCAGCGAGAACAGGAGGGCGAGACCTCCGCCCAGCAGGATGGCCTTCATCGGCTCGGACCCCCGCCTTCCCGTTCGTCGGCCCGGCCGGCGGGCGTGCCCCCGGCACCGGCCTGGGCAGCCAGCGCGTCGGCCAGGTGCTCGAGTGCGGCGCCTCGCGACGCCTTGACCAGGACGACGTCCCGGGCCCCGACATTGTGGCGCAGCCAGTCCGTCGCCTGGTCACGGCCCGCCGTGGTCACCACGTTGCCCGCCCAGCCCGGTGTCCGGCGGGCCCCGTCGGCGATCGCCACGGCCGCGTCCCCCACGGTGACGAGCACGTCGAGGCCGAGGGACGCCGCGTGCCCGCCCACCTCGGCGTGCTGCTCGGCGGAGGTGTCGCCGAGCTCCAGCATCTCGCCGAGCACGGCGACGGTACGACGGTCGCCCCGCTCGCCGATCGCGGCCAGGGCGTCGAGCGCCGCGTTCATCGAGGCGGGGTTGGCGTTGTAGGTGTCGTTGATGACGACGAGCCCGTCGGGCCGCTCGTGCATGGCCATCCGCCACGGTGACAGGGACCGCGCGGAGCCGAGGGCGGCGACGACGTCGCCCAGGCTCATGCCGGCGGCGAGCGCCATGGCGGAGGCGGCCGCGGCGTTGGTGACCTGGTGCGCCCCGGCCTCGAGCAGCCGGACCGGCAGCCACGCCCCGTCGTACCCGAGCTCGAACGACGGCCGGCCGAGGTCATCGAGTTCGACGCCTCGCCAGGAGACGTCTCCGGCGACGCCGAAGGAGAGCACCCGCGCGGCGGTGCGCGGCTCCATCGCGGCGACCAGGGCGTCGTCGGCGTTGAGGACGGCGGTGCCGGCCGCGCCGAGGGCCTCGACGATCTCGCCCTTGGCGGTCGCGATCGCCTCGCGCGAGCCGAACTCACCGAGGTGGGCGGTGCCGACGTTCAGCACGGCCGCCACGTCGGGCGGCGCGATCGAGCAGAGCTCGGCGATGTGTCCGGTTCCGCGGGCACCCATCTCGAGGACGAGGAAGCGCGTGTCGCGGGTGGCGCGCAGCACGGTCAGTGGGACGCCGATCTCGTTGTTCTGGTTGCCCAGGGTCCAGACGGTCTCCCCCTGCACCTGCGACCCCTCGGCGAGCACCTGCGCCAGGAAGTCCTTGGTCCCGGTCTTGCCCTGCGAGCCGGTCAGCGCCAGCACCGTGGGACGAAGGGCGTCGACCACGTGGCGGGCCAGCAGGCCGAAGGCCCGCACCGGATCGGCGACGACCACGGTCGGCACGCCGGTGGGGCGTGCCCCGAGCACTCCGGCCGCGCCGGCCGCTACGGCCGGCGCGGCGAAGTCGTGACCGTCGACCCGCTCGCCCGGGACGGCGACGAAGAGCCCGCCCGGCACGACGGCCCGGCTGTCGACGAACGCGGGGCTCGTCACCTGCTCGCTCCCGGTGGCGTCCGCGAGGGTGCCGCCGACCACGTCGGCGATCTCGCTGAGAGTCAGGGCGATCATGGCCGCAGCGCCTCACGGGCCACTGAGCGGTCGTCGAACGGGTGCACCACACCGGCCACCTCCTGGCCGGTCTCGTGCCCCTTGCCCGCGATCAGCACCACGTCGCCCGCGCCCGCACGGCGTACGGCCTCGGCGATCGCGGCCCGACGATCGCCCATCTCGACGACCTCGGCGCGGCCGCCTGCCGCACCGGCCAGGATCGCGGCCCGGATGGCCGCGGGGTCCTCGCTGCGCGGGTTGTCGTCGGTGACCACGAGCACGTCGGCCCCGGCCGCGGCGATCTCACCCATCAGCGGTCGCTTGCCGGGGTCGCGGTCACCGCCGGCGCCGAGCACCACGAGCAGGCGGCCCCGCGTGACGGGCCGGAGCGCGGCGAGCGCTGCGGCGACGGCGTCGGGCTTGTGGGCGTAGTCGACGACGACCTCGAAGCCTTGGCCCTCGTCGATCCGCTCGAGCCGGCCGGGTACGCCGGGACCTCGGGCGATGGCCTCGGCGACCGCGCCCGCGTCGTACCCGGCGGTGGCCGCAGCGGCGATCGCGGCCAGAGTGTTGCCGACGTTGAACCCACCGGGGATCGGGCAGCCAGCCGCTACGTCGACGCCGGGCCCGACGACGCGGAACGCCGCACCCTCCTCGCGCAGCACGACCTCGGTGGCCCGCCAGTCCGCGTCGCCGCCGGTCGACGACATCGTCTCGACCGGCACGCCGGCCTGCCCGGCCAGGCGGCGGCCCCACTCGTCGTCGACCGAGACCAGTCCGCGGCGGGAGTGCTCCGGCTCGAAGAGCGAGGCCTTGGCGGCGAAGTAGTCGTCCATGTCGCGATGGAAGTCGAGATGGTCGCGGCCGAGGTTGAGGAACACGGCCACGTCGAAGGCGAAGCCGCCGACCCTGCCCATCACCAGGGCATGGCTCGAGACCTCCATCGCGCAGGCCTCGACGCCGCGCTCGACCATCTGACGGAAGAGGCGCTGCAGGTCGGGCGCCTCCGGGGTCGTCAACGCCGTCGCGACGTCCTCCCCCAGCAGCCGGGTGCCGACCGTGCCGATCACCGCGGCCGGCACGCCCGCACCCGAGAGCCCACCCTCGAGGAGACGGGTGGTCGTGGTCTTGCCCTGGGTGCCCGTGACGCCGATCATCCGCAGCCTGGTCGCGGGCTCGTCGTACACGAGCGCCGCGAGGCGGCCGAGCACCGGCCGCACCTCGGGTACGACGAGCAGCGGCGCCCCACCCGCTCGCGCCGCCCCCGACTCATCGGTGACGAGCGCGACCGCACCGGCGCCACGAGCCTGCGCCCAGTAGTCGGCCCCGTGACCACGCGCGCCGGGCAGGGCGGCGTAGAGGTCACCGGGCGAGACCCGCCGGGAGTCGAGGGTGACGCCCTGGACCCGGGTGTCGAGGTCGCCCGTGGTCTCGGCCGCGACGCCGGCTGCCGCCAGCCGAGCGACCAGGTCCACCAGGCTCACGCCGAGGGCGGGGTCGCTCGGGGTGCGGGGGTCGGAGGTCATGTCGGAGCGAGGCTACCGAGTGCAGGGGTCCGCCAGATCACCACGTGGTGGGGATCTGCGACGGCTTCGCCCCGGTCGGCGGCACGCCGTACCGGCGCAGCGCGAACGACATGATCTTCGAGAACGCCGGCCCGGCCACCGAGCCGCCACCGCCGCCGTTGCGCGGGTTCTGCACCACGACGTAGATGGTGAAGCGCGGGTTGTCGGCCGGCGCGAAGCCCGCGAACGAGACCGTGAACTGGCCGTTGTAGCAGCCGCACGTGTCGCCGACCCGCTGGGCCGTGCCGGTCTTCCCGGCCACCACGTAGCCCGGCACCTGCGCTCCGGGCGCGACCCCCACGTCCGGATCCACGACCCGCTCCATCATCTGGGTCATCTGGTGGGCCGCGTTCGCACTCACGACGCGGTGGCTGGTCGCCTCGTCGGTCCCGACCGTCTCGCCGACATTGTTGGTGGCCTGGCCCTGGATCAGGCTCGGGGAGATCCGGACGCCGCCGTTCGCGATCGTATTGACGGCCGCCGCCATCTGGACGCCGTTGACCGACACGCTCTGCCCGAAGGCGATCCGGTCCTGGAGCATCCCGTTCCACGCCGCGGTCGAGGGCAGCAGGCCCGGGGTCTCGCCGGTGACGCCGATGTTCGTGCGCTGGCCGAGACCGAACGCCGTCAGGTACTTCCGCAGCTGACCCTGACGGTAGAGCCGGGCCGACTTCGCGGTGCCGATGTTGGAGGACTGCGCGATCACGCCGGCCAGCGTCATCTTGAGGTTGCCGTGGGCGAACCAGTCGTGGATCACACGGTCACCGCTCTTCAGCTCACCGGGCACGAGGAGCCGGGTGCGGTCGGTGATCTTGCCCGCGTCGATCAGCCCGCTGAGGGTGAGCACCTTCTCCACCGAGCCGGGCTCGTACGGGCTGGTCATCGCCAGCGAGTTGCGGTCCTTGGCCGGCGAGGCCACCGGGTTCGTGGCGTCGTACGTCGGGTAGTCGGCGAGCGAGAGGATCTCACCGCTGTGGGAGTCGAGGACGACCGCGAAGCCGGAGTCACCCCGGGCGCCGAGCACCGTCTGGCGCAGGACCCGCTGGGTGTACCACTGCAGGTCCTCGTCGATCGTCGTGTGCAGGTCGGTGCCGTTGTGGGCCGGTACCACCGTGCTGTGCCCGAGCGGGATCCGGTTGCCGGCTCCCACCTCGTAGGTCTCCGAGCCCGCCTTGCCCGCGAGCTGGCGGTTGAACGCGAGCTCGAGACCGGCGAGCGGCCCGTCGGTGCCCATGAAGCCGACCAGGTTGGCCGCGACGTCGTGGTCGGGGTAGGAGCGCACCGGGTCGTCGCGGGTGTCGAGGCCCTTGAAGCCGGCCGCGCGTGCCTGGTTGACGACGTCGAGCGCCAGCGAGGCGGGCACCCGCCGGGCGACGTAGGCGAAGCGGCTGTCGGTCTGCTCGAGCGCGTGGAGGGTCGTGAAGTAGTCGATGTGGAGGTGCCGCGCCAGGAAGCGGGCCAACGCGTGGGCCTTGGGCCGGGTCAGCAGCGGGTCGGCGACGACCATCCGGCCGTCGATCGAGTCGGCGAGCGGGCTGCCGTCGCGGTCGAGGATCCGGCCGCGGTCGGCCGGGAGCTCCACAGTCACCGTGCCACCCTCGGAGGCCGCGAGCTCGGCGTACTTCTGCGGGCTCACGCCCTGCAGCTGCACCAGCCGGGCGCCGAAGAACGACAGCACGACAGCGATGAACACGAACCCGGCGCGCAGCCGCAGCTGCGTCGCGCCACGAGCCGCCCGGCGGCGGCGACGCAAGGGGGTTCCCGGGCGGCGGTTGCGCGGGGCCGGCTTACGACCGGACCGGCCGCGACCGCGGGGGCTCGTGGAGGCCATCGCTCTGCTTCCTGCTCGTCAGTGGGTGCCGGAGTGGGCGGGGTGCTCGACCTGGCGGTGGTGCTGGGTCGGTTGGTTCGTCGAGTGCTGGTGCGACTGCTTCGTGGTGCCGGTGTGGTGCGTCGCCGGCGGATGGACGACGGTGACGTGGGCCGGCGGGTCGAGCTCGGCCGGCTTGGGCGGCGCGGGGGCCTGCAGCCGCAGCGGGTCGATCCGCGTGGCCGGCGTCGGGGTGCCGAGCACCCGGCCGGTGCGCAGGTCGAGCACTGCTGGGCTGGTCGGCAGCACCATCCCCATCCGCTGCGCCTTGAGCGCAACGGCCTGCGGGTCGCGGAGCTGGTCGAGCTGCATCTGCAGGGTCTGCTGACGGGCGACGAGGGTGTCGGCCTGGTTCTGCAGCGAGGTCGCCGCGAACGACGCCTGCTGCATCGAGGTGTTGAAGAGGAGCAGCCCGACGATCCCGCCCACGGCGATCATCGAGACCACGAGCAGGAACGGGACCGGGCTGCTGCGGCGACGGCGGCGCCTCGGGACGACGGTGAGGCGGGCCTTCTCGAGGGCGGCGCCGGCAAGACGCGGGACCCTGGCACGGAGGGCCGGTGCGGTGCTGCTCATGTCTACGCTGCTCCTCTGGCTGCGGGACGGATCCGTTCGACGGCGCGCAGCCGGACCGAGGCGGCGCGTGGGTTGGCTTCGATCTCGGCCTCGTCGGCACGCTCGGCGCCGCGGGTGACCAGGCGCAGGGCCGGCTCGAGGTCAGGGGGGACGAACGGCAGGTCGGGCGGCACGTCGAGCCTCGTGACGGCGGTGAAGGCCTGCTTGACCAGCCGGTCCTCGAGTGAGTGGTAGGACTCCACGACCACCCGGCCACCCACGGCGAGCGAGTCGATCGCCGCGGGGACGGCACGGCGCAGCACCCCGAGCTCGTCGTTGACCTCCATCCGGAGCGCCTGGAAGGTGCGCTTGGCCGGGTGCCCTCCGGTACGACGCGCCGGGGCGGGGATCGCGCGGTAGAGGAGCTCGACGAGGCGGGCCGAGGTGGTGAAGGGCTCCGTCGCGCGCTCCCGGACCACGGCGGCGGCGATCCGCGCGGCGAACCGCTCCTCGCCGTACTCGCGGAGCACCCGGGTCAGCTCGGCCTGGGGATAGGTGTTGAGGACGTCGGCGGCGGTCGGGCCGCTGGTCGGGTCCATCCGCATGTCGAGGGGCGCGTCCTCGCGGTAGGCGAACCCGCGATCGGCGACGTCGAGCTGCATCGAGGAGACCCCGAGGTCGAAGAGCACCCCGTCGGCGTGCGCGAGGCCGAGGTCGGCGAGCACCTCCGGGATCGCGTCGTAGGTGGCGTGCACCCCCGTGAAGCGGTCGCCGTAGGCCGCGAGCCGCTCGCCGGCCAGCCGGAGCGCCTCGGGATCGCGGTCGATCCCGATCACCCGGGCCAGCTCGCACCGGGCCAGGACGGCCTCGCTGTGCCCACCGAGCCCGAGGGTGGCATCCACCAGCACGGCGCCCTCGTGGCCGAGCGCGGGCGTCAGGAGGGCGACGACCCGGTCGAGGAGCACCGGGACGTGGGAAGGGCTGGCCATCGTCGGACCTAGCGCCCCGCTGCTTGCGGCAGGTGGGCCAGCAGCAGGAGCCCGACGGCCAGGGCCGTGGACGTAGCCGCCGAGAACGCCATCAGCGCCACCACGTCGCGCGCCTGCTGGCGGACCCGACGTGGCCCCGTCGTCGGAGCGGCCGCAGCAGCCGGACCGGCTCCTGGGACTGCTGTGGGTGTGAGACTCATCGGTTTCGACCCCGCTCGGTGGCGCTCGTGCTGACGGTGGTGTGGACGGGTGTTGCTGGTGTGCTGGTGGGCTGGTGTGCGACAGGGACTCACCCAGTCAGGTCCCTGCCCGCTCCCTGGTGACCCGGGCCTCATGGGGCGGCCGGGGTCCGCTGTGGGGAAGGTCGTCTGGAACCGGGGAAGGTGTCCCAGAAGACGGGGAGCGGGCGCGAGACCTCGCTGTGCGAATCCCTGTGTGGTGTTGTGTGTGGGAGCAGGACCCCGCTAGGTGGCGGGAAGGATGTCCTCGCTCATGTCGGCGAACGTCTGGCTGTGCTCGGCCTCCCAGGCCGCGATCCGCTCCGGGTCCCAGATCTCGACCCGGTTGAGCGCCCCGATCACGACCACGTCGCGGTCGAGGCCGGCGTACTCCTTGAGCAGGGGCGGGATCGTGATCCGGCCCTGCTTGTCGGGCTTGTCCTCGCTGGCCCGCATGGCCAGGAACCGGCCGTACTCACGTGCCTGGCGGACGGTGAGCGGTGCCTCCTGGATGCGGCCGGTCATGGCTGCGAAGTCGGCGCGCGGGAAGACGGTGAGGCAGAAGTCCTGTCCCTTCGTCACCACGAGTCCCTCCGCGAGCTGCTCCCTGAACTTGGCCGGGAGGAAGAGCCGGTTCTTCTCGTCGAGCTTCGGGGTGTAGGAGCCCACGAACATCCGGGCACCTCCACCTCGGTCGACCCATCCTCCACTTCGCGCCACTGTACTCCACTTTCCTCCACCGTCAACCACATTCACCCCGATGTCACCGGTGATTCACGCTCGTTCGCCGCGGGCGCCGCAGCACGACGTACGGCGTGGCTCCCGGGCCGCTCCCCCGCGCCGGCCGCGCGGCCACGCGCAATCGCCGCAGGTCAGCGCGGTGCGAGCGCGGCGAACGGCGACCTCGACGTCGCCTCGTGGTCCGTGGTGGGGCGCGGTGGGGAGGGCCTGGTGGGGCGTGGTGGAGCGTCGCGGCCCGTCGGCCGGTGGCGGCCGGACCCGGGTGGGGCAATCCGCAACCAAACCGTGACCCCGGGAGTCAGAACCAAGCGGACCCTGTCCGCGTAGGTTGTCCTGCACGACCCCTCAGGCCGGCAACATCGCCGCGCCTCCGAGCGGGTCGCACGGGTGGGCGCCACGGCGCACAGAACGACGGGAAGGACGGCTCGTGGCAAGTCCTGTTTCTCAGGGCGCGGACCTCGACACCCTCGCCAGGGTGGTGGACCGGGTCCGCGGCAACATCAAGCGCGTCATCGAGGGCAAGCCCGACGTGATCAGCTCGGCGATCGCCGTGCTGCTCGCGGAGGGTCACCTGCTGATCGAGGACGTGCCTGGTGTCGGCAAGACGATGCTCGCCAAGTCGCTCGCGCGCAGCATCGACTGCTCGGTCCGCCGCATCCAGTTCACACCCGACCTGCTGCCCTCCGACGTCACCGGCGTCTCGGTCTACAACCAGGAGACCCGGCAGTTCGAGTTCCGGCCCGGTGGCGTGTTCGCCAACATCGTGGTCGGCGACGAGATCAACCGTGCGTCGCCGAAGACCCAGTCGGCCCTCCTGGAGTGCATGGAGGAGCGACAGGTCACCGTCGACAACACGACCTACCACCTCGACCAGCCGTTCATGGTGATCGCGACCCAGAACCCGATCGAGATGGAGGGCACCTACGCCCTCCCCGAGGCCCAGCGCGACCGGTTCATGATCAGGCTGTCCGTGGGCTACCCCGTCGAGGCCGCCGAGATCGCCATGCTCGACTCCCACACCATGACCAGCCCGCTCGACGACCTCGAGTCGGTCACCGACGCGGGAGAGATCAGCAAGCTGATCGGGATCGTCGGACAGGTGCACGTGTCACCGGCCGTGCAGCGCTACACCGTCGCCCTCGCTTCGGCCACGCGTCGTACCTCCGAGCTGGCGCTGGGTGCCTCACCGCGTGCCTCGCTCCACCTGGTCCGCGCCGCGAAGGCGTCCGCCGCGATGCAGGGGCGCGACTACGTGCTGCCCGACGACGTCCTCGGGCTCGCCTCGTCGGTGCTCACCCACCGGCTGCTGCCCAGCGTCGAGGCCGCGATGGGCGGCCGGACGACGGCCAGCATCCTCGACAGCATCGTCGCCGCCGTCCCCGTCCCCGAGGGGACCCGTGCGTGAGGCTCTCTCTGCGCTGACCGTCCGCGGACGGGCGTTCCTGGCTGCCGGGGTCACCGCCATCGTCTGCGCCATTCTGCTCGGGCAGCCGACGCTGACCCGGGTCGGCGTCCTCGTGGCCGCCCTCCCCCTCCTCACCGCCGCCACGCTCGGCCGCAGCCGCTACCGGCTGGCCCTGGTGCGCAGCGTCGGCCCGCAGACCGTGACCGCCGGCCAGCCGTCGACGGTGCACCTGACGATGACCAACGAGGGGCGCACGCCGAGCGGCGTGCTGATGCTCGAGGACCACGTCCCCTATGTGCTCGGCACCCGGCCGCGGTTCGTGCTCGACGGGATCGGGCACGGCTGGCGCCGCCACGCGGTCTACCAGGTCCGCTCCGATGTGCGCGGCCGCTTCGAGATCGGGCCGATGAGCGTGCGGGTCAGCGACCCGTTCGGCCTCGTCGAGCTCGGCCGCTCGTTCCACAGCACCGCGACCCTCACCGTCACCCCGCGCACCGTGCCGCTGCCGCCGATCCCGCTCGGCGGGGCCTGGACCGGCTCCGGCGACAACCGGCCCCGCGCGTTCGCGATCGGCAGCGCGGAAGACGTCACCGTCCGCGAGTACCGTCGCGGCGACGATCTCCGGCGTGTCCACTGGCGCAGCTCGGCCCGCGTGGGCGAGCTGATGGTGCGGCGCGAGGAGCAGCCGTGGCAGTCGCGTGCCACGCTCTTCGTCGACAACCGGATGAGCGCCCACCAGGGTCAGGGCATCGCCTCGTCGCTGGAGTCCGCGGTCTCGGCGGCCGCGTCGATCGCCGTCCACCTCGGCCAGCGCGGCTTCACCGTCCGTCTCGTCACGGCCTCCGGCGACGACCTCAGCACGACCTGGCACACCCGCGACCCCGAGCTCAACACCCGCTCGATGCTGGAGGCCCTGGCCGTCATCCAGCCCGTGACCAGCCACCGCATCGACACCGGCTGGCTGGCCGAGTCGACCCACGGCGGCCTGTTGCTCGCCGTGATCGGCGCGATCACCGAGGCCGACGGCCCGATGCTGCGCCGGATGCACCACCATGCCGGCTCGGCGCTGGCGCTGGCCCTCGACGTGTCCGCCTGGGCTCCGTCGAGCGCCGGCCTGGGCGCCGTACCGAACTCCGCCCGGCCGATGCTGGTCCGTCAGGGCTGGCGCGCGGTGACACTGCGCCCGCGCGACCGGCTCGACCTGGTCTGGCAGGACCTCGGCCGGACCAGCGCCCACGCCGCCAGGTCCGGCGGCGGCGACGAGGTCCGCGCCGTACCCCAGGGAGCGAGATGACGAAGAGATGAGCGGGCTGCCCGCCGACGCGCGCCGCGACCTCCCGATCGCGGTGGTCGCGGCCGCCACCACCTGGATCACCATGCTCGCCTGGCGTGGCTTCGCCGCGCAGTGGGGCGAGTACCTCGGCCCGCTGCTCCTGGTCGCCGCGGTCGTGGCCTTCGGCGGCGTCCTGTTCCGGGCAGCGCCGATGCCGCGGCGCCTCGCCCTGCTGCTCCACATCCTGGTGGTCGGCCTGATCGTCTGGCTGATGATGGGCGGCTCCCTGCTCCACCCGGTCGCCGGGGTGCACCACGTCTCCGACGTGCTGAACGACGCGTGGACGAGCTCGGAGACCTACCAGCCGCCGATCCCGTCGTCGGTGCCCAGCATCGCGCCGATGATGATCCCCTGCGGAGCGGCCAGCCTGCTCGTGGTGGACATCCTCGCCTGCTGGATGCGTCGCGTGTCGCTGGCCGGGCTCCCGCTGCTGGCCGTCTACTGCGTGCCGATCAGCCTGCTGGGTGACGGCGTCTCGTGGGTGGTCTTCCTGCTGGCGGCGTCCGGATTCCTGCTGATGATGTACCTCCAGGAGTCGGCCCACATCCTGCGTTGGGGAAGGCCGCTCGGCACCACGGCCGCCACGGTCGACCCCTCGGGCTTCGGCGTCAGCACCGGCGCCAGCAAGACGAGCGCCGGCGCCGTCGGTGGTGCGGCCGTGGTGCTGGCCGTCGTCCTCCCGCTGTTCATCCCGACCCTGCACCTCGACGGGCTCGGGCTCTTCGGTCCGGGAGGCAGCGGCGGCGACGGCGTCAAGGTGGTCAACCCGATCGCGGACATGAACACCGAGCTCAAGCGCGGCAAGAACATCCCGCTGCTCGACGTCACCACCGACGACCCCGACCCGACGTACCTGCGGATCGCGGTGCTCACGCAGTTCAACGGCGTGGAGTGGAGCACCGGCGACCGGGCGCTGATCAGTGACCAGGTCGCCGACGGCCTGGTCCCGCCCGAGCTAGGACTCGCCAAGAGCGTCCCGGCCACGTCGTACAACTATCGGGTCAGGGTCAGCGACGACTTCCAGTCGACCTGGCTGCCCACGGAGTTCCCGGTCTCCGACATCGTCGCTCCGGGCGACTGGCACTACGACACCTCGACGATGGACTTCATCCGCGGCAACGACAGTCTCACCACGGCCGGCCTGAACTACACGATGACGACGTACAAGCCCGACATCCAGGCCTTCGACATGGTGCACTCGCTGACGGCGCCGGTGTCGATCCAGGGCGCGTACACCGCCTTGCCGTCGACGCTCCCGCCGATGGTCGGTGACCTGGCCCGCCAGGTCACCAACGGCGCCCAGTCCCGCTACGAGCAGGCCGTCATGCTCCAGCGCTGGTTCCGGAGCGCCGGTGGCTTCCGCTACAGCCTCCACACCCCGGCCAGCGGGAGCGGCAACCCGGCGATGGTGCGCTTCCTGACCAAGGGTCCCGGGGGTCGCGTCGGCTTCTGCGAGCAGTTCGCGACGGCCTTCGCGGTGATGGCGCGGACCCTCCAGATCCCGGCGCGGGTCTCGGTCGGCTTCCTCGCGCCGCACCCCGGCCAGGCCGCGAACGAGTGGGTCTACAAGGCACACGACCTGCACGCCTGGCCGGAGCTGTACTTCCACGGATCCGGCTGGGTGCGGTTCGAGCCCACCCCGGGGACCCGCGGCACCACCCCGCCGACGTACACCACCGGCGCGGTGACCAAGCCGACCGACCCGAAGTCCAACCAGAGCCAGGGCGGCAAGGTGCCGACCGAGAGCGCGAGCCCGACCACCAAGCAGCCGCTCAACCAGACCACGACCAAGACCTCCGAGTCCCACAGCAGCATCCCCTGGGCCGGCATCCTGATCGTGCTCGCGACGGTGGCGGTGCTCGTGGGTCTCGCGCTGGTGCCGCGGTCGGTACGACGTCGGCGTCGCGCCCGTCGCCTGGCCGGCAGCGCGGAGGAGGCCTGGGCCGAGCTGCGTGACAGTGCCATCGACCTCGGGGTGAGCTGGCCGTCCGGCCGCTCCCCTCACGAGACGGGTCACCACCTCGCCGGCTGGTTCGGGCCCGATCCCGACGGAGCGCCGCTCGTGCGACCGCCCCGGGGCCGCGGTCTCGCGCCCGGCGCCGAGGACGCGCTCGACCGGATCGTGCTCACCCTCGAGCGGGTCCGCTACGCCCGCGACCCGCACGACGTACCGGGTGCGCTGGCCGAGGACGTCGAGACCTGCATCGTCGCCCTCGAGCACGGCAGCATGCGCTCGGCGCTGCGCCGTGCGCAGTGGCTGCCGCGCTCGCTGTTCGGCGGTCATCGCCGGGCCGCTGCCCGGGCCGCACGCGACCGCGAGCCGGAGGCCGTGGCCGCCGGTGGCGTGGTCGACCACGTGGGCTGAGCCGACAGCCGCGGGCGGTCAGTTGGTCGGGCGGAGGTCAGCGCCGGCTGTGAGGTCGGCTTGCGAGCAAGCTCGCTGCGCCGCTCACTACGGTCGTTGCGCTGCGGGGGTAGAGGCTTGCGAGCAAGCTCGCTGCGCCGTTCGCTGCGGCACTCCGCCCCGACTCCGTCGGGTCGGAGTGTCCTCGCTCAGGACTCGTTGTCGTGGCGCCGACGCCACGGAGTGCCGAACCGGTCGAGCATCGAGCCGGTCGGGGCACCCGGAGTGGTCGGGGTGCGGCGGGCACCACCGGAGGTGCCGCGGATCGCGGCCAGCGCGATCGTCGCCGAGACCAGCATGACCACGAAACCGAGGATGCCCACGATCGTCTGGCGGGAGATCGCGCCGACCATCAAGATGCCGATGCCGGCCACGAAGCAGATCCCGGCCAGGATCGCGCGGCGCCGGACGGCGCGGCGGAGGTTCGTCCCACGGAGAGTGGAGGCGAGCTTCGGGTCCTCCTGCACGAGGGCGCGTTCCATCTGCTCCAACGCTCGCAACTCTTCTTCCGAGAGCGGCACGGGAACCTCCCCTCGCACGACCAGTTGGGGCCAGTGTATGCAGCCGGGTGGATGTGCGGTAGGCGGGCGGATGAAATTGTGACGATCTCGCATCATGAGAGCAGGCTGGCGGGCCGGACGGCGTCGGCTCCGAAGCGCCGGACCACGCGGTCGGCGGCCCGATCGGCCTCCGACCAGCCGCGGTCTCGTTCGCCGAGGACGAGCTGGCGATGGACGCGTTCGCGGGGCACCAGACCCTCGACCCGGACCCCCACCAGCCGGATCCGGGCCCGCTGCAGCCCCAGCGCGTCGTAGGAGCGGACGACCTGGCGGTAGACCTCCTGGGTGATGTCGGTGGCCTCCGGGAGGGTCCGCGACCGGGTGATCGTGGTGAAGTCGGCGAAGCGGACGGTGAGGGTGACCGTGCGGCCGGCCACCCCGGCCACCCGCATCCGGGTGGTGACCCGGTCGGTGAGCCGGAGCAGCTCGCGCACGATGACCGCGCGGTCGTCGGTGTCGTGGCCGAAGGTCTCGTTGGCGCCCATGGACTTGTCGGGGTCGCCGCCGAGGACCCCGAAGTAGCCGCCACTGGTGCGGGCGACGACCTGACGGTCGTCGACGCCCCAGGCCAGGTCGTGGAGGTGGCGGCCGAGGTGGTCGCCGACCGCCCGCCGCAGGGTGCGGACCGAGGTGTGCGCGAGGTCGCCGACGGTGACCAGCCCGAGCCGGTGGAGCAGCTCGCGGGTCTTCTCCCCCACGCCGTAGAGCTCGCCCACGTCGAGGGGGTGGAGCATCGTGGTGACCGCCGACGGCGGGCAGACGAACACCCCGTCCGGCTTGGCCCAGCGGCTGGCCAGCTTCGCCATGGTCATCGAGGCGGCGAGCCCGACCGAGCAGGTGATGCCCTGTTCGTCGTGGATCGTGGCGCGCAGCCGCTCGGCGATCTCCACCGGCGCGCCGAGGCGCCGGGTCGAGCCGCGGACGTCGAGGAACGCCTCGTCGAGGGAGAGCACCTCGACCAGCGGGGTGATCCGGCGGAAGTTCTCCATCACCGAGGACGACACCACAGCGAACGTCTCGAAGTCGGGGGCGATCACCACGGCGTCGGGACACATCCGTCGGGCGCGGGTCATCGGCAGTGCGGACCTGACGCCGGTCTTGCGGGCGAGGTAGTTGGCCGAGAGCACCACGCCGCGCGAGCCACCGCCGACGATGACCGGTACGTCGGCCAGCTCGGGACGGTCGCGGACGGCCACGCTGGCGTAGAAGGCGTCCATGTCGACGTGGAGGATCGGTGTCCGGAAGGAGTCACTCACGGCGCCGCCTCCTGCCCCTGCGCCTGCCCGGGGCTCGCGTCAGGAGCGGTGGGCGAGCAGGTGGAGCTGGGTGGCCAGCGGGAGGTACTCCGGGCGGGAGGCCACGGCCTGCTCCAGCTCGACCAGTGCCGCGGTGGCACCGGGCTCGAGGTCGAGCAGCGAGCCCGGCACGAGGTCGGTGAACACCCGGATCCCCTGCACCGTGTCGATGCCGAGCCCGGCCTCGCCCACCAGCGCGGCGAGCTCGTCGTGGGTGAAGCGGCGTCCGGCCCGGACCTGCGGGGTCGTGGCACGGTGTCCTGAGCCGGTCGTCGGGTCGAGCATCGCGAGCGCCTGCTGGAAGTGACCGGCCATGGCTCGGGCGACCACGGCGGCGTAGCGCTGGGCGACCAGGAGGCTGAGCACTCCCCCGGGCCGGACCACGCGCGCCAGCGTCTCGAGCGCCGCGGCGGGGTCGTCGACGACCTCGAGGACGCCGTGGCACAGCACGAGGTCGGCGCTGTCGGGGCCGGCCACGTCGAGCAGGCTGGACAGGTCGCCCTGGCGGCCGGTGACCGCGACGTCGTGCTCACGGGCCCGGCGGTCGAGGGCGGCCAGGGCATCGGGGCTGGGGTCGACCACGGTGACCCGGTGGCCGAGCTCACCGATCCGGACCGCCAGGCCGCCGGTGCCGCCGCCGATGTCGAGGACGTCGAGCCCGACGTCGGACCCGCGGTCCAGCACCGGCTCCAGCGCCGACCAGACGACGGCGGTCCGGGTGCTGCCGCGTCGCTCGCTCGCTGGGGGTGCCATGGGCGCCAGCCTAGAGCGCGCCTCACCCGGGGCTCCCGGGGCTGCGGTGCCACAGCTTGCGGGCGACGTCCTTGACGGACTCACCGGCCGGCTTGACGTCGGCGTAGGGCGACATCTGGAAGCCGCTGGAGTGGGTCAGCACCCGGCGGTGGGTGACCTCCTCGACCGTCGAGACGACCGCCAGCTGGGCGCGGACCGCCTCGATCCCACCGTCGGGGCCGGGCCTGCTCCACAGGGCGTGGAGGTCAGGCAGCGACCAGGCGCCGGTCGCGCGCAGGGAGACGCCGCGGTGGCCGGTACGGCGCAGCTCGCCGCGGACCACCAGCAGCCAGGAGTCGAACACGGTGGCGGCGTAGGGGCCCTGGACGTCCTCGAAGAACGTCGCGTCGACCGGGCCGGTGCCGTCGTCGAGGGTCAGGAACACCACCCGGCGGCCGGACCGGACCGGCGGGGTCTGGGTGGCGACCTTGACGCCGGCGACCAGGATGTCGGCCCTGCTGCGCTGGGTCAGCAGGTCGCGGCTGCGGATCGCGCCGAGGGCGTCGAGGAAGTCGGCGTAGGTGTCGACGACGTGGCGGCTCGCGTCGAGGCCGAGGATCTCCAGCTCGGCGCGCATCCGCTCCTCGGGGCTCATCTCGGGCAGGCCGCTGACCTGCTCCTGAGGCTCGTCACCGAGGTCGAGGGTGAGCTGGACCGAGGTCACCGGGCGGGGGTCGGCGGCGGCCCGGGACTGGGCGGCGGCCCTGGCCCAGACCCCCTGGGAGGCCAGGGCGTGGCGCTCCACCGGCGCCGCCGCGTCGCGGACGGACGGGTCGGTGCTGGCGCGCCCGGCCGCCTCCTCGACCCGGGTGTCGGCCGGCCGCACCGCCGGTGTGCGCGGCCCCCGGCCGGCGGCGAGACCCCGGGCCCGGCCGGACCGCTGGACAGCCCGGGCGTGGCGGTCGAGCTCGGCGACCTGGAGCAGCAGGTCGCGGCGGGTGACCTGGGTACGGCGGCGCACGCCCAGCCCACCCAACGGGGAGCCGAGCCCGTAGAGGGAGTCGAACCCACCGGCCAGCACCAGCCGCTCGGCGATCGGGCGCGACACCTGCGCGCGGTGCCAGAAGTCGGTGAGCGAGTGGTAGGGCCGGGCCGCGACGATCCGCTCGATCTCGCCGGCGTTGATGCCCTTCACCTCGGCCAGGGCGAGCCGGATCCCCCAGGCGCGGCCGTCGGGCCAGCCGCGGTCGGTGGGGTCGGGCCGGGAGGTCTGGCCGAGCACGATCGGCGGGGGCTCGTCGAGCGACGCCATCTGCTCCACGACGTACGACTTCTGGCTGGCGTTGACGTCGAGGCCGAGGATCGCGATGCCGCACTGACGGGCGTCCTCGAGGATCAGCCGCTTGGGATACATGCCGGGGTCGTGGGTCAGCACCCCCGCCAGGAAGTGGGCCGGCCAGTGCGCCTTGAGCCAGGCCGACTGGTAGGTCGGCAGGGCGAACGCCGCGGCATGGGCCTTGCAGAAGCCGAAGGACGCGAAGGCCTCGATCACCTTCCAGACCGCCTCGACCACCGGCAGGGAGTAGCCGCGGCCGAGGGCGGCCGGGAAGAACCAGAGCTTGGTCTCGGCCATCCCCTCGGTGTCGCCGAGCGCGCGGCGCTTCTCGTCGGCCTCGGCGTTGGTGATGCCGGCGAACTGGGCGATCATCTCGATCACCTGCTCGTGGAAGACCACGACACCGTTGGTCTGCTCGAGGATCGGGCGCAGGTCGTCGTGGAGGTAGGAGACCTGCGACCAGCCGTGCTTGGCCTCGAGGTACGGCGTGATCATGTCGCTCTTGACCGGCCCGGGCCGGAACAGCGAGATGTCGGTGATGATGTGGTCGAAGGTCTCGATGCCGGACTTGCCGACCAGCTCGCGCTGGCCCGGCGACTCGATCTGGAAGACCCCGAGGGTGCGGGCCTGGCTGATCATGTGGAAGGTCGCGGGGTCGTCGAACGGCACCTGCTGCTCGTCGTCGAGGTCGATCTCGACGCCGTCGGTGTGGCGGACCAGGTCGACGGCGTGGGCCATCGAGGACTGCATCCGGATGCCGAGCACGTCGAGCTTGAGCAGCCCGAGGTGCTCCACGTCGTCCTTGTCGAACTGGCTCATCGGGAAGCCGACGAAGCTGGACTCGACCGGCGTCCGGTCGAGCAGGGTGGCGTCGGACAGCAGCACCCCGCAGGGGTGGACGGCGATGTGGCGCGGCAGTCCGTCGAGCCGCTCGACGAGGTCGAACATCAGGTCGAGCCGCTCGTGGTCGAGCCCCGCCGCGCGCAGCTCGGGCAGGTCGCGCATGGCCATCCGGGCGTCGCGGGCACGGATGTGGGGGAACGCCTTGGCGATGGCGTCGGTCTCGCCGGGCGGCATGCCGAGCGCTCCCCCGACGTCGCGGACCGCGTGACGCACGCGGTAGGTGTCCATCATCGAGACGCACACGCACCGCTCCCCGCCGTAGCGGTCGAGGATCGCGCGGTAGATGTCCTCGCGCCGCGCGGACTCGACGTCGACGTCGATGTCGGGCAGCGAGGCCCGGAGCGGAGACAGGAAGCGCTCCATCAGCAGGCCGTGACGGATCGGGTCGACCCCGGAGATGCCGAGCAGGTAGTTGACCAGGCTGCCCGCGCCCGACCCGCGCCCGGCGGCCCGGACCCCCATCTCGCGGATCAGGTCGGTGACGTCACCGACGGTCAGGAAGTACGACGCGTAGCCCAGGCCGCGGATCATCTCCAGCTCGTCGTCGAGCCGCTTCCAGATCCGCTGGCGCGGGGCGCTGCCGTAGCGACGGCCGACCGCTCCCTCGCAGCGGGCCCGGAGCAGGTCGTCGGCGGGCGAGTCGCTGACCGAGGAGGGCCGGAGGTCGGCGCGGAAGGAGGCCGAGAGGTCGAACTCCGGGAAGTGGACCTCGCCCAGGCCGAGGTCGGCGCGCGGGTCGAGGGCGCAGCGGTCGGCCACCGTGCGGGTGTGGGCGAGCAGCCGGTGGGCCTCCCTGGAGATGTCGGCGGTGTCACCGAGCCCGGCGAGCCGGACGATCTCCTCGGCCATCTCGTGCATCTGCTTGCCCGACTTGAGGAAGCCCTCGGCGTTGCCCCTGAAATCGGAGGGGCCGACGTGGCGCAGGTCGACGGAGCCGAGGGCGACCAGGCGCCGGGCGGCGTCGAGGACGTCGACGACAGGCGCGTCGCGGCGGTCGGCGTAGCGCACGGCGTTGGTCAGCACCGCGCCCAGGCCGACCGTGCGCGCGAAGCCCGCCATCCGCGCGGCATGGGGGGTGGTGCCGGGTCCCCAGACCGAGCCCGACCCGTGACTGGCCTGGGGCAGCCGGTGGGAGACCAGCTCGACGAGGAGGTTGGGCCGCGGGACGACCTCGAGCCACGGTTCCAGCGCCGCCCGGGCCAGGTCGTCGCCCCGACCACGACCGGGCCGGGCCAGCGCGGCACCGACCTCGGAGGTCGGGCCGAGCAGGACGGTCACGTCACCGCTCGCGAGCCAGGGCGCGACCACCGAGAGGTCGACGACCGGCTTGCCTCGCTCACCGGCCAGCGCGGTGGCCGAGACCAGACGACAGATCGCGGCCCATCCGGCGCGACCCCCCGCGGCACCGGCGTCGGCCAGGAAGGTCACCCGGGGCAGCGCCCGGTCGTCGCGGAAGGCGCCACCGCGGACCGGGGTGCGGGGGCGGTGGTGCCGTGACGGACTGAGGGCGCCCTCCACCACCGGAGAGACCGCGAGGTCGACGCCGAGCACCGGCCGGATCCCGGCCGCCCGGCAGGCCAGGGCGTGCTTGACCGCGCCGTAGGTGCCGTCGCGGTCGGTGAGGGCGAGGGTGTCCATCTCGTGCTCGGCGGCTCGTTCGACGAGCACGTGGGGATGGGACGCGCCGTACTGCATGGAGTAGCCCGACGCGACGTGGAGGTGGACGAACGGGTCCATCCGGTCAGCCGGCCCGGCGCCGGGCCGAGCCGGCCGACGGGCCAACTGACGGGCCAACTGACTGGCCAACTGACTGGGCGGCCGGGTGGGCGGGGGCCGGGGTGACGCACAGCTGGGGAGCGGGATGGTGGGGCGCCAGCCCCAGCGCCTGCTCGACCACGGCGAGGAACCGGTCGGCGTCGCGGACCAGGTCGTCGGCCTCGCGCTCAGTGACCGCGCGGGTGGACCCCGCCTCGGCGGCCGCCCGCTTGGCGGCACCGGCGGCGAAGAAGCTCGCCCACTCGGCCAGCTCCGGGGCCACCTCGGTCAGCAGGACCCACGCGTTCTTCTGCGGGCGGCGCCGAGACGGCGTCGGCCGGGCTCGCGCCGCGAGCAGCGCGGCCGCCGCCCGGAGCGCGGCGACGTGGGCACAGGCGTAGCGGGTGGGCACGTCGACGGCACCCATCGCCTCGCCCAGCGACTCGGCGGCCCGGGCGAGGTAGGCGTGGGTGGTCGCAGGCAGCGAGAACGGGCCCGCGGGCTCGTGGACCGTCGGGGACGAGGAACGTGACATGGCCTGCCCCTTCAGTCCGCGCAGCCGACGAGCGCCCAGCGCCCGTTGCTCCAGTCGAAGGCGAGGTCGAAGACCCCGCCCCCGTCGGGACCCCGCCCCGCCTCGACCCGCCACAGCTCGCGCTCGCCGAGGAGGTCGACGCCGCTCGGTCTCGACGAGCGGTTCTCGGCCGCCGGGTCGTCGGACCCGATCACCGCCCGGGCGCCACCGGACTGCCACCACGGACCGGTCTCCACCCAGTGCGCCAGCACCGCGCGGACCTTCCACAGCCGGCCGTGCCACAAGAACTGCTCGGGCCCCTCGGTGCCCGACACCTGACCCATCCGGGTCTCGACGGGGTCGTCGTACCGCCTCATGCGCTCTCCCCAACGTGCTCGTCGACCCCGCGGACCCGATCCGGTGAGAGCGGGGGTCGAGGTCGCTCTCACCGGAGTCGGGTGATCGAACAGGTGTTCGAACACCTCGAACGGTACACCGCACCGCCGACCCCGCGCCAGGGGTCGGACACCGGCGGTGGAGAAAGGGTCAGACCCCCGAGTCGACCGGCCCGTCGACCGGCCCGTCGACCGGCCCGTCGACCGGCCCGTCGACTGGCCCGTCCACCCAGGGACCGGCCAGGTAGCGCAGGGTGTCGGGGTGCCACAGGCACACCAGCAGGACCCCTTCGACCACCAGCGAGAGCACCGCGACCACGACGAAGACCGCCGGTGGGTCGAGCACCAGGCCGAGCACCACGCTGGCGAAGACGCTGACCGCCACCAGCCCGGTCAGGCCGATCTGGCCCCACCGGTGGCCCTCGCGGAAGAAGACGGTGAGCACCCACACGAGCATCGCGGCCACCACGAGCATGGTCGCCGCGACCGGCAGGAAGGCCGGCGGCACGAACCCCGCCTGCTCCACGCCCGTGCGGCCACCCTGGGCGAACGCCTCACGGGCACCCTCGTGGCGACGGGCCCACGAGCCCACCACCTCGTCGTAGAGAACGGCCATCAGCGCCACGGTCAGGGCGATCACCACGACCAGCCCCCAGGCGGCCCGGATGGCGAGCCCCACCGAGCCAGGCAGTCGCCGGTCCACCGTCGTCCCTTCCGGCTAGGGTCGGCGCATGCCCGACCCCGAGCCCGCAGCTGTCATCAGGTTCAAGGAGGCCCACTCCGCCCGCGGAGGCGGGGGCCGCGTCGTCATCCTGCCAGACACCGTCCACACCGCCGCCCTGGCCGCCGAGGCGCTCGGCTGCGAGGTCGGCGCGATCGCCAACAGCCTGCTCTTCGACGCCGAGGGCTCCCCCGTGCTGATCCTCACCTCCGGCGCCCACCGGGTCGACACCGGCGCGACCGCAGTCCGTGTCGGCGTCGCCGGACTGAAGCGTGCCACCCCCGAGTTCGTCCGGCAGCACACCGGCCAGGCGATCGGCGGGGTCTCGCCGCTCGGCCACCCCTCCCCCGTGCCGACCTGGATCGACGTCGACCTCCAGCAGTACGACGAGGTGTGGGCCGCCGCGGGGCACCCCGCGGCCGTCTTCTCCACGACGTACGACGAGCTGGTCGCGATGACGGGCGCGACGCCGACCGAGGTCGACTGAGGCACGGGCAGGCACAGGCACAGGCGATGGAGATCTGGATCAACCCCGCGTGCACCAAGTGTCGCGTCGCCCTGGCCGACCTCGACGCCGCCGGCGTCGACTACACCGTGCGTCGCTACCTCGACGACCCGCCGACCCGCGCCGAGCTCGCGAAGGTGGTGGCCGCCCTCGGCCTCGAGCCGTGGGACATCGCCCGCGGCAAGGAGGCCGAGCAGGAGGGGCTGGGCTTCCCGCGCGACGCCGACCACCGCGACGAGTGGCTCGACGGCCTCGCGTCCCACCCCCGGGCGATCCAGAGGCCGATCATCACCGCCGCCGACGGCACCACCGTGATCGGCCGCGACCCCGACACGGTCGCGGGTGCGATCGCCCACGAGCGCGAGGCGACTCCCTAGACTCGCCCGCGTGTACCCACTCGCGCTGGTCTTCTCCAGCGGCTGGGCGAGCGGCCTGAACTGCTATCTCGTCGTGCTCGTGCTCGGCATCGCCGACGATCTCCACGACACTCCGCAGATCCCCGACGTGCTCGGCCGGTGGGACGTGCTGGCTGCGGCCGGGTTCCTCTACGCGATGGAGTTCATCGCCGACAAGATCCCCTACATCGACTCGACGTGGGACGCGATCTCGACGTTCATCCGGCCGACCGTCGGAGCCGTCGTCGGCGTGCTCCTGGCCGGGCAGGCGGACTCCCTCAACGGCGCCGTGGCCGGCGTGGTCGGCGGTGGGACGGCCCTGCTGTCCCACTCGGTGAAGGCCGGCTCGCGCCTCGCGATCAACGCCTCGCCCGAGCCGCTGTCGAACATCGGCGCCAGCCTGACCGAGGACGCGGCCGTGCTCGGGGTCGTGTGGTTCGCGATCGACCACCCGCGCGCCGCGGCCGCCATCGCGGCGGTCTTCCTGGTCTGCGGACTGGTGCTCCTCTACGCGATCGGCAGGCTGGTCCGCCAGGGCTGGCGGCGGTGGAAGGGCAAGACGCCGCTGTCCACCGCCGAGCCCGGCTAGCGGACGACCGGCGTACGACGTCGCAGCGAGGCGTCGGCGACCGCCGGCGGCACGTAGCCCGCGTCGGCGTCGTTGAGCGTCGTGCCGGGCGGCACGATCTCGTCGATCCGGTCGAGCACGTCGTGGCCCAGGGTGACCTTGTCGGCGTCGAGCGCCGCCTCGAGGTGCTCGAAGGTGCGCGGCCCGATGATCGCGGAGGTGACCGCGGGGTGCTCGAGGACGAACGCCAGCGCGAGGTGCACCAGCGAGACGCCCGGCCTCGTCGGCCAGGTCGGTCAGCGCGAGCACCGCCTCGAGCTTGCGGGCGTTCTCCGGCAGCGACGGGTCGTGCCGCCCGGGCTGGCGCTCGGCCCGGGTGGAGGTCGGCAGCGAGGCGTCGCCGCGCCGGTAGCGTCCCGACAGCCAGCCGCCCGCCAGCGGGCTCCACGGCAGGACCGCCACGGAGTGCTGCTCGGCGACCGGGAGCACCTCGCGCTCCACCGCCCGAGCCAGGATCGAGTACGGCGGCTGCTCGGCCACGGGCCGGATCAGCCCGCGCTCGCGCGCGACGTACTGCGCCTCGACCAGCTGCGACGGCAGGAACGTGGAGGTGCCGACGTAGCGGATCTTGCCGGCGTGGACGAGGTCGCTCAGCGCGCCGAGGGTCTCCTCGACGTCGGTGTCGGTCTCCGGTCGGTGCACCTGGTAGAGGTCGATCCGGTCGGTCTGCAGCCGGCGCAGGCTGTCCTCGACCTCCCGCACGATCCAGCGCCGCGAGTTGCCGAAGCGGTTGACGTCCTCGCCCATCCGGCCGTGGAACTTCGTGGCCAGCACCACGTCGTCGCGGCGGCCCTGGAGCGCCTTGCCGACGATGGTCTCCGACTCGCCCTGGGAGTAGACGTCGGCGGTGTCGACGAGGTTGATGCCGGCGTCGAGAGCGCGGTGGATGATCCGGATGCTGTCGGCGTGGTCGGGGTTGCCGTAGCCGCCGAACATCATCGTGCCGAGGGTCAGCGGGCTGACCTTGAGGCCGGTCCGGCCGAAGGGGCGGTACTCGCTCATGCAGGGGTCCTCTCGGTGGTCGGGTGGGAGCCGGAGTAGAGGTTGTCCGGCCGCTCGAGCCCGTAGTGCTCGCGCAGGGTGGTGCCGGTGTACTCGTCGCGGAACAGGCCGCGCCGCACCAGCAGGGGTACGACGTGGTCGACGAACGCCTCGAGCCCGGACGGGAGCACCGCGGGCATGATGTTGAAGCCGTCGGCCGCTCCTGCGGCGTACCACTCGTCGATGGCGTCGGCGACCTGCTCCGGCGTACCGGTGAAGGTGCGGTGGCCGCGGCCACCGCCGAGACGCCCGATCAGCTCGCGGACGGTCAGGTGCTCGCGCCGGGCCAGCGACACGATCAGCGTGTAGCGGCTCTTGGCGCCCTCGATCTCGTCCTCGTCGGGGAGGTCGGCGGGCAGCTGTGCGTCGAGCGGGAGGTCCTCGGGACGCACCTTGAGGGTGCGCGCGAGCTGGGCCACGGCGTACTCCGGCCGGATCAGCTCGTCGAGCTCGCGCTCGAGGCGCTGCGCCTCGTCCTCGGTCGCCGCCGATCACCGGCACGATCCCGGGCAGGATCTTGATGCTGTCGGGGTCGCGGCCCATCGCGGCGGTGCGCAGCTTGAGGTCGCGGTAGAACGCGAGCGCGTCGTCGAGGGTCTGCTGCGCGGTGAAGACGGCCTCCGCGTGACGCGACGCGAGGATCTTGCCGTCCTCCGACGAGCCGGCCTGGACGATGACCGGCCGGCCCTGCGGCGAGCGCGGCAGGTTGAGCGGGCCGCGGACCCGGAAGTGTCGGCCGACGTGGTCGATCGCGCGGATCCGGGCCTGGTCGCCCCACACGCCGGAGGCCTTGTCGCCCAGGGGTGCGTCGTCGTCCCAGCTGTCCCAGAGCCGGTAGGCGACCTCGAGGAACTCATCGGCGCGTTCGTAGCGCTCGCTGTGCGACGGCTGGTCGTCGAGCCCGAAGTTGCCCGCGGCATCAGGCCCCGCCGTGGTGACGACGTTCCAGCCGGCGCGACCGCCGCTGACGACGTCGACCGAGGCGAAGCGGCGCGCGAGGTTGAAGGGGTCGTTGTACGTCGTGGACGCGGTCGCGACGAGCCCGATCCGGCTGGTCGCCATCGCGATCGCGGTCAGCAGCACGGTCGGCTCGAGGGCGCCCGAGGGCCGGCGGCCGATGTCTCCCCAGAGCACCGGCGAGTCGGCGAAGAACACCGAGTCGAGCTTGCCGCGCTCGGCGATCTGCGCCAGTCGCTGGAAGTGGCCGACGTCGAGGTGGGCGAACGGGTCGCTCTCCGGGAGCCGCCACGAGGCCTCGTGATGACCGGTGCTCATCAGGAAGGCGTTGAGGATCAGGTGCTTCGGCGTGGTGGAGTCGGTCATGCGGATGCCTTGTCTCTCGGGTCGCGGGCGTCGGGGAGGTCGGAGGCGGGCGCGCCACGTCGTACGCCGAGCGCCGCGAGGAGCTCGCGACGGAGGTGGCCGAAGTCGCTGGAGGAGGGGTCGCGGTCGGCGGCGAGCTCGACCCGGCGTTCGAGGGCGATCCGGCCCTGGCTGAGGACGACGACGCGGTCGGCGAGGGTGATCGCCTCGTCGACGTCGTGGGTGACCAGCAGCACGGCAGGGCGGTGCACGGCCAGGAGCTTGCGAAGCAGGCCGTGCATCTTCAGCCGGGTCAGGGCGTCGAGGGCACCGAACGGCTCGTCGGCCAGCAGCAGCTCGGGCTCGCGGACCAGCGACCTGGCCAGCGCAGCGCGTTGCTGCTCTCCGCCGGAGAGCTGGTGGGGCCAGTCCTTCTCGCGACCACCCAGGCCCACCTCCGCCAGCGCCTCGCTCCCCCGAGCCCGAGCGGACCTGCGCTGGCCGAGGGTGACGTTGGTGATCAGGTCGGCCCACGGCAGCAGCCGCGAGTCCTGGAACACCACCGAGACGTTGCTCGGCACCCGGATCCGCCCGCTGCCGGAGACGGCGGCGTCCAGCCCCGCGAGGGCGCGGAGCAGGGTGCTCTTCCCGCAGCCGCTGGGGCCGAGCAGCGCGACGAACTCACCGCGCTCGATCTCGAGGTCGACGCCGTTGAGCACGCCCTTGGGTCCGTAGCCGCGGATCAGGTGCTCGACGGTGACGAGGGGCCGGTGGCCGGTCTGGTCGCGGTCGGTGACGCCGACGGCGCCGGTCATCCGGCCATCGTGGTCTGCCATGCCAGTGCCTTTCGCTGGAGGAGTCGGACGGCGGCATCGGAGATCAGACCGAGCAGCCCGTAGACGACCAGCCCGACGATGATCACGTCGGTCTGTCCGTACTGACGGGCCAGCTCCATCATGTAGCCGATGCCGCTGGTGGCGTTGACCTGCTCGACGACGACGAGCGCCAGCCACGCGGCGGTGACCGCGAAGCGAAGCCCGAGCAGGAAGTGCGGGAGCGCGCCGGGGATGATCACCCGCCGCAGGAACTCCCAGCGGCTGAGGTCGACGGTCTGCGCGAGCTCGACGTACTTCGACTCGATCGCGCGCAGGCCCGCGTGGGTCTGCAGGTAGATCGGGACGAACACGCCGAGCGCGATCGTGATCACCTTCATCTGCTCGCCGATCCCGAGCCAGAGGATCAGCAGCGGAATGATGGCGAGCGCGGGGATCGCCCGCTTCATCTGGACCGGGCCGTCGATGACCGCCTCGCCGAAGCGGCTCAGCCCCGCGAGCAGGGCCAGGACCACACCGACGCTGACGCCGAGGACGAGACCGAGGAGCGCCCGCTTCGCCGACATCTCGAGGTTGGTCTGGAGGCGACCCTCCTCGATCAGCCGCTGGGCCGTGTCCACGACGGTCCACGGCGGCGACAGCGTCTGCGGGGACAGGAAGCCGGTCCACGAGCCGAGCGCCCAGGCGGCGAGCAGCAGCAGCGGGCCGAGCAGCCCCGCGAAGCGACGTCGCGGCCCGGGGCCGAGCCGGCGTCGGCGCGGGCGCTCGTCGACGGTGAGGACGACTGCGTCGTCGGCCGCGAGCGGTCGGTCGAGGGTCGCGCTCACTGCGAGCCTCCCGAGGCGGCGTACGCCTGACCGGCGACGTGCTGGTAGCGCAGGTCCCAGAGGGTCTGCGCCTTGGTGTCGGGCTGGTCCTCCTCGGACGAGAGCAGGTCGATGGTCTCCTGGTGCTCGGCGATGGCCTTCTTCCAGGAGGTCGGGATCACCGGGGTGCCGGCGTTGCGGATCAGCCACCTGCCGTCGGCGGCGTCGAGGCCCTGGTTGTCCTCGTAGTAGGCCTGGAGCCACTCCTGGGGATGGTCCTTGATCCAGCGTTGGGCCTGGGCCCAGTAGGTCACGTACGACTTGATCGCCGCGGCCTTCGCCGGGTCGGCGAGCACGGCATCGGGCGCGTACAGGAACGACGCGTCGTCGCGGATGCCGGTCTTGAGCACGGTGCCGCCCTTGGCGCCGTAGTCGGTGAGGTAGCGCTTGATGTAGACCCCACCGAGCGGGGCGACGTCGACCTGGTGCGCGGCGAGAGCGTTGTTGTAGACGTCCTCGGTGCTGGGGATCTCGACCAGGTCGACGTCGTCCTGGGACAGGCCGAGCTTCTTCAGCAGCCGCAGCACGAGCGCGCCCTGGGCCTGGCCGGGGCTGAAGGCGACCTTCTTGCCCTTGATGTCCGAGAGCTTCGTGATGCCGGCGTCGGGTGCGATCCCGAGCTCGTAGATCGGGTGGTGCACGGGGTCCTGTCGGAACTTCGCGGCCACGATGTGGACCTTCAGGCCGGTCCAGTTGGCGAAGATCGGCGGGATGTCCGCCACCGAGCCGAGGTCGAGCGCGTGTCCCCGGAATGCCTCCATCGTCTGCGGGCCGCCGGAGAGGTTGGCGAACGTGATGTGGAACGGGATCTTCTTCAGCAGCCCGGAGGTCTCGAGCGCCACCTGGGTGACGGGATCGCCGACCGTGATCGTGGTGTCGCTCGGCACGGTGGACGACACCGGCGCGTCGAGGGCGACCGTGGTGGCGGTGTCGGACTTGGCGCCGCACGCGGTCGCCACGAGTGCGAGCGCGGCGAGCAGGGCCAGCGCCACCGCGTGGCGCCGGGGCGTCGTACGACCGGCGCGCGCGGCATGGGGGGACGGTGGAGTGTGGTGCATGGAGAGGCCTTTCCGAGTTCGGCACCCCGACTCCGCTCGTGACGGGCACGGGGCGGCGTCGGTAGCGTGGGATCCGGGAGTGGCGCGCGGGTCAGGTGCCGCGGCGTTCTCCATTAGATACAAAGTCGATCAACTTTATCCAGTTTGAACCACGCTCGACGTGCACGGAACTTCCTGCCGGGTGCGCCAGCCTCTGCCGGGCACTCCCCCGACCGTCACCTAGGGTGCGGCCATGGCCCGGGTGGTGGTGATCGGCGGTGGCTTCGGCGGGCTCGCCACGGCCCTGCGGCTGGCCAAGCTCGGCCACGACGTGACCCTGGTCGAGGAGCGCGAGCTCGGCGGCGCGCTGGCCCCGACCAGCCTCGACGGCTTCACCTGGGACACCGTGGGGCACACGCTCCTGCCCGCGGTCGTGCGCGACCTGTTCCGCAAGACCGGCCGGCCGCTCGAGAAGGAGCTCGACCTCGTCCAGCTCGACTGTGTGCGCGAGCACTGGTTCACCGATGGCTCCTCGCTCGTGCTCTCGGCGGGTCGTACGGCGCAGCTGGCGGCCTTCGACGGGCTGGAACCCGGGCTCGGCCGGGCCTGGCTCGCCCACGTCGAGGCGTACGCCGACGACTGGGAGGTGCTGCGCCGCGGCTATCTCGAGGTGCCCTGGGATCCCACCTCTCTGCCTCGCGAGCTGGCCGCGAGGCTCGAGTCGCGCGAGAGCCTGCGGAAGCGGCTACGGCGCAGCCTGCCCGATCCACGTGCGCGGGAGGTGGCGGCGTACCCCTTCGCGACCGACGGGCACGACCTGCGTGACGTGCCCGCCTGGGCCGGGCTCACGTCGTACCTCGAGCAGAGGTTCGGAGCGTGGGCGGTGGCGGGTGGGACCGGCGAGCTGCTCGCGGCGCTGGTCCGCCGGCTGGAGACGCGCGGCGTGGCGGTGTTGTCGGCCCGCGCCGCCGACCTCGTCGTCCGGGACGGACGGGTGGCCGCGGTGAGGACGACGGCTGGAGAGCTCGACGCGGAGGTCGTCGTGTGTGCCGTCGACCCGCGTCGGCTGCCGGCGCTGGCGTCGTACGTCGCGCGCACGACGCCGGCGATCCCGCCGGTGCTGTGCCTGGTCGGGCTCGAGGGCGAGGTGCGCGACCTGCCCCATGAGCTGGTGGTGCACGGCGACCCGCTGCTGACGGTGCGGACCGGTGGTGGAGCGTCCGAGGGTCAGCACGCGTGGACGGTGGCGGCGCGGGGGCGCGCCTCCGAGGACCCACTCACCGCGCTCGCCCGGCACGGGCTCGACGTCCGCGGCCAGGTCGTCGCCCGGGTCGACCGGTCACCGCGCGAGCTGGTCGACCAGTGGGGTGGCACGCCGCTCGGCGTGCAGTGGCAGGGGCGGGCCACGGTCCGCCTCCGGCTCGGGCCGCGCACGCCCGTCGCCGGTGTGTACGCCGCAGGCAGCCACGCCACCCCCGGCTCCGGCCTGTCGTTCGTGGGGCTCTCCGCCGCCCTCGTGGCCCAGTCGGTCGGCCCTGCCTGAGGGTGTGCCCGGGTACGCCGGCTACCGCAGCTGGAAGGTCACCGTCACCGAGGAGCCGATCGCGGCCTCACCGGGCTGGAACGAGGCGTCGGCACTCACCGCCTTGGCCATCCGCACCGGCCCGCCGCCGAAGCCGCCCCCCTCCACCACCTCCTGCACGTCGCCGAGCGTCGCGCCGGCGAGACCCGCCAGGTGGGTCGCCCGGTCGACGGCGTCGGCGTACGCCGCCTCGCGGGCGGCCGCGGTGGCCGCGGTCTGGTCGGCCACCTCGAGCGAGACACCCTCGATCTCCAGCCGCTCAGCGACGGCCTCGGCGAGGGCGGTCAGGAGTCCCCCTGCGGCCTCGATGTCGGGACAGCGGATCGCCAGCGAGTGCCGGGCCGAGAAGCCGCTCGGCCGGTTCTTCTCGTCGTGGTCGCCCCAGATCTGCAGCGAGGTCGAGCGGACACTCTCCGGGGTGGTGAACCGGCGCGCCACGGTGGCGATCGCACCGGCGGCACTGTCCGCACCGCTCAACGCCTCGGCCACGCCGGCGGCACGGTGGACGGCCGAGACGCGGACGACGGCGGAGTCAGGGGCGACCCGGGTCTCGCCCTGGCCGGTGACGGTGACGGTGCGCATGGGTGCACCGTAGCCCGCGTGGTCAGGCGGTGATCTTGAGCGCTTCGAAGATCTCGAGGGTCGCGCGCGAGCGGTTCAGCGTGAAGAAGTGCAGGCCCGGAGCGCCGCCTGCGAGCAGCTCCTCACACAGCTCGGTCGCCACGCGCACGCCCTCACGTCGTACGTCGGCGGGCTCGGTGAGGCCCTCGAAGCGCGCCAGCACCGAGGCCGGCACCTCCGCGCCCGACAGCTCGGCCATGCGTCGTACCGAGCTGAGGTTCGAGATCGGCATGATCCCCGGCAGGATCGGGATGTCGGAGCCGGCGGCCCGCACCCGCTCGACCAGGGCGAAGTAGTCCTCGGAGCGGAAGAAGAGCTGCGTCACCGCGAAGTCGGCGCCGGCGTCGGCCTTCGCCGCCAGCACCCGGGCGTCGGCGTCGCGCGACTCGGCGGCCGGATGGCCCTCCGGGAACGCGGCCACGCCGATGCTGAAGCCACCCAGCGCGCGGAGCAGCTCGACGAGCTCGGAGGCGTAGGTGAGGCCGCCGGGCGTCGGCGTCCATGGCGCGCTGGGGCCCTCACGCGGGTCGCCGCGCAACGCCATGATGTTGCGGACGCCGGCAGTGCGGTACGACTCGACGATCTGCTCGAGCTCCCCGCGGGTGTGGCCGACGCAGGTCAGGTGGCCCATGGCGCGCAGCGAGGTCTCGCGGGCGATGCGGCCGGTGATCTGCACGGTCGTGTCGCGCGTCGAGCCGCCGGCGCCGTACGTCACCGAGACGAAGGTCGGCTGGTAGGGCTCCAGGTCGCGGATCGCCTTCCACAGCTGCTCGACGCCCGCCTCGTCGCGCGGCGGCATGAACTCGAAGGAGATCGAGCGTTCGCCGTGACGGATCAGCTGGCCGATGGTCGGGAGGTCGGTCATGTCCGGGAGTCTAAGGAAGCAGCCCTCCGTCTCCGGCATCCACGTCCGCGGAGTGGGTGGGGCCCCACGGCCGACCCGGGCCCGGGACCTAGGCTCGGCCCGTGACCAGCACCCGGCCCGCGTGGGACCCGTCCACGTTCCGCGCCCGCGTGCAGGCGGCCCTCGACGCGTTCCTGGACGAGCAGGGCGAGCGCCTGGCCCCGCTCGGCGCCGACGCCACCCGCCTGCTCGCCGAGGCGCGAGCCTCGGTCTCCGGTGGCAAGCGCTTCCGCGCCGCCTTCTGCTACTGGGGCTTCCACGCCGTCTCGGGCTCGCCGTACGACGCCGACGGGCCGGACGACGCGCTGGTGCGGGCCTGCGCCTCCCTCGAGCTGCTCCACGCCAGTGCACTGGTGCACGACGACTACATGGACGCCTCCGACACGCGCCGCGGGCGCCCGGCCACCCACCGCGGCTTCGAGGCCGAGCACCGGGCGGACCGCTGGCGCGGCGACCCGGAGCAGTACGGCGCCTCCGCGGCGATCCTGCTCGGCGACCTGCTCCTCAGCTGGTCCGACGAGCTGCTGCGCCGCTGCGGCCTGCCGCTGGACCGGGTCGTGCTCGCCCTCGACGTGTTCGACCGGTGCCGTAGCGAGGTGATCACCGGCCAGTTCCTCGACGTCTCGGTGCAGGCGCGCGGGGTGGCGGACGTCGACGCGGCGATGACGGTGCTGCGCTACAAGTCGGCCAAGTACTCCATCGAGCGGCCCCTCCACATCGGCGCCACCCTCGCGGGCGGGAGCGAGCGTCAGGTCGCTCAGCTGCGGGCCTTCGGCCTGCCGCTGGGTGAGGCGTTCCAGCTGCGCGACGACCTCCTCGGCGTCTTCGGCGACCCGTCGATGACCGGGAAGCCCGCGGGCGACGACCTGATCGAGGGCAAGCGCACGGTGCTCGTCGCGCTGGCCCTCGACGCGGCACCCGCGGAGGCGGCAGCACGCCTCGACGCGGCCCTGGGCCGCAGCCTCGACGTCGACCAGGTCGCCGAGCTGCGGCGGATCATCGACGAGTCCGGCGCCCACGCCCAGGTCGAGGACGTGATCGGTCAGCTCGCCGACCGGGCGACCACCGCTCTGCGCGACGGCGACCTCGACGAGCGAGCCCGCGGCGTACTCCTGGAGCTGGCCACCGCCGTCACCGACCGCCACCACTGACCGGTCCCCATGGTGCGTTGAGACGTCACAAATGGCTCGTTGAGTGGGCACCAATGGCGAGCCCATTCGGCCATCTGTGACGGCTCGAGCGACCATCCTCGACGGCTCAACGAGCCATCGGTGACGACTCGACACGCGGTCTGTGACGTCTCAACCCTGAAGGTCGGTTGCGGCTGGTCCTCAGTCGAGGCTGGGGACGCGGTCGATGTGGGGGCCCTCACCGCGGAGGAGGACCGCGAAGCGGCCACCCTTGTCGGCGTTGACGCGGCCGCCGAGCACCGAGAGCGCGACCGAGAAGGCGCGCTCGTCCTCGCGGGCCAGCGGACCCCAGCCGTCCCAGAGCAGGACCCAGCCCTCGCTGTCGCCGGCGGTCACGTCGGCCAGGCAGTCGGCGAGTGCGTCGAAGTTCTGGCCGTAGTAGTCGGGGAAGGAGAGCGCCTCGCCGACGGCCGCGAGGAACTCGGCCTTGCTCGGTGCGTGCCACCCGTCGATCGCCGCGAACCTCCAGCCGGCGTGCTCGACCGTGTGGCGTACGCCGTCCACCTCGAACGCGCCGTGCCATCGGTAGATGCCCGGCTCGACGTGGTGTGCCAGCAGGCCGGCCAGTCCGCTCATGGAACGATCCTCTCGAACGATCGGTAGTGGTCCGCGGTCCAGTACATCTCAGTGCCGTTGCCGGTGATGATCCGCCGCGCCCCTCGGTCGCTCGAGCCCGGGGTCGGCACGGTGTACTCGTGGTAGTAGCCCGACGGCTCCTTCGGCAGCAGCCGCTCGCGGTTCTCGAACACGATCCCGTCGCGGCTGTAGGGGTAGGGCCCGCCGGCGTCGATGAGAGCGACCGTGTGCCGGGCCTCGGCCGGCAGCGAGCTCACCGCAACGGTCGGCAGCGTGCTCGGGTCGGCGTCGCCGTCGCGACCACCACCGGAGAAGCCGCCCTGGTTGACCGCCCAGGTGAGCACCGCGAGCGCGATGACCCCGAGCAGACCCAGCCAGAGCCGTCCGTTGCGCGGGGTCGGCTCAGAAGCCCATGGCCTGCGCACGTCGCTTGACCTCCGAGCCGCGGTTCTCACGGAGCGCGTCGATCGGCCGGCCGGGCAGGTCGGCGTCGAGGAACAGCCAGGCGATGCACTCGCGGTCGTCGTACCCGTTGTCGTGCATGAGGGTGAGCAGGCCGCTCAGGCCCTTGACCACGAGGCCCTCGTCGTCGATGAAGGCTGCCGGCACCTTGAGCCCGGCGCGGGGCTCGGGTACGGCGCCGGCCAGCTGGTGTTCGCGGATCATCGTGCGGACCTTGGCGGGCGTCACGCCGAGAAGCTCCCCGGCCTGGGCCCAGTCGAGCCACTCGTCGACGAGCTGTGAGAGGTCGGCATCAGCGAGCGATGTCATGGCCCAACTCTGTCACGACGGGCGGTCGGGAGCGACGGCGTGGTCTACCCCAGCGGGCGGAGCCGGTCGGCGAGCCGGCTGTTCGCGGCCGTCCACTCCTCGGCCATCGACAGGCCACCATGACCCTCGCCCTCGTCGACCACCAGCTCGCTCGCGGGCCACGCACGGGCCGCGCGCCACGCCGTGACGACCGGGCCGCTCACGTCGAGTCGACCGTGGATCAGCACCGCAGGCAGGTGCGCGATCAGGTCCATCCTGTCCAGGATCGGCGGGTCCAGGAACGCGTCGTGCGCCCAGTAGTGGGTGACGAGCGTCGTGACCACCTCGGCCACGACAGGGTCGTCCCACCGCGGGTCGCGCCGGTAACCGCCGGCTCCGATCGCGACATGGGTGTCCTCCCAGTCCGCCCACGCAGCAGCCGCCGCCAGGCGCACCGCGGGGTCGGGGTCGCGCATCAGCCGGGCGTACGCCGTGACCAGCCGTCCGTCGTACCGGCGGTAGCCGATGCCGGCGCCCTCCGCATGCGACGCCAGCCGGTCCCAGGCCTCCGGGTAGACCGCCCCGACCGTCTCGGTGATCCAGTCCACCTCGGCGCGCGAGGTCGTGGTCACCGCCATCAGCACGATCCCCAGCACCCGCTCGGGATGGGCCTGGGCGTAGGCGAGGGCCAGGGTCGATCCCCAGGAGACGCCGTTGAGCAGCCATGCCTCGACCCCGAGATGCAGGCGCAGCACCTCGAGGTCGGCGACCAGTCGCTGGGTGGTGTTGCCGTCGAGGTCGTGGCGTGGGTCGTTCGCGAGCGGGGTGGAACGACCGCAGCCGCGCTGGTCGAGGGCGATGATGCGGAACCGCCGCGGATCGAGCTTGGTCAGGTAGCCACCGTCGCGCAGCCCACTTCCGGGGCCACCATGTAGGTAGAGCGCGGGAACCCCGGCGGGGTCGCCCGACTCCTCCCAGTAGACGCTCTGGCCGTCGAGGTCGAGCAGTCCCGAGTGGTGGGGCGCGGAGCGCGGGAACACGTGGTCACGCTAGCGAAGACTCCGCGACGAGCGCCTCGATCGCCTCGGCCGCACCAGCGGCCCCGGGAAGGCCCCGGATCTCTTCACCCAACCGCGCGGCCGCGGCTCGGTGTGGGCCGTCGGCCAGCAGCGAGGCGATCAGGGGCCGGAGGTCGTCAGCCGTCGCCTTCTTGCGAACGACGCGCCCCGCACCGGCCCGCTCCACGGACCGGGCGACCATCGGCTGGTCCAGCATCGGGTGCATCGGCATCAGCACCATCGGCAGGTCGTGGGCCAGAGCCTGCAGGGTGGTGCCGTGGCCGCCGTGCCCGACCAGCACCGAGGCCAGCGGCATCAGCTCGACGTGCGGCACGAATCGGTGCACCTCGGCGTTGGCGGGCACCCGCAGGTCAGCAGGGTCGACGACCGGGCCGGTGGTGGCGACCACACGCGCGTCGAGGTCGCCACACGCGTCGAGGATGGTCTGCAGACACCGGGTCATGTCGGGGAACCGGAAGGTGCTGAGGCTGACCAGCACCATCGGCTCGGCGTCGGCGCGCGGCGCGACGGGACAGACCGGCCCCACGTAGGTCAGTCCCGGGCGGTCTCCCGCCGGATCGAGCGACGGCACCGAGGCGACGAGTCGCAGCTGCGCCGCCGACAGCGACCGCGTCGGGCGGAGCCGCTTGAGGCGCATCCCCAGACCCATCGGGCCCCTCATCCAGCTGCCGGTGAGGTAGGCGTCGTAGAGGTGCTCGAGGACGACGTACCGGCGCCCGGCCCGGCCCAGCTCGGCCATCACGCCGAAGAGCAGGCAGTCGACCACCACGATGTCGGCCGGGCGGTCGGCCAGCGCGTCGAGCACGTCGCGGCCCAGGCCACGGTCGCCGAACATCGCGACGAGCGCCCACGGTGAGTTGGCGTCGAGGGCCGAGAACGCCCTCGCATCCCGGGAGGGCGCGACCTCGACGCCGGCGGCCTCGAGCGACGGGCGCTGTCCAGGGTGACCGACGAACCGGACCGAGTGCCCGCGCTGCTTCAGCTCGCGGGCGATGCCGAGGGCCGGTGGCACGTTGCCCCCGCCGTCCCAGGTGACGAAGAGGATGTCGGCCATGACTGGCTCCTTGCGTTGATCGGTCTCAGGTGGTGCGCGGGGCGAGGAGGCGTTCCACGAGGTGCCGCATCCGTCGTTCGGTCCGGTCGCGACCCAGGCGGCGGTCGCGACGCAGCAGCTTCCAGGTGTAGACGTCGGTCGCCACGACGAGAAGATCGGCGAGCTCCTCGCGGTCGTCGGCGGCATCGAGGTACGGCGCGAAGACCTCCTCCACCCAGGCCCGGTGCATCGCCTTGCCCCGCTCGGTGATCCGGGCCATCAGCTCCTGGTGCGCCTCCTGGGTGAGCATCAGAAGGGCCATGTCGCCACGCCGTTCGTAGTGGTCGACGATGACGTTCACCGCCGTCGGGACGTCGCCCACCGGCGTACGGCGCTCGTCAGAAACTGCCTGCTGGGCCCGCTCGAAGGACGCCTCCTCCAGTCCGCTCCTGCTGCCGAAGTGACGCAGGACCGTCTGCACGCTGACCCCGGCCCGTCCAGCTACGTCGTCGAGCCCGATCTGCGTGACCGGTCGCTCGCCGTGGAGAGCGACACACGCGTCGATGATCCGGGCCCGGGTCTCCTCGACCGCGCGGGCCCTGGTGGTCATGGTGTACGGCCGGGTCGTGTTCATGTCAGTCGTAGTTGACACCAATATGGCTTTCATGTCAATGCTCATTCACACGAATATCATCGTCGCGGCGCGCCGTACGCCCGGAGAGTCGGGCGGAGCGCCCGCCGTCCGTAGGATGGCCCAGCCGGTCACCTTCCCCGACCGGCGTTGGAGGGTCGACGTGGAGCCAGACGCGCGCGCCCGTGCGGGCAGCGCCATGCTCGCCGACCCCTTGACCGGTCGCCTGCTCGACGGCCGCTACCGGGTGGGTCAACGGATCGCCCGCGGCGGGATGGCGGCCGTCTACGAGGCGCTCGACGAACGGCTCGACCGGGTGTGCGCGGTCAAGACCATGCACCGCAGCCTCGGCGACGACGAGCAGTTCGCCGAGCGGTTCAAGCGCGAGGCCCGCGCCGCCGCCCGCCTGTCCCACCCGAACGTCGTCAACGTCTTCGACCAGGGCGAGGACCCCGACGTCGAGGGCGGCACGCTCTACCTGGTCATGGAGCTGGTGCCCGGCCACACCCTGCGCGACGTGATCCGGGCCGAAGCCCCGATGACCCCCACCCGCGCCCTGGCCCTGCTGGAGCCGGTCGTCTCCGCCCTGGCCGCCGCCCACCGCGCGGGCGTCGTCCACCGCGACATCAAGCCCGAGAACGTCCTCATCGCCGACGAGCCATCGGGGAGCCAGATCAAGGTCGCCGACTTCGGCCTCGCCAAGGCCGTCACCGCCGACACCCAGCACACCGCGACCGGCGGCGTCATCATCGGCACCGTCTCCTACCTCGCACCCGAGCTCGTCGTCGACGGCACCAGCGATGCCCGCGCCGACGTGTACGCCGTGGGCGTGGTCCTCTACGAGCTCCTCACCGGCAGCAAGCCGCACGAGGGCGAGTCGCCGATCGCCATCGCCTACAAGCACGTGCACGAGGACGTTCCGCCGCCCTCGCGAGCGGTGCCCGGCATCCCGGCGTACGTCGATGCCCTGGTCGCCCGGGCCACGGCGCGCGACCGCGCCCAGCGGCCCGCCGACGCCGGGGTCCTCCTCCACCAGCTCCACCGGGTCGCCCAGGCGCTCGACGGCGGCGTCTGGGAGGACGAGGAGCTCACCACCGACCTCGCGCCGGCTCCCCAAGTGACCGAGGACACCACCCTGCTCGAGGTCGACGTGCTGCCGCTCGCGCCCGCCGAGCTCGTCGGTCCTGCCGCCGAGCCGGCCGACGAACCTCTCGTGGCTCTGGCCCCCGCAGGCCGGGCTCCGCGCCCTCGTCGGTCGCGTCGCGGACCGGTCCTGCTGATCATCGCCCTGGTGATCGCCCTGACCGCCGGCCTCGGCGCCTACTGGTTCGGCTGGGCCCGCTACGCCGCGACCCCGGGCGTGCTCGGCATGACGCAGGCGGCCGCCACCCACAAGCTCGACAGGGCCGGCTTCGACGTGACGGTCGGCCCGGGCGCGTTCTCCGAGAGCGTCCCCAAGGGCCGCGTGGTCGCCACCGACCCCGACCCGGGCGCACGCGTCGTCGACCACGGCACGGTCGCGCTGACCCTCTCGCTCGGCAGGGAGCGGTACGACGTGCCGAAGGTCAAGGGCCTCGACGTCGACCACGCCCAGGACGCCCTGCTGAAGGCCCACCTCACCTACGGCCGCTCGATCCCGCGCTGGTCCGACACCGTGCCGCGCGGCACGGTCATCGACAGCAACCCGGCGCAGGGCAGCCGCCAGCGCCCGTCGACCGTGGTCGACCTGGTCGTCAGCCGCGGCCCCCGGCCGGTGCACCTCACCGACTGGACCGGCAAGGACGCCGCCCGCGCGGAGCGGGTGCTGGGCCGGCAGCACCTCGACGTGCAGACCCGCGAGGAGTACTCCGACCAGGTCCGCGAGGGTCGCGTCATCTCCCAGGACCCCCCGACCGGCGTGCTCCACCACGGCGACACCGTCGAGCTCGTGGTCTCGAAGGGTCCCGAGCTCGTGGAGGTGCCGGGCGACCTGCGCACCGCCAGCGTGGCCTCCGCGACCGAGGAGCTCGAGAGCCTCGGCTTCAAGGTCCGGGTCGAGCATGCCGACATCTACCTCGGTCTGGGCCTCGTCGCCAGCTGGAGCCCGGGCGGCGGCAACCAGATCCCCAAGGGGAGCACCGTCACGCTGCAGATCGTCTGACGACTAGCGTGGTGCGGGTGCCCGCTGCCGAGTCCTCGCCCGCCGAGCAGCGCCGGACGACGTTGCTGGCCACGGGCGCACTGCTGGCGGTGACGGCGTGCTGGGGCTCGACGTTCTTCCTGATCCACGACCTGCTCCAGCGGGTGCCGACGCTCGACTTCCTGGCGCTGCGGTTCGCGATCGCGAGCCTGACCCTGATCGTCCTCGCCCCCCGTGCTCTCGGGCGTCTGAGCGCCGAGTCGCGCAAGCACGCGCTCGTCCTCGGCGGCCTCTACGGCGTCGCGCAGATCCTCCAGACCGCGGGCCTGGCCGAGACCCCGGCGAGCGTCTCCGGCTTCATCACCGGGATGTACGTCGTGGCCACGCCGGTCTTCGCCGCGCTGATCCTGCACACGAGGATCGGCCCCCTCACCTGGGCCGCGGTCGCCGTGGCGATGGCCGGGCTTGCCGTGCTGACCCTGAGCGGCTTCCACGTCGGGTACGGCGAGGGGCTGATCTTCGTGGCGGCGATGATCTACGCGCTCCACATCGTCGGCCTCGGCGCGTGGTCGCAGCCCCACCAGGTGCTGGGCATGTCGATCGTGCAGCTGCTGGTCATCACCACGATCTGCTTCGTGTGCACCATCCCGAACGGGATGACCCTGCCGTCGACGACGGCCGACTGGGTCAGCGTGCTCTACATGGCGGTCTTCGCCGGCGCCGGCGCGATGATCGGCCAGACCTGGGCACAGGCCCACCTGCCACCCACGCGCGCGGCCATCATCATGGCCATGGAGCCGGTGTTCGCCGCGTTCTTCGCGGTCGTCCTGGGCGGCGAGAGCGCCACGATCCGGATGGTCGTCGGCGGCCTGCTGGTGCTGACCGCGATGCTGATGGCCGAGCTCGGGCCGCGTCGTACGAGCCCGGCCGAGGTGCCCCACCTGGTGGTCTGAAGGGCGCTCGATCCGGACGGGGGCTTCCCTTTGCGGGTCGCTCCCCTAGATTGTGGCCTCATGGACGGCCAGGTCACCGGGTGTGCGCAGTGTGGAGCGCCCGCGAGCAGCGGTCGCTTCTGCACGAACTGCGGCGCTCCCCTCCCGGCCGCGGCCGCGCCTCCCGTCGTGCCCGGCCTCGAGAACACCTCGACGAGCGAGCGGGTGTACGGCGTATCCGACGACCCGCTGGCCGCCGACCCCGTGACCGCTGCCCACGTGGCACCCGCCCCTCTCCCCGAGCCGGTGCCGCAACGGCCGTTGTTCGCCGACGACCTGCCGACCTCGGCCACGCCGGTCTACGCCGCGCAGCCCGAGCCGCCGTCCCCCGGTACGACGTACGCCGAGCCGCTGCCGGCCGAGCCGACGCCGCCACGACGCTCGCCCGGCGCCGGACTCTGGATCGGCGCCGCCGCGGGTCTCGTCCTCGTGCTGGTGTTGGGCGCGTTCCTGCTCCTCAACGGCGGTGGCGGTGACGACCAGCCGACCGCGGCGTCGACCCCGCTGATCCCGAAGCCCCAGCACACCACGACGCCCGCGTCGTCGGCGCCGACCTCGTCGGCACCTTCCACCCCGGCGTCGAGCGCACCCGCGGGGTCGTCGGCCGAGGTGGCGGGTCTGGCCCAGGCGAGCGCGCCGGCGCACGCCCCGGCGGGCATCGACTTCTCGGGTCAGCCGGTGACGTTCGTGGCGCCCAACATGGTCGACGGCGTCGTCGAGACCTGTTGGCGCACGCCGGGCGACGCGACCGGGATGGTGCTCACCTTCCGCCTCGACCGCGCCACCACCCTCAGCCAGGTCGGGCTGATCAACGGCTACGCGAAGACGGCGGTCTCCAACGGCCGGACCTACGACTGGTACCAGGGCGACCGGCGGGTGCTCTCGGTCGACTGGACCTTCGACGACGGCACCACCGTCAGCCAGACGCTGTCCGAGACGCGCGACATGCAGACCAAGACCATCTCGCCGGTGACGACGTCGACGGTGCAGGTGCGGATCACGTCGGTCTCCGAGCCGGGCCGCGGGCCGGCGGCGCGCAACGACACCGCGATCAGCGAGGTGTCGCTCGTCGGCACGACGTCCTGAGCGTCACAGGCGCGACAGCACCGTCGCTGCGGCCTTCGCGTCCTCGGCACTCACGTCGAGGTGGGTGACCAGGCGTACGGCGCGCGGTCCGACGGGGGCGACCAGCACGCCGTCCGCCTTGGCGCCGGCGACGAACTCCGCGGCGTCGTCGCGCTCCACGACCACGATGTTGGTGTCGACGGTCTCGGGGTCGAGCCCGCACGCCTCGGCGAGCAACCGGGCGTTCGCGTGGTCGTCGGCCAGCCGGTCGACGTGGTGGTCGAGGGCGTGGAGCCCCGCAGCGGCGAGGATGCCCACCTGACGCATCCCGCCACCCATCCGCTTGCGCCGTACGCGGGCCTGCGCGATGGCGTCCGTGGAGCCCACGAGCAGCGAGCCCACCGGCGCGCCGAGCCCCTTGGACAGGCAGACGGCCATCACGTCGACGCACGCGCCGTACGACGCGAGCGGGACGCCGGTGGCCACGTGGGCGTTCCAGATGCGGGCGCCGTCGAGGTGGACGCCCACGCCCACCGAGTCGGCCCACGCCCGCAGGGCCTGGAGGTCGGCGAGCGGCAGAACGGCCCCGCCGGCGAAGTTGTGGGTGTTCTCGACCGCGATCGCCTTCGTGCGCACGAAGAACGGGCCCATGTCGGGCGCGTACATCTCCTCGATCGCGGGCAGGTCGATCTGTCCGCGCGGGTTGCGCCAGGTGCGCATGGTGAGTCCGGTGAACGCCCCGTGCGCGCCGAGCTCGGCGCGGGCGATGTGGGCCAAGGCCTCACACAGCACCTCCTCCCCGGGTCCGACCAGCGAGGCGACGGCCAGCACGTTGGCCATCGAGCCGGTCGGGGTGAAGAGCGCGGCCTCGTGACCGAAGAGCTCCGCCACGCGCCGCTCGAGCTCGACCACGGTGGGGTCCTCGCCGTACACGTCGTCGCCGACCTCGGCCTCGGCCATCGCGCGCCGCATCGCCTGGGTGGGTCGGGTCAGGGTGTCGGAGCGCAGGTCGATCGTCACGGCCCCACGCTAGCGGCGGGTCAGTCGAGGTGGTGCAGCTGCGGCCAGAGGTCGGCCCACGACGCGGTGGGGCCGGCGCAGACCGCGACGGGTTGGCCCTGCTCCTCGTTGTCGACGCCGACGCCGTTGTCGAGCCGCGCCCGGACGTCGCAGTGCTCGAAGAGCCGGCGGACGTCGGCGTACTGGCCGCCCACCACCACGATCGTGGTGACGTCGCTCGACGGACGGGCCTGGTCGTAGAGCGCGTTCTGCGCGCTGTAGACCGGCAGGTCCGGCCGGTCGTGATGGATCGCCCCTGCCTCGCCGTAGTTGGAGGTGAACACCGCCGCGTGGGTGCGGTCCGGCAGCGCGTCGTACACATCGGCCACCTGGCGGACGTAGACCGGCCAGCCGATCGCGTCCTGCGCCAGGAGGTTCACGTCGGGCACCGGGGTCGCCCCGACCGAGCCGACCGGGATCAGGGGGAGCCCGAGCACGAGCGACACCGCGCCGTTGAGGGCGAACAGCGCTCCCCAGACACGTCCGAGGTGCGGCTCCATGGCGACGATGCCGGCGGCGAACGGGATGGGCAGCACGAACACCGGGTAGTGCGGCTGCGCGCCGGAGACGAAGGTGAAGATCACGACGACCGCGAAGACAACGACGAAGAACCGCACCCGGCGGTCGCGCCACAGCGCCCGCAGCCCCACCGCCCAGATCACCACCAGCGGCGGCCCGAGCAGCACCAGGAGCAGCACCCACATGCTGACCCGCACGTCGCCGGCGTTGTTCTCCGACAGCGCACGTCCCATCCGGAGCTGGGGCAGGTCGTGGGTCAGCTGGTAGACCACGTTCGGCAGGCCGATGACCACGGTGAGCACCGCGCCGCCCCAGACGTACGGCGAGCGCAACCGCACGCGCGGACCCACGATCGCCAGGCCGGCGGCGAGGCCGGCCAGCAGCACGAGGACGAGCAGCTTGTTGTACGTCGCGACACCGGCCACCGCGCCGGCGACCAGCCACCATCGCGGCTCGCGGCGCAGCTCGGCCCGCATCACCAGCAGCGAGACCAGGGGCCAGACCACGAGGTCGAGCGACGAGGTGAGGAACACGTGGCCGAAGAGGAGCACCGCCGAGGTCGTCGCCATGCCCCACGCCGTCCAGGCCTGCGCCTTCGCGTCGCCGCCCAGCTCGCGGGCGATCAGGGCGGTGAGGACCAGGCAGGCGGCCGCCGACAGGGTGGCGGGGATCCTCACCAGCCAGGGCCCACCGTCGTACAGGGAGGCGAGGCCGTGCGCGATGAGGGGCGAGAGCGGCGGCTGGTCGACGTACCCCCAGGCGGGCTTCAGCATCGCGAAGTAGAGCTCATCGCGGTCGTAGCCGTAGCCGTTGCTGAAGATCGACAGCAGCACCACCACCAGGAGCGCCGGTGGCGCTATCCGCCGCCAGGCGACAGGCGCCACCGCGATGCCGTCGGTCGAGCCCATCGCGGCCAAGGTGACGATCTAGACGGTGCGGAGCATCTCGGCGACGAGGAACGCGAGCTCGAGGGACTGCACCCGGTTCAGGCGCGGGTCGCAGACCGACTCGTAGCGCGAGCCGAGGTCGATCTCCGCGACCTCCTCGCCGCCCCCGACACACTCGGTGACGTCGTCGCCAGTCAGCTCGACGTGGATGCCACCGGGCCAGGTGCCGAGCGAGCGGTGCACGTCGAAGAAGCCCTGCACCTCGGCGATCACGTCCTCGAAGCGGCGGGTCTTGTAGCCCGAGGACGCCTCGAAGGTGTTGCCGTGCATCGGGTCGCAGACCCAGGCGATCTCGAGCCCGGCCGCGGTGACCTTCTCGATCAGCGAGGGCAGCGCGTCGTGGATCCGGCCCGCGCCCATCCGGGTGATGAAGGTGAGGCGGCCGGCCTCGTTGTCGGGGTTGAGCTTGGCCGCGAGGGCGATCAGGTCGTCGGGCGTGGAGCGCGGGCCGACCTTGACGCCGATCGGGTTGCGGACGCGGCTGAGCAGCTCGGCGTGCGCGCCGTCGAGGGCGTTCGTGCGCTCGCCGATCCAGACGAAGTGGCCCGACACGTCGTACGGCGTGCCCGTGCGGCTGTCGATGCGCGTCATCGCGTGCTCGTACTCGAGCAGGAGTGCCTCGTGGCAGGTGTGGAAGTCGACGCGGTGGAACTCGTCGGGATCGGCGCCGATGGCCGCCATGAAGCTCATCGCGCGGTCGATCTCGTGCGCGATCTTCTCGTAGCGCCGGCCCACCGCGGAGCTGACCACGAAGTCGGTGTTCCAGGTGTGCACCTGGCGCAGGTCGGCGTAACCGCCGGTGACGAAGGCGCGCACGAGGTTCAGGGTCGAGGCGCTGGAGTGGTAGGCCTCGATCAGCCGTTGCGGGTCGGGGACCCGGGCCTCGGCGGTGAAGTCGAAGCCGTTGACCGCGTCGCCGCGGTACGCCGGCAGGGTCACTCCCTCGCGGGTCTCGAGGTCGGAGGACCGGGGCTTGGCGTACTGGCCGGCCAGCCGGCCGAGCTTCACGACCGGCACCGACGCGGCGTACGTGAGGACGACGGCCATCTGCAGCAGGACGCGGAGCTTGTTGCGGACGTTGTCGGCCGTGGCACCGGCGAAGGTCTCGGCACAGTCGCCGCCCTGGAGCAGGAAGGCCTTGCCGTGAGCGACGTCGGCGAGCTTGGCCTTGAGCTCGTCGCACTCGCCGGCGAAGACCAGCGGCGGCAGGGTGCGGAGCCGGGCAACGGCTGCGTCGACGGCGGCGGCGTCGGGGTAGGACGGCTGCTGGGCCGGGGCCATCGCGCGCAGCGTCTCGAGGTCGGGGACGACGGTCGTGTCGTCGTGGCTGGTCACGCGCCCAGGGTACGGCGTCCACCCTGTCGGCCCCGCGTCGGCGACGTCATCCGGACGGGCCGGCGGAATGACCGTGGGGTGGTCGAGGTTGCGCCGAGGTGAGCATCTCGAGCCGACGTGTCGTGGCAACCGCCTTCGGCGGACCGGAATCACTGACGGTGGAGGAGGTGACGCTGGCCGAGCCGGGCCCTCGCGAGGTGCACGTGAAGGTGCGGGCGGCGGGCGTGAACCCGGCCGACGTGAAGTCCTACGCACGAGAGGGCGACCCCTCCTCTCTCCCGCTCCCGGTGGGCTACGAGGCCGCGGGGGTCGTCGCCGCCGTCGGCGAGGGCGCAGCCGACGACGCCGGGCCGCTCGCCGTGGGCGACGAGGTGATCGTGTTCCGCACCCGGGGTGCCTACGCCGCCGATCTGGTGGTGCCCGACTCGACCCTGACGCGCAAGCCGGGCGGACTCGGCTGGCCCGAGGCGGGCGGGCTGATGCTCGCCGGAGCGACGGCCGTCCACACGCTGGAGGCGACCGCCGTACGCGAGGGGGACACGGTGCTCGTGCACGGGGCGTCCGGCGGCGTCGGGCTGTTCGCCGTCCAGCTGGCGCGACTGCGGGGCGCCCGCGTGATCGCGACGGCCGGCGAGGGCAACCACGATCTGCTGCGGGAGCTGGGGGCCGAGCCGGTGACCTACGGCGACGGGCTCGCTGATCGGGTGCGCGCGCTGGCGCCCGACGGCGTCGATGCCGCCCTCGACCTGGTCGGCACCGACGAGGCCCTCGACGTCTCCCTGGCCCTGGTCGCCGACCGGGACCGGATCGCCACCATCGCGAACTTCACCCGCGCCCCGAAGGAGGGCGTCAAGCTGCTCGGTGGCAGCGCCGACAGCGGTGACGACATCCGGATGGCGGCCCGTCCCGAGCTGGCCCGCCTCGCCGGCGACGGCACCCTCCGCGTGCTCGTCGCCGCGACGTACCCCCTCGACGACGCGACCGACGCCCACCGCCAGGTCGCCACCGGCCACACCACGGGCAAGGTCGTCCTGCTGCCGTGAACCCTCCGGGGTAGTCCCTGACGATTCGGCCCCTCTGGGAGCGAATCCGGGGCCGTTCTGTCAGGGACTACCCCGTCACACCTCCGTCTCTGGAACCGGCCGCGGCCCAGCCCCTGTGGAGAGGCGCAGCAGAGGACGACCCGGCTCGGGAGCATGGGTCGATGGCGTCGACTCAGCCGGGCGCGCGGCCCTGGGGCCTCCCCCGTCACCTGGTGTGGCCGGTGAGGTTGGATCCCTCAGGGACGTGCGGCCCGACCCCGAAACAGTCGCGGGGACCGGGCTGGCGACGGACGAGCCGCGGCCTCTTCGTGCCCGCCGACGTCCAACGCTCGATCGAGCAACGGATCGTCGAGGCGGCCGCCGTCCTTCCGACCTACGGCGGGGTGACCGGCTGGGCCGCATTGAGATGGATGGGAGCCGGCTGGTTCGACGGAACGCACCGCGGTGGTGAGGACCGGCCGGTCACGCTCGCCGTGGCCAGCCGTTCGATCCGCCCGCAGCCCGGCATCGCCACGAGCGAGGAGCGGTTGAATCCCAGCGAGATCGTGGTCGTGCGCGGGCTGCGCATCACGACCGCACTCCGCTCGCTGTTCTTCGAGATGCGGTACGCCGCCACCGAGACCGAGGCGGTGCAGGCGGCGGACATGACGGCGTACAGCGATCTGATGAGCAAGGACGAGCTGCTCGACTTCATCGCGGTCACCGCCGGCTGGACGGGCATGGGCCGCTTCCGTGCCGGCACCTGGGACATGGACGAGAACGCGTGGTCACCGCCTGAGGTGACGATGCGGCGGTTCTGGGTGCACCTCGCCGGTTTGCCACGGCCCTGGTGCAACCGCCCGGTCTTCGACCTGGCAGGGCACCATCTCGGAACTCCCGATCTGATCGACCCGGTCGCCGGGGTGATCGGCGAGTACAACGGCCTCCACCACTTCGAGCGCGCGCGGCGCGCGGTGGACATACGACGTGATGCGGTCTTCCGCGCTGCGGGCCTTGAGGGAGTCGAGATGCAGGCCGGCGACCTCGCCGATCCGTGGCCGTTCCTCGCGCGCCTGCGTGAGGCGTACGCACGCGCCCGGCGGCTGCCAGCCAGTGAACGCAGGTGGACCGTCGAGCTGCCGCCCTGGTGGACCCCGACGTTCACCGTCGCCCAGCGTCGCGCTCTCAGCGAGCAGCAGCGACGTCGCTTGCTGGCCCTGCGCCTCCGCGCCGGCTGACGGGCTCGACTCCTGGGGTAGTCCCTGACGATTCGGCCCCATTTCTCATGCTTCCGGGGCCGTTTCGTCAGGGACTACCCCAGCAGAGACCTCCTCAGCCGAAGAAGACCTCGGCCTCGGCGTACTCCGCAGGGCCGACGAGCTTGAGCTCACCGGTGCCCTCGAGGAGGGGGACGCGGATGATGTCGGCACCGCGGAGGGCGACCATCGTGCCGAAATCCTTCTCGGCCACCGCGTCGACCGCGTGCAGGCCGAAGCGGGTCGCCAGCCAGCGGTCGAACGCCGTCGGCGTGCCGCCGCGCTGCACGTGACCGAGGACGACGGCCCGGGCCTCAGCGCCGGTGCGGGCCTCGATCTCGGAGGCGAGCCGGTCACCGATCCCGCCGAGGCGGACGTGCCCGAAGGCGTCCTTCTCCCCCGACACCAGCGTCATGTCGCCGCCCTCGCGCGGCACGGCGCCCTCGGCCACGACGATGATCGGCGCGTAGTGGGTGTCGAAGCGCTTGCGCACCAGGTCGCAGACCGTCTCGATGTCGAACGGCTGCTCGGGGATCAGCACGACGTTCGCGCCGCCGGACATCCCGCTGTGCAGCGCGATCCAGCCGGCGTGGCGGCCCATCACCTCGACGACGAGCACCCGGTGGTGGGACTCGGCCGTGGTGTGGAGCCGGTCGATCGCCTCGCTGGCGATGTTGACCGCGGTGTCGAAGCCGAAGGTGAAGTCGGTGCCCGACAGGTCGTTGTCGATCGTCTTCGGTACGCCGACCACGTCGACCCCGAGGTCCGCGAGCTTGGTCGCGACGCCGAGCGTGTCCTCGCCGCCGATCGCGATCAGTGCGTCGACGCCGTCGCGGGCGAGGTTCTCCTTGATCTGCTCGACCCCGCCGTCGATCTTGAACGGGTTGGTCCGGCTCGAGCCGAGGATGGTGCCGCCGCGCGGCAGGATCCCGCGCACCTGCGGTACCCCGAGCTCCATCGTCAGCCCCTCGAGAGGACCCTTCCACCCGTCGCGATACCCGACGAAGTCGAAGCCGTGCACCCCGACGCCCTTGCGGACCACCGCCCGGATCACTGCGTTGAGTCCGGGACAGTCGCCGCCACCGGTGAGGACTCCGACGCGCATGCTGACTCCTGATCACTCGTTGGATCGTTACAAGGGCGAGCGTCAGCCTAGGGCCACGAGGTCGTGCCCGCCACCGGGCCACCTGTCCGTGGCCTCGAGGCCTGCGCCACTCGACTCGGCGCGGCAGCGGCCGACGTCGTACGGCGTCACGGCGTCGTCGGGGCCTCGAGGGTCGGGTCGACAGCGGCGGAGTCGGAACCCTCGGCGACGTTGGTGACGACCCCGCCGGCCAGCGGCATCCGCCGACCCAGCATCTGCACGGTCGCTGCCCACAGCACGCAGAGCGCGATCGAGCCACCCCAGAGCGGCAGTCCCCCCTCGTGCAGCAGGAAGGTGAAGAGCAACGGCCCGACCGCCCCCGAGGCGCCCCACGCGAGCTGCGACGCGGCCATGAACCGGCCCCTCTGGTCGGGCGGCGGGGCCTCAGCGGCCAGGGCAGAGACCACCGGTCCGGCGGTCATCTCACCGAGGGTGTAGACGACCGCGCCGGCGAGCACGACGACCACACCGCTCACCAGCGTGAGTGCGCCCGCGACGTAGAGCATCGCGAACGAGACCGCGGTGAAGACGATCGCGACCTCGAGCACCCGACGGCGTACGGCGCCGGTCATCGCCCGCACCACCAGGCCCTGGCCGATCCCGATCATCACGGTGTTGATCACGAAGACCGTGCCGGGCACCCAGCCCGGCAGGTCGAGCGTGTCGACGAAGTACACCGGCATCGCGACGTTGAGCGTCGTCTCCGCCAGCGCGTAGAAGAAGATCACCACGATCAGCCAGCGGTAGCCGGGATCGGCGAAGGCCACCCACCAGCCGCGGTTGCTCCCGCCGTCGCGCGTCTCGCCGGGGGCGACGGCTCGGCCACCGGCGACCCCGAGCATCAGCACGAAGGCGACGACGTACGACGCGGCGTTGAGCAGGACGACGGACTGGAACGCCGCGTCCGAGCCGACGGTCAGTGCGATCGCGGCCAGGACACCGCCCACGCCGTACCCGGCGTTGCGCATCGCCTGGAGGAAGCCGAACCAGAGCTCGCGCTCGCCCCGCTCGGTGATCTGGGTGACCATCGGCCCGAGCGCGCCCCAGAACGCGAAGCGGGTGGCGGCCGCCGCGAACACCAGGACCGCGACCACGGTGATCGAGTGGGCGAACGGGTAGAGCACGAAGGCGACGGCGGCCCCGGCGTTGCCGACCTGCATGACGACCTTCGGGCCGAGCCGGTCCACGAGCGACCCGATCACGGGGACCACCGGCAGCACCGCGAGGTTGGCGATCGTCATCGCGGCCCCGAGCTGCACCAGGCTCAGGGAGGTCTGGTGGAGGAAGTAGAGCAGCGAGAGGGGCATCCAGATGCCGCTGCCCACCGAGTCGATGGCCAGCGCGCCGACGAACCGTCGGTGGGGGCCGACGTCCGGGAAGCCGAGTCGCTGCAGCACGTCTCCATCCTCCGACTTCGAGCCCCCTTGAGGGCAAACCCTTATCGCTAGGCTCCGCGCATGACCTTCTCCATCGTGGCGCGCTCCACCGACGGTGAGTCGTGGGGCGTGGCCGTCGCTTCGAAGTTCCTGGCGGTCGGGGCCGTCGTACCGGCTGCCGTCGCGCAGGTCGGCGCCATCGCCACCCAGGCCGACGCGAACGTCGCCTTCAAGGGCCAGGCCCTCGCCCACCTCGACGACGGCGCGACCGCCGCCGTCGCGCTCCAGCGCCTGATCGAGGAGGACGAGGGACGCGACGAGCGCCAGGTCGGGATCGTCGACGGCGAGGGCGGCGCCGCGACCCACACCGGTCACGCCTGCCTCGACTGGGCCGGGGGCGTGACCGGCGCCGGCTACGCGATCCAGGGGAACATCCTGGCCGGCGAGTTCGTGGTGGCCGCGATGCAGGACGCGTTCGAGGCCAGCGACGTCGACGAGCCGCTCGCGCGGCGGCTGCTGGCCGCCCTCTCCGCCGGGGACGACGCCGGCGGCGACCGGCGCGGACGTCAGTCGGCGGCCCTGCTCGTGGTGAAGGACGGTGCGGGGTACGGCGGCGGCGACGACATCGTGGCCGACCTCCGCGTCGACGACCACGCCGACCCGGTCACCGAGCTGGCTCGGCTGCTCGACCTCAACGACCTCTACCTGACCGCCTCCAGCGAGACCGAGCGCGTCGAGATCACCCCCGAGCTCGCGGCCGAGATCGAGCACCTCGTCCACGGGCGCGGCTTCCCCGACCTCGGCGCGTGGGTCGGCACCGAGAACTACGAGATGCGGGTGGACCCCGACGGCGCCTGGATCGACGAGAAGGTCCTCGAGATCCTGCGCTCCTCCGACGAGGACCGGTGACCGCACGACCATGAGCGTCCTCGCCATCGATGCCGGCACCACCGGGGTCACCGCCGTCGTGGTCACCCCCGACGGCCGGATCGCGGCCAAGGGCTACGAGGAGTTCGCCCAGCACTTCCCCCAGCCCGGCTGGGTCGAGCACGCGCCCGAGGAGATCTGGCAGGCGACGCTCGAGGCCACCCGGGCGGTGCTCAAGCAGTACGACGCCTCGCAGCTGCGCGCGGTCGGCATCACCAACCAGCGCGAGACGGTCTTGCTCTGGGACCGCGAGACGCTGGGTGCTCCCCGACGGGCGATCGTGTGGCAGGACCGTCGTACCGCCGCGATCTGCGACCGGCTGCGCGAGGAGGGGCACGAGGAGCGCGTCACCGAGCTGACGGGTCTGCGGCTCGACCCCTACTTCTCCGGCACCAAGCTGAGCTGGCTGGCCGAGCACGAGCCGCACACCTGGGCGCTGGTCGAGTCGGGCCGCTACGCCGTCGGCACCGTGGACTCCTATCTCGTCGCCCGGATGACCCGCGGCACCTGGCACGTCACGGATGTCTCGAACGCCTCCCGAACGCTCCTGATGGACCTCTCCACCGGCACGTGGTCCGACGAGCTCTGCGCGCTGTTCGGGGTGCCCCGCGACGCACTGCCCGACCTGGTGCCGAACTGGGGCGAGATCGCCACCACCGACCCGTCGTCGTTCTGCGGGCTGGAGCTGCCGATCGCCGGGATGGCCGGAGACCAGCAGTCGGCGTTGTTCGGGCAGACCTGCTTCGGGGCGGGCGACGCGAAGTGCACCTACGGCACCGGCTCGTTCATCCTCACCAACACCGGCACCTCGCTCGAGCGCTCCGACGCCGGCCTGCTGTCGACCGCCGCGTGGCGCTCACCTGACGGCGAGCTGACCTACGCGCTGGAGGGCGCGATCTTCGTGACCGGCGCGGCCGTGCAGTGGCTGCGCGACGGCCTCCAGATCGTCGGCTCGGCGGCCGAGACCGAGGCTCTCGCGGCGACCGTCGACTCCTCCGACGGCGTGGTCTTCGTGCCCGCGCTCACCGGCCTCGGCGCTCCCCACTGGGACCCCCGCGCCCGCGGCACCATCATCGGCCTGACCCGGGGTACGACGCGGGCCCACCTGGTCAGGGCGACCCTCGAGGCGATCGCGTTCGAGGTCCGCGACGTGCTCGCGACCATGCCCGGCGCCGACTCGTCCCCGTTGCGCGTGGACGGTGGCGCCAGCGCCAACGACCTGCTCTGCCGGATCCAGGCCGACCAGCTCGGCGTACCGGTCGAGCGGCCGCGGATCGTGGAGACCACCGCTCTCGGTGCGGCGTTCCTGGCCGGTCTCGGCGTGGGCGTCTGGGACTCCACCGACGACCTCCGCGAGACCTGGCAGCTCGACCAGCGCTTCGAGCCCGCGGGTGACCGGGTCGCCGCCGACGCGTCGTACGCCCGCTGGCAGGACGCCGTCGAACGCTCGAAGGGCTGGGCCACCGACTGACCCCTGCTCGATCCCGTTCGAGGTGGCGACATCGGGATAGTCCGTGACGATTTGCATGTCAAACAGGCGATTTCACCTGCGCTTCGTCACGGACTACCCCGCCACGAGCCTTTCAGTCGAGGGCGTCGAGAGCCTTCTGGGCGGAGTCCCGGTCGCGGACGGCGTCGGTGTGGGTCTGCTCGGCGGAGTCCTGCGTCTCCTCGGCCTCGGCGAGGTCGTCGTCGGTCGTCTCGGCCTTCGACTCGAGCTCGGAGAGCCGTCGGCGGAGCTCGTCGATCTCCGACTGCAGCTGGAGGCTGCGGGCCTGCAGCTTCTCGGCCGCCTTGCGGGCGGTGCGCAGCTCCTTCTCAGCGCTCCGCACGGCACCCTCGGCCTCGGCGAGTGCTTCCTCGGCCTCCTCGCGCCGTCGCGCCCCGTCATCCCCTGGTACGACGTGCAGCTCGGGCGGCGCGGGGGTCGCGGCGGTCGTGGGGGACGCCGCGAACCCCAACGCGTCGGGCAGTGCGACCGCGGCCGCGACGTCGACCGCCTCCACCCCGGTCGTGCGCAGCGAGCGGACCAGCAGCCCGCTGCGCAGGGCCTTCGCCGCGTCGGCATCGACCAGGCCCGCGGTCAGGGTCGCCTCGACCTCGTCGGCAACCGACTGGGTGACCTTGACGCTCTCGTCCGCCGCCAGGGCGCGCGCCTGTGCGGTCACGGCCGAGGTGAGCTGGCGCCGTTGCTTGGTCAGCGCCCGCAGCTCGGCTCCGTCCATGCCCTCCTGCGCATCGCGCAGTGCCGCTCCGATCGCCAGCACCTGCTCCACCTGCGCGGCATCTCGGCGTACGAGCAGGTTCACCACCCAGGCCGCGAGCGACGGCTTGCGGAGCGCCTTGAGCGCCGCGACCAGCTCCTTGTCGCCCTTCGCCGCCTTCGCCCGGGCATCGCGCTCGGGCGTGAAGCGGTCGAGCGGCAGGGCGTACAGCTCGTCGGCAGCCTCGAGCAACGTCATCGGGCGTACTCCATCTCCCGAGGGTACGGCGGCCACTCGGCGGCGCGCTCGTGCCCGGTCGGATGCCAGCCGAGGTGCTCGTAGAGCCCCCGCGCCCGCCGGTTCTCGACCAGGCACCACAGCCGGTCGACCTCGGCCGCGCGCTCGATCGCCTGCCGCGCCAGGCCGCTGCCCCAGCTCTCGGGGCGCACCGCCAGGTGGCGCAGCAGGGCAGCATCCCAGCAGACGTAGACCTCCAGCCGTTCGGCCGGCCCCGCCACCTCTACCCGCACCGCCGGGTCGGCGAGCGTCCGCGTCCACCGCTCGTGCACCGCGTCCCAGGGGTACGGCGTGTCGCCGAAGACGTGGGCGAGCGCGACCAGGTTGGCGTCGCGCTCGAGGTCGGTGAGCGCCGGCGCGTCCGTGGGCACGGCCGGACGGAACACCACCCGTACGACGCTCACTCGTCGTCGTCGCTGCCGAGCCCGCGCTCGAGGGCGTAGCGGGTGAGCTCGACGCGGTTGTGCATCTGGAGCTTGCGCAGGGTGTTCTGCACGTGGTTCTGGACCGTGCGGTGCGACAGCACGAGCTGGTCGGCGATCTGGCGGTAGCTCAGCCCCTTGGCGACCATCTTCAGGATCTCGGTCTCGCGCGGGGTGAGCTCGTTGTCCGGCTCGGGCTCGGGCCCGCCCTCGGCCATCTTGCGGAACTCCCCCAGCACCAGCCCCGCCAGGCCCGGGGTGAAGACCGAGTCGCCGGCGGCGACCCGTCGTACGGCCTCGATCAGCTCGGCGCGCGACGCGGACTTCACCAGGTAGCCCGTCGCACCGGCCTTCATCGCCTCGAGCACGTCGCTGTGCTCCCCCGACGCCGACAGGATCAGCACCCGTGCCGACGGGTCGTGGCCCAGCACGTCGGCGGTGACCTCGACCCCACCGGGCCCGGGGATCTGGAGGTCGAGGACGACGACCTGCGGCCGCGCGGCTCGGAAGCGCGCGATCGCCTGGTGCCCGTCGGCCGCCACCGCGACGACGTCGAACCCGGCCTCGGCCAGGTCGCGCTCGACCGCCTCGCGCCACATCGGGTGGTCGTCGACGACCATCACGCGCACCGCCTGCCGGACCTCCCCCTCGGACATGCCCGCGACCCTAACGTCCGAAGCGACCTCGGTGGTGCCGCAACGGCTCGTCGTCGTCACCGATCTCCAGGTGCTCCACGACGGTGGTCACCAGGGTCGACCACCCGACCTGCTGCTCGCCCTCGGTGCGGACACCGGCCCAGGTGGTGGCGGCAGCCAGACGGGGCCCCCAGTCGGTGTGCTCGAACTCCGCGTGGCTGAACGAGCCGCCGGGCGCGGGCGCCGTGCCGGCGAACATCTCGGCCAGGTCGCGGTGCTCCCACGCGAGGAGCTGCACCACGCCTCGACCGGTCGCCAGGAGTGTCTCGGTGAGGCCTGCGTCGGGGTCGAGCAGCGCCAGCAGCCGTGGGGGCTCCCCCGCGGCCACCAGGAACGAGGTCACCGTCAGCCCGGCCCGCTCACCGTCGCTCCCCGACGTCCACAGGCTGACCGTGCCGCCCACCCGGCCGCGGAACCGGCGTACCGGATCGGGCTCGGGGTCGGCGAACGGATGCTCGGAGTGGATCGTCACGCCCCGAACCTACGACCAGGCAGGCAGCCTGGCCTCGCCGTCGGCGTCCACGTCGGTCCCGGCGTCGCTCTCACCATCGATGTCCCGGGCCGACGAGGCGCCGCCGTGCACAGCCCAGGCCCAGGTGAGGCAGGCGAGGACGGCCAGGGTCGTCACCACCCAGGCTGGATGGGTCACCCAGCGCGCATCGCCGGCCAGGGGACTGTGCGCGTCCTCGTCGAGCAGGACCTTCAGCAGGCTGGCCACGTGGGAGAAGCCGATCAGCACCCAGCCGACGCCGAGCACCATCACGATCCGCTGGCCCTTCGGCGGGGCGGCATCCAGGGCGACGGAGGCCAGCATGATCACCCCGACCGACACTGCGAGCCCGTAGCGGCCCTGCCAGAGCGAGCCGTACGTCGCGTACGTCGTGGCCGTGAAGACGACGGGGACGGCGATGCTCGCGAGGACCGCCAGACCCAGTGCCGGTGCGCAGCCGCGCCCGGCGACGACGAAGCCGGCCACGCAGAACGCGAGGAGCAGCAGGCCGTAGGCGCCGTACACCGCCGCCGGCGCGGGCTGCTCGCGGATCGGGAAGGCGCCGATCGACTGCATCACCCACAGGGGGATCTGCTCGAAGGCGTACGCCACCGGATCGGGGTAGTGGCCCGGGGACCAGGAGGTCGGTGATCGGCCGCTCGTGCATCCACCAGAGGTTGAACGCGCCGGCGACGGCGACGGGAACCGCGGCCACGGCCCAGGAGCCGTCGGTGCTCGCTCCACAGCCGCCGCATCCGAGCGGCGCCGAGTGCGAAGGCCGACGTCGACGACGATGATCGCCACGTAGAGCGGACCCGTCGAGCGCAGGTCGGCGAGCAGGACCGCGAACGGGATGCTCGCCAGGATCAGCCGGCGCACATGACGTGGTCGCGCGAGGTTGGCCCCGATCCCCAGCAGGCAGCACCACAGCCCCAGCCCGGAGATCATCTCCGACCCGTTGGAGGCCGGGATGGCGTCGCTGTAGGCGACGACCGGAGTCACGGCCAGGACCAGCCCCAGCCGTGGCCAGATGCTGGTGAACGAGGACGCCACGACCCACGCGGCCAGCCCGAGCAGGAGCGAGGTGAGCAGCGACCCGGCGAGGCGCATCACGTAGAGCGCGGGGGCGCCGTCGAACGGCTTCGCCGGCAGCCCGACGGCGACGTAGAACGCGGGGTTGTAGCGCGAGGCCGCGGTGGCGATGAGCACCGTGCCGTCCGCACGCTGCGCGACGGGGTAGCAGTTGTCGGGGCCGACGTAGAGGTAGGTGAGGCAGACCGGCTGAGCGGCCGCCACCAGCGCGGGCGAGACCGGCACGAGGTCACCCCGGCCGTCCGGCGCGGGCGTCGTAGGCATCCAGACCCCGTCCGCCACGGAGGCGGCCCGGTAGGCGTGGTCGAACTCGTCGCTCCCCCGGAACGGAGGCACCGCCACGATCCACGCGGTCTGCATCAAGATCGCGCCCAGGAAGACCAGGAACGCGAACCGGCGCGCAGGCGTCATGTCACCGGACCCCGACGGTGACGTGCCAGACGGTGAGCACGTTGAGCTCGACCGACCGGAGCCGCGTGGGGAGCCACGAGGTGCGGACGTCGTCGTCTGCGAACACCGAGCGCAGCTGGGCGGCGATCGAGCGGTAGTGGTTGCGGTGGTCGATGGCGTGCAGCAGCCGCGCCTTCGCGACGCTGCCGTCGCGTCGTGCGCGCAGGCCGTAGGTCATCCAGTGGGTCGCGCGGTAGGCCATCCCCGGGTCGGTCGGGAGCAGGATCGTCACCACGCCGCCAGGGGTGGTCACGCGGCGCATCTCCTGCGCAACGGCCAGCGGGTCCTCGACGTGGTGCAGCAGGCAGGTGCTGATCACCCGGTCGAACGCGCGGTCGGCGTACGGCGTGCTGCCGGCGTCCACCGCATCGAGGCGCAGGCGGGGGTCGCCCGCGATCACCGGCAGCGGCTGGGGCATGCGGAGATCGGTGAGGTGGTACTCGTCGTAGGCATGGCGCACGAACGGCACGTGCTCGCCACGGTTGCCGCCGAGCTCGAGGACCCGGGCGAACCGGGCGTCGGGTCCGAAGCGCTTCTCGATCGCGCCGTGCATGTACCGCCCTGCCGCGGAGTCACGTGCGGAGACCGCCACGCGTGCGTAGTCGTCGGCGTAGAAATCGTGCAGGATCTCGGCGCGCTCGGACATGGGGGACAGGCTAGGCAAGGCGCAGCCACCCCGTGTGCGGTTCGGTAAAAAGACCGCGCCGGTCGCCGGTGACGCGCCTCGGACCGCCGACGTCGGAGGCCGCATCGGTTTCTCTGCCATTCCGCAGAATCCGGCACTTCGTTGACCCTACGATGACGAACGTGTTCACAGGCCCGGACCGACGCGTGCTCGTGGTCGTTCCTGCCCTCAACGAAGCGGCCTCCGTGGGCATCTGTGGTGACCGAGATCCACGCGCACTACCCCGCCGCCGACGTGCTCGTCGTGGACGACGGCTCCGTCGACGAGACCGCCGAGGTCGCGCGCGCGGCGGGCGCGACCGTGTGCAGCCTCCCCTTCAACCTGGGGGTGGGCGGCGCGATGCGGGTCGGCTACCGCCACGCCGTGCGTGAGGGGTACGACGTCGTCGTCCAGATCGACGCCGACGGCCAGCACGACCCCGCCTACCTGCCCCAGCTCGTCGCAGCCACGGACACCTCCGACGTCGTCATCGGCGCGCGCTTCGCCGGCGAGGGCGAGTACGCCGTCGGCGGTCCCCGCCGCTGGGCGATGGTCGTGCTCGCTCGGGTGCTCACCCGGCTCGCAGGCGAGCCCCTGTCCGACGTCACCAGCGGCTTCCGTGCCACGAGCCTCCGCGGGACGCGGCTGTTCGCCGAGCACTACCCCTCGGAGTACCTCGGCGACACCGTCGAGTCGCTGGTGATCGCTCTCCGGATGGGTTGCAGCGTCCGCCAGGTGCCGGTGTCGATGAGGGCCAGGAACACCGGCCGCGCGAGCCAGAGCCCGATCCGCGCCGCGGTCTACCTGTCCCGGGCGATGGTCGCTCTCGGCTTCGCGCTGGTGCGTCGTTGGCCGACCGCCGTCGAGACCCTCCAGCCGGAGCTGGCATGAGCTCCACGATCACCCTCGGCCTGATCGGCTCGCTGGTCACCCTCGTGCTCCTCTTCGAGATGATGCGCCGCAAGCAGCTGCGCGAGAAGTACGCCGTGTTCTGGTTCCTCGTCGCGATCGTGACCCTGCTGATCGCGGCGTTCCCCGGACTGCTGAACGCGGCAGCGGCGGCGCTGGGCGTCGAGCCGTCCCCGCCAACCTGCTCTTCTTCGGCGCGAGCATGCTGCTGCTCGCCGTCAGCGTGCAGCACAGCTCGGCCCTGGGACGCCTCGAGGAGCGCACCCGCACGCTGGCCGAGGAGCTGGCCCTGCTCAGATGGAGGTCGACGCCGCAAGGGCTCCGGACGGCGTCCGCCGGCCGGAGAGCCGACCACCGGCCGACAGCGCCTCGGATTCGCCCCGACTCGGCCCGCGGCTCCGCTGACGCTCGGTGCCACACCTGGGTCCAGCCGTGTCCGGATCCGGGTGCTGTCGAGCGCGACGACGCGCGCCGAGGCATCGGTCAGAAGCCCGCTGCTCCGGGGCCGCCGACGACGGTGATCTGGCTGGCCGCCCTCGTCAGCCTGCAGGCCGGCGCGATCGGGCCACCGCTCCTGATGCCGTGCCTGCTCCTGGGCGGCCTGGTGGTGAGCGTCGCTGCTGTGTGTGGCGTCGGAGGGCCCCGGCAGCCGCGCGGGACGACCCACTCCTGGCCGTCGTCCCAGGTCGCCGCCACCACGCTGATCACGGTCGGGCTGCTGCTGGCGGGTGTCGAGCAGGCCCACTTCGCCACCCGCGACCGGCCCGTCACCCAGGCCGCGATCGTCATCTGCTTCATGGTCCTGGGACTGGGCGCCTGCGGCTTCGTGGGCTCGACCCGCCTGCGAAGCTGGGCGTTCGTCGCCTTCCTCGCCGTCTCGGCCGGGATCCAGCTGGCGCTCCTCGCCCACGCCCCAGCTCCGGGCGACGTGGGCATCGTTGGCCACGACTCGGTCTCTGCCCTTCTCCATGGCCACAACCCGTACTCGTTGACCTTCCCGAACCCCTACGAGCCGGCCCGCACCCTTCTCTTCTTCAACCCCGAGGACCTGGTCGGCAACCGGCTGGACTTCGGCTACGCCTACCTGCCGGTCTCGCTGCTCGGTGGTATCCCCGGGTTCCTGCTCGGCAACGTCGCCTACTCCTACGTCGCGGCGCTGCTCGTGCTGACCGTGGTGCTCCACCGGCTGGCCGTCGACGCGACCGGCCGCGCGCTGTCGCTGGTGCCGCTGGCCATGCCGTTCACGCCTCAGCTCCTCGTCAACCAGTGGGTCGAGCCGATCGCGATGCTCTGCCTCGGGCTCTGCGTCTGGGGCTGGGCCCGGTCGCGGGCCGGGGTCGCCGCGGGCGGCCTCGGACTGCTGCTGGCGAGCAAGCAGTACGTCGTGGTGGCGCTCCCGCTGCTGTGGTTGTTCCGGCGCGGCGTGAGCCTGCGCGCGACCCTCGGCGCGCTCGCCCTCGCGGCCCTGCTCATCGGCTCGTTCGCGCTGCTCGACCTCGGCGCCTTCTGGCACTCCACGGTCTGGCTCCAGTTCCACCTCCCGCTCCGTGAGGACTCCGTGTCGATCCCGGCCGGCTGGAGCCGCACCTTCGGGAGCGCGCCCCCCTCGCTGCTCGGGCCCCTGGCGATCCTGGCCGGTTTCGCGGTCTCCGCGCTGGTCGCCCTGCGCGGCTCGGCGACGGCGACCTCGTTCAGCATCGGGCTCGGGCTCAGCCTGCTGGCCACCGTCGTGCTGTCCGAGCACGCGTTCTCGAACTACTACGCGCTGATCGAGGTCGCGCTCGTGGTCGGCTGCATCACCTGGCCGCTGGACACGACGCACGCTCGACTGCAGGTCAGCGCGGGAAGCTGAGCTCCCACTCGGTGCCGTGGGAGCCGGTCGACAGCGTCGCCGTGCCACCGAGCTCGGCCACCCGGCCGCGCACCGACGAGGCGACCCCGAGCCGTCCCTCGTGGGCGGCCGCCTCCAGCCGGCCGTGCGGGATGCCCGGGCCCTCGTCGCGCACCGTGACCACCAGCGCGTCCGGCGTCACCTCGAGCAGCACCCACGCGGGCGCCGACGGGCCGACGTGTGCCACGACGTTGTCGAGGCAGGCCGACACCGCCGCCACGATCTCGGCGGCCGCCGCCTGCTCGACGGGCACGCCGCCCGAGGGTGCCGCGACCGAGACGCCACGACGACGCTCGAGCGACGAGAGCTCGCCGACCAGGTCGACGACCCCGGGCGTGGCGTCGACCGCGTCCTGCTGGCGGATCAGCGCGCGCAGGGCGTGCTCCTGCTCGCCCGCCAGGCGGCCGAGCTCCGCGCCGTCGGGCCCGAGGTCGGGACCTCGCCGCTGCACGAGGGCCAGCACCTGGAGCACGCCGTCGTGGACCGCCCGGGCCAGCCGGGTGCGCTCGGCCGCGGTCGCCGCGGCTCGCTCCGCCGCGGCGGTGCGGGTCGCCGAGCGTAGGAGCGAGTCCACCATCAGGCCGACGATCGGCCCGCCCACCAGGAGCAGGAAGACGTTGCCGTAGACGCTCTCCGAGACGTAGTGCCGGGTCGCGAAGTCGTCGATCGAGAGCAGGACGGCGGCGATCAGGCCACCCAGCGCCCGCCAGTGGATGGCCCACGCCAGCATCGCCGCCATCACCCAGTAACCGGGGAGCGTCGAGTGGTAGCCGGGGTCCTTGACGGCGGCGGTCAGGCCGAGGACGACGAGCGCGACGGCCAGGTCGGCGACCACCCAGCCCGTCGTACGACGTGCGTAGGCGTGGTAGGCCCAGCTCACCACGCAGGTCCACACCGCCATCACCGCCAGCAGGAACGCCGCGCCCACGGGATGGGAGAACCCGTCGCGATAGATGTTGAGGGCGATGGCGTTGGCGAGCAGGACGAAGCGCAGGACCGCCAGCCAGCGGTAGAGGCGGTCCTCGACCGCGATCGCGGCCGGCTCCGTCGGGCGGGCCGGGAACCGCAGGGCCGGGGTCAGGATGCCTGCTTCTGCTCGCCGGACTCGGCGAGCGCCTCGCGCTCGGCGCGCTTGGCGTCGGCGGCCGACTTCTGCGACAGCTCCTTGGCCTTGCTCGCGTAGAGGTCGACGTACTCCTGACCCGAGAGCTGCATGATCTCGTACATGATCTCGTCGGTGATCGCGCGCAGGATGTAGCGGTCGTTCTCCATCCCCTCGTAGCGGGAGAAGTCCAGCGGCTTGCCGAAGCGAACACCCGGCCGGGTGAACGTGCCGAACTTCTTGCCGGGAGGCGCCACGACGTCGGTGCCGAGCACCGCGACCGGGATCACCGGTGCTCCGGTCTCGAGCGCCAGCCGGGCAACGCCGGTCTTGCCGCGGTAGAGCCGGCCGTCGTGCGACCGGGTGCCCTCGGGATAGATGCCGAAGAGCTCACCCTCCTCGAGGATCGTGCGTGCCGACGACAGCGCACCCTCGGCGGCGGACGCACCGGAGCGGTCGATCGGCACCTGCCCGGCGCCGGAGAAGAACTTCTTCTGGAACCAGCCCTTGAGCCCCGGGGAGTTGAAGTACTCCGCCTTCGCCACGAACGTCACGCGCCGCGGCAGGGTCAGGGGCATGAACATCCAGTCGGTGTAGGACAGGTGGTTGCTCGCCAGGATGGCCGGGCCGGAGGCGGGGACGTTCTCGGCGCCCTCGATGTGCGGCCGGAAGACGATCCGCAGCCACGGACCGAGCGCGATCCACTTCATGAACCAGTAGAGCAACGCGACCCTCCCGACCCGATGTGAACGGCTGTGCGCACGACGGCCAGCCCTGCGGCACACCCTAGTCCCACTCGCCGAGTCCACTCCTGACACCGCGTGGCGCCGTACGGCAGGATGCGCGCATGCCCGACGACGCGCCCGCCGATCCCCTGTCCCTCCCTGCTCGCCCGGAGCTCACCGCCGGCAAGTCGGTGGGGGTGCTGCTCAGCCACGGCTTCACCGGCTCGCCGTTCTCCATCAAGCCCTGGGCGCGCACCCTGGCGGAGAAGGGGTACGCCGTCGAGGTGCCGCGGCTGCCGGGCCACGGCACGACCTGGCGCGAGATGAACACGACCACCTGGTCCGACTGGTACGGCGAGGTGTCGCGCGCGTTCGACAAGCTGCGGGCGGAGAACGACGCCGTGGTGGTCGGTGGTCTCTCGATGGGCGCCGCGCTCGTGCTGCAGCTGGCGTCCGAGCACGACGCGGAGATCGCCGGCGTCATCGTGGTGAACCCCGCCGTCGCGACCAAGAGGAAGGACGTCAAGCTCCTGCCCGTGCTCAAGCACGTGGTGCCGTCGTTCCCCGCGATCGCCAACGACATCAAGAAGCCCGGCCAGGACGAGTACGCCTATCCCAAGACGCCGCTCAAGGCGGCCCACTCGATGATGTCGTCGTGGCCAGGGGTCGTCGCGGGGCTCGGCCGGATCACCAGGCCGGTGCTCTACCTGCGCTCGACCGAGGACCACGTGGTCGACGAGCTGTCCGAGGGGATCATCAAGAAGCGGCTCGGATCGACCGACGTCACCTGGAGCCCGCTCGAGAACAGCTACCACGTCGCGACGCTCGACAACGACGCCGAGCGCATCTTCGAGGAGTCCGCGGCTTTCATCGCGCGCGTCACCGCCTAACCTTGGTCCGGTGAGCACGCGGGACGAGGATGCCGCCTGGCAGCAGATCGTCGAGAACTACGGCGAGCGGCCCGACGTGTCCGACACCCCGACCGAGGCTTCTGCGGCCGAGGTCCCCCTCGTCGACCCGCCCGAGGTGTTCCACCTCGAGGTCTACGACGAGACGTTCGTGCCACCACCGCTGCCCCCTCCGCCGGTCATCAAGCCCGAGCGTCGGGCGGCCTGGGTGGGGCTGGTGGGGTGTCCGGTGCTGCTGATCGTGCTCAGCGTGGCGCACTACGCCTTGCCGACCGTGCTCACCGGTGGGCTGGTGGTCGCGTTCCTCGCCTCGTTCGGCTACCTGGTGGCGACCATGGAGCCGCACGACCCCGACGACGACGGCGCCCGGCTCTAGCTGCCGGGGTTCTGCATCAGCGAGTAGCCCGCGTCGGAGCCGACCGTCACCCACCCGCGCCGCCGCAGAGCCGTGCCCAGCGGTCCGTCGGTCTCCACGAGCGCGACCGGTGCACCGGACTGCTGCACGACCCGGTACCACCCCGGCGACGCCGTCTCGGCCCGGTGGAACTGCGCGTAGTGCTCCGTCGAGTACGGCGTCGCGAGGCCGTCGATGTACTGGTTGAGGTCGGGGTGCCGCCACGCGATCCAGGCGCCCATCAGGTAGTCGTTGAAGACCGTCGTGCCGGCGGGGAGCCGGTCCAGGTCCGCGTCGAGCGCCAGCGGCACCCGGGCCGGCTGTGCCGAGGTGTGGGGCACGACCAGGCCGAGCACCACCAGGTACGACGTGCCGATCGCGGCCAGAACGGCGATCTCGCGCCGCCCGGCGCCGCGCGTCGCCTGGTCGGGCGGGACGACCGGCGGCTCGGTCTGCGACCGGGCCAGCAGTGCCCCGAGGGCACCGGCGAGCAGCGGCGCTGCCACGACGGCGCCCACGGTGACCAGCCGTTCGGCGTACCAGACCCAGAACACCGCGGAGACGAGCAGGAACCCGCGGGACCAGGTCATGCCCTGGCGCGTGACCGCCCACAGCACCGCCGTGAGCCCGACCATGAGCAGGGCGCCCAGGGGGCCGGCCGTGAGCAGCGGGGTGCGCTGCCACTCGGTGATGTAGTCGGCCGTGGCGTTCACCCGGAACGGCGCCTCGAGGATCCGCAGCCCGCCGCTCGGGTTCAGCAGCACGACCAGGAACGAGGCGACCGGCACGGCCGCGAGCCGGGCGAGGGTCCGGAGGTCGGCTCGCCGGCTGAGCGCGATCCCCGCCACGAAGAGGAACCCGTAGGCGGCGCCGATGAACCAGAAGCCGTGACACATCGACCAGACGAAGCTCAGCGGCACCAGCCACCAGCGCGGGCGCAGGTCACGGTCGGTCTGCAGCCACGCGGCCAGCGTCACCGACAGCAGCACGAAGCTGACCAGCTGGGGCCGCGGCGTGATCGAGCCGTAGGCCGGCAGCAGGAAGAACACGGTGGCCACGGTGGCGGGGAGCAGCGGCGCCTCACGGCGGTTCGTCACCTGGACGGTCAGCACGACCATCACCGCACCGAAGCCGAACAGCCAGGCCAGGCCGGCGTACCCGAACGCCCGGTCGACGTACGCCGCCACGATCTCCGGCAGCGGCTCGGTGGGCACCCACCGCACGCTCGCGAACGTGGACCAGTGGTCGGGGGTCGCCAGTGAGCGCTGGGCGATCAGGTCGTTGCCGAGCCGCAGGTGCCACCAGGCGTCGGGGTCCCACATCTCGACAGCGGCCTTGCTGCCCAGCCAGACCACCGCCCCCGCAAGGATGACGAAGGTCATCGCGCGCACGACCCGGTCACCCATGGAGGGCATCGTGCCAGCCGCGCCGGCTTTCAGTGGCGAGTCAGATCAGCTGCTCCGATCAGGCCGGCCCGGTTGCCCAGCCGCGCCTTGCGGATCTCGAGCATCGGCCGGTGCCCGCGACCGGTGAGCTGGGCGGCGAATGCGGCTCGCACCGGGTCGAGCAGGAGGTCGTCCGCCTCACTGACCCCGCCCCCGATCACCACGACGGCGGGGTCGAGCACGGCGGCCAGCGAGGCGATGCCCTCACCGAGCCAGCGCCCGACCGCGGCGATCTGCTCGAGGGCGAAGGGATCACCGTCGCGGGCCGCCTCGGTGACCAGCGGGCCCGTGATGGAGTCGACGTCGCCTCCGGCCCGGTCGAGCACCTCGGCCGCCATCAGGGAGCCAGCTCTCGCGGCGGCGCGCACGTCACGCACCAGCGCCGAGCCGCTGGCGTACTTCTCGAAGCAGCCTCGGTTGCCGCAGCCGCAGCGGATGCCGTCGGGCACCACGCGCATGTGGCCGATCTCGGCCCCGACGCCGAAGGCGCCACGATAGAGCGAGCCGTCGAGCACGACACCGCCGCCCACGCCGGTGCCGACGGTCACCAGCAGCAGGTCGTCGACGTCGTGCCCGGCGCCGAACTGGAACTCTCCCCAGGCCGCCGCGTTCGCGTCGTTCTCGACCACGACCGGCAGGCCGAGCGTCCGCTCCAGGTCGGCCTTGAGGTCGAGGTCGCGCCACGCGAGGTTGGGCGCGAACAGCACGACGGAGCGCGCCTTGTCGATGTAGCCGGCCGCGCCCACGCCCACCGCCTCGATCGTGTGACGGGTCTTCAGCTCGGTGACGAGCCTCTCGATCGCGGCCTCGATGGCGTGCGCGTCGGTGGCCGGGGACTCGACCTGGAGCTCCTCGATCACCTTGCCCGTGTCGTCGACGACGCCGCCGGCGATCTTGGTGCCGCCGACGTCGATCCCGCACGCGATCGTCATGCGTCGTCCTCCGGCCACTCCTCGTCGAGCGGAATGCGCTCGACACCCCTGTCACGATCCGGTGGGGGCGTGGCCATCATCCCGGAGACGGCGAGCATCAACGACGAGGCGGCGCTGGTGAGGTGGGTGACTACCTCGGGACTGGTCTGGCGGATCGCCGCGACCGTCCGGCACACCGGGCACCAGGCACACTCCGGAGAGCCGGTCGCGACGTGCTCGTGGAGCCCGTCGGTGAACGACGACAGGCCGTCGCCGTGCTCCTTGGCCCATCCCGAGAAGGCGCCCAGCAGCTTCGCGGCCTCCTCGGCCACCGTACCGATCGGTTCTGCGCCGGCCGGTCCTGTGCTGGACCCCGGGCCGTCCGTCTGCCCTGACACGTCAGTCCTCACTGTCCATCTGCGGCGAACCTCACCTGCAGCTCACCACCGTCCACGCGGGCACCGGCGACCCGATGGCGGGCCAACCCGGCGGGGAGGGTGAGGAGACGACGATACGACGCCACCGTCAGGACCAGATCGTCGCCATCCCTGGCCAGGTCGACGTCCGCCCGGCCGACGAACGGCAGGCGCAGGTGGAGAACCGCGCCGTCGCTCGTGCGGGTGACCCGGAACGGCTCGGTCCCCGCCGGTACGGCGAGCGGGTCGCGGTCGCCGTACACCTGCCGGCCGAGGTCCGCGAGCGCCGCAAGCCCCACCGGCTCGGCCGGGCGGTACTCCGAGCGCCACACCTCGATGTCCGCGAACGAGTCGGCCACCTGTTCCAGCACCTCTGCCTGCGCCGCCACCCACCCGGCTCGCCAGGGGTCGGCGTCGTCGCCGGGAAAGATCCGGTTGGCCACGACCCCGTCCACGCGGTAGCCGAACAGCGAGAGGGTCGTGTAGCTGCGGCGCGCCTCGGCCAGCACCACCTGCTCCGGGGTCAGCACCAGCCGCACGCTCGCGTCGCGGCCGGTGAGCAGGGTGCGCACCTCGTCGATCTCGGCGTGGAGCCGCTCCACGGCCGCGAACACGTCGTCCTCGGGCATCGGCACTCCAGCTGCGCGGGCGAGCACCGGCTTGAGCACCTTCACCATCCGGCGCTCCGCGGGGAAGACCCGGGTCATGTACCAGCCGAGCGCCTCCGGCAGCGCCAGCAGCCGCAGCGTCTCGGCCGTCGGCGCGCAGTCGACGACGATCACGTCCCAGTCGTCACCGAGCGCGTGATGACGCAGCTCGAGCAGCGCCAGCACCTCTTCCGCCCCGGGGATCACGGTCAGCTCCTCGGCGGCCACCGGGTCCACGCCCACCACCTCGAGGACGCTGAGCAGGTAGCCCTGGATCTCCGCCCACGACTGCTCGAACCTCAGCTGGGCGTCGACCTGGTGGACGAACAGGTCGGGCGCGACCTCCTGGGGCTCGGCACCGACCGTGACCCCGAAGGCGTCGGCCAGCGAGTGCGCGGCGTCGGTGGAGAGCACGAGGGTGCGCTGGCCGGAGGCGGCGGCGAGGGTCGCCGTGGCGGCCGCGACGGTCGACTTGCCGACGCCGCCCTTGCCGGTGAAGAGGAGGATCCGCACGAGCCGTCAGGTGGCCGGCCGGTCAGGCGAGGGACTCGACGCGCTTCTTGAGCCCCTTCAGCGCCGTGTCGATCAGGATCTTCTCGCCCTTGCGCTTGAGCATCCCGATCAGCGGGATGGAGACGTCGAGGGCGAGCCGGTAGGTCACGTCGGTGGAGCCGTTGCCGAGGTCGGTGAGGATGTAGGCGCCGTCGAGCGCCTTCAGCATCTTGCCCTCGTCGAGCTGCCACGTGACCTGGTCGTCGCCGGACCAGACGTAGACCAGCGTGTACTCGTCCTTGATCGGCGACACGTCGAGCTTGAAGAAGACCTTCTCGGCGCGACCGTCGGGGAACTCCGAGACCACGTCCGCGGTCGTCACGCCCTTGGCCCACGTGGGGTAGGCCGGGAAGTCCGCGATCACGTCCATGACCTCGCTCGGCGCCGCATCGATCACGATCGACGACGTCGTCTGGTCCGCCATCGGCACCTCCTCGGGGTCGAGCGAGGAGGTTCCTCGCCGAGCGAACCGGTGAGGAACTCCCGCAGCAAGCCGCGCGGCGAGCTTGCTCGCGAGCGGCCCCTCGACCGGCTCGGCGAGCCTATCGGATCGCCGCGGACCCCCTCGGCGGTAACCTCCCCGAGAACCGTCATCCGTCTTCGTGCTGGAGGCCTGCGTTGCGTGAGTACTCCTCCCCGCTGACCGTCGACATCCCCGCGACGGGCAACCTCACCGACGACGTCGTACGCAATGCCGACGAGGCGCCCGAGCGCGTCGCGTTCTCCCGGCGCCGCGGCGACGACTGGGAGGACGTGACGGCGGGGCAGTTCCTCGACGAGGTGCGCGCGGTCGCCAAGGGCCTGGTCGCGGCCGGGATCGAGGTCGGCGACCGGATCGCCCTGATCTCCAAGACCCGCTACGAGTGGACCCTGGTCGACTACGCGATCTGGTTCGCCGGTGCGGTCACCGTCCCTGTCTACGAGACGTCCTCGGCGGATCAGATCGAGTGGATCCTGGGCAACTCCTCCGCGACGGCCGTGGTCGCGGAGGGGCCGACCCACACGGCGCGGATCGCCGAGCGTCGTGCCGACCTCGAGTCGCTCAACCACGTGTGGTCGCTGGAGGACAACGCGATCGAGGTGCTGCGCCGACTGGGCGAGGACATCTCCGACGCCGACCTCGAGGTACGTCGTACCAGCGCGACGCCGCTCGACCTGGCCACGATCATCTACACCTCCGGAACCACTGGGCGCCCCAAGGGCTGCCAGCTCACCCACGGCAACTTCATGTTCGAGGTCGGCGTGGCCGTCCCGGAGCTGCACGAGCTGTTCGAGGCCGACGACGCCTCGACGCTGCTCTTCCTGCCCCTGGCTCATGTCTTCGCCCGGATCATCCAGGTCGGCGCGATCCGCGCCCGGGTGCGGCTCGGCCACAGCGCCGACATCAAGCACCTGCTCCCGGACCTCGACCGGTTCCAGCCGACGTTCGTGCTCGCCGTACCCCGGGTCTTCGAGAAGGTGTTCAACACCGCGTCACAGCGGGCGACCGCCGAGGGGCGAGGCGGCATCTTCGAGCGGGCGGCGGACACCGCCATCGGCTACTCCCGCGCCCTGGACAAGGGCCGGGTGCCGGTCGCTCTTCGCGCCCGGCACGCGCTGTTCTCCCGGCTCGTCTACGGACGCCTGAGGGGCGCCCTCGGTGGGCGCTGCCGCTACGCCGTGTCCGGCGGCGCGCCTCTGGGAGACCGGCTCGGCCACTTCTACCGCGGCATCGGCCTGGTGATCCTCGAGGGCTACGGGCTCACCGAGACGACGGCGGCACTCACCGCCAACCGACCCGACGCGTTGAAGATCGGCACGGTCGGGCAGCCGCTCCCCGGCACCGAGGTGAGGGTGGCCGAGGACGGCGAGCTGCTGTTCCGGGGCGGCCAGGTGTTCGCCGGCTACTGGGACAACGAGGGGGCCACCGCCGAGGTGCTGCGCCGCGACGGCTGGTTCCACACCGGCGACGTCGGCGAGATCGACGAAGAGGGCTTCGTCCGGATCACCGGGCGCAAGAAGGAGATCCTGGTCACTGCCGGCGGCAAGAACGTCGCCCCCGCCGTGCTCGAGGACCGGGTCCGCGGTCACGCGCTGGTCAGCCAGTGCCTGGTCGTCGGAGACGGCCAGCCCTTCATCGCCGCACTGGTCACGATCGACCAGGAGGCCTTTGCCGACTGGGCAAACGCACACGGCAAGACCGGCGACGTGCGCGCCCACGTCGACGATGCCGACCTTCGCGAGGAGGTGCAGCGCGCGGTCGACGACGCCAACTCCGCGGTGTCGCGAGCAGAGTCGATCCGCAAGTTCGTGATCCTCCCCGAGGACTGGACCGAGGAGGGTGGCGAGCTCACGCCGAGCCTCAAGCTGAAGCGCAACCTGGTGGTCCGCGCGTGCAAGGACGAGATCGCGGAGCTCTTCGCCTGAGCCCACCGACCGGACGTCGTCCGGTACTCCCCTGAGTCACCCGCTGAGTCACCCCCTGGGTCACGACCTGGGTCACGGGCTGGGTCATCGGCTGGGTTTTCTTTGCTATTCCGCCACGGAGCCAGGTTTCTCGCTCATACGATCTGTCTCGCGCGTTTCGGGACCGGTGGGGCTCTTGCCCCTCGATCCACGGGACCGCGAAGACTGCCCGCCCGCTCCCGACGGACGGCAGGTGTCCGAATGAAAGGGACCTCCTCATGGACCGCCGCCGACTGCTGTTGATCCTCGCCGTGTTCGTGGCCGTGATCGGCACGGCCCTCGTCTTCCTCTACGTCAAGGGCGCCAACAGCCGCGCCCAGGACTCCGTCGCCAACACCTCGGTGCTGGTGGCCACCCAGAACATCGCCGCCGGCGACAAGTACGACGACGCCCTGGCTTCGGGCTCCATCGCCAACCAGGACATCCCGCAGAACGTCGTAGCCGCCAATGCCGGCGCCGTCGTCGACCCTGCGCAGCTCAAGGGCAAGCTGGCCACCGTCCCGGTCCTGGCCGGCCAGGTGATCGTCGCCGGCCAGTTCGGCACCACGGTCCAGGCGGGCACGACGAGCAACCTGGCCATCCCGCCCGGCATGATCGCGATCTCGGTCAACCTGACCGACCCCGACCGCGTCGCGGGCAACATCCAGAACGGCTCCGAGGTCGCGATCTTCGTGACCGGCCAGCTCGAGACCAAGGGCCCCCGTGCGGGTGGCGGAAGCAGCACGGACGGCGCCGCGGCCGACGCCAGCATCCAGAGCACCAGGCTCCTGCTCCCCAAGGTGACCGTGCTCAACGTCGGCTCGCCGCAGCCGCCGACCACCTCGACCAAGACGGCCGAGGACGGCACCCAGACGACCGAGCAGCTGCCACGCACGCTGCTCACCATCGCGGTGACCCAGCAGCAGGCACAGAAGGTGATCGTGTCGTCGAAGGCGCTCGACCTGACCTTCGGGCTGCTGACCACCAGGAGCCAGGTCAAGCCCGGCCCGGGCACCTCCACCCTCGTTGCTTCTCTCTTCAGGTGAGCTGACATGCCCGTCGTCGTCGATCCCGACAGCACCACCGCCCGCCGCCTCCTCGGCGCCCTCCCCCCTGGGTGCCAGTCGGTGGACACCACGGAGCGTCTCCTGCCGTGGCTGGCCCAGCACCCCGAGGAGTACGTCGTGGTGCTGGGGCCGAACATCTCGTTCGGCGACGGCGTGACGGTCTGCGAAGGTCTGCGGACCAGCCGACCCGCCACCAGCGTGGTCTTCGTCCGTCCCGCGCTCGACACCGCGCTCCTGGCCCGCGCCATGCAGGCCGGCGCCCGCGAGGTCGTCGCGATGGACGATCTCCACCTGGTCGCCGGTGCGGTCTCGCGGGCACACCAGTTCTCCCAGGCCCTGCGCGGCCCGGAGGCCTCGAAGCACAACGGCCACGTGATCTCGATCTTCTCGCCCAAGGGCGGGGTCGGGAAGACCACGGTCGCGGTGAACCTCGCGCTCGCCCTCACCGACAAGGGCGCCCGTCAGGTCTGCCTCGTCGACTTCGACCTGGCCTTCGGCGACGTGGCGATCACCCTGCAGCTGTTCCCCTCGCACACGATCGAGCACGCGATCGGCTCCGAGGAGGACCTCGACACGCCGATGCTGAACTCGCTGCTCACCCGCTACCAGGACACCCTCAAGGTGCTGGCGGCGCCGAGCCACCCGGACGTGCGTGAGCGGATCAGCCCGCTGCTGATCTCGAAGGTGCTGCGCACCCTGCGGACCATGTACGACTACGTGGTCGTCGACACCGCTCCGGCGTTCGACGAGCAGACGCTGACCGCGCTGGACGAGACCGACGAGTGCATCATCGTGGCGACCCTCGACGTGCCCACCCTCAAGAACGTGAAGGTGGCGCTCGACACCCTCGAGATGCTCAACATCGGCCGCGGGCACCGCTACCTGCTGCTCAACCGTGCCGACGACGCCGTCGGGATCGGGGCCGAGAAGGTCGAGACCATCCTCGGGATGAACGTCGCCTCGCAGATCTCGACGTCGATCGACATCGCGGCCGCCACGAACGCCGGCACGCCGATCATCGCGGCCAGCCCGCAGCACCCTTCGAGCGCTGCGTTCCGCAACCTGTCGGCACTCCTGATCGGCGAGCCGCAGACCGCGGTGGCCGACGACTCGAGTCGCCACTCCGACACCGACAACGACCGCTTCGCCAAGCTCTTCCGGATCAAGAGGTGACACCGTGAGCAGTCTCGCCGAACGTCTCGCAGCCGCGCGCAAGCAGACCGAGAGCGGCGCCATGCCGACGCCTCCCCCCGCGCCCAAGGGCCCGGAGACCCCGGAGCCCTCGCAGGTCCCGCCGCCGCGCTCCAGCACCAGCGCTGGCAACGGCGCGTCCGGCGGCGGCTCCGCGGGCGGTGACGACGAGGGTCCGAGCCGGCAGCGCAGCGCCACCCCCATGAACCCGACCTCGCGGGTCACGAACCGACGCGGCGGAGCCGAGCACGAGCGGCTCGAGCAGCTCAAGCACGACGTGCACGGCGAGCTGCTCAAGCAGCTCGGCCCCCAGCTGTACGACGCGAACCTCGACCAGGCCGACCTCGACCACCGGGTGCGCGCCGTGCTCGCCCAGCTGATGAGCTCGCAGGAGCGGCCGATCAGCAACGCGGACCGCAACCGCCTCACCCAGGAGATCAGCGACGACATCCTCGGCTACGGCCCGATCGAGCCGTTCCTGCGCGACGTCGACGTCTCCGAGGTCATGGTCAACGCCCCCGACTCGATCTTCCTGGAGCGGAACGGGAAGCTGGTCCAGGCCAACGCCGCTTTCAGCGACGAGGCCCACGTGCGCCGCACGATCGACAAGATCGTCTCCCGCATCGGCCGACGTGTGGACGAGTCGAGCCCGATGGTCGACGCCCGTCTCCCGGACGGCAGCCGTGTCAACGCGATCATCCCGCCGCTGGCCGTCGACGGCTCCTCGCTGACGATCCGTAAGTTCGCCGCCGACCCGCTGACCTCCGACGACATGATCGCCTTCGGCACCCTCAGCGAGCGGTCGGTCGAGTTCCTCGACGCGTGCGTCAAGGGTCGCCTCAACATCATCGTGTCCGGGAGCACGGGTGCCGGTAAGACCACCACCCTGAACGTGCTCTCCTCGTTCATCCCGTCGGACGAGCGCATCGTCACCATCGAGGACGCCGCGGAGCTCCAGCTCAAGCAGGAGCACGTCGTCCGGCTCGAGTCGCGCCCGGCCAACATCGAGGGTCGAGGCATGGTCACGATCCGCGACCTGGTCAAGAACAGCCTGCGTATGCGCCCCGACCGCATCATCGTCGGTGAGGTCCGCGACGCCTCCGCGCTCGACATGCTCCAGGCCATGAACACCGGCCACGACGGCTCGATCTGTACCCTCCACTCCAACGGCCCCCGCGACACCCTGGCCCGCATGGAGACCATGGTGCTGATGGCCGGCATGGACCTGCCGATCCGGGCCATCCGTGAGCAGGTCGCCTCCGCCGTCGACCTGATCGTCCACCAGACGAGGTTCAAGGACGGGTCGCGCCGCATCACCAGCCTCACCGAGGTGGAGCGCATGGAGGGCGACATCATCACCCTCCAGGACATCTTCGTCTACGACCACTCCGCCGGCTTCGACTCCGAGGGCACCGCACTGGGGCAGCTGCGGGCCACCGGCCTGCGACCGACCTTCCTCGACAAGATGGAGTACTCCAACGTGCACGTCGACCCGAGGCTCTTCGCAATGGACGTCATGCGATGAGCGTCCAGCTGACGACCGTGACGCCGCTGGCGGTGGGCACCTCGTCGTGGATGATGTACGCCGGGCTCGCGGCGCTCGGCATCGGACTCCTGATCCTGCTGATCATGTCGGTGCCGCACGAGCGCTCCCTCTCCACCGAGGAGCGCGTCCAGCAGTACGCCGACCGGGCCGGCCGTGGTGGCGCTGCGACCTCCGCTCTCCCCCAGCCCGCGCGCCCGGAGGAGTCCGCGCTGCAGTCTGCGAAGACGGCCGCCGGTGCGGTCCTCAAGCACAGCAGCGGCCTCGAGGTCCGGATCGCCCAGCGGCTCGAGGGCGCCGGCAGCGCCTGGCGGCCGGCGGAGTGGCTGCTCCTGCACACCGCCCTGTTCCTCGGCATCTCGGTCCTCGGTCTCCTGATCGGTGGCGGCAGCCTCGTCATCGGGATCATCTTCATGGCGGTCGGAGCGCTCGGCCCCTGGATGTTCCTGGGCCACAAGCGCAAGCGCCGCAAGAAGAAGTTCGAGGCCTGCCTGCCCGAGACCCTGCAGCTGATGTCCGGATCGCTGGCCGCCGGTCTCTCGCTCGCGCAGTCGGTCGACACCATCGTCCGTGAGGGCACCGAGCCGATCGCGGGCGAGTTCCGCAAGGTCCTCGTCGAGACCCGCCTGGGTCTCTCGCTCGAGACCGCGCTCCAGGGTGTGGCCGACCGGTTCCAGAGCAAGGACTTCGACTGGGTCGTGATGGCCATCAACATCCAGCGGCAGGTCGGTGGAAACCTGGCCGAGCTGCTCAACACGGTCGCTGCCACGATGCGCGAGCGCGAGTACATCCGACGTCAGGTGGCTGCGCTCGCAGCCGAGGGCAAGCTCTCGGCGATGGTGCTCGGCGGCCTCCCGCCGGCGTTCCTGCTCTACCTGCTGATCGCGAACCACGACTACGTGATCGTCCTGTTCACACGCCCGTTGGGCATCTTGATGCTCGTCGGCGCAGCAGTCATCCTCTCCGTCGGCATCTTCTGGATGTCGCGCATCGTCAAGGTCGAGGTGTGATGTGACCATCTTCCTGATCCTCGGTGGCGCCCTCGTGGTGGTGGCCGTGTTCTTGGTGTCCGCAGCGGTCAGCACGACCGCCTCCGGGCAGGCCGTCTCCGGTGTCGACCGCTCGGTCGCCCTCGTCCAGGCGCTGGGCAGCGCTGCTCCCGAGCTGACCAAGGAGTACGACGAGTCGTTCGGCGACCGCGTGATGGCGCCGTTGCAGTCCAAGGCCCTGCTCGTTGCGCGCCGCCTGTCCGGCAGCGACGCTGCCGAGCGGATCCGCCGCCGGCTCGACGTCGCCGGCAACCCCGTCGGCTGGACCGTCGAGCGCGTGCAGGCCGGCAAGGTGATCGGTGCGATCGCGCTCTTCTTGATCTCGCTGGCCCTCACCACGGTGATGGGTGCGGGCTTCACGCTCCGGATCGTCCTGGTGGTCGGTGCGACCGCCGTCGGCTGGTTCGGCCCGAACCTCTACCTCTACCAGCGCGTCTACGAGCGCTCGAAGCTGATCCAGCGTTCACTTCCCGACGCCATCGACCTGATGACGATCAGCGTGGAGTCGGGCCTGGCCTTCGACGCCGCGGTGCAGCAGGTCGCGCGGAACACCGACGGTCCGCTGGCCGACGAGTTCTCGCGGGTGCTCCGCGAGATGCAGATCGGTCAGGGTCGCGCCGAGGCGCTGCGCGGGCTCGCCGAGCGCACCGAGGTGGATGACCTCAAGGGCTTCGTGACCTCGATGGTGCAGGCCGACAGCTTCGGCATCCCGATCGCCAACGTCCTGCGCATCCAGTCCTCCGAGATCCGGATGAAGCGGCGCCAGCGCGCGGAGGAGCAGGCCCAGAAGGTGCCGGTGAAGATCACGGTCCCGCTGATCTTCTGCATCCTCCCCTGCCTGTTCATCGCCGTCATGGGTCCCGCCGTCATCCACATCATGGACTCCTTCGGGGGCAAGTGATCCGCATGAGGCAGGCCGATGATCTGGGGTAGCCCGCGCCGTCAGTACACCTGGCTGGCCGTGGGAGCGAGGACGTTCGCTCTCCTGACCCTGGCCATGCCGCTGGTGCTGTCGCACAACCAGCTGATGCTCCTCGCACTCCTCGCGATCGGCGCCATCTGGGCCGCGGTCACCGCCGGGGAGCTGCTCGAGCTCCCGGCCACCCTGCTCCTGGTCCTCGACTCCGCCCTCGTCGGCTCCGTGGCCGGTCTCTCCTCGGTGTCGACCGCAGCCGTCCTGGGTGCCCTCGCGGTGCCGCCGTTCACCGCCGGCCTGCGACGCGGCACGCGCGGCGTGGCGCTGTCGCTGTCAGCGGAGCTCACCGCCTTCGTCACGATCAGCCTGTTCAGCCACACCCTCACCCAGGCCCAGGGCAGCGCCGCGTTCACCTGGGCGATCACCGGCCTCGGCCTCGGCCTGATCGCGTCGTTCGTCCGCACCAACTTCCTCGACGCCTCCGACCCGCAGCGCGCCTACCGCGACGCGCAAGCGCTCATCCGCGAGCTGATCGGACTGTCAGGGCGGCTGAGCTCCGGCCTCGACCCCGTCGCGCTCGGCGGCCAGATCGAGAGCGCGGTCCGCGACGAGCTCCCCGTGGCAGCTCTCACCGTGCACATCCCGCGGGGCGACATCCTCACGCCGCTCGTGGGCGACACCGGGCTCGGCGACCCCGACCTCGCGATCAGTGAGGAGCTCGCGCAGTACTGCCTGGCCACCGGCAACGTGCGGGTGGTCGGCCACAGCTTCGCCTTCCCGCTGAACAGTGGCGGCGGCGTCGCGGCGGTCGTGTCCGGTGTGCTGTCACCCGGCCTCGACCCCCAGGCCATGGATCTCCCGCGACGGCTCTCGGGCCTGGACCGCAAGCTCAGCCCCGCGACCGTGCGCCTCGACACCGCCGTGCTCTTCCTGGCCTTCCGCGACTCCGCGACCGTGGAGGAACGGCGTCGCCTCGCGCGCGAGATGCACGACGGCGTGGCGCAGGAAATGGCCTCGCTCGGCTACTTCGTCGACTCGCTGGTCGACCAGGAGCCCGAGGGCTCCGACCGCGCCCGCCAGCTCCGTCTCCTGCGTGAGCGGCTGACGATGGTCGTCGGCGAGGTACGTCGTTCGGTCCAGACGCTGCGGACGAGCATCGGTGAGAACGACTCGCTCGGCACCGCCATCGGCTCGCTGGCCCGCCACCTCAGTGCCAGCAGCGGCACCCCGATCCACGTCACCCTCGACGAGTCGACGACCCGCCTCCGCCCGGAGGTCGAGAGCGAGCTGCTGCGGATCGCCCAGGAGGCGATGACCAACGCGGTGCGGCACGCCGGCGCCCGCGCCATCAACGTGCAGTGCCGCGTCGCTCCCCCGTCCGCCGAGATCGTCGTCAGTGACGACGGTCGCGGGCTCGGCGCCGGCCGCGACGACTCCCACGGCCTCGAGATCATGAGCGAGCGCGCAGCCCTCATCGGGGCCCACCTCGACGTGTCCCCCAGCGTGCCGCACGGCACGACGGTCGCGGTCCGTCTGAGTGGCCACGGCGTGTCGATGCCCGAGCCGATGCCGGTACCGGACACCCTGCTCGCATGACCTCAGAGCCGGGCATCCTCCGGGTGCTCATCGTCGACGACCACGAGCTCATCCGCGAAGGGCTGGCCGGGGCGTTCTCCCGCGAGGAGGCCACCGAGGTCGTCGGCTCCGTGGGGACGGTGGCCGAGGCCATCGCCACCTACGAGACGGACCGCCCCGACGTCATCGTCACCGACCTCCAGCTCGAGGACGGCACCGGGCTCGACATCATCCGCGCCGTCCGGGTCAAGGACGAGAGCATCGGCCTCGTCGTGGTCACCATGCACTCCGGTGACGACCAGATCTTCGCCGCCATGGAGGCCGGCGCGTCGGCCTTCGTCGGCAAGGACGCGCCCTCCACCGAGGTCGTGCGCGCCGCACGGCATGCCGCCGTGTCCCCCCGCTCGTTCCTGTGCACCGGCCTGGCGGGCGCCATGATGCGCCGGATGAGCGCCGAGTCGACGCGCCTGTCGACGCGCGAGCACGACGTCCTGCTGCTCCTCGCAGACGGCGCGAACGCCGCTGCGATCGGCCAGCAGCTCTACATGAGCGAGTCCACGGTGAAGTCGCACATCGCTCGGATCTACCAGAAGCTGGGCGCCAGCAACCGCGCCCAGGCACTGGTCACCGCCATGCGTATCGGCCTGCTTTCCAGCGTGCAGCGCAAGGAATCGTAGAAGCACAGGTTGGCGGCGAATGTTCGGGAATTCGACGAATTCCTCCTAGGACATGAGTCCAAATGGTCCTAAGTGACTACCCCGCTCGAAACGAAAGCGGGATCCGCGGGGCGCGGGAAAAGAGGAGTATTTGTCACGGAGGCCTCCGGCCTTCTCGGCTCTCAATCGCCTGGATCATCACACCTGTAGGAGAACGAAAATGCTGGACTACCTCCGCATCATGCTCAACGCCCGCGTGGCCAAGATGGACGAGCGCGGCGCGTCCGCCGTCGAGTACGGCCTGCTCATCGCCGGCATCGCGGCCCTGATCGTCGTCGTCGTCTTCGCCTTCGGCGGCGTCATCAAGAACATCTTCCAGACCACCTGCAACAGCGTCGGCAAGAGCAGCGGCGGCACCTGCTGACGTCTTTACCGAACGAGAGAGGTGGCCGCGGACTTGTCGTTCGCGGCCACTTCCATCTCCGGTTCTTCCATTGTCCGGAGTGATCGCCCTCATGGCGGTCCGCACGACCATCTCGACTAGTCCTGAAGCATCACGCGAAACGAGGCGTTCGCTCGATTCGCGCCGAGCGGTCCGGCAGGACACTGGAAACCACAGCGGGGCCATTGGCCCCCGATTCACCTAGGAGCCATCTCATGCTCGACTACCTGCGCATCATGCTCGATGCCCGACTGGCCAAGATGGACGAGCGCGGCGCGTCCGCCGTCGAGTACGGTCTGCTCATCGCCGGCATCGCCGCCCTCATCATCGTCGTCGTCTTCGCCTTCGGCGGCGTCATCAAGGGCATCTTCCAGAAGACCTGCAGCAGCATCGGCTCGAGTGCCGGTGCCGGCACCTGCTGATCTCGACAGATCCTTCCCCGCTCTCACGGCGGGAGATGGCCGCGGTCCCCACGGGGGACCGCGGCCATCGTGCTTCTCAGCCCTGGTTCGGTTCGCCGACCGGGACGCCCATCCGGCGGCCCAGCTGCTCGGCGATCGCGATCCGCTGCAGCGTCGTGGGGTGCGAGCCGAACCAGAACTGCGACCACGCCGGCCCTTGGTCACCCAGCGAGTGCAGCGCCAGCTCCCGTTGCATCGCGATGAAGGCATCGGGGTCGCGCGTGGTCTGCAGCGAGTCGACGTCGGCCCGGGTCTCGATGAGCCGGGAGAGCCCGTTGTTCACCGGGCTCGACACCAAGGTGCCGACGGCCACCAGGGCCACGACCAGTGGAACGACCGTCGGGTCGCGCAACACGCCGGGACGCCCCCGCACGCGTGGCACCAGCGGCAGCACGAGCGCGAGCAGGGCGATGCCCAGGGTGGTGCCGAACGCAGCGAGCAGCGACCCGGTGAGCACGTCGTCGTGGTGGGCGTGGCCGAGCTCGTGCGCCACGATCGAGATCACCTCGTCGCGGGGCAGGTCGCGCAGGACGTTGTCGTAGAGCACGACCCGCCGGGTGCTCCCGTAGCCCGACACGTAGGCGTTGAGGGTCGTCGTACGACGTGACGCGTCGGCGACCAGCACGTCGTCCAGGTGCACGTGCTCGGCCGCGGCGACCCGCAGGATCTCGGTACGCAGCGGGCCGTCGGGCAGCGGCGTGAAGTGGTTGAACGCCGGCTCCACCAGCACCGGGTAGACGAACGACGCGAGCATGACGAGAGCACCGAGCAATGCGCCGGCCACCGCCGGCCATGCGCGTCTCCAGCGGCGGGCGCAGCCGATCAGGACCAGCAGCAGCAACCCGGAGATCACCACCGACAGCAGCAGTCCCTTGACCTGGTCGACGACCCACGGCCCCCAGTCCTCGTTGCTCAGGCCGTAGTGCACCGAGCGGTGGTGGCCGATGATGGCGAACGGGAGGGTGGCGAGCCGGCCGATGATCGCGAGCACCAGGACGGCGAGCAGCACCCGCACCCACCACCAGCCGTGCAGCCGCCCGACGAGGCGGGCGCCGAGCGAGGTGAAGCCGAGCACCAGCGTGACCACCAGGGAGACCGCGAGGGACGCCCAGGCGAGATGGCGGGCGGGGTCGGTGTAGGCGTTGGCGCGGGCGATCTGGGCGGGCGTGAACACCTCGTGTGCCGGCACCGTTGGCGGCGTGCCACCCGGCACGGGGTGCCACGGGATCCGCCAGGCCGCGATCACCACGAATCCGACCGCCGCCACCGCGAGCGTGGCCACGGCCCAGCGGCGTTCAGTCACGCCGGCAAGTGTGCCAGGAGGGTCCGCCACCGCTCGGTCAGGCCGCTGAGACCGAACCCGGCATCGGCCCGCAGTGCGGCCCCCACGGGGCGGCCGGAGTCCACCGCGCGGTAGAACGCCACCAGGACCGCCTGGCCACGGGTGTCGGCGATCAGCCGGCACGCCAGCCACGCGCTCTCGTAGCGGGCCTCGAGGTGAGGAGCACCGGCCGCCAGCTCGGCCTCGCCCGGCAGGTGGGCCGGCACTCCGGAGGAGTGGACCAGGGCGATGATCCGCGCGGCGCTCGTGCGCACCGGGATGTCCTGGGAGTGGAGCGCGACGTAGTCGGCGAACCCCTCGACCAGCCAGATCGGAGCCGTGCTCGTGACCGCGGACGTCGCGACGTGGGTGGCCTCGTGCGTGAGCACGACCTGCGCACCGTCGGCCCGCAGCGGCAAGAAGGCCTGCGGGTTGACGTAGACGTGGGTGGCCGCGCGTCGTGCCCGCGAGCCGTCGGCCGACGTCGTCACCGCCGCGATCCCCGCGTACTGGCCGCGCTCTGCATGCAGGGCCGCCTCGAGCCCCTGCTCGGTCGCGGGCACCTCGACCACGAGCCGCCCGTGCCAGCTCGGCAGCACCCGTCGTACCTGGGGCACGGCGGTGCGGGCCAGTCGGGCCATCCGGTCGGCCTCGGCAGTGGAGCCCTGCACGAGCACCAGGGTGTCGGGCGAGCGTCGTACGTGGAGGGGACCGGTGAGCCACAGCGGCGAACGCCGGTCTCCCCCACCGATCGCGGTGATCGTGAGGTGTCCGTCGCGCTGGGCGAAGCGGACGCGCACCTCCATCGCCTCGGGACGGGGGTCGAAGCCCCCGAAGCGCCAGGCAGCCTGGACGTACGCCGTGAACGCGCCACCGGGCGCGACCGCGCCGGCCTGGTCGACGTAGCGCAGCGAGAAGCCCGTGACGCGGAGTGCCTGCCCGTTGCGGACGACGCCGGCCAAGGCCCTGCCGGCTGCTGCGGACGACCCGAGGCGGCGGGCCGAGGCCAGGTCGTCACGACCGACGGCGGTCTCGAGGTCGTGCAGGAGCGCGGCCGCCTCGGTCGGGGATGCCTGCGCCCCGCGCGGTCCGCTCAGCGGTGCGTGGTAGGTCGAGTCGTCGTGGGTCAGCCAGACGACCAGCCCGACCACGAGCGCCAGGAACAGCGAGAGGCCGGCCACCCACCAACGGGGGCGACCGGCCACTCGTCGCGTGCTCGGGGGCTCGGGGTGAGCCTGAGGGTCAGCCAGGGCGGACCGCGCCGACGAACGGCATCATGTAGAGCGGGGCGACCCGGATGCCGGCCGAGGGGTTCTCGGCGTTCACGATCATGCCGTTGCCGATGTACATGCCGACGTGGCTGATCGGGCTGTAGTAGAAGACCAGGTCACCGGGCTGCAGCTGGCTGGCCGAGATGTGGGTCCCGGAGCCGTACTGCGCGCTCGAGGAGTGCGGGAGACCGACCCCTGCCGAGCCCCACGCCGCCATGGTCAGGCCCGAGCAGTCGAAGGCGCTCGGTCCGGCGGCGCCGTAGACGTAGGGCTTGCCGATCTGCGCCATCGCGAAGTGCACCGCGGCGGCAGCACGGCCGGAGACCGGGATGTCGGCGCTGGAGATGCGGCTGGTGTCGCCGCGCGAGGCCTCGATCAGCCGGTCGCGCTCGTCGGCCTTGAGCTTGTCGAGGACGCCCTTGGCCTCGGCCAGGTTGTGCGCGATGGCCGCCTTGTTCTGGGCGGCCTCCTTCTCGAGGCTCGCGACCCGGGCCAGCTGCTTGCCCGTGGCGGTCTGCCGGATGCTCAGCGCCTTGGCCTGGGTGAGGTAGCTGGAGTACTGGCCGGCCTGCATCGAGTTGAAGGCCGACATCGTGGTCAGCTGCGAGACGAACGCGCTCGGGTCGCTGGAGACCACCGCCTGGCCGACGGCCGAGAGCGAGTCGCCCTCGTACTGCCGGACGATGGAGTCGGCGACGACGCGTCGGGCCTTCTCGGTGCGTGTCTGCTGGCGGGCCTGGTCGGCGCGCAGCGCTTTCACGTCGCCGCGCATCTGCTGCAGCTGGACGTGGATCTGGTTGTACCGCTCCGAGGCCTGCTCCGCGGCGTGGTACAGCCGGTCGACCCGGTGTTGCACGTCGTCGATGGAGGGCTTCGCCTGCGCCGATCCACCCGGGATGGCTCCCACGGTGGCGACGAGTGCGGATGCGGCAATGAACGTGAAGATGCTTTTCCGGCCGTTGAGCACGAGCGGAAGTACTCCTTGCGTGTCGTACGCCTACCAGGTGAGCTGACGGGTTCGGGCACGACAGGCCCTACCTCATCTCTTCGGAGTTGCCTCCGCCTTGATGAGGATTCACCCCAGGTTTGGGTTGGTTCCCCGGCTCTTCGTCGTGGCCCGAGCTGCCACGATTTGGGACTCGGCGCGACCCCCGCATGAACCTCGGACTGACTCATGTACGGGGGTCTGAAGCGCCACCCTAACCACAGCGCGCGCGGCCCGCCAAACTTTCAACCAGCTTGTCGTGACTATTTCGTGACCAACACAGCGGGCCGGGTCCGCCTGTGTCACACAGGTCACATCCGACACTCCCGTCACACGTTGTCCACAGGAGGTCAGGCGGACTCGATGACCGGGCCGGACACCGGCGTCACGAGCCGCAGTGGTGGGACCAGCCCGCCCGCCGCGAGCGCGTCGAGGGCTGCGCACTCCTCGTCGCCCAGGGTCAGCTCGGGTGGTGGCCCGAGCAGCACGGTCACCACACAGTCGTGGCAGGCCAGCCCGCGCACCAGGCAGGTGTCGCAGTCGATTCTCGTCGTCATGTCGCTGACGCTGCCAGGCACCACCGACAGTGGGCTGGTGTGGGCGCCGGCGCTTGGCGGAAAACGCGGACCGGATACCTCCGCCGGTCGGCGCGTCGCCCATCTGTTCCGCGTTTTCCGCCCCACCAGGCACCCGGGCACTCCGGCCGTCGCGTGCGTCGTTCGCCGCGTGTCGCGCCCGGGTTCCACGGGTTGTCGGCGGACCGCCCTAGCGTCTGAGCGTGACCACCACCGCCTCCCGACCCCACTGGGAGGCGCAGCGCAGCTTCGACGAGCTCGGTCGGCCGTTGCGCGACCTGACCTTCTGCGTGGTCGACCTCGAGACCACCGGTGGGTCCGCCGAGGCCGGCTCGATGATCACCGAGGTCGGCGCCGTCAAGGTCCGCGGCGGCGAGGTGCTCGGTGAGTTCCAGACCCTGGTCAACCCCCACACCCAGATCCCGCCGTTCATCGCGGTCCTCACCGGCATCACGAACTCCATGGTCAGCGACGCGCCCCCGATCGAGTCGGTGCTGCCGTCCTTCCTCGAGTTCGCCGCGGGCTGCGTGCTCGTCGCCCACAACGCGCCGTTCGACGTCGGCTTCCTCCAGTACTTCGCCGCACGGCAGGAGGTGCGCTGGCCGTCGTTCGAGGTGCTCGACACCGCGAAGATCGCGCGCCGGGTCGTCACCCGCGACGACGCACCCAACTGCAAGCTGTCCTCCCTGGCCAAGGCCTTCCACGCCACCACCACCCCCAACCACCGGGCGTTGTCCGACGCGCGGGCCACCGTCGACGTCCTCCACGGGCTGATGGAGCGGCTCGGCGGTCTCGGCGTGCACACCCTCGAGGAGCTCTCGACGTTCAGCGCCAAGGTCACCACGGCCCAGCGCCGCAAGCGCCACCTCGCCGAGGGCCTCCCCCACGCGCCGGGGGTCTACCTGTTCCGCGACGAGCGCGCCCGGGTGCTCTACGTCGGCACCTCCCGCGACCTGCGCACCCGCGTCCGGTCCTACTTCACCGCCTCCGAGACCCGCTCCCGGATGGGGGAGATGGTCGGCCTCGCCGAGTCCGTCACCGGGATCGAGTGCGCCACCCCGCTCGAGGCGGAGGTCCGCGAGCTGCGGCTCATCGCCGAGCACAAGCCGCGCTACAACCGCCGCTCTCGGTTCCCCGAGAAGGCCCACTACCTCAAGCTCACCCGCGAGGCCTGGCCGCGGCTGTCGCTGGTCCGCCGGGTGGCCGAGGACGGTGCCGACTACGTCGGGCCCTTCTCCAGCAAGCGCACGGCCGAGAAGTGCCTGGCCGCGCTCCACGAGACCTTCCCCCTGCGTCAGTGCAGCCAGCGCCTGAGCAAGCAGCCGACCGTCTCGCCGTGCGTGCTCGCCGAGATGGGCCGCTGCCTGTCGCCCTGCGACGGCAGCGTCGACTCCACGACGTACGCCGCGGTGGTGCGGCAGCTGCGCGACAACCTGTTGGCCCGCCCCGACGACGTGGTCGAGCTGATCACGCGGCGGATGGCGATCCTCGCCGACGACGAGCGCTTCGAGGAGGCGGGCGTCCATCGCGACCGGCTCGCAGCATTCGTGCGAGCCGTCGCGCGCACCCAGCGGCTCTCCGCCCTGACCCGGATCCCCCAGCTCGTGGCCGCCCGACGCGAGGACGACCCGCGCGGAGGCGTGCGCTGGGCGGTCCACGTCGTGCGTCATGGTCGGCTTGCCGCCGCCGGTGTCATCCCACCGGGCGCTGACGCCCACCTCTACGTCGCCGACCTCGTCGCCAGCAGCGAGTCCGTCCGCGGCGGCCCCGGACCCGCGCCGGCTGCCACGGCCGAGGAGACCGAGCGGATCCTGCGCTGGCTCGAGGCGCCCGGGCTACGGCTGATCGAGGTCGACGGGGAGTGGACCTGCCCGGTCGGTGGCGCCACCCGCCACCTGGCCGTCCACGACGCCGCCTCCGCCTCGCGACTCGACCTGGTGCCCTTCGACGACCGTCGCGACCTGCCGCTCGCCTCCCGCCCGACTCGCTAGGGTCAGAGGATGATCACCGCCATCGTGTTCGTGAAGGCCGACGTCGCCCGGATCCCCGAGGTCGCCGAGGAGATCGCCGACCTCGAGGGCGTCAGCGAGGTGTACTCCGTGACCGGCCAGATCGACCTGATCGCGCTGGTCCGGGTGCGCAACCACGACGACGTGGCCAGCGTCGTCGCCGACAGACTGAACAAGGTCGCCGGCGTCACCTCGACCGAGACCCACATCGCGTTCCGGGCCTACTCCCGCCACGACCTCGAGTCCGCGTTCGCCGTCGGCGTGGACTGACCTCGCGCGAGCCCTCGCCAGGACCCCATCGCGGGACGGATTGAATTTCCTGATTCTCCCATGGAGAAGGGTGCCCCGCCTCTACCGTGGGGCGGTCACAGCGCCGTCCGCCGAAGGGCTCCCCCCGTGTCTCTCCGCCGCCACTCCCGTCTGCTCGGGCTGACCCTCTCGGGGCTTCTCGCGACGGCCCTTGTCGCCCTTGTCCCCGTCTCCGCCCAGGCCGCCGTCAAGGCGCCGACCGGGCTGGCGCCGACAGGCTCCTCCACGTCCAGCACGCCGACCTTCACCTGGAACCGGGTGGCGGGTGCGTCGCAGTACGAGGTGGTCATCAGCGTCTCGGGCAACCCGATCCTCCAGACCTCCACGACCAACAACAGGTACGTGCCCACGTCGAACCTGCCGGACGGTGACATGACGTGGCAGGTCCGCGCCGACAGCACGTCGGGCAACAGCGGCTGGGCCTCCGCGAACGTGACCATCTCCGAGACCGCCGCGCCGTCACCGATCGCGCCGGTCGGCGGCCAGGTGCTCGCGCAGCCCGACAACCCGCCCCTGTTCACCTGGTCGCCGGTCACCGGCGCCGTCGGGTACGAGATCCAGGTGGACAACAGCGGCACCTTCACCTCCCCGGCCGGCGACTACTTCCCCAGCGGCACGTCGTACTTCGTCAGCTCCCCGCAGGCCCCGGGCAGCTGGAGCTGGCGGGTGCGCGCCAACCTCGGCAACGGCCTCTTCACCAAGTGGAGCGGCACGTCGTCGTACGTCGTCGGGCAGCTCGACGACCCGCAAGCAGGCGCAGACATGACGCCCGGCCCCACCCTGCAGGACGTCTCCCTCGACTGGCAGCCCGTCGACGGGGCCACCAAGTACCAGCTCCAGGTGGGCAAGGACCCCGACTTCAACAACCTGGTCGACGACCAGATCGTGCTGGGCACGCGGTTCCAGCCCAACGCCACCTACAACAACGACCAGTACTACTGGCGGGTGCGTGCCATCGATGCGGGCGGGAACCGGATGCCCTGGACCTCCCAGGCGCCCTTCACGTTCCAGCGCAACTGGCCCCAGGCGCCGCAGCTGGAGTGGCCGCCCAACCAGCTCGGCCCCGCCGTCGGTGACCCGCTCTACTTCCAGTGGAGCCCCGTGCCCCACGCGACGAGCTACCAGCTCAACATCTCCCCGGACGCGAACTTCTCGCCCGGCCAGTACGTCACCTGCACCACCACCGGCACCGCCTACTACATCGGCTCGCCGCCGTCCGGACCCAACTCCTGTGGTGCCCTGTCCCAGGGCCAGACCTTCTACTGGCGGGTCCGCGCCATCGACGGTCCGCAGAACATCCAGGGCATCTACTCGAGCATCAACAAGTTCGTCTACGACACCGGCCGGGTCACCCAGACCTCGCCGGCCAACGGGTCGACCGTGGACGTGCCGACGCTGACCTGGGACCCGGTGCGTGAGTCCAACGTGTACGAGGTCACGGTCAAGAACAAGAACAGCCAGATCGTGGCGGCCGTCGACACCTACGCCACCTCGTGGACCCCGGAGACCAAGCTCAACCCGGTGGACGGACCCTTCACCTGGACCGTCGTGTCGCTCGACACCTCGGGCAGCAGGTCACCCCTCTACTCCGGCATGTCGTTCAACCTCTCCGGCAACGACCCTGCCTCGGCCCTCGACCCGCTGACCCAGCTCACCGGAACCTCCACCAGCACGGGGTTCCCGCAGCTCTCGTGGGTCCCGGTGACCGGCGCGTCGTACTACATGGTCACGCTGGGAGTGCACGGCAGCGACTTCAGCGACAACACCTCCACCTCGCACATCAACGGGGCGCACTACCCCTACCCGGCCGCGACCGACACCCAGACCCACTACCTCGCGCCCGACAGCTACGACTGGTACGTGACCGCGTACAACGACCAGGGCACGCCCCTTCTGTCGTCGACGAACCTGGCCACCTTCACGATCGGCGACCTGCCGGCCGCGAGCGGTCAGCAGGTCTCGCTCGACGGCACCGCGGCAGTGCACGGCGCTGGCTGCAGCAAGAGCCTGGCGGCTGCGCAGACGAGCCAGCAGATCTGCACGGGCGTTCCGTCCACCCCGACCCTGTCCTGGGACTCGATCCCGGGGGCGGCCGGCTACCTCGTCTACCTCGCCAACGACCGCGAGCTCACCAACCTGGTGACTGACGTGGCCGCCACCACGAACGTCCTGTGGCGCCCGCCCGCCGACCTGGCAGACAACACCGCCCAGGGCTCTTACTACTGGTACGTCAGGCCCTGCAAGAGCATCAACCCCCTCGTGTGCAACCCCGATCCGGCGTCGGTCCACAACGTGGCGACCAACGCATTCCGCAAGCAGTCGCCGCCGGTGAACCTGCTGACGCCGGCCAACACGAGCTCGGTGACGAGCGCGCCGTCGGGCAGCCCGCTCTTCACGTGGACCGACTATCTGACCACCAATTCCCAGGCGGCCTACGCATTCGACGGTGAGTCGGAGGACCCGTCGTACCAGGCGGCCCGCACCTACCGGATCCAGATCTCGCAGGCGTCGAACTTCTCGTCGCTCCTGGACGACCGCGAGCTGGACCAGCCGTTCTACAGCCCCAGTGACAAGACCTTGCCGCAGGGCACGCTCTACTGGCGGGTGCAGGCGCTCGACGGCAACGGCAACCACCTGACGTGGAGCAACACGTTCAGCTTCAGCAACAACCTGCCGGCCGTCGACCTGTCGGTGGCGAGCGGGGTCGCGTCACCGATCGGAGCCGTGACCGTGGGCGGTGCGACGCCGTTCAGGTGGACCCCGATGGACGGGGCGACCGGCTACACGATCGAGGTCTACAAGAACAACGACTCGACGCATTCGCCCGCGAACCGCGTGTTCTGGGACACCACAGCCGAGCCGTCGTACGTCTCGCCGGCGTACCTGCCTCCGTCCAGCAGCGCCTACCGCTGGCGCGTCTCGTGGACCGATGCGGGCGGCCAGCTGCGTCCGTTCTCGACCGACGGCCGGTTCTTCGTCACGCCCACCGCGGTGACGCTCAAGACCCCGTCCACGAACACGTTCCAGAAGAACAACGACCTGTACTACAGCTGGAACCCGGTGCCCCTCGCGGCGTTCTACCGGATCGAGTTCAAGGACGCGAACGGCGGTAGCGGCTGGGTCGAGACCGCGGCGACGGCGTACGCCGCGTCCACGGTCAACGACGGCGTCTACCAGTGGCGCGTGGTAGCCCTCGATCCCAACCGCGGTGCGATCGCGACCAGCGCCTGGCGCACCTACACGGTCGACGCCACGCTGCCGACGGTGCTCTCGGCGTCGCCGAGCGGCTTCGGAACGCCGAAGTCGAAGGTCGTGGTCACCTTCAGCGAACGGGTCAGCGGCGTCAGCGCTACGTCGTTCCAGCTCCACCAGGTGGGACGCAAGGCCAAGATCGGGGCGAAGCTGAAGCTGGCGGCCAGCCACCGGAGCGCGACCTTGATCCCCAAGGCGCGGCTGAAGCACGGCAAGACGTACACCGCCAAGGTCACCCGGACCATCCACGACGCCGCCGGGAACCACCTGACGACGTACAGCTGGTCGTTCACCGTCTGAGCCGACGACCATGGACCTCATCGACACGGCGCCGCCGCCCGACCTCGCGGACCACGCGGGACTCGAGGCGGCGCCGGTCGACGACGCCCCCGCACCTCCTCCTCGCTTCCCGCTGTGGCGCGAGCTGGTGGCCGGAGGGCTGTACCTGGCGCTGCTGATCGCGATGGGCCGCGCGGTGGCCAGCCCGCTCAGCAACACCGACACCTACTTCCACCTGCGCTTCGGCGCCGAGTTCCTCGACGGGTGGTCCCTGCGCCATCCCGGGTCGGTGAGCTCGTTCGCGACGGCGTCCTGGGTGCCGACCCAGTGGCTCCCCGAGGTCGTGATGGCGCGCACCGAGCAGTGGTTCGGGCTGGCCGGCGTCGCCTGGTTGTTCGGCCTGATGATCGTGGGCTTGATCGCGACGCTCTACCTCTCGGCGCGCCGCTGGGCCGGGCCACTGCTGGCGGCCGGGCTCACCTGCCTGGCCCTCCTCGCGGCGTCCAAGGGTCTGTCGATGCGGCCGCAGGTGCTCAGCTTCCTGCTGGTGGCGGTGACCACCACCGCCTGGCTCCGCACCCGCGAGGACAAGCGGATCCGCTGGTGGCTGGTGCCGCTGACCTGGCTGTGGGCGATGCTGCACGGGATGTGGCCGATCGGGATCGGCATCGGCGCCGTCGCCGTCGTGGGGATGGCGCTCGATCGTGACCTCCCGCGCCGCGACCTGGGCCGCGCCGCCCTGGTGCCGCTTCTGTCGGCCGTCGCGGCGGCGCTCACCCCGCTCGGCCCGTCGCTGTACGGCGGGGTGCTCGGCGTCGGCGACCGCTCGCAGTTCTTCTCCGAGTGGGGCGCGCCCGACTACACCACCTTCTCGTGCCTCGTGCTCGGCCTGATGCTCGCGATCACCGTCGTGCTCATGCTGCGGCACGGCGTGCGCACCTACGTCGACATCGCGCTCTTCCTGGTCGCCGCGGTCTGCGCCGTCTGGTCGTGGCGCACGGTGCCGGTCGCGGCGATGATGCTCGTGCCGCTCGCCGCCGTGCAGGCGCACGCCGGCCGCACCCGGCCCGCTCCGCCGCGGCGCCTGGAGCGGGTCCTGGTCGCAGCGGCCAGCGTCGCCACCCTCGGCGTGCTCGCCGTAGCGGTGCCGCACACCTCCGACCAGCCTCCGGCGCAGCCGACCTGGGTCGACCCGGCGCTCTCGTCGCTCCCGCCCGGCACCAAGGTGGTCAACGCGTGGGACTGGGGCGGCTACCTGATGTGGCGCTACCCCCAGCTCGATCTGCTCATGCACGGGTACGGCGACACCTACACGATCGACGAGCTCCAGCGGATCACCGACATCTCCGACCTCCAGCCGGGCTGGGACGACGAGCTGCGGGCCACCGGCTGCACGGTCGCGGTACTGCGCCCGACCGGCCTCGCCTACGCGCTCCAGCACCAGATGCACTGGACCGTCGTCCACCGCTCGGAGGCCATCGTGGAGCTGAAGGCCCCGGCCGACTGGCTCACCGCGACGAGCTGACTCAGGCCACCAGCTCGCGGACGACGGCGTCGGCGAGCAGCCGGCCCTCGCGGGTCAGCACCAGCCGCTCGGCGGCGAGCTCGACGAGCCCGCGGGCCACCAGGTCCGCCACCGCCCGCCGGCCGTGCTGGTCGAGCGCGAGCACCGGGAGCCCGTCGCGGAGCCGGATCTCGAGGAGCACCCGTTCGACCCGCCGCGTCTCGGCGTCGAGCGTCTCGCGCGCTGCCGCCGGGCTTGCGTCGGCGGCCAGCCGACCGGCGTACGCCGCGGGGTGCTTGACGTTCCACCAGCGCACACCGCCGACATGGCTGTGCGCACCCGGCCCTATCCCCCACCAGTGCGCGCCGGTCCAGTAGAGCTCGTTGTGGCGGCACCGGCTCGCCCGATCGCGCGACCAGTTCGACACCTCGTACCACCCGAACCCGGCCGCACCGAGCTGCTCGTCGGCGTGCACGTACTTGTCGGCGAGATCGTCGTCGTCCGGCATCGGTAGCTCGCCCCGGGCGACCCGGCGCGCGAGCGCCGTACCGGGCTCGACGATCAGCGAGTACGCCGACACGTGGTCGGGGCGGCAGGCGAGGGCGGCCTCGACCGAGACCTCCCAGTCCTCGAGCGACTCACCCGGGGTGCCGTAGATGAGGTCGAGGCTGACCTGGTCGAAGCCGGCCTCGCGCGACCACTCCACGACGGCGGGCACGCGGAGGGGGTCGTGGGTGCGGTCGAGGGTGGCGAGCACGGAGTCCACGGCCGACTGCATCCCGAAGCTGATGCGGGTGAAGCCGGCCTCGCGCAGGGCCGCGAGGTCCCACGCGGCGACGCTGTCGGGGTTGGCTTCGGTGGTCACCTCCGCGTCGGGGGCCAGCCCGAACTCCCCCGCGATCGCCGCGAGGACCGAGGCCAGGTCGCCGGGGCCGAGCAGGGTCGGAGTGCCTCCGCCGAAGAACACCGTGTCCACCGGGAGGTCGCGGTCGCCGAGCACCCGACGCGCCTGCCGCACCTCGGCGATCGCTGCCTCGGCGTAGGTGGCACGCGACGCACCGGGCTGGTCGCCGAGCTCAGCCGCCGTATAGGTGTTGAAGTCGCAGTACCCGCACCGCACCGTGCAGAACGGCACGTGCACGTAGAACCCGAACGGCCGGCTGCCCAGCTCGTCGAGCGCGGACCCGGGCAGGCTCCCGTCAGCGGGAGCCGGGTCGCCCGGCGGCAGGGAGGACGGCATGCTCGCCATCCAACCAGCCACCCTGCCGATCCGGGTCGTCCGCCTGGCAGTCCGCTAGAGACGACGCTCAGGCGGACGACTGGGAAGCCGATCCGGGTCGTCCGCCTGGCAGTCCGCTAGAGACGACGCTCAGGCGGACGACCGACCGACACCCACGGCTCGGAGGGACCGGGCGATCCGAGACGGCTCCTCCCGGATCTCGCGGTCGGTGCAGCGCAGTACCACGGCTCCGGTCGCCACCAGGTCTCGCTCACGGGCGATGTCGGCCTCCCAGTGTGAGACCTCCATGTGGAACGAGCCCTCGATCTCGAGCACGACCACCCGGCCGTCGGGCAGGCGCCACTGGGCGTCGGTGAAGCGGGTCCGGCCCGAGGCGTCGCGTCTGCGCACCTGCCGATCGGGCATCGGCAGACCTTCCTGCAGGCACATCCGGCCGACGCCCATCTCCGCCAGGGAGTGTGCTCCCTCCGCGACCTCGGCCAGGGTGGATCGGACCAGCTTGGAACGGCGGAGCGGATGCATGCCGGGCAGCTCCCGCAGGATGCGTTCCGGCGTCGTCAGCCGCTGCTGCACCACGGCGGCGAGCAGCCCGAGAGCCGTCCGAGTGCTGGTGGTGTACCCGGCGAACAGGAGCGCGGCAGGCTCGGTGCGCCACGTGGGTGGCGCACCGGTGGCGTACAGGCCGACGGGTCGCCGGGTCTCGACGAACCGGACGCCCTCGAGAGGCTCGAGGTTGTGCGACTTGGCCAGGAGCACGGTGATCTCCGCGCGATGCCAGTGCTCCAGGCCTCGGCGCTCCAGCGCGGTCAGACCGCCGATCGCGCTTCCGGGGCCGGCGTGGAGCACTCCTGCCCACGTCCGCTGCTCCCGCGTCAGCACCCCGGTCGTCGTACAGACCACGACCTGGCTGACCAGCTGCCACCGCTCGGCCGCCACCCGGCGGTCGATGTAGCGGTCGTCGTACCCGAGCGCGTTGAGCTGACGCCGCGCCACGAGGCCGCCCTGGTCCGTGGCCACGGATCTCCAGGTGTCGGTGCGCAGGTTCGGCATGCCCCGAGCCTGCCCCCGCGGCGCGCCCGTCCGCCCGCCCTCTCCACAGCCCACTCGGTCGTCCGCCCCAGCGGCGCTTCTGAGCGACACCCAGGCGGACGACTCGCGCAGCTCACTCAGTCGTCCGCCCCGGCGTCGCGTCTAGCGGACACCCAGGCGGACGACCGGGATCTGGAGGGCTCAGGCGTAGAACGAGTCGATGAGCTGCTGGTAGTTGTCCTCGACCACGTTGCGCTTGACCTTCATCGACGGCGTCAGCTCACCGGACTCGACCGAGAGGTCGTGGTCGAGGAGCTGCCACTTCTTGATGGTCTCCCAGCGGTTCAGGCGGCCGTTGAGCTCCTCGACGTATCCCTGCACCATCTTCTCGCAGGCGTCCGACTTCACGATCTGCGCGTAGTCGCCACTGACGCCGTTCTCCTTGGCCCACTCGCCGAGGGCGTCGGGGTCGAGGGTGACCAGCGCGACGCAGAAGTTGCGCTCGTTGCCGAACACCACGAACTGGCTGGCGTAGGGGCAGATCGCCTTGAACTTCGACTCGATCGCGGGCGGGGCGATGTACTTGCCGCCGGAGGTCTTGAAGAGCTCCTTGATCCGGCCGGTGATCGTCAGGAACCCGTCCGCGTCGATGGCGCCCTTGTCACCGGTGCGCAGCCAGCCGTCGTCGGTGAGGGTGTTCGCGGTCTCCTCGGGGAGGTTGTGGTAGCCGTCCATGACGCCGGGGCCCTTGATCTGGATCTCGTCGCCGTCGCCGAGGCGCACCTCGCTGCCGGGGAAGACCAGGCCGACCGAGCCCATCTTGTAGTGGTCGGGCAGGTTCACGAACGAGCCGGCCGACGACTCGGTGAGGCCGTAGCCCTCGAGGATCAGGATGCCAGCGGCGTGGAACCACTCCGCGATGTCCTTGTTCAGCGCGGCTGCGCCGGAGATGAAGAAGCGGACCCGTCCGCCGAACCGCTGCCGCACCTTGCCGAAGACGAGGATGTTGAACAGCTCGCGCTGGACGGTGAGCAGAGGGCCGGGGTTGCGGCCCTCGCGCTTGGCGGCGTTGTAGGCCAGGCCGACCTTGAAGGCGCGCTTGAAGATCGCCTCCTGCACACCGCCCTCGGCGGCCTGCATGGTGACGATCCGCCCGTGCGCCTTCTCGAAGATGCGAGGGGCGGCACCCATGAACGTGGGCTTGACGATCCCGAGGTTGTCGACGATCCGGTCGACGCGGCCGTCGATGGCGGCCGGGTAGCCGACCGCGAGCTGGGTGGAGAGCAGCACCTTGCCGAAGGAGTGCGCCATCGGTAGCCAGCGGAACTCGAGGTCCTCCTCGCTGAGGATCCCCTGCGCGTGGATCGCCGAGCCCTCGTAGACCCAGGAGCGGTGACGCAGCCGCACGCCCTTGGGCCGGCCCGTCGTACCGGAGGTGTAGATCAGGGTGGCGAGCTGGTCGGGGCCGATCGCCTTCGCCGTCTCGGCGATCACGCCGGGGTGCTCGGCCAGGTAGGTGTCGCCCAGAGCGCCGAGCTCGTCGAGACCCATCACCCAGTCGCCGTCGGAGTCCACGGCGTCGAAGGTGATGATCTTCGCGAGGTGGGGCAGCTCGGTCTTGTTGTCCTGGAGCTTGGCGACCTGCTCGGCGTCCTCGGCGAAGACGACGCGGCACTCCGAGTCGCTGAGGATGTACGCCGTGTCCTCGGCGTTGGTGGACGGGTAGACGGTGGTGGTCGCGCCGCCGGCGCACATCACCGCGAGATCGGCCAGGATCCACTCGTACCGGGTGCCGGAGGCGATGCCCACCCGCTGCTCGGACTCGAGGCCGAGCGACAGCAGGCCCGCGGCGAGGCGCGAGACCTGCTCGCCGGCCTCCGCCCACGTCACCGACGTCCAGTCCTCGCCCTCGGGGTAGCGGAACGCCTCGCTGCGCGGGCTCTGCGAGACCCGGTCGAGGAACTGGAGCGCGACGTTGTCGACCATCTCGTCGACGAAGCTGGCGTCGGGGGTGACGGGCATGTTTCTCCTGGAAGCAGGGGCGGCTGGCGGCGGACGACCGAGACCGAGGGTCAATCTAGTTCACGTTGTTACGCACGGGTAGCCAACCGACCAGACCGGCGGGTCACTCCTCCGACCGCGCCGGGAGGCGCCCCAGCACGCGCAGCCGACCCTCGTCGTCGAGCAGCCCGGCGTCCCCCGAGCGCCACCATCCCTGCCGGAGCGACGCGAGCGTGTCGGCCCTGCGGCGGTGATAGCCCTCCATCAGCCCCGGTCCGGAGACCAGGATCTCGCCGTCGTCGGCGATCTCGATCTCGGTGCCCGGCAACGGGTGGCCGGCCGTGCCCGTGCCCGGGTCGGTCGGGACGGCCAGGCAGGCGGCGCCCCCGGTCTCGGGGTGCCCCCACGCCTCGAGCACCGTCACGCCGGCCTCGTCGAAGAACTCCACCAACCCCGCGTCGAGCCCGGCGCCCGCCGCGATCACGAAGCGCAACCGCTCGCCGAACACCTGCCGCACCGCGCCGAGCACGCGCCGCTCGGCCCTGCGACGCAGCAGGCGCGAGCGGTTCTCCTCCTCGACCCGTTCGCGCACGTGGGCCAGCATCTCCGGCGTCAGACCGACCACGGTCGGCCGGACCAGCGCGAGGGAGTCGAGCAGGCGGTCGTTGCGACCCTCCAGCGCGATCGGGAAGCCGCACGCGAGGTGCGTGGCGAACAGCGCACGGCCGAACGTGTGAGCCAGCGGCAGACAGAGGTAGAGGAGGTCGGGCTCCCCGACGACCTCGAGCGACGCGACCGCCGCGGCCTGGTAGGTGAGGGCGCTGTGGCTGAGCCGGACGCCGCGCAGGGTGCCGTCGTCCGCGGGCTCGTAGATGATCGCGGCCAGCCCCTCACGGCGTACGGCGTAGAGGCGTTGCGCGATCACCCGCGGCTCGGACTCGAGATGCTCCGCCCCCAGACCGAGCAGACCCTCGAGCGAGAGCACCCGACCGTCGGGGTAGTCACCGTCGATCTGGACGACCTTGGTGACGTCGCGGATCCGGCTGCGGATCCGCCACAGCGTGCGCACCGCGTCGTAGTCCTCGGCGATCACCACGCGGGCGCCTGAGTCCTGCAGCACGAACGCCACCTCGGCGTCGTCGGCGGTCGGGTCGACGAGGGTGACCGCGGCCCCGCTGAACTGGACGGCCAGGAACGCCAGCACCCACTCGAAGCGGGTCGACGCCATCACCGCGACCCGGTCCTCGGGCTGGACCTCCAGGGCGACCAGCCCGGCCGCGAGCCCCTCCACCAGCACGTGGGCCTGCTCCCAGGTCGACTCCTGCCAACCGCCGTCGACCGGGTAGTAGTAGGCCTCCGCGTCGGGCACGGTCTCCGCACGCTCGCGGAACATGTGGGCGAGCGAACGCGGGCGCTTGTCGATCACCACGGGGTCGAAGGCCACCCGAACGCTCCTCCTCTGGGGGTCGGCCCAGTATCCCAGCGAGAGCGCCGCACACGACGACGCCGCGTCGCAGGTCGGGCGGGGATCAGTCCTGGACCGCCTTGGTGATCGCGATGCACCGGGTGATCCAGGTGCGCTCCTCCTCGTCGAGCGGACGGTTCGCCTCCTGGGCGTCCTCGATCGACCAGTTCGCGTTGATCACCATCCGGACGATCACCCAGTCGCGGGCTCGGGCCTCGTCGAGGCCGGCGGCGTCGACGAGGGCGTGGAAGCGGCGACGTACGCCGTCGCGCACGTCGCCGGCGTACTCGTCGTACCGGTTCCAGAGCATCGGCGCGATCTCGTAGTGCGGGTCGCCCGACATCGGCTTGGGGTCGATCACCAGCCAGGGCTCGCGGTCGGCGGCGAGCACGTTCTCGTAGTGGAGGTCTCCGTGGACGAGCCGCCCGACGCTCGCGGGGTCGGCGACCAGGTCGCTGCCCAGCGACAGCGCCTGCTCGACCAGGCGGCGGGGCACGGGGGCGTCTCCCGGTAGGCGCGCCAGGGAGTCGAGCCACCGTTCGACGTACGACGTGACCGTGCGCAGCTGCGGAAGGGCCGGTCGGTGGATCCGCGGGTAGAGGCCCGCGACGACCTCGCACGCCTCGAGGTCCCACACGTCGGTCAGGTCGCGGCGATGAAGCCGCTCGAGGAGGAGTGCGCGTCGGCGCGGGTCGGCGCGCAGCAGCCGGACGACCCCGTCGCCGTGCCAGTGCTGGAGCGCGAGTGCCTCGTGCTCGGACTCGTCGTCGCCGTCGAAGGTCACCTTGAGGACCGCCGGCTCCCCGGCCGCCGTGTGCACGGGCGCCACGAGTGAGCAGTACCCGTGCCACAGCTCGTCGCCGTCGCGAGTCAGCTCCCACTCGTCGAGCAGCGCGGTGAACAGCGCGGGCAGCCGGTCGAGCCAGGCGCCCCAGTCGGGGCCGAGCTCACGCTGCTCCTCCAAGCCGGGAGGCAGGACGAGCGGCATGGCGGCCATCGTGGCATGCCTGGTGTCGGCGGCCGCACCTAGTGTGACGACGTGGCCGCCTACGACCTCGAGGAGCTCCGCGGGCTCAGCCTCGCGCGGCAGTTCCCACAGCTCCACGGGCGCGGAGCCGATGCCGTGACCGAGGCGGTGCGGCAGATCGGCCCCATCCAGTCGCAGACCGCGCGCTCGCCGTACGTCGGGCTGGGCGCCCGCCTGCCGGGGGTCACCCACGCAGCAGTGACCGAGGCCTACGAGTCCTGGCGGATCGTCCGGGGCAGCACGATCCGCGGCACCGTGCACACCTCGACGGCAGGTCACCACGCGCTGCTCGATCTCACCACCCGGTGCGCACAGCGCACCCTGTGGCGGCGCTTCCTGCGCCTCGACCACACCGAGCTCGAGGACGTGTGGGCCGGCATCGAGGCCTACGCGGCCGACGTGTGGCGCACGCCGGCCGAGCTCGCCACCCACCTCACGGAGTGGCTCGACCGCCACGGCGAGGACGAGTCGGTGCAGCGGATGGACAACCAGGCGGGACGCTACTTCGCGTTCGGCCACGGCGGGCTGCTCCGCCGGCCGCTGAAGGGGTCGTGGTCGAGCCAGGGTGCACCGGGCTACCGGACCGCGACGCGGGTGCTGCCCGCTCGCCGGGTCCCCGACGAGCCGCTCGTCGAGGCGGTGCGGGTGCACCTGGCGTCGTACGGGCCGGCCAGCCGCTACGACGTCGCGTGGTGGTCGGGGCTCGGGCTGCGGGCGGTCGACACGCTGCTCGCCGCGCTCGACCTGACCTGGCGAGACGGACCCGACGGTCGCGTCTACGCCGACCTGCCAGACCCTCCCGCGGCGCGCGAGGTGCCCGGCATACGCCTGCTGCCGGAGTTCGACGCCGTGCTCTGCGGCTACGACCCGCGTGCTCGTGGACGGTTCGTGTCCGACGCCGACAACGACGTGCTCTGGCACCGCACCAACGGCCTGATGCTCGCGCCGGTGCTGGTCGACGGGCGGATCGGAGGCCACTGGCGGCTCGAGGGCGCCGGCCGCGCCCGCACGCTGGCCGTGTCGTCGTTCCCCGGATCGCGACGCCTCCGCAAGGCCGAGGTGGACGACGCCGCGGCCGCGCTCTCGACCGCGCTCGACGTGTCGATCTCGTCGGTCACCCTCGGTCGGGTCTGACCGGCGCTCGGCGGAAAACGCGGAACGGATGCGCTCCGGCCTCGGTGTGTCTCCGATCCGTTCCGCGTTTTCCGCGACCGTGTCGGGGGCTCAGTCCGTGCGGATGATGCCGCTCAGCCAGACGTCCGGCGGCAGGTGAGCCTTGCCGGGCACCGGGACGCGACGCTCCGAGACGTCGGTCATCGTCGAGGCGGCGAGTCGTCGCCAGAAGGCGGCGGCCCGTGGGTTCTCGTCCTGGAACGCGATCGCCCACTCGCCGGCGTGGCGCGTCAGCACCGCGCGGGCGAAGGCGTCCGCGACCCCGGAGCCGCGGGCTGACCGCGTCACGAAGAACTCCCCCATCGTGCGCCGGTCGCGCCGGGTGCCGAGCCGGACGAGGGCGAACCCGCACGGCACGTCGCCCCGACGCGCGAGGTAGGCGACGCGATGGTCCGCGTCGCGGTAGGCGGGGAGCCGGCCCGCAGCGAAGAGTCCGTCGGCCGCCGGCGCACCGTGCCGGAACTCCGAGAGGTCGTGCTGGTAGAGCTGCCACAACCGTTCGAGTACGGGCCACTCGTCGCGACCGGCCACCTCCACCCGGAGCGGCCACACCGCATCGACGACCAGGTCGCCGACGCCATCGGGCAGCAGGGGAAGCATCGGCAGCTCACCCGCCGTCACCCACAGCGGCTGGTAGTGGTCGTCGGGCGACTGTGCATCGGCCTCGGGCCCGCCCAGGACCGCTTCGCCCTCGGGCGCCTCGATCAGCACGTACGACGCGGAGCGTCCGCCGTGCTCGCCGTCGAAGAGGCGCCGCACCACCGTGCCCTCGAGCGAGCACTCCTCGGCGAGCTCACGGACCGCAGCCTCCTCGGCCGTCTCCCCAGGCTCGATGCCGCCGCCTGGCAGCACGGCGTACGCGTAGCCGTCGAGGACCCGGCCCATCACCAGCAGCTTGTGGCCCCGCACCACCACCGCGACCCCGCGCGGCTCCCGACCCCCGAGCGGCACGCGCAGCTCCGGGACGTCGGGGTCACTCACTTCTTGCCGGCCTTCTCACCGGTCGGAGCGTTGGAGAGCGCGGCGATGAACGCCTCCTGGGGTACCTCGACGCGGCCGACCATCTTCATCCGCTTCTTGCCCTCCTTCTGCTTCTCCAGCAGCTTGCGCTTGCGGGTGATGTCACCGCCGTAGCACTTGGCGAGCACGTCCTTGCGCATCGCGCGAATGTTCTCGCGGGCGATCACCCGCGCCCCGATGGCGGCCTGGATCGGCACCTCGAACTGCTGCCTGGGGATCAGCTCCTTGAGCTTCCCGGCCAGCATCACGCCGTAGGAGTACGCCGCGTCGCGGTGCACGATCGCGGAGAACGCATCGACCGGCTCGCCCTGCAGCAGGATGTCGACCTTCACCAGGTCGGCGGCCTGCTCGCCGGAGCGTTCGTAGTCGAGCGAGGCGTAGCCCTTGGTGCGCGACTTCAGCTGGTCGAAGAAGTCGAAGACGATCTCACCCATCGGCAGGGTGTAGCGCATCTCGACGCGGTCCTCGGAGAGGTAGTCCATCCCCTGCAGGTTGCCCCGCTTGGTCTGGCAGAGCTCCATGATCGTGCCGATGAAGTCGGCCGGGCTCAGGATCGTGGCGCGTACGACGGGCTCGCGGACCTCCGCGATCTTGCCGTCGGGGTACTCGCTGGGGTTGGTGACGGTGTAGACCGTGCCGTCCTCCATCACCACCTCGTAGACCACGTTCGGTGCAGTGGAGATCAGGTCGAGGTCGAACTCGCGCTCGAGCCGGTCGCGGGTGATCTCCATGTGGAGCAGGCCGAGGAAGCCGCAGCGGAATCCGAAGCCGAGGGCACCCGAGGTCTCGGGTTCGAAGGCGAGGGCGGCGTCGTTGAGCTGGAGCCGCTCGAGGGCGTCACGCAGCGTCGGGTAGTCGTCGCCGTCGATCGGGTAGAGACCCGAGTAGACCATCGGGTTGGGGTGCTTGTAGCCGCCGAGCGCCACGTTGGCGCCGTGGTGCTGGCTGGTGACGGTGTCGCCGACCCGCGACTGCCGCACGTCCTTCACCCCGGTGATGAGGTAGCCGACCTCGCCGACCCCGAGGTCGCCGGCCTTGACCGGCTCCGGGCTGATCACGCCGACCTCGAGCATCTCGTGCACCGCACCGGTCGACATCATCTTGATCCGGTCGCGGTGGCTGAGCTTGCCGTCGACGACGCGCACGTAGGTGACCACTCCGCGGTAGGTGTCGTAGACGGAGTCGAAGATCAGCGCCCGGGGCGGGGCGTCAGCGTCGCCCACCGGCGCCGGCGTCTGCCTCACGATCTCGTTGAGCAGTTCCTCGACGCCCAGCCCGGTCTTGGCCGAGGTCTGGAGGACGTCCGAGGCGTCGCAGCCGATGATGCCGGCGAGCTCCGCGGCGTACTTCTCGGGCTGCGCGGACGGCAGGTCGATCTTGTTGAGCACGGGGATGATCGTGAGGTCGGCGGCCAGCGCGAGGTAGAGGTTGGCCAGGGTCTGCGCCTCGATGCCCTGCGCGGCGTCCACGAGGAGGACAGCGGCCTCACACGCCTCGAGCGAGCGTGACACCTCGTAGGTGAAGTCGACGTGGCCGGGGGTGTCGATCATGTTGAGCACGTAGGTGCCGGGCTCGGCGCCCTGCTCGTTCCCGGCCGGGACGGTCCACGGCATCCGCACTGCCTGGCTCTTGATGGTGATGCCGCGCTCGCGCTCGATGTCCATCCGATCGAGGTACTGCGCCCGCGCGCTGCGCTCGTCGACCACCCCGGTCAGCTGCAGCATCCGGTCGGCCAGCGTCGACTTGCCGTGGTCGATGTGGGCGATGATGCAGAAGTTACGGATGACCGCGGGGTCGGTGCGGCCCGGAGGCGGCGCGGTCGGGGTGGTGGGCACGGCGGTGTCTTCGCTGCTTTCGGCGTCTGCTCGGCGTGGGCGATGGAGAGCCCCAATCCTCCCACGGCGGTCGGAGCCACCCGAAATCTCTACCGACGGCTCCCAGGATGCCGGCACGAACGACGGCGGAGCGCAGGTGACCACGATCTTCATGCTGGTCGACGCGATCGTCCTCGCCGCCGGGCTGGGGGTGTCGGCGTACCGCGTCTCGGTCGGGCGGCGACAGGCGAAGGGGGCCGCCGAGAGCCCGCGCCGGGCGACTCTCCGCGCTCTGAGTGGCGAGGACGACGACCTCGAGGAGCCGGACGACCGCGCTCCGTGAGTGGCAGACTCCCGACATGATCGATCACTTCGGCATCAACTGCGCCGATCTCGAGGCGGCGAAGGCCTTCTACGACAAGGTCCTGGGCACCCTGGGGCATCGGCGGGTGATGGACTTCGACGTGGCCGTCGGCTACGGCACGACGTCGCCCGACTTCTGGCTCTCGAGGTTCGAGGGGATGGGCCCCAACCGCGAGGTCCACCTCGCCTTCACTGCGGAGTCGGTGGAGGCGGTCGACGCGTTCCACGCCGCAGCCACGGACCTGGGCGCCGAGACCCTGCACGGGCCACGGCTGTGGCCGGAGTACCACGCTCACTACTACGGCGCGTTCGTCCGCGACCCCGACGGCAACAACGTCGAGGCCGTCTGCCACACCGCCCCGGGCACCTGAGCTCCTCTCGCGCCCGGCCGCCGACCGGGTGGGTGAGGATGGCGGCGTGAGCCACGCCATCCCCGACCCGGTCCCCCACGGTCACACCGCCCGACGCCTCGAGTGGCCGCACCTCCCACCGGCGGTGCGCAGCGACATCGAGCAGCGCTGCGGGTCGCCGGTCGTGTCCGCGGCCTCGCAGGGCGGCGGCTTCACGCCCGGCTTCGCGTCGGTGCTGACCTGCGCGGACGGGTCGCGCCACTTCGTCAAGGCCGCCTCGACCGCGGCCCAGCGCGCGTTCGCCGCGTCGTACCGCGAGGAGGCGCGCAAGCTGCTGGCCCTGCCCGACACCGTGCCCGCCCCGCGCCTGCTCTGGACCATCGACGCCGACTGGGTCGTGCTCGGCCTCGAGTACGTCGAGGCGCGGGCGCCGCGGCGGCCGTGGCGGACCGACGAGCTCGACGCCTGCCTCGACACGCTCGAGACAGTGGCCGACCTGCTCACCCCCTCCCCGCCCGATCTCGCCCTCGACCCGGTCAGCGTCGAGCTGGCCACCTGGCCCGCCTTCTGGGAGCACGTGAACGCGACCCGCGCGCTTGCGCACGGCGCCGAGGCCGCCGAGCTGGCAGCCGGGTTCGCACCGGCGGTCGGCGGCGAGACGCTCGTCCACACCGACGTGCGCGACGACAACGTCCTGCTGACCCCCGAGGGCCGGGCCCTGCTCTGCGACTGGAACTGGCCGTGCGTGGGGGCGAGCTGGCTGGACTCGCTGTGGGTGCTGGTCGGACCCCGCGGGGACGGGCTCGACGTCGAGCCCGTCATCGCGCGCCGACCTCTGCTCCGCGACGTGCCGGCCGACGACATCGACCGCTTCCTGGCGCTGGTCTGCGGGTACTTCCTCAAGTCCGCCGACGACCCCGTCCCGCCGACCTCACCCCACGTCCGCGACGCCCAGCGCTGGCAGGGCGAGGTGGTCTGGGACTGGCTCTGCGAGCGACGGGGCTGGCAGGAGTGACCACACCCCGCGCAGTGGGCGTACGCACGCCGTACCCCGACATCCCGGCACGTGTCCGCACCTGGGTGTCTGAGACTCTCGGCTCCCCCGTCGTCTCGTGGAGCGAGCAGACCGGCGGGATGTCGCCCGGGTGCGCGACGCGGCTGGTGACCGCCGCGGGCGGGCGGGCCTTCGTCAAGGCGGTCGGGAGCGACCTGAACCCGGACAGCCCGTCTCTCTTCCGTCGGGAGATCGACGCGCTCGGCCTGATCGGTGCCGACCCGCTCTGGGCCGACCTCCTCGCGTCGTACGACGACGGGGACTGGGTCGCGCTTCTCCTCGAGGACGTCGAGGGCCGGCACGCCGACCTGGGCGACGACGCCGAGATGGCGGCCCTGCTGGAGGCGACCGACCATCTCGGCGAACGGCTGTCCGCGGTGCCCGTGCCGTCGCGTCTGGCCACCAGCTTCGTCGGTCCGGGGTTCGTCGACGGCACCGAGGTGTTCCACCGCTGGGCCGACTCGGTCGACCTCTTGCCAGACCTGCCTGCAGACCTGGTGCCCGACGTCGTACGCCGCGACGCGGACCGGTGCCGCGAGCTGGCCGCCCTCCTCCGCGATCCCTGGCCGAGCCGGCTCACCCACTGGGACATCCGCAACGACAACGTGCTGGTCCGTCCCGACGGCTCGATCGTCTTCGTCGACTGGGGCGCCTGCGCGGTGGCGCCGGGCTGGGTCGACCCACTGCTCGCCCGTCTCGAACGCGTCGACTCTGCGTGGTTCGACCATGCGATGGAGTCCTCGCCGGAGCTGGCTGCGGCCGGCGCCGATGCCGTCACCGGCTGGCTGCTGGGCTTCGGCTGCCACCTGGCGCGTCGCACCACCACGGCCGCGGACATCGGGCTGCCGACCCTCAACGACTTCCGGCGCAGCGAGTCGCGCCGTATCCTCGCGGGAGCGGCGCGGCGCTTGGGCTCGTGACCCGGCCTGGTGATTTGGGGCGCGGATCGGCCCGCTGGTATCTTTTTCCCTCGTGTGTGTGGCCTGGTGGCGCACGCCCACCGACTCCGATCCACACCCGTACACACCCAGACCGAAGGCTCATCAGTGGCGAACATCAAGTCCCAGATCAAGCGGAACAAGCAGAACGAGAAGCGTCATCAGCGCAACAAGGCTGTGAAGTCCGAGCTGAAGACCCTCGTCCGCAAGTTCCGCGAGGCCGCCGAGGCCGGCGACAAGGACACCGCGATCGAGGCCAGCCGCGTGGCGTCGCGCAAGCTCGACAAGGCCGTGTCCAAGGGCGTGATCCACAAGAACCAGGCGGCCAACCGCAAGTCCGCCATCATGAAGAAGGCCGCCTCTCTCTGAGGCGTCCGCCCAGTCTTCGCGAAGGCGTCGATCCCGACCGGGATCGGCGCCTTCGTCGTCTCTGCGAGAGATCTAGGCGCGGTCGCGCAACCCGGTCACGGTGAGCACCATCCGCTCGAGCGTGTACGACGCGTCGCCCGCAGCGCCCTTGATGTCGGCGTCCGCCTGGGCGATGACCCGGATCGCCCGAGAGATGCCACCGTCGGACCAGCCCCGCGACTGGTCGCGGATGGTGCGCAGCTTCCACGGCGGCACCCCGACCTCACGGGCCAGGTCGATGTCGCGCATCCCCCGCGGAGCAGAGAGGTAGCGGGCGATGCCGCGGGCCGACCCTGCGAACGCCGACGTCACCAGCACCGGGGCCGTGCCGCCGTCCATCGCCCAACGCAGCTCCTCGAGAGCAGGTCGACGGCGACCCCAGAACGCGGCGTCCGCGACGGCGAACGACTTCGCTTCCGCGCGCCCGCCGAAGTAGCGCTTCACCTTCTCCTCGGTCAGCGTCTCGCCGGGGAAGTCATTGACGAGCTGGTCGGCGGCCGCGGCCAGCGAGCGGAGGTCCTGCCCGACCGCCTGCACCAGCACGCCGGCCGCCTCGGGCTCGATGGTGCCGCCCTGGAGCCGCACCTCGGCGCTGACGAAGCCGGGGTACTCAGAGGCCCGCAGCTCCTCGGACTTCACCTCCGTGACGGCGGGCAGCTTGCGCAGCTTGGTGAGCGTGCCCGAGCCCTTCTGGCCGCCCCCGTGCACGAGCACGAGCGCGACATCGTCCACCGGGTCAGCGGCGTACGCCAGCAGGCCGTCGACGGACTCCTCAGGCAGGTTCTCCAGGGCGCGCACCACCACGCAGCGGGTCGAGGAGAAGAGGGAGGGCGCCGCCATCTCGCCGAGCTGGGCCAGGCTCAGGCCCGACGCCTGGGTCTCGGACACCTCGGCCTCCTGGTCGTGGCGGCGCACGGCCTCGCGCACGCCGATGACGGTGCGCTCGGAGAGGAACTCCTCCTTGCCGGTCACCAGGGTCACGTGCGCCAGCACGTCCTTCGGTGTCGGGCCTCGCATGGCGGCAGCCTGTCACATCCCGCCGACGCCGGAGCCACATGTGCGGGCGCTCCCGCCGGTCATCGCCTCGAAGCCCCGCTCCCTCGAGATCCCCGCTGCCCGAGATGTCGGCCGGCGCACCGAAGGTCGCCGTCGTGGACGCCGGCCCGGTGGGACTGACCTGCGCCTGCACGCTGGCCGCCACGAGAAGCGAGACCGGCTCTCTGATTCTCGATCACCTCGAGGCCATGACCGCCGCCAGGTGTCCGTGGCGCTCCACGACCGCGATGCTCCCGTCACGGTCGGTGCGCAGCACCTGCGCGCCGGTGGACTCGAGGGCCGCAACCGTCGACGCCGCCGGGTGGCCGTAGTCGTTGTCCGCACCCACCGAGATCAGGTCGAGCCTCGCGCCGAGTGACTGCAGGAACCCGACGTCCTGGTAGCGACTGCCGTGGTGGGGCACTTTGAGGACGTCGACCTGGAGCCCCGGCAGCATCGCTGCCAGGGTGGCCTGCCCCTCGGGCTCGATGTCGCCGCCGAGGAGGAAGGTGACGCCCCGGATCTTCGCCAGCAGCACGACACTGGCGTTGTTGGCCGTGCTGCCGTCACCGGGGCCGACCGTGGGTGAGCCGGGCAGCGGCCAGACGGCCTCGAGGGTGAGGTCACCGATCCGGCGGCTCGTGGCGTACGGCGCGACCTGCGGCGTCACTCCGGCCCCGCGTGCGTCATCACCCACCTCGGCGACTCCGGCCGGCGGATCGGCCAGACGGCTGACCTCCACCTCGCCCACCTCGCGCCCGTCGAGCACGCCCGGAAGCCCGTCGACGTGGTCGGCATGGAAGTGGGTCAGCACCACCAGCGGAACCCGACTGACGCCCAGGTCCGACAGGCACGCGTCCACCGGCCGGGGGTCCGGCCCGGCGTCGACGACCACCGCGGTGTGGGGTGCGCCGGTCGCGAGGACCAGACCGTCGCCCTGCCCGACGTCGCACACCACCATCAACCAGCCATCGGGCGGCCACCCGGGCGTCGGCACCCGCACCAACACGGCCGCGACGAGCAGGCCGCAGCACGCCATCCCGGTGGTGCGGCGCCTCACCAGGCGTGGACCGAGCACCGCCACACCAGCGCTCACCACGACCAGCGCCCCGATCGCCCACGGACCACTCCCCCATCCGACGGCCGGCGTCGGCAGCGCCGCGGCGTGCTGCGCGACCGCGATGATCCACGCGACGCACCACCCGGCGCCAGCTCCCACCAGCCGGCCCACCGACGGCACGACCAGCGTCAGCAACCCACCCAGCAGGCCGAGCACGGTCGCAGGCCCGACGGCGGGTGCCGCCAGCAGGTTGGCCAGGACGGCGACCAGGCTGACCTGCCCGGAGATCACGGCGATCAGCGGCGTGCAGGCGAGCTGGGCGGCAGCCGGCACCGCCACCGCCTCCGCCAACCAGCGCGGGAGCCAGCGCCCCAAGGCGTCGCGCCAGCCGGGAGCGAGCAGCAGGATGCCAGCGGTCGCGAGCACCGACAGCGCGAAGCCGAACGCCGTGGCGAGCCCCGGGTCGAGCAGGAGCAGGACCACGGTCGCGACCCCGAGCGTCCGGGTGCCGCGGTCGCGGCCGTTCGCGCCCATGCCGACCAGAGCCACCGTGCCCATCACCGCGGCTCGCAGCACGCTGGGCTCGGCGCGAGCCACCAGCACGAACCCGGCGATCCCGGCGGCGCCCACGACGTAGAGCCAGCGCCCCCGCACCCGCAGCCAGCGGGCGACCACCAGCGCGAACCCGACCACCAGCGTGAGGTTGGTGCCCGAGACCGCCAGCAGATGCGTCAGCCCGGTGGTGCGGAAGTCGTCCTGGAGCGACGGGTCGAGCCCGGCGTCGTCACCGTCCACCAGGGCCGGGACCAGCACGCGACGGTCGGACGGAAGCCGGGAGACCGACTGCCGCAGCGCCGCCCGCACCTGACCCGAGGCCCGCCACCACGGGTCGGGCGCCGACGTCACCTCGGGTGGGTCGTGAGTGGACAGGGTCGCGGCGACATCACCCTCCGTGGTCGGTGCGAGGTGCCCGTCGACACGGACCGACGCGCCCAACGGAACGCCGAGCCACGTGGTCGGCGCGAAGACGACGACCGGCTGGCGGAGCCGCATCACCTCGGCACCGCACACCACTTTCATCACCGAGATCCGGACCAGTGCCTCGTCGCCGAAGCGCGCAGCGAGTCGGCGCGGGTCGTCGGTCACCGTGCCCTCGAGGGTGACCCCGGCGCGGGTCAGGGCGAGGCGGGTCAGCGGGTTGGCGGCCACGCGCTCGGCGCGCACACCGGCCGCCGTCGCCACGGCCACGAACACCACGAGTGCAGCCACCGCGGTCTGCCCCGCCCGTCGGCCCCCTCGCCACCACACGACCGCGACGGTCGCCACACCGATACCAGCAGCTCCGAGAGCGGCCGCGTGAGATCCCGTCGTCGCCGTGAGCGCCCCCCACCAGCCCACCCCGGCCAGCAGGACCATCCTGAGGTCAGGCGGCGCGCGCGTGGTCACAGCGTCACGTACGGAGTGAGCTTGGCCAGCGTGGCGTCGCCGATCCCGTCGACGTCGAGCAGCTGGCTCACGGCGCTGAAGCCACCGTGCTCGGTCCGCCAGGCGATGATCGCCTCAGCGGTCACGGGACCCACCTCCGGCAGGGACTCCAGCGCCGTCTGGTCCGCGGTGTTGAGGTCGACCAGGCTCGCCGTCGGAGGCGCCCCCGAGGCCGCGGCGGCCACGCCACCGGGCGCGACCGCCGGGCCGCCGACGACGACCTGCTCCCCGTCGGTGAGCACCTGCGCCAGGTTGAGCGACCCGAGGTCGACGCCCGGGCGTGCTCCACCCGCGGCGCGGATAGCGTCGACCACCCGCGCACCGGACCGCAGGACGGCGATCCCGGGCCGGCGCACCTTGCCCGCGACGTCCACCACCACCTTCGTGGCGGACGGCGTGGCGGACGGCGCCGCCGACCGCCCGGCGCCGTCGGCGGCCGCCCCCACCGCCCCGCCCGGGCCCCGTGGCTGCACCAGCGCCTCCCCCGGCGTCTGGACAGCGGCGGGCGCGGCGATCTCGTGTCCCCCGCTGCGGACCAGGTACCAGCAGGTCGCAACCAGCCCGAGCACCGCGAGGACAGCGACCACGGCCAGCTGCCCCGACCCGATGCCGATCCGACCCCTCAGCGGATCGGGAACCACGGCGCCCCAGGTCGGCGCCGCCGACGCGCGGCGGGACGCGTGTCGGCCCGGCATCCTCGCCATCGGTGGGTCCGGCGGGTCGACCGCGGCACCGTCGAGCGCGAGCTCCGGATCGGGATCGGCAGTGGGCACGAGCCGGATCCGGGTGTGGTCGTGCGGCGACCACGCATCGCCCGCGGAATCGTGCCGGACGGCGGCGAGCTCGCTGGTGAGCAGCTCGAGCCGCCGGGCGACGGCGGCGTCGTGGTCGGTGGCGAAGGAACGGCTGCGCATGCCGAGGACGCTAGGGCGGTGGAACGACGGTGCTCGCCGGGCCGGACCGAGGCTGTGGAGACGACGTACGGCGTGGGCCGCTGTGGAGGGAACTCGGGCCGGATCAGGCGAGCCGGGGCGCCACGCACGCGGCGACCATGCCGGGCCCGACGTGGGCTCCGAGCACCGCGCCGAGCTCGCCGCACCAGACCTCCCGGCCGTCGAGGTTGGCAGCGAGCCGCTCACCGAGGCGGGCCGCGAGGTCGGCCGCCCGGTCGGGGTTGGCGAGGTGGGAGACGCACAGGTCGATCTCCTGCTCGCCCGCCGCCTCGACGATCAGGTCCTCGAGCCGGCTCAGGGCGCGGGCCGAGGTACGCACCCGCTCGAGGTTGGCCACGCGCCCGTCCTCGATCCGCAGCAGCGGCTTGACCGCCAGCGCACCACCGAGCAGAGCCGCGGCGGCGCCGATCCGCCCGCCACGGCGCAGGTACTCCAGGGTGTCGACGTAGAAGAGAGCCGTCGCGAGGTCGGCCCGGGCCCGCGCGGCGTCGGCCGCCTCCGCCACGGATCCCCCGGCGTCGAGGACGTCGGCAGCGCTCAGCGCGGCGTACCCGGTGGCCACCCCGACCTGCCGGGAGTCGACCACCGTGACCGGCACCGATGAGTCCTTGGCCGCGAGCAGGGCCGACTCGTGGGTCCCGCTCATGTCGCCCGACAGGTGGATCGACAGCACCTCGTCCGCGCCGTCGGAGGCGGCCTTCTCGTACACCTCGAGAAGGGCAGCCGGCGCCGGCCGGGAGGTGCTGACCGGCCGGAAGTCCTTGAGCGCCTGCGCCACCAGCTCCGGGGTCGCGCCCGCCGCGCCCTCGTCGTAGACCGTCGCGCCGATCACGACCTGCAGGGGTACGACCACGATCCCGCGCGCCAGCGCCACCTCGGGCGGCAACGAGGCCGTCGAGTCGGTGACGACCACGGTCCTTCCCGCCATGCGCGGAAGGCTAGCCGACGACGATGTTGACCAGCTTCGGCGCGCGCACGATCACGCGCCGCACCTGCGCTCCGTCGATCGCGCGTACGACGGCGGGGTCGGCCATCGCGGCGGCCTCCAGGTCGGCCTCGCTGATCGTCGGGGGGACGTCCAGGCGGGCCCTGACCTTGCCCTGCACCTGCACCACTGCGGTGACGGAGTCCTCCACCAGCAGCGCCTCGTCGACCGCGGGCCACCCCGCGCGCGCGACCGTCGGCTCGTGGCCCAGCCGCTCCCACATCTCCTCGGCGATGTACGGCGCGACCAGCGACAGCAGGATCGCCACCGCCTCGGCGGCCTCACGCACCGCCGGGTCGTCGCCGCCGCAGCCGGAGTCGATCGCCTTGCGGGTCGCGTTCACCAGCTCCATGGTCCGAGCCACCATCACGTTGAAGCGGTGGCTCTCGACCAGCTGCTCGGCCTCGCGCAGGGTGCGGTGGGTCGTCTTGCGCAGCGCGACGTCACCCGTCGCCGGGTCAGCGCCCGGCGCCGACGTCACGTCACCGCTCAGCCGCCAGGCCCGCTGCAGGAACCGCAGCGACCCGCTCGGCGACATGTCCGCCCAGTCGATGTCGTCCTCGGGGGGGCCCGCGAAGACCAGGGTCAGCCGCACCGCGTCCACGCCGTACGCCGATAGTTGCTCCCCCAATCTGACGCCGTTGCCCTTGGACTTCGACATCTTGGCGCCTTCGTTGATGACGATGCCCTGGTTCAGCTGAGCGGAGAACGGCTCGCCGAACTCCAGCAGACCCATGTCGCGCAGCACCATGGTGAAGAACCGCGCGTACAGCAGGTGCAGGACGGCGTGCTCGACGCCGCCGATGTAGATGTCGCACGGGCCCCACAGGTTGGCCAGCTCGGGGTCGAAGGCCCGGTCGTCGTCGTGCGGTGAGCAGTAGCGCAGGAAGTACCACGACGAGTCCACGAAGGTGTCCATCGTGTCGCTGTCCCGCTTCGCAGGGCCGCCACAGGTCGGGCAGGTGACGTTGACCCAGTCGGTCGCGGCGGCCAGCGGTGAGACGCCCTTCGGCGTCAGGTCTGCTCCACCCAGCTCCGGCAGTACGACGGGCAGCTGGTCCTCGGGAACCGGCACCTCGCCGTGCTCGGGGCAGTGGATGATCGGGATCGGTGCGCCCCAGTAGCGCTGGCGGGACAGCAGCCAGTCGCGCAGGCGGAAGTTGACCGCACCCTGACCGACGCCCTGCTCCTCCAGCCAGTCGATCATGGCGCGCTTGGCCTCGACGACGCCCATGCCGTCCAGGTCCAGCGAGTCGTTGCGCGAGTTGACCGCCGGGCCGTCGCCGGTGAACGCATCGCCCTCCCAGCCCTCCGGCGGCTGCACGGTGCGGATGACCGGCAGGTCGAAGGTCCGGGCGAAGTCCCAGTCGCGCTGGTCCTGGCCCGGCACGGCCATGATCGCCCCGGTGCCGTAGTCGGCCAGCACGTAGTCGGCGGCGTAGACCGGGATCGACGTCCCTGTCACCGGGTTGGTCGCGTGCACGCCCAGGAAGACACCGGTCTTCGGACGGTCGGTCGACAGCCGCTCGATGTCGCTGGCCTTGCGCACCCCCTCCAGGTACGCGTCGTACGCCGGACGCTGCTCGTCGGTGACCAGGTCGGAGGCCAGCGCGGCGTCGGCCGCCACGACCATGAACGTCGCGCCGAACAGGGTGTCGGGCCGGGTGGTGTAGACGGAGATGTCGTCGTGGCCCGTCACCGGGAAGGTGACGTGGGCGCCCTCGGAGCGGCCGATCCAGTTCCGCTGCGCGTTGATGACGCGCTCGGGCCAGGTCGGCGCCAGATCGTCCAGGTCGTCCAGCAGCTCCTGGGCGTACTCGGTGATCTTGAAGTACCACTGCGTCAGCTCGCGCTTGGTGACCTCGTTGCCACAGCGCTCGCAGCGCCCGTCGATGACCTGCTCGTTGGCCAGCACGGTCTGGTCGAACGGGCACCAGTTGACCGGGCTCTTCTTGCGGTAGGCCAGGCCGCGCTCGCGCAGCCTCAGGAACAGCCACTGCGTCCAGCGGTAGTACTCGGGGTCGGAGGTGTTGAAGGTGCGCGTCCAGTCGAAGCTGACGCCGAACTTCTTGCACGACTCGGTCGAGACCGCGATGTTCTCGTAGGTGAACGTCGCCGGGTGGGCGTTGTCGCGGATCGCGGCGTTCTCGGCGTTCAGGCCGAAGGAGTCGAACCCCATCGGGTTCAGCACCTCGTAGCCCTTCTGCCACCAGTAGCGGGCGATCACGTCGTGCAGCGCGAACACCTCGGCGTGGCCCATGTGCAGGTCGCCCGAGGGGTAGGGGAACATCGTCAGCGCGTAGCGCTTCTCGCGCGTGCCGGCGCGCACCACGTCGTCGTCGGCCCGGAAGGGCTGCAGCCGCTCCCACACGGGCTGCCACTTCGCCTCCACCGCGACCGCGTCGTACGTCGCGGCGCCGGAGTCCGCCTGGTCGGCGACCTGTTCCTCACTCATCGATCCAGCCTTTTCTACGTTGGTCGAGCCTGTCGTGACCCGCTCTCGGACATGAAAAAACCCCTCGCAGGGAGGGGTGGCCGCGCGATCAGGGAGCTGATCAGCGCGGCTGGCCAAGAAGCAGGGACGACGTGTGCATGGCACCCATCCTACCGGACGATGCTCCCGGCCACCGCCAGCGCCCTGGACCGCAGGTCGTCGAGGGCGACCGGGTCGCCGGTCAGGTAGGAGAGCAGGCCCTTCTCGAAGAGCCCGTCGAAGATCGCGTACGTCGTGGCCGACGAGAAGGCCGGCTCGCCGCCGCTGAGCTCGGCGTAGCGGAGCACGATCCGCCAGATCATCAGCTCGAGGGTGTGGTCGATCTCGAGCACGGCCTCGCGCAGCTCGGGCTCGAACATGGCCTGGGTGCGCAGGTCGTACCAGAGGCGGTGCATCGCCGCCTCGTCGGTGATCGTCTCGACGAGCTTGTCGGCGAAGCCGGTGGCCAGCTCCTCGGCCGTGGCCGCGGTCGCGACCAGGTCGTCGTACCGGGTCACGCAGGTGGCCTTGTAGTAGCGCACGCAGTAGGTGATCAGCTCGATCTTGTTGGCGAAGTAGTAGTGCACGACGCCGTGGCTGAACTCGGAGTTCTGGGCGATCTCGCGCAGGCTCGTGCGCGCGTAGCCGAGCTCTCCGAGCGTCGCCAGCGCCGACTCGGCGAGCTGGTTGCGGCGCTCGTCGTACTTCTCCTCGCGGCTGCGAGCCGGCGGCGGGACGCCGGGCGCTCGGGTGGTCACCCGCAGCATCCTAGGGGATCTGACGATTTCTTGACATCTGTCCAGAGAAAGTCTTGACACTCGTCAAGGGTCGCAGCGATGGTGGGTGACGCACGCCACATCAGCCCTCGAGGAGCCCTCCATGAGTGTGTTCGAACTGTCCGGCCGCACCGCGCTGGTCACCGGTGGCGCGCAGGGACTCGGCGAGGGGATGGCCCGAGCCCTGGCGAACGCCGGAGCGCGGGTGATGATCGCCGACATCCAGGACGGCGCCGCCGTCGCCAAGGGACTGGGCGAGGGGCACGCCGCCACCACCCTCGACGTGACCAGCGACGAGGCCTGGGAGGCCGCCGTCACCCACACGGTCGAGACCCTCGGCGGGCTCGACATCCTCGTCAACAACGCCGGCATCGAGATCACCAGCCTGCTCACCGAGGTCGCGGCGGACGACGTCCGCCGGATGCTCGAGGTCAACATCCTCGGCACCACGCTCGGCATCAAGCACGGCCTCCGCGCGATGCGCCCCGGCGGGCCGGCCGGCCAGGGGGGCGCGATCATCAACGTCGCCTCGGTCGCCGCGACCATCGCCTTCCCCGGTATCGCGGTCTACTCCGCGACGAAGTCGGCGGTCGACCGCCTCACCCGCGTCGCCGCGATGGAGAGCGGCAAGCTCGGGTACGGCGTGCGGGTCAACTGCATCTACCCCGGCCTGGTCCCCACCGCGATGGGTGCCGGGCTGGCCAACGACGTGGCCGCCCTCGGCCTCTTCCCTTCCCCCGAGGAAGCGGTCGGGGCGGTCATCGAGCTCACCCCCTCCGGGCGGCTCGGAGCCGTGGAGGACATGGCGGACGCCGTGGTCTTCCTGGCCTCCGACGCCGCCCGCTTCATCACCGGCGCGGGCCTGCCGGTCGACGGCGGAATGGGGATGTGACCCATGAGTGACCGGCCCGTCGTCGTCTACGGCGCCTCCGGCTACACCGGCCGGCTCGTCTGCGAGTACCTCCGGCACTACCACGTCCCCTTCGTCGCGGCCGGCCGCGACAAGGACAAGCTGAACGACTCGATGGCCTCCCACGTGCCGGGCATCGAGACCGCCGAGTACGACATCACCGTCGTCGACCACGACGTGGAGGCGCTGACCGAGCTCTTCTCCGGCGCCTCGGTGGTGTGCAACACCGTCGGCCCGTTCAGCGAGCTCGGTCCGGCCGTCGTCGAGGCGTGCCTCGCCGCGGGCGTCCACTACACCGACACCACCGGCGAGCAGGACTGGCTGATCACCTGCGACGAGCAGTACGGCGCCGACTTCGCGGCCGCGGGTCTGCTGCTGTCCCCCGGCATCGCGCAGATGTACACCACCGGTGAGATCGCCGCCCAGCTGTGCCTCGAGCAGCCGGGACTCGACACGCTCGACATCGCGGTGTTCTGGGGCGGCAGCCCGACCATCGCCTCGACCCGCACCATCCTGGTCAACGCGGCGACCTCCGCGGCCCACTACCTCGAGCAGAACGCCTACGTGCCGTGGGATCCCGAGCAGGGCCTGACCTCGCTGGTGATCCCCGGCCAGCACGAGCTCGCGCTGTCGCTGCCCTGGGGCGGCACTTCCCACCCGGTGTGGTTCAAGCGAGACCCTCGGGTCGCCAACTGCAGGGCGCAGGGCGGGGTGTTCAACGCCGCGCTCATGAACGGCGTACCCCAGATCGTGGCGGCCGCGCTCGAGGCGACCAAGGACATGTCGCCCGAGGACCGCGACGCAGCCCTGACCGCCACTGCCCAGCAGGTGATGAACACGATGCCGCCGCGGGAGAACCCGCGGGTCAACAAGTCGCTCGACTCGGTGCACGCCTCGGGGCCGCTGGGCCGGGCGCACTGCGTGGTCCACGGCAACAGCAACTACCAGCAGACCGGTCTGCTGCAGGCCTACGCCGCGTACTCGCTGCTCCAGCAGCCGCCCCACCGCGTGGGCTTCGCGTCGGGCTGCCAGGCGTTCGGGCACCGCGAGCTGCTCGGGGTGCTGCGCGGCTTCGGCCTGGTCAGCGAGCCCCAGCTGACGGTCCACACATGAGCGGTCGCCCGAGGATCAGCAGGGCCTGAGCTGTGCGACTGGTCGACTACCTCGACAAGGGCGCATCCCTCGACCCGGACGCCCCCTGCCTGACCACCCCTGGCTCCGGCACGGGTGAGTCACGCAGCTATGCCGAGGTCCAGGACACGTCCCGGCGGGTGGCGATCGCGCTCGCCCGCCGGGGCGTCCACCCCGGCGACAAGGTGGCGATCCTGTCGGCGAACGACCCCATGGCGTTCACCTGCGTCTTCGGGATCTCGCGCGCAGCCGCGGTGTGGTGCCCGATCAACCCGCGCAACGAGGCGGCCGAGAACCGCGAGCTCCTCGACCTCTTCGGCTGCTCCACACTCCTCTTCGCCGGCGCCTTCGCGCCGCTGGTCGACAAGATCCGCGGCGACCTGCCGGCGGTCCACACTCTGGTCTGTCTCGACGACGACCTCGACTGGGCGCTGACGTGGGAGGAGTTCCTCGGCGACGACGAGACGGTCGCGCCGCCGCAACCTGTCGACGACGTCGCCATGATCGTCGGCACCGGCGGCACCACCGGACGCCCCAAGGGCGTCATGCTCACCGACACCAACCTCGAGACGATGACGGCCCTGACCCTCATCGGCTACCCCTTCGAAGGGCGCCCGGTCTACCTCGCCCTCGCTCCGCTCACCCACGCCGCCGGCGTGCTGTGCTTCCCCGTGCTCGCCCTCGGCGGCGAGGTGGTCATCATGCGGGCGCCCGACGTCGGCGGCTTCCTCGGCCTCCTCGGCCGCCATCGCGTCACCCACACCTTCCTGCCTCCGACGCTGGTCTACATGCTGCTCGGCCACGCCGACGTGGACGCCGCCGACCTCTCCAGCCTCCAGTGCTTCTGGTACGGCGCGGCGCCGATGTCGGTCGCCCGCCTCACCGAGGCTCTCGAGCGGGGCTGGCCGATGGCCCAGCTGTTCGGGCAGACCGAGGCGCCCATGATGATCTCGATGATGTCGCCCGCCGAGCACCGCCACCCCGACGGCACGATCGCCACCGAGCGACTCGCCTCCGCCGGCCGCCCCGCTCCCCTCGTGCAGGTCGCGATCCTCGACGAGGCCGGTCGTGAGGTCGCGCGCGGCGAGCGCGGCGAGATCGGCATCCGCAGCTCGCTGGTGATGGCCGGTTACTACCGCAACCCCGAGGCGACCACCGAGGTCTCCGCCCACGGCTGGCACCACACCGGCGACATCGGCTACCTCGACGACGACGGCTTCCTCTTCATCGTCGACCGGGCCAAGGACATGATCATCACCGGTGGCTTCAACGTCTACTCGACCGAGGTCGAGCAGGCCCTGATGGCCCACCCCGACCTCCAGGACTGTGCGGTCATCGGTCAGCCCGACGAGAAGTGGGGTGAGCGCGTGGTCGCCGTCGTCCAGCCCCTGGCCGGGCACACGGTCGACGTCGACGAGGTGCGCGCGTTCGTCAAGGAGCGGATCGGCGCGGTCAAGGCCCCCAAGGTCGTGCTCGCGTGGGACGACCTGCCCCGCTCGAAGGTCGGCAAGGTGCTCAAGACCGACATCAAGGCGCGCCTGGCCGCCGAGTGAGGTGCGGTCCCCTGCCCCACCCGTCACACGACGTAGGCGTTCTCTGCACACCACGTTCCGCCCGGAGCAGAACCGGGTGGCCGGGCGGGCGACCACGTCCTAGGTTCGGCGGTGTGACCGATCTGAGCAGGTACGACGACTGGTTGGCCTGGCTGCGCGGGCAGGGTGAGAGCGACGCCGACGTCCGGGTGGTGTTCGTCGGCGGGTCGGCGGTGACCGGCGGGTACGACGACCACTCCGACCTCGACGTCGAGGTGCTGGCCACGCAGGGCACGGCGGTCGCGACGTACCGCAGGCTGCTCGACGCGGCGCTGCGCGACTTCGAGGTCCACCAGGTCTGGGAGCTGCCCGAGGCGACCTGGCCCGACGGCCGCCAGGCGTTCCTCAACCTGACTGCCGACGCCGGCGACATGACGCGACCCACGCGGATCATCGACCTCCACGTCTCCGACCTCGCCGACGAGCACCGGCTCGTCGACGAGCGCCGGCACGGCACGCCGTACGTCGTGCACGACCCGGAGGATCTGGTCGAGCCCCGGCACGACGACGAGCACGCGATGGAGGCGGCCAGGGCGGAGGCGGTGGAGCAGACCGCCGCTCGGCGGCCCACCGCGCAGTGGCTGGTCAACCGCGCGATCGCCCGTGGCGACGTGGTCGAGGCGCACGCCTTCCACGTCGGGTACGGCGTGAACCCGTTGGTCCGACTGCTGCGCATCAAGCACTGCCCGGCGCGCCACGACTTCGGGCTCCGCTACCTGCGTACCGACCTGCCGGCCGGGTACGCCGAGCGGGTCGCAGCGTTGCTCGAGGGCGACGCGTTGCAGGCGCGGTCCGACGCGACGTTCGCCTGGCAGGACGAGCTCCTGGGAGAGCTGGCCCCGAGCAACGCCTGACGTCGGCGCCTTCGGCCAGGCGGTCGGGCGGTCAGGCGGTCGGACCCTCCTCCAGTCGCCGGTGCGCCTCCTCCTCGACCGCACGCTTGTCCTCCTCGAGCTGCTTCTCGTCGACGACGATCGGCCGGAGGTAGGCCCAGGTGATGAAGAAGGCGGCGAACAGGAGGAGCCCGATCCCGACCCAGAGGTTGGCGTTCACGCCCGAGACCTTCTCGCGGTCGCTGCTGCTCGTGCCGAAGGACACGATGACCAGCACCACTCCGTAGATGCCGAGCAGCGCGCCGATGATGTTGCGGATGTCGAAGAGGCTCGTCTTCGAACCGCCGGTGTTGTTCTCGCTCATTGCCCGCCCCTACCGGAAGATGATGTTGAGGATGATGACCATGGTGAGCGAGACGCCCGCGAGCTTGGTGGCCGACAGCCACCAGTGGTCCTCGTGCTCGTCGAGCAGATCCTCCTTGGGCGTCAGCGAGTAGACCAGTCCTCGCAGCTCCGACTCGACCCGCGGCTGGGTCGCGTACGTGACCACCACGCTGACCACGATGTCCACCACGAACGCCGCCCCAGCAGCCGCGAAGCTGGCGCCCTGGCCGCCGATGTGGAGGACCCCGATGCTCGCGGACCCGAACGCGTCCTCGGAGAGGAACGCGACCAGAACGGCTGCCAGGGTGCCGGACACCAGCCCGGTCCAGGCGGCCGTCGCGGTCATCCGCTTCCAGAACATGCCGAGGATGAACGTCGCGAACAGTGGCGCGTTGAAGAACCCGAACAGGGTCTGCAGGTAGGTCATCATGTTCGGGAACTGGCTGGCGAAGTACGACGTCCCGATCGCGATGACGGCGGCCGCGACCGTCGCGATCCGCCCGAAGGTCGTGTAGTAGTGGTCGGGCTTGTCCTTCTTGACGTAGGTCTGCCAGAGGTCGTACGTCGTCACCGTGTTGAACGCGGAGATGTTGGCCGCCATCCCGGCCATGAACGCCGCGAGCAGCCCCGCGATGGCGACGCCGAGCAGGCCGTTGGGCAGCAGCTGTTTCATCAGCAGGAGCAGGGAGTCGTTGTAGGTGATGCCGTCGGTGCCGGTGTCGTTGCCGGCCCCCTTCATCGACGCGAGCGGACTGACCAGGACTGCCGCCAACATCCCGGGGATGATGATGATGAAGGGGATGAACATCTTGGGGAAGGTGCCGATGATCGGCGCCCGCTTGGCGGAGTTCATGTCCTTGGAGGCCATCGCCCGCTGCACCTCGACGAAGTTGGTCGTCCAGTAGCCGAAGGACAGCACGAAGCCGAGACCGAAGACGATGCCCACGACCGACCAGAAGCCGGAGCTGTAGGTCGTGATCGTCGTACCGGGCCAGGAGTCGAGCTGGCTGCTGGTGCCTGCTGCCGACATCTTGTCCTTGAGGCCGTTCCAGCCGCCGACCTCGTGGAGGGCCAGCAGGGTCAGCGGGAGCAGGGCCGCCACGATCACGAAGAACTGCAGGACCTCGTTGTAGATCGCCGCCGAGAGTCCACCCAGGGTGATGTAGGAGAGCACGATCACCGCCGCCACGACGGTGGAGAGCCAGATGTTCCAGCCGAGCAGCGCGTTGACGATGGTGGCGAGCAGGTAGAGGTTCACGCCGGCGATCAGCAGCTGGGCGAGGGCGAAGCTGATCGAGTTCACCAGGTGGGCCGTGGGGCCGAAGCGGCGGAGCATGTACTCCGGCACCGAGCGGACCTTCGAGCCGTAGTAGAACGGCATCATCACGACGCCGAGGAAGAGCATCGCCGGGATCGCGCCGATCCAGTAGTAGTGGAAGGTCGCCATGCCGTACTGGGCGCCGTTGGCCGACATGCCCATGATCTCGACGGCGCCGAGGTTGGCGGAGATGAACGCCAGCCCGGTCACCCACGCCGGTAGCGAGCGGCCGGAGAGGAAGAAGTCGATGCTGCTCGAGACCGAGGCCCGGGCCGAGAGCCCGATGCCGAGGACGAACACGAAGTAGAGCCCGATCAGCAGGTAGTCGACCCAGTTCGCGTCCATGCGCAGGATCGACGACGCCAGCACGTGCATACAGACCTCCCGAGTCGACGTGGACCGGGGGGCACGTTACTCCCGGACGGCGGTCACGTGGTCGACGCCGTACGTCGTACCCCCCTAAGGGTGGAACGATGCATGCGGATCTCAGCGCACGAAGCGCAGTGTCAGCGGCGGTCGCCACCACTCGCCGCGGTTGGCCTTGAGCGCGCCGATCAGGTGGAGCACGAAGGCCACCACGATCGCGATCCCGAAGGTGAGGAAGCCGATCAGCACGAGCATCAGTGGGAGCGAGACCAGGAGCACGATGCCGGTGGTGATCTGGATGTTGAGGGAGTTGGCGGCGTTCTCGCGCGCGAACGGCCCGCGGTCCTTGTAGATCACGTAGAGCACCAGCGAGGCGACGAAGCCCAGCAGCCCGGCGCTGATCACCATGGCGACGAGCGGGATGGCGTGGGCGAGGGTGCCCATGGTGCGCTCCTCGGCCGGCGAGACGGCACCGGGGCGGACGGCGTACGGGTCGGGACTCTGCGACATGGCCCCACTCCAGCACACCGCGCCCGCGATCTCACGTTCGCCGAGCAGGTCCGGGGTCGGTCCAGGGTGGACCCCTACGATGCGGCCATGACCTCCCTGGACCTCTTTCGGCTCGACGGACGCGTGGCGATCGTGACGGGCGCGTCGTCCGGTCTGGGTGTCGCGTTCGCCCAGGGTCTGGCGGAGGCCGGGGCCGACGTCGTGCTCGGCGCCCGCCGGGCCGACCGGCTCGAGACCACGGCCGACCTGGTGCGTGGCGCCGGCCGCCGCGCACTGTCGGTGGCCACCGACGTCTCCGACCCCGACGCCTGTACGGCGCTCGTGCAGGCGGCGATGGACGAGTTCGGCCGCGTCGACATCCTGGTCAACAACGCCGGCGTCGGCACGGCGGTGCCGGCGACCCGCGAGACGCCCGAGCAGTTCCGCTCGGTCGTCGACGTCAACCTCAACGGCTGCTACTGGATGGCGCAGGCATGCGGGCGCGTGATGCAGCCGGGCTCGTCGATCATCAACATCTCCTCGGTGCTCGGCCTCACCACGGGCGGCCTCCCCCAGGCGGCGTACTCCGCCACCAAGGCCGGCCTGATCGGGCTGACCCGTGACCTCGCCCAGCAGTGGACCGGGCGCAAGGGGATCCGGGTCAACGCGCTGGCGCCGGGCTTCTTCGAGTCGGAGATGACCGAGACCTACCCCGAGGGCTACCTCGACCTGATGAGCTACCGCATCCTGTCCGGCCGCAAGGGCGACCCCGCCGAGCTCGCGGCCACCGTCGTCTTCCTGGCCTCCGACGCCGCCGGCTACATCACCGGCCAGACCCTCCCCGTCGACGGCGGGATGACCATCACCTGAGCCGGTTTCACGGCAGCCCGTGGCGGTGCCAGTACGCCGTGATCGCCTCGTCCACCTCGGTCGGCCAGATGCCTCCCGCAGCCTCGAGGGCAGCGCGGCCATGGGTGTGCAGGGCGCCCCGGACCGCAACCATCCCCGCCACCACGCTCTCGCTCGTCGCGGGCGGCGGCTGGAGGCCGGTGAGCACCGCGCGCTGGTCGGCGGTCAGCCGGCTGCTCCACTGCTTGACGCCCATCACCGGGAGCGGCTGGTTCGACTCGGTGAACAGTTCGTAGAGGAGCGTGCGGTAGCCGTGCACCGCCTCCTGCCCGAGCAGCCAGTCGCCGCGCGCCACGACGGCGGCCGGGAAGATCGCCGACTGCCGCAGGAACTCCGTGACCAGCGCCTGCATCCGCGTCACGTCAGGCCCCGGGGCATCGTCATCCTGCGGAGGCGGCTGGAGCCCGTCACGGTCGAGGACCCGCATCCGACTGGTGTACGGCGAGCCCGCGACGTCCGCCACCTCCTCCAGGACCACGTCGACGCGCAGGCCCTCGCGCGAGGTGAACGCGAAGCAGCCCGGCATCCCGGGGATGGGGATCGTGATCACCGGGTCGACCACGGCCCAGACGGCGGGATCGGCGAACGCCTCGGCGTCGATCACGGTCACGAGCAGGTCGAGGTCGCTGCCCGCGTCCGCGACCCCGCGCCCCACCGAGCCGCCGAGCCAGAGCGCCCGCACCCGATCGTCGGCCCGGACCGTGTCGACGATCCTCGCGAGCAGCGCGTCGTACCCGGACTCGAGGGCTGCGATCGCGGCAGCCGCGTCGGCGGACACCTCTGCGTCGTCACTCACGTCCGGTCCGTCGGCTGGACGTCGTCGGCCACCTCGGTCAGACATGGTCCGAGGCGAGCAAGTCCCGGAGGCTCAGCGGCTCGCGGCCGGTGACCCGGCGGACGTCGTCGGTGACGGCCGCGACCTCGCCCACCTTGATCGCGGTGTAGGTGGAGACCCAGGCGTCGTTCTGCCAGTCCGGGGCACCCCAGGGTCGCCGCGACTCGTAGGCCTCCTCGAGGGTCTCGTCGTGGAAGGCCACGGCGCGGCCGGTCGCCTCGGTGATCGCCGTTGCCGCCTCGGCCAGCGTGAGGGCCTCCGGGCCGGTCAACGTGTACGTCGCGCCGGCGTGGGGGTTCGGATCGGCGAGCACCTCGGTCGCAACCGCCGCGATGTCGGCGCGGGCGACCGCCGACAAGCGTCCGTCGCCGGCCGGCCCACGGATGACGCCGTCCTCGCCCACCATCAGCGGCAGGAAGTCGAGGTAGAAGTTGTCGCGCAGGAAGGTGTGCTGCATCCCGCTCGCGCGCAGGTGCTCCTCGGTGATCCAGTGGTCGCGGCCGAGGGTGAACGTGCAGTCGGGCGCGGCGCCTGCGAACGACGTGTAGACCACCTGCTCGACCCCCGCCTCGGCCGCCGCGTCCACGAACGCGCGGTGCTGGTCGAGCCGGTCGGCCGACTCGGACGCCGAGACCATCAGCAGCGTTGTCACCCCCCGGAGGGCGGCGAGCGCCGCCGCACGGTCGCCGTAGCTGCACGGCACGACCACCGCACCCTCGAGCTGAGGCGCCTTGGACGGCGTACGCACGAGCAGGCGTTGGGCTACACCGCGCGCCGCCAGGCCGTGGGCCACCAGGCCCCCGAGCGCTCCGGTCGATCCGGTGACCGCCAGGGCGGGTGCCGGCATCAGGTCTCGGGGCCGAGCAGCAGGTAGCCCACCCACCCGAAGAACACCACGAGGGCGGTGAGGAAGAGCCACGCGGACTCGAGCACGAAACCGGCCGCGACGAGCAACACGAGGACCGCGCCGATGAGCTTCAGACCAGGCCTGTTCTGCACGGGGCCAATGTATCGGCAGTGCGCCCCGGATGCATGCCTACATCCGGGCGCACCACGCTCAACCTTGCGGGACCACGCCGTGTACCGCGTGATGGTCACCCAGGTCCGAGAACGCTCCGACCACCGGAAGGTCCGCCCCGCCCAGGCCGATCACGGTGCCGGCCAGGACGGCCGTGAGCCCGAGCGCCAGCCCGTGGTTCGACCACGAGCCAACCGGTCCACGACCGCGACGCAGCAGCACCACCGCGATGGTCAAGGTGGTGAGCTCGAGCGCGCAGGAGAGGAGGTCGGCCACGCCGACCGGCTCCCGCACCCAGGTCTCCGGCCCGAACGGCAGTCCGATGGTGCGCGACACGGTCCACACGATGAGCGGGCCGGCCGACAGCACCACCGCGGCCACCAGCGCCGGCACCCGCCAGGCTCGGTGTCGGGCCAGGACAGCCGCAGCGCAGGCCAGCTCGGCCACGGTCAGCAGCATGAAGAAGACACCGGCCGCCAGCCACTCGTCGAGGTGCTCGGGCACCACCGCGGCGTGGATCACCGCGGCGCCGGCCAGACCGGCGGCGAGCACCAGCTGCGCGTCCTCCACCCGGCGTGAGCCGATCGGCTTCGGCGGCTTGGCCAGCACGATGTCGCCGCCGCGGAAGGCCATGACGAGGGCGACCAGGAGCACGTCGGTCACAGCCATCAGCACCAGCGCGACCACGACCGCCTTGAGCTCCATGTTGAGCGTCGCCTGCACACGTTGGGTCGTGCAGGTCGCGTCGCAGGTCATGTGCATCGAGCCGATGTGCTGCAGGTCGCTGCGCTGGAGCACGAAGTCGAACCAGCCGCTCGCCATCTGGAGCACGACACCCGCCGCCGTGGCACACCCGGCCACGAGCCCGATCGTGGCCGCGTTGGCCCGCAGGCCGTGAGGACGCGGACCGAACCAGCGCTGCGCGAGCATGAAGGCGCCGAGCACGGCGACGACGTAGACCGGCACCAGCAGCGGAGACTCGTGGAGCCAGGTCGAGAACGGCGCCGACGTGCGCTCGATCGCGCCCACGGCCCCGCGCACGGCGATGATCCAGAAGCCGTTCGCGAAGGCCAGCACCACCGCGAGCGGCAGCACGTGCGACCACGACACCCCCGCCCGCCGCCGGTGGTCCCAGGAGCCGCCGGCCCGGACGTCGCGCTCGGGCGCCAGGGCTGCCCCTGCGTCCGGGCGGACGTCGTACCGGGTCTCCACGTCGGTCCGCGGCGTCATCGCGAGCCCCCTCGTCTCACCGCGCTCATGGCGTGATCGACCAGCCGAACATCATCGCGTGGTCCTCGTGGGCCAGGTTGTGGCAGTGCGCCACGTAGGGGCCGACGAAGTCACGGAACCCGCGGTAGATGATCACCGACTCCGACGGATCGAGGGCGACCAGGTCCTCGCGAGAGATGTCGTCGGGGTGACCCGGATCCGCCTTGGCCGTCACGTCCTTGCCGTTGCGCATGACGGTCCGGTGCTCCTCCATGTGGAGGTGGAACGGGTGCACCCAGCCGCCGCCGCCGTTGCGGATCTCCCAGAGCCCGAAGCTGCCCTTCTTCATCTGTGCCAGGGGCGAGTTCTTGCGCGGGTTCTTGAGGCTGCGGATGTCGGTCAGCGGGTCGAACGGCTCGCCGTTGATGAGCCACTCGATCTCACCGCCGAGCTGGCCGCGCTTGACCTCGAAGATGTGGCGGTCGTCGAGTCCCTTGGCCCAGTCGGAGGGCAGCGGAGGCAGCGGCCGCATCGTCTGCGGGATCTGACTGTTGTCCTCGGCCATGGCGCCGATCCGGAAGGCCAGCACCGGCACCTTGTACTGAGCGTCGGGCGAGAAGCGGGTGGAGTTGTCCCACATCCGGCCCGAGCTCATCTTCATCACGTTGGTCAGGTAGACCATGTCGCCCGGGGTGGTCTGCGAGCCGTCCATGTACTGGGTGAAGTCGACGATCACCTCGCGGCGCTTGGCGGGCCAGAGCTCGAAGCTGTCACGCGGGATCGGCGCCGGCAGCAGGCCGCCGTCGGTGGCGATCTCGGTGAACTTCATGCACTGCTGGCCGTCGGGGATGCGGTACTGCCCGTCCAGCTCGTCGTCGGTGTAGCCGAGGTCCTTGGCGGCCTTCGGACCCTTGGTCGAGCTCATCAGCTTGAACTCGTAGATCCGCGACACGGAGGCGTCGAGGAACCGGAACCGGTACTTGCGCCGCTTCACGTCGAGCACGGGGTACGCCGTGCCGTTCACGGTGAAGATGTCGCCCACGAACCCGTGGTTGGGGAAGTGGCGGTAGAACGTCTTGCCCCACCACTCGGGGTGGGTGCGCGGGTTGCCCGCCTCCGGGTACTCGGCGTCGTGGAAGTCGTGGTGGACCGTCGTGCCGTCGTCGAGCCGGCAGTCGAAGAAGGCGAGCGGGATGTCGTAGTCGACGTCGAAGCTGCCGTCCATGTTGTCCTTGCGGACGCCGGGCAGCCGCAGGCCCTTGGTCTCGTCGCCGGAGTCGAGCACCGGGTCGTAGATCGGGTAGAGGCCGACCAGGCCCTTGTAGACGTTGGCCCCGGTGTGGTCCATGCGGTGGTCGTGGAACCAGAAGAAGCTCTGCTTCTCACTCTCGTCGTTGCCCGCCGGCCAGTTCAGGTAGAGCTGGTCGACCCAATCCTTGGTCCGCCACCCGTGCACGCTCTGCGGCCCACGCAGGTAGGCCCAGTGCGGGTTGCCGTCGCTCTCGGGCGCCGTGTGGCCGTTGTGCAGGTGGGTGAGGAAGGAGTAGTCGGGCGCGCCGAAGTCCTGCCGGTCGAGACCGTAGGGGTTCTCGTCGAGTCGGTTGATGAACCGCACGAGGTTCGGCTTGCCGTACTCGGCGTTGATCATCGGACCTGGGAACGTGCCGTTGAAGCCGTAGATCGTGCTCGGCGGCAGCTGCCGCTTGAGGCCCTTCGCCATCGGCTTGCCCTGGGCGTCGAAGGACGCCACGGGCCGGCCCTTCTTGTCGATCGGCAGCACCTGTGACGTGGTGAACGAGTGCGGAGCGACCTTGAGCTCGATCAGGTAGATGTTGGGGTCGGGCGAGCCGACGTCGCTCGACCACTTCTGGTGCCGCTCGTTGCGGTAGGAGTTCTGCTGGCCGTCCCCGGGTCCCGGCGGGTTGGTCCAGCTCGAGAAGACCGGGGTCTCGGTGGGCACCATCGCCTTCGGCACGTTCAGCGGGTCGACGAAGGGCGAGAGGATCAGCGGGCTCGTCGGGAACACCTCGGTGAAGAACACCGTGTCGCCGAGAGCGGTCGACGCGGCTGCGAAGGCACCGTTGGGCGAGAGGAGCCCCCGCTGGGACAGGTTCGGGGCCCAGAAGTCCCGGGCACCGAGGACCGTGGCTCCGGTCACCACGCCGGCACCGACCCGCAGGACGCTACGGCGCTGGAGGCTGGAGTCGCGGGCTGTCGGGACACCGTCTGCCGAGGCGTCGTTCGGGTCCGGCTCGGGTCCGGAGGTGTCGGGCGTGATCTTCAGATCGGTCATGGGCGTGACTCTCGAGTGAAGGGGCCACAACGAGGTCGACCGACATTCCCGAGGCATCGACCGGCCCCCGCAGCCGGTGTGTGTGCCTCTAGCCAGCCATTCGCACCTTGAGCAAACCTTGTGCTTGCGGCCGATCAGGCGGGCTCGGTCACAAGTTCCGCGCCCGACTGAGCGCGAGGATTTCGCTGTCTCCGGTGGAGCTGCCCGAGCGGTGGGGTACTCGAACCCTGGGGTTCCCGCGGACTTCCGGTGGAGCTGCCCGAGCGGTGGGGTACTCGAACCCTGGGGTTCCCGCGGACTTCCGGTGGAGCTGCCCGAGCGGTGGGGTACTCGAACCCTGGGGTTCCCGCGGACTTCCGGTGGAGCTGCCCGAGCGGTGGGGTACTCGAACCCTGGGGTTCCCGCGGACTTCCGGTGGAGCTGAGGGGACTCGAACCCCTGACCCTCTGCATGCCATGCAGATGCGCTACCAGCTGCGCCACAGCCCCGGAACGCCGCCCACCGGTCCGGCAGGCAACTCGCGGAATCCTAGCCAACAGGCCCGTCGGTTGCGAAATCGGGTCCGTGCCGGGTGCCCACGGCCTTCTCGTTGTACGACGTGAGGCGGAGGCCGCCGCGGACGGCGTGCTCGGACAGCACGGAGTAGCCACAGTTCTCTGGACCCTGGAGCGAGTTCGACAGCTCCCAGGGCCAGCCGAGCAGCGCCATCACGCCGACCTTGAGGCAAGCCCCGTGGAGCACCACGATCCCGGTCTCACCGGGCTCGAGGGTCGCAAGGCAGTCGTGCAGCGCCGGCAGGATCCGGTCACGCACCTCTTCGGTCGACTCCTCCCCCGCCACCCGGCGGGAGGGGTCGTGGGCGACCCACGCGGCGTACTCCTCGGGGAACCAGTCGGCGAACTCCTGGAGCGTCAGCCCCGACCGCTTCCCGACGTCGTACTCGCGGAGCCGGGCGTCGGGCTCGACGGGCAGCCCGCCGGCCGCGGCGACGTACTCGGCGGTCTGCAAGGCCCTCGCCAGGTCGCTGGACCACAGGCGCGCCGGGCCGAAGGCTGCCAGCACCGGTGCGACGGTCGCCGCCTGGGCGCGGCCCACGGCATTCAGCGGGACGTCGGCGTGCCCCTGAGCGCGTCCCTCCGCATTCCAGTCGGTCTCGCCGTGCCGGAGCAGGACCAGGGTGCGGGCCTCAGGCACCGTGGGCGCCGGCGGAGACGTCCGCCGGGAGCTCTATCAGCGGGCAGTCGCGCCAGAGCCGCTCGAGGGCGTAGAACTGCCGCTCCTCCTCGTGCTGCACGTGGACGACGACGTCGCCGTAGTCGATGAGCACCCAGCGCCCGTCGCGCTCGCCCTCGCGGCGGATCGGCTTGGCGCCGATCTCGCGGAGCTTGTCCTCGATCTCGTCGACGATGGACTTCACCTGACGGTCGTTGCTCGCCGAGGCGAGGAGGAACGCGTCGGTGATCGCGAGCTGGTCGCTGACGTCGAATGCCACGATGTGCTGGGCCAGCTTGTCGGAGGCCGCGCGGGCGGCGGTGTGGACGAGGCTGACGGCGTGGTCGGTGGCGGTCATGAAGCACTTTCGTTGCTGGGGATGATGGCGGGGCCGCGAGCCGGGAGACCGAGGGCCGTCCGGGTGGAGCCGTCGCGCGGATAGAGCTGGTGCTTGGCGATGTACTGCACGACACCGTCGGGCACGAGGTACCACACCGGCTCTCCGCGCATCGTACGACGACGGCAGTCGGTGGAGCTGATCGCCAGCGCCGGCACCTCGACCATCGTGACCCGGTCGTGGGGGATCTTGGCGAGCGTCTCGGCGTCCATCACGAAGCCCGGACGCGTGCAGCCGACGAACTTCGCCATCGCGAAGAGCTCGTCGGCGTCGCGCCAGGTGAAGATGTCGGCGAGCGCGTCGGCACCGGTGATGAAGTAGAGGTCGGCCTCGGGACGCTGCTCGTGGAGGTCGCGCAGCGTGTCGATGGTGTACGTCGGGCCGCCACGGTCGATGTCGACCCGCGAGACCCAGAACCTCGGGTTGGACGCGGTCGCGATCACCGTCATCAGGTAGCGGTGCTCGGCGGGGGTGACCTGGCGGTCGGACTTCTGCCACGGCTCCCCGGTCGGCACGAAGACGACCTCGTCGAGCTCGAACCAGGACTGCACCTCCGAGGCGGCGACCAGGTGCCCGTGGTGGATCGGGTCGAACGTGCCGCCCATCACCCCGACGCGACGGGCCCGGGCGCTCACAGGGCCCTCATCGGGGTCAGCTGTGCTCGCGACCGGCGCCGAACATCAGCAGCGCGAGCAGCGCCAGCAGCAAGAGGGCGAGGACGGTGCCTCCGACGACCCAGTGATTGACGACGAGCGGGCTGACCATGCCTGAACCCTAGCCGACCGGCTCCGGGCTCCGCGGCCCGCGTCAGCGGACGTGGCCGTCGCCGGTGACGACGTACTTGGTCGAGGTCATCTCCGGGAGCCCCATCGGCCCGCGGGCGTGCAGCTTCTGGGTGCTGATCCCGATCTCGGCGCCGAAGCCGAACTCCCCACCGTCGGTGAAGCGCGTGGAGGCGTTGACCAGCACCGCCGCCGCGTCGACCTCGGCGGTGAAGCGTCGCGCCGCGGCCTGGTCACCGGTGACGATGGCCTCGGTGTGGCCCGTGGAGAAGCGCCGGATGTGGTCGAGGGCGGCGTCGAGGTCGGGCACGACCGCGGCCGAGATGTCGAGGCTGAGGTACTCCCGGCCGAAGTCGTCGTCGCTGGCCGCGACCACCCCGTCGTACGACGTGAAGGCGGGGTCGCCGTGGATGGTCACGCCGGCGCCTTGCAGTGCCTCGACGACCCGCGGCAGGAACTCCTCGGCGACCGCCTCGTGCACGAGCAGCGACTCGGCGGCGTTGCAGACGCTGGTGCGGTCGGTCTTGGCGTTGAGCACGATCGCCAGCGCCATCTCGAGGTCGGCGGCGGCGTCGACGTAGACGTGGCAGTTGCCGACGCCGGTCTCGATGACCGGCACCGTCGACTCCTCGACGACCGAGCGGATCAGACCGGCACCGCCGCGCGGGACGAGCACGTCGACGAGCCCACGGGCCCGCATCAGCTCCTTGACGGTCTCGCGGGACTCGGCCGGCACGAGCTGGAGACAGTCGGCGGGCAGGTCACGCGTCTCGACCGCCTCGCGCAGGATCTCGACCAGCGCGGCGTTGCTGTCGCGGGCGCTGCCGCTACCGCGGAGCAGCACGGCGTTGCCCGACTTCAGGCAGATGCCGGCCGCGTCGACGGTGACGTTGGGTCGGCCCTCGTAGATCATCCCGACCACTCCGAACGGCACCCGCACCTGGCGCAGCTCGAGCCCGTTGGCGAGCGTGCTCCCCCGGACGACCTCGCCGACCGGGTCGGGGAGCCGGGCCAGGTCGCGCAGCCCCTCGGCCATCGCGGCGACCCGCTCGCCCGTCAGGCGCAGCCGGTCGACCATGGGGGCGGGCGTGTCGGCGTCCTCCGCCCGTCGTACGTCGACGTCGTTGGCCGCCAGCACCTCGTCGGTACGCCGGTCCAGGCCGTCGGCCATCGCGTGCAGCGCCGCGTCCTTGGTGGCTCGCGTCGCCAGCGCGAGGGTGCGGGAGGCCTCCCGCGCACGCCGGGCGAGGTCGACGACGTCGCTGCTCATGGCGAAATCGTAGGGCAGCGCGAGGAGGCCGGGTGGGCGTGTCCGTGCAGGGAAAACGCGGAACGGATCTCCGACACGCCCCAGGTGTCAGGGCAATCGTTCCGCGTTTTCCGCACGCAACCCCCGCAGGCCGAGCCCTCAGCCCTTGCGCTGCTTGACCTCGTCGGTCACCGCGGGGAGCACGCTGTGGAGGTCGCCCACGACGCCGAAGTCGACCAGCTCGAAGATCGGGGCCTCGTCGTCCTTGTTGACCGCCACGATGGTCTTGGAGGTCTGCATGCCGGCGCGGTGCTGGATGGCACCGGAGATGCCGGCGGCGATGTAGAGCTGCGGCGAGACGGTCTTGCCGGTCTGGCCGATCTGGTAGCTGTGCGGCTTCCAGCCGGAGTCGACGGCGGCACGCGAGGCGCCCACGGCCGCGCCGAGCGCGTCGGCGAGGTCCTCGACCGGCTCGAACTTGCCGCCGGTGCCACGACCACCCGAGACCACGATCGCGGCCTCGGTCAGCTCGGGGCGGCCGGTCGCCTTGCGCGGCTGCGAGGCCACGATCTGGGCGCCCTTGGCTGCGTCGGAGACGGTCACCGACACCTCTTCCAACGTGCCGGCCCCGGCAGCCTCCACCGGAGCCGCCGAGTTCGGCTTCACGGTGATGATCGGGGTGCCCTTGGTGACCTTCGCCTTGACCGTGTAGTTGCCCGCGAAGACCGACTGGGTCGTGACCGGGCCCTCTTCGACGTCCACGGCGTCGGTGATCAGGCCGGAGTCGATCTTGATCGCGAGCCGGCCGGCGATCTCCTTGCCCTCCGCGGACGACGCGATCAGCACCGCGCCCGGCGAGGTCTTCTCGACCAGCTGCTGCAGCGCCTCTGCCTTGGGCGCCACGAGGTAGCCCTTCAGCGTCGCGTCGTCGACGGCGTAGACCTTCGCGGCGCCGTACTTCTTCACGGCCTCGGCGACCTCGGCGTTCTTCGCCGCGGGGCCGAGGTAGACCGCGGACGGCTCACCGAGCCGCGCCGCGAGGGTCAGCATCTCGTACGTCGGCTTCTTGACCGCGCCCTCGGCGTGGTCGACGACCACCAGGATCTCGCTCATGTGACTGCTCCCCTACCGCTGCTCAGATGAACTTCTTGGCGGCGAGGAAGTCGGCCAGCGCCTTGGCGCCCGTGCCGTCCTCGTCCTTGACGATCTCGCCGGCCTCGCGCGGCGGGCGCGCGGTGGTGTCCTCGACCACGCTCCACGCCACGGACAGCCCCACGTCGCCGGCGTCGACCCCGAGGTCGGACAGCGACAGCGTCTCCAGCGGCTTCTTCTTCGCGGCCATGATCCCCTTGAACGACGGGTAGCGGGCCTCGCCGGACTGGTCGGTCACCGACAGCACCAGCGGCATCGTGCCGCCCACGACCTCGGTCGCGGTGTCGCCGTCGCGCTTGATCCGCACCTGGTCGCCCTGGGCCTCGACCACCGACGCGAGCGTCAGCTGGGGCAGCCCGAGGCGCTCGGCGAGCATGGCGGGTACGACGCTCATCGAGCCGTCGGTCGAGGCCATGCCGCACATCACCAGGTCGTAGGAACCCCGCTCCACAGCCTTGGCGAGCACCAGCGAGGTGGCGATCGCGTCCGACCCGGCGATGGCCTCGTCGGAGACGTGGACCCCCTGGTCGGCACCCATCTGCAGCGCCTTGCGGACCGCGTCCACCGCCTGCTCGGGGCCGACGCAGATCGCGGTCACGGTCACGTCCTCGGGGTTCTCGGCCTTCTCCTTGATCTGGAGCGCCTGCTCCACGGCGTACTCGTCGAGCTCGGAGAGCAGACCGTCGACGCCCACCCGGTCGACGGTCTTGTCGTCCTCGAAATGACGGTCTCCGGTGGCGTCCGGCACGTACTTCACGCAGACAGCGATGTTCATGGCCGCGACGGCCCTCCCTTGGGTTCTCCGGTGTGCCTGCGAGGTTACAAGGCGCTAGGACGGCGGTGGAACCGGGCCGACGGTGGCATCTCTCACAGTGACGCTGTCACGGTCGGGTCGTTGCCGGCCGGCGGGGTCCGGACATGCCAGCGGCCCCGGTGAAGAGCTCACCGGGGCCGCCGACAGATGTGTCAGGAGCGGGTCACTTGACCGTGAAGCCCGCCTTGGCGGTCGAACCCTTGAGGTTCGCGCTGCCGGCGTACTTGGCGACGATCGAGTACTTGCCCTTGGCCGAGACGTGCTTGAAGGACACGGTGGCGACGCCCTTCTTGCTGATCTTGCCCTTGGCCGACTTGACGGTCTTGGCGCCCTTCTTGAGGACGAAGGTGACCTTGCCGGTCGGGGCGATGCCGAAGCGCGACTTCACGTGCGCGGTGCCGGTGGCCGTCTTCTTCTTGGCGGCGTACTTGGCCTTCTCCGTGGTCTTCGTCTTGTCCTTGACGATGGTGGTCGTCGCGTCGGCCGGGGTGGCGTTCTGGAGCGTGGTGGTGCCAGCGTCGTTGATGCACTGACCGAAGCTGCCCGGGAAGGTGACGGTGCCGAGCTTCTTGCCGGTGGCGTCGAAGCCGTTGAGCGTGACCAGGCCGAGGTTGCCCAGCTTGAACGTGAAGGCACCGACCTTGGAGCCAGCGAGCGTCGAGCCGCTCGTCGCGGCGTTGGTCGCGCCGGCAGTGCCGTTGCCCAGGGTGGTCTTGGCGATCTTCAGGTTGAGACCGGCCTGCGCGGCGCCGGGCTTAGTGGCGATGGTGCCGTTGAACGACGTCCAGCCGAGGACGCCAGAGGCCAGACCGGTGGTCGCGGCGTCCAGCGTGAAGGTGGCGGTGGTGCCGAGGGGCTGCCCGGCTGCCATCTTCGCCGCCGGCGCGTTCACGTGGTAGACGGCCGACGGGTGGGCGTCACCGGCAGCGGTGGTGCAGGTGTAGGCGACCGTGGCGGTCTCCTCGCCGGCGGCGAGCGCCGGACCGGCGACGCTGAGCGCGAGCGCGGCAGCGCCGGCGGCACCGATCAGCTTGTAGTGGGTGCGTACAGACATGAAGTGGAACCCTCCCAGGGTCGAGTCACGCACGGGCCCCCTGGCCACGTGCGTGTGCATGCCATCACAACCACCCGCTAATTACCAGTCAGTAGCCTCACCTGACCGAAGATTCTCAGGTTCGGCCTCCGTCACGGCCGGATCAGGCGCTCCAGGATCCGGCCCGCCACCAGCCAGGCCACCGCCGCGAGGCCCCAGTTCACCAGGGCGTTCTTGGTCGCGGCGGCGTGGGTGCTCCCGGAGAAGTGCGCCACGCCGTTGTCGCGGGAGAAGACGCCGAGGTCGAGCCGGTCGGCGGTGTCGATGATGAACTTCACCAGCGCGTTGTCGGGGTTCGCCTTGAGGGCGATGCACAGCGCCCCGGCGGCCAGGAAGAGCGCTGCCACCGCGCAGACGATCCAGACCGCCTGGGCCACGCGCCGTCGTACGTCGTCGGTCGTGCCTGCCATCGTCGTCGCTCCCCGCCGGTCAGCGACCGGTGAAGCGGGCTTTGCCCGGCCCGTCCTCGATGAACGACCTCATCCCGATCGCGCGGTCGTCGGTCGCGAAGAGGGCGGCGAACTGCTGGCGCTCGATCGCCAGCCCGGTGTCGAGGTCGGCCTCGAGGCCGAGGTCGATCGCCTCCTTGGCCGCGCGAACGGCGTACGTCGCGGCGTGGGCGAAGCGACCGGCCCAGGCCAGCGCCTCGGCGTACACCTGGTCGGCGGGGACGACCCGGTCGACGAGCCCGATCGCCAGCGCCTCGTCGGCCTTGACGAACCGGCCGGTGAACACGATGTCCTTGGCCCGGCTCGGACCCACCAGGCGGGTGAGCCGCTGGGTGCCGCCCGCACCCGGGATGATGCCGAGCAGGATCTCGGGCTGGCCGAGGACGGCGTCCTCCGCGGCGAAGCGGACGTCGGCGCACAGCGCCAGCTCGCACCCACCACCGAGGGCGTAGCCGGTGATCGCGGCGACGACTGGCTTGGGGATCCGGGCCACGCTGGTGAACGCCGACTGGAGTGCGCCGCTGCGCTGCACCATGTCCACGTAGGACATGTCCGCCATCTCCTTGATGTCGGCGCCGGCCGCGAAGACCTTCTCGCCGCCGTAGACCACGACCGCCTTGACGTCGTCGCGGGCAGAGGCCTCCGCCGCTGCGGCGCGGATCTCCTCCTGCACCTGCACGTTGAGGGCGTTCATCTTCGGCCGGTCGAGTCGGATCGTGCCGACGCCGTCGCCGACCTCGAGCCGCACGAACTCTGACATGGGGATCCTCTCGTCGCGGGTCGGGTCGGGCCCGACGGTAGCGAGCGTCCGACACAATGTCGCAGGTGACCCCCGGAATGTGGAGCCGTCGCGGTGAGACCACCGCCGTCTGGCCGGGCCGCACCTGGCCGCTGGGGGCCGACTGGGGTGAGGAGGCCACGAACTTCGCGATCCACGCCCCCGAGGCGACCCGGATGTGGGTCTGCCTGTTCGACGACGAGGACGGTGTCGACCAGGAGACCCGCTACGAGCTGACCGAGCTCTCGCTCGGCATCTGGCACGGCGAGGTGCCCGGCGTCGCGCCGCGGACCCGGTACGGCTTCCGGGCCGACGGTCCGTGGCAGCCCGAGCTCGGCCTGCGCTTCAACCCCCAGAAGCTGCTGCTCGACCCCTACGCCCGGGCGGTCAGCGGGCAGCTGGCGAACGACCCCGCGATCTTCGGCTTCGACCAGGACGCGCCGGACCTCCTCGACGACCGCGACAGCGCGCCGTACGTCCCGAAGGGGGTCGTGCTCCACGAGCCCGCCTTCGACTGGCGCGGCGACCGACGGCCCTACACACGCTGGCGCGACACCGTCGTCTACGAGCTCCACGTCAAGGGCATGACGGCGCTGCACGACCGGGTGCCGGAGCACCTGCGCGGCACGTACGCCGGGCTGGCCACGCCCGCGGTCACCGACTATCTGCGTGACCTCGGCGTCACCGCGGTGGAGCTGCTGCCCGTACAGCAGTTCGTGACCGAGCCGCGGGTGATGGCGCGGGGCATGCGGAACTACTGGGGCTACAACACCCTCGGCTTCTTCGCGCCCCACAACGGCTATGCGTCTGCGGGTGACCGCGGCGAGCAGGTGCGGGAGTTCAAGGAGATGGTGCGCGCGTTCCACGCGGCCGGTCTCGAGGTGATCCTCGACGTGGTCTACAACCACACCGCCGAGGGCGGCACGGACGGGCCGACGCTGTCGTTCCGCGGGCTCGACGACCGCGAGTTCTACCGCCGCGAGGACCACCGCGCGCCGGGCGACCCCTTCAACGACACCTACTGGGACGTCACCGGCTGCGGCAACACCGTCAACGCCTCGAACCCCTACGCACTGCGGCTGATCCTCGACTCCCTGCGCTACTGGACCCGAGAGATGCACGTCGACGGCTTCCGCTTCGACCTGATGTCGGCACTGGCCCGCGTCGGCTACGACGTCGACATGAGCAGCCACCTGCTCACCGCGATCGGGCAGGACCCGACCTTGCGGCACGTCAAGCTGATCGCGGAGCCGTGGGACGTCTCGATGGAGGGCTACCGGGTCGGCGAGTTCCCGCCCTCGTGGGTGGAGTGGAACGACCAGTACCGCGACACGGTCCGCGACTTCTGGCGCGGCCGATCCGCCGGCATCCGCACCGTTGCCACGCGGCTCGCCGGTTCGTCGGACCTGTACGCCGACGACGGGCGATCGCCGTACGCCTCGGTGAACTTCGTGACCGCGCACGACGGCTTCACCGTGCGCGACGCGGTGACCTACGAGCGCAAGCACAATCGCGCCAACGGCGAGGACAACCGCGACGGCAACGACAACAACCGCTCGCAGAACTTCGGGGTCGAGGGCGAGACCGACGACGCGGAGATCGTCGCGCTGCGACGTCGGGCCGCGGCCAACCTGCTGGTGACGCTGTGCCTGTCGAACGGCGTCCCGATGATCACCGCAGGTGACGAGCGCGGGCGGACCCAGGGCGGCAACAACAACCCCTACGTGCAGGACAACGAGGTCTCGTGGATCGACTGGCGCGCCGACGACGCGTGGCTCGACGTCTACGAGGTGACCAAGGCGGCGCTGCGGCTGCGGCGCGAGCACCCGGCCCTGCGGCAGCGGCACTGGTTCGAGGGGCGGCCGACGATCGAGGGCGGCCGGAAGGACCTGACCTGGCTCCACCCGAGCGGGCGCGAGATGACCGGCGACGACTGGGCGGACGACGCGCTGTCGGTGGTCGGGATGCTCCTCACCGGCGACCCGCTGCGCTCCCCCGGGCCGCGCGGCGAGCAGCAGTGGGACTCCTCGTTCCTGATCTGGCTCAACGCCGAGGCCGAACCGGTCGAGGTCACGATGCCGCCGGACGGCTGGAACGACAGCGGCGAGGTCGTCGTGTCGACCTGTCCGGACCACCCCACCGGCTCCCGGGTGGAGGAGGGCCAGGAGCTCCTCCTGGACGCGCGCACGGTCGTGGTGGTCCGCGAGGACACTCGCGGATGACGGTCGGGGCGGTCCCGGGGTCATCCCCGATGTCGCTCGCGAGCGCCAGGGCTCAGGCTGGTGGCGATGACCTCGACCTCGACCCCTGAGCGGACCGGCCGCACGCCGCGGCTGGTGCTGGCGATCCTGGCGATCGCCGTCGTGGCGACCCCGGTGCTGGCGTTCCCCTACGTGCTGCTCGACCGCGCGGCCAGCCGGATCGACGTACAGACCGACGCGGCGTGGGTGCTGCTGGTCGTCCACGTGCCGTGCGCGGCCGCCGCGATGATCCTCGGTGCGCTCCAGTTCGTGCCGCGGATCCGGGCCGACCGGCGACGGCACCGGATCATCGGCCGCACCTTCCTCGGGCTCGGGACCGTCGCCTTCGCGCTCACCGGCATCCCGCTCGCGATCACGACCCCCGACGGGAACCTCACCCGCTACGGCGTGCTCGTCCCGGCGGTGCTCTGGCCGTGCTTCGCGGTGATCGCCTTCCGGGCGATCCGGGCGGGCGACGTCACCCGGCACCGCGAGTGGATGACCCGCCTCTACGCCCTGACCTTCTTCGCGATCACCGCCCGCATGGTCACGCCCCTGCTCCTGCTCGCACAGGCGCCGGTCATGCAGAGCCGGTACGACGGCGACGTGCAGGCCGCCGTCTCCGCGAGCATCCCCTACGGCCAGTGGCTCGGCTGGATCATCAACCTGCTGATCGCCGAGCTGATCATCCGCCGCTGGTACCGCCGTACCGCTGACCCGGCGATTCCGTGACGCCGCAGATCGCCGACCTGGCGTTTGGGTGACGCGTCAGAGCGCTGACCTGGCGATCTCATGACGCCTCGAGTCATCGACCCGGCGATGTCGAGACACTGCGCGTCACGCGCGTGGCAGGTCGGCGCCGTATGGCGTCGCCCGCGTGGCAGGTCGGCGCCGTATGGCGTCGCCCGCGTGGCAGGTCAGCTACGGGAGGGCGACCAGGCCCATCTCGGAGACCGAGGCGAGGACGCTGTGGCGGGGGACGATCCGGACGGTGTAGCCGAAGGTGCCGCCGCGGCGCAGCTGCACCTCGCCGTCGAAGCGGTAGCGGCCGCCGTCGTAGGAGTCGGCCAGGGCGAGCTCGGTGAGCTGGGTGTCGACGAGGTCGTCGTCACCGTCGATCACGCCGTGCACCACCTCGACCGCGACGTCGTCAGGAGTCAGCGAGCCCAGCGCGACGAACGTCCGCACGGTCAGCGTCGACCCGACCTCCGGGTTGTCACCGACGCCGTGGCTCTCGACGTGCTCGACGCGCACGTCGTCCCAGCCGGCCCGCACGCCCTTCTTCCACGAGGCGAGCTCGGTGGCGCCCTTGTAGTCGGAGTTCAGCGTGCGCCCGGTCACCGCGGCCGGCGTGTAGAGCAGCCGGACGTAGTCGCGGACCATCCGGGTGGCGAGCACCTTGGGGCCGAGCGACTTCAGGGTGTGGCGCACCATCTCGATCCAGCGACCCGGTACGCCGTCCTGGTCGACGTCGTAGAAGCGCGGCGCGACCTCCTTCTCGATCAGGTCGTACAGCGCGGTCGCCTCGAGGTCGTCACGACGGTCGACGTCGTCGACGCCGTCGGCGGACGGGATCGCCCAGCCGTTCGAGCCGTCGTACCACTCGTCCCACCAGCCGTCGAGGATCGAGAGGTTCAGACCACCGTTCAGCGCGGCCTTCATGCCTGACGTGCCACACGCCTCGTAGGGCCGTAGTGGGTTGTTGAGCCACACGTCGCAGCCGGGGTAGAGCGGCTGAGCCATCGCGATGTCGTAGTTGGGCAGGAAGACGATGCGGTGGCGCACCTCGGGGTCGTCGGCGAAGCGGACGAGCTCCTGGATCAGCTTCTTGCCGCCGTCGTCGGCCGGGTGGGCCTTCCCCGCGATCAGCAGCTGCACCGGACGCTCCGGGTGGAGCAGGAGCCGCTTGAGCCGCTCGGGGTCGCGCAGCATGAGCGTCAGTCGCTTGTACGACGGGACGCGGCGCGCGAAGCCGATCGTCAGCACGTCGGGGTCGAGAGCCTGGTCGACCCAGGTGCACTCGGCCGCCGGGAACCCACGCGTCGCGCACGACTTGCGCAGCCGGCGTCGGGCGTCGTGGACGAGCCGCTCGCGCAGCAGCCGCTTGACTGCCCAGATGTCGGCGGACGAGACCTGGTCGACGGCGTTCCAGAACGAGTCGGTGTGGTCGCCGTCGCCGTCGCCGCCGTGGCGGCTGGCGAGGTCGAAGACCTCACGTCCGACCCAGGTCGGGGCGTGCACGCCGTTGGTGATCGACGTGATCGGCACCTCGGCCTCGTCGAAGGCGGGCCACAGGCCGTGGAACATCTCCCGGCTGACATGGCCGTGGAGCTGCGAGACGCCGTTGGCGCGCTGGGCCAGCCGGAACCCCATCACCGCCATGTTGAACACGGTCGGGTCCCCACCTGCGTAGTCCTCGGCGCCGAGCGCGAGGATCCGGTCGATCGGGACACCGGCGAGCGCCCCGGCCGAGCCGAAGTACTGCTCGATCAGCTCGCGGGAGAAGCGGTCGATACCGGCCGGCACCGGGGTGTGGGTGGTGAACACGGTGGAGGCACGCGAGACCTCGAGCGCGGTCTCGAAGTCGAGCTGCGGGCCGCTCTCCTCGACGGTCAGCTCGCGGATCCGCTCGAGACCGAGGAAGCCGGCGTGGCCCTCGTTGGTGTGGAACACCTCGGGCTCCGACGCGCCAGTGATCCGGGCGTGGACGCGCAGCGCGCGCACGCCACCGACGCCGAGGAGGATCTCCTGGCGCAGCCGGTGCTCGGAGGTGCCGCCGTAGAGGCGGTCGGTGAGCTCGCGGTAGTGGTCGGGGTTGCCGTCGACGTCGGAGTCCAGCAGGAGCAGCGGGACCCGGCCGACCTGGGCCACCCAGATCTTGGCGAGCAGGTCGGGGCCGTCGGGCTGGGCGATCGAGATGATCGCGCGGTCGCCGTTCGCCTCGCGGAGCAGCGAGATCGGCAGCTCGTCGGGGTCGAGGACGGGGTACTGCTCGAGCTGCCAGCCCTCGCGGGAGAGCGACTGCTTGAAGTAGCCGGAGTGGTAGTGGAGGCCGACGCCGACCAGCGGGACGCCGAGGTCGCTGGCGGCCTTGAGGTGGTCACCGGCGAGGATGCCGAGACCGCCGGAGTACTGCGGGAGCACGGCGGTGATGCCGAACTCGGGAGAGAAGTAGGCGATCCGGGTGGGCGCCTCGTCGCCGGCCCTGCGGCCGTACCACCGCTCACCGCCGAGGTAGGCGTCGAGGTCGGCCTTGGCGGCGCCGAGCCGGTCGAGGAAGCCCTGGTCGCTCGCGAGCTGCTCGAGGCGGTCGGGCCCGACGGCTCCGAGGAGGCGCACCGGATCCCGCTTGGTCGCCTCCCAGGTCTCGGGGTCGACCTCGGCGAAGACGTCCTGCGTCGGAGGGTGCCAGGACCACCTCAGGTTGCCCGCGAGGTCCGCCAGCGCGGAGAGGGACGGGGGCAAGACCGGACGGACCGTGAATCGTCGAATCGCACGCACCCGAGGACGGTAGCCGAGAATCACTTGATCGTTCCAATTTCTACCGAGCAGGCCCGCCGGCGGGTGATCCGACCCACCCTCCCCCGCCGGACGCCCGTGTTGCATGCGCGATGGTGAAACGGAAGGGTGGCGAGCATGGTCGGTCGCATCCCCGTCATGGACGTCATGCCCTTGGTCGACCTCGGTCGCCTCCCCGCCAAGGCCACGGTGGGCGAGTCGCTGCCCGTGCGGGCCACGGTGTTCCGTGAGGGTCACGACCGGCTCGGCGCCGAGGTCGTGCTGGTCGCGCCGGACGGCTCCCGGCGGTCGCCGGTGCGGATGCTCGCCGACGGCGACGCCCCCGACCGCTACGTCGCCTGGGTCACCCCTGACCGCGAGGGTGCCTGGACCTTCGAGGTCCACGCCTGGTCGGACCCGCTCGCCACCTGGGAGCACGACGCAGGGCTGAAGATCCCGGCAGGCGTCGATGTCGAGCTGATGTTCACCTCGGGCGGGCTGCTGCTCGACCGGGTCGCCGCCGACCCTGCGCTCGACGCGCGAGAGGTGGAGGTGGTGAGAGGTGCGGCCTCGGCTGCCCGCGACACGTCCCGCCCGGTCGAGGCGCGGCTCGCGGCGCTCCAGTCCCCCGAGATCGTGGAGCTGCTGACCACCCACCCACTGCGTGAGCTGGTCACCGTGGAAGGCCCCTACCCGCTGTACGCCGACCGGAAGCGCGCGCTCTTCAGCAGCTGGTACGAGCTGTTCCCGCGGTCGGAGGGCGCGTCGTACGACGAGAAGACCGGCGCCGTGGTCAGCGGCACCTTCCGCACCGCCGCCGAGCGTCTCGGCGCGGTCGCCGCGATGGGCTTCGACGTCGTCTACCTGCCGCCGATCCATCCGATCGGCGAGGTCAACCGCAAGGGGCCCAACAACACCCTCGACCCCGCACCCACCGACCCGGGCTCACCGTGGGCGATCGGGAGCAAGGACGGCGGCCACGACGCCATCCATCCCGACCTCGGCACCCTCGCCGACTTCGACGTCTTCGTGGCGAAGGCCGCCTCCGTGGGGCTCGAGGTGGCGCTCGACCTGGCCCTCCAGTGCGCCCCCGACCACCCGTGGGTCACCAGCCATCCGGAGTGGTTCACCACCCAGGCCGACGGCACGATCGCCTACGCCGAGAACCCCCCGAAGAAGTACCAGGACATCTACCCCCTCAACTTCGACAACGATCCCCAGGGGATCTGTCGCGAGGTGCTCCGCCTGGTGCGGCACTGGATGTCGCACGGCGTGCGGATCTTCCGGGTCGACAACCCCCACACCAAGCCGGTGGCGTTCTGGGAGTGGCTGCTCCGTGAGGTCCGGCGAACCGACCCCGACGTGATCTTCCTGGCCGAGGCCTTCACGCGTCCGGCCATGATGCGCACCCTCGGCGCGATCGGGTACCAGCAGAGCTACACCTACTTCACCTGGCGCACCGCGAAGTGGGAGATCGAGGAGTACCTCCGCGAGGTGTCGTCGCAGACCGACCACCTCATGCGTCCGAACTTCTTCGTCAACACCCCCGACATCCTCCACGCGTTCCTCCAGTACGGCGGGCCGCCGGCCTTCAAGATCCGCGCGGTGCTCGCCGCCACCGGGTCGCCGAGCTGGGGCGTCTACGCCGGCTACGAGCTCTACGAGCACGTGGCCGTCCGGCCGGGGAGCGAGGAGTACCTCGACTCGGAGAAGTACCAGATCCGGGTGCGTGACTGGGCCGGCGCCGAGTCCGAGGGCCGCACCCTCGCGCCGTACCTCGCGAAGCTGAACGCCGTACGCCGTGCCCACCCGGCGCTCCAGCAGCTGCGCAACCTCGTCATCCACTCAAGTGACGACGAGAACGTGCTGGTGTTCAGCAAGCAGGCGGGTCCCGTGGTCTCGACAGGCTCGACCGACGGGCAGGGCGACGACCTGGTGATCGTGGTGATCAACCTCGACCCGCACGGGACCCGGGAGACCGTGGTCCACCTCGACCTGCCTGCGCTGGGCCTCGACTGGCACGACAGCCTCGCGGTGCACGACGAGATCAGCGGTGAGGACTGGCACTGGGGCCAGCACAACTACGTGCGCCTCGACCCAGGGGTCGAGCCCGCGCACGTGCTGACCGTGAGGAGGACTGCGTGAGCGCCGCGGAGTCCGAGGTCGAGACGAGCTCGACCGACGGGCACGAGAGCACCATCGTCGCCACGACGGCCGAGCAGCAGACCCCCGACTGGTTCAAGTCCGCGGTCTTCTACGAGGTGCTGGTGCGTTCGTTCCGCGACTCCAACGCCGACGGCACCGGCGACTTCCGCGGGGTGATCGAGAAGCTCGACTACCTCCAATGGCTCGGCATCGACTGCCTCTGGGTGCCGCCGTTCTTCACCTCACCCCTGCGCGACGGCGGCTACGACATCGCCGACTACACCTCGATCCTCCCCGAATGCGGCACGGTCGACGACTTCCGCGAGTTCGTCGAGGCGGCCCACCGCCGAGGGATGCGCGTGATCATCGACTTCGTCATGAACCACACCAGCGACGCGCACCCGTGGTTCCAGGCGTCGCGCAGCGACCCCGAGGGGCCGTACGGCGACTTCTACGTGTGGTCCGACACCGACGACATGTACGAAGAGGCGCGCGTCATCTTCGTCGACACCGAGCCCTCGAACTGGACGTGGGACCCGGTCCGTCAGCAGTACTTCTGGCACCGCTTCTTCTCCCACCAGCCCGACCTCAACTACGACAACCCCAAGGTCCACGAGGCGATGCTCGAGGCGATGTCGTTCTGGCTCGACATGGGCCTCGACGGCTTCCGGCTCGACGCCGTCCCCTATCTCTACGAGCGACCCGGCACCAACGGCGAGAACCTCCCCGAGACCCACGAGTTCCTGCGCATGGTGCGTCGCTTCATCGACGACAACTACCCCGGGCGCGTGCTTCTCGCCGAGGCGAACCAGTGGCCCGCCGACGTCGTCGACTACTTCGGCGGCAAGCGCGACCCCGACACCGGTGAGTTCGCCGGGGAGGGCGACGAGTGCCACATGTGCTTCCACTTCCCGGTGATGCCGCGGATCTTCATGGCCGTGCGCCGCGAGTCGCGCTTCCCGATCTCGGAGATCATGGAGCAGACGCCGCCGATCCCCGACGGCTGCCAGTGGGGCATCTTCCTGCGCAACCACGACGAGCTGACCCTCGAGATGGTCACCGACGAGGATCGCGACTACATGTGGGACGAGTACGCCAAGGATCCCCGCATGAAGGCCAACATCGGCATCCGCCGCCGGCTGGCGCCCCTGCTCGACAACGACGTCAACCGGATGGAGCTGTTCAGCGCTCTGCTGCTGTCGCTTCCCGGCAGCCCCGTCCTCTACTACGGCGACGAGATCGGGATGGGCGACAACATCTGGCTCGGCGACCGCGACGGCGTCCGCACACCGATGCAGTGGACCCCCGACCGCAACGCGGGCTTCTCGTCTGCGACGCCGGGCAAGCTCCACCTGCCCGCGATCCAGGACCCCGTCTACGGCTACCAGAGCGTCAACGTCGAGGCCCAGCTCGAGGACTCCTCGTCGCTGCTGCACTGGACCCGCCGGATGATCCATGCCAGGCGTGGCCACCCGGCGTTCGGGCTCGGGTCGTTCCTCGACCTCGGCGGAACCAACCCGTCGGTGCTGTCCTACGCCCGCGAGCACGAGGTCGGCCCGGGCGCCGAACACGAGTCCGACATCATCGTGTGCATCAACAACCTCTCGCGCTTCGCGCAGCCCGTCGAGCTCGACCTGCGCCGCTGGGAGGGCTACGTCCCCGTCGAGCTCCTGGGCGGCGTCCCGTTCCCACCCATCGGAGAGCTGCCGTATCTGCTGACCCTGGGTGGGTACGGGTTCTACTGGTTCCGGCTGACCGCCCCACCTGAGGAGGCCACCGCCCCGTGACAGACGACATCGGTACCGACAGCACGACCACGTCCGCAGCCGACGACCGGCGCCAGCTCACCGAGTTCATCCAGGGTGCCCGCTGGTTCGGTGGCAAGGGGCGCGACGGCGCCGTGACCGACGTACGACGGCTGGGGACGGTCGCCGAGAAGGACCCACGCGTCGTCGTCGACCTCGCCGAGATCACCTACCCCGATGGCGACGTCGAGGTCTACCAGGTGCCGCTCGCGCTCTACACCGACCCGGAGCACCGGCTCGACCACGCGTTCGTGGGCTGGTGGGAGGACCCCGAGATCGGCTGGACGCACGCCTACGACGCGGTCCACGACCGCGAGGCGATGGGGGCGTACCTCCGGGCGTTCGCGTTCCCGCCCGACGGCCCGCTGACGTTCCACCGGCTGCCCGGCGAGCCGCTCGACCCCACCGCGCACTCCACGCCGTTCACCGGCGAGCAGTCCAACTCCTCGGTCGCCTTCGGCGAGCAGGCGCTGCTCAAGCTGTTCCGGCGAGTCACACCAGGGGTCAACCCCGACATCGAGATCCACGAGGTGCTGACCCGCGCCGGGTCGGACAACGTGGCCGCGCTGTACGGGTGGGTCCAGGCGGAGGGCTTCGGTGGGGGTGGTTTCGAGACGGGCGCCAGAGCGCCTTCCTCGACCACCGGCGGGGGGACGTTGCAGCTGGGGATGCTGCAGCAGTTCCTGCGGACCGCCAGCGACGGCTGGGAGCTGGCACTGACCAGCGTGCGCAACCTCTTCGCCGAGGCCGACCTCTACGCCGACGAGGTCGGCGGCGACTTCGCGGGGGAGGCGCAGCGGCTCGGCGAGGCGGTGAGTCTCGTGCATGCGCTGCTGGCTGAGCACTTCCCGACCGTCGAGCGCACCGCCGAGGACCACCGGGCCCTCGCCGACGCGATGGTCGCGCGGCTGGATGCCGCGCTGGTCGTCGTACCGGAGCTCGAGCCGCACGCCGACCACCTGCGCGAGCTGTTCGGCGCCCTCGCCGCGATCGGTCCCGACACCGCACAGCGCGTCCACGGCGACCTGCACCTCGGCCAGACCCTGCGCACGGCCAAGGGCTGGAAGATCGTCGACTTCGAGGGCGAGCCCGCCAAGCCGCTGGTCGAGCGGGTCGTGCCCGACTCACGGTGGCGCGACGTCGCGGGCATGCTGCGCTCCTTCGACTACGCGCCGCGGGTCGCGGAGCTGACCGCCGCCGCGACGGGCGACGACGGGAGCGAGCAGCGCTCCTACCGGGCCGCCGAGTGGTCGGCCCGCAACCAGGCGGCGTTCCTCGAGGCGTACGCCGGCCGCGAGCTGACCGCCGACGAGCAGACCACGCTGGCGGCGTACGTCGCCGACAAGGCGGTCTACGAGTGCGTCTACGAGGCGCGCAACCGACCGACGTGGCTGTCGATCCCGATGGCGGCGCTCAGCTCCACGGAGGGTGACCGATGAAGCAGGTGTCGACGACCGAGATCGAGCAGCTGATCCGCGGGGAGCACGGGCAGCCGCACGCGATCCTGGGGCCCCACCCCGACGGAGGGGGCGTGACGATCCGCTCGTTCAAGCCGCTGGCCCAGACGGTGACCGCCGTGCTGTCCGACGGCGCGCGGGTCCCGCTGGAGCACGAGTACGAAGGGGTCTGGGTCGGCGAGGTCTCGACAGGCTCGACCGCGGGGTCGCCGGACGTGCCCGACTACCGGGTGGAGGTCGACTACGGGCAGGGCCCGATCACCGTCGACGATGCTTACCGCTTCCTGCCGACCCTCGGCGACATGGACCTCCACCTGGTCAACGAGGGCCGCCACGAGCTGCTGTGGACGGTCCTCGGGGCGAGGGTGCACCACTACCGCTCGTCCACCGGCGACGTCTCGGGTACGTCGTTCGCGGTGTGGGCGCCGGGCGCACGCGGGGTCCGCCTGGAGGGCGACTTCAACAGCTGGGACGGCCGCGAGCACCCGATGCGACAGCTCGGGCAGTCGGGCGTGTGGGAGCTCTTCATGCCCGGGGTCGGGGCCGGGGCCTGCTACAAGTACGTGATCCTCGGCGCCGACGGCGAGTGGCGGGAGAAGGCCGACCCGATGGCCTACTGGGCCGAGGTGCCGCCCGCCACCTCGAGTCGCGTCTACGAGTCCTCCCACGAGTGGGGCGACGACGAGTGGATGCGCACCCGGGCGACGCGCCAGCCGGTGCACGAGCCGATGTCGGTCTACGAGGTGCATCTCGCCTCCTGGCGCAAGCGGCACGGTGAGGTGCTGTCGTGGGAGCAGCTCATCGACGAGCTGGTGCCCTACGTCGCCGACCTCGGCTTCAGCCACGTCGAGCTGATGCCGGTCATGCAGCACCCGTTCGGCGGGTCGTGGGGCTACCACGTGACGTCGTACTTCGCTCCGGACTCGCGCTTCGGCGACCCCGATGGCTTCCGCCGGCTCGTCGACGCCTTCCACCAGCACGGCATCGGGGTCCTGCTCGACTGGGTCCCCGGACACTTCGCGACCGACGCGTGGGCGCTGGCGCGCTTCGACGGGACACCGCTCTACGAGGACCCCAACCCGCAGCGCGGCTGGCACAAGGAGTGGGGCTCCCACATCTTCAACTTCGGTCGTCGCGAGGTGCGCAACTACCTCTACGCGAACGCGCTCTACTGGCTCGAGGAGTTCCATGCCGACGGCCTCCGCGTCGACGGCGTCGCCTCGATGCTCTACCTCGACTACGCCCGCTCGGACGGCGAGTGGTCGCCGAACATCCATGGCGGTAACGAGAACCTCGAGGCCGTGCAGTTCCTCCAGGAGATGAACGCCACCGTCTACAAGCGCGTGCCCGGCGCCACGACGATCGCGGAGGAGTCGACGTCCTGGCCCGGCGTCACGCAGCCCACCTCGGTGGACGGACTCGGCTTCGGCTTCAAGTGGAACATGGGCTGGATGCACGACACGCTCGACTACCTCGCGCGCGAGCCGGTGCACCGGGCCTGGCACCACAACGACCTCACGTTCGGCCTGACCTACGCCTTCACCGAGAACTTCGTGCTCCCGCTCAGTCACGACGAGGTCGTGCACGGCAAGGGCTCGTTGCTGCGCAAGATGCCCGGTGACCGCTGGCAGCAGCTGGCCACCCTGCGCGCCTACCTCGCGTTCATGTGGGCTCACCCCGGCAAGCAGCTGCTCTTCATGGGAGCCGAGATCGGCCAGGAGTCCGAGTGGGCCGAGTCGCGCGAGCTCGACTGGTGGCTGCTCGACCATCCCGAGCACCTCGGCGTCCACCGGCTCGTCAAGGACCTGAACGCGGCGTACGCCGCCTCCCCCGCCATCTGGTCGCGCGAGGACGAGGGGTCCTCGTTCGAGTGGATCGACGCGAACGACGCCGGGCGCAACGTGTTCTCGTTCATCCGGCGCGGCGGCGAGGGCTCCGAGGTCGTGTGCGTGTCCAACTTCGCTGCGGTGCCCCATCCCGACTTCCGGCTCGGCCTGCCGTCGGCCGGTGAGTGGCGAGAGGTCCTCAACACCGACGCCGGCACCTACAGCGGCTCCGGGGTCGGCAACCTCGGCTCGATCACCGGCCACGAGGGCCAGCACGGCAGCCAGCCGGCCCACGCGACGCTCGTCGTACCGCCGCTGGCGACCGTGTGGTTCCGGAAGGACTGATCGACCGCGGGGCACGCCCCGGGCGGCCGATGGGAGATGGCTAGGGTCGGAGGGTGACCCAGCCCTCGGACCAGCCCACGCTGACGGACGGGGAGATCACGCTCCGGCCCTGGCGCGACGAGGACGTCCCGACCGCCGTGGCGGGTCACGACGAGGTGATCGCGCACTGGTTCGGCTGGCCACCCGACGGGGTCACCGACGAGCGGATGCAGCGCGCCATCCGCGACTGGCGGGCGACCTACGCCGACGGCCGGTCGGTGGTCGGGTTCGCGATCGAGCACGAGGGCGAGCTGGCCGGGAGCGTCGACGTGCATCGCCGCGCTACGGGGGTGGGCGAGCTGTCGTGGGCGCTCTTCCGCGGCCAGCGCGGGCGCGGGGTCGCCACCCGCGCGGTCCGGCTGCTGGCCGACTATGCCCTCACCGAGACCGGGCAGGGCGGCCTCGGCTACACCAGGGTCGAGGCCTCGGTGGAGCCCGGCAACGAGGCGTCCCTGCGGGTCGCCACCCGCGCCGGCCTCCGCCGCGAAGGGGTACGCCGGGTCGAGCCGGGCACGGGTGACCGCCCCGAGACCACGTCGTACGTCGTGCTCGCCCGGCTGGCCAGCGACCCGCCGCTGACCGAGCCCACGGCGTTCCGGGCGCTGCTCAACTCCTTCCTCCCCCGCAAGCGCGCGATCAGCCAGCTGCTCGTGCGTGACCGCGACGACCGCGTGCTGATCTGCCAGCTCACCTACAAGCGCGACTGGGACCTGCCCGGCGGGGTGGTCGAGGTGGGCGAGTCCCCGCGCGAGGCCGCCGGTCGAGAGATCGAGGAGGAGCTCGCTCTCGACGTCGCGGCCGGCGATCTGCTCGTCACCGACTGGCTCCCACCGTGGGGCGGCTGGGACGACGCCGTCTGCCTGGTCTTCGACGGCGGCGCGCACGAGGCGGCGCTCCTCGACCCGATGGTGCTCGAGCCGCGCGAGATCCGGAACGCCGAGTTCGCGACCCTCGAGCAGGTGCGCGAGCGGTGCGCGGACTTCACCGCACGCCGGATCACCTCGGCGCTGGCTGTCGCCCGCGGCGAAGCACCACCGTCGTACGTCGAGAGCGGCGGCACCACGTCCGAGTGACCCGCGGCGGAGGACCTTCGGGCCTCGCCATTGCCGCCGGGAAGGGCGAGGATCGGACCCATGACCTATGTCTACGACTTCAGCTACGGCGACAAGGACCAGAAGGATCTCCTGGGTGGCAAGGGCGCCAACCTCGCGGAGATGACCAACCTCGGGCTGCCCGTGCCGCCTGGCTTCACGATCTCCACGGAGGCGTGTCGGGCCTACCTCGAGGCCGGCGACGTGCCGGACGGTCTCGACCCGGAGATCGACGAGCACCTCCGCACCCTGGAGGAGGCGATGGGACGTCGACTCGGCGATCCATCCGACCCCCTCCTGGTCAGCGTCCGGTCCGGTGCGAAGTTCTCGATGCCCGGGATGATGGAGACGGTCCTCAACGTCGGTCTCAACGACGAGTCCGTCCGCGGCCTGGCCGAGCAGAGCCACGACGAGCGGTTCGCGATGGACTCCTACCGCCGCCTGCTGCAGATGTTCGGCGCCACGGTGCTCGACATCGACTCCGAGGTGTTCTCCAGGGCCCTCGACAAGCTCAAGAAGAGCCGAGGCACCGAGTCGGACACCGACCTCGGCGTCGACGACCTGCGCGAGCTGGTCGACACGTTCCAGAAGTCGATCGCCGAGCACTCCGGACGCGACTTCCCGCAGGACCCGCGCGAGCAGCTCGAGCTCGCCATGCGCGCCGTCTTCGACTCGTGGAACACCGAGCGGGCGGTGCTCTACCGCCGCCAGGAGCGGATCGAGGAGGGCCTCGGCACGGCGGTCAACGTGCAGGCGATGGTCTTCGGCAACCTCGGCGACGACTCCGGCTCCGGTGTCGCGTTCACCCGTGACCCGGCATCGGGCAACCAGGGCGTGTACGGCGACTACCTGCAGAACGCGCAGGGCGAGGACGTCGTCGCCGGCATCCGCAACACGGTGTCACTCGCCGACATGGAGGAGATCGACAAGACGTCGCACGACGAGCTGCTCGGGATCATGGCCACGCTCGAGCAGCACTACCACGACATGTGCGACATCGAGTTCACCGTCGAGCGCGGCAAGCTCTGGATGCTCCAGACACGCGTCGGCAAGCGCACCCCGGCGGCAGCGTTCCGGATCGGGCGTCACATGGTCGACGAGGGGCTGATCGAGGCCGCCGAGGCGACCCGCCGCGTCACCGGCGCCCAGCTCGCCCAGCTGATGTTCCCCAGCTTCGACGAGGACGCCGAGCGGACGCTGATCGCCACGGGCATGAACGCCTCCCCCGGCGCGGCCGTCGGCAAGGCGGTCTTCGACTCCGACACGGCCGTGGAGTGGGCCGAGCGCGGCGAGGACGTGATCCTGGTACGCAAGGAGACCAACCCCGACGACCTGCGCGGGATGGTCGCCGCCAGAGGCATCCTCACCAGCCGCGGCGGCAAGACCTCGCACGCGGCAGTGGTCGCGCGCGGAATGGGCCGCACCTGCGTCTGCGGCGCCGAGTCGCTCGACGTGAGCTCCAAGAAGCGGCGTGCGAAGGTGCGCGGCGGCGACGCCATCAACGAGGGCGACGTGATCTCCATCGACGGCACCACCGGCGAGGTCTTCCTGGGCGCCGTGCCCGTCGTCGACTCCTCGGTGATGCGCTACTTCGAGGGCGACCAGGTCGACGAGGACATCGTGCAGGCGGTCGACGGCGTGATGAAGCACGCGGACGACGTACGCCGGCTCCGGGTGCGCGCGAACGCCGACACCCCCGAGGACGCGGCCCGGGCGCGACGTTTCGGCGCCGAGGGCATCGGCCTGTGCCGCACCGAGCACATGTTCCTCGGCGAGCGTCGTCAGCTGGTCGAGGACCTGATCGTCGCCGAGGACGAGGAGGGCCAGGAGGAAGCGCTGTCGGCCCTGCTGCCGCTCCAGCGCGACGACTTCATCGGCATCTTCGAGGCCATGGACGGGCTGCCGGTGACGATCCGGCTGATCGACCCGCCGCTGCACGAGTTCCTGCCCGACTACACCGAGCTGTCGGTCAAGGTCGCGCTCGAGGAGGACCACGATGACCTCGACCAGCACCACGAGAGGCTCCTCGAGGCCGTCAAGCGGCTGCACGAGCAGAACCCCATGCTCGGGCTGCGCGGCGTCCGGCTCGGCATCGTGATCCCCGGCCTGTTCCGGATGCAGGTGCGGGCGATCCTCGAGGCCGCGGCCGAGCGGACCGCCGCCGGCGGCGATCCCCAGCCCGAGATCATGATCCCCCTGGTGGCCTCGGTGACCGAGCTCGACCTGGTCCGCCGCGAGATCGCCGAGGTGGCTGCCTCGATCGAGGAGGAGCGCGGTACGTCGGTCCCCCACAAGGTCGGCACCATGATCGAGCTGCCGCGTGCGGCCGTGACCGCCCACGAGATCGCGAAGTCGGCGGAGTTCTTCTCCTTCGGCACCAACGACCTGACCCAGATGACGTGGGGCTTCTCGCGCGACGACGTGGAGTCGTCGTTCTTCAGCCGCTACCTCGACGCCGGCATCTTCCAGGTCAGCCCCTTCGAGAGCCTCGACGTCGACGGCGTCGGCCGCCTGGTCCGCCATGCCACGCAGATCGGCAAGCGTGCCAACCCCGACCTGCACCTCGGCGTCTGTGGCGAGCACGGCGGCGACCCCGCGTCGATCCACTTCTTCGACGAGGTCGGGCTCGACTACGTGTCGTGCTCGCCGTTCCGGGTGCCGGTCGCGCGGCTGGAGGCCGGCCGGTCGGCCCTCGAGAAGCGATAGGCCAGCGTCGGTCGGTGGTCGAGGAGGTCGCTCTGCGACCGTCTCGACACCACCCCCGACCGTCGGTCGACCAGGGTCACCCCGCCCTGCGTACCTCGCCGGGTTTGGAGACAGGCGCCAGAGCGCCTTCCCAAACCACCGGAAGGGCGCGCCTCAACCCGCGGTGGGGGTGAAGGGCCAGCCGTCGCGGAGGGGGCCGGGGTCGCTGGGCTCGATGTAGTGCTCGAGGCCGAAGATCATCGCGAACACCTCGGGTGGCATCGACAAGAAGCCCTCGATGTCGGTGGCCTGCGAGCGATGGGCCTCGAGTGCGCCGCGACGTTGCTCGAGGTAGTCGCTGACGTCGACCCTCCAGGTGATCTCGTCCTCGGGGGTGCCGAGCGGGTTGCCGTCGTCCATCGGCGCGTCGGGATCGAAGTCGTCGAACGCCTCGAGGTTCGCCCCCTGCTCACGCCCGGCGGCGAGCTGGCGCGAGATCAGGGTGCGGTTCATCGTCGACTCGAGCAGACGGGGTCGACGTACGGCTAGCTCGGCGCCCCGGTGCACGAGGTGGTGCACCCGCACGTGGTCGGGGTGGCCGTAGCCGCCGTGCCAGTCGTAGCCGACGAGCACGTCGGCGTCCTCCTCGTCGAGCACGTCAGCCAGCCGCTGGGCCGCCTCGTCGAGATCGGCGCCGTGCAGCGAGTCCGGGGCGTCGTTCTGCTCCCAGCCGCTCATGCCGGAGTCGGCGTACCCGAGCCACGCGATCCGGCTCACCCCCAGGACCTCGGCCGAGGCCTCCGCCTCGCGACGCCGGTAGGCGGCGACGGTCTCGCCCTCGGCGAGGTCGGCCGCGACCTCCCCGTGGTCGCCGTTCGTCGCGAACACCACCACGACCCGGTCGCCCTGGGCGGCGGCGCGCGCCATCGCCCCGGAGGTCTGGGACGCCTCGTCGTCGGGATGGGCGTGGCAGAAGACGATCGTGGTCACCTGGACTCCGATCAGAAGAGCGCGGAGGCGAGGTTCTGGCGGCCTCGCATCACACGGGGGTCGTCGTTGCCGACGGCCGCGAACAGCCCGACCAGGTGCTCGCGCGCCTGGTTGCGTTCGTCGCCCGTGGTACGGCGTACCAGGTCGACCAGGCGGGTGAACGCGTCGTCGACCTGGCCTCCGAGCAGGTCGAGGTCGGCCACCAGGCTCTGGGCCGAGACGTCGTCGGGGTCGGCCGCGGCGGCCGCCCGGGCGGCGTCGACGTTGACGCCCTGGGTGCGCTGGAGCACCTTGGCCATCGCCAGCCCGGCCGCCGCCTCGGCGTCGGACGGGTTGGCGTCGACGAGCCGCTGGTACTCGGTCACGGCGCCGTCGATGTCGTTGTCCTCCAGCGCCTGCTGGGCGGCGGCATAGCGCGGATCGACCTGCTCCACGCCCTCGTCATCCGCGGCCGGCGCGGCGTGCAGCGGCTGGTGGCGACCCGAGATGCCCTGCGCGGTGAGGCCCTGCCCGAGCTGGTTCAGCAGCGTGCGGATCTCGTCGAGCGACAGCATGCCGGGGATCGGCTGGGCGGCGGGGCGACCGTCGAGGATCACCATCACCAGTGGCACCTGGGGGATCTGGAGCGCCTGGGCGATGGTCGGTGCGGCGTCGATGTCGACCAGACCGGCCAGGAACCGGCCGTCGTACTCGTCGATCGCCGTCACCACGTCGTCGGACATCGCGGCGCTCTCCGGCGCCCGCGTCGGCGAGTAGAAGACCAGCACGACCGGCGCCGTCACCGAGGCGTCGAGGACGGTCTGGAAGTTCTCCTCGGAGATGTCCAGCGCGTACGACGAGCGGACGCCGCCCGTGGCCGCCGGACCGCTGGTCGGGGTGGCGCCGGGAGCGCCTGGCCCCCGGCTGCCGGCGGGAGGCTGGGCTCCGCCGGCGGCGGGGCGTTCCAGTCCCGAGAGGTCGATCGCGCCCGGACGGCTGAACGGCTGCTGCGTCATGAGCGCAATCCTAGGGAAGCCCTCACAGGGGACGCAGGAGGCCCAGTGCGACGGCCTCCTCCCACAGCTCCTCGCGGACACTGGGGTGGGCGGCGTGCTCGATCAGCTGCCGCGCCTGCGTGGCCTGGTCGTTGCCGTAGATCTCGGCAGTGCCCAGCTCGGTCACCACCGCCGTCATCTGGAACGACGTCACCGGCTCGTCGACGAGCGGCACGATCGTCGAGCAGTCGGCCTTGGGGTGCCACGAGCGCAGGGCGATGAATGCCTGGCCACCCTGGCTGTGCATCGCGCCGACGATGAAGTCGGTCTGGCCGCCGAAGCCGCTGTGGATCCGGGCGTTGATCCGGCTTGCGTTCGCCTGCGCGAAGAGGTCGACCTGGAGCGCGGTGTTCACGCTGATCATCGCCGGGTTGCGGGCGATCGAGGCCGGGCTGTTGGTGACCTCGGTGCGTCGCATCTCGACGCGGTGGTTGCCGTCGACCCAGGCCAGCAGCTCGGGAGACCCGAACAGGAACGACGCCGTGATCGGGACCTCGCGGTCGAGCGCGCCGGCCCGCTCGAGGGCGAGCACGCTGTCGGAGAACATCTCGGTCCACACCCGCAGCCCGCGACGACCCACGAGCCCGTGCATGGTGGCGTCCGGTACGGCGCCGATGCCGGCCTGCAGCGTGGCCCCGTCGGGCACCCGCTCCGCGACCAGGCCGCCGATGGTGGCCGAGTCCGCGTCCACCGTGCCGACCGGGGCCTGCGGCATCGGACCGTCGGCTTCGACGAGCACGTCGATCATCTCGACGTCGAGGACGGCATCGCCGAAGGTCCACGGCATCTCGGTGTTGGTCTGGGCGATGATCACGCCGCCGGTGCGCCGCGCCGCCTCGACCGCGGCCGGCAGCACGTTGACCTCGACGCCGAGCGACACCTTCCCGTCCCGTGGCGGGGTGGTGTGGAGGACGACGGCGTCCGGCGGCAGCCGGGTGTCGAAGAGCTTCGGCACCATCGAGAGCCGCGACGGCACGTAGCTCAGACGCGGGTTCCTCCGCATGCCCGGGCCGACGAACGACGTCTCGGGAGTGACGCCGTCCCGATCGGGCAGGCCAGGCGGGGCGTTGAGGGTCCAGAGCCGGTAGGAGTCGAGTGCCTCATCGACCAGACCGAGGGTGTGCCAGGGCACCGCATGGTTGCCGGAGACGACGACACGGGGATCCGCAGGGAGCGAGCGCAGTGCACTCAGGAGATCCACGCGCGGATTTTCTCAGAAGCGCGCGGGCTCGCGGTACTCGCCCCACTCCTCGCGCAGTGCGTCGCAGATCTCACCGAGCGTGGCCTCGGCCCGGCAAGCCGTCAGCATCGCCTCGATCATGTTCGCGTCGGTGCGCCCGACCTCGACCATCCGCTCCACCGCGGCGCGGGCTGCGGCGTCGTCACGCGTCGTACGCCGCTCGGCGAGGGCGCGGACCTGCTCGACCTCGACCTCGTGGGAGACCCGCAGGATCTCGAGGTCGTGGGTGACCGAGTCGGGGTGGACGTTGACGCCGACGATCTTCTTGTCGCCCTTCTCCAACGCCACCTGGTACTGGAACGCGGCCTCGGCGATCTCGGACATGAACCAGCCGTCCTCGATGCCACGCAGGAGGCCGCGCGTGACCGGGTCCTCGCCGCGCCGGGTGGCGGCGGCCAAGCCCTCGATGTCGCCGTGGGTCAGGTCGGAACCGCCCATCGCCAGGATCCGGTCGAAGATCGCGTTCGCCTCGGCCTCGATCTGGTCGGTGAGCGCCTCGACGTACCAGCTGCCCCCGAGCGGATCGGCGACGTTGACCACGCCGGTCTCCTCCATGATCACCTGCTGCGTGCGCAGGGCGATCTCGGCCGCCTGCTCACTGGGCAGAGCCAGGGTCTCGTCGAGGGCGTTGGTGTGGAGCGAGTTGGTGCCTCCGAGCACCGCCGACAGCGCCTCGATGCCGGTGCGGACGACGTTGTTGTAGGGCTGCTGCGCCGTCAGCGACACCCCGGCGGTCTGGGTGTGGAAACGCAGCCACTGCGCCTTCTCGCTCTGCGCGCCGTACACGTCGCGCAGCCAGCGGGCCCAGATCCGGCGGGCTGCCCGGAACTTCGCGATCTCCTCGAAGAAGTCGACGTGTGCGTCGAAGAAGAACGACAGGCCGGGGGCGAAGACGTCGACGTCGAGGCCGCGGCTGAGCCCGAGCTCGACGTAGCCGAAGCCGTCGGCGAGGGTGAAGGCGAGCTCCTGCGCGGCCGTCGAGCCGGCCTCGCGGATGTGGTAGCCCGACACCGAGAGCGGCTTGTACGCCGGGATGCTCTCGGCGCAGTACTCCATCAGGTCGCCGATCAGGCGCAGGTGGGGTTCGGGCCCGAAGAGCCACTCCTTCTGCGCGATGTACTCCTTGAAGATGTCGGTCTGCAGCGTGCCGTTCAGGACACCGGTGTCGACGCCCGCGCGCTCGGCGGCGACGAGCATCATGCAGAAGACCGGCACGGCCGGCCCGCTGATCGTCATCGAGGTGGTCACCGCGCCGAGGTCGATGTCGGCGAACAGGCGCTCCATGTCGGCGGCCGAGTCGATCGCCACGCCGCAGTGACCGACCTCGCCGAGGCTCTTCGGGTCATCGGAGTCGCGCCCCATCAGGGTCGGCATGTCGAAGGCGACACTGAGGCCACCGCCGCCGCGACCGAGGATCATCTTGTAGCGCTCGTTGGTCTGCTCGGCGTTGCCGAAGCCGGCGAACTGACGGATCGTCCACGTGCGCCCGCGGTAGCCGGTCGGGTAGAGCCCGCGCGTGAACGGGAACTCGCCCGGCCACTCGGAGGTCTCGGTGCCGTACGCCGGCTCGACCCTCATCCCGGACAGCGTCGTGAAGTCCGCTTCGCGCACGCGCGACTGGTCGTAGCGGGTCTGCCAGCGGGAGCGCGCGTCGGGATCGCCGCTGGTCGAGCCTGTCGAGACCATGTCATTCATACCCAGATACTAGGACGTCCTACTAAATTCACCTAACCCTTCAGGTCGACCAGCAGCTGGTCCTTGGCCTTGCGCGAGTAGCCCGGGACGCCGCGCTTGCGCGCCTCGGCACGGAGCGCCGTAACGCTCCACGTCTCGTCGGGCTCGGCCGAGCGCTGCACCGACGCGGCCGCAGCGGGAGCCGCCTCGGCCACCGGAGGCGCGGACTTCGCCCGATCCTTCGACGACGCAGCGGACTCCTCGGTCTTCGCCAGGCGACGACGTACGGCGGTCAGCTCGGCCTTCAGCCCAGCGGCATCGGACTGGTGGCTCTTGGCCCGAGACTTCCACTTCTCCGCCGACTTCTCGGCGGCGGCGAGCCGGGTGCGCAGCTTCTTCACCACGCGCTTGAGCTCCTTCTCCGCCGAGTCCGCCTTGCGCTGCTTCTTCTTCGGGTTCTTCTCGTTCTTCTTCTTGGTGGCCACGAGGCGATCATGACGCACCCAGGTGAACAGCGGGGCGTGACTCAGGTGAAGCCGTGCCGCTGGGACGTCGAGAGCTCAGCGGATGGGCGACGTCCCGCAGCGCGCGAACCAGGGCAGGGTGTCGAGGTCGGCATGCACGGTGATGCTGCGATGGCCGTGCTCCCGGACGCCCGTGCCGTGCAGACGCCAGCAGCCCTGCGGGAGGTACACACGTCGCGAGGTCGCGCCCTGCTTGACGATCGGCGCGACCAGCACGTTCGGCCCGAGCAGCCACTCCTGGTCCTGGTGCCAGCCGGCCCGGTCGCCCGGGTCCGCCCACCACAGCGGACGGGTCGGCGGGGCGCCGGTGCGCTCGGCCTGCCGCCAGAGCCTCGTGATCAGCGGTCGCGCACGCAGGTGGAGGCGCGAGAGGTGCCGGTAGACCCGGACGGTCTGCCGGTCGAACGTCCACGGTGCATGCGTGCCGGAGAGCCCACTCCCGTGCAGCCGGAACACCGGGCTCAGGGCGGCCCACTCGGCCCAGCGCAGGAACAGCTTCTTGGTGGTCGGAGGCGAGACGTAGTCGAAGTACCCGCCGATGTCGGTCGCGTAGCCGTAGGCACCGCCCACAGCGCGGTTCAGCATGTCGGTCGTGAGCGACGCGAGCCCCGAGGCACGGCCCCAGTCGGTGTTCTCGTCGCCCGGGAAGTTCGAGAACTCGTACGCCGCGCTGCCGGGCAACCCCGTGTAGCCAGCCCGGGTGAAGAACCAGGGGTGACGCGTCGGGTGTGTGCGGTGGTAGCGCCTGACCTCCTGCATGGTCGCCTTCGCATACATCGTGAGGTAGTCGCTGTGCCGGGTGGCACCGGTCGTGCCGTCGGCGAAGTGCATGTCGAACAGCACCTGCTCGCCGTAGTCCTGCATGAACCCGTCGAAGCCGAGGTCGAGCACGTCCTCGACCTGGTGCTGCCACCAGGTCACGGCGGCAGGGTTGGTGAAGTCGACGAGGCCGAACCGCTTGGAGCCGGATCCCACGACGTAGTACGGGCTGCCGTCAGCGTCCCGCACGGCGTACCTCGTCGCGGGCGCGGAGCCGGGCCTCAGCCAGGGGCGCAGGTAGGCGAGCGGGTGGATGCCGCGGGCGCGCAGCTGGCGGATCATCGCCGCCTGCACCCGGGGGTGCACCCAGGTGTGCAGGACCAGGTCGTGGTTGGGGCGGCCGTGCGGGAAGCCCCAGCCCTCGATCCGGTACGCCGTCAGGGGCAGCCGGTAGGTGTCGATGTCGCGGAGGTCTGCCCGGAGGTTCCCCTGGTAGTCGGCGAAGGTCTCGCCGTTGTTCTTGACCAGCCGGTCGAACATGGTGCCGAGCGCCCACTGCGGCGGCACCCGATGACGTCCCGTGAGCGCGGTGAGCGTGCGCACGGCACGCTTCGGACCGCCGGGGGCCACGACGTAGTCGAGGTGCGAGGCCGACGCCGTGACGTTCCAGGCGTCGTCGCGGTCGGCGGCGAGCTTGAAGCGGGCGAGCTCCGGCTGGGCGAGCAGGAAGCCGTAGTGCGTCGTCCAGAACATCGCCTGCGGGTAGTAAGCCGCCGCCGGGCCGTTCGGGAACTGGTTGAGCTGGTCGGGAGGGGTGTTCGGACCCCCTCCCGGGGTCAGGTCGAAGTTCTCCTCGTTCACGATGCTGGAGAGGACCCGGCCGCGCTGGTCGAGTCGGTCATGGCGTCCGCCGAAGCCGAAGAAGCCGTCCGTGGTCGAGGCGACGAAGGAGTCACCGACCATCGCGACGCCGTCCGACGGCACCGCGTCGACGCGCACGCGGACAGCGCCCGTGCCCTGGGCGCCGACGCGCACCGTGAGCACCCGCCCGCTCGGGTCGTTGGTCGACAGGGTCAGCACCAGGTCGGCGCCCTCATGGGCGACGCTCTGGACGTCCTCAGCGGCGTACCACGTGCCGCTGCGCGTGCCCGCCAGGAGGTTGCCGATCCACTCCCCCTCCGTCCGTTGGGTCAGCGACTCGGTGCCGACCATGAAGGAGAGGGGCGAGTAGAGCGTGGTGGTGTCCTGGGCATCGGCGCCGGTGCCGACCGGGTCCTGGGTGACCGGCTCCGCCAGCGTGTCCGGCATTGCGTGGGCCACCTCACCGAGCACGTCGTGGCCGGTCGCGTCGGTGACGCTGAGGTGGAACGGGCTCTGCTCGACGACCACCTGCGCCCCTCCACCGGCATCCACGACCAAGGGACCGGCGACGGGCGGCTCGGTCGCAGCCCGGGCGGTGAGGGTGGACAGGGGGACCAGGACGAGGGCCAGAGCCGAGGCTGCGAGGGCGGATGCGGTGCGGGACACGGCGACAACCTAGAGGCTGGCACGCCCGCCCGTACGCCGACCCCCGAAGCCCACGAGGAGAGCGAGGCCGTCAGCCTCGTTCTCGGCGTGATCGAGCTGGCCCTGACGTGGCAGGTGGCTCCGCCGCCCGCCGCGCCGGCCGCTCAGCGGCGCCAGCGGTACAGCTGCCCGTCACGCACCTCGACCTCGGTCGGCGGCCGCGGTGTCGGGTGCCCGACCAGATGGTCGAGCACCTGGTTGCGACCACGAAGCGACACGAAGCCGTCCTCGAAGCGGAGGTACGGGTGCAGCAGTGGCCGTACGCCGTGCCAGTCCTGGCGCTCGACGAGGTCCCACGCCCGCATCGCCGGCGCCGGCAGCTCGGGCAGCTCGTGCAGCATCTGCGGGGTGCACATCCGCCAGGCGTCGATGACGAGCTCACGCATCTCGTCGTCGGCCAGCCGGTCGAGATGGGCGCAGACCCACTGGTAGCGCAGGTCGGCCGTGCCGGGCAGGAAGAACGTCTCGGGATCGGAGGCGACCAGCCCGTCGCGCTCGGCCTTCGGGAAGCCGAAGCCCATCTGCGTCTCGTCGCGCGAGAACGCCACGAAGACGATCTGCTTGACCTTGAGCTTCCACCGGTGGTTGACCTCGCGCTCGTAGACGCGGGGCAGCGCCAGGCCCACCCGTCGTACGTCGTCCGCGGTGGTCACGAGAGCCTCACCCGGCGCTCACGCGAAGTCGCCGGCCCCCCGGCGTACCGGAGCGAGCAGGGCGGAGAGCTCGGCGAGCTGATCGTCGGCGAGGGCCCCCAACGCGAAGTCGGCGCCGATCAGGTCGGCCGTGGCTCGCTCGACCAGCGCGCGCCCGGCGTCCGTCACCTCCGCGAGCACGGCCCGGCCGTCGTCGGGGTGCGGCCGTCGCGCGACCAGCCCGTCGGCCTCGAGCCGCTGGACGATCGAGGTGATCGACGTGGGGTGCACCTGGAGCCGCTCCCCCATCTTCCCCAGTGGCAGCGAGCCGCGGGAGGAGAAGCAGAGCAGCACCAGCGCCTCGTAGCGGGCGAACGTCAGCCCGTGGGGCTTGAGGATCGCGTCGAGTCGCCCGAGCACGAGCTGCTGCACGCGCATCAGCGAGGTGACCGCGTGCATCGCCGGCACACCCTCCCACCGCTGTGCCCACTGTCGGGCCGCCTCGTCGATCGGGTCGAACGGCAGCGGCATGCGCGCAGCCTATGCCGTCCGTGGGGGGTTCAGATCGCGGCCAGCAGGGTGTCGGCGGCGGTGTAGGGATCCGACTCTCCCGCGGCCACTCCCGCGGCCAGCTCGTCGAGCTCCGAGCGCCCGTGCACGTCGCCCCAACGCTCGCGCAGCGCGGTGACCGCGATCGCCTCGATCTCGTCCCGCGCCCGTCGGGTACGACGGGTGGCGAGCTCGCCGGAGGACTCCAGCCAGGTCCGGTGCCGGTCGATCTCGGCCACCACCTCGTCGAGCCCCTCCCCCTTCGACGCGACGGTCTTCACGATCGGCGGCTTCCAGGAGCCCTCGCTCCGCTCGGCCAGCGCCAGCATCGAGCGCAGGTCGCGACGCAGCGTGTCGGCGCCGTCGCGGTCGGCCTTGTTCACGACGTAGAGGTCGCCGATCTCGAGGATCCCGGCCTTCGCGGCCTGGATGCCGTCGCCCATCCCGGGCGCGAGCAGGACCAGGGTCGTGTCGGCGAGCCCGGCGATCTCGACCTCGCTCTGCCCGACCCCGACCGTCTCCACGAGGATCACGTCGCAGCCGGCGGCGTCGAGCACCCGCAGGGCCTGTGGGGTGGTCCACGCCAGGCCGCCGAGGTGACCGCGCGAGGCCATCGAGCGGATGTAGACGTCGCGGTCGAGGGCGTGGTCCTGCATCCGCACCCGGTCGCCGAGGAGCGCTCCTCCGGAGAACGGTGACGAGGGGTCGACGGCCAGCACCCCGACCCGCTTCGCGGCCGCGCGCAGCCGACCGACGAGGGCCGAGGTGGAGGTGGACTTTCCGACCCCCGGCGAGCCGGTGATGCCCACGATCTGGGCGTGACCGGCGTACGGCGCGAGGGCGGCCATCACCTCGCGCAGCAGCGGCGACTCGTCCTCGACCAGCGAGATCAGCCGGGCGACCGCCCGGGGGTCGCCCTCGCGGGCGCGCCGGACGAGGTCGCCGACGTCGCCCGTGGAGCGTCGACTCACGCTCCGGGCACGCGCACGATCAGCGCGTCGCCCTGGCCACCGCCACCACACAGGGCGGCGGCGCCGACGCCGCCGCCGCGGCGCTTGAGCTCCAGCGCGAGGTGGAGCACGATCCGCGCGCCGGACATGCCGACCGGATGACCGAGCGCGATCGCGCCGCCGTTGACGTTGACCTTCGACTCGTCGAGGCCCAGGGCGCGGGTGGAGTCGATGCCCACCGCCGCGAACGCCTCGTTGAACTCGACGAGGTCGAGGTCGGCGGGCGTGATGCCTTCCTTGTCGCAGGCCAGCTTGGTCGCGTTCGCGGGCTGCTGCTGGAGCGTCGAGTCGGGGCCGGCGACCATGCCGTGCGCACCGATCTCGGCGAGCCACTCGAGGCCGAGCTCCTCGGCCCTCGCCTTGCTCATCACCACGACCGCGCAGGCACCGTCGGAGATCTGGGAGGCCGAACCGGCCGTGATCGTGCCGTCCTTGCGGAAGGCCGGGCGCAGGCCCGACAGCGACTCGACGGTGGTGTCGCCGCGGACGCCCTCGTCGGCGCTGACCACGACCGGGTCTCCCTTGCGCTGCGGGATCGAGACCGGCACGACCTCGTCGTCGAAGACGCCGTTCTTCCACGCCTCGGCGGCCTTCTGGTGCGAGGCGGCGGCGAAGGCGTCCTGCTCCTCGCGGGTGAGCGTGCTCTTCGCGGCGTTGTAGTCCTCGGTCAGCGCGCCCATCGCCTGGTCGGTCGCCTGGTCCCAGAGGGCGTCGTAGGCCATCGAGTCGACGAGCGTGGTGTCGCCGTACTTGAAGCCCTCGCGCGACTTCGGCAGCAGGTGCGGGGCGTTGGTCATCGACTCCATGCCACCCGCCACGACGATGTCGGCCTCGCCCGCGTTGATGAGGATGTCGGCCTGCGCGATGGCGTTCAGGCCGGAGAGGCACACCTTGTTGATCGTGATCGAGGGCACCGAGAGCGGCAGGCCGCCGGCGATGCCCGCGCTGCGGGCGGGGTTCTGTCCGGCACCCGCCAGGATCACCTGGCCCATGATCAGGTAGTCGACCTGGTCGGCCGACACCCCCGCCTTCTCCAGCGCGCCCTTGATGGCCACACCACCCAGGTCCGCCGCGGACTGGGACTTCAGACCGCCGAGCAGACGCCCGATCGGCGTACGTGCCCCGGCGACGATGACGGTTCCGGACATGGTGCCTCCAACCAACGTTGCGGTGATGCTGGTGACGATACCCACCGCTCCCGCGGGGCCGCGAGGCCGGAGCAGGGGGCACGGCTGAGGAAAACCTCACACGCGTCAGGGCCACACGTCCCGTGCGGCCGCACCCTCCGTCGTACGACGATGGGGGCATGGCTCTCGACGTCCCCGCCCACCTCTTCACCCACATCGACCACGTCGGCATCGCCGTGCGCGACCTCGACGAGGCGATCGCCTTCTACCGCGACACCTTCGGCATGGAGACCGTGCACCGCGAGACCAACGAGGAGCAGGGCGTCGAGGAGGCGATGGTCGCCGTCGGGGACTCGGGCAGCTGCATCCAGCTCCTCGCGCCGCTGGACGAGACCTCCCCGATCGCCAAGTTCCTCGACCGCAGCGGGCCGGGCCTCCAGCAGCTGGCCTACCGCGTCACCGACCTCGAGACCGTCAGCGCGCTCCTGCGTGAGCGCGGTGTCCGCCTGCTGTACGACGTGAGCAAGCGCGGCACGGCGGGGTCGCTGGTCAACTTCGTGCACCCCAAGGACGCGGGAGGAGTCCTCGTGGAGCTGGTCGAGCCGGCACCGATCGCCTGAGGACGGCCCTCCCGCCGACCGCGGTTGCGACGTCGTACCAGCCTCCCGCGAGCGGGACGGCGGTCGACCACATCGGGAGCGCGTACCGGAACGTGCTTCAGAGCCCCGGGATGCTCTCCAGGAACTTCGCCCGCAACCGCGTGCCCTGGGGCCGGTTCGGGACCAGCTCGAGCGTGCCGCCCACGTCCCCTACGGAGTCGCGCAGGAGCTGCAGGCCCAGGTGGCCCTCCTCCGTCGGCAGCTCGTCGTCCGCGACGGCCTCCGTGGCCGCGTCGTCCCCCAGCTGGGCGGGCAGACCACGGCCGTCGTCGGCGACCAGCACGTGCACCCAGCCGTCCTCACGCCGGATCTCGACCAGCGCGGAGGTCGCCTCCGCGTGCTTGACGACGTTCCGCAGGCCCTCGCGCACGATCCGATAGGTCAGCTGGCCCGCACCCTCGCCCAGCCGGAGCGACGGGTCGACGTGCACCTCGGTGTCGAGCTGGTCCGCGGTCTCGAGGACCAGGTCCTCGATCGCCGACACCAGCCCGGATCCGGTCAGGTCGGGCGGATACACCTGGGCCATCAGCGACCGCAGACGCTGCACGTTGAGCGTCACCAGGTCGTGCAGGCGGGAGAGCAGCTCGCCGTCCTCGCGGGAGGCCGTGTTGTCGCCGACCCGGCCAGCCACCAGCGGCAGCACCAGCCCCGCGCCCGCGAGGTCCTGGATCACCCCGTCGTGGAGCTCCTGGGCGATCCTGCGCCGCTCCAGCTCGGAGGAGAGCAGCGCGTGCCTGGTCATCCGCTCCCGGTCGACGTGAGCCCGCTCCACCCGGCGGGCGAGTCGCAGGCTCAACGGCAGGACCGCGACCCCGAAGACCAGCAGCGCGGCGAGCCCCACCAGGACCGTGGCCCGGACGATGGCGTCCTGCTGCTTGGCAGCACCCTGGGGCGACAGGTAGGTCTCGAAGAGGATCCGGCTGCCGTCGGCCCCGTTGGCGCCGACGTAGGTCTCGATGACCGGGCCCTTCTCCTGCCGCTCACTGATGTTCTCGGGATCCGACAGGTCGGTGTAGTCCGAGATCGCGTGCGGGCTGTCGAGCGCCTCGGTCTGGTCGGGCTTGAGCGTGTAGTGACGCCCGATCAGCGCGCGCTCGTCGGACCACAAGATGGTGCCGTCGTCGGACCAGATCTTCACGTGACGGATCGCGCTGTCGCTCATCCGGTTGCCCATCAGGCGAGCCATGTCCGCGACGGCGTCGGGATCCTTCTGGCGGAACTCCGGGGTGACCAGCGGCGCGGCGAGAGTGTTGGCGATCGTCGTCGTGCGGAACGACGCCTCGTCCAAGGTCGCCTGACGGGCGACGATGCGGGCGATCAGGATCGAGACCAGGACCAGCACCCCGAGCGTGATCGTGGCTCCGATCGCGAAGCGCCACAGGGCCGACCGCACCGCCCTGCTGTCGGCCGACTCGTCCGCTCCGGAGCCCCGCCGGCTCACTCGAGCAGCCCCTCGCGCTTGGCGATCGCGACCGCTTCGAGCTGGGAGTGGGCGTCGAGCTTGGACAGCACGTGACGCACGTGGCCGCGGAAGGTGTGGATCGAGATGTCGAGCACCTGGGCGGCCCGACGCGCGTCGATGCCCTCTGCCATCAGCGCCAACACCTCCGTCTCGCGGTCACTCAGTGGCGTGTGCCGGGCCGGTACGTCGTTCCCGCGGGTGATCAGGGTCTGGAGCAGTGACTGGTCGACGACGAACGATCCCCGTCTCGCCGTCCGCAGCGCGTGGAGCACGTTGGGCAGCGAGCCCACCTTGGGCAGGAGCGCGCAGACCCCGGCGTCGGCGGCCCGCGTGACGAGCGAGCGGCTCGCATGGGCGGTCAGGACGACGATCCGCAGCTCGGCGTGACGGGCGAGCAGCTCGGCGCTCAACGCGATCCCGTCGTCGGCCCCGAGCTCGACGTCCATGATCGCCAGGTCGGGCGTCAGGTCGTCGACCAGCGCGCGCGCGGTGGCCGCGTCGTGTGCCTGGCCGACGCAATCGATGTCGGCAAGCCCGTCGAGGGCCAGGACCAAGAGGTCGCAGAAGGTTCGATGGTCGTCGACCACCAGGACGCGCTGCACGCGTGCAGCGTCGCCCACCCCCGTTTGCTCGTTCATGCAGTCCCCGTGGGCCGGCTCCGCCGTCGCTGAGCCCGACCTGTGCGAATGATGCCCGATCCCACACGCGTGGGTCCAGGAAACGCCGGATCAGCCCCGTCAGGCCACGGCCAGGATCCGTGCCGCCACCTCGGCGAGCCGCGAGTCCTGCTCCGGCACCACGATGCCGGGCCACCCCTCCAGCCGCTGCCGCAGCAGCCGCATGAGCACCTTGAGCTCGGCCCGGTCGGCCGAGCTCCCGTCGTCGACGTGGGCGAGCAGGCGGGCGTAGATCGCCCGGCTGGCGGGCGAAGGCTCGAGCCCGACCCGGTCGAGCATCGCCGCGCGGAACCGGCCGTAGGCGGTCAGCCCCTCACCGGCGCGTCCGGTCTGCTCCAGCGACTCGAGCACGACCTGCCAGGCGCCCTCGGCGCACTCGTCGAGCTCGATGGCGTGCTGGGCGATCCGGTGGGCGCGCTCGTGGTCGCCGAGACGGTACGACGCGCGGGCGGCCTCGGTGCACGAGACGACGAGCTGGGTGCCCAGCTCGGCCCGGGCCTGTTCCGCCCAGAGGCTGTAGACGTTGCCGGCCAGCAGCGTGCCGCGGTGGAGCTCGAGCGCACTGGCCACCAGAGCCGCACGGTGCTGGTCGTCGGCCTGACCGGCCGCCTGGAGCAGGCGTCGCATCTCGACGACGTCGACCGAGACGCCCACGTCCGCGAGCAGGTAGCCCTTGGCAGTGGTGGCCAGCGCGGAGCCTCGGCCGGTGCAACCGATGTCTCGACGCAGGGTCGAGATGTGGCCCTCGAGCGTGCCGACCCACGAGGGAGGCGGTGAGCCCTCCCAGAGTCGGTCGGCGATGACGTCCTTGGCGAGCGACTCACCCTGCTGCAGGGCGAGCATCTCGAGGATGCGGGTCGACTTGACCCCTGCGACCGGACGAGCTCGACCGAGCTCGTCGGTGACGGTGGTCTCGCCGAACAGTGACACGCGGATATGAGACATCGGTGTGGCCCCCCCAGGCACCCGAGACGGCACTCCCCCAGCGCCGTCGTTGCACGTCATCCTCGCTGCCCTCGCGAGGCGGCGACAGCCTCGTCTGGGGTGGAGGCCACGACAACTATTGACTAGTCCCGCCGGATGACGACCACCCCAGGGACGGGTCACGATGGCACTTCCTCAACCCAGGGCAGCGGCCTTCCGCCGAGGCGGTGGTGCCGTCGCCGCAGTCCTTCTTGATCGTCAGCGACTCGGAGTTCGCCACGGCGGTGTGCACGACAAGAAAGCCAAGAACCGCTTGAGGTTTCCTTGTGTTCGGTGCCTATCAGCCCGTCGATCGAGCCTGTCGAGACTGCACGTCACCGCCCTGCGGCCGTCACCGGGTTTCGAGACAGGCGCCAGAGCGCCTTCCTCAACCAGCGGTGGGCGGGCGTGCCTGTCGAGACCACGGGTCCCGGCGCCAGCATGGTTTCGGGACGGGCACCGCGGGGGACGGGTGAGAAGGGGCACACGGAACCCCACGGCGGGTGACCCGTCGGTACTCTCCGAGCGCCCCCGCCCCTCGACCGTCAGGAGCAGTCGTGCAGCAGATCCTCGACGCCATCATGTCCGGCACCGCGACCTCGGAGGACTTCGCCGCCCTCGAGGTGCCGCAGAGCTACCGGGCCGCCACCGTCCACCGCGACGACGTCGAGATGTTCGAGGGCCTCGCGAGCAAGGACAAGGACCCACGACGTTCGCTGCACGTGGAGGACGTCGCGCTCCCCGAGCTCGGCCCCGGCGAGGCACTCGTCGCGGTGATGGCGAGCGCCATCAACTACAACACCGTGTGGACCTCGATCTTCGAGCCCGTGTCGACGTTCGGCTTCCTCGAGCGCTACGGCCGGGTCAGTCCGCTCGGCAAGCGCCACGACCTGCCCTACCACGTCGTGGGCTCCGACCTCTCGGGGGTCGTGCTGGCGACCGGGGCGGGCGTCCACCTCTGGAAGCCCGGCGACGAGGTCGTCGCCCACTGCCTGTCGGTCGAGCTGGAGAGCCCGGACGGCCACGACGACACGATGATGGATCCCGAGCAGCGGATCTGGGGCTTCGAGACCAACTTCGGCGGCCTCGCCGAGATCGCGCTGGTGAAGTCCAACCAGCTGATGCCCAAGCCCGGACACCTCACCTGGGAGGAGGCGGCCTCGCCGGGGCTGGTGAACAGCACGGCGTACCGCCAGCTGGTCAGCCGCAACGGCGCCGGGATGAAGCAGGGCGACAACGTGCTGATCTGGGGCGCGAGCGGTGGCCTCGGTGGCTTCGCCACGCAGTACGCCCTCAACGGCGGCGCGGTGCCGGTGTGCGTGGTCTCCAGCGACGAGAAGGCCGAGATCTGCCGGTCGATGGGCGCCGAGCTGATCATCAACCGGGCCGAGGCCGGCTACCGGTTCTGGAAGGACGAGCGCACCCAGGACCCCAAGGAGTGGCGGCGGTTCGGCTCCGACATCCGCGAGCTCACCGGCGGTGAGGACGTCGACATCGTCTTCGAGCACCCGGGGCGCGAGACCTTCGGCGCCAGCGTCTACGCCGCGCGCAAGGGCGGCACGATCGTCACCTGCGCCTCGACCTCGGGGTTCATGCACGAGTACGACAACCGCTACCTGTGGATGAACCTCAAGCGGATCATCGGCTCCCACTTCGCCAACTACCGCGAGTCGTGGGAGGCGAACCGGCTGATCGCCAAGGGGATGATCCACCCCACGCTGTCCAACACCTACCCGCTGGCGGAGGTCGGCCGGGCCGCTCTGGACGTGCACCACAACCTCCACCAGGGCAAGGTCGGTGTGCTGTGCCTGGCGCCCGAGGAGGGCCTCGGTGTGCGCGACGAGGAGATGCGGGCCCGCCACCTCGGCGCGATCAACGCGTTCCGGGGGATCTAGGGCTCCCGGCGGGCGAGCCGGGGTGGAAGCGCCCCACCCCATCAGACACACTGGGGCACACATCGATTTTCTTCCGGGAGGACCCCCACACCATGAGCGACCAGGGCCTGTCCATCTTCGACGATCCGGAGGGCGAGGGCGCCGACGAGCAGCCGACCCAGGTGATGGAGGCGCAAGGTCGCGACGAGTCCGCGGAGGACTCGAAGCCAGCCAAGAAGAAGCCCACGACCCCGGCCGCGAAGGCCGACCAGCCGACGGTCGACGAGCCGGCCGCCCAGAAGCCGGTGGCCCAGAAGCCGGCCGCCCAGAACCCGGTGGCCCAGACCCCGGGGGCCGAGAAGGCCGCACCGCCCGTGGCCGCTCAGCAGGCCGCGCCGGCGCCGATGCCTGCTGCCGCTCCCACCCCCGCGTCCGCAGCCAGCGCTCGCCCGGCGCCACCGGCACGCACCACGCAGACCATGCCGGCCGCACCCGCCGCCCAGTCGGCCCCCGCGTTCGCGACCGTGCGCCGTGGCGGCTACGACAAGACGGCCGTCGACAACCACCTGCGCCAGATCGCCCAGGAGAGGTCGGGGATCAGCACCTCGCTCACGCAGTCCGAACAGCGGGTGGCCGAGCTCGAGTCGGCCCTCGAGGCGGCCCGCCACGACCTCGCCGAGAACGCCAACCCGTCGTACGCCGGGCTGGGTGGGCGCGCGAGCGCGATGCTCCGCCTCGCCGAGGAGGAGGCCGCCGAGATCCGCGCCGCCGGTCAGAACGACGCCGATGACATCCGCGAGCAGGCCGCCCGCGACGCGATCGGGATCCGCGCCGAGGCCACCAAGGAGGCCGAAGACATGCGCCTCGTGCAGCTCCGGGAGCTGGACGAGATGCGGGCCCGCATCACCGCCGACTCCGAGCAGGAGCGGTCGCTGGCCCAGAGCGAGGCCCAGGACATGCGAGCCGCGGCCAAGCGTGAGAGCGACCAGCTCCGGCTCGCGGCTGAGCAGGAGACCAAGGAGCTGCGGGTCACCGCGATCCGCGAGGCCGAGCAGGCCCGAGCCGGCGCCGACCGCGAGGTGCAGGAGGCCCGACGCACCCTGGCCGTGGAGAAGGAGCGCCTGGCCCGCGAGGCCAGCGACCACCACGCCACCGCCACGTCGGAGACCCGGCGCCTGGTCGAGGAGGCCGAGCAGCGCGCCGAGGCCGCCGAGGCCCGGGCTCGTGAGGCCACCAACCAGGCCAACACCCACCGGCAGCAGGCCCAGACGGAGGCTGACGCGCTGCTGGCCCGCGCTCGCCGCGAGGCCGAGCAGATCGTGGCCTCCGCGCGTACCCAGGCCGACGCCCTGGCCGCGTCCGGCAACGCCGAGCAGGAGCGCCACCTCGCGGCCCTCAAGGCCGAGGTGGACCGGATGACCAAGCGCCGCGAGGCGATCTCGGCCCAGCTGGGCTCGCTCCGGGAGCTGATGTCCGGCTTCGGCGACGACGAGTCCTGAGCACCCTCAGGTGACCGACCTCGGGACGCGGGGCCGCCCGCTCAACCAGCGCTCGCCCTTCATGTGGGGCTTCCTCGGCGGTGCCGGGGCGCTGCTCGCGCTGTGGCTCGGGATGCTCGTGCTACGCATCGGCGGGGTGCTGGTGCTGGTCGTGGTGGCGCTGTTCCTCGCAGTCGGGCTCAACCCCCTGGTCGAGTTCCTCGTGGGGCGGGGGCTCAGGCGGCCGTGGGCGGTGGTGGTGGTGATCACGGGGGTGCTGCTGGTCTTCGCCGGCTTCCTCTTCACCATCGTCCCGCTGGTCACCGAGCAGGTGACCACCCTCAGCGACAACCTGCCTCATCTGTTCGACCAGCTCCAGCGCAACGCCACCGTCCGCAGGTTCGACCACAAGTACGACGTCAGCAGCAAGGTCACCGACTACGTCAAGAACGGCGGGGTGGCCGAGAAGGCGTTCGGCGGTGCGCTCGGGGTGGGCCTGGCGATCCTCGGGCTGCTGGCCAACACCTTCGTGGTGACGGTGCTGACGCTGTACTTCCTGGCGTCCCTGCCGACGATCAAGCACGCGGCGTACCAGCTGGCGCCCGCCTCGCGTCGCGAGCGGGTGTCTCTCCTCGGCGACCAGATCCTGCGCAACGTCGGCGGCTACGTCTCAGGCGCCTTCGTGGTCGCGGTCTGCGCGGGGCTGAGCACCCTGGTGTTCCTGGTCGCCGTCGGTCTCGGCAAGTACGCCGTGGCGTTGGCGCTGGTGGTCGCACTGCTCGACGTGATCCCGATGATCGGGGCCACGATCGGCGCCTTCATCGTCTGCGCCATCGCGTTCGCGACCGACGTGACGACCGGTGTGATCTGCGTGATCTTCTACATCGCCTACCAACAGGTCGAGAACTACCTGATCTACCCGCGGGTGATGTCGCACACCGTGTCGGTGCCCGGCGCGGTGACCGTGATCGCGGCGTTGATCGGCGCCTCGCTGCTCGGCGTCGTCGGCGCCCTGCTCGCGATCCCGACCGCGGCCTCGCTCATGCTGCTGGTGCGCGAGATCTGGCTGCCTCGACAAGATGCCCGCTGAGGCAGCCTCAGGCGCGTGACCGCGGCTCGCCCAGCTTCACCAGCACCACCCCGGCGAGCACGAACAACCCGCCGACCAGCTGCACGGCCCGGGGCAGCTGACCGAGCAGGAGCCAGGCGAAGACCACCGCGAAGAGCACCTCCATCAGGGCGGCGAACGACGCCATCCGGGCGCCCAGGCCGCGGGCGGCGAGGATCCCCGCGACGTAGGCCACGGCAGCGGTGACGACACCCAGGCCGAGCACAGGCAGCCACCACGGCACGCTCGCACCGCGGTACGACGCGTCGCTCGTCGAGGTCGTGAACGTCACCAGCCCGACGAGCCCGGCGAGCGCGAGACCGACCGCTCCCACCATCAGCCCACCGGCCGCCAGCACGATCGGCGGCAGCACGTCGTCCTCCGAGGCCGAGACCACGAAGAAGAACGCGCAGCCGGCCATCGCGCCCAGCGCCCAGAGGACACCGAGGCCGTCGACGGCCCCGGCGGAGAAGACGTCGAGCACCAGCATCAGCCCGGCGCCCGCCACCAGCGCGCCGGCCACGGTGAGCCGGCTCGGCCGCTGACCGTGGCGCGCCCACAGCCAGCCGATCACGGCCACGGGCGCGGTGTACTCGATGAGGAGTGCGACGGCGACCGGCAGCCGCTCGACGGCGCTGAAGTAGGCCAGCTGGCAGCCGGCGACGGCGATCAGTCCGTACGCCACGAGCAGCCCGGCCTGCGCGCGTAGCAGGGACCAGCGGCCGCGGAGCGCGACGGCAGCCGGGACGGCCAGCACCACCGCGCCCACCACGATCCGGCACAGCACGAGCGCAGCCGGGCTCCAACCCGTGTCGAGCAGTGAGGACGCGAGGGCGCCCGAGAGCCCGAAGGAGGCGGCGGCCAGCGCCGCGAAGCCGAACCCGGCCCCGGCACGACGCGGCGACCGCGCCCGTACCACCGTCCCGTCATGAGCCATCGTCGCCATGGCACATGACACTACGGAGCCGCCGTGTAATCTGTCAACATGACTTTTGCTCATGACACCGAGGCGGCGCTCCTCGCCGCGGTGGCACTCGCCAACTCCGGCGAGGAGCCCGACACCCTCACCACGACCGACGACCTGACGGCGTTCCTCGACGAGCACGACTACACGGGCACCCGGCTCGGAGACACGGCCGAGCTGAACGCCGTTCGCGAGCTCCGGCCGCGCCTGCGCACGCTGCTCACCAGCGACCGCGACACCGCTGTGGGGCTCGTCAACACCCTCCTCGCCGAGGAGCACGCCCTCCCCCAGCTGGTGCGCCACTCGGGCCACGACTGGCACATCCATGCCGTGGCCCCCGACGCGCCGCTGGCCACCCGGATCGCGGTCGAGACCGCGCTGGCGATGATCGACGTGATCCGCGCCGACGAGCTGTCCCGCCTCGACGTCTGCGCCGATCCCGCGTGCGAGGGGCTGGTGCTCGACCTGTCCCGCAACCGCTCCCGCCGCTTCTGCAGCACGACGTGCAGCAACCGGGCCGCCGTGGCTGCCTACCGCGCCCGCAAACGCTGACCCCCTTCCGGACGTGAGGCGTCCGCATCCGCCGCTACCGTGGCCGCATGGCCACCACGCGGCTGCCGGTCGAGACCGCCGAGCTGACCGTCCGTCCCCTCACGCCCGACACCTGGGACGCGTTCGCCGAGCTCGTCGAGCGCCACAACGGCGTCTTCGGGGGGTGCTGGTGCACGTACTTCCAGACCCTGGCCTCCGAGAAGACCTACGACGCCGACGCCAACCGCGCGCTCAAGGAGCGGCTGGTCCGCGAGGGCAGGGCCCACGCCGCACTCGTCTTCGACGGCGAGGTCGCGGTCGCGTGGTGCGAGTACGGCAGCTGCGCGGAGCTGCCGAACATCTACCACCGCAAGCAGTACGACGAGGAGGCCGACCGCTACCCCGACTATCGACTCACCTGCCTCTTCGTCGACAAGCGCTACCGCCGCCACGGCGTCTCGGTGCTCGCACTCCGTGGCGCCCTCGACCTGATCGCCCGGGCGGGAGGCGGCGTCGTCGAGGGCTACCCCCACGACAACGAAGGTACGAAGGTCTCGGTGCTCTACAACGGCACCCGACGGATGTTCGAGGACGCCGGCTTCGAGCTGGTGCGGCCCAAGGGCCTCAAGAACACCGTGATGCGCCGGACGATCGCCCCGGACGGCTAGCTCGTTCCCGTTCCCGTTCCCGTTCCCGTCGGCGGCGGCGCGTCGAGGAACCGCCGCAGCACCTCGAGGAACACCGCCGGCTGCTCGGAGTGCACCCAGTGGCCGGCGTGCTTGACCGTCACCAGACGGCTGGTGGGGAACCAGTGGTCCATGGCGTCGGCGTAGGCGGGAGTGACGTAGTCCGACCGCGCACCCGCGATCCAGAGCACCGGGCCGGCGTACGGCGGGGTGTCGGCCAGTCGCTCCTCGGGCCAGCCGCCGATCTCGGGCAGGTCGGCGCCGAGCACGTCGAGGTTGGCCTGCCAGCGCCAGCCGTCGCCGTCGCGACGGAGGTTCTGGAGCAGGAACGCGCGCACCGTCGGGTTGGGCACCGCCTCGGCAAGCGCGGCGTCGGCGTCGCCGCGGCCCGACAGCGAGTCCAGGTCGAGCCCCTTCATCGCCGAGACGAACCCCTCGAACTGGGAGAGCCGGTCGTAGGCCACCGGAGCCACGTCGACCACGCACAACCGCTCGACGAGGTCGGGGTGGCGCAGCGCCAGCACCATCGCCACCTTCCCGCCGAGCGAGTGGCCGACCAGCGCCACCGGGTCGTCGGCGCTCAGCAGCCCGGCGACCTGGTCGGCGACGGTCAGGTAGTCGAAGTCGTCGCTCCAGCCCGAGCGGCCGTGGTGGGGCAGGTCGACCAGCAGCACCCGGTGAGGGTGGGCCCCGGCGGGGTCCGCCAGCGCCTTGCCGACCTGGGTCCAGTTGCGCCCCTGCCCGAACAGGCCGTGCGCGAAGACCACCAGCGAGCCGCGGTCGCCCAGGGCGGTCGTGTGCAGCGTGGGCCTGTCGGTCGCACCCGCGCCCTCGTCGGTCGGGCGTCCCTCGTCGGTCGAGCTGGTCGAGACCACGGGCCCAGGCTAGTCAGCCGCGGAACCGCAGGTAGCCCAGCGCCCCGACGTACGCGGCGCCCGCCAGCGCCCCGAGCTGGTAGTACGGCGACCCGCTCTCGCCGCGCGCGATCTGCACCATGAAGATCACGATCACGGCCACGATCAGTACCAGCCCGGCGAACAGGCTCGCCCGCCGGTCCAGGGAGTTGATCCGCTCGTCGCGACGCGTGACGAGCCCCTCCACCGTCTCGCTCCACCGGGCGGACAGCACGAACCCGAGGGCGACCACGAGCATGAGGACGAGACCGAGGACACCGAAACCGGGGCGACCGCCCGCGACCCCGCTGGCGAGGTAGCCGAGACCGAGCACGAGTGCGGTGACCGGGATCGCCCAGCGGATCCGTCGGTGCTCGCCGGCGGTTTCAGGGGCTGACATGGAAGACCTCCTCGACGGTGGTGTCGAAGAACCTGGCCAGGGCGATCGCCAGCGGCAGGGAGGGGAGGTAGCGGCCGGTCTCGATCGAGTTGACCGTCTGCCGGGACACTCCCATCGCACGGGCGAGATCGGCCTGGGAGAGCGCACGGGCCGTCCGCCGCTCTCGTACCGAGTTCTCCACATGACAAGCGCGCTTGACACTGCTCAGCATGTCAAGCGTGCTTGTCACGCCGCCGGTGTCGGGTCGAGGACCGGGTGGCCCGCCATCCCCTACGACGAACGGGCGGGCGGCGTCAGGATGAGTGACCGCACCACCGGCGTACGCCGTCCGCGGCCAGGTCGACGTCGCGGCGGACCACCGCGATCCGGTCGCCCCAGTTCCGGCAGGCACGGCGGAACGCCTTGTCGCCGTACTCGACGGCGAGCACGTGGCTGCCGTAGCTCGCCACGTAGCTGCCGCACTCGTGGTACTGCGCGCACTGCTCGGCCACGGCGAAGTCGAAGCCGACCGTGGTGCCGTCCCACTCCGCCCAGTTCTTCTGGGCGACCGCGAGGTCGTTCGCGTGCGCCTTCCTGACCAGGCGAGCGGCGTAGGCCTTGGCGTCGGCGCGGGTGAGCAGTCCGTGGCTGCGGCTGAAGGAGTCGAGGTTGTCGAACTCGACGGCGTCGAAGCCGTCGCGGGCGCAGCGCGCCGTCCAGCGGCCCACGATCGTGGCCAGCGCGGTGCGCCTGGCCTTCGTGCGGATGTCGAGCAGCCACTCGCCCCACACCGAGTCGACGACCGGCCTCCCGCTGCGCTTGAGCACGAGCGACCAGTGCCGGTGCCAGAAGCGCTTCTCGTTCGCCTGCGTCTGGAAGCCGTTGACGTAGCAGATGTTGTACGCCCCGGGCACCGGCGTCGCGCGGCGGTCGCGCTCGACGATGCCCACGTGCGAAGGCACCGATCGAGCCCCGCCGAGCTGGTAGTCCCAGTCGGTGGCCGTCGGCGGCAGCGTGACCGCGGCGTACGACGGGCCGGCCACGAGCGAGAGCAGCAGCGCGAGCAGCGCCACACGGGACAGACGCACCACGGCTAGAAGTCGAACCCGTCGAACATGTCGCCGATCCCGCTGCCGACGTCGCCGATGCCGTCGCCGACCCCGCTCGCCAGGTCGCCCATGCCGTCGCCCATGCCCGCGGCCAGGGCGCCGAGACCGTCGCCCATGCCCTCGAACATGAAGCCCATGAAGATCCAGTCCAGGGGCCCGAACCCGCCGAAGTAGCCCGCGGCGTACGGGCGGTAGGCACGACCACCCTCCCAGTACGGCACCCGCTTGGTGCCGACCATCACCTGGCGCACGTCGGGCTCGGCACCCGCGCGCACCCGCTCGGCGTCCAGGGCGCACGCCGGCACCTGGCGCTCCGCGCCGCCCATCGGCGCGTAGGTCACGTCGTCGACCGACAGGCCGTGCCGGGGATCGAAGAAGCAGGGCGGCCGGCGCTGCGGCAGGGCGTCGCCGGCGACCCGGGCGCGGACGCAGGCGATCGCGTAGCGACCGTCGTCGAGGATCTTGGTGACGTCCTGCACCTGCTCGGGCTGCGTGATGGCGTCGGCCGCGGTCTTGGCCGCCTCGTAGCCGTCGAGAGCGCGCTGGTAGTCGGCGTTAGCACCGGCGTCGAGCGGGTGCCCGGCCAGCTCGAGGTCGAGGTCCTGGAGCTCGACGCCGAGGGCGGTCACGTCCTCGAACGCCAGCTTCTTGACCGGCTCGAGCTCGGCGGCCGCGCGCTCGGCGCGCAGCGACTTGTTGCGACGGCTGATCACCACGAACAGCACCACGGCGACCGCAACGACGGCGACGAGCACCCATTCCATGGGCCGAGCCTACGTGGTGAGCGTCAGGCCCGCCCGGCCGCAGGCCCGGCGGCGCGCAGGGCCCGCGCCCCCATCTCGGCGAGCACGTCGCGCAGCTCGGCCGGCTCCTGCACCTCGAAGTCCCAGCCGAGGAGGCTGAGGTGGAACGCGAGCCCGTAGAGGGTCTCGGAGCCGGCCTCGAGCAAGGTGGTCGAGCCGTCCACCTCGCTCAGCACGACCGACCGCACGCTCGTGCGCTCGGCCACCTCTGCCAGCGGGGCGTGCACGAGGATCCGCGCCTGGAAGCGGTACGCCGCGCTGGCCACTCCCCGCTGCACGAAGGTCGCGGGGTCCTCGTGCTCCCGCTCGCGGAACCGCCAGGTCGTCGGGGCGACCGACCGCAGCCGGTCGAGGCGGAACGTGCGCCAGTCCTCGCGGTCGACGTCGTAGGCCATCAGGTACCAACGGCGGCCGGTGGCGACCAGGCCGACGGGCTCCACGGTGCGGGAGCTCGGCGTGCCGTCGCGTGCCTCGTACTCGAACCGCACGCGCACGAGGTCGCGGCAGGCGCGGGCCAGCCGCAGGAGGGCCTCACCGTCGACGGGGCTCTGCCCCTGGTCGAGCGTCTGCGTAGCCTCGTGGATCGCGCGCACCTCGCTGCGCAGCCGGGGCGGCATCACCTGGTCGAGCTTGGCAAGGGTCCGCAACGCGGCCTCACTGGCGCCCGACACGGTGCCGCCGGCCGCCATCCGCAGCGAGACCGCGACGGCCACCGCCTCCGCGTCGTCGAGCAGGAGCGGCGGCAGGCCGCGGCCCCGCCCGAGCTGGTAGCCGCCGCCGACGCCCTGCGTGGCCTGCACCGGGTAGCCCAGGCCGCGCAGCCGCTCGACGTCGCGCCGCACGCTGCGGGTGGTGACGCCGAGCCGCTCGGCGAGCTCGGGCCCGGTCCACACGGGCCGCTGCTGGAGCAGCCCCAACAGGTGGAGCAGTCGCTCGGTGGTCTCGGCCATGGTGCGAGTCTGCCAGCGATAGCGGACAGAACCTGTCCTGGTTACGGGGGACACTGGGGCCACCGACCGAAAGGACCCGTCATGGCTCTCCACGTCCCACCCGTCACCGACGAGACCGACGCCGTTGCCGCCTTCCTGGCCCAGCAGCAGGACGCGTTCCGCGCCCTCGTCCACGGGCTGACCCCGGCCCAGGCGGCCGCTGCGCCGAGTGCGTCGACCCTCAGCATCGGCGGGCTGATCCGGCACGCCACGCTGACCCAGCGCCAGTGGCTCGCGAGCGCCGAGGCCGCCCCGGAGGCGCCTGCCCCGAGCGGGGGCGTCGACGACTACCTCGACGGGTTCCGGTTCGACGCGGACGGCTCGCTCGACGACCTGCTGGCCGACTTCGACGAGGTGAGCGCCGCGGTGCTCGACGCCGTACGCCGTCTCGACCTCGACACGCCCGTGCCGGTGCCGGACGCGCCGTGGTTCCCGCGGGACGTCGAGGCCTGGTCGGTGCGTTGGGTCTGGTGGCACCTGATGGAGGAGCTGACCCGCCACGCCGGCCACGGCGACATCGTCCGCGAGAGCCTCGACGGAGCGACGATGTACGCCCTCGTCGCCGCCCGCGAGGGGCTTCCCGACCTGCCCTTCCTCAAGGTCTGGAAGCCGGCCGAGGAGGTCAGCCCGTGAGCGAGGTCCACGACTGGGCGACGCGTGGCTGGAACGCCCGCCTGCGCGACCAGCTCGATTTCCATTACCGGCACATGTTCCGCCCGCGCGTCGTGGGTCTCACCGACGAGGAGTACTACTACGAGCCCGTCCCGGGGTGCTGGAGCCTGCGTCCGCGCGGCGAGGCGGTCGGCAACGACGCCGCCGGCGGCGGCGACCTGGTGCTCGACTACTCCTGGCCGGAGCCGTTGCCTGCGCCGGTGACCACGATCGCGTGGCGGTTGGCGCATCTCACGCGCAGCTGCCTGGCCGCCCGCACGGCCCACCACTTCGACGGACCGTCCGCCGAGCCGGAGACCTGGGTCTTCGCCGACTCGGCCGACGCGGCCCTCGTGCAGCTCGACGCGGCGTACGACGCGTGGTCGACCGGCGTGGAGTCGCTCGGCGCCGACGGCCTCGAGCGCCCCTGCGGACCCGCCGAGGGGCCCTTCGCGCAAGCGCCACTGGCCGACCTCGTGCTCCACATCAACCGCGAGATGATCCACCACGGGGCCGAGATCTGCCTGCTCCGCGACCTCTACCTACACCAGAAGGACCTCTCATGAGCCGCACCATCCAAGTCACCTTCGACTGCGCCGACCCCAACGCCTTGGCGGGCTTCTGGAACGAGGTGCTGGGCTACCGCTACGACTCCCCTCCCCCGGGCTTCGCGACGTGGGAGGAGGCGCTCGACCACTTCGAGGTGCCCGAGGAGGACCGCAACAACGCCTCGGCCTCCGTCGACCCCGACGAGACCGGACCACGCCTCTTCTTCCAGAAGGTGCCCGAGGGCAAGACCGCCAAGAACCGGCTCCACCTCGACGTCCGATCGGCTCCCGGCCTGCAGGGCGACGAGCGGATGGCCGCCCTCGAGGCCGAGTGCGAGCGACTCGTGGCGCTCGGCGCGAGCCGGGTGCGGCGCAGCGAGCCCGCGCCGCCGATGAGCGCCGGGTTCATCGTCATGCAGGACCCCGAGGGCAACGAGTTCTGCTTGGACTGAGCGCGTTGCCCGGACTAGGCCGGGTCGTGATGGGCCGCCAGATACCGCTCGATCCGAGGGTCCGGGACCAGCCAGATCAGGGCGACGACGACGAACGGGACCAGCCCGAGCCACGGCTCGACGAACGCAAGCAGGATGCCGGTCACGTAGAGCACCGGCGAGGCCTTGCCCTTGAGGTCGGCGCCGAACGCCTCCTGCATGCGCTCCCGGCTGTCCGGGATCCGCATCATGGCGCGTGTGAGGAGCGTGAACGCGATCGCAGCCATCAGCAGGTTCACGCCGTACACGACGACCGACGCCCGGCCGAAGTGCTCGTCCATCCAGTTGGTGGTGAAGGGGTAGAGCGACAGCCAGAACAGCAGGTGGAGGTTCGCCCAGAGCACCGTGCCGTCGATCCTCCTCGCGATCTGGAACAGGTGGTGGTGGTTGTTCCAGTAGATGCCGATGTAGACGAAGCTCAACAGGTAGGTGAGCAGGCTCGTGGCGGAGCCCTGCAGATCGGAGAAGTCGGAGCCGTCGGGGGGCTTCAGCTCGAGCACCATCACCGTGATGATGATGGCGAGCACGCCGTCGCTGAACGCTTCCAGGCGGCCGGTGGACATGCGGGGAATCCTAGGCCGAGTAGTCCCGGAAGCCGCGCTGCGTCTTGCGGCCGAGGTAGCCCGCGGTGACGAGGTGCTCCAGCAGTGGAGCCGGCGCGAAGCCGGGCTCGCGGAACTCCAGGTAGAGCTCGCGCTGGATCGCCAGCGACACGTCGTTGCCCACCACGTCGAGCAGCTCGAAGGGCCCCATCGGCAGCGCGCAGCCCTGCTTCATCGCGATGTCGATGTCGTCGGCAGTGGCGTAGTGCGCCTCGAGCATCTTCACCGCGTCGTTGAGGTAGGGGAACAGCAGCGCGTTGACGATGAAGCCGGCCCGGTCGCCGCACGAGACGGCGACCTTGCCGACCTGCTCGCACAGCGCGAGCACGGTCTCGCGCACGTCGTCGGCCGTGGTCACCGTGGAGACCACCTCGACCAGCTTCATGATCGGCGCGGGGTTGAAGAAGTGCATGCCGATGACGTCCTGAGGACGCTTCGTCGCGGTCGCGCACGAGATGATCGCGAGGCTGCTGGTGGTGGTCGCCAGGATCGCGCCCGGCTTGCAGATCTCGTCGAGGTTCTCGAACAGCGTGGTCTTGACCGCGAGGTCCTCCGCGATCGCCTCCACGACAAGATCGGCATCGGCGAGGTCGTCGAGACTGGTGGTGCCGGTCAGGTGGCCGAGCACCTCGGGCTTCACCGAGTCCTCGAGCTTGCCGCGCTGGATCGCCTTGTCGAGCGAGCGCTCGATGGTGGCGCGGACGCCGTCGACCTTGGCCGGTGCCCGCCCGACGTACGTCACGTCGTACCCCGCCCTGGCGAAGACCTCGACGATGCCGGTCGCCATGGTGCCGGTGCCGACCACGCCGATCCGCGAGATCGGCCGCACCAGCTGCGGCTTGTCGTCGGGACTCGGCGTCTGGGCGTCGGCCACGACGACCGGACTGTCGGGTCCTTCGTAGGCGTAGAAGCCGCGACCGGTCTTGCGGCCGAGGAAGCCTGCGGTGACCAGCTGCTTGAGGATCGGCGTCGGCGCGTGGAGCCGGTCGCGGCCCTGCTTGTACATCGTGTCGAGGATCTCGTACGCCGTGTCGAGGCCGATCAGGTCCAGCAGCGCCAAGGGGCCCATCGGGTAGCCGCAGCCGAAGCGCATCGCGGCGTCGATGTCCTCGCGCGAGGCGAACCTGGCCTCGTACATCGAGGCCGCGTGGTTGAGGTAGCCGAACAGCAAGGTGTTGGCGATGAACCCGGCCCGGTCGCCGCAGATCACGGGGTTCTTGCCGAGTCGCCCCACCAGCGCCTTCACGTCGTCGAGGACGTCGGGCTCGGTGACGACCGTCCGGATGATCTCGACGAAGCTCTGCACCGGCGCGGGGTTGAAGAAGTGGACGCCGATCACGCGCCCCGGATGGGCGTTGGCGGTCGAGATCTCGGTGACGCTGAGGCTCGAGGTGTTCGTCGCCAGGATCGCCTCCGGCTTCACGATCGCCTCGAGGTCGCGGAAGATCGACTTCTTGACCTCGACCGACTCGACCACGGCCTCCACCACGAAGTCGGCGTCGGCGAGGTCCTTCATGCTGGTGGTGAACGACACGCGACCGACCAGTGCCCGCTGGTCCTCCTCGCTCAGCTTGCCGCGTGAGACCGCGCGCTGCGTCGAGTGCTCGAGATGCTGACGGCCGCGCTCGAGGCTCTCGTCGTTGACCTCGACTCCGATCACGGCGAAACCGTTGCGGGCGAACACCTCGGCGATCCCGGCGCCCATCGTGCCGAGCCCGACCACTCCGATGGTGGTGAACTCGCGGGACGACGTGGGGGCATCGGGTGCGGCGGTGCTCATGGGGCGCATCCTCCCACGCGCTCCGCGCGCCCGACCGCGAGGTTTCTCACACCCCTGACGACCGCCCTGGACGCCGCCCGATCAGCCGGCGAGGGCGGCCACGTCGTCCGCACAGCCCCACGAGAGGGTGACGCCCGCACCACCGTGGCCGTAGCAGTGGATCACCTCGCCCACCCGCTCGAGACGGATCTCCGGGCGCGCCGGACGCAGCCCGACCTTGTGGCGCAGCACCCGTGCTCCCGCGAGGGCCGGTACCAGTGCCGTCCCACGACGCAGGATGTCGGCGGCGGTGTCGGGGTCGCGCGTGCGGTCCCACTCCCCCGCGTCCTCGGTACCCCCGACCACGATGTCGCGACTGCGCGGGATCACGTACGTCGGGCCGTCCTCGGCGAGCCACCACTCCTCGAGGCCCACCTGCTCGACCACGACCACCTGACCACGCACCGGGGTCAACGACGGGTCACCGGCCAACGCGCGCGAGCCGAGCCCGGAGCAGTTCACCACGAGGGGACCTTCCGGCAGGTGGGCCAGCGCTGCACGGGTCACGGTGCCTCCGGCCTCCTCCACGCGCGTCCTCAGCCACGCCAGGTACCGCGGCATCTCCACGACCGGCGCCACGAACGACCAGCCGTCGGCATACGGCGCGACCGGCCGCACCCGGGTCAGGCTCGGCACCGCCCGGACCCACCACGGGTCGGGGGTCGGCCTCAGGAGCACCTCGGTGCCGCGCCGCATCACGACGCCGGTCGTCTCGTCGGCCCCGAGCCGTGAGAGCGCGTCGTACGTCGCGGCACCCCAGGCGGTGACCTTGTCCTGCGGGAGCGCGAGGTAGGGGTACCAGACGGCGGCCGCGACGCTCGAGGTCGTCTCCAGCGGCAGGTCACGCGCGAGGACGTCGACCCGGTGACCGGCCTCGAGCAGCCGGAGCGCGCAGCTGAGGCCGATCACGCCCGCCCCGACCACGACCACCCGGTCCGCCATGCGGCCGAGTCTGCCGCACCGGGTAGATTCCCCGCCCGTGAGGCTGAGTCGATGAGGATCGTGGTCGCTCGCTGCCAGGTCGACTACGCCGGACGGCTCACCGCCCACCTGCCGATGGCGACCCGGGTGCTGATGATCAAGGCCGACGGGTCGGTGCTGGTGCACTCCGACGGCGGCTCCTACAAGCCGCTGAACTGGATGTCCCCGCCGTGCACCCTGCGCGAGGGCGTCTCCCACGACGGCGCGATGCTGTGGACGGTGACGAGCAAGACCGAGGACACGCTGCGGATCCTGATCGAAGAGGTGCTCAGCGACACCGCCCACGACCTCGGCGTGGATCCCGGCCTGCAGAAGGACGGCGTGGAGAAGCACCTCCAGGAGCTGCTCGCCGAGCACCCCTCCCATCTGGGCGACGGCCTGACGCTCGTACGTCGGGAGTTCCCGACCGCGATCGGCCCGGTCGACCTGATGTGCCGCGACGCCGGCGGCGCGTCGGTGGCCGTGGAGATCAAGCGGCGTGGCGAGATCGACGGCGTCGAGCAGCTCACCCGCTACCTCGAGCTCCTCAACCGCGACCCGCTGCTGGCGCCCGTGCGCGGCATCTTCGCCGCCCAGGAGATCAAGCCCCAGGCACGGGTGCTCGCCATCGACCGCGGGATCACCTGCGCCGTCGTCGACTACGACGCGCTCCGCGGCCTCGACAACGCCGACGACCGGCTCTTCTGAGCGGTGGCGGTATTTCCCAGCTGTCCCTGTGTCCCTGCTGTCCCTGTGTCCCAGCTGTCCCTGCTTCACCACGTTCACATGGTGAAGCGCGACTTCTCGCGTCGAGTTCACCGTGTGAAGGCGGGGACTCACCACGTTCTCATGATGAAGCTGCGACGAGTGTGACCAGCCCGGGCACCCGGTTCAGCCCGCGCTCGTCGCCTGCCCGTTCGAGCGCAGGAGCGGTTCGGAGACCGGTTCGGCGGAGGTGCGGAGGTGGGGGGTGGTGGTGGCGGCCGGGGTGGTGGGCAGGATCGCCTCGCCCCGGGCGGCGGCCTCGAAGAAGCGGAGCATCTCGACCGGGAAGGGCAGCACGAGGGTGGAGTTCTTCTCGGCCGCGACCTCGACCATCGTCTGGAGCAGCCGGAGCTGGAGGGCGGCCGGCGTGGCGCTCATCGCCTGGGCCGCCTGCGAGAGCTTGGTCGAGGCCTGGAGCTCGCCGTCGGCGGTGATGATCCGCGAACGGCGTTCGCGCTCGGCCTCGGCCTGCCGCGACATCGAGCGCTTCATCGACTCCGGCAGGGCGACGTCCTTGATCTCCACCCGGTCGATCTCGACGCCCCAGCCGGCGGCCGGGCTGTCCATCATGATCTCGAGGCCCTCGTTGAGCTTCTCGCGGCTGGAGAGCAGGTCGTCCATGTCGCTCTTGCCGATGATCGACCGCAGGGAGGTCTGCGCGACCTGGAGGATCGCGAACTTGTAGTCCTCCACGATCACCGCGGCGCGCCACGGGTCGATCACCCGGAAGTAGACGACGGCATCGACGCGCACCGTCACGTTGTCGCGAGTGATCCCCTCTTGCGCCGGCACCGGCATCGTCACGACTTGCACGTTGACCTTGGTCATCCGGTCGACGATCGGGATCAGCATGGTCAGACCGGGCTTGCGCACCTGGCTCTGGGCCCGGCCCAGGCGGAACACGACCCCTCGCTCGATCTGCCGGACCACGCGGGCGCTGACGAACCACGACGCCAGCATCCCGAGCAGCACGACGGCGATGATGAGAGCCAGGATCTCCATGACGACCTCCGATCGCGCGGACGCGCTTTCGAGCGTACGCCGCTCACGACGCAGTGCCCACGGCTGAGACCGACCCGGGCCAGCCCGCCCCTCGGTCAGACGGCCAGGGCCTCCACGTCCGCCTCGTCGTCGAGCTCCGTCGGCGCGGGCAGGCGGCCAGGCAGCAGCACGGCCGCCCCGACCGCGCCGACCACGCAGAGCAGACCGACCACCACGCAGGCGGTGCTCATCGCGGCCATGAAGGAGTCGTGGAACGCCACGACCAGCCGCGGGTCCTGCACGGCGACCGCCTGCGCGACGCCGACCGAGTCCTGGGCCCGGCCGAGCAGGTCGCCCGGGAGTGCGGCGTAGGAGCCGGTGGCCAGGTGCGCCCCGAACACCGAGGAGAAGATCGACCCGACCACGGCGACCCCGAGGGTCCCACCGAGCTCGCGGGTTGCGTCGTTCACCGCACTGCCCACGCCGGCCCGCGCGGGTGGCAGCACCAGCAGGATCGACTCGGTCGCCGGCGTGGAGATCAGGCCCATGCCGAGGCCCATCAACACCATCTGCGGCACGATCACGTGGGAGTACGACGTGTCGACGGCCGCGGTGGAGATCCACAGGAAGGCCGTGCCGAAGAGGACCATGCCGGTGGTGACCACGATCTTGGTGCCGATCCGGGGCGCCAGCGCCGCACCGACCACCGACGCGACCGCGATCGACAGCGCGACCGGGAGGATCCGCGCGCCCGTCGACAGCGCGCCGTACCCGCGCACGAACTGGAAGTACTGCGTGACCAGGAAGATGAAGCCGAACAGCGCGAAGAACGTGATGGTGACCGCGCCGCTCGCGGCGCTGAAGCGACGGTCCTTGAACAAGGAGACGTCGAGCATCGGGTGGCTCGTACGGCGCTCCCAGACCACGAAGAACACCAGCAGGGCGGCCGCCGCGGCGAACCCGCCGACGGTGGCGGGCGACGTCCAGCCCCGGCTCGGCGCCTCGATGATGGTGTAGGTGAGCGTGGCCAGCATCGCGACCGACAGCACCAGGCCCACGCCGTCGAGTCCGGGGACCGACGGGTCTCGCGACTCGGGCACGAACAGGTAGGCCGCTCCGGCAGTCACCAGCGCCAGCGGCACGAGGGCCCAGAACACGCTTCCCCAGTAGAAGTGCTCGAGCAGGACTCCGCCCGTGATCGGGCCGGTGGCGACCCCGAGACCGACCACGGCACCCCAGATGCCCAGGGCCGCGGCGCGCTCGCGCCGCTCGCGGAACGTGTTGCTGATGATCGACAGCGTCGTGGGGAAGATCAGGGCCGCGAACGCGCCCATCGCGAACCGAGTGGCGACCAGCGCACCGCCCGAGGTCACCAGGGCGCCGGCGGCACTGGCCAGGGCGAACCCGACCAGCCCGACGATCAGCGCAGGCCGCCGGCCGAACCGGTCCGACAGCGAGCCGGCGGCCAGCACCAGCCCGGCGAAGGCCAGGTTGTAGGCGTCGACGACCCACTGGAGCTGTCGGGTGCCGGCGTCGAGCTCTCGGGAGATCGACGGCAGCGCGACGTTGACGATCGTGGTGTCGAGGTTGATGGCGAGGACGGCCGCACAGACCGTGGCCAGGATGGCCGCCTTGTGGTTCCTCATGGTGACCTCCGAGGAGATGTGGACGATGACAACATCACGGTAACCCTGCATGTAACCACTGTCAACATCCTCTAGGATCGAGGCGTGAGCGGTCGCGCGCAGCCCTACCACCACGGCAACCTCCGGCCCGTGCTGGTCGACACGGCCGTGGAGCTCGCGCGCACCACCGGCCCCGACGGGGTGGTCCTGCGCGAGGTCGCCCGCCGGGCCGGGGTCTCGCACAACGCGGCGTACCGCCACTTCGACGACCGGGCCGCCCTCCTGGCCGAGGTCTCCGATCGGGCGATGGCCGACCTCGAGGCGGCCATGCGTGCCCGGATCGGCGCCGTCACGCTCACCGAGCCGGCCGCCCGCGCGACCGAGCGGCTGCGGGAGACCGGACGGGCCTACGTCGACTTCGCGCTCCGCGAGCCCGGGCTCTTCGCCGTGGCGTTCAGCGCGCCCGAGGGCCCGGCGGTCCACCGCGACGTCGGCGCGCTGGTCGGCCCCTACGCCGTGCTGAACAGCGTCCTCGACGAGCTCGTGGACTGCGGGGCGCTCACCCCGGAACGACGGCAGGGCGCCGACGTGGCGTGCTGGGCGCTGGTGCACGGCTTCGCCTCGCTCCACGTGGACGGCCCGCTCCACGAGGTGCCCGCCGAGCTGCGTGCTCCGCTGCTCGAGGCGGTGCTCGACGTGTGCGAGCGCGGCCTGCTCGGCTGATCGAAGGCAGGACACCCGCCGGTCACAGCGCGGCCACCACCGCCGCCCACCCCTGGGGGATCGCCCCGAGACCCGCCCCGGTCTCGCAGTTCCAGTACTCGGCGAACCCGGAGGTGACCACCCCGGCATACGACAGGTCGCGAATCCTCGCCCGGGTCGCCTCGTCACCCCAGCGTCGCGCCGCCAGGGCCGCGAGGTAGTTCAGCTGGGGCCACGCGGCGCCCCGCCAGTAGCTGCCGGGCTCATAGGTCGGGTGCCCACGAGGCACGTAGGCGAGCCCGTACGTCGTGCCGAACCGCTCCGGATCGACCAGCTGGGCGAGCACCCGCTCGGCCTTCGCGGGATCGTCGGTGACCAGGGCTCCCAGCGCGCCGTCGAGGGTCGGCACCCGACACCCGGAGCCTCCCCCGATCAGGGGCAGGTCGACCCAGAGCCCCTCCCCTTCGTCCCACAGCAGCTCGTCGGCGAGACCCGCCAGCTCCTCGCCGCGCTCGCGCCATCGGTCGTCCCCGGTCAAGACGGCGCACTCCAGGGCCGCGTGCGCACACAGCGCGTTGAACGACGCCGGTGCGCAGGCGAACGACCGAGACCAGACGGCCGCTCCGGTGTGGTCGAAGTACGTCGCGCCGACGAGGTCGCGGTCGAACGCGCTGTAGGCAGCATGGTCGTAGCCGGGCAGCTGCACCCAGTCGTCCCAACGAGGCGAGTCGTCGGTACCGGTCTCCCAGGGGTGCACGACGTAGAGCAGCCCCTCGGGCGTCCGGCGATGTCGCCACAGCCACTCGAGGGCCGACACCACGCTGGAGACCAGCTCCGGACCCGGGTCCGGGCCGGCGCTCGCCAGCACCCGGGCGGCGTGCGCGTAGATCGGTGGCTGCGTGAACGACGACCGGTCGGTGAGCGGCCCACGGTTCGCGCTCGGACCGAGGTAGCGCATGTGCGGCACGAACCCGCTGTCGAGCTGGCCGCCGAGGCAGCTCGCCAGCTCGCGGACCCCTCGCCGGCCGTCGCCCACCGCCGACCACGCGATCGCGTGGAAGCACGAGTCCCACAGCCACTGGTGGGGGTAGACCTCGGGGTTCGGTGGGCAGAAGCCGTCCGCCTCCCGCCAGCTCTCCCGCAGCACCCGCAGGGCGCCGGCCCGCACCGCCTCCTCGCCGGCCTCCGTCGAGGTCACGCCGCGCCGACCCGCCACCCGTCGGCGTCGCGCTCGAGCACGTACGTCGAGCAGTTGGGCACGTCGTAGGCGTCCTTCGGAGCGGGGGGCGACCCGGCCGCCAGCCGTCCCATCAGCGCCAGGATCACGCCGCCGTGGCTGACCGACAGCACCGTCTCGCCCCGGTACTCGTCGGCGATCTCGTCGAGCACCGCCAGCACGCGGGTGACGATCTGCTCCCCGGTCTCACCACCAGGCACGCCCGGCGACAGGTCGCCCGCGAGCCACGCGGCCACCATCGGGTCGAAGACCACCGGGTCCCATGCCCGGCCGAGGAAGTCGCCCACGGCGAACTCCTGGAGCCCCTCGCGCACCTTCACGGGCAGGTCGAGGACGCCCGCGGCGATCTCGGCCGTCTGCACCGCCCGCGCCAGGTCGCTGCACACGATGCCGGCCACCCGCTCGCCGAGCAGCGCCTCGCCCAGGTCGCGCGCCTGCTGACGACCGAGCGCGGTGAGACTGCCTCCCGACTCCGTCATCGTGTCGGTCTCGTACTCGGCCTCGCCGTGGCGCGCCACGATCACCCGGGCCGGGCAGTGCAGGTCGCTCATGCGGGCCACTGTCTCATCCACCAGGCCCTCCGGTGCGGCAGGATGACCGTGTGCGGATCTTCCACATCGCCACCCTCGCCGACTGGAAGCAGGCTGAGGAGACGGGCACCTATACGACCTCGACGTACGGCGTGCCGCTCACCGAGGCGGGCTTCCTCCACGCCGCGCGGCACGAGCAGGTCAGGGGCGTGCTCGACCGCTTCTACGGCGACGTCACCGAGCCGCTGGTGATTCTCGAGATCGACACCGACCTCCTCGAGGTGCCGTGGCGGGAGGATCCCGTCGAGGACGACACCTACCCCCACATCTACGGCCCGCTCACCACTCAGGCCGTGGTCCGCTGGCGCCCGGCCCGGCTCCCCCCGTTCGAGGCCCCGGCGGCGCGGGTCCGGGAGCCGGTGCCACCCGTCGTCGGCGCCTTCTACGGCCTGGCCGTCGTGCTCGGCACGACGGCCCTGGTCCTGGCGGTCGCCGGCCTGTTCGCCCATGCCGAGGTGCAGGCCTCGCCGCCGACGCTCCCCCACGCCACCGAGTTCCTGGTGTGGACCCTCGCCGCCGCCGCGGGCGTCGCCACGCTGGCCGCCTTCGGCGTCGCGTGGGCACTCCGGCAGCAGGCCGCCCGCGACGCGGCCGTGGCCGGCTCGTGAGGCCCGCCCGCCAGCAGCCGGGCCCCGGCCAGGAGTCGGTCTGGGACTACCCACGCCCGCCGCGCGTCGAGGCGAGCAGCGAGACCGTCGAGGTCCGGCTCGGGGGTGAGGTCGTCGCCCGCACGACGGCGGCACTCCGCGTGCTCGAGACCAGCCATCCGCCCACCTACTACCTCCCGCGTGCCGCGTTCGCCGAGGGTGCTCTGCGACCGGCGCAGGGGTCGTCGTACTGCGAGTGGAAGGGCGTGGCCGCCTACTACGACATCGTGACGCCGACCCGCTCGGCGACGCGGGCCGGCTGGACCTATCCCGAGCCCTCCCCCGGCTTCGAGTCGCTGGTCGACCACGTCGCGGTGATGCCGGGCGCCGTGGACGCCTGCACGGTCGACGGCGAGATCGTGGTGCCGCAGGACGGTGGCTTCTACGGCGGCTGGATCACCAGCCGGGTCGTCGGCCCGTTCAAGGGTCCGCCCGGCACCCGCGGCTGGTGAACCGGAGCCCGGCTCAGAAGAGCCGCGGCACGAAGGTCTGCTCGTGCATCGGCGGCCGCACGTAGGGGATCTCGCGCATCGTCGGCAGCTCCACCACGTCGGGCGCCACGTCGACGAAGTCGAACTGGCTGAGCAGGTGGCTGATGCAGTTGAGCCGCGAGGCCCGCTTGTCGTCGGACGGCACGACGTACCAGGGCGCCTGCTTGATGTCGGTGTACTGGAAGGTGGTGTCCTTGGCCATCGAGTAGCGCACGTAGAGCTCGTGCTCGGCGAGGTCCATGTCGGAGAGCTTCCACCGCTTCAAGGGCTCGGCGTTGCGGGCCTCGAACCGGCGGCGCTGCTCCTCGAACGACACCGAGAACCAGTACTTGAGCACGGTGATCCCCGAGCGCACGAGCATCCGCTCGAACTCCGGGCAGCTGCGCAGGAACTCCTGGTGCTCCTCCTCGGAGCAGTAGCCCATCACCCACTCGACGTTCGAGCGGTTGTACCAGCTGCGGTCGAACAGGACCATCTCGCCCGCTGCCGGCAGGTGCTCGACGTACCGCTGGAAGTACCACTGCGTCCGCTCGCGCTCGGTGGGCCTCGGGAGGGCGACGACGCGCACGGTGCGCGGCGACGTGCGCTCGGTGATCCGCTTGATCACCCCGCCCTTGCCGGCCGAGCCGCGGCCCTCGAAGACCACGGCGACCTTGAGCCCCTGGGAGGCGATCCAGTACTGCAGCAGCACGAGCTGCTCCTGGATCCGCTCCATCTCCGCGTCGTACACCGCCGACCTGAGCCGGCCGTTTCCGGTGTAGTCCGACGGGTCGCGGTCGGACGGCAGCTGCGCGCCGACGACGTCGTCGGCACCCTCCGGCGGGGTCGTGGTCATGGGGCCTCCTGTCCTGCCACCGTGCTACGCCGGGGCGGCCGCTGACAAGGGCCGTCGGTCCATTCGGCCGCCGTACCGCCGCCTCACCCGCCCCAGCGCCCAGGCACTTCTGTCCGGGAGCGTCAGGCGGCGCGGCGCAGCGAGACCGCCAGGTTGCCCCCGGGGGCCGGCGCCCGACGTGCTCACTTCCCCCGGGTCCGGATCACCACGGTGTACGACGTGCCTCTCGCCAGCAAGCCGACCTGGTAGGTGACCGGTCCTCCGGGCACCTGCAGCACCCGGCTCGAGGACGACTCGCGGACCCTCGATGGTGTCGTGCGGGCACGGACCGTGTAGATCGGATACCCGTTGCTCGACCCGCCCGTCTTGATCGAGTCGATGCGCCAGGCACCGCCCTTGATGAAGCCGCCGGCAGCGTAGTAGCCCTCGACGGTGTGGGCGAGCGTCCGGCAGCCGGCACACCCCTTGCTCAGCCGGAGGTACGCCCCGGTCTTCCCGGTGTTCTCCATCCGCGCCTCGGCCGCGGCCCACCGCGCGATGAAGCGCTGTGGGTTCTCCTGGGTGAGCGTCTGGCTGGGCGGGTCGGTGTCCCTGTCGGACGGCCGGTCCGACGCGCTCGGCAGGGTCGTCGCACTGCGTCCGGCGTCACCGGCGTCTCCACCGCCGCCTCCGCACGCGACCAGGCCGATCAGCACCGCGACCAGCCACGTGGCCGTGGGCACCGCGCGGCCAGAACGTCCCACGAGAACTCCCTCACCCGGTGTCGAGCTGTCCCTCGTACGACGTCCGGCTGGGCGGAGCGGTTGACACGGTGCCGCCGCAGCGTCAGTCGAGGTCGTTGGCGTCTCGGATGACCTCGACGATGCTGCCCATGATCTGTGTGAGCCCGAAGTCCTTGGGGGTGTAGACCGCGGCGACCCCGGCATCGATCAGCCGGCGCGCGTCGGCGTCGGGGATGATCCCGCCGACGATCACCGGCACGTCGCCGAGGCCGGCCTGCTCGAGGCCGACCAGCACGGCCGGGACCAGCTCCATGTGGGAGCCGCTGAGGATCGACAGCCCCACGCAGTGCACGTCCTCGGCCACGGCGGCCGCGACGATCTGCTCGGGGGTCAGCCGGATCCCCTGGTAGATCACTTCGAAGCCTGCGTCGCGCGCGCGTACGGCGACCTGCTCGGCGCCGTTCGAGTGTCCGTCGAGGCCGGGCTTGCCCACGAGCAGCCGCAACCGACCGCCGAGCTCCTCGCCGGTCGCCTGCACGCGGCGTCGTACGTCGGCGAGCTCGGCCCCCGCGGCACCCACGTCGGACAGCGACCCGACGGCGCCGGTCACGCCCGTCGGCGCCCGGAACTCACCGAACACCTCGCGCAGCGTGGCGGCCCACTCCCCCGTCGTCACTCCGGCCCGGGCCGCAGCCAGGGTGGCTGGCATCAGGTTGGTGTCGGTCTTGGCGTCGGCCGCCAGCCGGGCGAGCGCCTCGGTCACGGCGCGCTCGTCGCGCTCGGCCTTCCAGGCCTCGACGCTGGCGATCGCGGACCGCTCGGCCTCCGGGTCGGCCGCCTGGATAGCGGCGTCGAGGTCGGCGGTCAGCGGCGACGGCTCGGTGGTCTCGAACCGGTTGACGCCGACGACGACCTCCTCCCCCGACTCGATCCGTCCCCGTCGTGCGGCGTGGGCCGAGACCAGCTCCTGCTTCATGTAGCCGCTCTCGACGGCGGCGATGGCCCCACCCATCGCCTGCACGCGGTCGATCTCGGCGGTGGCACCCGCGACGAGCTCGGCGACCTTCGCCTCGATCACGTGCGAGCCGGCGAAGATGTCGTCGTACTCCAGCAGGTCGGACTCGTAGGCCAGCACCTGCTGCAGCCGCAGCGACCACTGCTGGTCCCACGGCCGGGGCAGACCGAGCGCCTCGTTCCAGGCGGGCAGCTGGACGGCGCGGGCGCGGGCGTCCTTCGACAGCGTCACCCCGAGCATCTCGAGCACGATCCGCTGCACGTTGTTCTCCGGCTGCGCCTCGGTGAGGCCGAGGCTGTTGACCTGCACGCCGTAGCGGAACCTCCGCATCGCGGGGTCCTCGACGGCGTACCGCTCGCGGGTCAGCCGGTCCCACAGCTCGACGAAGGCGCGCATCTTGCACGTCTCCTCGACGAACCGGACACCGGCATTGACGAAGAACGAGATCCGGCCGACGACCTTCCCGAAGTCCGCCTCAGAGACCTGACCCGAGGCCTGCACGGCGTCGAGCACCGCGATCGCCGTGCAGAGCGCGTACGCCAGCTCCTGCGTCGGCGTGGCACCGGCCTCCTGCAGGTGATAGCTGCAGATGTTGATCGGGTTCCAGGTCGGCATCTCGTGCACCGTGTAGGCGATCACGTCGGTGATCAGGCGCAGCGAGTGCTCCGGCGGGAAGACGTAGGTGCCGCGGGAGAGGTACTCCTTGATGATGTCGTTCTGGGTGGTGCCGGCGAGCCGGTGGGCAACCTCCTGGCGCTCGGCGGTCGAGCCGCCCGCGACGCCGTTCTGCTCCTCGGCCACGACCTGGTAGAGCGCGAGCAGCCACATCGCGGTCGCGTTGATCGTCATCGAGGTGTTCATCTCGGTGAGCGGGATGTCGGCGAACAGCCGGCGCATCTCGCCGAGGTGCGGGATCGGGACCCCGACCTTGCCGACCTCGCCGCGACTCAACGCGTCGTCGGGGTCGTAGCCGGTCTGGGTCGGCAGGTCGAAGGCGACAGAGAGACCGGTCTGGCCCTTGGCCAGGTTGGTCCGGTAGAGGGCATTGGACGCCGCGGCGGTCGAGTGGCCGGCGTACGTCCGCATCACCCAGGGCGGATCCTTCTGGCTCATGCGACCGAGGGTAGGGCCGCGCACGCCGCAGGTGAGCGGCGTGTGAAGAAAGCCTCAGGCGTCGCGCCTACGCGCTGACCGCGACCCGCTCGACCTCGACCACGCGCGCCAGGCGCGTGAGGTGGAGCATCCGGCGCACGGCCGGTCCGCACCCGCGCAGCCGCAGGTGGTGACCGGTGCGGCTGGTCTCGAGGGTGGCGTAGGCCAGCACCCGTGCGGCCGTCAGGTCGATGGTCTCGACGCCGGTCAGGTCGATCACGACGTCCTGCTCGTAGGCGTGCGAGGCCTCGTAGATGGCGGAGCGGACCTCCATCGTGCTGCGCACGTCGAAGTCTCCGCTGAGAGTCAGCGTCGGTCCATCGGTCCAGATGTCCATCGTCCGTACCCCGTTCCCCGTACCCCGAGATGGGCTGTGCCTGCGGCTCATCGTCTGGCTCCATGGTCCGGGAAAGCGCTCTCCGGGTAAAGCCATATATCCGACGACCTCGTACCCACTATGACGCGCTTCCCCCTGGAAACGGTTGCGCCCCGCCCGGATATTTCTTCAGGCGGGCGCACTACTGTCCCTTGTCATGGTCAACCTGACGAAGATCTACACCCGCACGGGAGACGGTGGCCGTACGCGGCTCGGCGACATGTCGGCCACGTCGAAGAACGACCTGCGGCTCCACGCTTATGCAGACGTCGACGAGGCGAACGCCCAGCTGGGGGTAGCACTTGCTCACGACGTCGAGGAGCACGTGAGGGCCGTGCTGATACATGTGCAGAACGACCTGTTCGACGTCGGCGCCGATTTCTGCACGCCCGTGGTGCCCGATCCCGAGTACCCGCCGCTGCGGATCACCCAGGACTACGTCGACCGCCTCGAGGGCTGGTGCGACGAGTTCAACGCCGACCTGCCGAACCTGCGCTCGTTCATCCTGTCCGGCGGCACGCCCGCCGCGGCCCAGCTCCACGTCGCGCGCACCGTCGTACGACGTGCCGAGCGGTCGGCGTGGGCGGCCTTCGAGGTGCACGCCGAGAGCATGAACAAGCCGGCGATCCTCTACCTCAACCGGCTCTCGGACCTGGTGTTCATCCTGGCCCGCTACGTGAACCGGGAGCAGGGCGACGTGCTCTGGGTACCCGGTGGAGAGAGGGGTGAGCGGTGATGGCCGACGGGGTCTCGACCGGCTCGACCGACGGCAAGGGCTCGACCGACGGCAAGGGCACAGCCGACGGGAAGGGCGCAGCCGACGCGAAGAAGCCCGACCCCGTCGACGACCTCGTCATCACCCAGCACACGCTGCGCACACGGGGCGGCGACCTGGCCTACACCGCCCGCACCGGTCGGGTGGTGCTCCGCGAGGAGGAGGTCGAGGACGACGTCTTCAAGGGCTGGAAGGCCCGCGCCGAGATGTCGGTGACGGCGTACACGCTCAAGGACGGCGACGTCACCACGCGCCCGATCACCTTCGTCTTCAACGGTGGCCCCGGCTCGTCGTCGATCTGGCTCCACATGGGCCTGCTCGGCCCGCGCCGGGTGGACCTCGGCGACGTCACCGCGCCACACCCACCGCCGTACCGGTTGGTCGACAACGCCGAGACCCTGCTCGCGGCCTCCGACCTCGTCTTCATCGATCCGATGTCGACCGGCCACACCCGCACCGTCGAGGGTGGCAAGCCCAAGGACTTCCACGGCTTCGGAAAGGACGTCGAGCAGGTCACCGAGCTGATCCGGCTCTGGTGCACGCGCGAGGACCGGTGGATGTCGCCGAAGTACGTGATCGGTGAGTCCTACGGCACGGTGCGGGCGGTCGCGGTGGCCGAGCGGCTCTCGACCCGTCACTCGATGGGCCTGAACGGGCTCGTCCTGATCTCGAGCGTCCTCGACTTCGGGAGCCAGGACTTCGAGTTCCACCGGGTCGACGAGGCGTGCCTGAACTTCCTGCCGACCTACACCGCGATCGCGCACTACCACGGCAAGCTCAAGGGCCGCCTGACCAAGCTGCGGCAGGAGGCCGAGGCGTTCACTGCGGGGCCGTACCGGACCGCGCTCTCCGCGGGGCGCCGCCTCCCGGCCAAGGAGCGCGGGCAGGTGGTGAAGACGCTCGCCCGGCTCACCGGCCTCTCCGAGGAGTACGTCGAGCGCACCGACCTGCGCATCGAGCACTGGCGCTTCTGCACCGAGCTGCTGCGCGACCGCGGCCTCACCGTGGGCCGGATCGACGGCCGGTTCAGCGGGCCGCTGCACTCGCTGATCGCCGAGAACATGGACGCCGACCCGTCGATGGACGCGATGGAGGCGCCGTTCACCGCGGCGCTGCACCACTACCTGCGCAGCGAGCTCGGCAGCAGCCAGGACCTCTCCTACGAGATCTTCGCCAGCGCCATCAAGGAGTGGTCGTTCAAGGAGTTCGAGGGCAAGCCGATCTTCGTGGCCGACAAGCTGGAGCGGGTGATGCGGGCCAACCCCCACCTGCGGGTGCGGATCGAGTACGGCTACTACGACCTGGCCACGCCGTACCACGCGGCGGAGGACATGGTCGCCCACCTGCGGCTGCCCGAGGATGCCTTCGGACGGATCGAGCACGCCTACTTCGAGACCGGCCACATGCCCTACCTCCACGAGCCGTCGCGCAAGCGCGAGGCGGCCGGCATCGCTGCGTTCGTCGAGGGGCGCTGAGGGTGGTCCGCCGCGAAGCGATGGCCACTCCCGACGGAGCCCGCCACGTCTTCACCGACGGCGCCTGCTCGGGCAACCCCGGCCCGGGTGGGTGGGCCTGGGCGCTCGACGGTACGACGTACGACTCCGGCGGCGAGCGCGCCAGCACCAACCAGCGGATGGAGCTCCGGGCCGCGCTCGAGGCGATCACCGCCCTGGAGGGACCCCTGCTGGTGGTGAGCGACTCGACGTATGTCGTGAACTGCTTCCGCGACCGCTGGTGGGAGGGCTGGCACGCCCGCGGCTGGCTCACCTCCGCCAAGAAGCCGGTCGCCAACCGCGACCTGTGGGAGCCGCTCGTCGGCGGGGTCCTGGACCGCGGCGACATCGCCTTCGCGTGGGTGAAGGGGCACTCCGGGCACGAGATGAACGACTTCGTCGACCGGCTCGCGGTCGCCGCGAGTCAGAGCACCTGAGCCGCGCCGGCTGGATCGGCGGCTGGATCAGGCCCGCATCAGGATCGTCTCGACCTCGGCCAGGGCGCGGTCGGCGTACCCCTTCCACATCTTGCCGATCACGTTCATCGTCAGCCGCCCCGGCGGGCTGGCCGGGTGGAGGGTCCATGCCCAGCCGATCCGAGCGCCGGTGCCCTCGGGGGTCACCGTCCAGGCGCCCTCGACGGTGCGCACGAACGGCCGCAGGCGCCCGTGGATCTCGTCGAGGAGGTAGGTGTAGCCGTGCGGCCGGTCCACCGACAGCAGGGTCTCGCGCACGCGGGCGCCGTCAGCGAGCACGATCGTCCGGGTCTGGCCGACGGTGCCCCACTCCTCCGCAGGCTCGTCGAGCACCTTCTCCACCGCGGGGAACAGCGCGTAGCGCCGGGCGAAGATCTCCGGCAGCGCCGCGACGATGAGGCGGTCGAAGGCCGCGGACGGCTCGACCGCGACCAGCCTCGATGCTTCGACCCCATGACCGGACATGGTGCTCAGGCTACGCGGCGCGAGGCCCGTGTCACGTCAGGTCGAGCCACGGTCTCAGTCGTCGGGCATCGACCGGAGGTCGCCGACGGGCCCGGTCGCGAGCGGGAAGGCGAGCGCCCCGGAGCGCACCCACCACTTCATGGCGTCGTAGGTGAGCCGCCCGGCGATGACCGACGGGTCGCCGTCCGAGAGCCGCGCAGCCTCGTCGAGGTCGCAGGCGAAGATCGACATCCCGCGGTACGACGTGTCGCCCTGCTCGTCGAACGGCCCGTTGACGACCAGCACGCCCTGCCGGGCCAGGTCGCCGCGGTAGGCCAGGTGCCGGGCCTGGAGGTCGTCGAGCTCGGGGTCGGAGAGCTCGGGCGCGTCGTCGGGCCGCCTCAAGATCACCAGCGTGAAGACGTCGAAGGCGTCCGGGATGTGGGGATCACGGGGCATGGCGGACCTTTCAGGAGTCGAAGCCGAGGCCCAGCCGGTCGAGGCTGCGCAGCCAGAGGTTGCGCCGACCCTGGTGGCGGTCGGCCTGGGCCAGCGAGCGGCGCGTCGCCTCGATCCCGGTCCAGGCGAACGGCTCGGGCGGGAACGGGAGCGGCTTGGAGCGCACCAGGTCGAGCCGGGTCCGCTCGGTGTCGGCGCCCTCGAGGAGGTCGAGCATCACGTCGGCACCGAAGCGCGTGGCACCGACCCCGAGTCCGGTGTAGCCCAGCGCGTACGCCGCGCGCCCGCCGTACGCCGTACCGAAGAAGGCGCAGAAGCGGGTGCACGTGTCGATGGCGCCGCCCCACCGGTGGCTGAACCGCAGCCCGTCGAGCTGGGGGAAGGTGTCGAAGAACTGCCGGGCCAGCAGCTCGAAGGTGGCCGGACGCTGGTCATAGGACGGGCGCACGTGGCGGCCGAAGTGGTAGATGGCGTCGTAGCCGCCCCAGAGGATCCGGTGGTCGGCTGTCATCCGGTAGTAGTGGAACTGGTTCGTCATGTCGTCGAGACCCTGGCGCCCCGACCAGCCGATGGAAGCGAGCTGCTCCGGCGTGAGTGGCTCGGTCATCAGCGCATAGTCGTAGACCGGCACCGTGTAGAGGCGCAGCCGTCGGACCGGAGAGGGGAACGCGTTGGTGCCGAGGGCGACGTGGCGCGCGTGGACGACGTGGCCGGCATGGGTGCGGATGTCGAGGCCGGCGCCGCTGCGGGAGACTCCGACCACTGCGGTGTGCTCGTGGACGCGGACGCCCAGTGCCTCGGCGGCCGCGGCCAGGCCCCAGGCGAGCCGGGCCGGATCGACCAGCGCGGTGTCGTCGGGTTCGAGCACGCCCGCGAGGTACGTCGGCGAGGCCACCTCGGCGCGCATCGCCTCCTGGTCGAGGAACGTGCTGCCCTCCGCCTCGGCCTCCATCTGGTGCAGCCACCTCACCTGGTGGGGCTCGGTGGCGACGGTGATGGTGCCGGGTCGCTCGAAGTCGCAGTCGACGCCGTAGCGGGTCAGGGTCGCCTCGAGCGCGTCGAGGTTCTCGCGGCCGAGCTCGTCGAGACGGTCGATCTCGTCGGGGAACCGCTCGCTGCCGTTGGCGCGGCCGTGGGTGAGCGACGCGGCGCAGAAGCCGCCGTTGCGGCCCGACGCCGCCCAGCCGACCCGGTTGCCCTCGAGGAGCACGACGTCGCGCGAGGGGTCGCGTTCCTTGGCCAGGATCGCCGTCCAGAGCCCGGAGTAGCCCCCGCCCACGATGCACAGGTCGGTGGTGGCGTGCGCCTCGAGGGGACCGCGCGGGGCCGGGCGGTCGGCGCGGTCGAGCCAGTATGGCGTGGGCGCGGCCTCGCGCAGGGACGGGTGCTCGACGCTCACGGGGCCACTCTTCCAGGTCGCGATTCCGCCACCGGATGGCGGCGCACGGCGGTGACCATCACCGCGGCCGGGAGCATGGCCACCGCGATCACCAGCAGGGAGTCGAGCGTGCCGACATGGTCACCCACGAAGCCGAGCAGCGGCGGCCCGGCCAGGAACGCGCCGTAACCGATGGTGGACACGACGGCGACGCGTTGGGCGGCGTGCAGGGGGTCGTCGCCGGCGGCACTCATCCCCACCGGGAACCCCAGCGCTGCTCCCAGCCCCCAGAGCACGATGCCCAGCACGGCGAGTCCCGCGACCCCGGAGTAGACGACGATCAGGACGCCCGCCGACGCCGCACAGGCGGAGACGAGCATGGTGGGTGCGCGTCCGAAGCGGTCGAGCACGACCGGCCCGACGAGCCGCCCCGTGGTCATCGCGGCGACGAACGTGGCGAAGCCGACGACGCCCACCCAGTGGCGGGCGCCGTACCCGTCGACGAGCGAGAGGGCGAGCCAGTCGTTCGCCGCACCCTCGGCGAGGGTGAACGAGAGCACCATCAGCCCGATCGCGAGCGTCCGCGGCTCCAGCCACGCCGACCGGGTCGCCTCCGACTCGTCGGCCTCGGCCGTCGCGCGGCCGGTCGAGGGGTAGCGGTAGGACGCCACCTGCGCGGCGCCGACGGCCAGCGTCCCGATGACGAGGTAGTGGACGGCCAGCGGCACCCCCAGCGCCGCCGCGACGGCACCGAGCCCTGCACCGGTGAAGGTGCCGAAGCTCCAGCCGGCGTGGAAGCGCGGCATGATGCTGCGGCCGAGCATCCGCTCGACGGCGGCGCCCTCGACGTTCATCCCGACGTCCCACGTGCCGGTGCCGAAGCCGTAGCAGAGCAGTCCCACCGCGGCGCCGAGCTCGGAGCCGGCGGTGGCGAGCAGCCCGGCGAGGGCGAGCCCGAGGAGCACCATCCAGGCCCCGAGGCGCACCACGGCGCCCTCGCCGTACCGCTGGATGAGCGTGCCGCTGGCCGGCATCCCGACCATCGAGCCCACCGCGATCGAGAGCAGCAGGAGACCGAGCCCGCCGTTGCTGAGCTCGAGCGAGCCGCGCAGGTCGGGCACCCGCGAGACGAGCGTGGCGAAGCACAGCCCGTTCAGCGCGAAGGTGGCAGCGACCGCGTTGCGTGCGGTGGTCGCGGAGGAGGAGATCACAGGTGATGGGCACCAGGAGGGGCGGCCTCGAGCCACGACTGGAAGCCCATCAGCGACGACGACCCGAGCGCGAGCTCGATGTCTCCGGCCGGGGTCTCGCAGCGGATCACGACATGACCGGGGTACAGCGAGAGCTGCTCGACGCCCTCCGGGTCGCGGCGCTCGACGTAGTTGAGGCTGCTGCGCTGCCAGACCATCTTGGGTCGCGGCGAGAGGGAGAAGATCCGGAACCACTCGAGGCGGTCACCGCTGTAGCGACCCAGCCCGAGCAGCCAACCGCGCCCGGGCTGGGAAGCGCGGGCGCGGTAGCTGAGCTCGAAGGTGCCACCGTGGCGGGAGAGCCACCGGCGGCGGATGATGAGAGCGACGCCGAGAGCGAGGACGAGCAGGAGCACGCCGGCAGCCGACTCGAGCAGCCACTCCCAGATCGGCATGCACTCCCCTTGTCTGTGCCCCTTCTCGTGGAGTACGACGCGGGCTAGGCGTCGCCCTCCAGTGCGGCCTTGCGCTCCTCGAGGAGGCGCTTGGCCTCGTCGAAGTCACTCTCGTGGGACAGCTCGGCGTACTCGCACAGCAGCCGCACGTGGTTGTCGGCCACCGACATGAACCCGCCGTCGACGGCGGCCACCCAGTGACCGTCGTCCACGGTCCGCACGTCGACCTGGCCGGACGCGAGCACCGACATCACCGGGCTGTGGTCGGCCATGATCCCGATCTCGCCGGCGAGGGTACGCGCGTTCACGACCGTGGCCTCGCCGGACCACACCTCGCGGTCGGCGGCCACGAGGGACACCTGCATCGTCTTGGCCATCGTCAGATCCTCACAGGCTCTTCTGGATCTCGTCCCACTTGCGCTCGACGTCGTCGAGACCGCCACACATGAAGAACGCCTGCTCGGCCACGTGGTCGTACTCGCCGTCGGCGATCTTGTTGAAGGCCTCGACCGTCTCGGCCACCGGAACCGTCGAGCCCTCGAGGCCGGTGAACTGCTTGGCGACGTAGGTGTTCTGGGACAGGAACCGCTGGATCCGGCGGGCCCGGGAGACGATGATCTTGTCCTCCTCGGACAGCTCGTCGACACCGAGGATCGCGATGATGTCCTGGAGCTCCTTGTTGCGCTGGAGGATCTGCTTGATCCGGATCGCGCAGTCGTAGTGGTCCTTGCCGATGTACTGGGCGTCGAGGATCCGCGAGGTCGACGTCAGTGGGTCCACCGCCGGGTAGATGCCGAGCGAGGCGATCTCACGCGACAGCTCGGTGGTGGCGTCGAGGTGGGCGAAGGTGGTCGCCGGCGCCGGGTCGGTGTAGTCGTCGGCAGGCACGTAGATGGCCTGGAGCGAAGTGATCGAGTGACCACGCGTCGAGGTGATCCGCTCCTGGAGCGTGCCCATCTCGTCGGCGAGGTTGGGCTGGTAGCCCACCGCGGACGGCATCCGGCCGAGCAGGGTGGACACCTCGGAGCCGGCCTGGGTGAACCGGAAGATGTTGTCGATGAAGAGCAGCACGTCCTGGTTCTGCTCGTCGCGGAAGTACTCCGCCATCGTCAGTGCCGACAGCGCGACCCGCAGACGCGTGCCCGGCGGCTCGTCCATCTGGCCGAACACCAGGGCGGTCTGCCCGATGACGCCGGCCTCCTCCATCTCCACGATCAGGTCGTTGCCCTCACGGGTGCGCTCGCCGACCCCGGCGAACACCGACACACCGCCGTGGTCACGGGCGACGCGCGCGATCATCTCCTGGATCAGCACCGTCTTGCCCACGCCGGCGCCGCCGAACAGGCCGATCTTGCCGCCCTGCACGTACGGCGTCAGCAGGTCGATGACCTTGATGCCGGTCTCGAACATCTGGGTCTTGGACTCCAGCTGGTCGAAGGCGGGTGCCTTGCGGTGGATCCCCCAGCGCTCCTTGACCTCGAGCTCCTCGCCGTCCTCGAGGTTGAGGCACTCACCGAGGGTGTTGAAGACGTGGCCGAGGGTGGCCTCGCCGACGGGGACCGTGATCGGGCCGCCGGTGTCGCTCACCTGCGCACCGCGGACCAGGCCGTCGGTGGGCTGCAGGGAGATCGCGCGGAC
>CAWCDN010000002.1:0-60304 GCA_963794355.1 uncultured Actinomycetota bacterium
CCACACTTTCGCTCCTCAGCGTCAGGACATGCCCAGAGAACCGCCTTCGCCACCGGTGTTCCTCCTGATATCTGCGCATTTCACCGCTACACCAGGAATTCCGTTCTCCCCTGCATACCTCCAGTCTGCCCGTATCGAAAGCAAGCCACCAGTTAAGCCAGTGGATTTCACTCCCGACGCGACAAACCGCCTACGAGCCCTTTACGCCCAATAATTCCGGACAACGCTCGCACCCTACGTATTACCGCGGCTGCTGGCACGTAGTTGGCCGGTGCTTCTTCTGCACATACCGTCACCACCTTCACAGGCGCTTCGTCTGTGCTGAAAGAGGTTTACAACCCGAAGGCCGTCATCCCTCACGCGGCGTTGCTGGATCAGGCTTCCGCCCATTGTCCAATATTCCCCACTGCTGCCTCCCGTAGGAGTCTGGGCCGTGTCTCAGTCCCAGTGTGGCCGGTCACCCTCTCAGGCCGGCTACCCGTCAAAGCCTTGGTAGGCCATTACCCCACCAACAAGCTGATAGGCCGCGAGCACATCCCCCACCGAAAAAACTTCCCACCCCACACCATGCGGCGCAAGGAGAATACCCGGTATTAGCCACCCTTTCAGGCAGTTATCCCAAAGTGGAGGGCAGATTACTCACGTGTTACTCACCCGTTCGCCGCTCGAGTACCCCCGAAAGGGCCTTTCCGCTCGACTTGCATGTGTTAAGCACGCCGCCAGCGTTCGTCCTGAGCCAGGATCAAACTCTCCATCGAAAACAATGAAAAACTTTTCACCAAGCCAAAAAACGAAAAACTAGCTATCGCCAGAATCATCGTTCGTCAACTCAAAAAGAAACCACCACCACAACCCCAAAAAACACAGGGCCACAGATGACGGGATCATACAAACCAATTCATCGACAAACACACTGTTGAGTTCTCAAAAATCAGACGCGCACCTGAGGAACCTCTCTCGAGGTGTCTCGGGGGCAACCTGAGAAAACTTACCGGTCCTGGCCCGTGGGCGTCAAATCGGATCCGGCTCGTCCCCGTGTCGCTCCCCTGGCCCTGCCGGAGACCGGCGGGCACCTGGCCGAGCAACACCAGAAGCCTACCTCCATCCCGGTCGCGCACGCACATCGGGTGGCGGTCAGGCGACGGGTTCGGGTTCCTCCACGCGGTAGCGGTAGAACGACGGCGCCAGGGCCACCGAGACGGCCAGCCCGACCAGGACCAGGATCCCGCCCAGCGCCGCCGTGAGCGCCGTCCCGATCGCGGCGGCCGCGGTGCCGTGGACCACGTCGGCGATCCGGGGCCCGCCCGCCACGACGACGATGAAGACGCCCTGGAGGCGCCCGCGCACGGCGTCCGACGCGGCGCTCTGCAGCATGCTCGTGCGGAACGCGGCGGAGGCCATGTCGGCCGCACCGCCCACCACGAGCATCAGCACCGCGGCCACCAGCATCGCCTGCTGTGCCCGGGGCGCGAGCCCCACCGCCCCGCCGAAGAACGTCATCGCCAGGCCCCACACGGCGATCGCACCGACCACGGCGCGGCCCTGCCGGTGCACGCGGGACACCCACCCGGAGAGGATCCCGCCGAGGACCGCGCCGACCGGGATGCCTGCGTACAGCAGGGCGAAGGCGAGCCCTCCGTCGACCGGTCCGCCGAAGCTCTCGTGGGCCACCTCGGGGAACAGCGCGCGCGGCATCCCGAAGACCATCGCGATGAGGTCGACCACGAAGCTCATCATCAGGACCGGGTGTCCTCGCAGGTACCTGAACCCGTCGAGCACGGCCGACAGCCCGGGCGGCCGACCGCTGGAGCCCTCGATCGGCAGCCGTGGCAGGCGGATCACCGCCCAGAGCGTCGCGAACAGCGACAGGGTGTCGACCAGGTAGAGGACCGAGAACCCGAGCACGGGGATCAGCGCGCCGCCGACGAGCGGGCCGGCGATCGCCCCCGCGCCGGTCACGGTCATGGTGAGCGAGTTGGCGGCCGGCAGCTGGTCGGGCGGCAGCAGCCGAGGCAGCACGGCGCTCCGGGTCGGCTGGTTGACCGCGAAGAACGCCTGCTGGACGGCGAACAGCCCCAGCAGGAGCCACACGCTGTCGGCATGGAAGGCCGCCTGCGCCCAGAACGCGGCGCTGGTCAGGATCAGCCCGACCGTGGTGACCTGCAGGATCGTGCGGCGGTCCATCACGTCGGCGAGCGCACCGCCCCAGAGCCCGAAGACGACGAGCGGCACGAGCCCGAACACGCCAGTGAGCCCGACGTACGCCGAGGAGCCGGTGATCGAGTAGATCTGCGCGGGTACGGCGACCACGGTCAGCTGGGCGCCGATGACGGTGATGATGTTCGCCGACCAGAGTCGTCGGAAGGTGGGGGTGGACAGCGGGCGCGTGTCCGCGAACAGACCCCGGAGATGCACGTAGGGACCCTACGACCCGCGGGACCGGGCCACGGCGGGGCGGTAGGCGCTCACGCTCGGCTCCCCCGGGATCCAGAACCGCCAGGGCCGGTCTGCGGCGAGCCGCAGACCCACGCGTGGACCGGTGCCGACCTCGGCGGGAGCGTGTCGGGCCAGGGTCAGGGTGAGCGGCGGCACGGTGAGGTCGGCACCGTTCTCCGGCGACCCGATCCCGAGCGCCTGGCACAGGTTGGCCGGACCGCGGGCGAGGTCGCGGTCCGTCCGCGCCGGCGTACGACGTGCGCGGGCCAGGTCGAGCCCGTCGACCACCTCGCCGGCGCGCAGCAGTACGGCCCTCGGCGAGCCCTCCGGCCCACAGACCACGTTGCAGCAGTAGTGCATCCCGTAGGTGAAGTAGACGTAGAGATGGCCGGGCGGGCCGAACATCACCGCGTTGCGGGCGGTCGGGCCGCGGTAGGCGTGGGACCCGGGGTCGTCGGGCCCGTCGTAGGCCTCGACCTCGGTGATCCGGCAGGCGACCTCGCCGTGGCGCAGCACCGCGCCGAGCAAGCGCGGCGCGACGTCGAGGACCGGCCCGGCGAGCAGGCCGCGCAGGTCAGCCGAGGGCGGCACGGAGCTCCTGCGCCCGGTCGGACGCCTCCCCCAGCTGCTCGCGGACGCGCACCGGCGCCGTACCGCCTCGGCCGGTGCGCGCGCCGACCGAACCCTCCACGGTGAGCACCTCGCGCAGCGCGGGGGTGAGCTGGGGCGAGATCTCCGCGAGCTGCTCGTCGGTCAGGTCTGGCAGGTCGCAGCCGAGCTCCTCGCAACTACGTACACAGGCGCCGGCGAGCTCGTGCGCCTCGCGGAACGGGACCCCCTCGCGCACGAGCCACTCGGCCACGTCGGTGGCGAGCGAGAAGCCCTGCGGCGCCAGCGCCGCCAGGCGGGCGGCGTCGAACCTCAGCGTCGCCACCAGGCCGGTCATCGCGGGGAGCACGACGAGCAGGGTGTCGATGGAGTCGAAGACCGGCTCCTTGTCCTCCTGCAGGTCGCGGTTGTAGGCCAGCGGCAGACCCTTGAGCGTCGCCAGGAGCCCGGCCAGGTTGCCGATCAGGCGGCCGGACTTGCCGCGCGTGAGCTCGGCGACGTCGGGGTTCTTCTTCTGCGGCATGATGCTCGACCCCGTCGACCAGGCGTCGTCGAGACGGACGAAGCCGAACTCCGCGGTCGACCAGAGCACGATCTCCTCCGAGAGCCGGCTCAGGTCGATGCCCGTCATCGCGGTGACGAAGGCGAACTCGGCCACGAAGTCGCGGGCGGCCGTGCCGTCGATGGAGTTGGCGGTGGAGTCGGTGAAGCCGAGCTCGAGGGCTACCGCGCGGGGGTCGAGCCCGAGGCTCGAGCCCGCCAGGGCACCGGAGCCGTACGGCGAGTCCGCAGCCACGCGGGCGTCCCAGTCGCGCAGGCGGTCGACGTCGCGGAGCAGCGGCCACGCGTGCGCCAGCAGGTGGTGGGCCAGGAGCACCGGCTGGGCGTGCTGGAGATGGGTGCGGCCGGGCATCACGACGTCGAGGTGGTCGCGTGCCTGCACGACGAGGGCGTCGACGAGATCGAGGACGCGGGCAGAGACCGCGCGGGCCTCGTCGCGCAGGTAGGACTTGAACAGGGTGGCGACCTGGTCGTTGCGCGAGCGTCCCGCGCGGAGCCGACCGCCGACCTCGGGCCCGACCTCCTCGATCAGCAACCGCTCGAGGGCGCCGTGGACGTCCTCGTCGGAGGGGTCCGGGCGCAGCGACCCCTCGTCGTACGACGTGCCGAGGGCGGCGAGCCCGGCGAGCAGGGTGCGGTGGTCGGCGTCGGTGAGCAGCCCGGCGGCGTGCAGGGCGTTCGCATGGGCGCGCGAGCCGGCGAGGTCGTAGGGCACCAGCCGCCAGTCGAAGTGGGTCGAGCGCGAGAGGGCCTCGAGCGCGGGCGACGGTCCGCCGGCGAAGCGGCCACCCCACAGCTTCCCCTCGTTGGTGCTGCTCATGACAGTCCCTCCACCGCCGCGATGGCGTCGCTCATCAGGTCCGGGAGATCGGGCCACACCAGCCAGTCCTCGTCCGCCGCCTGGCCCGGCGTCAGCCAGCGCGCGTCGAGCACGTTCCCGATCTCCTCCCGCTCGAGGTGCTCGAACGTCACCGGTGTGTCGGCCTGCAGGCGCAGGGCGAAGACCGTCGAGTCGCCGAGGTAGGCGACGCCGTTCCAGCTGAACTCGGTCTGACGACGGTGGAACGGCTCGGTGAGGTCGGCCGGATCGGCCACGATCCCGGTCTCCTCCCACAGCTCGCGCACGGCCGCCTCGGCGAGGCTCTCCCCCGCGTCCACGGCACCGCCGATGGTGCCCCAGTACGGCTGCGCGGGACGCGTGGGATCGCGCTCGAGCAGGAGGAGCACCTCACCGTCGTGGTTGACGGGCAGGACGCGGGCCGTCGTACGACGGATCGGCTCTGACACGGGGCCTTCCTATCAGTCGGTCCCGACCTCCATGGCCGCGTGGTCGAGGGCGGCGTCACCCGCGTCGCCGGTGGCCGCGGGGTTGCTGGCGATCCGATCGGCGCCGCCGGCGGGCAGCGCGCCGAGCAGGTGCCCGTGCTCGACGAGCACCTGTCCCTCGTCGAGCGGCTGCGTCGCGTAGAGCTCGAGCTTGCTGCGGGAGTCGGCGATGTCGAGGTTGCGCAGGGTCAGCTGGCCGATCCGGTCGGTCGGGCCGAACGCGGCGGACTCCACACGCTCCATCGACAGCTTGTCGGGGTGGTAGGAGAACGCCGGGCCGGAGGTCCGCATGATCGAGTAGTCCTCGCCGCGCCGGAGCCGCACGGTCACCTCGCCGGTCACCAGCGAGCCGATCCAGCGCTGGATCGACTCGCGCAGCATCAGCGCCTGCGGGTCGAGCCAGCGGCCCTCGTAGAGCAACCGGCCGAGGCGCCGGCCCTCGTCGCGGTAGGTCTGGAGGGTGTCCTCGTTGTGGATGGCGTTGAGCAGCCGCTCGTAGGCGAGCCAGAGCAGCGCCATGCCCGGCGCCTCGTAGATGCCGCGCGACTTGGCCTCGATGATCCGGTTCTCGATCTGGTCGCACATGCCGAGCCCGTGCCGCCCGCCGATCGCGTTGACCTCGTGCACGAGCGCCACCGGGTCGTCGTACGACGTGCCGTTGACGGCCACGGGGCGGCCGCGCTCGAAGCGGACCGTCACGTCCTCGGGCTCGATCGAGACGGCCGGGTCCCAGAACTTCACGCCCATGATCGGCTGGACCGTCTCCAACGAGACGTCGAGGTGCTCGAGGGTCTTGGCCTCGTGGGTCGCGCCCCAGATGTTGGCGTCGGTGGAGTACGCCTTCTCGGCGCTGTCGCGGTACGGGAGGTGGTGCGCCGCGAGCCACTCGCTCATCTCGTGGCGCCCGCCGAGCTCGGCGACGAAGTCCGCGTCGAGCCAGGGCTTGTAGATCAGCAGGTCGGGGTTGGCCAGCAGCCCGTAGCGGTAGAAGCGCTCGATGTCGTTGCCCTTGAACGTCGACCCGTCGCCCCAGATGTCGACGCCGTCCTCGTGCATCGCCCGCACCAGCATGGTGCCGGTGACCGCGCGGCCGAGTGGCGTGGTGTTGAAGTAGGCGCGTCCAGCGGAGCGCACGTGGAACGCGCCGCACGCCAGCGCGGCCAGACCCTCCTCGACCAGGGGGCCCTTGCAGTCGACGGCGCGGGCGAGCTCGGCGCCGTACTCCATCGCCCGGCTCGGGACCGAGTCGATGTCGGGCTCGTCGTACTGGCCGATGTCGGCGGTGTAGGTGCACGGGATCGCACCCTTGTCGCGCATCCAGGCGACGGCGACCGAGGTGTCGAGGCCGCCGGAGAACGCGATGCCGACGCGGCTGCCGACGGGCAGGGAGGTGAGGACCTTGCTCACGATGGGTCTTCCTGGTTGAGGTTCGTGGTCGCAACGGGCGCGACCCACGCGGACGTGGCGGCTGGGATCAGGGCGCGGGCTGCTGGGCCTGCGCCAGGAGTCGTCGCGCGAGGTCGTCGCCGCCGGCCGGGTCGCGGCCGATCAGCAGGACGGTGTCGTCGCCGGCGATGGTGCCCAGGACGTCGCCGTACTCGGCCTTGTCGAGCGCCGAGGCGAGGAACTGGGCGGCGCCGGGCGGCGTCCGCAGCACGACGAGGTTGGCGCTGGCGTCGGCGCTGACGAGCAGCTCGGCCAGGAGCCGGTGGAGGCGATGGCCCGACGCCGCAGTCTCACCGGGAGCGGCTGGGCGCCGGTCGCCACCCTCCGCCGGTACGGCGTACACGAGCGCGCCCGAGACCGACCGCACGCGCACTGCGTCGAGCTCGACGAGGTCGCGCGACAAGGTGGCCTGGGTGACCTGCACGCCCTGCTCGGCGAGCAGGTCGAGCAGCTCCGGCTGCGACCTCACCTCGTGATCGCCGAGCAGCTCGACGATCAGCTGGTGCCGCGAGCTCTTGGTGGTGGGTCGCTTGGCGGCGCCGTTCACGGTGCCTCCTCGTCCGGGAGCTCCGTGCGGACGAGGCCGTCGGCGCAGAGGACGTGTCGGGTCACGGCTGGGCTCTCGTCGAGGCGGCGTCGTCGAGGATCGCGGGCCAGGCGGCCCGGAACGCGTCGACGTCCTCGTCGCCGAGGACGAGGGGTGGGGCGAGACGCACCGTCTGGGGTCCGGTCGCGTTGACGAGGAACCCCTGCGCGCGGGCCGCCGTCACCACGGCCGACGCGTCGACGGTCAGGTCGAGGCCGATCAGGAGCCCACGGCCGCGCGCCCCCGTGACGCGCGGGTCGTCGGCGAGCCCGGCCACGAGGCGTTGCCCGATGTCTGTGACCCGGTCCAGCAGGTGCTCGTCCTCGATGGTGTCGAGCACCGCCAGGGCGGCGGCGCAGGCGACCGGGTTGCCGCCGAACGTCGTGCCGTGATGGCCGGGCTGGAGGAGGTCGGCGGCGGCACCGAGACCGAGGCACGCCCCGATCGGGATGCCGCCGCCGAGCCCCTTGGCGACCGTGACCACGTCGGGGGCGACCTGGGGGTCGGTCGCCGCCGCGAACCACTGTCCGGTCCGCCCGATCCCGGTCTGCACCTCGTCGAGCCACAGCAGGGCCCCGTGGCCCCTGGTGGTACGACGGGCGTCGGCGAGGTAGCCGTCGGGGGGGACGACCACTCCTGCCTCGCCTTGCACCGGCTCGAGGACCACGGCCGCCGTCTCGTCGGTGACGGCCGCGGCCAACGCCGCGGAGTCGCCGTACGGGACGAAGGTGACGTGGCCCGGGAGCGGCTCGAACGGCTCGCGGTAGGCCGCCTTGGCGGTCAGCGCGAGCGCGCCCATGGTGCGACCGTGGAACGATCCCTCGGCCGCCACCAGGTGGGTGCGGCCGGTACGACGTGTGAGCTTGAGGGCGGCCTCGTTGGCCTCCGCGCCGGAGTTGGTGAAGAAGACCTTGCCCCTGCTCGACGGGGTCGGCCCGTCGACGTCGGGACCCTGGCCGGCGACCTCCCCGACCTGCGGGGGGCTCACCAGGTCGAGGAGGCGCTCGGCCAGGGCGATCTGGGGTTCGGTGGCGAAGAAGTTGGAGACGTGCCCGAGGGTGGAGAGCTGGCGGGTGACCGCCTCGACGACGGCCGGGTGGGCGTGGCCGAGGGCGTTGACAGCGATCCCGCCGAGGAGGTCGACGTACTCCCGACCGTCCTCGTCCCAGACGTGGGCGCCCTTGCCACGCGCGAGCACCAGCTGCGGGGCGCCGAAGGTGTTCATCAGCGCGGCGGCGTACCGCTCCCTGCTGGTCGACGGGCTGGTCGACGGGCTGGTCGACGGGCTGGTCGACGGGCTGGTCGACGGGCTGGTCATGCGCGGGCCTTCCGGGTCTTGGTGGCGACGCCCGGCAGCACCTGGGTGCCGACACCCTCGTCGGTGAAGAGCTCGAGGAGCACGGCGTGCGGCTCGCGGCCGTCGACGACCGTGGCGCGCGGGACCCCGCCCTGCACGGCCTGCAGGCAGGCGCCCATCTTGGGCACCATCCCGGATGCGAGAGACGGCATCAGCGCGGCGAGCGCCTCGGGGCTGATCTCGCCGATCACGTCGTCGCTGTCGGGCCAGTCGCGGTAGAGCCCCTCGACATCGGTGAGGACGAGCAGCTTCTCGGCGCCGAGCGCGACGGCGAGGGCGGCCGCCGCGGTGTCGGCGTTGACGTTGTGGACGGTGCCCTCCTTGTCGGGGGCGACACTGGAGATCACCGGGATGCGACCCGCCTCGACGAGGTCGAGGACCGCCTCGGGACGCACGTGCGCGACCTCGCCGACGAGCCCGAGGTCGACCTCCTCGCCGTCGACGATGGTGTTCGTGCGCTTGGCGGTGAAGAGGCCGGCGTCCTCGCCGGAGAGCCCCACCGCAAGCGGGCCGTGCTCGTTGACCAGGCCGACCAGCTCGCGCTGCACCTGGCCGACGAGCACCATCCGAACGACGTCCATGGCGGGCGCGGTGGTGACGCGCAGCCCGCCCCGGAACTCCGACTCGATCCCGAGCCGCTCGAGCATCGCCGAGATCTGCGGACCGCCACCGTGGACGACGACGGGCTTGAAGCCGGCGAAGCGGAGGAACGCGATGTCCTCGGCGAAGGCGCGCTTCAGGATGTCGTCGGTCATCGCGTTGCCGCCGTACTTCACCACCACGATCTGGCCGTGGTAGCGCTTGAGCCACGGCAGCGCGGCGGCGAGCGTCGCAGCCTTGGCGGGGTCCGGCGCGGTCACGAGCTGTACGCCGAGTTCTCGTGGACGTAGGCGTGGGTGAGGTCGTTGGTCCACACCGTCGCCCGCGCCTCGCCGGCCTTGAGGTCGACGGTGACGGTGACCTCGCGCGGCTTCAGGTCGACCGTGCCCGGGTCCTCGGCGGGGGACGAGTGCCGGCAGACCCAGACGCCGTTCATCGCGACGTCGAGGTCGGCCGGGTCGAAGGCAGCCCGGGTCGTGCCGATGCTGGCGAGCACGCGCCCCCAGTTGGGGTCGTTGCCGAACACGGCCGCCTTGAAGAGGTTGCTGCGGGCGATCGAGCGGGCGACCTCGACGGCGTCGTCCTCGGTGGCGGCGTTCAGCACCGTGATCGCGATCTCGTGGTCGGCGCCCTCGGCGTCGGCGAGCAGCTGCATCGCCAGGTCGGCGCAGGCGCGGGTGAGCGCGTCGGTCAGGTCGGGCAGGCTCGGCATGATCCCGCTGGCGCCGCTGGCCAGCACGGTGACGGTGTCGTTGGTCGACATGCAGCCGTCGGAGTCGAGCCGGTCGAAGCTGACGCGGGTGGCGGCCCTCAGTGCGGTGTCGAGGTCGGCGGCGCTCGCGACGGCGTCGGTGGTGACGACGACGAGCATGGTCGCGAGCTGGGGGGCCAGCATCCCCGCGCCCTTGGCCATCCCCCCGACGGACCAGCCGGCGCCCTCGACGACGACCTGCTTGGACACCGAGTCGGTGGTCATGATGGCCGCGGCGGCGAGGGGTCCGCCGGCCGTGCCCAGCGCGTCGTACGCCTGGTCGACGCCGGCGAGCACCTGCGCGCGGTCGTTGGCCAGGCCGATCAGCCCGGTGGAGCAGACGACCACGTCGATGGCGCCGATGCCGAGGTGGGTCGCGACGCGCTCGGCGACAGAGTGGGTGGTCTGGAAGCCGTCCGGGCCGGTGTAGCAGTTGGCACCGCCCGAGTTGAGCGCCACCGCACGCACCGTGCCGTCCTTGACGACCTCCCGGCTCCAGAGCACCGGGTTGGCCAGGCAGCGGTTGGTGGTGAACACACTCGCCGAGTCGTACGTCGGCCCGTCGTTCACGACGAGGGCGAGGTCCTCGGCGCCGGAGCTCTTGAGGCCCGCGGCGACGCCGGCGGCCCGGAATCCGCGCGGGTGGGTGACGCTCACGACGTAACCACCCGACCCAGGAGCCACATCGTGACGGCGTTCCCGTCGCCTTGGAGGGGTTGCAACGGCCGACAAGCGACGGGATCGCCGGTCGACCGGCGATCCCAGCACCCCCTCACGGCGCCATCCCCACGGAGGTGAGGCCGAGGGTCTCGTCGAGGCCCAGGGCGAGGTTCATCGACTGGATGGCCCCGCCGGCGGTGCCCTTGGCGAGGTTGTCGATCGCACCCACCACCACGAGGCGGCCCGCGGCGTCGTCGACGGTCACCTGGAGGTGGCAGGCGTTGCTGCCGTGGACGGCCTTGGTCTGCGGCCACTCCCCCTCCGGCAGCACCCGCACGAACGGCTCGGCGTCGTAGGCCTTGAGGTAGGTCTCGCGCACCTCGGTCGCCGTCGTGCCGGGCGTGAGGGGAGCCGAGCAGGTGGCGAGGATGCCGCGAGGCATCGGCACGAGCAGCGGCGTGAAGCTGACGCGCACCTCGACGGTGGTCAGCGCGGCGAGGTTCTGCACGATCTCGGGGGTGTGGCGGTGCGTGCCGCCGACGCCGTACGCCGATGCGTTGCCCATCACCTCGCTGCCGAGCAGGTGCGGCTTGGCCGCCTTGCCCGCCCCGCTGGTGCCCGAGGCGGCGACGACCACCACGTCGGGCGTGACCAGGCCGGCGGCCACCGCGGGAGCGAGCGACAGCGTGGAGACCGTCGGGTAGCAGCCCGGCACGGCGATCCGCCGCGTCCCGCGCAGAGCGTCGCGCTGCCCGGGCAGCTCCGGGAGCCCGTAGGGCCAGGAGCCGGCGTGCGTGCCGCCGTAGAACTGCTCCCACTGGCCGCGGTCGCGGAGCCGGAAGTCGGCGCCGCAGTCGACGACGAGCGTGTCGTCGCCGAGCGTCGCCGCCACGGCACCCGACCGGCCGTGCGGAAGGGCGAGGAACACCACGTCGTGCCCGGCCAGCGTCTCCGCCGACGTCTCGGCCAGCACCCGGTCGGCCAGCGGCGCGAGGTGAGGTTGGAGCGCACCGAGCGCCTCGCCGGCGTTCGCACCCGCCGTCAGCGTGCCGATCTCGACCTCGGGGTGGCCGAGCAGCAGGCGCAGCAGCTCGCCACCGGCGTACCCGCTGGCTCCGGCGACGGCGACCCTGACGTGCGACATACGCATGACAATACATGTGAATGCATGTTCATGCACACCGGTTCACAGCGTCGGGCGGCCCGTCCGGGGGTCGCGAACGTCGGTGCGCGGGGCTAGGTTGCTGGGCATGGCGCGACTGGACTTCCCCACGTACCTGGAGCACATCCGCGACGAGTCCCAGAGGTTCCGCGACGTGCTCGCGGACTGCGACCCGGCCGCCGGGGTGCCGAGCTGCCCCGAGTGGCGGGCCGACGACCTCCTCTGGCATCTCGGCGAGGTGCAGCACTGGTGGACCTGGATGATCGAGCACCGCCCCAAGGGCCCCGAGGAGTACGTCGAGCCCGAGCGCCCGGCGGACCACGCCGCCCTGCTGGCGTTCTACGACGTGCAGTTCACCGCGCTCGTCGACGCGCTGGCAGGCGCCGACCCGGCCGACGAGGCCTGGACCTGGCACCCCGAGCACAAGAACGTCGCCTTCATCTACCGCCGCCAGGCTCACGAGGCGCTGATCCACCGTCGCGACGCCGAGCTGGCCGCCCACGCGATCACGCCGTTCCCGCCCGCGCTCGCCGCCGACGGCGTCGACGAGGTGCTCGACATCATGTACGGCGGCTGCCCGCCCTGGGGCGAGTTCTCGGGCCTCCCCCACTACGTGCGGGTCGACCTCACCGACACCGGTGACCAGGTGTGGGTGCAGCTCGGACGCTTCCACGGCACCGATCCAGACGGGATCGAGCACGAGGAGGACGACATCCACGTGGTCGCCGACCCCGGGGTCGAGCCCGACGCGGTCGTGAGCGGCACGGCCGAGGCGGTCGACGCCCGCATCTGGCGGCGCAGCGACGGGGCCGAGACCCACCTCGCGGGCGACCTCGCGATCATCGACCGCTTCCGCGCGGTGATCCACCAGCCCATCAACTGAGCAGCCGCGCGCGAGGCACGCTCGCATGGCGCGGGCGAAGGCAGGTTGAGCGAGCCCACGACTGAGCCTGCGAAGTCGTGCTGGGCGAGTCGAAACCCGGTGACGTGCCTGGAGCCTCGAGCACCGCACGGTGGTGTCGAGACGGTCGCCAGAGCGACCTCCTCAACCACCGGTGGCGCAGCGACCTCCTCAACCACAGGGGTGGGGCGGGCTCACTCCTCCAACCAGGCGGCGAACGACTCGAAGCCGAAGGGGCGACCGAGGAAGTCCTCGACCAGGTCAGCCGCGTCGTGCCGGCCGCCCTGGGCCAGGATCCGGTCGCGGTAGCGGCCCGCGATCTCGGCGTCGTAGAGGTTCGACCGGTCGAACGCCGAGAACAGGTCCTTGGCGATCACCAGCGACCACATGTAGGTGTAGTAGCCCGACGAGTAGTCGTCGAGGTGCCCGAACGCGGTGTGGAAGTGCGTGTCGGGCAACGGCGTGACCATCGAGTACGACGCCTGGAGGCGCTGGGAGAGCGCGCTGATCGCCTCGCCGTCGGCCGGCGGATCCTGGTGGATCCGGTAGGACAGCGCGGCGTAGAACATCTGGGTCCGCGCCTGCAGGCCCTTGGCGAAGTCCTCCGCCCCGCGCATCCGGGCGACCAGGTCGGCCGGGATCGGGGTCCCGGCCTCGTCGGTGGCGAAGTCCTCGAGGACGGTGGCGTCCCAGGCCCACTCCTCCAGCAGCTGCGAGGGCGCCTCGACGAAGTCCCACTCGGTGGCGACTCCGGCGAAGCGCGCCCAGTGCTGGTGTCCGCCGAGCACGTGGTGGACGAGGTGGCCGAACTCGTGGAAGAGGGTGACCACGTCGTCGTGCTCCATCAGCCCGCGCGGGAAGTTGCAGACCAAGACACCCTCGGGCAGCTGCCGCCCGGTCACGCCGTCGGCGAGCGTGAACTGCGCGGCGTGGTTGAACTTGTTCGGGCGGGGGTGCAGGTCGAGGTGGATCCGGCCGATCGGCTCGCCGCCCAGCGACACGTCGTACGACGCGACGTCGTCGTGCCAGGTGGGCACGACGACGCGGCTCGTAGGCGAGCCCGAACAGCCGGCCGGTGACGTCGAGCAGCCCCTGGCGCACCTTGTCGAAGGAGAAGTAGCGACGCACCTCCTGCGCGTCGACACTGTGCTGCTCGCGCTTGATGGTCTCGGTGTAGAAGCGGGTGTCGGCGGCGTCGATCGTCTCGGCGTCGGGACGGTCCTGCCGGACCCGGGCGAGCAGGATGTCGCGGTCGCGGATCGCCGACGACTCGGCGGCCTTGCTGATCTTGTCGATGAAGGTCGCGATCGCGTCGCCGGTCTCGATCATCTTGACCTCGGCGTCGTAGGACGGCCAGCCGTCGTACCCGAGGAGGGTGGCGTGCTCGCGGCGCAGCGCCATCAGCTCGACGAGGACGTCGTCGTTGGCGGGCCAGGCGCGGTTGTTGAAGGCTGTGCACACGGCGACCCGGGCGTCGCGGTCGGTGGCGAAGGTGAGGATCGGGACGACGTCGGGATACTCGAGCGTGAGCTCCACCAGGCCGTCGTCGCCGACCGGGTGCGAGTCGACCCAGTCCTGCGGCAACCCGCTGAGCTGCTCGGGCCGGAGCCTGACCGTGGTGCGGTCGTCGCGGATGTGGCGCGAGAAGGTCTGCCCGAGCTCGGTCTCGCGCTCGTTGATCGCCCGGACCCGCTCCCGGGTCGCCTCGTCGCGGTCGACCCCGGCGCGCCGGAAGTCGCGGAGGGCGAAGTTGCGCACGCGCTCGGCCGCGTCGTCGAGCCCCGACGTGCGCTGCTCGGCGTCGTCGACGACGAGCAGGTCGTAGACCTCGCGGTCGAGGGACAGGTCGGTGACCAGCCGGTGGCCCTCGACCTCGGCGGTCTCGGCCTGCTCACGCACCGCCTCGTCGGGGTGGACCTGCTGCACCAGGCTGGCCGCCGAGAGAGCGTTGCTCAGCGCCAGCCCCACGTCGTTCCAGCGCTCGAGCAGCACGGCGGCGTCGCGCGGCCGGTCGGCCTTCAACGCGGCGATCAGCTCGCGTGCGGTGGCGAGCTGATCGGTGGTCCGGGTGGTCAGCCAGGCCGACCAGGCGTCGGTCCCGGCATCGGCGGCGGGCAGGGTCATCGGGGCGAGATCGGTCACGCCCCGAAACTACCCGCACCTCCGCCGAGTCGTCTTGCGACAACTCGGCGTGATCCGGAGGTCTGTTTGCGCCGACTCGGCGTGATCCGGGCGTCTGTTTTGCGCCGGGTCGGCGTCGTACGCCGTGGACGACGTGCCAGGTCAGCGCTGGACGGCGCCTACGGCGTCGGCGGCGGAGGCCACGGCAGCGTCGCGGGCGGCGCCGGTCTCGGTCTCGGTCAGGGTGCGGTCGGGGGCGCGGAAGCGGAGCGCGAAGGCCAGCGACTTCCTGCCCTCGCCCACCTGGGGCCCGGTGTAGACGTCGAAGAGCCGCACCGACTCGAGCAGGTCGCCCGCGCCGGCACGGAGGGCGGCCTCGACGGCCGCTGCCGGCACGTCGTCGGCGACGACGAGCGCGACGTCCTCCTTGGCCAGCGGCTGGTTGGAGAACGTCGGGGCCCGGGGCGCGTCCACCGCGTGCCGCATGAGCGCGTCGAGGTCGATCTCGAGGGCCGACGTGCCCCTCGGCACGCCGTAGGCCTGGCAGACCCGCGGGTGCAGCTCGCCCGCGTGGCCGAGCTCCTCGCCGGCGACGACCAAGCGCGCGCAGCGGCTCGGGTGCCAGGGCATCCGGGCGGCCTGCTCGACGCCGAGCTCGACGCCGAGCTCGCCTGCCAGGGCGCGGACCACGTCGACAGCGTCCGACCAGTCGGCGGCCCGCCCCGGGCCCCACCAGCCGGCAGGGTCGCGCTCACCGCTGAGCACTGCCGCCAGGAACAGCGGCTGTGCCGGCAGCACGTCGAGCAGCTTGTCGAGCTCGGCCTCGCTCGGCCGCCACTCCACGCCGTACACCGGCGCCGGCCCCCGACCCACGGGGAAGGCGACCGTGCCGGTCTCGAAGAGGGCGATCCCGGTGGCGCCGCGGCTCAGGTTGCGGGCAGCCGAGTCGAGGACGCCGGGCAGCAGGGTGGTCGTGTAGAGCGGCTTCTCGGCCGACAACGGGTTCGACAGCCGTACGGCGTGCCGCAGCAGGTCGTCGCCGGGCAGGCCCAGCGCGTCGAACGTGTCGTCGCCGACGAACGGCATGCTGACGACCTCGACGCAGCCCAGGGAGGCCAGCGTGCGACCGATCCGCCGCCGCAGCCGCTGCTCGCGGGTCAGCCCGCGACCGGCCGGTGGCCGCGGCAGCACCGACGGCACCTGGTCGTAGCCGACGATCCGGACGACCTCCTCGACCAGGTCGTAGGGGTCGTGGAGGTCGGGCCGCCACGGCGGAGGGGTGACCGCGAGCTCGTCGTCGCCGGCGACGGAAGCACCGATCGCCGTCAGTGCGGCGCGCACCTGTTCGCCCGCGATCGGCAGCCCGGCGACCTGCCCGGCCAGTGCGGTGGCGAGGGGGATCGCGGCGCGCTCCGGCGGGGTGCCGACGACGGTGACGCCCGGCGACGCGGTGCCGCCGCCGTAGGTCGTCAACAGCTCGACGACGCGGTCGGCGGCGGCCTGGCAGATGGTCGGGTCGACGCCGCGCTCGTTGCGCTTGCCGGCCTCGGAGGTGAGCTTGTGGCGCTTGCCGGTGCGGAACATCGAGACCGGGTCCCAGTGCGCCGCCTCGACCACGACCGTGGTCGTCGCCTCGGAGATCTCGGTGGTCTCGCCGCCCATCACGCCACCGAGACCGATCACGCCGGAGTCGTCGCAGACCACGAGGTCCTCGGTCGACAGGTCGCGGTCGGTGCCGTCGAGGGTGCGCAGCCGTTCCCCCTCGGCAGCTCGTCGTACGACGAGCGGTCCCTGCAGGCGCTCGCCGTCGTAGCCGTGGATCGGGCGGCCGGTCTCGAGCATCACGTAGTTGGTGACGTCGACGGCCAGCGAGATCGGGCGCATCCCCGACAGCCGGATCCGCGTGGCGAGCCAGTCGGGCGTCGGCGCGGAGGGGTCGAAGCCGGTCACCGTGCGCGCGACGAACACCGGGCAGCCCAGCGCGTCGTCGACGCGCACCGGGTAGCCGTCGTGGGTGGGCGCGGGCACCGGCCGGGCGCAGGGGTCGGTGAAGGCGACGTCGTAGCTCATGGCCGCCTCGCGGGCGATGCCCCGCAGCGACAGCGCGTACGCGCGGTCGGGGTTGATCTCGAACTCGATGACCTCCTCGTCGAGGCCGAGCACCGGACGCGCGTCCTGCCCGGGCTCCCCCGCGTCGGCCGGCAGCACGATGATGCCGTCATGGTCCTCGCCGAGACCGAGCTCGGCGGCCGAGCAGATCATCCCGGCCGAGACGTGGCCGTAGGTCTTGCGGGCGGAGATCTCGAAGTCGCCCGGCAGCACGCCGCCCGGCAGCACGACCACGACGAGATCGCCCGGGGCGAAGTTGTGGGCCCCGCAGACGATGCCCTGTGGCTCGCCGGTGCCGTTGGCGTCGCCGACGTCGACGGTGCACCAGTGGATGGTCTTGCCGTTCTTCTGCGGTTCGGGCTCCATCGTCAGCACCCGGCCCACGACGAGCGGCCCGGTGATCTCGGCGCCCGGCTGCTCGAGCGACTCGAGCTTGAGGCCGAGCGCGGTGAGCCGGCGCGCCAGGTCGGTGGTGGCGAGGCCGTCGGGCAGGGCGGCGTACTCGCGGATCCAGGAGACGGGGGTGCGCATCAGGGCATGACTTTCTCGGTGGAGGTGGTGGGCGCGGTGGGTGTGGTGGGGGTCCGCCTCACCACTCGGTGCCGAAGGCGGACGAGAACCGGGCGTCGCCCTCGAACAGCGCCCGCATGTCCTCCGCTCCGGTGCGGAACATCATCGACCGGTCGATGCCCATGCCGAAGGCGAAGCCGCGGTAGCGCTCACTGTCGACGCCGCAGGCCGCGAGGACCCGCGGGTTGACCACGCCGCACCCGCCCCACTCGATCCAGCCCTCGCCCTTGCAGGTGCGGCACTGCTCGACCTGTCCGGGCACGCCACGGCAGACGAAGCAGACCAGGTCGACCTCGGCGGACGGCTCGGTGAACGGGAAGTACGACGGCCGGAAGCGCGTGGTGATCCCCTCGCCGAACATCTGCTCGGCGAAGTGGTCGAGGGTCCCCTTGAGGTGGGCCATGGTGATGCCCTCGTCGACGACGAGCCCCTCGACCTGGTGGAACATCGGCGAGTGCGTCGCGTCGTACTCGTCGGTGCGGAAGACCCGGCCCGGGCAGATCACGTAGATCGGCGGCGTCCGGGTGAGCATGGTGCGGGCCTGCACCGGGGAGGTGTGGGTGCGCAGCACGAGGTGGTCCTCGGCCGGATCGGTCCAGAACGTGTCCTGCATGGTGCGCGCGGGGTGGTCGGGACCGAGGTTGAGGGCGTCGAAGTTGAGCCACTCCGCCTCGAGCACCGGGCCCTCGGCCACCTCCCAGCCCATGGCCACGAAGAGGTCGGCGATGTAGTCGGACATCAAGGTGATCGGGTGGCGCGACCCGCGGGGCCGTCGGCCGGTCGGGAGCGTCACGTCGACGGTCTCCTCGACAAGCATCCGCTGCTCGGCCTCGGCCTCCAGGGTGGCCGTGCGCTCGGCGAGCGCCTGGTTGACCGCGCCGCGGGCCTGGCCGACACGCTGCCCTGCTTCCTTCTTGGCCTGGGGAGGCAGGGCGCCGATCTCGCGGTTGGCCAGAGCCAGCGGCGAGCGATCGCCCGCGTGCTCGAGCCGGGCCCGCTTCAGGGAGTCGAGGTCGGTGGCCGCGGCGATGGCCGCCAGCGCCTCGTCGCGCATGGCTGCGACCTGCTCCGCCTGCAGCGGGGTGACCTCGACCGGGTCGTACTGGGTGTTGGGGCCCGACATGGGTGCCTCTCGCGTGCTGTGACTCGTGGCGCTGGCGCGGCTGCGCCGGACCAGTCTAGGAAGGCCCGTCCGATGGCTGCGACGGGGTTTCGCCCGCGGACATCGCATCCACCTCGCCGGCAAGCGGGCAGCGGTGCTCCATCGGGCGCTCCGCCCGGTCGGAACGACCTCAGTCGGCGCCGAACGCAGGCCAGGTCATCGTGATCCGTGCGCCGCCGGCCGGCGAGTCGTCGATGGTGACCGTGCCGCCCTGGGCCCGGACCAGCCCGTTGACGAGGTAGAGCCCGAGGCCCGAGCCGCCGCGCTGACCGGTGGTCCAGAACTTGGTGAACGCGCGCTGCCGGATCTCCGGCGCGATGCCGTCGCCGGAGTCGTCGACCCGCACCGCGACCAGGTCGCCGTCTCGCCAGGCACGGACGCTGACCGGGTCGGCCCCGTGGCGGATGGCGTTCTCGAGCACGTTGGTCAGCACCTGGGTGAACTTGTCGGGATCGGCCCAGATGCCCGGCAGGTCGTCGGGCGCGTCGTACTCGATCCGGTGCGGTGCGCCCGCGCGCACGCTGTCGATGACGCGATGGGTGAGCTGGCCGACGTCGCAGGGCCGTTGGTGCATCGAGAGGCGCCCGGTGTCGAGACGAGCGACGTCGAGGAGCTCGGTGATCAGGCGGCTGAGCCGGTCGGAGTCGGCGTGGACCGTGGTCAGCATGAGCTTCTTCTGCTCGTCGTTGAGCCGGTCCCAGCGGTTGAGGAGCGCCTGCACGAAGCCCTTGACGCCGGTGAGCGGGGAGCGCAGCTCGTGGGCGACGGTGGCGACGAGGTCGGAGCGCTCGCGGTCGAGCCGGGCGCGCGCACGTCCGGAGCGCAGGCTCACGGCCACCTCGGTGATCGGGCCGCGCTGCGGTGTGCGGTGGATCCGGGCCGCGACCAGCACCTCGTCGCCGGTCGGGAGCACCCACGACTGCTCGGGCACGCCGGTGCGGATCACCAGCCCGTCATAGGGCCGGACGCAGGCGCACCAGCCGGCGCCCTCCTGGTTGGTCACGGCGAGGACGTCGTCGAGGGGCTTGCCCTCGGCGGCCTCGGGACTGATCCCCAGCATCAGTGCGGCGCGGTGGTTGAGCAGGCGCACCAGACCGGCGCCATCCGCCACGACGACCCCGTCGGGCAGCAGGTCCACGGCGCCCTGCGGCGTCAGCGCTCCCCCTGCCACGTCCACGCGCGCCAGACTAGTGGGAACCCCGGCGAGATGGACGTTGGCGGGGCGGCCCCTCCCCCCGGTGGGGCCGGCCCGCAACGTGTGTGGGCGGCCCCTCCCCCGTGGGACCCGCCCGGTGTTCGCCTCTCGGGAACGCGAACGAGTAGTAAGATAGTGGCGCTATCCTCGGTAAGGCAACTGATTTCGCAGGGTTTGCGCGGATTTTGCCATTGATTGCCACGAATCGAGTCCCGAAGATGTTGGTGTCCGAACTCGCCGACCGTGCCGACATGCCGGTGGCGACCGTCAAGTACTACCTCCGGGAGGGCCTCCTCCCGCCCGGCGACGTGACCGGCCCGCGCCGTGCCGAGTACGACGAGTCGCACGTGCGCCGTCTGCGTGTCCTCCGAGCGCTGCGCGAGGTGGGCGGGGCGCCGGTGTCGGCGCTCCAGGTGATCGTCGACGCCATCGAGGACACGAGCCGGCCCGCTCACGAGGTGCTGTGCGAGATGTCCGACGCGCTCAGCCCACCGCTGCCCGAGGACGACTTCCCCTCGGACCCCGAGCTCGTGCACGCCGTGGACGCGACCATCGAGGCGATCGGGTGGACCGGGGTCAGGCCCGACGCGGCGGCGCGCCGCCGCCTGGCCGAGGTCGTCCAGCTGGGCGGGGCGGAGCTGCTCACGGTCAACCCGGAGATCCTCGGCTACTACGCGCACCTCGCCGACGAGCTCTGCCGGACCGAGCTCGCGCTGGTCGACCCGACCAAGGACCGTCAGGGCATGCTCGAGGACATGGTCGTCGGCGAGGCGGTCTTCGGGGAGATCCTCGCCCTGTTCCGCCGGCTCGGGCACGAGCACTACGACGTGCAGCGCCAGGAGGGCGACGGGGTCTGACGCGCTGCTAGCGCGAGCGGCCGCTCTCGTGGAGGCAGATCGCTGCGGCCGTCGCGAGGTTGAGGCTCTCGGCGCGACCGCGGATGGGGATCCGCACCCGGTGGTCGGCCAGCGCCGCCAGCTCCGGGGGCAGGCCCCACGCCTCGTTGCCGAACAGCCACGCGGTGGGCCCGGCGAGCACGGCGGTGGCCTCGTCGAGCGCGAGCTCACCCCCGCCGTCGGCCGCGAGCACCACCAGACCGCTCTGCTGGGCTGCGCGGACGGCGAGCGCGGGATCGGGCTCCAGCGCGAGCGGCAGGCGGAAGAGGCTGCCGACGCTCGCCCGCACGGTCTTGGGGTTGTAGGGGTCGACCGAGTGGCCGGCCAGCACGACGGCATCGGCGCCCAAGGCGTCCGCGGTGCGGATCAGGGTGCCGGCGTTGCCGGGGTCGCGCACGTCGGCGCAGATCGCCACCAGGGAGGAGCCGTCGTGGGCGGCGGCGAGCGCCGCCTCGACCGGTACGTCGAGGAACGAGCAGACCGCGACGATCCCGGCCGGGGTCACGCTGTCGCTGAGCGAGGCCAGCGCACGGTCCTCCACCAGCGAGACGCGCGGCGCGGCCGCGACCAGCACGTCGTACCGCTGGGAGGCGTCGGTGGTGGCGAAGACCTCGACCACGCAGCCCGCCTCGAGGGCACCCTCGACGGCCTTCGGGCCGTCGGCGAGGAACAGCCGCCGCTCGGAGCGATCCGAACGGCGGCCGAGCCTGCGTGCGTCCTTGACCCGGGAGTTGCCCGCGGCCAGTGGTGTCACCGGTGGTCTCGACCGACGGTGGTCAGGAGGCCTTGGGTGCGTTGACGTCCTCGGGGAGCGCGGCCTTGGCGGTCTCGACCAGCGCGGCGAACGCCGGCGCGTCGTTGACGGCGAGGTCGGCGAGGATCTTGCGGTCGACCTCGACCCCGGCCAGGTTGAGCCCCTGGATGAAGCGGTTGTAGGTCATGCCGTTGGCGCGGGCGGCGGCGTTGATCCGCTGGATCCAGAGCCGGCGGAAGTCGCCCTTGCGCGCCTTGCGGTCACGGTAGCTGTAGACCAGCGAGTGGGTGACCTGCTCCTTGGCCTTGCGGTAGAGACGCGAGCGCTGGCCGCGGTAGCCGCTGGCGCGCTCGAGGGTGGTACGACGCTTCTTGTGGGCGTTCACTGCCCGCTTGACGCGTGCCATGGTGGTACTCCTTGACGTTCAGTTCTGGTGGCGCTGGTGTCGGGTGGCGGCTCGCGCGCACGCGCGCTTCGCCGTTCGCTGCGGTCGAGCGGTCCGGCTGCGCCGGTTTGCTCGGTCCTCGCTCAGGTCAGATGCCCATCAGCTTCTTGGCGGCCTTGACGTCGGCCTTGGCGACGTCGACCTGACCGGTCTTCTTGTTGTGCTTCCTGCGGCCACCCGTGGTGGGGGCCGAGGCGAAGGCAGCACCGGACTTCCGACCCGCCTGCTGGCGGCGCAGCTTGCCCTTGCCGGTCACCTTGAACCGCTTGCTCGCGCCGGAGTGCGTCTTGTTCTTCGGCATCGTTTCCTCTTCCTCACTTGGTACGTCGTGTGGTCACGGTCTGCGTCACCTCACACGTGCTGGTGGTGGCTCAGGGCGCTCTGTGCTGCGGTGCCTGTGTCACCAAAACTGGGTGTGATCCCGATTCTGCGAGATCGCGGTGCGACTTCGTCACGCCTCGATCGCTCGTACGTCTGCCTCGTGCATCAGTCTGAGTCCTCGTTCTTCTCGATCGAGTCCTTCGCTTCGCTCAGGCCTCGATCTCGGGATCGAGGTTCTCGGACCGACCGTGGGCCTTCTTCTGCGCCACCGCCTGGCCCGCGTTGTGCGCGGTGCGCTCGGCGCGCTCCTCGGCCTCCTCGGCGGCCCGGGCGGCCATGCGGTCGGCCTTCGCCGCCTGCATCTCCACCTTGGCCTCGGCCTTCTTCTTGTGCGGCCCGAGCACCATGATCATGTTGCGGCCGTCCTGCTTCGGAGCGGACTCCACGAAGCCGAGCTCCGTGACGTCCTCGGCCAGACGCTGCAGCAGCCGGAACCCCAGCTCGGGGCGGTGCTGCTCACGACCGCGGAACATGATGGTGATCTTGACCTTGTCGCCGGCCTTGAGGAACCGCACGACGTGACCCTTCTTGGTCTCGTAGTCGTGCGCGTCGATCTTGGGACGAAGCTTCATCTCCTTGATGATCACGTTCGTCTGGTTCCTGCGGGCCTCACGGGCCTTCTGGGCGTTCTCGTACTTGAACTTCCCGTAGTCCATGAGCTTGCAGACCGGGGGCTTGCCCATCGGGGCGATCTCGACGAGGTCGAGGTCGGCTTCCTGCGCGAGCTTGAGGGCCTCGCCCGTGGGGACGATGCCGACGGTCTCGCCGTTGGGTCCGACGAGCCGGACCTCGGGTACCCGGATCCGGTCGTTGATGCGTAGCTCGGTGCTGATGTGTCCTCCATGGGTCGAACGGCTGGGTGACCATCACGGGGGGCCTCAGAGACGACGAGAGCCCCCGCGCGACACGCGGAGGCTCGTGGTGCAGCGCGGGTACGACGACATGCGTCACACCTGCGGTGCGGACCGGACCCGACGACCTGTGCCCTGTTGCCAGCGCTGCGGTCGGTGCGGGTGGGAGTGAGCCTCCACTTGTCGGACCGGTCTCGTCTCACGACGATCCCGATCGGTCGGTGACAAGACTAACAACTCCCCCGCTCGGGTGCCTATTCCGAGACGTCGTCCTCGTCGTCGACCTCCTCGACCCAGGCGAGGCCCTGGCCGGTGTCCGCGAGGGCCCAGCGCCGGGCGAGCCCCTCGAGCAGCTCGCCGTCGAGGACGTAGGGCACCGGACCGGCGATGTCGACCAGCAGGGCGGCCGCTCCGCCCTCGACCGCCGAGAGGGCCACCAGCGGTGCCGCGACCGGCACCGGGCGAGCGTCGGCCCGCCACGCGGTCAGCGACTCGAGGCAGGTGAACCCGAGGAGCGCCTGACGGCCGTCGCGACCGGTGATCAGGACGGTGGCCATGTCGCTGGTCTTCTCGCGGGACCGACCGGCTCCGTCGACCTCCACGTCGCCGGGCACGGCGACCACAGGCACGAGCAGGCGGGCCTCCTGGAGTGCCATGAAGACCTCCAGGTGGCGCTCGGGGTCGGTGGCGTACGCCGCAAGCGTCGCCGCCAGGCCCGGGTGGGCGGAGCCGTCGTCACCGGCGAATCCCGGCTCGGGAATGCTCCGGCCACCGGCATCGGGATCTGGCTCGTGCGACATGGCAGGGATCCTGCCACGCGCCGCCCTTCGGACCTGCCCCGGCACGGCCTACTCTGGAGGGGTGAACGACGTCTCCTGGGGAGCGCTGGCCCTGTCCTTGTCGGTGGTGGGCGGCATCTACACGTGGTGGGCCCTGCGCCACCGCGGGATGACCGCGGCCGTCCGGGCGGCCGGCATCACCCTGCTTCCGATCGCTGCCTGGATGACGGGGCTGCTGTCGGTGTTCGGTGACGTGTTCGACACCTTCTCGAACTGGTTCGCTCACCTGATCTTCAGCCCGAAGGTCTGGCTCGGGATGATCATCTTCGTGGTGGCCTTCGTGATGATCGGGGCTGCCAACGCGGTGTCGCGGCGGGTGAACCCGAAGCCTGCGAAGATCGAGAAGAGCCCGAAGGCGAGCAGCAAGACCAAGGCGGTCCAGGCCACCTCACCGGCCGACCCGCTGATCGACGACGAGATGGCGGAGATCCAGGCGATCTTGAAGAAGCGCGGCATCTCCTGATGTCGGGCACCGCACCGGGCGACTCCCACGTCGCCCGCAACCGGCTGTGGGCACGCCTCAACACCGCCGTCGCCGCGCTCGAGACCCCGCCCGCGACGCCCCTGATGGTGGTCGACCTCGATGCGTTCGACGCCAACGCCGCCGATCTCGCCCGTCGTGCCGGCGGCAAGCCGATCCGCGTCGCGTCGAAGTCGCTGCGGGTGCCCGCTCTGCTGGGGCGCGCGCTCGCCCGGCCCGGCTTCCACGGCGTGCTCGGCTACACGCTGCGCGAGGCCCTGTGGCTGGAGGACCAAGGCGTCAGCGACGACATCGTGATCGCCTATCCGACGGTCGACCGGGCAGCCCTGGCCGAGCTGGTGGCCTCGCCCCGCGCCGCGAGCCGGATCACGTTGATGATCGACGACCTCGCCCAGCTCGACGTGGTGGACTCGGTGCGCTCGTCGCGCGCGGTGCGCGTGCGCGTCGCGCTCGACATCGACGCCGGGCTCCGGATGGGCGGACAGCACGTCGGGCCGAAGCGTTCACCGCTCCACGACGTCGAGGACGTGCTGCACCTGGCTCGCAAGGTCACCGAGCGCGCGGGCTTCGCGCTCGTCGGCGTGATGACCTACGAGGGCCAGGTGGCCGGCGTTCCGGACGACGTGCCGTCGCAGCGCGCCAAGTCGCTCGTCGTACGCCGGCTCAAGGCCGCGTCGATGGCTCAGCTCGGTGAGCGCCGCCACGTGATCGCCGACCGGCTGGCCTCGCTCGTGACGCTGGAGTTCTGGAACGGCGGCGGGTCGGGGTCGGTCGAGGCGACGGCCGCCGACGGTGCCGTGACCGAGATCGCTGCCGGGTCGGGACTGCTCGTGCCGGGTCTCTTCGACCACTACCAGTCGTTCTCGCCGCGGCCCGCGGCGTTCTTCGGACTGCCGGTGACGCGCCACCCGACTCCGTCGATGGCGACGGTCCACGGCGGCGGCCTGATCGCCTCGGGACCGGTCGGCGCCGACCGCGCACCGCTGCCGTGGGCGCCGCCCGGGCTGCACCTGACCGGGCTCGAGGGCGCCGGCGAGGTGCAGACCCCGCTGACCGGTCACCCCGCGGCGCTGCTGCGGATCGGTGACCTGGTGTGGTTCCGGCACGCGAAGTCGGGCGAGCTCTTCGAGCACACCAACTCGCTGCGGCTGCTGGCGGGGGATGCCTTCGTCGACGAGGTTCCGACGTACCGCGGGTGCGGGAACGCCTGGTGAGCCCTGGTGGGTAACGCCTCGGAGGTGCTGATGCTGGCGCGTTCGCGGCCTCCGACGCTGGGGACAGCGCGGCTGATCTGCGTCGACGGGCCGGCGGGGTCGGGCAAGACGACGCTGGCCGACGAGGTCGCCTCGCTGTCCGGGGCGCCGGTGATCCACATGGACGACCTCTTCGAGGGCTGGGACGGGCTGCCTCGAATCAGCGAGCAGCTGAAGACGCTCCTGCCGCCCCTCGCCGAGGGTCGGCCGGGCAGCTACCGCCGGTGGGACTGGCCCGGTCACGCGTGGGCCGAGACCGTCGTCGTACCGCAGGCGCCGCTGCTGGTGCTCGAGGGCGTCGGGTCGGGGGCGCTCGAGCACGACGCGCTGATCACCGTGCTGGCATGGGTCGAGGTGCCCTACGACCTCCGGATGTCGCGTGGGCTGGAGCGTGGCGGAGTCGGGGTGGCCGAGAACTGGCGGCAGTGGGCCGTCGACGAGCAGGACCTGTTCGCCCGTGAGCGCACCCGCGAGCGCGCCGACGTCGTTCTGGACGGGACGGTGGGCTCGCTCGGCGGCTGAGTGTCGACGGGCCCGGGTGGCGGGGTGTCCTGGCGGGAAACGCGGAACGGATGGGTCTCGCAGGGCGTTCTCGCTCGATCCGTTCCGCGTTTTCCGGGGTCGGTGGCCCGTGGCAGGGTGGAGCGGTGGACCCTCGGATCTCGTTCGTCAGCGTGGCCTCCCACGACCTCGAGGCCACTCGCGCCTTCTACGTCGACGGGCTCGGCTGGGAGCCCGAGCTCGACGTGCCGGGTGAGGTGGTGATGATCCGGGCCGGCGAGCGGCTCGTGCTGTCGCTGTGGGACGAGGCCGACTTCGAGCAGGAGGTCGGGCCGGTCCGTCGTGGTGACGGCGTGCCTCCGTTCACCCTCGCCCACAACGTGGCGACGCGCGAAGAGGTGGATGCGGTGCTGGCCGAGGCACGGGCAGCCGGTGCCGAGATCCTCGGGCCCGAGGACCGCGAGTGGGGCGGGTACACCGGCTACTTCGTCGCGCCCGACGCCGTGCGGTGGGAGGTCGCCTGGAACCCCGGCCCGATCGGGCAGATCGTGCTGCCGTAGTCGCTCTCGCTGGTCGAGCCGTCGGGACCGGGGTCACCGCTCTGCGCACGTCACCGGGTTTCGAGACGGGCGCCAGGGCGCCCTCCTCAACCAGCGGTGGCCGTTTCGGGACGGGCGCCAGGGCGCCCTCCTCAACCAGCGGCGTGAGACGGGCGCCGGGTCACTCTCCTCGACCAGCGGCGGGCGGCTAGTCTCCCGGGCATGGTGGCGCCGTCGGGAGACCAGTTCGAGTTCGCGGCCGCCGGCTACCGGGCGGTGGTCACCGAGTGCGGAGCGACGCTGCGCGTGCTGGAGCACGCGGGGCGCCCTCTGGTGCACGGGTTCGGTGAGGACGAGATGGCCTCCGCCGGCCGTGGTCAGCTGCTGATGCCATGGCCCAACCGCGTGCGCGACGGGGCCTACACGTTCGACGGCCACGACCAGCACCTGGGGCTGTCGGAGCCGAAGCTGGGCCATGCCATCCACGGACTGGCGCGCTGGGCCGCCTGGTCGCCGGAGGAGCACGCCGCGACGTCGGTGTCGCTGAGCTACCGGCTGATGGCCCAGTCCGGCTATCCCTGGACCGTCGACCTGCACGTGGTCTACGACCTGTCCGCCGAGGGACTCACCGTGACCCAGACCGCGACCAACCTCAGCGACCGGCCGGCGCCGTACGCCTCGGGGGCCCATCCGTACCTGACGGCGGGTCCGGCGCCGGTGGACGGCTGGGAGCTCACGCTGCCCGCGTCGGTCCGGCTGCTGACCGACGAGCGGCAGATCCCGGTCGGCGAGGAGCCGGTCGACGAGACAGCGTACGACTTCCGGGTCGCCCGGCCGCTGCGCGACCTGCGGCTCGACGACGGGTTCGGCGAGCTCCAGCGAGACGAGTCGGGCGTCGCCACCGCCCAGGTGCGCGACCCGGCCACGGGTCTCGGGGCCGCGCTCTGGGTCGACCGGCACCACCCCTGGCTCATGGTCTTCAGCGCCGACGTCGGCTGGGAACCGCCTCGGCAGGCGCTCGCCGTGGAGCCGATGACCGCCCCACCCGACGCGTTCCGCAGCGGGCGCGACCTGCTCACGCTCGCGCCGGCGGGGCAGCCCGGCGACGAGGTGTCAGTCTCCTGGGGGATCCGGACGCTCGAGTGACTCGGCGGCGGTCCGGGCCAGGAGCATCCGGAGCTGACGGACCGCGATCCGTGCCCGGTCACCGTCGGCGGACTGGATCGCCAGGGCCTGGCGGCTGGTGCCGTCGGCGAGGTCGAGGATCGCGAACGGCGCACCGGTCGGCAGGTGCACGGCCAGCACCTCGGCCCAGTCGTAGGCGTGGGCGCGGTAGCCGTTGACGATCTCGAGACCCGAGGTGCTGGCGGTGACCCGGCACCGCATCAGCCCCCAGGCGACCGCGCCGGCGAGCGCCGCGATCAGCAGGACGGTCAGCTGCTGGTAGATCGTCACCCGCGAGCGCACCTCGGGGCCGACGGCGTACCACCCGGCGACGCAGACCACGACGAGCAGCCCGCCGAAGAACACGAACGCCAGCCGCACACCGAGAGGGCGCCAGGTGTGGGGCAGGTCGGGCTCAGAGACGGCAGGCATGGATGTCGGTCACCAGGATCCCTCGGGCGCCGATCGTCCACAGCTCGTCCATCACCCGATGGGCGCCCGCCCGGGGCACCATCGCCCGCACGGCGACCCAGCCCGAGCGATGCAGCGGCGAGACCGTGGGGCTCTCGATCCCAGGAGTGAGGGCGACGGCCTCCGCGACGTGCTCGTCGGGGATGTCGTAGTCCATCATCACGTAGCTGCGGGCCACCATCACGCCCTCCAGCCGGCGCCGGAACACGGCGAGGCCGGGCGGCGCCTCGCTGCCGCGGGTGATCAGCACCGCCTCGGACTCCAGGATCGCCTCCCCGAAGATCTCGAGTCCCGCCTTGGCGAGCGTGGTCCCGGTCTCGACGACGTCGGCGATGACGTCGGCGACGCCGAGCTGGACGCTGGTCTCGACGGCCCCGTCGAGCCGGTTCACGGTGGCCTCGATCCCCCGCTCGACGAGGTACTGCCGCACGATCCCGACGTACGACGTGGCGATCCGGGTGCCCTGGAGCTCGGACGGCTCGGCGTACCGCCCGACCGGACCGGCGAAGCGGAAGGTGCTCCGCCCGAAGCCGAGCCCGAGCACCTCCTCGGCCTTGGCGCCGGAGTCGAGCAGCAGGTCGCGGCCGGTGATGCCGACGTCGAGGGTCCCCTCCCCGACGTAGAGGGCGATGTCGCGCGGGCGCAGGTAGAAGAACTCCACGCCGTTGTCGACGTCGACGAGGGTCAGCTCCTTGGCGTCCTGCCGCTGCCGGTAGCCGGACTCGCGCAGCATCTCGATCGCCGACTGCGACAGCGCACCCTTGTTGGGGACGGCGATCCGCAGCATGCCGGTGGTCGGAGTGGTCATCGCTGCCTCACAGGTGGGCGTAGACGTCGTCGAGGGACAGGTCGCACGCCAGCATCAGCACCTGGGCGTGGTAGAGCAGCTGGCTGATCTCCTCGGCCGTGCGCTGGCGCGACTCGTGCTCGGCGGCCATCCACGACTCGGCTGCCTCCTCCACGAGCTTCTTGCCGATCGCGTGCACCCCGGCGTCCAGCTGGGCCACGGTGCCGGAGCCCTCGGGGCGGCGCTCGGCCTTGTCGGAGAGCTCGGCCCACAGCTGCTCGAACGTCTTCACGCGAGAAGGGTAGTTCTCGGTTGACCCGGGCTCGGCACCCCGTCCAGGGTGGCGGCATGGACGAGCCCGCTGCGTTCGACCGGCTGACCTGGCCCGTGCACACCGAGCGACTGCTGCTGCGGCCGATGGCGCAGGACGACGTGCCCCGGCTGTTCGCGATCCGGTCGCAGCCCGAGGTGGCGCGCTGGCTGAGCTCCGCCCCCGACGACTACGGCGAGTTCGCCGAGGCCTTCGCCACGCCGCAACGAACCCAGACGATGCTCGTGATGGAGCACGAGGGCGTGGTGATCGGCGATCTCTACCTGCGCGTGTCGGACGCGTGGGGTCAGCGCGAGGTGGGCGACCGGTTGCGGCAGACGCAGGCGGACGTCGGCTGGCTGGTCGACCCGGCGTACGCCGGACGCGGCCTCGCCACCGAGGGCGCCGCTGAGGTGCTCCGTCTCTGCTTCGACGAGCTCGGGCTACGCCGGGTCACGGCCGGAGCCTTCGCCGACAACGCCGCCTCGCTGCGGGTGATGGACAAGATCGGGATGACCATCGAGGGCCGCGGACGCCGCGACTCGCTGCACCGCGACCTGGGCTGGGTCGACGGCGTGAGCGCGGCCGTGCTGGTCGACGAGTGGCGCGCGCGGCGGGCCTGACGAAACCGCGTTGACCCGTGCCCCACGCACCGACAGGGTGGCCGACGTGACCTTCGACCGGATCTCCTGGCCGCGCCGCACCGCACGCCTCCTGTTCCGGCCCGCGACCACGGACGACCTCGACGCGCTCGGGGCGATCCAGAACCTGCCGGAGGTCGCCTACTGGCTGCCGTCCGCCCCGGGCAGCCAGGCCGACTACCTGCTCCGGATGGGCCGCGAGGGCCTGCTCCCCCGCACCCTCGTGCTGGAGAAGGACGGAACGGTGATCGGCGAGCTCTACCTGCACGTGAAGGCCGGCTGGGCCCAGCGCGAGATCGCCGAGCGGTCGACCGACACGGAGGCCGACATCGGCTGGGGCCTGCACCCGGCCCACCAGGGCCACGGCTACGCCACCGAGGCGGCCACGGAGCTGGTCCGGGTCTGCTTCGAGGACCTCGGCGTACGACGGGTGGTCGCCGGCGCCTTCGCCGACAACGCCCCGTCACTGCGGATCATGGAGCGGCTCGGGATGCGCCGCGAGACCCTCGGCGTGCGCACCACGCTGCACCGCGAGCGGGGCTGGGTCGACAGCACGGAGTACGCGCTGCTGGCCGACGAGTGGCGGGCGGGTCACGCCGCGGACGGGGTGTCGCTATGACGTCCGCGTTCGCGCGCCTCAGCTGGCCGCGCGCCACCGAGCGACTCGTCCTCCGGCCCGCGACAGCCGACGACCTGCGCGCCGTCTTCGAGACCCGCACGCTCGTAGAGGTGGGTCGCTGGATGCCGGAGCGGCCCACGTCGTACCCCGAGTTCGTGCTGCGCTTCGGCGAGCTCGACGTGCTGGGCCGCACCCTGGTGATCGAGCTCGACGATGAGGTCATCGGTGACCTCTACCTCAAGGTCGACACCGCGTGGTCGCAGGCGGACACCGCCGACCGGGCCGGCGAGGAGGCGGAGATCGGCTGGTGCCTCTCACCCGCCCATCAGCGACACGGCTACGTCACCGAGGCGGCTGCCGAGCTGGTGCGGATCTGCTTCGAGGACCTCGGCGTACGACGCATCTCGGCCGCGGCCTTCGCCGACAACCTGGCGTCGGTGCGGATCATGGAGAAGCTGGGCATGCGCTGCGAGACCCGTGGGGTACGCGACTCTCTGCACCGCGACCTCGGCTGGGTCGACGGCGTGGTCTACGCCCTGCTCGCCGAGGAATGGCGGGGCGCGGCGTAGGCGCGGACTCAGCCGCGCAGCCCGCGCAGGGTGCGCGCGGTGAGCAGCGCGGCCGCGGTCGCCTCGTAGCCCTTGTCCTCCGACGACCCTTCGAGGCCGGCGCGGGCGAGGGCCTGCGCGTCGTCGTCGCAGGTGAGCACGCCGAACCCGACCGGCGTACCCGTGTCGAGAGCCACCCGGGTCAGGCCGTCGGTCGCCGCCGAGCAGACGTAGTCGAAGTGGGGCGTGCCGCCACGCACCACGACGCCGAGGGCGACGACGGCGTCGTGGGTGCGGGCGAGCTCCGCGGCCACGACCGGAAGCTCGAAGGTGCCGGGCACGCGCACCTCGGTGACCTCCACCACGGAGTACGCCGCGAGCGCGCGACGCGCCCCGTCGACCAGGCCGTCCATCACCTCGGTGTGCCAGAGGGCCGCGACCACACCCACGCGGAGGTCGCTGCAGTCGACGGGCTCGTCGGCCGGTGCGCCGTGGCCGCTCAACGCTCGGCCGGTCGCTCGGTCGGCAGGTCCGGCAGGCTGTGTCCCATCCGGTCGCGCTTGGTCCGCAGGTAGGCCAGGTTGTGCTTGTTGGGTCGCGGGGTCAGCGGCACCTGCTCGACGACACGGATCCCGAAGTCCTCGAGGCTCTCGGACTTCTCGGGGTTGTTGGTGAGCAGCCGCACCTCGGTGACACCGAGGTCCTTCAGGACCTGGGACGCCGCGCCGTAATGTCGCGCGTCGGCCGGCAGCCCGAGGTCGAGGTTGGCGTCGACCGTGTCGCGCCCGGCATCCTGGAGCGCGTAGGCCTGCAGCTTGGCGACCAGGCCGATGCCGCGGCCCTCGTGGCCGCGCAGGTAGACCACCACGCCGCGTCCGGCGGCCACGACCTGCTCGAGGGCCTCGTCGAGCTGTGGCCCGCAGTCGCAGCGCTGCGAGCCGAACACGTCGCCGGTCAGGCACTCCGAGTGCACCCGCGTCAGCACGGGCTCGTCGGTCGCGCCGCCCACGTCGCCGTACACCAGCGCGATGTGCTCGGAGTCGTCGATGGTCGAGTGGTAGCCGAAGGCGGTGAAGTCGCCGTGGCGGGTCGGCAGCCTGGTCTCCGCGACGCGCTCGACGAGGGTCTCGGTGCGGTGCCGGTGGCGGACCAGGTCGTCGATCGAGATCATCGTCAGCCCGTGCTCGTCGGCGAAGGCGCGCAACTCCGGTGCCCGCTTCATCGTGCCGTCGTCGTTGACGACCTCGACCAGCACCCCGGCCGGCGTGAGTCCGGCCAGCCGGGCCAGGTCGACGGCGGCCTCGGTGTGGCCACGGCGGACGAGCACCCCTCCCTCGCGGTAGCGCAGCGGGAAGACGTGGCCAGGGCGCGTCAGCTCCCACGGCTCGGTCGCCGAGTCGGCCAGCACCCGCGCGGTGTGGGCGCGATCGGAGGCGCTGATCCCCGTCGAGACGCCGTCGCGGGCGTCGACCGAGATCGTGTACGCCGTACGCATCCGGTCGCGGTTGTGCGGGGTCATCAGCGGGATCTCGAGCCGGTCGAGCATGGCGGCGGGCATCGGCACGCAGATCACGCCGCTGCTGTGGCGGACCGTGAACGCCATCAGCTCGGGGGTCGCCTTGGCGGCGGCGAAGATGAGATCGCCCTCGTTCTCGCGGTCCACGTCGTCGACGACCACCACGGCCTTGCCGGCAGCGATGTCGGCGATCGCGCGATCGACGCTGTCGAGCCTGATGCCCGTGCCGGTCATGCCATCGCCTCCTCGAGCTCGGGATCGACCTCGGTGCGGCTGGCGCGCAGCCAGACCACGAAGCCCCAGATCACGAGGCCGCCGTAGGCGACGAACAGGATCGCCGACGGGTACAGCTTGCTGTGCCACAGCAGCGGCACCCCGACCACGTCGACAGCGATCCAGGCCAGCCAGAAGTCGGTCCAGCCACGCGCCATGGCGAAGGTCGCGACGATCGAGCCCACGAAGATCCAGGCGTCGCACCAGTAGTACCAACGCTCCACCGGGAACCCGGCGCCGATCACCGAGAACAGCCACTGGAGGACCACGACGCCCCCGACCCAGACCCCGAGGTAGGCCAGCCGTTCACCCGTGGTGGCCCAGCGGGGGGTGATCGCCGGGGCCGACTCCGGTCGGTGGGACTTGCTCTGGTGCCAGCGCCACCAGCCGTAGACGCTGGTGATGATGAAGAAGACCTGACGGCCCGCCTGCCCGAACAGCGGCGCGTGGGAGCCCGCCTGCAACGTGACGGCGAGGAACACGGTCAGGAGCAGGACGTTGCCGACGATGCCGACCGGCCAGGCCCAGATCTTGCGCCTCATCCCGCCGATCGCGGAGGCGAAGCCGAAGCCGTTGCCGAGGATCTCGCGCCACGTGATCGGGTGGCCGGCGATCGTCACCTGGGCGTCGTAGAGCCACTGGAGGAAGTTCACGGACGGGTCCCTTCGGAGGGTCGGAGCTGGGCCAGCCGGGTGTCGAGCTGGGCGGCGAGCTGGCGGGCGACGTACTTGCCGATGACGTCGACCTCGAGGTTGACGGGGTCGCCCGGACTGCGGAAGCCGAGCGTCGTACGTCGCAGCGTCTCGGGGATCAGGCTCACCGTGAAGGCGTCGTCACCGGCCTCCACGACGGTCAGGCTGACGCCGTCGACGGTGATCGAGCCCTTGTCGACGAGGTACGGCGCGAGGTCCGGCGGGAGCGAGATCGTCACGAGGTCCCAGTGGTCGCCGGGATCGCGGCGTACGACGTGCCCGACGGCGTCGACGTGCCCCTGGACGAGGTGGCCACCGAGCCGGGTGCCGGCGGTGACCGCGCGCTCCAGGTTGACCCGGTCACCCGGGGCCAGTGCCCCGAGCCCGGTCTTGTCGAGCGTCTCGGCCATCACGTCGGCCGTCCAGGTGTGGTCGGTCTGCTCGGTCACGGTCAGGCAGCAGCCGTTGACCGAGATCGAGTCGCCCAGCGTGGCGTCCGCGAGCACGGTCGTCGCCCGCACGGTCAGCCGGACCGCGTCCGACTGGCGCTCGAGCGCCTCGACGGTGCCGAGCTCCTCGACGATCCCGGTGAACATCAGGCTCCCCTCATGGTGATCCGCACGTCGGTGTCATCGCCCTCGTGCATCGGCTCGAGGACGGTGACATCGGCGACCCGCAGGTGCAGCGCGTCGGCGATCGTGCTGATTCCCAGGTCTCCCACCGCGCTCCGCCCGGAGCCGAGCAGCATCGGGGCGACGTAGGTGACGACCTCGTCGACGAGACCCGCGCGCACGAACGCCGCGGCCAGCGTCGGGCCGCCCTCGAGGAACACGTGCTGGCGGTCGTGACCGAAGAGGTGCTCCAGCGCGGCCTTGGGGTCGCGGGTGCGCAGATGCACGGTCTCGGCGGCGTCGTCGAGGATCCGGCGGCGGGGATCGAGGTCGCGCTCCCCCATCACCACGCGGAGCGGCTGGCGCGGCACGGGCAGACCGTCGGCGTCGCGCACCGTGAGGTGGGGGTCGTCGATCTCCACCGTGCCGGTGCCGACCAGCATCGTGTCGCACAGGGCCCGCAGGCGATGGGTGTCGAGTCGCGCGGCGGGGCTCGAGACCCAGCGGCTGGTGCCGTCGGCCGCGGCGCTGCGCCCGTCGAGCGTGGTGGCGAACTTCCAGGTCACGAACGGTCGGCGGTGCTCGACGGCGAACGTCCAGACCCGGTTCAGGGCACGGGCCTCGTCGCCCAGGAGCCCCGTCTCGACCTCGACCCCCGCGGCACGCAGGGTGTCCGCGCCGCCGACGGCGACCGGGTTCAGGTCGCGCTGGGCGATCACCACCCGCCGTACGCCGGAAGCGACCAGGGCCTGGGAGCAGGGCCCGGTGCGGCCGGTGTGGTTGCACGGCTCGAGCGTGACGACCGCGGTGGCCCCCGTGGCCGAGCCGCCCACCTGGGCAAGCGCGTCGACCTCGGCGTGCGGCGTGCCGGCGCCGCGGTGGTGACCTTCGGCGATCGTGCGGCCCTCGCCGTCGAGCAGGACGCAGCCGACGCGAGGGTTCGGCCCCAGGGGGACGCCGTCGCTGGCCGCGAGCGCAAGCGCGCGGAGCATCGCCGCGCGCTCGTGAGCGCTGAAAGTCGCGCTGCTCGTCATGGCCCCTCCGGTCCGGTCGCGGACTCCGGGGCAACGAGGACGACGCGGCGGCCCTCGACGGACCTCCGATCGCCTGCGTGCACTTCCCATCCGGACTATGACCGTCGGTCCAGGAGTTCCACCTGGTCAACCGGCCCCTGGCTGGGACCGGGTCGCGGACTTCCGAGCGGAGCGAGGATCTCTCCGGTCAGTCACCGCCGGTGCGGAGTTTCACCGCCCCCAGAGCACGCGAGCACTTGGCTCTTACGGCGCCGAGTCTAGCCCGCGGCGTCCGCGGCCTCGCGCAGGGACCGCACCATGGCATCCGGGTCACCGGCGTCGAAGACCGCGGAGCCCGCGACGAAGACGTCGGCTCCCGCCTCCGCGCACCGCTCGATGGTCTCGAGGCTGACCCCGCCGTCGACCTGGAGCCAGGTCTCGACGCCGTGCTTGTCCATCAGCTCGCGCGCCCGACGGATCTTGGGCAGGCACAGGTCGAGGAACCTCTGGCCGCCGAAGCCGGGCTCCACGGTCATGATCAGCACCATGTCGAGCTCGGCCAGGAGGTCCTCGTAGGGGTCGATCGGGGTGGCCGGCTTCAGGGCCATGCTGGCGCGCGCGCCCTGCGTCCGGATCTCGCGCGCCAGCCGGATCGGTGCCGCGGCCGCCTCGACGTGGAAGGTGACGCTGGCGGCGCCGGCCTCGACGTAGGCCGGTGCGTTGCGATCGGCGTCGGTGATCATCAGGTGCACGTCGATCGGCTGTGCCGTACTGCGCGCGAGCGCCTGCACCATGGTCGGGCCGAAGGTCAGGTTGGGCACGAAGTGGTTGTCCATCACGTCGACGTGCACCATGTCGGCGCTCGGGATCCGGGCCAGCTCGGCGCCGAGGTCGGCGAAGTCGGCGGTGAGGATGCTCGGCGTGATCTGGATGCCCACGCGCCGATCCTAGGGCGCGTCGGCGCGGAGCTTGTCGAGCCGGGTGTGCAGCGCGGCGACGCGGTGGGCGTTGCCGTGGAGGTCGACGTACGTCGTCCCGTAGGTCGCGAGCAGGGCGTCGTCGAGGCGGCGTACGGCGCCGGGCGGGTAGCGGTAGTCCATCCGCTCGCTGATCAGCGTCTCGTCGGTGGCCCGCAGCACCTCGCCGAGCTCGTCGAGCGAGGTGATGCCGAGCTCGAGGAGGAGCCCCGAGACCCAGTCGTAGTGGTCGGCACGCGACCAGCCCGCGTCGGCGTACTGGCCGGCGAGGAAAGCCGCGAGCTCGCGGGCGTCGAGCCGGGGATCGTCGTCGTGGAGGATCGGCTCGAGGCTCTCCCCCGTCGCGAGCGGGCCGCGCAGCCGGTCGCGGATGGTGGCGAACTCGAGGTCTGCGAGCTCGAGCAGACCTGCGGCCAGGGTGAATCTGCGGTCGAAGTCGTGGGCGTGCTCGGCCGGGACCGTGCCCTTGTAGCGGATGTCGTGCTCGAACTCCGCCCAGGCGTGCTGCAGCACCGTGCGGATCTGCACCTGCACGTTGCGGCCGACCAGGTGGGCGTAGGCCGGCTGTCCGACGCGTGCAGCGTCGAGGGCGATCTGCAGGTGGCGGCTGGCGTAGCCGAAACGGCCCTCGCTGGCGGTCTCGCGGCCGAGGTCGCGATCGTCGTTGACGACGACCTGGTCGGCGAGGAGGTCGGCCACCGCCGTCACGTCGTCGCGGACGTAGGTGATCACCCGGACGCCGAGCTGGTCGCCGATCTCGCGCAGCGGGTCGGTGTAGAGCCGCACCCCGTCGACGGTGCGGACCGCCTTCTCGGCGAAGGACGCGACGCTCTTGGTCCGGCCGGAGACGGTGAGGTAGTTGATGCCCGCCTCGTCGAGGAGCTGGGTGACCAGCTCCACCGCTTCGGCGCCGGCCAGCACGAGGTCGTCGTGGCCGGCGGCGTACGTCGCCACAGCGGCAGGCGCGGGGTCCTGGGCGGTCGGCGTGTGGTCGGTCGGCACGCGGCCGATCCTAGGGTCAGTCGAGCAGCGACTCGTCGTAGGTCGCCGTGAGGTCGCCGCCGGCCCCGCCCGTGTTCACGACGCCGGCCGGCTCGATCAGCATCACGCTCACGTCTCCATCGGCGATCGGGCAGTGCTCCATGCCGCGCGGAACGACGTAGAGCTGCCCGGGGCGCAGGGACACGCTGTGCTCGTCCTCGCCGGCCCCGCGGAGCCGGATCGTCAACGAGCCCTCGATCACCAGGAACAGCTCGTCGGTGTCGTCGTGGGAGTGCCAGACGAACTCGCCCTTGAGCTTGGCGAGCTTGATCTCGTAGTCGTTGAGCCGGGCCACCACCTTGGGCGACCAGTGCTCGGAGAACAGCGCGAGCTTGTCGGCGAGGTCCACCACGCGGGTCATCGGTCGTGCTCCTCGGGATCGTCGGCATCCTCGTCTGCGCGGCCCGTGGTCGAGGTGAGCCCGTTCGCCTCGTCCCGGTCCGCCCACTCGCGCAGGGGCTCGAGGTCGAAGACGTGGTCGTCGATGTCCTCGTGGAGGTCGCCGAGCTCGGCGTAGCGCTCAGGCACGGTGAAGATCGTGAACTCGTGGGGGTCGCAGTCGTCGATCTCGTCCCACCGCACCGGCGTCGAGACCCGGGCGTCGAGGAAGCCCCGCACCGAGTACGCCGCGGCGATGGTGTGGTCGCGGGCGTTCTGGTTGTAATCGACGAAGAGGTGGTGCGGGTCGCGGTCCTTGCGCCACCACAGCGTCGTCACGTCGTCGGGCATCCGCCGCTCGACCTCGCGGGCGAAGGCCAGCGCGGCACGTCGGACCTCCTTGTGCCGGTGGTCGGGCTTGATCCTTACGTAGACGTGCAGTCCCTTGCCGCCGCTGGTCTTCGGGTAGCCGACCGCGCCGAGCTCGTCGAGGATCTCGTGGGTCACGCCCGCCACGCGCTGCACTTGGGCAAAGTCGCTGAGGGGTCCGGGGTCGAGGTCGATCCGCCACTCGTCGGGCTTCTCAGGGTCCTCCCGGCGGCTGTTCCAGGGGTGGAACTCGACGGTCGACATCTGCACCGCCCAGATCACCGCGGCCAGCTCGGTCACGCAGAGCTCGTCGGCGGTGCGGTTCCAGCGCGGGAAGTGCAGCTGCACGGTCTCGACCCATTCCGGCGCTCCCGCAGGCAGCCGCTTCTGGTGCACCTTGTCACCGGCCAGGCCCTTGGGAAACCGGTGCAGCATCGTCGGTCGCTCGAACAGTGCGTTCACGATGCCGGGGCCGACGCTGAGGTAGTACTCGACGAGGTCGAGCTTGGTGGCGGCGTCCCGTCCGTCGTGAGCCGGGAAGTAGACCCGGTCGGGGTTGGTCACCTTCACGACACGGTTGTCCACCTCGACCTCGGTGAACGGCGACGACATGGCGCCCACCGTAGCCAAGATGGCCCTCAATCCGTTTGGTCGAACGTGTGTCCTACGAGCGTCTAGGACGAACGTTCGTCCCAACTCCTAACACGAACGTTCGTCCCAGAGCCTTCTGGGTGACACGTTCGACCAAACCGATGAAGGCCTTCGCGACACGGCCCCGACCGGGATCGCCGGCCGGATCGCGGAGCTGTGGATGAGCACCGCGGGCGTCGGCTGCATCGTGCTGGGATGAGGGCGTGCCCTTGATGATCCACGGTCCGTCGCGTGCGGACGCCCTGGTCTCGGCGATCAACCAGATCCTCGTCACCGACGGGATCCCAGGGCTCAGCATGCGCCGGATCGCGGAGATCAGCCGGGTCAGCACCGGTTCGATGGTCCACCACTTCGGCGGCAGGGCCCGACTCATCGCACTGGCTGCGGCGTTCACCGCTCGTCACCTCCACGACGACATCCGGTGGCGGGCCGGATCCGAGGGAGTCTGCGCCTTCCTGCCTCGCGACGACGACGGGGTCCTGCTGCACAGGGCATGGCTGGCCTGGGTGGAGCTGGGGCGCAGTGAGCCGGAGGTGGAGCCAGTGGTCACGCTCACCCGGCGGCAGGAGGTGTCTCTGCTCGCCGAGACCATCGACCACCGACATGCACGCGACGGCCTCGACCTCCTGACAGCCGTCGTGACGGGACTGCGGGTCGAGATCTGCGCGCCCATCAGACCGATGCCACCGTCCAGGGCCGCCTCGCTGCTGCGCGCCCACCTCGATGAGTCACCTCACCTCGCGACCGACTGACCGGTCTCACTTTCGATGCAGGAGGGCCACGAACATCGCGTCGGTGCCGTGCCGGTGGGGCCAGAGCTGCACGGTTCCCTGGAGCGGCCCGGCAGAGTCGGACACGTCGGCGCGCAGACCCGCGGACGTCGTCATCAGCGCAGCCGCATCACCGAGCTTCACGTCATCGCGCTTGACGAGCAGGGCGCCGACGACGTCGCGGGTCTCGGCCAGCACCGGTGAGCAGGTCGCGTAGACGACGACACCGCCCGGGCGGACCAGGTCGACGGCACTCGAGAGCAGTGCGCGCTGGAGCGGGAGCAGGCCCTCGAGGTCCTCGGGTTGCCGTCGCCACCGTGCCTCGGGTCGACGGCGGAGCGCGCCGAGGCCGGTGCACGGAGCGTCGACCAGGACCCGGTCGAAGGAGCCGGGCTGCCACGGTGCTGCGGTGCCGTCGGCCACCGTCACCTCCTCGACCCCCGGGGCGGTGGGCCGGGCCGCGTCGAGGCCGAGCGCACGTCGTACGAGGTCGGCGCGATGCGGCTGCACCTCGTTGGCCACGACCAGGGCCCCGCGCTCGGCCGCCAGGGCAGCGAGCAGCGCGGCCTTGCCTCCGGGTCCGGCACACAGGTCGAGCCAGCGGGTGTCCGTGCCGTCGACGGGGGCCGATGCCAGAGCGAGCGCCACGAGCTGCGACCCCTCGTCCTGCACGCCCGCACGCCCGTCCGCCACCGCCGGTACGCCGCCGGGGTCGCCACCGCTGGAGACCACGCCCCAGGGCGAGTACGACGTGGGGCGGCCGGGCAGCTCGGAGGTGGTCGCGCGTCCGGGCCGCGCGACGAGGGTGACCGAGGGCGCGAGGTTGTCGGCCTCGAGCAACGCGTCGATCTCACCCTCGCCGAGGGCGTCGGTCAGCGCGTCGACGACCCACTGCGGATGGGAGAAGCGAGTGGCCCGATCGGCGTCGATCCGCATCAGCCAGGTGTCGAGGTCGTGCGCCGACACCTTGCGCAGCACGGCGTTCGTGAACCCCGCCGGTCCCGGACCCGACTCCGACTTCACGAGGTCGACGCTGGTGCTGATCGCGGCATGCGGAGCGACCCGCATCCCGAGCAGCTGGTGGCACCCGAGCCTCAGCACGTCGAGCACCTTCGCCGCGGTGTTTGCCAGCGGCCGGTCGGTACAGGAGGCGAGGATCGCGTCGTAGGTGCCCTGGCGCCGGATCGTCCCCGAGGCGAGCTCGGTGGCGAAGGCGGCGTCACGCCCGGTCAGCCGGTACTTGCCGAGCATGTGGGGGAGCACGAGGTTCGTGTAGGCGCCCTTCGCCCGGACCGCCTTCAGCACCTCGAAGGCAGCCCGACGGGCCGGGTCCGGCGCGCTCACAGCTCGCCTGCCAGGAACCTCTTGGCCAGCGACTTCGGGGCCACCGCCAGCCACGCGTCGGTCAGCACCTCGCGCAGCTCGTCGACGTCGACCTCACCGAGCCGGCTCTGCTGAACGAGCACGGCGTTGTAGCTGCGGAAGTGGTCGATGGTGAAGAAAGGGCCGTCGGCCTCGACCAGCGCCGCCTTGTCGTCGGCGTCAGCGGTGCGGATCACGAGCAGGTCCTGGTACTCCTCACCCGTCGCCGGGTCGACGGCGTCGTGGCGGGGCGCGCGGGCCAGCACGAAGCCCCGCGGCTTGGGCTTCTGACGCACCAGGTACGTCGGGCGGTCGCCCCACGACGTACCGAGCTCGACCTCGGGCAGCGACCGGCAGATCGCGTCGATGTCGGAGACCTTGGCCTTCCGGCTCACTCGAGCACCTCTCCCCCGCCGAGCCGCAGCCCGCGCGCCCAGTCGGCAGCGGGCATCGGTCGCCTCCCGACGGCCTGGACGTCGCCGAGGCGCACGCCCTGGGTGCCGGTGCCGACGACGACCGCGTTCTTGCCGGCCACCAGCTCACCGGGCGGCAAGGAGCCGTCGGCCAGGGTGACCGGGCCGAGCTTCACCCGCTCACCGGCGTACGTCGTCCAGGCCCCGGGCGCGGGCGTGCACGCGCGCACCTGGCGATCCACGAGCGCGGCGGCCTGGGCCCAGTCGACGCGGGCGTCGTCGACGGTGATCTTGGGGGCGAACGAGACGTCGTCGCCGCTCTGGGGACGCTCCTCGAGCGACCCGTCGGCGATCCCGTCGAGCGTGGCCACCAGGAGGCCGGCGCCGCCCTCCGCGAGCCGGCCGAGCAGGGTGCCCGCGGTGTCGTCGGACCGGATGGTCTCGGTCATCAGTCCGTACGTCGGGCCGGCGTCGAGCTCCTTGACGATCCGGAACGTGGTGGCGCCGGTGACGTCGTCGCCGGCCCAGATCGCGTGCTGCACGGGAGCCGCACCCCGCCAGGCCGGCAGCAGCGAGAAGTGCAGGTTGACCCAGCCGTGCGGGGCCAGGTCGAGTGCAGACTGCGGCAGCAGCGCGCCGTACGCCACGACGGGGCAGGCGCCGGGGGCGAGCGCGCGCAAAGCGTCCTGGAAGTCCGGCTCGCGCGGGTGGCCCGGCTTCAGCACCGGCACGCCGAGCGCCTCACCCGCCTCGGCGACCGGCGACGGGGCCAGCCGACGGCCTCGGCCCGTCGGGGCGTCGGGGCGGGTGACCACCCCGACGAGCTCGTGCGCGGAAGCGGCGACCGCCGCCAGTGCGGGCAGGGCGACCTCGGGTGTGCCCGCGAAGACCACCCGCATCAGAGGTGCCTCACAGGCCCAGGCCGCCCGTCGGATGGGGCGACACCTTGATCGTCGGCGCGCCGGCCAGGCCGAACCACTCGGACTCGCGGATCTCCTTCATCGCCAGCTTGCGGTTCGCGGGGTCGAGGCGGTCGAGGAAGAGCACGCCGTCGAGGTGGTCGGTCTCGTGCTGGATCGCGCGGGCGAGGAGCTCGCTGCCCTCGATCACCACGGGCTCACCGTGCTGGTCGAAGCCCTTCGCGACCACCGACAGGGCCCGCTTGCAGTCGATCGAGAGTCCCGGGATCGACAGGCATCCCTCCGGGCCCTCCTGCTGCTCCTCCGACAGGTGGAGCATGGGATTGACCAGGTGGCCGACCTCGCCCTCGACGTACCACGTGAAGACCCGCAGACCGACCCCGATCTGCGGCGCGGCCAGGCCCGCCCCGGGGGCGTCGAGCATGGTGTCGGTGAGGTCGGCGACCAGGCGCCTCAGCTCCTTGTCGAAGTCGACCACCTCGAGCGCGGGCTTGCGCAGGACGGGGTCGCCGAACAGGCGGATGGGCTGAATGGGCACGTGGTCCTCTCGTCGGTCGAGCTTGTCGAGACCACAGCGAGTCTAGGAGGACCGCTCACAGGGTGACCGGGTCGACCTGGATCCGGACCGTGTCGAGCTTGCGGGCCGACCGCACCCGCTGCACCTCGCCCAGGGCACGCGACAGCTCGGCACCGTGGGCCCGTGGCACTCGGACGACGACGCGCGAAACGCCCTCGTCGACCTCGACCGGGCCGAGCACCTCGGTGCCGGGTGGCCGGTCGAGCAAGGTGAGCGCGTCGTCGACCGCACCCGGCTCACCGGTGATGGTCGCGAGCCGGCTGGCCGGAGGCAGGTGGGCCTCGGCCCGCGCGCTCGACTCGCGGCGGGCGAAGCCGGCAGGGTCCCACCGCACCAGCGCTTGCACGACCGGCAGCGCCGGATCACCGACCACGACGACGGCGCCTCCGGGGGCGACCAGACCGGCGGCACCGCACCAGCGGCGCAGCGCCTCCTCCTCGGTGCGCAGGTCGGGACGGGCGAGGGCGAGCCAGGTGTCGAGCACGACGACGGCGGCGTACCCGCCGGCCTCGACGACGGGCTCAGCACCCGGGGTGGCCACGACGATCGCCGGTCGGTCGGGCACGGACGCCACGACGTGCTCGCCGCCCGAGGCGACGACCGGCGTGGAGGCGAAGGCGCGCCCCAGCTCCTCGGCGGTACGACGCTCGCCCAGCACCGGCGCGCGGAGCCCGCGGTGTCCGCACTCGGAGCACGCCCAGGCGTCGACCACGGTGCCGCACCAGCGGCAGGCCGGCGGCGTGGCCGGGCCGGAGACGCCGAGCGGACCCGTGCAGACCCCGCACCTGGCCGGCGTACGACACCGCTCGCAGGCCAGCGAGGCGGCGTACCCGCGGCGCGGGGTGTGGACCAGCACCGGCCCGTGCACGAGGCCGGCCGACAACGCATGGGTCACCTGCTGGGGCATCCGCGCCGCCCGGGCCAGGGGGTCGCGCTCGAGCTCGAGGTCGGTGGCGCCGGCGACGGAGACCCTGACGGCGGCTCGCAGCGCGTCCCGGGGCGGTGCGAGCTCGTGCGCCCACCCGCTGGTCAGCAGCTGCTCCGCCTCGACGCTCCGCGCGAAGGCACCGACCAGGGCCGCGGCGCCCTCGACCTGGGCGCGGGTCAGCACCACCTCGCGGGCGTGGGGGTACGGCGCGCGCGGCTCGGCGTGGAGGTCGTCGCCGTCGTCCCAGATCGCCAGCAGCCCGAGGTCGTGGACCGGGGCGAACGCCGCGGCGCGGGTGCCGACGACGATCCGCCGGGTGCCACGCGAGACGGCCAGGAACTCGCGGTAGCGGCGGGCCGGGCCGGCGCCGGCGGTGAGCACGACGTGGTGGCCGGGCCCCAGCAGGTCGGTCAGCGCGGCATCGAGACGCGCCACGTCACGCTGGTCGGGCACACAGAGCACGCTGCCGCGGCCACCCGCGAGCGTGCCGGCTGCCGCATGGGCCAGCAGTCGCGGCCAGTCCTCCCCCGGCAGGGCCGACCAGACCGCGCGCGGCGAGCCGCCGCCGGCGAGGTGGGCCAGGAACGCCTCCGCCGCGGGATAGGCGCTCCAGGCCGCCGCGGCAGCCTCGTGGTCGGGCGCGACCGGCTCCTCGGCGGCGGACGGCTGCTTCTCCGTGGTCGCGTGCCGAGGAGGCACGGCGAGCCGGAGGACGTCGGCTCGGGTGCCGGCGTAGCGCTCGGCCAGGAGACCGGCCAGCTCGGCGATCGCCGGGCTGAGCACCGGCTCGGGGCTGACCACACGGCGCAACGGGGTCAGCGTGCCGGTGTGGTCGGTGTGGTCGCTGCGTGAGACCACGAACCCGTCGAGGTCCTTGCCGGCGAACCGCACCTTGACCCGGGCGCCCGGCACAGCCGACTCGGCCATCGAGGCCGGCACGGCGTAGTCGAAGGGCCGGTCGAGATGGGCCAGGGGTGTCTCGACGAGCACGTGGGCGACCGGATCGACCTCCGCCGGGGGCTCGACCCTCGCCACCCGCTTCGGCCGGGCGGCGCGCACGGTCTCCCGCAGACCCGGCAGGGTCTCGGGCGGGGACTCACCGCGGTCGGCCACGCCGGTTGTTCTACCAGCAGCCGACGACGCCGCCGCCCCGCGGCTACCCGTGGAGGCGTGGTCTCGACGAGGACGACCGTGGGGAGGTGGCGCCCACGAGCTCAGCCGGCGATGCCGGCAGCCTTGCGGAGCTCCTCGACGCGGTCGGCGCGCTCCCAGGTGAACTCGGGGAGCTCGCGGCCGAAGTGGCCGTAGGCCGCGGTCTTGGCGTAGATCGGGCGGAGCAGGTCGAGGTCCTCGATGATCGCGGCAGGGCGGAGGTCGAAGACCTCGAGCACGGCCTTCTGGATCTCCTCGTCGGGGACCACGCCGGTGCCGAAGGTCTCGATGAAGACACCCACGGGCTGAGCCTTGCCGATCGCGTAGGCGACCTGGGCCTCGCAGCGACGGGCGAGCCCGGCCGCGACGACGTTCTTGGCCACCCAGCGCATGGCGTACGCCGCGGAGCGGTCGACCTTCGACGGGTCCTTGCCCGAGAAGGCGCCGCCGCCGTGCCGGGCCATGCCGCCGTAGGTGTCGACGATGATCTTGCGACCGGTCAGGCCGGCGTCGCCCATCGGGCCGCCGACGACGAAGCGCCCGGTCGGGTTGACCAGGAGGCGGTAGCCCTCGGCGGGGATGTCGAAGGTCTCGAGCACGGGGTCGATGACGTGCTTCTTCACGTCCGCCTCGAGGGTGTCGAGCTCGGTCTCCTCGGCGTGCTGGGTGGACAGCACGACGGTGTCGACGCGCACCGGCCGGTTCTCCGCGTCGTACTCGATGGTGACCTGGGTCTTCCCGTCGGGGCGCAGGTACGGCAGCGTGCCGTCGTTGCGGACGGCGGTGAGCTGCTCGGCGAGACGCTGGGCCATCACGATCGGCAGGGGCATCAGCACGTCGGTGTCGTCGCAGGCGTAGCCGAACATCAGGCCTTGGTCACCGGCGCCCTGCTTGTCCATCGCGTCGACCGAGCCGGTGCGCGACTCGTGCCCGGAGTCGACGCCCTGGGCGATGTCGCCGGACTGGCCGCCGATCGCGACCATCACGCCGCAGGAGTGACCGTCGAAGCCCTTCTCGGAGGAGTCGTAGCCGATGGTGAGGATCCGGTCGCGCACGATCTGCTTCACGTCGACGTACCCGGTGGTGGTCACCTCGCCGGCGACGACCACGAGGCCGGTGGTGAGCAGCGTCTCCACGGCGACCCGGCTGTGGGGGTCCTGCTGGAGCATCGCGTCGAGGACGGAGTCGCTGATCTGGTCGGCGATCTTGTCCGGGTGTCCCTCGGTGACGGATTCGGAGGTGAAGAGGCGTCCGGTCACGGTGTCGATGCTCCTGGTTCGGCTGGGCGGCGGTCGTGAGTGATGTCGGGGGTCAATCTTGCAGCCTGAGGCCCACTTCGTCCCAAATGACGTGGGCGAGGGTCGTCTTCGACCCGAGGGGTACGTCGCGCCGGGCGCCGTCCGCGGACAGGATCACGGCCTGGTTGTCGTGGGACCCGAAGACCGCTCCCCCGGCGACGTCGTTGACGACGAGGAGGTCGCAGCCCTTGCGGGCGAGCTTGGCAGCGGCCAGGTCGAGCACCGAGCCCGTGCTGTCGCCGGTCTCGGCGGCGAAGCCGACCACGACCTGCCCGGCCCGGGCGCGGTCGCGGCTCAGCTCGGCCAGGATGTCGGGGGTCTGGGTGAGCTCGAGGGTCAGCGCGTCGTCGCCCGACTTCTTGATCTTGGCCTCGCTGGTGGCGACCGGCCGGAAGTCGGCGGGTGCCGCCGCCATCACCACGGCGTCGGCCGATCCGGCGGCGGACACGACGGCGTCGCGCAGCTCCTCGGTGGTCTCGACGCGCACGACCTTGACGCCGGCGGGATCGGGCAGCGACACGTTGGCCGCGACCAGGGTCACCTCGGCGCCGCGGGCGGCCGCCGTCCGGGCCAGGGCGACTCCCTGCAGGCCCGAGGAGCGGTTGCCGAGGAAGCGCACGGGGTCGATCGGCTCGCGGGTGCCGCCGGCCGAGACCACGACCGTGCGCCCGGCGAGATCGGGATGGGTGACCCCGCGCGCCAGCACGTCCTGGCAGACCGCGAAGATCTCATCGGGCTCGGGCAGGCGCCCCTTGCCGCTGTCGGCACCGGTGAGCCGGCCGACGGCGGGCTCGAGCACGAGCGCCCCGCGCTCACGCAGCGTCGCGACGTTGGCCCGCGTGGCGGGGTTCTCCCACATCTCGGTGTGCATGGCGGGTGCGAGGACGACCGGGCAGGTGGCCGTGAGCAGGACGTTGGTGAGCAGGTCGTCGGCCCGGCCCTGGGCGGCGCGCGCGAGCAGGTCGGCGGTGGCGGGGGCGACGACGACCAGGTCGGCGGCGCGACCGATCCGCACGTGGGGCACCTCGTGGACGTCGGTCCACACATCGGTGGCGACAGGCTTGCCGGACAGCGCGGCCCAGGTGGCGGCGCCGACGAACTGCAGCGCCGCGGCCGTCGGGACGACGGTCACGTCGTGCCCGCTCTCGGTCAGGTCGCGCAGCAGCTCGCAGGCCTTGTAGGCCGCGATCCCGCCGGAGACCCCCAGGACGACGGAAGGCCGCGACCCCGCCCCCTCAGGGGCGCCGGTCGCGGCCAGGTCCGTCATGCGGTGGACGCGGTCAGCTGTCGGTGGAGAAGCCGGCCTCGAGGGCGGCGGCCTTCTTCGCCTCCTCCTCGGCGGCCAGCTCGGCCGGGTCGACGTCCTCACAGGTCAGCAGGTCGTCGTTGATCTCGCGCAGGGCGATCGAGAGCGGCTTCTCCTGCACGTGGGTGTCCACGAGCGGGCCGACGTACTCGAGCAGCCCCTCACCGAGCTGGGAGTAGTAGGCGTTGATCTGGCGCGCCCGCTTGGCGCTGTAGAGGACCAGCTTGTACTTGCTGTCGGTCTTGGTCAGCAGGTCGTCGATCGAGGGGTTGGTGACGCCCTCGGCGGCGGGGGTGGGTGCAGACACGCAGATGCCTCACAGGTCGTCGGAGGTGGAGGGGCGAAGATGCCCAGTCATCAAGGTTACCAACTCCTCCGCTGCAGCGTGAATTTCGCGGTTCACGATGGTGGCGTCGAACTCGGGCTCCGCGGCCAGCTCCAGCCGTGCCGTCGCGAGGCGGCGCTCACGCTCCTCCTCGGACTCGGTGCCGCGGCCGACCAGGCGTCGTACCAGCTCCTCCCACGACGGCGGGGCCAGGAAGCAGAAGAAGGCGCCCGGCATCCGCTCGCGCACCTGGCGCGCCCCCTGGAGGTCGATCTCGAGCAGGGCCGGCCGGCCGGAGGCCACCATCTCGTCGACCGGGGTGCGCGGTGTGCCGTAGCGGGCGGCGCCGTGCACCACGGCCCACTCGAGCAGCGCGTCGGAGGCGACCATGGCGTCGAACTCCGCCTCGGAGACGAACCAGTAGTGGACGCCGTTCTGCTCACCCGGCCTCGGGGCGCGGGTGGTGGCCGAGACGGAGATCCAGATCTCGGGGTGGTGGGCGCGGATGTCGGCCGAGACCGAGCCCTTGCCGACGGCCGTCGGGCCGGCCAGGACCGTGAGTCGGGCCGGTCCGGCGCCGGGCTGCGACAGGGTCACTCGCCCGGCGCGAACTCGCGCTCGAGCGCAGCGACCTGCTTGGTGCCGAGACCGCGGACGCGGCGGCTCTCGGCGATGCCGATCCGCTCCATCAGCTGGCGGGCGCGGACCTTGCCCACGCCCGGCATCGAGCAGAGCAGGTCGACGACCCGCATCTTGCCGATGACCTCGTTGCCCTGACCCTCGTGCAGCACGTCGGAGATCGAGGCGCCGGAGTTCTTGAGGCGGTTCTTCACCTCGGCGCGCTCACGGCGCGACGCAGCGGCCTTGTCGAGTGCGGCCTGGCGCTGCTCTGGAGTGAGCGGTGGGAGAGCCAAGGCACTTCCTTCGTGTTCTCGAGTTTGCGCGGGTCGGCCGCCAATCTAGTCAGCAACCTCGCGGAGCGGCAACGCGGACGGCGCACTTCGAGCCGGGCGCCGCAGCGTCACAGGGCCAACGGAGTGTGGCAGACGTCGAGGACCTCCTGCTGCACGTTCGCCAGCGCCTGCTGGGTGTCCGAGGCTGCGAGCCTGGCCGCGGCGTCCCGGATCGCCCGTCGATCCGCCGGATCGAGACCCGTCGGCGGGTGCTGCGCGTCGTACGACGCCGGGTCGACGCCGGCGTCGTCGAGGGCGGTCTCGAGGGCGGTCACCCGCGCCACGAGCAGCCTCCAGTCCGGGGTCACGTCGTCGGGCGCGTGGCCGGCCACGTCGGTGAACGCCGGGAGCGCCTGGATCAGAGCCGCGCGGTCGCCGTTCGAGACGATGCTGCCGAGCTCGGACTGGTGCCCCTTCACCGCGTCGCAGTAGCTCTGGCCGCCGCCGCACCCGGAGAGCAGCGACAGCCCGAGCACCGCGGTCACCAGCACCCCGAGGCGGGCACGGGTCATCCGAGCAGCTCGCGCAGCTGGTCGTTGAGGCGGTCGGCGGCCTCGGCCAGCCCGTCGGGTCCGGCGCCGAGGAGCTCGCGCGAGGTGCTCGGAAGCACGTGGCGCGCGTCCGCGCCGAAGATGCGGTGGAGGTCGGCGATCGTGCCGCCCTGCGCGCCGTACCCGGGGGCGAGGATCGGGCCGTTGATGTCCATCCGGTGACCGCCCCCGTCGATGGTGGCGCCGATGACAGCGCCGAAGTCGCCCAACGGCTCGGCACCGCGGTTGAGCGCGCGGAGCCCGTCGAGCACCAGGTCGGCCACGGTGGCGTCGCCCGTGCGTGCCTCCTGCACCTCGGGCCCCTCCTTGTTGGAGGTCAGCGCGAGCACGAACACGCCACGGCCGTGGCGGCGCGCAGTGTCGATCATCGGCGTCAGCGAGCCGAAGCCGAGGTAGGGGCTGGCGGTGATCGCGTCCGCGGCCAGCGGCGAGGACGGGTCGAGGTAGGCGTCGGCGTAGGCCTGGCTGGTGGAGCCGATGTCGCCGCGCTTGACGTCGAGCAGCACCAGCGCGCCCGCCTCGCGGCACGCCGTCACCAGCCGCTCGAGGACCGCGACGCCCCGACTGCCGAAGCGCTCGTAGAAGGCCGACTGCGGCTTCACGACGGCCACCCGCGGCGCGAGCGCCTCCGCAGCGGTGAGCGCGAAGCGCTCCAGCCCGGCGACGTCGTCGGTGAGGCCCCAGTCGGCCAACAGCGCGGCGTGGGGGTCGATCCCCGCGCAGAGCGGCCCGCGCTCGAGCACCGTGGCGTGGAGGCGGGCTCCGAAGCCGGTCATCTGTCTCCTTCGTCGATCTCGTCAGGTCGGCAAACCATCGGGGAGGGGCCTCGACGGCGTTGGTCGAACGTGTGTACAAAACGGCCGTGGTACGAACGTTCGTTCCAGAGGCTGGCACGAACGTTCGACCAAGACGCCGGTGGGACGAACGTTCGACCAAAGCGATAGAGGGCCTTCCGAAGGGACGCGGTCATCGGTCTCCTTCGTCGATCTGGGGGCCGAGCCGATCGGCGCTGAGGGCGGTCGCGATCCGGTGGGCGGCGGTGGGGTCGTGGAACAGGGCGGTGCCGATCTGGACGGCGCGAGCGCCGAGGTCGAGGAACATCCGGGCGTCAGCCGCGTCCATGATGCCGCCACAGCCGATCACCGGCGTCTCAGGGAGGGCCGTGGCCACCACGTCGACGCAGCGCAGAGCCAGCGGGCGGACCGCGGGGCCGCTCAAGCCACCAGGGCGACCGTCGGGCATCGCGGCCGGCAGGGCGTTGCCGACGACGACAGCGTCGGCGCCCGCGTCGACCACGGCCCGGGCGGTCTCGACGACGCGCACGGCATCGGTGCGCAGCTTGGCCACGACGAGGATCCCGCGCGGGAGGTCGCGTCGGCAGGCCGCCACGATGCCGGCCGCCTGGAACGGCTCGCGGATCTCCGAGACACCGCTGAGCTCCGCGTCCGGGGCCGACAGGTTGATCTCGAGCGCGCTGACGCCGGTGGTGCGGCCGAGGGTCCGGGCGACCTCGGCGTACTCCCCCAGCGTGTGGCCGGCCACGCCGGCGACGACCGTAGCGCCGAGATCGAGCAGCACCGGCAGCTCGTCGGCCACGAAGGCCGCGACCCCCGGGTTCTGCAGCCCGATCGCGTTGACCAGACCGCTCGGCGTCTCGACCAGGCGCGGCGCCGGGGCGCCTGGTCGCTCGTGGAGGGTGATCGAGCGGGTGACGAAGCCGCCGAGGGCGCTCAGGCCGCCGTACGCCGCCAGCTCGCGGCCGGTGCCGCCGCAGCCGGAGGCGGTGAGGACGGGGTTGGCGAAGGGCCAGTCGGTCACCGCACCTCCTCGTCGAGCAGGCTCCAGTCGAGGCGGCCGGCGCGGAACACCGGGCCGTCGACGCAGTCGCGCACGACGTGGGTGCTGCCGTCGTCGTCGAGCACCGGCACCGGGCAGCCGTGGCAGAGACCGGTGGCGCAGGTGAGCGGCTGCTCCAGGGCCACCTGGCAGGAGACACCGGCTGCTGCAGCCGCCTCGGCCACGCGACGGAGGGTGTGGGTGGTGCCGGCGGCGTAGACGACGTCGGCGTCGGGCAGCGCGGCGACCACGGCGGACCTCGGGTCGCCGGTCACGACCTCGACCCGGCCGACCGTACGACGTGCCTCGAGGACGTCGAGTAGATGAGCCTCGTCGGGACCGCAGAGCACCAGCCGGACCCCGCACCCACGCTCCCGCAGCCGTTCGCTGAGCGCGAGGAGCGGTGCCGCGGCGTAGCCCTCGCCGACGAGCAGGCAGCGCGCCCGCTCACGGGGCAGCGAGAACGGGCGCCCGAGCGGTCCGGTGACCTCCAGCGGCGCTCCAGGCCCGAGCGCGGCGAGCCAGCGCGTGCCGGAGCCGCGAGGGTCGACGACGATGTCGATCGCCGCGCGGTGTCCCCCGACCGCGCGCACCCGGTGGATCCACAGCGCCCGGCGGGCCAGCGACGCCTCGCCGACCGAGACGGCGAGGAAGCTGCCGGGCCGGGAGCGCTCACCGATCCCGGGCGCGACGAGCGTCAGCTGACGGAACGCGCCGAAGGTCTTGGTGGCGAGCACCTCGCCCCGCACGTGGAGCGGCCCGTCGGCCGGTCCGCCGGTCATGGCCTCGGTCACCCGAGCCCGGCCACGATCCGGCGCGGCCACCGCGGGCCGCCGTAGACGAAGCCGGTGTAGGCCTGCACCAGGTCGGCACCGGCGCGGAGCCGCCCCCGGGCGTCGTCGACGCTCGTGATCCCGCCGACGGAGATGATCGCGATCCGCGAGTCGTGCGCCCGCAGGATCCGCAGCACCTCCAGCGAGCGCTTGCGCAGGATCGGGCCGGACAGGCCTCCGGCGCCGAGCGCCTCGACCTCCGCGGCGTCGGTGCGCAGGCCGTCGCGCGAGATCGTGGTGTTGGTGGCGACGATCCCCTCGAGACCGAGGCCACGGGCCAGCTCGGCGACGGCCACGACCTCGTCGTCGACGAGGTCGGGGGCGATCTTCACGCAGAGCGGCACGTGACGCCCGGCGGCGTCCTCGGCCACCCGGCGTACCTCCTCGAGCAGGGGCGCGAGCCGGTCGACGGCCTGCAGGGTGCGCAGACCGGGGGTGTTCGGCGAGGAGACGTTGACCACGAGGTAGTCGGCGTACGGCGCGAGCAGGCGGGCGCTGGTCGCATAGTCGGCGAGCACGGCCTGCTCGTCGTCCTCGGGCACCACCTTGGTCTTGCCGATGTTGACCCCCAGCACCGGGCGCTGCGGCGGGCGCTGACCGATCCGGCCGGCCAGGCGGCGGTCCCGTCGCTCGAACCTCGCCTCCCGCCGTGCCAGGCGCGCGGCCACGGCCTCGGCGCCGTCGTTGTTGAACCCCATCCGGTTCACGATCGCGTGGTCGGCGGGCAGCCGGAACAGCCGGGGCTGGGGGTTGCCGGGCTGGGGCTGCGCGGTGACGGTGCCGATCTCGACGAACCCGAAGCCGAGCGCGGCCAGGGCGTCGATCCCCACCGCGTTCTTGTCGAAGCCGGCGGCCAGCCCGAGGGCGTTGGGGAACTCCAGGCCCATCGCACTGACGCCCACCGCCTGCGTCGCCAGACGCCGGGTCACGGGTCTCGCGGCCCGGATGGCCCGGAAGCCGAGCCGGTGGGCCCGCTCGGGGTCGACCCTGGTCAGGACGCGGTCGAACACGGCGTCGTAGGTCAACGCCATCTCAGCGCGCAGCCCAGTCCTGGAGCGACCGGACGCCGATGTCGCCGCGGATCCGCGCCTCGATGCCCTGCACCGCTGCGCCGAGCCCCTGCACCGTGGTGATGCAGGGCACGTTGGCGCGCACGGCGGCGGTGCGGATCTCGTAGCCGTCGACCCGCACCGAGCCACCGCTGCCCGAGGAGCCGTGGGGGGTGTTGACGACCAGGGCGACGTCGCCGTCGGCGATCAGCTGCACGGTCGTCGGCTCTCCGTGGGGCCCGGGGCCGTCGAAGTGCTTGCGTACGACGGTCGCCGGGACGCCGTTGCGACGCAGGACGTCGGCGGTCCCCTGGGTCGCGAGGATCTCGAAGCCGAGGTCGGAGAGCACCTTGATCGGGAAGATCATGGTCCGCTTGTCGCGGTTGGCCATCGAGACGAAGACCTTGCCCGAGGTGGGCAGCGGCCCGAACGCCGCCGCCTGCGCCTTGGCGAAGGCACGGCCGAAGTCGGCGTCGAAGCCCATCACCTCACCGGTCGACTTCATCTCCGGGCCGAGCACGGTGTCGACGTAGCGGCCGTCGGGCTGGCGGAACCGGTTGAACGGCATCACCGCCTCCTTGACCGCGATCGGCGAGTCGGCCGGCAGCGTGCCGCCGTCGCCCGAGGCGGGCAGGAGGCCCTCGGCCCGCAGCTGCTTGATCGAGTCACCGAGCATCACCCGCGCCGCCGCCTTGGCCAGGGGCGTCGCGGTCGCCTTGGAGACGAACGGGACGGTGCGGCTGGCGCGGGGGTTGGCCTCGAGGACGTAGAGCACGTCGGAGCCGAGAGCGAACTGGATGTTGATCAGCCCGAGCACGCCGACCCCGCGCGCGATCGCCTCCGTCGCCTGGCGGATCCGGTCGATCTCGCGGTCGCCGAGGGTGATCGGCGGCAGCGCGCACGACGAGTCGCCGGAGTGGATGCCGGCCTCCTCGATGTGCTCCATCACGCCGCCGAGGAAGAGCTCCTCCCCGTCGAACAGCGCGTCGACGTCGATCTCGACCGCGTCGTCGATGAAGCGGTCGACGAGCACGGGGTGCTCGGGGCTGATCGCGGTGGCACGGGCGATGTAGCCCTCCAGCGCGGCGTCGTCGTACACGATCTCCATGCCGCGGCCGCCGAGGACGTACGACGGGCGCACCAGCACCGGGTAGCCGATCTCGCGCGCGATCTCCGCCGCCTCGTCGTACGACGACGCCATGCCGTGCATCGGTGCGGTCAGGCCGGCCTCGTGGAGCACCCGCCCGAAGGCGCCCCGCTCCTCGGCGAGGTGGATCGCCTCGGGCGTGGTGCCGACGATCGGTACGCCGGCGTCCTCGAGGCCCTGCGCGAGCCCCAGCGGCGTCTGGCCGCCGAGCTGGCAGATCACGCCGGCGACCGGCCCGACCCTCTGCTCGGCGTGCACGATCTCCAGCACGTCCTCGAGGGTCAGCGGCTCGAAGTAGAGCCGGTCGGAGGTGTCGTAGTCGGTCGAGACGGTCTCGGGGTTGCAGTTGACCATGATCGTCTCGAAGCCGGCGCCGCCCTCCGCCTGACCGAGCGCCATCGACGCGTGCACGCAGGAGTAGTCGAACTCGATGCCCTGCCCGATCCGGTTCGGTCCGGAGCCGAGGATGATCACGGCCGGGGTGTCGCGTGGCGCCACCTCGGTCTCCTCGTCGTAGGTCGAGTAGTGGTACGGCGTGGCCGCGGCGAACTCCGCGGCGCAGGTGTCGACGGTCTTGAACACCGGCCGGATGCCGAGCGCGTGGCGCACCCCGCGGACGACGTCGGCGCTCATCCCGCGGATCTTGCCGAGCTGGGCGTCGGAGAACCCGTGCCGCTTCGCGAGGCGCAGCAGGTCGGGGGTGAGCTCGTCGGCAGCGGTCACCCGTGCGGCGACCTCGTTGATCAGGGCCAGTTGGTCGACGAACCACGGGTCGATCCGGGTCGCCTCGAAGATCTCCTCCGGGGTGGCGCCGGCCCGGATCGCGTCCATGACCAGCTTGAGCCGGCCGTCGTGGGGGCGGGCGATCTGCCCGAGCAGCGACTCCTTGTCGAGCTCGACCCACTCCTGGTGCCAGTCGAAGACCGCGTTCGGGCTCTCCAGCGACCGCAGCGCCTTCTGGAGCGCCTCGGTGAAGTTGCGCCCGATCGCCATCGCCTCACCCACCGACTTCATGTGGGTGGTGAGCACGGGGTCGGCGTGGGGGAACTTCTCGAACGCGAACCGCGGCACCTTCACCACGACGTAGTCGAGCGTCGGCTCGAAGCTGGCCGGGGTCGACCGGCCGTCGGGACGGGTGGTGATGTCGTTGGGGATCTCGTCGAGGGTGTAGCCGATCGCCACCTTGGCGGCGATCTTGGCGATCGGGAAGCCGGTCGCCTTCGAGGCCAGCGCGCTGGAGCGCGAGACCCGGGGGTTCATCTCGATCACGACGATCCGGCCGTCGTCGGGGTTGACCGCGAACTGGATGTTGCAGCCACCCGTGTCGACGCCGACCTCGCGGATGACGCCGATCGAGATGTCGCGCAGCCGTTGGTACTCGCGGTCGGTGAGCGTCAGCGCGGGGGCGACGGTGATCGAGTCGCCGGTGTGGACGCCCATCGGGTCGACGTTCTCGATCGAGCAGACGATCACGACGTTGTCGGCGCGGTCGCGCATCACCTCGAGCTCGTACTCCTTCCAGCCCAGGATCGACTCCTCGAGGAGCACCTCGGTGGTCGGGCTGAGCGAGAGACCGAGACCGGCGATCCGGCGCAGGTCGTCCTCGTCGTAGGCCATGCCGCTGCCGGCGCCGCCCATGGTGAAGCTCGGCCGGACGACCACGGGATAGCCCAGCTCGTCGGCACCGGCGAGGCAGTCGTCCATGGTGTGGCAGATCCGCGAGGCCGCGACCTCGGCACCCCACTCGGCTGGGAGGCCCTCGACGATCCGCTTGAACGACTCGCGGTTCTCGCCCTTCTCGATCGCCTCGATGCTCGCGCCGATCAGCTCCACGCCGTACCGCTCGAGGACGCCGGCGGCTGCCAGGCTCATCGCGCAGTTGAGCGCGGTCTGGCCGCCGAGCGTCGCCAGCAGTGCGTCGGGACGTTCCTTCGCGATCACCTGCTCGACGAACTCCGGGGTGATCGGCTCGACGTACGTCGCGTCGGCGAACTCCGGGTCGGTCATGATCGTGGCCGGGTTGGAGTTCACCAGGACGACCCGGATCCCCTCCTGCCGCAGCACCCGACAGGCCTGGGTGCCGGAGTAGTCGAACTCGCACGCCTGCCCGATCACGATCGGCCCCGACCCGATCACCAGGACGCTGCGGATGTCCTCGCGCTTCGGCATCAGACGTCCTCCCCTTCCGAGTTGAGAGGTCGCACATGGTCCGTTGAGGGGGCAGCGGCGTCGCCCTGTCGAGCAACCATGTGCGACCTCTCAACCTCCATCAGGTCGGCGAAGCGGTCGAAGAGGTACGACGCGTCGTGGGGGCCGGCGGCGGCCTCGGGGTGGTACTGCACCGAGAACGCGACCAGCCGGCCGTCGCGGCGCAGCTCGAGGCCCTCGACCACGTCGTCGTTGAGGCAGACGTGCGACACCGTCGCCTCGCCGTACGGCGTGCTGGTCGCGGCGTCCAGCGGCGCCCGGACCGCGAACCCGTGGTTGTGGGCGGTGACCTCGACCTTGCTGGTGGTGCGGTCCATGACCGGCTGGTTGATGCCGCGGTGGCCGTAGGTGAGCTTGTAGGTCTCGAACCCGAGCGCGCGGCCGAAGAGCTGGTTGCCGAAGCAGATGCCGAAGTACGGCAGGCCTCGCTCCAGGGCTGCCTGCAGCAGCTCGACCTGCGCGGTGGTGGCGGCCGGGTCGCCCGGGCCGTTGGAGAAGAAGAGCCCGTCGGGCGAGACGGCCATCACGTCGTCGAGGCTCGCGGTCGCGGGCAGCACATGGGTCTCGATGCCGCGCGCGGCCAGCATCCGCGGGGTGTTGGCCTTGATCCCGAGGTCGAGCGCCGCGACGCGGAAGCGTGCGCCTGTGTCGGTCGAGCCTGTCGAGACCGCCGGCACGACGTAAGGCTCGGTGGTGGAGACCTCGGCCGACAGGTTCGCGCCGGTCATCTCGCCCGACTCGCGCACCCGAGCCAGCAACGCCTCGGCGTCGTGCTCGGTCGTCGAGATGCCCACCCGCATGGCCCCGCGCTCGCGCAGGTGGCGGGTCAGGGCCCGGGTGTCGATGCCGGCGATGCCGACCACGCCCTGCTCGCGCAGTGCCGAGTCGAGCGAGCGCCGCGACCGCCAGCTCGACGGCACGCGCGCCGGGTCGCGGACGACGTAGCCGGCCACCCAGATCCGCTGCGACTCCGGGTCCTCGTCGTTGAGCCCGGTGTTGCCGATGTGGGGAGCCGTCATCACCACGACCTGACGGTGGTACGACGGGTCGGTCAGCGTCTCCTGGTAGCCCGTCATCCCGGTGTTGAACACCGCTTCACCGAAGGTCTCGCCCTCGGCGCCGTAGGCCTCCCCTCGGAAGGTCCGGCCGTCCTCGAGGACGAGCAGAGCGGGCGCAGGATGACTCACGCCGTACCTCCTTCTCCGCCTCACGGGACGGATCGTTAAAGGATGTCGAGCGAGGCCGACCCTAGCAGCCGCCGTCTCAGATCCGGGCGACGAACGCCGCGATCTCTCGCAGGGTGAGCGGATCACGCTCGAGGTGCGGCAGGTGGGCGACTCCGGGCAGCTCCACGAGGCGCGCGCCGGGGATGGTCGCCGCCAGGTGGACGGCACCACCCTGGGTGTGGTCGAGGTCGTACTCGCCGATCATCACCAGGGTGGGCACCCCGATGGCCGCTGCGTCCTGCCACGCGTCGACGTCGTCCCGCCGCTCCCCCGGGTCGGGCGCGTCGAGGGCGATCCGGTTCATGTCGAGGAAGAGCTCGCGGGCCTCGCCGGTGACCCGACCGGGGTGGAAGGGGCCGTCGAGCCAGATCTCGGCCTCCAGGTCGTTGAGCGCGCCATGGTCGCCGGCCTCGTACGCCGCGTCGTACCGCTTCTCGAGGTCCTCCAGTCCAGGCTCGAGGTGCTCGAGCTCGGCGGCTCCGCTGACGGCCGAGCCGATCAGCACGAGGGCACGGACCCGGTCCGGATGGGTCAGCGCTAGGTCGAGCGCGGCTCCCCCGCCCATGGAGCAGCCGATCACGACGGCCGAGGCGACGTCGTAAGCATCGAGGACGGCGACGGCGTCGTCGACCGGCGACCACCCGTCCTCGGGCTCGTAGGTCGTCCGGCCGTAGCCGCGCGTGTCGTAGGTGAGGCAGCGGTGGTCGGGCAGCGCGTCGACGACGCTCGCCCAGCTGCGCTGGTCGGTGACCCCGGCATGGATGAGCAGGACGTCGGGACCCGACCCGGACGACTCAGCGGCGAGAACGGCGGATCCAGAGGTGATCTCCATGCCCGTGAGCCAAGCGGCCGCCCGCGCAGCACACAACCGGTTTAGCGCTACACGACGAGGTTGAGCGCCAGAACCAGCAGGAAGCCCACGACCGAGATCGCGGTCTCCATCACTGACCACGACCGGATCGTCTGCCCTACCGTCAGGCCGAAGTACTCCTTGACCAGCCAGAAGCCGGCGTCGTTGACATGGCTGAAGAAGAGCGAGCCGCAGCCGATGGCCAGGACCAGCAGGGAGACCTCGGACGACGGCAGGTCGGTCGCGATGCCGGCAACGATCCCGCTGGCGGTGATCGTCGCCACCGTCGCCGACCCGGTGGCGAGGCGTACACCCACCGCGACCAGCCATCCGAGGACCAGTGGCGAGATGCCGGAGCCGTCGGCCCAGTCACCGATCACCCCGCCCACGCCTGCGTCCACCAGCATCTGCTTGAAGCCTCCACCGGCCGCCACGATCAGCAGGATGCCGGCGATCGCCGGGAGTCCCGAGCCGACGGTGCGCTCGACCTGCGAGCGGTTCATCCCGGAGCGGAACCCCAGCACCCACATGGCCACCAGCACGCCGGCCAGCAGCGCGACGACCGGGTCGCCCACGACGTCGAAGACCTTCTGGGTGCCGTCGTCTGGATTGTCGATCACGATGTCCACGACGGCGCGCACGAGCATCAGCACGACGGGGAGCACGATGCACACGACCGCCGCGCCGAAGGTGGGGCGACGCCCGACTCCCTCCGCCAGGGGATGACCCATCGCGTCCTCGTTCTCGCTCGTCCCCTCCCCGGAGCCGGACCCCGCCTTCCGGGGCGCCGACGGGTCGTCCAGCCCCGGGATCACGCTCACGTGCACGGGGACCCATCGCTCGATCACGCGCGCCAGCAGAGGTCCGCAGAGCACCAGCGTGGGGACGGCGATGATCAGGCCGAAGATCAGGGTCTGGCCGAGGTCGGCGTGCAGGTTGGAGATGGCGACCAGCGGTCCCGGGTGCGGCGGGACGAGTCCGTGCAGCACCGAGAGGCCGGCCAGCGCCGGGATCCCGATCCGCATGATCGGGGCGTCCGTGCGCCGTGCGACCAGCAGCACGACCGGCACCAGGAGGACCACGCCGATCTCGAAGAAGAGCGGGAGCCCGAGGATCGCGGCGATCAGGGCCATCGCCCACGGCAGCATCGCGGGCGATGCCTTGCCGACGATGGTCTCGACGATGGCACTGCTCCCGCCCGTGTCGGCGAGGATCTTGCCGACCATCGCACCCAGGGCGATCAGGATGCCGACCGTGCCCATCGTCGACCCGAAGCCGGCCTCGAAGCTGGCCAGGATGCCCGTCGGCCCCACGCCTGCGGCGGCACCCATCACGCCCGTGCCGATGAGGAGCCCGAGGAACGGGTGGAACTTCGCCACCGTGATCAGGACGACGACGGTGCCGATGCCCAGCAGGGCGGCGATGATCAGCTGGGTGTTGCCGGCGTCGGTCAAGGCAGTGGCGAGGGGCAGTACACCGGTCATGCCGGGTCTCCTTCGTGCTGGTCGGTCGGTCCGTGGGCGAGTCCAAGGGCGGTGATCGCGCGTCGCAGCACCTCCGGGGCGGTGCCGTCGACCGAGACGCTCACCCCCGGCTCGTCGTCCTCGAGCGGCTCGAGGGTGTCGTACTGGCTGTCCAGGAGTGAGGCAGGCATGTAGTGGTCCTTGCGCCGGCCCATCCGATCGGCCACCAGGCTCTCGCCGGCCTCCAGGTGGAGGAAGCGCACCTGCGGCCTTCCGCCGTCCAGCAGGTCGCGGTAGGCCCGGCGGAGCGCCGAGCAGGTGACCACCGAGGGCTCTCCAGCCGCGATCTGCTCGTCCATCCACGCCCCGATGGCGCGCAGCCACGGCCACCGGTCCTCGTCGGTGAGGGGGTGGCCGGACGCCATCTTGGCCACGTTGGCCGCGGAGTGGAACGCGTCGCCCTCGGCGTAGGTCCAGCCGAGCACGGTCGACAGACCCTTGGCGACCGTGGACTTGCCGACGCCGGAGACGCCCATCACGATCACTTGGGGTGCAGGGTCGGCAGCCACCATGTCTCGCGACCC
>CAWCDN010000003.1:0-16312 GCA_963794355.1 uncultured Actinomycetota bacterium
CCGGCCTCAACCTGACGCGGGCCACGCTCGATGCCTGCACGAAGTACCCCTGGACCATCGCCGAGGCCGAGGTGCCGACGGGGGTGCATGCCGACGGCTCGCCACGCCTGGTGCGCAAGTTCGGGGTGTACGACGACGACCGGCCGGTCTTCGACTGGGTGCGTGACGGGGTCGCCGGCCGGCGGCAGTGCGTCGAGGCGCAGGTGATGGACCTCGCCGACGACATCGCCTACTCCGTGCACGACGTCGAGGACGGCATCGTGGCCCGCCGGATCGACCTCACCTCGCTCGACGTGGAGGCCGTCCGGGCCGCCGTCCGCGGGTGGTACCTCCCCGACGTCGACGAGTCGGCGCTCGACGAGGCACTGGCGCGGATGCGGAGCGTCGCCTCGTGGCCCGGCACCCCGTACGACGGAAGCCGGCGCGGTCTCGCCTCGCTGAAGAACCTGACCAGCGACCTGATCGGGCGCTTCTGCGCCGCCGCGCGGGCGGCGACGTTCGCGTCGTACGACGGGCCGTTGCTGCGTCATGCCGCCGACCTGGTGGTGCCGGAGGAGACGTTGGTCGAGATGGCGGTGCTCAAGGGCATCGCCGCCCACTACGTGATGCAGGCCGACGACCGGGTGCGGGCCATGGCCGCGCAGCGCGAGCTCCTCGCTGAGCTGGTCGACGCCGTCGTCACGGCCGGGCCCGCCTCACTCGAACGGCCCTTCGCCGACGACTGGGCCGACGCCTCGGACGACGCCGCCCGCCGGCGGGTCGTCGTGGACCAGATCGCCTCCCTCACCGATGCCAGCGCCGTCGCCTGGCACACCCGCCTCGCCGCCGGCCGCCCGACCGCGGGTGCTACCGAGGGTTGAGGAAGGCGCCCTGGCGCCGGTCTCGAAACCCGGACGAGCTCGACCGACGCGGCGACGTCAGGGGAGGTCGCCCTGGGGGCCGGCCATGTAGTGGGGCTCGGGGGAGGAGCCGCTCACCTTGTCCTTGGCGTTCGCGGCGGCGGCGGTGGCGGCGCTCGCGGCGCTGCTCACCTTGTCGGCGACCACGGGTGCCTGCTGGCGTGCGGTGTCGGCGACCTGGTGGGCCTTCTCCTGCACCCGGGGGTCCTGGCGGACCTTGTCGACGGTGCCCATGATCTGCGCGTAGCGCTCGCGCCCGGCCTTGGCCCCCAGCACGTAGCCCAGCCCGAACGCGATCAGCAGTGTCAGCTTCCTCATGATGTCTTCTCCCTTGTGTCGGTCTCGGTGTCGGTCTCGGTGTCGGCACGGTCGCTCGCCGCGGTGTCGTCGGCCTGCTCGCGAATGGCGCGCCCCCGCGCCAGGTCCTTCTCTTCCTTGGTGCGCGACTTCTTGATCCCGCGGGTGTCACGTGCGGGCAGCTGCAGCTCCGCCTCGGCGGCGATCCCCGCCTGGAGCTGCCGGCCCCGCTCGAGCTCGGAGTCGAGCTCGGCCCCGAAGAGAAGCGCCAGGTTGGTGATCCACAGCCACAGCAGCCCGACCACGGCGCCGGCCAGAGAGCCGTAGGTCTTGTTGTAGCTGCCGAACGTGGCCACGTAGAAGGCGAAGGCTGCGGACGCGGCGATCCAGACCAGGATCGCGACGATCGCACCCACCGACAGCCAGCGGAACTTCGGCTGCTTCACGTTGGGCGTGGCGTAGTAGAGGATCGCGACGATCAGGACGACGAACAGCACGATCACGGGCCACTTGACGATGTTCCAGACGGTGACGGCCTGGCTGCTCAGCCCCACGACGGAGCCGATCGACGAGGCCAGGGGACCGGAGACGATCAGCATGACCAGCACGACCGCGATCAGCAGGACGCCGATGAGGGTGACCAGGAGCATGACCGGCCGCAGCTTCCAGAAGGGCCGCCCCTCGTCGATCTCGTAGATCCGGTTCATCGCCCGCCCGAAGGCGCCGACGTAGCCGGACGCCGACCACAGGGCGCCCAGCACGCCCAGCACGAGAGCGAGCCCGGCTCCCTGGGAGGTGGCGATCTTCTCCAGTGCGGGCTGGACGGTGTCCAGCGTGCTCTGGGACACCAGCGGTTGGAGGATCTCGACGATGCGATCCACGGTCTGCTGCGGCTGGCTCACGACGCCGAGGACGGAGATCACGGCGATGGCGGCGGGGAAGATCGCCAGGACGGCGTAGTAGGTGAGCGCGGCCGCGAGGTCGGTGCACTGGTCGTCGCCGAACTCGCGGACGGTCTTGCGGAGCACGTAGGTCCACGAGCGTCGGGTGAGGTCCGTCGGGGAGTCGGGCAACCGATCGTCCTCGACCTCGGGCTTCCTGTCCGCGGCCCGGGAGTCTCCGGAGCGGGCGCCGACGCTCATCGCCGGCGCCACCACAGCAGCGCTGCGACGAGCAGGACGATCGTGACCGCCCCGGCGACCAGCTCGGGGCGGGGCTTGCCGTCGTCCGTGGTCGCGCGGTCCGCCACCTGGGCGGCCCTCTCCTTGGCCTGGGTCTTCACGTCGAGCTTGTGGGTGAGCTGGTCGACGGTGTCGGCCAGCTGGTCACGCTGCGCCTCGATCTGTGCCTCGAGGTCGGCCGTCTTCGGGTCGGTCATCGGTGCTCTCCCTTCACCACGGCGATGTCCTCCTTGACGCCCTCGATCGCCTGCTCGGGCGCCGGTGGCGTCGCCTGCTCCACCTCTTTCTTCCCCACCAGCGCCAGGACGCCCGCGCCGGCGAACAGGACGACGCCCACGATCAGGGCCGAGAGCCAGTCCGGTATGGCGTGGGCCAGGGCGAGGATCGCGGTGGCGATCACGCAGGCGAGCCCGAAGAAGGCGAGGAGCCCGGCGGCGCTGAACATGCCGATGCCGACGCCGGCCCGCTTGCCCTTCTCCGTCATCTCCGCCTGCGCGAGCCGGATCTCCGACCGGATCAGGGCGGGCACCTGCTGGGTGAGGTCGTGCACGAGGCCACCGAGGGTGGGGTCGTCATCGGCCGTGTGTCCGGGCTGCCCCGGTGTCGCCGTACTCATGTCGTGGCCGTACCCACGATCCCCTTCGGGTATCCGCCCGTGTCCTGTCGCCGGGCGCCCGTAGACTCCCGGCGTGGCCGGACGGATTCGCGAGGAAGACATCGCGGAGGTGCGTGAGAAGGCCAAGATCGACGAGGTCGTCTCCGACTACGTCACGCTGCGCCCGGCCGGCGGCGGCTCGCTCAAGGGGCTGTGCCCCTTCCACGACGAGAAGTCACCGTCGTTCAACGTCAATCCCCAGCGCCAGTTCTGGCACTGCTTCGGCTGCCAGGAGGGCGGCGACGTGATCGCCTTCCTGATGAAGATCGACGGGCTGGGGTTCACCGAGGTCGTGGAGCGCCTGGCCGACAAGTACGGCGTGACGCTGCGCCGCGAGGAGGGTGACGACCGCCGGGAGCGGCCCCGCGGGCCACAGCGGGCGCGGCTGATCGAGGCCCACCGGGTCGCCCAGGCGTTCTACGCCGACGCACTGGCCACCCCGGACGCCGTGGCGGGCCGCCAGTTCCTGGGCGAGCGCGGCTTCGACCAGGCGTCGGCCGAGCAGTTCGGCATCGGTTTCGCCCCGCGCGACGGCGACGCGCTGCTGCGCCACCTGCGGCAGAAGGGCTTCACCGACGAGGAGAGCACGGCTGCCGGGCTGGTCGCCGTCGGCCGCTCGGCGTACGACCGGTTCCGCGGGCGCCTGCTCTGGCCGATCCGGGAGTCCAGCGGCGAGACGATCGGCTTCGGAGCCCGCCGGATCTTCGACGACGACCGGATCGAGGCCAAGTACCTCAACACCCCCGAGACCCCGATCTACAAGAAGAGCCAGGTGCTCTACGGCATCGACCTCGCCCGCCGCGACATCGCCCGCTCGATGCAGGCGGTCGTCGTCGAGGGCTACACCGACGTGATGGCCTGCCACCTCTCCGGCGTGCCGACCGCCGTCGCCACCTGTGGGACGGCGTTCGGTGACGACCACGCGCGGGTGCTGCGCCGCTTCCTCAACGACCACGAGGAGTTCCGCGGCGAGGTGATCTTCACCTTCGACGGCGATGCCGCGGGCCAGAAGGCCGCTCTGCGCGCCTTCGGCGGCGACCAGAACTTCGTGGCCCAGACCTACGTCGCGGTCGAGCCCAACGGCCTCGACCCCTGCGACCTCCGCATCCAGCAGGGCGATGCGGCCGTCCGCGAACTCATCGCGCGCCGCCGTCCGCTCTACCGCTTCGTGCTCGAGAACGTCGTCTCCAAGTACGACCTCGACCGCGCCGACGGCCGGGTCGACGCCGTCCGCGAGGCGGCGCGACTCGTCTCCTCGATCCGCGACAAGTCGAAGGTCGAGGCGTTCGCCCGTGAGCTCGCCGGGATGGTCGGTGTCGACGTGGAGCAGGCTCGCACCGAGGTCCGAAGAGCCGCAGGGCGTCAGGTCCGTGACGTCCGTGGTTCCGGCCGTGACCAGGCGGTCGCGGACGTCGCTCCGCCCACGGCGCCGCCGTTGCCCGCCCTCACCGAGCCGCGGTTCGCCCTCGAACGCGAGACGTTGAAGCTCGTCGTGCAGGAGCCCGCGGCCGTGGCCCGCGCGACCAAGGACATCGGCGCCAACGACTTCACGCATCCGACCTATCGCGCCGTCTGGGAGCTCGTCGACCAGTGCGGAGGGCTCGGCGCGGCGGACGTCGGCTGGGCTGCTCGCCTGACCAGCGCCGCCTCGGACCAGGCCGTCATGGGCGCGCTGTCGGCCCTCGCGGTCGAGCCGGTGCCCAGCCGCAAGGGGGCGGACGACGCGTTCGTCGCCAACACCGTCTACCGCCTGCAGGAGCTGACCGCGCAGCGTCGCATCGCCGACGTGAAGTCGCGGCTCCAGCGCACCAACCCGGTCGAGCACACCGTGGAGTACAACCGGATGTTCGGTGAGCTCACCGCCCTCGAGCAGCACCGCCGCCAGCTGCGTGACCTGGCGCTGGGTGCCCAGTGAGGTCGCTGCGCCGCGAGCGGCCGCCGCTCGAGGTGGCGCCGGGCGAGCGGCTGCTCGCGTGGGCGCCGGTGGCCGGCGGCAGGTGGGTCGGTGGCACCCGCGACGCGCTCTACCTGCCCGACGTACGCCTGCAGTGGGAGGAGGTCGAGGCCGCCGACTGGGACCACGACCTCGGGCTGCTGCGGGTCAGCGAGGTCGGCCAGTGGGGCCGGCCCCGCGTCGAGCACGCGCTCACCCTCGACGACTCGACGCCCACCGAGACCGACCGTCTGCTGCAGCTCGTCCGCGAGCGGGTCACCGCGAGTGTTCTGCTCGTGCGGCACGTGCCGATCACCGGGAAGCGTGGCGTACGCGTGGTGGGCCGGCGTGCCCCGTCGGGACGCACCCCGGTGGCGTGGATCTACGAGTACGACGCCGGCATCGACCCCCAGGACCCGGTGGTGCAAGCGGCGGCGGCCGCCGCCCTGGCCACCGCTCAGGACGACGCGGGCATCGACTGACGGCGCTCGCGACACCCCCGGTCCCGATTCGCGGCACCCGACGGCGCTTGCTAATCTGTGCGGGCTCCGAACGATCCCCTGTAGCTCAACTGGCAGAGCATTCGACTGTTAATCGAAGGGTTGTTGGTTCGAGTCCAACCGGGGGAGCCACAGACACCGGTCGGCCGACAGGCCGCCCGGTTTTCTCTTGCCCGACCTCGTGTCGTGCCACGACCGAGGGTGACCGGCGACGCGCGGAGTTCGGCGTTCCCTCGCCGGATCGGCGGCATTGGTCCATGCTGGATGGCGTCTTCGACGACCCCGACCGGATGTCACCTCCCCCGAAAGCGACTCCGATGCCCAACCCGCTGGTCCAGCTCGCCCTGCTCCTGTCCGTCGTGGCGGGGCTCCTGAACCCAGCCCCACCAGCCCCCTCGAAGCCGGGAGCCACCCACTCGCAGCACGCCGTCACGGCGACGAGGGCGGCCGACACCGACCCGTTCCGGCGGCACGCGTGGGCGAACTACCAGGGGTCTCAGGACATGGTGTGGGCGCCGTACCAGCACGCCACGGGCACTCGGAAGGAGGTGCTGCGCTACCTCGCCCTCCAGCCGAAGGCGAAGTGGTTCGGAGCCTGGATCCCCGACTCCCAGATCGCGGCCAAGGTGCACGACTACATCAGCAACGCCCAGGGCGGGAACGCCGACGCGCTGGTGCAGATGACCGTCTTCCGGATGGTCCCGTGGGAGCACGACGCCTGCAAGCGGTTGCCCACCAGGGCCGAGCAGGCGTCGTACAAGCGCTGGATCGACCGCTTCGCGGCCGCCGTCGGCAGCACGCCCACGGCGATCGTGCTGCAGCCCGACGGGCCGTTCGCGCTGTGTGCGCCCCGCGGCTCGACCCTCCCCTCACGCCTGGTCGCCTACGCCTCACGGGTGCTGTCGGCGCAGCCGCGCACGAGCGTGTACGTCGAGACCGGTGCCGCGGACTGGCCGCACGCCGGCTCGCAGGGTGGGGTGAGTGCCGCGGTCAAGATCCTGGTCCGGGGCGGGATCCGGTACGCCCGCGGGTTCGCGCTCGCCAGCACCCACTTCGACGCGACGACGGCTGAGATCGCCCGTGCGGCAGCCATCTCGACGTCGCTCGCCGCGGCCGGCTACCCCGGCCGCAAGGCCGTCATCAACACCTCGTCGAACGGCCACCCCTACGAGTACGGGCTCTACACCGGCAGGGACCCTGACAACCCGAGGGTCTGTCCGAGCACCACGACCCCGGACGCGAAGACGTGCATCACCCTCGGGATCCCGCCCACGGCTGCGGTCGGGGCCGCCCGCTGGCACCTGCCGGCCGGCAGCGCACGGCTGGCCAAGCGGTACGTCGACGCCTACCTCTGGGTGGGCCGGCCCTGGCTGTACCGCAGCAACCAGCCGTTCGTGATGCGGCGGGCGCTCGACCTGGTCCACAGCACGCCCTGGCACTGACGCGTGGTCCTGCCGTTGTCGGCAGCCGGTGGCAGGATCAGCGGGCATGAGCGACTACCCGCGGCTCGTGCACACCGCGATCGACACCACCGACGCCCGGGGGCTGGCCGAGTTCTACCGCCAGCTCCTCGGGCTGCACTACCGCCCGGGCGACGAGCCACCGAGCGAGGGTGACGACGACTCCGACTGGCTGGTCCTGCTCGACGAGGACGACCACCGGGTGGTGGCGATCCAGGAGGTCGAGCGCCTCGAGCGCACCACCTGGCCGTCGCACGACGTACCGATGCAGCTGCACCTCGACTTCGCTGTCGCCGACCGCGAGGCACTCGAGCGCCACCGGGCGCGGGCCGAGGAGCTCGGAGCCGTGCTCCTGCTCGACCGGACGGACGACGAGGACGAGGCGCTCTACGTCCTCGCCGACCCCGCCGGCCACCCGTTCTGCCTCCTGGTCTGACCGCTGCGATCGGTACCTCAGGGTTTCGTGACCTGCAGCGGGGTGAGGACCTCGGCTGCTCCAGGTTTCACGGCTTCACCATGTTCACATGGTGGCGCGTGGCTTCACCGGTCGAATTCGACGCGAGAACCCTGGCTTCACCATGTGAACGTGGTGAAGCCGGGCCCAGTGGGACGACCCACCCCCACCCCGCCGTTCGACGCGAGAACCCTGGCTTCACCATGTGAACGTGGTGAAGCCGAGCCCAGTGGGACGACCCACCCTCACCCCGCCGTACGACGCAGCGTCATGTGGGTGACCAGCGAGGTCGACCGACTCGACGCGACCTCGAACGCCAGGCCCGCGAGGTCGCGGAAGGGCGTCTCGCCGCTGCCGAGCACCACCGGCGCGACGTGGAGGCGCAGCTCGTCGATGTGGCCGGCCGCGAGGTACTGGTTGATCGTCGACGCGCCTCCACAGATCGAGACGTGCCGGTCGCCGGCCGCCTCGCGCGCGAGCCGCAGGGCCTCCTCGATGCCGTCGGTGACGAAGTGGAACGTCGTCCCGCCCTGCATCTCGACCGACGCACGCGGTCGATGCCCCAGCACGTAGACCGGCCCGTGGTACGGCGGGTCGTCGCCCCACCAGCCGTGCCAGTCGAGATCCCACTCGCCCCGGTCGTGGCCGAACATGTTCCGGCCCATCACGTAGGCACCGGCCGAGCAGATCGCCTCGATCTCCTCCGCGTTCTCGTCCTGCTGCTCGAACATCCAGCGGTGCAGCGTCTCGGCGCCGATCCCCAGGGGGTGCTCCAGGCTCTGGTCGGGTCCGGCCACGAACCCGTCCAGCGAGATGGCGACGTCGCAGGTGACGGCCGACATCAGCCTCCCCAGCCCATCGGGAAGACCTCGAACGACGTCGCGAAGGCGACTCCCATCCGCTGGCCGGTCTGCCGGCCGAAGCCCTCGAGGAACTCCCGCGGGTCCCAGTTCTCCCAGCCCAGACCCTCGATGTAGGCCGCGTGGGCGGCCAGCGACTCGACGCCCTTGTCGAAGGTGTCGGTGGTGTCGACGCCGTGCTCGGCCAGCGGCGAGCCGCCCACCCAGACGGACGTCACCCCGCCCCACGGTTCCACGCCGTCGACCAGCTGCTCGGGGAAGACCCAGCGGTTGCCGGCGTCGCGGACCGCGTCGAGCACCGCCCGGCCGGTCGCGATGTGGTCGGCCTGGTTGAGGTTGCGGCCGCCGAAGGTCTCGTGGAAGTTGCCGGTGATCACGATCTCCGGGCGGTGCTTGCGCACCACGGCCGCGAGCATCCGCCGCAACGGCACGCCGTACTCGAGGATGCCGTCGGGTTGCTCGAGGAACTCGACGACGTCGACCCCGACGATCCGCGCCGACTCGATCTCCTCGGCCTCGCGCACGCGGCGGCACTCGTCGGGGTGCATCGAGTCGATGCCGGCCTCGCCGGAGGTGACCATGCAGTACACGACCTCCTTGCCCTGCGCGGTCCAGCGCGCGACGGCGGCGGCCGAGCCGAACTCCATGTCATCGGGGTGCGCGACGATCGCGAGCGCACGGCTCCAGTCCTCGGGCAGCGGTTCGAGCGGTGGTGGCATGTCCATGGGGTCGAGCATGCCGCCAATCGGCGTTGCCCGACAGGCCGTGCTCACGGTTGGCTGGACGGATGGTCGAGATCGCCGATGCCTGAGTGGTACGACGCGCTGCCGGAGCGCGACCTCTCGCTGTCGTCGCGCTGGGCGACCCGCGAGTTCCGCGAGGAGCTCCGCGCCTGGTGCGAGTCGTGGGTCGGACCCGTGGTCGACATGGAGCAGCACAAGCTGCGCGCGTGGGCGACGGTGTGGCGGGTGCGGACCGCCGACACCCGCGCGTGGTTCGCCAAGCAGAACTGCCCCGGCCAGCAGGTCGAGGTGCCACTCATGGTCGCGCTGTCCCGGCTGGCACCGGAGCGGGTGGTGCCGGTGACGGCCGCCCGCGACGGCTTCCTGCTCACTCCCGACCAGGGGCCGGTGTTCTACGAGACGGCCGGCGACGACCTCGAGAACTGGGTCCGCCTCGCCCGCGACGCGGCCCTCCTCCAGCGCGAGCTGGTGCCTCATCACCGCGAGCTGCTCGCGACGGGCATGACTGAGCTGACGCCTCGGCAGACACCCGACTACACGGCGGCTCGGATCGAGCAGTACGCCGCACTCGAGCCGGGCGACCCGCGCCGGCTGGAGCCCGAGGTCGCCGACCGCCTGCGCGCCCATCTGCCCGTCGTACGACGGTGGGCCGAGCAGGTCGCGGCCCTGCACCTGCCGCTCACCCTCAACCACAACGACCTGCACGAGAACAACGTCTTCGACGTCGACGGCCGGCTCCGGTTCTTCGACTTCGGCGACTCGCTGATGACCGAGCCGCTCGGCGTGCTGCTCGTGCCGCTCAACATCCTCGGCGAGAAGCTCGGGGCCGACGGTGACGACCCGCGCCTGTGGCGCGTGGCCGACGCGGCCCTCGAGGTGTGGAGCGACCTGGTGCCCGCCGCGGAGCTGCGGGCCGCTCTGCCAGCAGCTCTCCAGCTCGGCCGACTGGGGCGGGTGGAGTCCTGGGTGCGCTGCCAGCCCTCGCAGAACGACGAGCAGCTCGCCGAGTGGGGCCCCGTGGCCGTCAGCTGGCTCGGCACGCTGGACGCCGACCCGCCGGTGACCATCTAGGAGTCAGCAGTAGGCGTGCGGGTGGACCCCGACGTAGCTGAGCGGTCCCGCGACGACCGTCAGCCCGGCGCTGCCGACGAAGGAGCAGGAGCGCGCCGCGTCGTTGTCGAAGAAGCCCCGCTCGTGGGCGGCGCTGACTCCGAACACGAACCAGACGATCACCACGAGCATGACGAACGTCTTCATCGAGAACCTCCCGGTTGCGCCGACCCGTCCGACGTGGCTGGGATTCTAGGGCGTGGGTGCGCCTCGCGCCGGGATCTTGGTGGTTCCGGTGACGGTGAGCTTGCCCAGCTGCACGGCCGCCCAGGCGAGGGCGATCCCGGCCAGGTCGTCGACGGCGAAGTGCCATCCGAGGTAGACCGTGGCGATCATCGTGCCGACCAGGAACGCGAAGGCCACCCACGACAGGATCCGCAGCCCGTAGTAGCGCGCCATCAGCCAGACCAGGCAGGTCAGCGCGCAGTGCAGGCTGGCGAACGCCGAGATCTGGGCGAACGCGTCGCCGGCCTGCGGATGGGCGAGGAGGTGGGCCCGCTGCTCGAGGTACCTCTCCTGCGTCGCCTGGATGGAGGTGCGGGTGAGGCCGGTGAAGGCGTTCGGCACCTCGTGGAAGGGGCCGAGCGAGGGGATCAGGTAGTACGAGCCGACGCCGAGGATCCAGGCCCACATCGCCGAGACGACGAAGACGTAGGCCTGCCGCACCGTGGGGGTGAAGGCGAGTGCCGACACCAGCGCGATGGTGACCAGCCACGAGAACGACTCGTAGAGATCGGTGAGCAGACGCGCCGCGAGGTCCTCGCCGAGCAGGTCGTGCAGGAGCACGGCGGGCGTGTGGCCGAAGAACAGTGCTTCGTCCCAGCGCTGGAGCATCGCGTCGCGCTGGGTGAGGAGCACGTCCCAGCTCTTGAGGTTGCGGTAGCTGAGGTAGACCACGAAGTAGGCGACCAGGCCCGCCGCGATCATCAGGATCCGGTACGGCGTCCAGCGGGTGCGCACCGTCGACCAGAGCGTGGCGCCGCCGTTGCGCCCACGCAGCCAGCGCACCACGACATCGATGACCAGGGCGATGACCAGGATCTCGGCGGTGTCGACGATCTTGGCCCGGAAGAGCTTGCCGTGGGGGTCCTTGAACGGGATGTCGACCTGGCGCGAGCGCGCCCAGGCGACAGCCGCGAAGGCCACGACCAGCGCCAGCACCCGCAGCTTCCAGACCCAGGGCGAGCTCTCCTGGGAGAGCTCTCCGGGGCGATCGGCGCGCGTTCCCGCCTCCGTCGTCACCATGTCGCCTCCCCGTGATCGGTGCCTTCGATGCGGACCGTGTCAGGGACATTGAACCCGAGGGGCGGGCGCGATCTCGAAATGTCGCGGTTTCGACCGAGATCTCTGCACCGCGCAGCGAGGTCCTCGCCTCCGTCCTCGTGCCCCTGGGTGTCTCGGTCAGCGGCGGGCAGGTGCTCGTAGAGCTCGAGTGAACCGCGATGACTAGGCTCTCGCCCTCGAGGGGATGACCCTCGCGGGGCGGTAGCTCAGTCGGTCAGAGCAGAGGACTCATAATCCTTCGGTCCTGGGTTCAAGTCCCAGCCGCCCCACCCGCGTCGTGTGTTGCTCCGGTCCGAGGGGTGGTTTCGAGACGGTCGCCAGAGCGACCTCCTCAACCACCGGAGCCCGATGGTTGAGCAAGGCGCTCTGGCGCCTGTCTCGAAACCCGATGCCGCCCGCGCCGCCCATCCCAAGCCCGGCCGGGCAGGCGTGCCACAGTGCGTCCATGTGGAGCGACCGGAGCCCGGTGGAGTGCCCGTGCGGGAGCGGTACGTCGTACGCCGACTGCTGCGGGCGGCTGCACCGCGGCGCGGCCGCCGAGACGGCGGAGGAGCTGATGCGGTCGCGCTACGCGGCGTTCGCGGTCGGAGACGCCGCCTACCTGTTCCGCACCTGGCACCCCCGCACCCGGCCCGACCATGTCACGGTGCCGCCGGAGCGTCGATGGACCCGCCTGGTCGTGCTGGGCACCGAGGCCGGCGGACCGGCTGACGACGAGGGGGTCGTGGAGTTCGACGCGCACTACGTCGTCGGCGACCACGCGGGCGTGCAGCACGAGGCGAGCCGCTTCGAGCGTCGTCGGGGGCTCTGGGTCTACGTCGACGCGCACGCGTGACGGATCTCGCTAGGTTCTGCGCATGCAGCAGCGATGGGAGGACCGGGCCTGGATCGCCTCGGCCCACGGGTGGATCGCCGATCGGCTCGGCGAGCTCGGCCTGACCCGCACCGGCGAGATCGAGCAGCCCCACGTCCGCGACTGGTCGACCGTGATGCGGGTGCCCACCGACGCGGGCGACGTGTGGTTCAAGGCCAACAGTGAGGTGCTCGCCTTCGAGGCGGGACTGCTTGCGCTCCTCGCCGAGCGCCGGTCCGACGTCGTGCCCCCGCCGCTGGAGTGGGATCCCGACACCGGCTGGATGCTGCTGGCCGACGCGGGCACGATGCTGCGCCACGTCGAGCCCGAGGAGTCCTGGCTCGACGTCTGGCGCGACGTGCTCCCGCGCTACGCGGCCCTCCAGGTGGCCATGACCGGCGACGTGGAGGGGATGCTCGCCCTCGGCGTCCCGGACCTGCGGCTCGCCACGCTCCCCGACCGCTATCAGGAGGTCCTCGACCGGGTCGGCGCCGAGCAGCGCTTCCGCGACGCCCTGCCACACGTCGTCGACCTCCGTGACCAGCTGGCGGCGTACGGCGTCTCCGAGACCGTCGAGCACGACGACCTCCACGACGCGCAGATCTTCGTCCGCGAGGGCCGTGCCCCACAGGTGCTGGACTGGGGCGACGCGTGCATCACCCACCCCTTCTTCACGCTCTCGGTCTCGCTCGAGGGCGTGCTCCAGTGGGGGCTGCACGACGTGGAGGACAGCGTGGACGTCGCGCCCTTCCTCGACGGCTACCTCGGGCCCTTCGCCACGGCGTACCCCGGTGTCGACCTGGTGGACGCGGTGGAGCCGGCGCTGCGGCTCGGATGGGTCTGCCGGGCGGTCAACGGCTATGCCCTCAGCGGCGACGACCACACCATGACGAGGCTCCGGATGTTCCTCGACGGCACGACCTGAGCCGTTGGGTCACTTCGAGGGTTGCGGGACCTTGCAGTGGATCTTCGGGTTGGCACCCACGTAGTTCAACGGCCCGGCGACGACGGTGAGGGCGGTGTCGCCGAACGTCTTGCAGCTCACGTCGCGGTCATTGGTCAGGTAGCCGCGCTGCCAGGCGGCGAAGACGCCGATCACGAGCCAGACGATCACGATGATGCCGATGAGCTTGCGCATGCGTGCCTCCTCGTCGTACGCCGCGTTGCCGGCGCGTTGCCGACGGTAGGTCCGCGCAGCAGCGCGCAGGACCTCCCCAGGGGTGAACCGGAGGGGTGAGGAAGCCTTAAGCCTCGCCCGCGATCAGGTACGAGGAGCCGTCCTCCACCAGCTGCAGGGTGACGTGGTCGCTCGAGGTGCTGCCGTCGGTCCGCACGTAGTCGACGTCGTACGACACCGTCATCGTGGCCGGGTCGGCCTTGATCTTGCTCGGTGACGCGGACTCGATGTTCTTCCAGAAGCCGTGGTAGCCGCCGTAGTTCTTGCTCTCCTTCTGGAAGGTGGGTGTGAGCATGTCGAACGTGGCGTGGTCGTCGGTGGTGACCGTCGAGAGGTACGTCGCGATGAAGCTCTCCATCGCGGTCGCCTGCGTGTCGGCGGTGTTCGAGGCCGAGGTCTTCGGTGAGCTCGGGGAGGACGACGTCGTGCCGCCGGCCCGTCGGTCGCCTCCGTCGCCTCCGCCGCCACCGGTGCCGCTCGTGAGTGCCTCGAAGCCGAGGACGGCGATCGTCAGCAGGAGCACCACGGCGGCGACCCAGGGCCACACCGGCCGTCTGCGGCGGGCACCACCGGTCGTCGGGGCCGTGGACACCGCGGTCGGTGCGGGAGACGCGGGCGTCGGGGCCGCGGCGACCGGCGGGACGGCGAGCGGCTCCGCAGGCTTCAGCACCCGGGTGCCCTCGACGTCGACGGACGCGACCGGCGCGGGATGGATGGTCACCTGGCTGCCCTGCTCGAGGAAGTCCCGCACCTGCGTCATCGACCAGCGCCGCGCCGGGTCGCGGGTCATCGTGTGCTCGAGCACGGGAGTGACCCAGCCGGCGTCGTCGAGGCGGGGCGGCTCCTCGTGCACGATCCGGTAGAGGCCGCCCATCAGGTTCTCGCTCACGTCGTACGGCGTGTGGCCGGCGAGCGCGTGGTAGAGCGTGGCCCCCAGCGACCAGACGTCGGAGGCCTCGTGGGCCGTCGCCCCGGAGGCCACCTCGGGGGCCAGGTAGGCCGGTGAGCCGGTGACCAGACCGGTCTGGGTGAGAGAGGCGTCGGCCTGCGCCCGGGCGATCCCGAAGTCGGTCAGCTTCACCTCGCCCTGCGGCGTGACCATCATGTTCGAGGGCTTCACGTCACGGTGCACGATCCCGGCCGCGTGGGCCGCGGCCAGGGCGTCCGCCGCCTGCCTCACCAGCGGGGCCGCCTCGTCGGGGGTGAGGGCGCCGTCGCGCGTGATCAGGGCGCTCAGGGTGACCCCCTCGACGTACTCCATGACCAGCCAGGTCTCGTCGCCCTCCGAGACCAGGTCGAAGACGGCCACGACGTGGGGATGGTTGAGCCGCGCGGCGAGGCGGGCCTCGCGCTCCGCGCGTTGGAGGTCGGGCGCGGTCGCGCCCGGCATCATCCCGATCCGCTTCATGGCGACCTCGCGACCGAGGACCGTGTCGCGGCCGAGCCACACCGCACCCATGCCACCGCGACCGATCTCACGGTCGAGCTCGTACCTGCCTGCGATCAACGTCCGTCCTTCCGGGCTCCGGCCGCTCGCCAGCGTAGGCGGTCGCCCTTGCGACCCCCACGTTCCCGGTGGAGGTTGAACCCATGCCGACCTGGACCGACGTCGACGCCCTGGCAGCCCGGCTGTCGGATGCCGAGCGTGGGCAGGCCGCCGACGGCTCGGCCGCCTGGTACGCCGGGCGGCACGTGTTCGTGCGCTACCGCGAGGTCGGCGGGCGCCCGGTCGTGCAGGTCTGGAGCGGTGACATGGATCTCCCGCGGCAGCTCGCGCACCGTGGGGAGACGTTCGTGCGCATCGACACTTTCGACTTCAGGGTCTCTGCCTGGGCGCTCCTCGAACGGCTCGACACGCGCGAGCTCGCCGAGCTGATGCTGGACTCCTACGCCATCCGCGGCGGTGTCCGACGCGCGGAGCGCGTGGACGAGGCGGCGTTCTTCGGCCCGCTCGACACCCCGTGACCCGTGAACCCGGTGGAGGGGCGGCCCGCCGATGCGGCAGGCTGGGGCCGACACTGCCGAGAACGAGAGGCCGAGCGTGAGCATCGACCCGACCCTGCTGGACGAGCTGGAGTGGCGCGGGCTGATCGCGCACTCGACGGACCTCGGCGCGCTGCGCCAGGCCCTGACGTCCGGGAGCGTGCGGTTCTATGTCGGCTTCGACCCGACCGCGCCGAGCCTCCACATGGGCAACCTGCTCCAGCTGGTCACCGCGCGCCGACTGCAGGACGGCGGCCACACGCCGTACATCCTGGTCGGGGGCGCGACGGGCATGATCGGTGACCCACGCGACTCGGGCGAGCGCACCCTCAACAGCCTCGACACCGTCAAGGACTGGACCGACCGCGTCCGGGGTCAGGTGGCGCCGTACGTCAGCGTCGAGGGGAGCAACGCCGCGACGTTCGTCAACAACTACGACTGGACGGCGAGCCTGTCGACGATCGACTTCCTCCGCGAGATCGGCAAGCACTTCCCGGTCAACCGGATGCTCCAGCGCGACGTCGTCTCCCGCCGACTCGAGGCCGGTATCAGCTACACCGAGTTCAGCTACGTGTTGCTCCAGTCGATGGACTTCCTGAACCTCTACCGCGATCACGGCGTGACGCTGCAGCACGGAGCGACCGACCAGTGGGGCAACATCACGGCCGGGGTCGAGCTGATCCGTCGTGCCGACGGCGGCCACGCCCACGCGTTCGTCACGCCCTTGATCACCAAGCCCGACGGCACGAAGTACGGCAAGACCGAGGGAGGTGCCCTGTGGCTCGACGCGGCGATGATGTCGCCGTACGCCTTCCACCAGTTCTGGCTGAACGTCGATGACACGCAGGTGGGCGACATGCTCCGCAAGTTCACGTTCCTCACCCACGCCGAGATCGAGGCGCTGGAGGTCGAGACGCGCGAGC
>CAWCDN010000004.1:0-191426 GCA_963794355.1 uncultured Actinomycetota bacterium
GGCGCCCTTGAGCAGGATCAGGCCCTTCTCGGCGTCGACCGCGTGCACGGTGACGTTCTGGGTGGTGACGGTGTCGTTGCCCATCCGGCCGGCCATCCGGACACCCTTGAACACGCGACCGGGGGTCGCGCAGGCGCCGATGGAGCCCGGCTTGCGGTGGTTGCGGTGAGCACCGTGGGAGGCGCCGACGCCGTGGAAGCCGTGACGCTTCATCACACCGGCGAAGCCCTTGCCCTTGGTCGTGCCGGTCACGTCGATCTCCTCGCCGGCGGCGAAGGTGTCGACGGCCAGCTCCTGACCGACGGTGTACGACGGGGCGTCGGCCGTGCGGATCTCGGCCACGTGGCGGCGGGGGGTGACCCCGGCCTTCACGAACTGGCCGGCGGCGGGCTTGGTGACCTTGCGACCGTCGATCTCGCCGAACCCGACCTGGATGGCGTTGTAGCCGTCGGTCTCGGGCTTGCGGACCTGGGTCACGACGTTCGTCGACGCAGCGACCACGGTGACCGGGACGATCTTGTTGTTGTCGTCCCACATCTGGGTCATGCCGAGCTTGGTGCCCAGCAGGCCCTTCACGTTTCGTTCAACAGTCATGTCAGGAGCCTCAGAGCTTGATCTCGATGTCGACACCGGCGGGGAGGTCGAGGCGCATCAGGGAGTCGACGGTCTTCGGCGTGGGGTCGATGATGTCGATCAGCCGCTTGTGCGTGCGCATCTCGAAGTGCTCGCGCGAGTCCTTGTACTTGTGGGGCGAGCGGATGACGCAGTACACGTTCTTCTCGGTCGGCAGCGGCACCGGGCCGGCGACCTTCGCACCCGTGCGGGTGACGGTGTCCACGATCTTGCGCGCCGAGGTGTCGATCACCTCGTGGTCATAGGCCTTGAGCCTGATGCGGATCTTCTGTCCCGCCATAGGTCTCTCTCGTCCTTCGTGTCGTGCTGCTACGTCCGTTGTCGAAGACCCCGGGTCGGGGCCGTCCGGTCTGCGTTCCTCGTCCGCCCCACGACGCTTCGGTCCCCGACCCCCGAGGTCGGGCGTGTCGCGCATTTTCCGCGGCACGCACCACCCCTCGCGGGTGGATCTGCATCGTGTGGTTGGACACCCGGCCGGTGGGCCGAGCCTTCGGGTCTCCGACCGACGTACGTCGGTGTGGTGCGGCCGCACAAGACCACCGAACCAGCGGGAGACGCGATTCAACAATCAAGTGTGGTGCCCCCGGCGACCCGCCGGAGCAACCGGACAATCCTGACAGATGGCCCCCGCATGCGCCAAATCGAGTAGGCGGGTGCTCGGCACCTGACAGGATGGCGCCCCGCGGGGTGGCTCGGCACGGGGCCGGCCGGGCCCCAGAGCACGAGGAGACAGCCGTGTCGGACGACCAGCCGCCACCGCCCGGATGGGGGCAGCCCTCGCCTCCTCCGCCCGGCGCGCAGACCTGGCCGCCGCCTCCCGGGGCCGCTCCCCCGTCGTCGCCGCAACCCGGTCCCACCCAGGGCTGGGGCGGTCAGCCGTACCCACCGGGCCCGACGTACCAGGGCGGTCAGGGGTACCCGCCCGGCCCGACCGCGCCGTATCCCGCCGGTCCGCCCACGGCGTACCCGGCCCAGCGTCTCCTCGCGGCCCACAAGCCGGGCGCCATCCCGCTGCGGCCGCTCGTGCTCGGCGACATCTTCGACGGCGCGTTCCGGATCATCCGCTACAACCCCGGGGCCACGGTGGGGGCGGCGGTGCTCGTCTCGGCGGTCGCGATGATCATCCCCGTGGTGACCGGCCTCGTCACGGGGTCGACGGGCGGCCTCGACCTCGGCTCCAGCGCCGAGGGCCTGACCCACGACCAGGTGGCCGGCCTGGTGGCGACGCTCGGTTCGTTCCTGATCGGCACCCAGCTGCAGTCGATCGGGCTGCTGTTCGTCTCGGGGATGATCGCGCACGTGACGTCGGCGGCCGCGGTCGGTCGCAAGCTGACCATGGCCGAGGCGTGGGCCGCGACCCACGGCAAGCGGTGGCGGCTGTTCGGGATGTCGGTGCTGCTCGGGCTCGTGATCGTGCTCGCCACCGTGCTGGTGGCAGCGATCCTGCTCGTCGGCATCCTGGCCTTCGACGCGCCGTTGGGTGACACGGTGCTGGTGGGCGTCGTGCTCGGGCTGTTGCTCGTGGTGGGCTACGCGTGGTTCTGGGTCCGGGTGCGCGCGCTCGCCGTACCGACCCTCATGCTCGAGCCGGTGGGCGTCTTCGGGGCGCTGCGTCGCGCCGTACGCCTGACCCAGCAGCAGTTCTGGCGGCTCTTCGGGATCCTGCTGCTGATGGCGCTCGTGGTGGGCTTCGCCGGCAACATCCTGCAGGCGCCGTTCACGATCCTCGGCAACCTCTTCCTCGTCGACTCCTCCAACAGCTACGGCCTCCTGCTGTACCTCCTCCTCACCGCGGTGGGCGTGGTCCTCTCCTCCGCGGTGCTCCAGCCCTTCCAGGCGGCGGTCAACGCCCTGCTCTACGTCGACCAGCGGATCCGCAAGGAGGCGTACGACGTCGAGCTCCTCGGCCGCGCCGGGATCCTCCCCGGCTGATGCTCGTCCCCGGACCGCCCTTGGACCCCTCCGGCGACGAGGGCCGGCGCCTGCTGCGCAACGAGCTCCTCCACCGCGAGTACCACCAGCAGGACGTCTGGCAGCGACTGACCGACTGGCTGAGCCGGCTGTTCGACCGGAGCGTCGGCGCGGCCTCGGGCGTCTCGGGGGTCACCGTCTTCGTCACGATGCTGATCGGCGCCCTGCTGCTCACGGGCCTGCTCGTGCTCCTGTCACGAGTCCGGCGCGACCGCCGGCAGCGGCTGCGCCCGGCGGCCGTGCTCACCGACGACCGGCCGCCGGCCTCCGAGCTCCGCCGTCGGGCCGAGGCGTGGCTGGCCCAGGGCCGGCACGAGGAGGCGGTCGTCGACGGGTTCCGCGCCATCACCACCCGCCAGATCGAGCGCGGGCGGATCGACGACCAGCCCGGCGCCACCGCGCACGAGGTCGCGGCACGCCTGGCGGCGTCGTACCCGGAGGTGGGGCCGCGGGTCGGGCACAGCGCCGATCTCTTCGACGCCACGTTGTACGGTGACCGGCCGGCGACGCGCGACGACGCGACCGACGTGCTCGGGCTCGACGACACCCTGGCCGGTGCCCGATGAGGTTCCTCTCCCGACACCGGACAGCGGTCCTCGTCGTCGCCGCGGCGCTGGTGACGGTCGTGCTGACGGCGTGGCTGGCCCGTCACGACCGCACCCACGCCGGCGCCCTCGATCCGCAGAACCCCGACGGCAACGGTGGCCAGGCCCTCGCCCGCGTGCTCGGCGACCAAGGGGTGTCGGTCCAGATCGTGCGGTCGGCCTCCGCCTTCGAGCGGGCCACGACCGACGCGTCGACCCTGGTGGTGGTCACCGGCTCCGACCGGCTCGGCCGCTCGACCACCCGGCGTCTCCTCGACCACCAGGGCCGGGCGCGGCTCGTCGTCGTCGCGCCGAACCCCGAGCTCACTGCCGAGCTCGAGGTCGGTACTGACGCCGTCGGCACCTCACCGCACGACGCCGTGCCCGCCGGCTGCCCGGCGTACGACGGGCTGTCGCTGCAGGTGCACGAAGCCCAGGCCTTCGCCACCGACGGCTGCTTCCGGACCCGGGGTGGGGTGCTGCTCGCGGAGCCGCGCGCGCGTCTCACCCTGCTGGGAGCGCCGGCCGCCCTGACCAACGACCAGATCCTCGAGGGTGACAACGCGGCCGTCGGGCTGCGGCTGCTCGGTGAGCGGGACCACCTGGTCTGGTACGTCCCGTCGCTCGACGACCTGGTCGGCCGCGACGGGGTCTCACCCTCCAGCCTGCTGCCGCGCTGGCTGGTGCCTGCGCTCTGGCTGCTGCTGATGACGGCGGTGGCACTGGTCGCGTGGCGCTCGCGCCGCCTCGGACCGCTGGCGGTCGAGCCATTGCCGGTCGAGATCAAGGCGGTCGAGACGACGCGGAACCTCGGGCGGCTCTACCGTCGGGCCGGCGACCGCCGCCACGCGGCGGACGCCCTGCGCGCGGCCGCCCGGACCCGGCTCGCCGAGCGGCTCCGGCTGCCTCCGCACACCGACCACGTGGCGCTCGCGACCGCCGTCGCCGCCCACGCCGGGCGGAGTGTCGACGAGGTCGACGCGCTGCTGCGCACCGACGCGATCCCACCCGCCCACGACCGCGACCTGGCCGACCTGGCCCGACGACTCGACGATCTCGACAGAGAGGTGTCACACGCATGAGCGACCCCTACCCCGCCGGTGCCCCCGCCGGATCCCAGGCGGGAGCTGCTGCCGGCTCGCCCTTCGGCGCACCCGCGGCAACCTCGGCGAGCGACGAGGCGCGCGCCCGCCTGGGCGCCGTGCGCCTCGAGGTGTCGAAGGCCGTCGTCGGTCAGGACGCCGCGGTCTCGGGCCTGCTGGTGGCGATGCTCTGCGGCGGGCACGTGCTGATGGAGGGCGTCCCCGGAGTCGCCAAGACCCTGCTGGTGCGCAGCCTGGCGGCGGCGCTCTCGGTCCGGACCACGCGCGTGCAGTTCACCCCCGACCTGATGCCGGGTGACATCACCGGCTCGATGGTGATCGACGGCGCCCGCGGCGAGCTGAGCTTCCGCGAGGGCCCCGTCTTCACCAACCTCCTCCTCGCCGACGAGATCAACCGCACGCCGCCCAAGACGCAGTCCGCGCTGCTCGAGGCGATGGAGGAGGGTCAGGTCTCCGTGGACGGGGTCACGCACCCGCTCCCCCGGCCGTTCCTGGTCGCCGCCACGCAGAACCCGGTCGAGTACGAAGGCACCTACCCACTTCCCGAGGCCCAGCTCGACCGCTTCCTGCTCAAGGTCGTGCTGCCCGTGCCGGAGCGCGCCGAGGAGCTCGAGATCGTGCGCCGGCACGCCGCCGGGTTCGACCCCCACGACGTGGTCGCGTCGGGGGTGTCCCCGGTTGCCGGCGCCGACGACATCGAGGCCGGGCGACGCGCCGTCCAGGGCGTTCAGCTGTCTCCCGAGGTGGCCGGGTACGTCGTCGACGTCGCCCGGGCGACCCGGCAGGCCCCGTCCCTCGGCCTCGGCGCCAGCCCGCGCGGCGCGGTGTCGCTGATGCGCACGGCGCGCGCCTGGGCGTGGCTCGCGGGCCGCGACTTCGTCACGCCCGACGACGTCAAGGCGCTCGCCCAGGCCACCCTCGCCCACCGGCTCTCGCTGCGGCCCGAGGCCGAGCTCGAGGGAGTCGACGTGAGTGCCGTCCTCGCCTCGGCCCTCGCCTCCGTGCCCGTGCCGCGCTGAGGCCACACCCATGGCGATCACCGGACGCGTCCCGCTGCTGCTCCTGCTGGGGCTGGTGGCGGTGGTGCTGCGCCCGACGGTCGGCACCATGTGGCTGTGGCTGCTGGCGGTCGTCGTGGTCACCGCCCTCGACGTGGTCCTCGCGCCGAAGCCGGGCCGGATCACGGTGGAGCGGCTGCCGGTCGACCGGGTGCGAGCAGGGCAGGACTCCGCGAGCACCCTCGCCGTCGGCAACGACGGCACCCGCCGTACGTCGTTGCTCGTGCGCGACGCCTGGCAGCCGACTGCCGGAGTGCGCGACAACCGGCACCGGCTCCGGCTCGCGCCCGGCGAGCGCACCCTCGTGACCAGCCCGCTGCGCCCGACCAGGCGCGGCGAGCTGAACGCCCTCGGGGTCACGGTCCGCACCCTCGGGCCGCTCGGTCTCGCGGCGCGGCAGGCCACCCGCGACGTGCCGGGTCGGGTGCGGTCGGTGCCGCCGTTCGAGTCGCGCAAGCACCTGCCCTCACGGCTCGCCCGGCTTCGCGACCTCGACGGCCGGTCGGCGGTGCGGGTGCGCGGGCAGGGCACCGAGTTCGACTCGCTGCGTGAGTACGTCCGCGGCGACGACGTCCGCTCGATCGACTGGCGGGCCTCCGCCCGCAACCGCACCGTCGTGGTGCGCACCTGGCAGCCCGAGCGCGACCGGCGGGTCGTGCTGGTGCTCGACACCTCGCGCGTCTCGGCCGGGCGCGTGGACGACGTACCTCGGCTGGACTCGGCGATGGAGGCGGCGCTGCTGCTGACCGCGCTCGCGACCCGGGCGGGCGACCGCGTCGACGTCGTGGCCGGCGACCGGTGGGTGCGCACCCGCCTGCGGCTGGCCGGCGCGCGCGACGCGACGAACCGGCTCGAGGACGCCCTGACGACACTGCGGCCGGAGATCGCCGAGGCGGACTGGACGGCGCTCGCCGGCGCCGTCCAGACGATGGGTCGCCAGCGGTCACTGGTCTGCCTGCTCACCCCGCTCGAGCCGTCGGCGGTCGAGGAGGGGCTCCTGCCCGTGCTGCCGGTGCTGGTGCGACACCACCGCGTGGTGCTGGCCTCGGTCCGCGACCCCGAGCTCGAGCGGATGGCAGGCTCGCGCGACGGTCTCGACGAGGTGTACGCCGCGGCCGCCGCCGAGCAGACGCTGGCCAGGCGCCGTCGTACCGCCGACCTGCTCGGTGCCCTCGGCGTCGACGTGCTCGACGTACCGGCCGAGTCGCTGCCCCCCGCCCTCGCCGACCACTACCTCGCCCTCAAGGCTCGAGGGTTGCTGTAGGGCGTTGAGACGTCACAGATGACCGGTCGAGACGTCGGAGATGGTCGAGCTCCGCCGCCTTCGGTGACGACTCGATGCACCATCCGTGACTCGTCGACGCGCCATCAGTGACGCCTCGACCACTCAGGCTTGAGACGCGACGGGGTCCTCGAGGAGGGCGGGGTCGAGGTCGCCGGTGTGGCCGCGGAGGTACGCGCGACGGCCCGGGACGAACACGTAGGCCAGGAAGGTGGCCTCGGCGAGGATCCCGATCGCGATCCTGGCCCAGGTCGGGAGCGGGCTCGGCGTCACGAACGCCTCGATGCAGCCGCTGACGGCGAGGACCCCGATCAGGCCGAGGGCGACCGTTCCGGCGGTGCGGCCCTCGCGGCCGAACGACTGGCTCCGGCTCAGGTCGCCCGGCTCCACCCACGACCAGAAGAGGCGGAGCCCGACGCCGCCGGCCACGAACACGGCGGTCAGCTCGAGGAGCCCGTGCGGAAGGATCAACCCCCAGAACTCCGGCCCGTGGCCGTGCCGGGTCATGATCGAGCCGATGATGGCGAGGTTCGCGACGTTCTGGAAGAGCAGGAAGACGACCGGAAGCCCGAACGCCCCGAAGGCGAGCAGCAGACCGGTGACCCAGACGTTGTTGGTCCAGACCTCGGCGGCGAAGTGGCTGGCGGCGTACTGGCTGTAGTAGCCGGAGACGTCGTGGTTGACGAGCTGGTCGACGTCGCGCGGGGAGAGCAGGCTCTGTTCCATGTCGGGGTGGGCCAGCAGCCACCACATCATCACGAAGACGGCCACGACGTTGGCCGCAGCCGTGCCGATCCACCACCAGCGCAGCCGGTAGAGAGCCGCCGGGAAGCGCTCGGTGGCGAAGCTGCGTACGCCGTGCCAGGTGCCGCCGCGTGCGGCGCCGGAGCGGTTCCGCGCCCGACTGAGCAGGAGCGAGAGGTAGGTGATCACGCCGGCGTCGGGGGCGGCGGTCCGGATCACCGACAGGTGGGTGGCGACGCGCTGGTAGCGCTCGACGAGCTCGTCGCTCTCGGCCCCGTCGAGACGCCGCTTGCGCGTCAGCGTCTCGAGCCGCTCCCACTCCGCGTGGTGAGCCAGCACATACGCGTCCAGATCCACACCGGAGAGCCTAGGGTGATCGCGATGTCGACACCGGACTTCGCGATGCTCACTCCGGACGACCTCGTCACGGGCGAGGCCGTCGCCCTCGACCTGCCCCCGGCCACGGTGGGCGCGCGGATGGGCTCGGGGATGATCGACGTCGCGGTCATGCTCACCTTCGCCGTCCTCGTGTTCTTCCTGACGTTCGTGGCGACCGCCGACACAGACGGCGCGCTCCAGCACGTGGCGCTGGTGTGCTCGTTCATCGTCGTGTTCCTGGTCTACCCGACCACGATGGAGACGCTCACCCGCGGCAAGTCCTTCGGCAAGCTGGCGCTCGGGCTCCGTGTCGTGCGCGACGACGGCGGCACGGTGAGCGCCCAGCAGTCGTTCGTGCGAGCGCTGATCGGGATCATCGAGATCTACGCCCTCTACGGCGGGCCTGCGTTCTTCAGCTGTCTGATCAGCTCGCGCGGCAAGCGGATCGGCGACCACGCTGCCGGCACCTACGTCGTCCGCGACCGCGTCAAGCTCACCCTCCCGCCCCCGGCCAGGATGCCGGTGGCCCTCGCAGGATGGGCGGCAGCGGCCGACATCGGCACGCCGCCGGTCGGATTGACCCTCGCCGTACGCCAGTACCTCGGCCGGGTGCCCACCCTCGACCCCGCGACGCGCGAACGCCTCGGGGACATGCTCGCGGCGCGGATGTCGGCGTACGTCGCTCCGGCACCGCCGCCGGGCACGACGGCGTGGGACTTCCTGGCCGCCGTCAGCGTCGCACGCCGGGAGCGCGACCTCGCCCGGCTCCATCGCGACGAGACCCTGCGGGCCCGGCTCACCGACCGCTCCCGCTGACGGCTGAGCGCCGGGCCCGCCCGGGCCGCCCGGGCCGCCCGGGCCCTAGCTGCTCGAGACCCCGGCGATGATCCCGCCGAAGACGAACAGCACGATCACGACCAGGCCCAGCGCGAGCAGCGCGGTCGCCACGATCCCGAGGATCTTCCCGATGGTGACCTCGGTGCTGCCGCCGAGAGCACCCCGCTGACGCCGCGATCTCACGCTCCACCCGGTTGCCCATCGACCACGCGAACGGGCCGCACAGGCCGCAGACCACGATCCCGAGGATGCCGAGCACCAGCACCGTGATCGCCTGCGGATGGTTGGGCGGCGGGGCGGCGTACGGCGGCTGCATCGGCTGCTGAGGCATCGGCGGCTGCGTCATGGCGCCGAGTGTCCCAGTCCGCTCCCTTGTCCGGCGACCGACTCGCGCTTACCGTCAAAGCATGCCGGGAGGCAACTGGGCCGGAGTGATCGTGCTCGCCGAGGTGACGCTGATGGGTGTCACCGTGGTGGGGTGCGTGCTGAACCTGGACCGGGTCATCGAGGGCGGCCGTGCGATCGGCCGCCGCCTCCACATCGTCGCCCCCGCTCCACCGGTCGCCGCCGGGATGCCGATCGAACGGATCGCGGCCGACCTGCGCCGGATCAGGCCGCAGGCGCTGCGCCCCGCGATGGGCACGCCGTACTCCCGGCGCCTGGCGATCGTCGCGGCCTACGACGACGCGCTGCTCGACGCCTGCAAGGCGCTGGGGGTCTCCACCGAGCTCGACCTGATCACCGATGCGCTCGAGCGCGAGAGCGAGCGGCTGCGGGCCGAGCACGAGCTGCAGAAGGCCGGCGTCGACCTCGGTTGAGGAAACCCGCTCAGCCGCGGGTATAGGCGAGGTCGGTGATCGTGCGCCCGGCCTCGAGACCCTTGCGCTCGAACTTCGTCACCGGTCGCTCGGCCCAGCGCTCGACGACCCCGCCGCTCAGGACGGGCTCGGCGTCGAGCACACGCTGCATCTGGGCGGCGTAGTCACCCCAGTCGGTCGCGAGCCGCCAGGTCGCCCCGGGCGCGAGCCGCGAGGCGGCCAGGGCGGCGAACGACGCGTCCACCAGGCGGCGCTTGTGGTGACGGGCCTTGGGCCACGGGTCGGGGAAGAATGTCCAGAGCTCGATGAGAGACGCCGGGGCGACGAGGTGCTCGACCGCCCAGACGGCGTCGACCGAGCAGAACCGCACGTTGGTGGCCCCGGCGGCAGCAACCTCGGCCAGGGACGCGGCGACGCCCGGCCTCCAGACCTCGAGCGCGAGCACGTCGTACGACGGGCGGGTCGCGGCGAGCACGCCGGTCGCCTCCCCCACCCCGGACCCGATCTCGACGACCAGCGGGGCCTCGCGACCGAACCAGGTGGAGAGCCGGAACCCGGGTCGGTCGACCGCCTCGTCGGGGATCACCCATGCGTCGTGGTGGGCGTCCCACGCCTCCTGCTGGCGCGGGGTGAAACGGCTGCCGCGCCGCGAGTAGCTGAGCACCTCGCGCATCCGCCGGCCGTCCTCGGTGAACCGGTGGTGCGGGCGCGCCGGCGGCGTCTGCTCGGGGGGCATGGGCGCCATTCTGACGGAGGCTCCCGCCTGGCAGGATCTCGGCCATGATCGACCCCCGAGCCCTCTGGGACTTCGGCGACCCGGCGTCGTCCGGCGAGCGCTTCCTCGACGCGGCGGAGCAGGCTTCGGAGCCGGAACGGACCGCGTGGCTGACCCAGTACGCCCGGGCCCTCGGGCTGCAGGAGCAGTACGACCAGGCGACGCGCGTGCTCGACGGACTCGCCTGCGACGACCCCGAGGCCGCGACCTACCTCGGGCTCGAGCGCGGACGCGTGCTGCGCTCATCGGGCCATCCGGACGACGCGCGCCCGCACTTCGAGGCGGCCGCGGCGAGCGCCGAGGCCGGAGGTCTCGAGGCGCTCCACATCGACGCGCTCCACATGGTCGCGTTGGTCGCGCCGGTCGAGGAGCAGCTCGGGATCAACGAGCGCGCACTGGAGATCGCGCGCGCTGCGACCGACGAACGCGCCCGCAACTGGGACGCCTCGCTGCTCAACAACATCGGGATGACGCATGCCGACGCCGGCGACTTCGACGCGGCGCTTGTGTCGTTCGAGGAGGCACTCGCCGCGCGCCAGCGGATCGGAGACCCGGCGGAGATCCGGATCGCTCGGTGGATGACCGGCTGGTCGCTGCGCAACCTCGGCCGCCGGGACGAGGCGCTGGCCGTGCAGCAGGCGATCAAGGCCGAGCTCGAGGACGTCGGCGAGACGGACCAGTACGTCGACGAGGAGCTGGCGCTGCTCGCCGACTGAGTCTGCCGGCGGTCTGCTCGGCGGGCCGGCTCGATGGGGTCAGGGCAGGGCGTAGGTCAGCTCGTAGGTGTGGCCGCGGTCGTCGACGGTCAGCGCCAGGGAGCCGGAGATGCCGGACAGCTCGCCGGTGCCGGAGCCGGGCACCACCTCGTAGCGGAGCTCCTGGGTGCCGGCGGCCATGACCCCGAGCTGCTGGAACGCCAACGAGCCGGAGCGCCCGCGGAGCGTGCCCTCGAACACCTCGATCGCGACGTAGCCGGCCGAGCCTGCAGCGGGATCCCCCGCCGAGAGCATCAGCCCGTGGCCGGTGCCAGTGAGGTCGCCCGACCAGGTCTTGAGGAGGCCGAAGCGGCCGATGCCGTCGTCGGACTCCTGGGGGGTGATCGTCACCTCGAAGCTGCCCCTCGCGCTGTCGCTCATGGCGTGCAGCCTGTCAGGTGCCGCCGACAGGCAGGATCCCCGCGGCCCGCGCGGGCTCGGCGTACGCCGCGGCGAGCGAGGCGATCGTCTCGTGGGCGTTGAGGCCGCTCGGGTTGGGCACCACCCAGAGCTCGGCGCCGGACAGCCGGCCCGGCTGACGGCCGGCCCGGGCCTTGGGCTGACCGAAGGCGGTGCGGTACGCGGTGACGCCGAGCACCGCCACCACCCGGGGCCGGCGCTCTGCGACGAACTCCTGGAGCCGCACGCCGCCCTCGGCGAGCTCGGTCTTGCTCAGCTCGTCGGCGCGGGCGGTGGCACGGGCCACCAGGTTGGTGATCCCGATGCCGCGGGCGGCCAGCGCGGAGAGGTCGGCCTCCGTCATCCCGGGCGGCGCGCTGTCGAGCGGCTCGAGCAGCCCGGCGCCGACCAGGGCGGGGCGGAACCGGTTGCCGGGGTTGCCGAAGTGGATCTGCAAGGCCGCCGTCATCAGCCCGGGATTGATCCCGACGAACAGCAGCCGCAGGTCCGGGCCCACCAGGTCGGGCAGCTCGGCGTCGCGGAACGACTCCAGCTCGGCACGGGTGAAGCGTGGCACGCCCCCACCCTGGCACGTCTCCTCGGCGATTCGGCATCGGTGTCGAGCGCTCACCCGCTCGGCCCACGGCGTACCGGCGGCCGGCCACGCACCGGGTCGTAGCCGTCGAAGCGGGACTCGAGCACCCCCTCGCCGCCGGTCAGGTCGGGCAGCTGGCGCTGGAGGTCGTGGAGCCGCGCGGCCGGCAACCGGGCCTCGAGCGTCGCGTAGTCGCCACGGGCGCTCTGGTCGATGACCTGCGCGCCCCACCGCCCGAGCAGCCGCTGCAAGGCGGGCGTGCTGTCGGTCGGCACCTCCAGCGACACCCGCAGCATCGGCTCGCACACCCGTGACCCGGCGCGGGCCAGGGCGCGGCGGAGCACGATCGGCGTCAGCTTCCGGTAGTCGAGCGCGGTGGGCAGGTCTCCGCGTGTCGAGGGCGGGCCGTCCCAGGACGCGTAGGCGGCGTCGGTGAGCGTCACCCGGCAGTCGGTCACCGTCCACCCGGACAGACCGCGCTGGAGGGTGCGAGCGACGTGGCGCTCCATCGCGGCCGCGAAGGCCTCCGCGCTCTTGAACAGGAACAGCGGTACGCCGCGTGAGGCCACGTCCATCGCGAAGCTCAGCCCGGACCCGGGCGCCGTCGGCGAGATCTCGAGACCGATCGTGGCGCCGTAGGGGTTGGAGTCGGTGTTGAGCTCCTCGATGGCCCGCGCGGTACGCCGTGGACGCTCGACGTGCACGACGCTGGCGTCGGAGAACGCCGCCTCGACGCCGTACTCCTCGGCCAAGGTGGCGGCGATGACCTCCTGCTGCACCCGGCCGTAGAGCGAGACGACGACCTGCCCGTCCTCGTCGCTGCGGGCGTCGATGAGCGGGTCCTGGTCGGCGAGCGCGGCCAGCGCCGACCGTAGCGCCGGCCCCTGCTCGGGCCGGGCGGCCGTCACCGCCGCCTCCAGCGTCGGCGGGGCGAAGTGGTGGTCGTCGGAGCCGCTCGGCCCCCCGAAGCCGTCGCCGACGCGCACCGCGGCGAGACCGTGCAGACGGGCGATCTGACCGGCACCGACCTCCGTCGACCGCACCCAGTGCCCGGCCTCGAACCGCTCGATGCCCGAGACCTTGCCGACCCGTCCCTGCGGCAGGTCGAGCCGCTGGCGCAGCCCCACGGTGCCGGTGACCATCCGCACGTAGGCGACCTTCTCGCCGGCGGCGCCGCGCTCCACCTTGAACACGCGGCCGGACGGAGCCGCCGACAGCACGGGCGTGGGCACCGGGAGCAGGTCCGCGATGCCCTGCATCAGCTCCGCGACCCCGGCACCGGTGGCGGCCGACCCGGCGTACACCGGGTGCAGGAGGCCGTCGGCGGTCTGTGCCGCGAGACCGTCGCGCAGCCGCCCGACCGAGCAGGCGCGGCCCTCGACGTACGACGTGAGCAGCGCGTCGTCGTGCTCGGCGAGCACCTCGGTCTCGCGGTCGCGGAAGCCGACGTCGTCCGTGCGGTACGCCGTGAAGCCGGCGGCGCGGCTGCCCGGGTCGTGGACGGTGCCCATCGGCAGGACATCGGGGGTCAGCCGCTTCGCCACCGCGGCCAGCACCGCGTCGACGTCGGCGCCGGTGCGGTCGATCTTGTTGACGAACAGCAGCGTCGGCACCTGCAGGCGTTGGAGCGCCCGCATCAGGATCCGGGTCTGCGGCTGTACGCCCTCGACGGCCGAGAGGACGAGGACGGCGCCGTCGAGGACGGCGAGCGACCGCTCGACCTCGGCGATGAAGTCCGGGTGGCCGGGGGTGTCGACGACGTTGACGGTCAGGTCGCCGAGCGGGAACGCCACCACGGCGGCGCGGATCGTGATGCCGCGGCGGCGCTCGAGCGTCAGGGTGTCGGTCTGGGTGGTGCCGGAGTCGACGGACCCAGGGGCGTCGATGACCCCTGCGCAGTGCAGGAGTCGCTCGGTGAGAGTGGTCTTACCGGCGTCGACGTGCGCCAGGATGCCGAGGTTGAGTGAACGTGCGGGCACGCGTGATCCCTTCGAGGAGACGGAACTGGACGGGAGCGTGCGTTCCTCGCATCAGCTGGTCTCCTCGGTCATCGCGCGCCGGTGGGTCCCGGCCGCCGCCACGGTACGTCGTACCTCGGCGCGGGCGCCACGGGTTTTGCCACCTCACGGGATCACCGGTGCCCCGGGCGGCGGCTTCGCCGTAAGGTGCCCGGCATGCAGGCTCGTCGGCGCAGCGGCGCGCTGCCCGTGGCCGGACAGGTCACCTCGCTGGAGCTGTTCTTCGACCTCGTCTTCGTCTTCACGATCACCCAGCTCACCGCCACCGTGCTGGTCGGCGGCTGGGCTGTCACCGGCCGGTCCGCCCTGCTGCTGCTGATCCTGTGGTGGATGTACGGCGGGTACGCCTGGCTGACCAACGCCGCGCCGCCGGTCACCGCGCGACGGCAGGCCCTGCTGGTGCTCGGCATGATCGGCAACTTCGTCACCGCGATGGCGATCCCGCACGCCTACGGATCGGACCGCGTCGTCTTCGCCGCCGGCTACCTGCTCGTGGTGGTGGTGCACGCCGGCATGTACGTGACCGAGGCCCGCCGGATCACCCGCGGCATGGTCGTGCAGCTGCTCGGCTGGAACATGCTCGGGGCGCTGCTCGGGCTGGTCGGGGCGCTGTTCTTCGCAGACGTCCTGGTGTGGTGGTGGCTGGGTGCGTTCCTCGTGGCGGTGGTGCTGCCCCGGTTCGTCAGCGTCAGCTCGCTGAATGCACCGGAGGACGACGGCGGGCCGTCGTTCGAGCTGGTGCCCGGCCACTTCGTCGAGCGGCACGGCCTGATGCTGCTGATCGCGCTGGGTGAGTCGGTGCTGGCGATCGGCGTGGGGATCGGCACCGGGGCGGAGGCCATCGGGTGGCAGCAGATCGCGTTCGCTGCGATCAGCCTGCTGCTCGCGACCACGTTGTACTGGGCGTACTTCGGTGTCGGGGAGGACCACCGGGCCGAGGCTGCGCTCGACGCGCTGTCACCCGACCGTGCGCAGGCGGCCGGCCTCGCGTCGTACGGCTATGCGTTCTTCGTGATCCTCTTCGGGATCGTGCTCACCGCCGCAGGTCTCCACCACGCTCTCGTGCACCCGACCGAGGCACTGACCTGGGAGTACGCCGGGCAGCTCTGCGTCGGCGTCGGGCTGTTCTGGGTGGGTCTCGGTCTGTTCCGACTGGTGCTCGGGCTGTCGGGCGGGTGGCCGCGGATCGTCGGCGGCGTGGTGCTCGCCGGGCTGATCGTGGTCGGTGCGACGGTCTCGGGACTGGCCGCCCTGGTCTGTCTGCTCCTGGGTTCGGCCGCGTTGGTGCTGGCTGAGCGGCGATGGGCCCCGAATGGCGCCGCCCTCAACCGCCCCCATCGTCCCAAGGCCTAGGCACTCCTGCCACTTCTCGGGGGTGCAACCCGTGGGAAGTGCGGGGATGCAGCACGGCCCCGGACCGAGGTCCGGGGCCGTGCTGGATGGAACGGGTGTCGCGTCAGATCACTTGTTGATCTTGGTGACCCGGCCGGCGCCGACGGTGCGGCCACCCTCACGGATCGCGAACCGCAGGCCCTCCTCCATGGCGATCGGCTGGATCAGCTCGACGGCCATCTCGGTGTTGTCGCCGGGCATGACCATCTCGGTGCCCTCGGGGAGGGTCACGACGCCGGTCACGTCCGTGGTGCGGAAGTAGAACTGCGGGCGGTAGTTGTTGAAGAACGGCGTGTGACGGCCGCCCTCCTCCTTCGACAGGATGTAGACGCTGGCGTCGAAGTTGGTGTGCGGGGTCGTCGTGCCGGGCTTGATCACGACCATGCCGCGCTCGACGTCCTCGCGCTTGGTGCCGCGCAGGAGCAGCCCGACGTTCTCGCCGGCCTGGCCCTCGTCGAGCAGCTTGCGGAACATCTCGACGCCGGTGACCGTCGACTTCTGCGAGCCCTCGCGGATGCCGATGATCTCGACCTCCTCGTTGATCTTCACGATGCCACGCTCGATGCGGCCGGTGATGACCGTGCCACGACCGGTGATCGTGAAGACGTCCTCGACGGGCATGAGGAACGGCTTCTCGGTGTCACGCTCGGGGGTCGGGATGTACTCGTCCACGGCGTTCATCAGCTCGAGCACCGAGGCGCCCCACTTCTCGTCGCCGTTCAGCGCCGGGAAGGCAGCAACCTTGATCACGGGGATGTCGTCGCCCGGGAACTCGTACTCGGAGAGGAGCTCGCGCACCTCCATCTCGACGAGCTCGATGAGCTCCTCGTCGTCGACCATGTCGCACTTGTTGAGCGCGACCACGATCGCCGGGACGCCGACCTGGCGGGCGAGCAGCACGTGCTCACGCGTCTGGGGCATCGGGCCGTCGGTGGCGGCGACCACGAGGATCGCACCGTCCATCTGCGCCGCGCCGGTGATCATGTTCTTGATGTAGTCGGCGTGACCGGGGCAGTCGACGTGGGCGTAGTGACGCGCCTCGGTCTGGTACTCGACGTGCGCGATCGAGATCGTGATACCGCGCTGACGCTCCTCAGGGGCCTTGTCGATCTCGTCGAACGGCGTGAAGGGGTTCAGGTCGGGGTGCTGGTCGTGCAGGACCTTGGTGATCGCCGCGGTCAAGGTGGTCTTGCCGTGGTCGATGTGACCGATCGTGCCGATGTTGACGTGCGGCTTGGTCCGCTCGAACTTCGCCTTAGCCACTGTGGGCTCCTCCTGTTGTTGTCACTTGACTCGATGATTCTGCTGCAATGCCGACGATCCGGCCAAATGCCCCCGTCCTGACCGGGGGACCTGGTTGGCGACTACTCGCCGCGGACCTTCTTGACGATCTCGTCGGCGATGCCCGTGGGGACCTCGGCGTACGAGTCGAACTCCATGGAGTACGACGCCTGGCCGGAGGTCTTGGACCTCAGGTCACCGACGTACCCGAACATCTCCGACAGCGGCACGAGGGCGTTGATGACCATGTCACCGTGACGCTCCTCCTGCGACTGGATCTGGCCGCGGCGGCTGTTGATGTCGCCGATGACCGTGCCCAGGAACGTGTCGGGCGTGGTCACCTCGACCGCGAACATCGGCTCCAGCAGCACGGGCTTGGCCATGCGTGCGGCCTCCTTGAAGGCCTGGTTGCCGGCGATCTTGAACGCGAGCTCCGAGGAGTCGACGTCGTGGTAGGCGCCGTCCTCGAGGGTGAACTTCACGTCGACCATCGGGTAGCCGGCGAGCACGCCGAACTCCATGGCGTCCTGGCCGCCCTGGTCGACCGAGGGGATGTACTCGCGCGGGATGCGGCCACCGGAGACGTTGTTGACGAACTCGTAGCCGGCACCCTGCCCGGTCTCGGGGTCGATGCTCGGCTCGAGGGTGATGACCACCTTGGCGAACTGACCCGAACCACCGGTCTGCTTCTTGTGGGTGTAGCTGTGGTTCGACACGACCTTGCGCAGCGTCTCGCGGTAGGCGACCTGCGGCTTGCCGACCGTCGCCTCGACCCGGAACTCGCGCTTCATCCGGTCCACGAGGATCTCGAGGTGGAGCTCGCCCATGCCGGCGATGATCGTCTGGCCGGTCTCCTCGTCGGTCTTGACCGTGAAGGTCGGGTCCTCGTCGGAGAGCCGCTGGATCGCGGTGCCGAGCTTCTCCTGGTCGCTCTTGGTCTTGGGCTCGATCGCGACCTCGATCACCGGGGCCGGGAACGACATCGACTCGAGCACGACCGGCTGACCCATGTCGGAGAGCGTGTGGCCGGTCTTGGTGTCCTTCAGACCCATCACGGCCACGATCTGGCCGGCGCCGACCGACGCGATCTCCTCACGCTTGTTGGCGTGCATCTGGTAGACCTTGCCGATCCGCTCCTTCTTGCCCGTCACGGAGTTGAGCACGGTCGCGCCGGCCTCCAGCTTGCCGGAGTAGACGCGCACGTAGATCAGCTTGCCGAGGTGGGGGTCCGAGGCGATCTTGTAGGCCAGCCCGGAGAACGGCTGGTCGTCGGACGGCATCCGCTCGACCTTCTCGTCCTCGTTGTTGACCTTGTGGCCGACGATGGCGTCGATGTCGAGCGGGCTCGGGAGGTACTTCACGACGGCGTCGAGCAGGGGCTGCACGCCCTTGTTCTTGAACGCCGTGCCGCACAGCACCGGGTTCACCTTGTCGGCGAGCGTGGCGCGGCGGATGCCGGCCTCGAGCTCGTCCACGGAGAGGTCCTCGCCCTCGAGGTACTTCTCCATGATGTCGTCGTCGGCCTCGGCGAGCGTCTCGAGGAACTTCTCGCGGTACTCGTCGACCTGGGCGCGCATCGACTCCGGGATCTCCTCGACCTCGTAGTCCTCACCCATCGTGGTCTCGCCACGCCAGGTCAGGGCACGCATGCCGACGAGGTCGACGACACCGAGGAAGTCGGCCTCGGCGCCGATCGGGAGCTGCAGGATCAGCGGCGTGGAGTTCAGCCGCTCGACCATCATGTCGACGCAGCGGAAGAAGTCCGCACCGGTGCGGTCCAGCTTGTTGACGAAGCACATCCGGGGCACGGAGTACTTGTTCGCCTGGCGCCAGACCGTCATCGTCTGCGGCTCGACGCCGGCCACGCCGTCGAAGACGGCGACCGCGCCGTCGAGGACGCGCAGCGAGCGCTCGACCTCGGCGGTGAAGTCCACGTGACCGGGGGTGTCGATGATGTTGATCTGGTGGTCCTTCCACCAGCAGGTCGTCGCGGCGGACGTGATCGTGATGCCGCGCTCCTGCTCCTGCTCCATCCAGTCCATCGTGGCAGCGCCCTCGTGGACCTCACCGATCTTGTAGGTGATGCCGGTGTAGAAGAGGATGCGCTCGGTGGTGGTGGTCTTGCCGGCGTCGATGTGCGCCATGATGCCGATGTTGCGGACCTTCTTCAGGTCCGTGGTGATGTCGACAGCCACTGAGGGTTCGTTTCCTTAGGTAGGACGTGGGTCCACCGGTGTTCGCGTCGTACGGACTCGGTTCGAGCCGTACGACGGCGGGTCACCAGCGGTAGTGGGCGAAGGCCTTGTTGGACTCGGCCATCTTGTGGGTGTCCTCGCGCTTCTTCACCGCGGCACCGAGGCCGTTGGACGCGTCGAGGATCTCGTTCATCAGGCGCTCGGACATCGTCTTCTCACGACGGTCCGAGGCGTACCCGACCAACCAACGCAACGCCAGGGTGGTGCCCCGTGTTCCCTTGACCTCGATCGGGACCTGGTAGGTGGCGCCACCGACGCGGCGGGACTTGACCTCGATGGCCGGCTTCACGTTGTCCATGGCGCGCTTGAGCGTGACCACGGGGTCGGTGCCGGTCTTCTCGCGGCAGCCCTCGAGCGCGGTGTAGACGATGCGCTGGGCGACCTGCTTCTTGCCGTCCTTGAGCACCTTGGAGACCAGCTGGGTGACCAGCTGCGACCCGAAGACGGGGTCGACGTCGAGCGGCCGCTTGGGAGCGGGACCCTTGCGCGGCATATCAGCTCTTCTCCTTCTTCGCGCCGTAACGGCTGCGAGCCTGCTTGCGGTTCTTCACGCCCTGGGTGTCGAGCGTGCCGCGGATGATCTTGTAGCGGACACCGGGGAGGTCCTTCACCCGGCCGCCGCGGACGAGCACGATCGAGTGCTCCTGGAGGTTGTGACCGACGCCCGGGATGTACGCCGTGACCTCGACGCCGCTCGACAGGCGCACGCGGGCGACCTTGCGGAGGGCGGAGTTCGGCTTCTTCGGGGTGGTGGTGTAGACGCGCGTGCAGACGCCGCGGCGCTGCGGGCTGCCCTTGAGGGCCGGCGTCTTGGACTTCGCCGGCTTGTCCTGGCGGCCCTTGCGGACCAACTGATTGATGGTGGGCACTCGGTGGTTCCCTTTCGGTTCTTCCCTCAGGCCCGGCGCCTTGCCGGGCACGATGATGGAGCGTTGGTGCTGTGTGCCGTGGTGACTGCGCCTGGGCCCCGGCGCCTGAGGGCGGAAGGAGGGCGTGCGCAACGGTCCGGACGGGCCGGACACGGTTCTCAAGGCTACCCGCGTTGCCCCTGCGGGCCAAAACGAGATCGAGCCAGGTCGGCCCGACGCGACGCAGCCGCGATCCCGGCTGGAGCTCACGCCGCCTGGGCGGCGACGCGCTCCGGCTCGGCAGCCGCCGCGGCCTCGGCCGCGGCCCGCGACGGACGCGCGAAGAGCGCGAGCGCCAGGAGGACTCCGAAGATCGTGAACAGTCCGCCGCCGATGAGGGTCCAGCGCGGGCCGAAGTGCTGGCCGACCCACCCGATGATCGGCGATCCGATCGGTGTGCCGCCCATGACGATGGTCATGTACAGGGCCATCACCCGGCCGCGGAGCGCGGGCGTCGACTCCAGCTGCATCGTGGAGTTGGCGGAGTTGAGCATGGTCAGGGTGCAGAGGCCGATGACCGGGCACATCAGGGCGAACGCGACGTACGTCGGCATCAGGCCGGCCGCGATCTCGGCGACACCGAAGCCGATGGCCGCGCCGACGAGGAGTCGTATCCGGATGCGCACCCGCCGTGCCGCGAGCAGCGCGCCGGCCAGGGAGCCGACCGCCATCGCCGAGCCGAGGATGCCGTACTCCCCAGCGCCCTTGCCGAAGACCTCGGTGGCCATCAGGGCGGAGGTGATCTGGAAGTTCATCCCGAAGGCGCCGGCGAAGAACACCATCACCAGGATCATCATCATCTTCGGCTGGCTGCGGACGTAACGGATGCCCTCCCGCAGCATCCCGGGGGTGCGGGCGACGGGCTTGGGTGAGTGCAGCAGCGAGGCGTTCATGTGCCTGAGCTGCCAGATCACCGCGCTGTAGGAGAGCGCGTTGATCAGGATCACCCAACCGGTCGCTCGGGCGCCTCCCCCCAGGGCGCCGATCATCAGTCCGGCCAGGGCCGGGCCGATGATCCGGGCGGTGTTGAACGTGGCGGAGTTGAGGCTGACGGCGTTCGTGAGGTCCTCGGGCCCGACCATCTCCGAGACGAAGGACTGGCGGGCCGGCGCGTCGAACGCCGAGCCGATCCCGAAGAGGAAGGCGATCGCGTAGACCATCCAGACCTCGGCCGCGCCGGTGACGGCGAGGACGCCGAGCACCAGCGAGGCCAGCGCCATGGTCAGCTGCGTGAGCTGGAGCAGACGGCGCTTGGGGAAACGGTCGGCGATCACCCCGGCGTACGGGGAGAGCAGCAGGACCGGCAGGAACTGGAGGCCGGTGGTGACGCCGAGGGCGGTGCCGCTGCCGTCGGTCAGACGCAGCACCAGCCAGTCCTGCGCGACGCGCTGCATCCAGGTGCCGGTGTTGGACACCAGGCTGCCGAGCGCGTAGCGACGGTAGTTGGGGTTGTGGAGTGCGCGGAAGGTGGGGCTCAAGAGCAGCTTTCAGTCCGAGGTGGCAAGTCGTTCGAGGATGGGCGCCGCGCGCCGGAGGGTCTCGCGCTCGTCGGCGGTGAGGGCGCTGAGACGCCGGGCCAGCCAGGCGTCGCGGCGGGCGCGGTCGGCGAGGAGCGTGCTGCGGCCCTGGTCGGACAGGACGACGACGACCTGGCGGCCGTCGGTCTCGTGGGCGCGTCGTACGACGTAGCCGCCGTCGGCCAGGGAGTTGACGATGCGGGTCATGCTCGGCGGCTGGATGCGCTCCTGCGCGGCCAGCTCGCCGACGGTGAGGTCGCCGTTGCGGAACAGGCACCCGAGCACCGCCATCGCGCCCATGCTGAGCACGTTGTCGGGATGCCGCTCCCCCGACAACCGACGGCGCAGCCGCATCACGCTCAACCGGAGCTCGCTCGCGAGCCCGGCATCGGTGCGGGAGACCATCTCGACAGTGGGCATATCGTTAGCATAACTCATTACCCACGCTAACCATTCCGCTGACCTGGCGTTTGCGCGACGCTGTGGGGCGCTGACCTGGCGAGTGTGCGACGCTGCGGGGCGCTGACCTGGCGATCGCGCGACGTCGTACGGCGTCGACCTGGCGCTCGCGCGACACCGAGCGATGTCGATCTGGCGATCGCGCGACACCGCATTGCCAGGTCAGTGGGAAAGTGCGTCGCTGACGTGCCAGTTCAGCGGGGAAGAGCGTCGACGCATTGCCAGGTCAGCGGAATACGGCGTCGCCGCGGCGGCAGGTCAGCGGGATCGGCCTACAGTGGGGGCATGGAGCTGCGCGACGACCAGCCGCTGACCCACGAGATCGGCAACCGCACCTACATCGTCGCCGACGTGGAGCCCCTCGACGTGGACGGCGTGCGCACCGTGCAGGTCGGTGTGGCGCTCTGGGTGATCGGGTTCGTCGCGATGCTGCCGTTCTACGGCCGGCTCCAGGACGCCGGGCACGGCTGGATGCTCTGGACCTGTGCCGCGGGCTGCGGTCTCGGCCTGATCGGTCTCGAGTACTGCCGGCGTCGCAAGAACGCCCGCGCGCTGCGCGATGACGCGGACCGCTCGCCCGTGCAGCCCCGACCCGGTCCGACGCGCTAGAAGGAGTCGAGCGCGTCCTCGAGGTTGTCGACGACGGGATCGGGCAGCGGGATCGGCTCGTGCCGCTTGGCCAGCCGCACCTCGGAGTGGGCGCCGCAGCCGTGACCGAAGGCGACCACGCGGCCGTCGTCGTTGGCGTCGCCGTTGGCGCAGACACCGAACGACTCCGCGAGCGCGCCGTTGATCCGCACCAGGAACCCGCACGTCGAGCAGGGCTCGGGCGCCGACTGCGCGAGCGGCCCCTCGGGACCGGCGTCGCCGTCGTACCACCGCTGGGCGGCCTGCTCGTGGCCCTCGGGCGAGAGCGTCCGGATCCGGCCGAGACCGAGGTCCTGGGCGACGATGCGGATCTGCGCCTTCGCGTCGGTGTCGAGCGGGTCGTCACCGAAGGAGTACGTCGGCACGAGGCGCGCGTCGTCGTCGGCCACCGGCAGCAGGTCGCCGGGTGAGAGGTCGCCGGGCTTGATCCGCTCGCGGTAGGGCACCCACTCGGGGGCGACGATCGCCTCGGGGCCGGGGATCAGCACGATCTCGTCGACGGTGACGGTCTTCTGCCGCTTGGCCCGCGCCACGGTCACCGACCAGCGCCACCCGACGTACCCGGGGCGGAGGCACTCGAAGAGGTGGGTCGCGACCCGATCGCCCTCGGGCTCGGCACCGAGGTGGCCACCGACGTCGTCGGCGTCGACCTCGGCCAACAACGCCTCGCGGGCGGCATCGACGGCCGCCACGACCACCGCGTCGGCCTTGACCGCCCGGGCGTGCTCGGCCACCACGGTCTCCTCGGCACCAGTCATGGGGCCCATGATGACCGATCCGGCTTGCTGTGTCAGATCAGGCGGCCGCCTCGCGCCGCTCGCTCGTGCAGGATGGACGCATGACCACGCCCGGGGAGTCAGAGCGCCGCACGCGGCGCGACTCCGTGAGCTCGGGGGCCAAGGTCACCGGACGCGGGTTCCGGTCCGTGGGCCGTGGCGCCGGCCGGATCGGCGGCGCCGCCTACCGTACGGCGCGTCGCGCGGCCGCCGCCGAGGGCGCGGACAGCAGCGGGCTGGCCCGCCTGATCGAGCTGGGCGCACTGAACGCGGCCGCCGACGCCGCGGTGGCGATCTCCCTGGCCGGCACGTTGTTCTTCCAGGTGCCGACGGGCGAGGCCCGCGGCCAGGTGTCGCTGTTCCTGGCCCTGACGATGCTTCCGTTCGCGGTCGTCGCCCCGTTGGTGGGTCCGCTGCTCGACCGGTTCGGCCACGGCCGCCGGTGGTCGATCGGGGCGACCATGGGCGGACGGGCGTTCCTGTGCTGGGTGATGGCCGGCGCCGTCGTCGACGGGTCGTTCTGGCTGTTCCCGGCCGCCCTCGGCGTGTTGGTCGCCTCCAAGGCCTACAACGTGACCCGGGCCGCCGCGGTACCCCGGCTCCTGCCCGAGGGGCTGACGCTGGTCACCGCCAACGCCCGCACCTCCATGGCGGGTGTGGTCGGCGTGGCCGTCTCCGCACCGATCGCCGCTGGCGCTGCGATGATCGGGCCGCAGTGGTCGCTGCGCTACGCGTTCGTGGTGTTCCTGGTCGCCACCGTGCTCGCGATCCGGCTCCCCTCGCGGGTCGACTCCAGCCAGGGCGAGGAGTCGATCGGCTTCCTGAGTGGGGCACGCACCGAGGAGGCCCGCGTCCCCGGGCAGCGCGGCCGGGTGCGGATCCCGGCGACGATGGCCTTCGCCCTGCGCGCGAACTGCGGACCGCGGTGGCTGTCGGGCTTCCTCACCCTCTTCATGGCGTTCCTGCTGCGTGAGCACCCGATCGGCGGCTACTCGCCGCAGTTCCTGCTCGCGGTGGTGATCGGCGGCGCCGGCGTCGGCAACATCGCGGGCATCGCGATCGGCACCTTCGCCAAGCGGATGCACCCGCGGATCACCGTCGTACTCGTGCTGCTCGCCGACGTCGCAGCGGTCGCCCTCGCCGCCCTGTTCTACGGGCTGATCTCGCTGGTCGTGCTCGGCTTCACCGCCGGGCTGGCCCAGTGCCTGGCCAAGCTGTCGCTGGACTCCACGATCCAGCGCGACGTGCCCGAGCGCGTGCAGACCTCGGCATTCGCCCGCAGCGACACCACCCTCCAGCTGGCGTGGGTGATCGGCGGTTTCGTCGGGATTGCGATGCCGCTCCAGCCCCGGCTGGGGCTGATCATCGCGGCCGTCGTGCTGCTCGCCTGGTCGGTGTTCGTGCTCGCCAAGCCCTCACGGCGTACGCCGACACCCGTCGCCGAGCCGGCCCCGGGGCCGACCACCGAGACGGCGATCTAGCCCCTGGACCGAGCGCTCAGAGCTCGAGCTCGTCGGCGAGGGCGCGCAGCAGCTTGGCCGTTGGCTTGGCCTGGCGGGCGTCGGGGTGACGCCCGTGCCGGTAGGCCTCGCCCACGCCGTCGAGCAGGCGGATCAGGTCCTCGACGATCGGGGCCATCTCCTCCGGCGACTTGCGACGGGCGTGCGACTTGTTCCGCACGACCGACGCCGGCGCGTCGAGCACGCGCACCTGGAGCGCCTGGTCACCGCGGCGGCCCTGGGCGATGCCGAACTCCACGCGGGTGCCGGCCTTGAGCGTGTCCAGCCCGGACGGGAGAGCATCGTTGCGCACGTAGACGTCGGGCCCGTCGTCCTGGGACAGGAACCCGAAGCCCTTCTCGGCGTCGTACCACTTCACCTTGCCAGTCGGCACGTTCATCCCTCTTCTGGTGCGCGTTCCTCGGCGCCCGTCCTCGGGCGCCGGGTCAGCCTAGGCGTCGCCTGGTGACGATGACCAACCGATTGACGGACGTGGCTCGGGACGCCCTCAGGGCAGGCGCGCGGCCACCACCCGGTCGAGCACGTCGAGCGGCAGGGAGCCGCTGTCGAGGACCGCGGAGTGGAACTTCTTCACCTCGAACCGCTCGCCCTGTCGCTCCTCGGCCTCGGCCCGCATCCGCTGGATCTCGAGCCGCCCGATCATGTACGACGTGGCCTGACCGGGGTGGCAGATGTAGCGGTCGACCTCGGGTCGGCAGACCCCCTCGGTGAGGGGCGAGTTCTCCACCATGAAGTCGATCGCCTGCTGGCGGCTCCAGCCGAGCGCGTGGAGCCCGGTGTCGACGACGAGCCGGCAGGCCCGCAGCGAGTCGGCGCTGTACATGCCCATCCGGTCGACCGCACTCGAGTAGAGGCCCATCTCGTCGGAGAGCCGCTCGGTGTAGAGGCCCCAGCCCTCGGCGTACGCAGAGCTGTGGAGGTGCTTGCGGAACTCCGGCATCGTGTCGGGCAGCTCGGAGGCGATCGCGAGCTGGAGGTGGTGGCCGGGCACGCCCTCGTGGAAGGCCATCGCCTCGAGCTCGAAGCGGCCCCACGACGACGCGTCCTCGGTGTTGACGAAGAAGGTGCCGCCGCGGGAGCCGTCGGTGGCAGGCGGGAAGTAGAACGCCTTCGCACCCACGTCGGTGCCCTGCACGGCGCAGGGCGCCTTCGGCACCACCTCGAACCAGTCGCCCATGGCCGCCTCGGCGCGGGCCAGCGCCACCTTGGCCTGCTCCACCATCTCGTCGCCGTCCTCGAAGTGGAGCTTCGGGTCGGTACGCATGGCCTCGAAGATCTCCGCGAGGTCGTCGGTGCCGAGCACCTCCGGGCCGAGCGCGCGATACTCGTCGGCGAGCTTGGCGACCTGGGCCAGACCGATGTCGTGGATCTCCTGGGCGGTCTTCTCGGTGGTCGTGAAGTAGCGCAGCGTCGCGTCGTAGGCCTCGGAGCCACCGGGCAGCCACGACAGGCCGCACTCCTGCTCCGAGCGGGCCTTGGGCAGCGCCTCGCGCAGAGCCTCGCGGTAGGCCTCGAGGCCTGGGCGCAGCGAGCGCTCGACCGCCTCTCGGAGGGCACGGCGCACAGACTCGGCGTCGACGTCGTCGGGCAGCCGCACCGCCGCCACCACGGGCTCGTCGGCCAGCGGAACCGCGAGGTGCTTGTCGATCTGCTCGATGGTCGCCGAGACGGCGAAGGCGGGTGAGACCCAGCCCGTGGCGAGGCCGTCGCGGGTGCGCTCGGCGAGCTGCCGGAAGTGCGTGCCGATCGCATCGATCTTGGCCGGCATCGCGTCCGCCACGGCACTGTCGGGCACAGCCAGCAGCCCCATCAGCAGCGACAGGGTGCCCTGCGGCCCGTGCACCGGGTCGGCGTTGCGGCAGCCGAGCGAGGTGTCGAGGACGTCCGCGTGAGCGGTGGCGGAGCTGATGATCACCCCGCGGGTGAGCCGCTCCTCGGGGTCGAGCGAGTCGCTCCCGATCGCCTCCGCCCGCCTCGCGAAGTCGCGCAGGGTCGCGGCGTAGCGGTCCTCCGCCTCGCGCGACACCTCCTCGTAGCTCGCGACGTCGGAGTAGTCACCGAGCATGTGCCGCTCGGTCGGCTCCTCGTCGAGGATCGCCTGCCAGTAGTCGTCCGCCAGCTGCGCGAGATCGTCGTTCACGCCGGGGTCCTTCCGGGTCGGTGGGGTCGGTGCGGCCAACCTAGCCGGGAGCCTCGGACCCGGTCAGGTGGGATCGGCCGGCACCGTCGTACGTCGTCCCGAGGCGGCCCGAGGTCTCGTCCGCCGGCGGTCCCCGACCGCTCCCAAGGTTCTCCCGAGGTCCGGGACATAGCGTGCATCCGTCCGCGCGGTCCGGGGGGGATCGCTACCTGGGGGTGTATCGGATGCTCTGGCCTTGGTCCTCGGCTGTCTCGGCTGTCACAGCTGTCTCCGCTGTCTCGTTGGCGACCGGGGCGGTGGTGGTCTCTCTCGTCGTGACGACGCCTCCGTCGTCGCACCCTGGCTCGTCCGCTGCAGCGGATCAGCCGCGGTCGCCGGCGACGGCCCACGCGCTCACCGTCACCCCGGCGCGCCCGATCGCCGGCGAGCAGACGACCTTCTCCGGGCGCATCTCCGCCGGCGCACCACGCCCGGTGCGACTCCAGAGCCACGCCACCGGCGCCTGGCGCACCATCGCGACAGGACGGACCTCGGCCACGGGCCGGTTCGGCCTCTCGACGAGAGCCCCGCAGGCGTCTCAGCCCTCTCTCTTCCGGGTGGTCGCACCCGCGCGCTTCTTCCACCACCACCGGATTCCGGTGGTGCGATCGGCTTCGGCGACCGTCTCCCCGTCGGCCCAGACCGCGAATCTGACCGGCCCGGCGACGGCCTCGGCCGGGGCCGACCTGGTCCTGGCCGCACACTTCGGTCCAGCCCGCGCCGGGCGTCCCGTCGACATCCAGCGCCAGACGACGACCGGGTGGGAGACCGTCGGGTCGACCCAGGAGGACCCCACGGGGCTGGCCACCTGGCACGGGAGCGCGCCCACCACGGCGGGATCCGTCACCTACCGCGCCACAGCCGCCGCGTGGCACGGGGCCGCCGCGTCCACGGCCACGCGGGACGTCGCCCTGGTGGCGGCCCCGAGCAAGGTGGCGCTGCTGAGCAAGTCGACCGGCAACCTCACTCACGTCTCCTGCGCCACCGACGCCTTCTGTGTCGCGATCGACGACAACGGCAACGCCACGACGTACGACGGCACCTCGTGGACCCCACCCACTCCCGTCGACACCCGGATCCGGCTCAGCGACGTCTCCTGCCCGACGGCGGCGTTCTGCATGGCCGTCGACGACAGCGGCTACGCCGTCACGTTCGACGGCTCGGGCTGGTCCGCACCGATCCTGGTCGACCCGGTCGGGCGGCCCAGTGCGGTGTCGTGCGCCGACGCGAGCTTCTGCGCCTCGGTGGGCTTCGGCGGGACGGCGACGACGTACGACGGCACCACATGGTCCAAGCCCGTCACCATCGCGGAGGAGAACTTCGCCGACGTCTCCTGCCCGTCGACCGGCCACTGCGTCGCCCTCGGATTCGACGGTCGCTCGTTCCGGTACGACGGCACGACGTGGTCCGGGCTCGACTCGCTCGCCGCCGGGCGGCAGACGACCGCCCTCTCCTGTGCCGACCCGACGTTCTGCGTGGCCGTCGACAGCGCCGGGCACGGCTACACCTACAACGGCGCTTCGTGGTCAGGGGCGACCGACGCCCCCGGCCATCTGTACTCGGTGTGGTGCCCGACCAGGACCTACTGCGCGGCCGGCACCGCGACCGGCACGGTGACGACGTTCGACGGGACGGCCTGGTCGGCACTCACGTCCTCCGGCCTGGCGCAGAGCAGTGACCTCGCATGTCCGTCGAGCACGACGTGCGTGCTCGTGGGCGACTCCGGTGCCGCCGTCCGCACCGGAGCGACGTGGACGGCGACGCAGCCGGACCCGCGCTCGGGCGGCATGGTGTCCGTCTCGTGCGTCGATGCCACGTGGTGTCTCGCCGCGGCCGCGGACGGCCGGGTCTTCGGCTGGGACGGGTCCGCGTGGGGCAACCCCGTCACCGTCGACCCGAACGGCCGACCGACCTCCCTGTCGTGCGCGAGCCGCGGCCTGTGTGCGCTGGTCGACGACCAGGGTCTCGCCTCCACGTTCGACGGCAGCAGGTGGAGCACGCCGGAGTCCGCCGCCGGATCGGCGCTGCGCCACGTCTCGTGCGCGCCCACGAGCGACCCCGTCAGCGACATGACCTGCGTCGCCGTCGGCGACGACGGATCCGTTCACTCCCTCGGCGCCGACGGGTGGGCTGCCGAGCCGGTGGTCGACGACGCCGGCTTCCGCGACGTCTCGTGCGCGACCCGCGCCTGGTGTGTCGCCGTCGACGTGCAGGGCCGGAGCGTCGGCTACGCCGAGGGCTCCTGGGGGACTCCGGTGCCGATCACCGGGGTGCCGACCGTGCCCGGGCCGGCCGTCTCCTGTCCGGTTGCCGGCTTCTGCGTGGCCACGCTCCAGTGGGGCGGCGCCCGCACCTACGACGGCACCGCCTGGAGCGATGCCGGATTCCTGCACGGGCAGGCGCCCGCCGCCAGCGCACAGGCCGTGTCGTGCGGGAGCGAGACCTCGTGCACGGCGGCGTTGAACGACGGGACGGCGCAGTACGACGGATCCGGGTGGTCCGACCCCGACCTCGGGCTCGTCACCGGACTGACCGACATCTCCTGCCCGACGTCCGGCTTCTGTGCCGCGGTCGACCAGTACGGCTACGCGCGGGTCCTCGACTGAGCCACCGGCCGTGCCCGCCTCGACCCGGGCACGACCCGGTTACGACTCGACCGCCTGCCCGGCACCGGTGAGCCCGAGCCTCTCGGCGGACTCCGCGCGCATCTGCACCTTGCGGATCTTGCCGGTGACGGTCATCGGGAACTCCTCGACGAGCATCACGTAGCGCGGGATCTTGTAGTGCGCGAGCTTGCCGGTCGCGTAGGCGCGCACGGCGTCGGCGTCGAGGGGGTCGGCGCCGTCGCGGAGCTTGATCCACGCGCACAGCTCCTCGCCGTACTTCTCGTCGGGGACGCCGATCACCTGCACGTCCTCGATGTCGGGGTGGGCGTAGAGGAACTCCTCGATCTCGCGCGGGTACACGTTCTCCCCACCTCGGATCACCATGTCCTTGATCCGGCCGACGATGTTGCAGTAGCCGTCGTCGCGCATCTCGGCGAGGTCGCCGGTGTGCATCCAGCCGTCGGCGTCGATGGCCTCGGCGGTCTTCTCCGGGTCGTCCCAGTAGCCGAGCATCACCGAGTACCCACGGGTGCAGAACTCCCCCGACTGGCCGCGCTCGACGGTCTCGCCGGTGAGGGGGTCGACGATCTTGATCTCGACGTGGGGGTGCACCCGCCCGATCGAGGCCGTACGGCGTTCGAGGTCGTCGTCGGCCCGGGTCTGGCACGAGACCGGGCTGGTCTCGGTCATCCCGTAGGCGATCGACGCGGCCTCCATGTGCATGTCGTTGATGCAACGCTTCATCACCTCGACCGGGCAGATCGAGCCCGCCATGATCCCGGTGCGCAGCGACGTCAGGTCGTGGTCGGCGAAGGTCGGGTGGTGCTGCATCGCGATGAACATCGTCGGCACGCCGTACACCGCGGTGCAGCGCTCCTCGGCGATGGCGCGCAGCGTCACCTCGGGGTCGAAGCCGGGCGCCGGGATCACCATCGTCGTGCCGTGGCTGGTGCAGCCGAGGTTGGCCATCACCATCCCGAAGCAGTGGTAGAAGGGCACCGGGATGCAGAGCCGGTCCTGCTCGGTGAAGCCGATCAGCTCGGTGACCAGGTAGCCGTTGTTGAGGATGTTGCGGTGGGACAAGGTGGCGCCCTTGGGGCGGCCGGTGGTGCCCGAGGTGTACTGGATGTTGATCGGGTCGCCCGGCTCGAGCGTCCGCTTCCGCTGGTTCAGCACGTCGGCGTCGAGCGCCTCGCCCTCGGCGACCAGCGCGTCCCAGTCGTCGGTGTCGAAGTAGATCACCCGTTCGAGCGCGGCGTTGAGCGGCGCCGTCTCCTCGACCATCCCGCGGTAGTCGCTGGTCTTGAAGCTCGTGGCCGAGACCAGCAGGCGCATGCCGGACTGGTTGACGGCGTAGGAGAACTCGTGGGTCCGGTACGCCGGGTTGACGTTGACGAGGATCGCGCCGATCTTGGCCGTCGCGTACTGCGTGATGGTCCACCGGGCGCTGTTCGGCCCCCAGATGCCGACCCGGTCGCCCTTCTCGATGCCGGCCGCGATCAGGCCACGCGCGACCAGCTCGACGTCGCGGTCGAGCTCCCGCCAGGTCCACCGCCGGCCGGTGGCGAACTCCACGAGCGCCTCACGGTCGGGGAAGGTCGCGACCGTGCGGTCGAGGTTCGTCCCGATGGTCTCCTCGAGCAGCTGGGGCTCGGTCTCACCCTTGGCATAGGACTCCATGCCTCGGAACCTACCGCCGGGGCCCGCCCGATGGGAGGGCCGCGCACGCTCGTCGCACGACGGTCACGGTGCGGTCGCCGAGGGTGACGACGTCGCCCTCGAGCAGGGTGACGGACCGGCCGGCGCCGATCGGCCGGTCCGCACCGCCGCGCCGGACCAGCGCGCCTCCGGGGGTGCCGAGGTCGGTGACCACGAGCGCGCCGTCGGAGGCCACCTCGACCCGGGCCAGCACCGCAGACGCGGATCCGCCGATCACGACGACCCCGTCGACGTCCGTCTCCTCGTCGTCGACGACCAGGCCCCACGACACCGGCTCTCGAGCCGCCGGAACGGCCGTGCCCGTGGGCGGGCGCGGCGACGCGACCGGCGTACGACGGGCAGGGGCGAGGCGGGCGGCGGTGAGGTTCACGATCGGCTGAGGTGGGTCGTCCACGGGCTCGACCTCCATCGCCACCGGCCGTACCTCGACGACGACCGAACCGACGAGGCGGTCGTGCCACCCGCGACGACGACCCGCCGCGTCGGTGACGGCGGTCGCGGCGAGCGCGACCAGGCCGAGACCGCACAGCACAGTCGCCAGCACCACCACCAGCATGCGGAGAGCCGCCGCGCCGATCCCGATCGGCCGGCCGTCGTGGTCGGCGACCACCCGCAGCCCGGCCACGGAGAGGCCCGGAGTGCGACCCGTGGCGCCGAGCAGGGCCGCCAGCGCCACGCAGAGGCCGCCGGCAGCCGCGAGTGCCGGCAGCACGGGCTCGGACCCGCCCCGGTGAGCGACGACTGCGACACCGAGGGCAGTGCCGGAGACGATCGCCAGGTCGGCGCAGAAGGCGCGGAGCCGCCGGTCGAGGTCGGCGACGACGAGCGTGCTCACGCCGTCGTGACCTGGATCGTCACCCCTTCACCGAGGTCGACGACCGCGCCAGGGACCAGCTGCACGGGGATCCCGGGCTGGAGGTCCTCCGGCGGCAGACCGGGCTGGACGACCAGGGTGCCGTTCGTGGAGCCGAGATCGGTGACCACCGCCGCGCCGTGGTCGGGACCGGTGCCGGGCCGGATCTCCAGGTGGGTCGAGGAGATCTCCTGGTGAGGACTGGGGACGGTCACCAGCCGCACATCGCCCTCGCCGCGCGGCTGCGGCGCCCGACCGATCACCAGGGTGCGGTCGACGTCGACCACCTCGCCGCTGGAGAACGCCAGGCGCGCGACGGGCCCGGGCACGGCGGCCGGCACGGCGGCAGGCACCGCCGCGTGCGCGCCTGTCGGGGGCGCAGTGGCCGGTGGCTCGGGGGGCGGCGGGGGCAGGACGGGTGCCGGGGGCGAGTAGGCAGCAGGATCGGCAGCGGGGGGTGCCGGAGGCTCCATCAGCTGGGCCGGGATCTCGTCGGTGAGCGGGTCGGCGACCTGCGGTGCCGGCTCGGGTTCCGGCTGGGGTTCGGGCTCGGGTTCCGGCTGGGGTTCCGGCTGGGGTTCGGGCTCGGGTTCGGGCTGGGGCTCGGGTGCTGCCGCCGCCACGAGCGGGCCCGTCTCGGCGGCCGGCTCGGGCGCCGGCTGCTCGACGGAGGAGACGCGCACGAGCGCCGAGCCCAGCAGGTACGACGTGCCGTCACCCTCGGCGACCTGGAGTCGCAGTGCGGTCACGCCTGCGACGTGGCGCTCGACCCAGGTGGAGTCGGCGTCTCCGGCGACCGTGACCGGGCCGTCGGCCGTGGCCAGGTGGGCCTCGCCGGCTCCTCGGATCACGAGCTTGACGTCGCCGGCCGTGTCACTGACCAGGATGAAGCCGGGCAGCTCGCGCAACCCACCGCTGACCAGGGCGTCCAGCACCTCGTCGAAGCCGGCACCCTCGTCGACGCGCTCCCAGACGCCCGCCACGCGCGCCTTCGCCGCGGGCGGAAGCAGCACGACGACCTCGTCACCCAGCACGGCGTACCACTCACCGGGTACGACGGAGCGGCTCACGGTCACGGCAGGCCCCCCAGCTTCTGGTCCAGTGATCCCGGCTCGGGCCGGGAGTCATCGGTGCGATCGCCGGCCCATCCCACCACATCGACGACGACCGCCGTGGCGTTGTCGATGCCGCCTGCGGACACCGCCGCGGCGACGAGGCGGTCCGCCGCCTCGCGCGGGTCGTCGTGCTCGCCCAGGAGGCCGGCGATCTCGAGGTCGTCGAGCATCGCGGTGATGCCGTCGGAGCAGAGCAGGACGCGCGCGGCGTCGTCGAGGCCGAGGAGGAAGAAGTCCGGGTCGACCCCGTCGACACCGCCCAGGGCGCGGGTGACGACGTGGCGCTCGGGGTGGGTCGCGGCCTCCTCCTCGGTGATCTGCCCGGCGTCGACCAGCTCCTGCACCAGGCTGTGGTCGACGCTGACGCGCACCAGAGCGCCGGCCGAGAACGCATAGATGCGCGAGTCGCCGAGGTTGGCCAGGAGCCACCGGGGTCCGTCGTCGTCGACGAGCAGCGCGACGACAGCCGTGGTGCCGCCCTGCCAGCGGCCACCACGACTGCCGCGGTGGGTGTCGCCGTACGCGAGCAGCCGGCGCTGGCACTCCTGCAAGGTGTCGGTGACGGCCTCGGCACCGAACCGTGGGTCGTAGCCCGCCACGGCGAGCCGACCGAACTCCTCGACCACGATCCCGCTGGCGATGTCGCCGCCGTCGTGGCCACCCATCCCGTCGGCCACCACGAAAACCGGTGGCTCGGCCAGGAAGGCGTCCTCGTTCGTCTCGCGCACGAGGCCGACGTCGGTGGCTGCTCCGTGTCGCAGCTGGACGTGGTCGATCATCGGACGGCGCGACCGGGGGCCGGGATGGGACGGACCGCTAGCGTGGGAACGATGTCCACGTCGTCCGCCCCGGGAGCCGCGGGTCCGTTACCGAGCCGGGGGCACCGTTCGCTCGCCGACCAGCTGAGGAGCTGGCCGGACGAGCGACTGACCGCCCTGCTCCGGGAACGGCCGGACCTCTCCACGCCGGCGCCCGCCGACTGCGCGCAGCTGGCGTCGCGAGCCGCCACGAGATCGTCCCTGAACCGTGCCCTCGACCTGCTCACGCGCCTCGAGCTCTCCGTCCTTGATGCCCTCGTGGCGTCGGGACAGGCCACCGACGCGCAGCTCGTGCACATCCTCGACGCCGAACCGTCCGCTGTCGAGGGCGCGCTGGGCCGGCTCGGCGACCTGGCCCTGGTGTGGGAGAGCGATGCCGGGCTGCGCGCGCTGACCGGCGTGCCGGAGGCGCTGGGGTCGCTCTCGCAGCTCCACCCGATCACACCCGGCCGCACGGCCGACGAGGTCGGGCCGCTGCTGGCTGAGCTCTCGACCGCTGCGCGGGCGATGCTCGAGCACGTCGAGGAGGCCTCTGGTGAGGCCGACGCCGGCTCCGCCCGCCGCGCGATCAGCCCGGCCGAGGCGGCGAGCCCGGCCGAGGAGCTGCTGTCGCGCGGGCTGCTGGTGCCCGGCCGGCCACGACTGGTGCGGGTGCCCGGCGAGGTGCAGATCGCGTTGCGCGGCGGGCACACCACACGCTCCCGGGTCGACGTACCGCCGGAGGTGGCGACCTCCGAGCGCGACCCGGCACAGGTCGACCGGGCGGCAGCGGGTGCGGCGTTCGAGGCGGTACGACGGGTGGAGCTGCTGGTCGACCACTGGGGCACCCACCCGCCCGTCGCCCTGCGCACCGGCGCCCTGGCCGTGCGCGACCTGAAGGCGGCGGCGGACTTCGCCCAGCTCGACGAGCCGACGACCGCCCTCCTGATCGAGGTCGCCGCGGCAGCCGGCCTGCTGGCCACCTGGCCCGACCCCGACGGCAACCCGGCGTGGACTCCCACCGAGGCGTTCGACGCATGGTGTGGAGAGGCGGCGGGTGTCCGGTGGGCGATGCTGGCCCGGGCCTGGCTCGACACCGAGCGGCTGCCCTACCTGGTCGGCACCCGCGACGACGCGGGCAAGACGCGCAACGCCCTCGACCCCGAGCACACCAGCCGGGTCGCGCCCGAGACGCGCGCGATGGCAGTGGCCGAGCTGGCGTCGTTCCCGGTCGGGCACGTGGTCGCGACCGGCACCGGGCCGTCCTCGGTGGTCGCGCGGCTCGCCTGGCTACGCCCGCGCCGGCCACCGTCGCGCGCCGAGCAGGTGGTCGCGGCCCTCGCCGAGTCGGGCCACCTCGGCATCACCGGCCTCGGCGGGCTCGCGTCGTACGCCCGGGCGCTGGTCACCGGCGGCGACCCCGCGCCGCTGCTGACCCCCCTGCTGCCCGACGAGGTCGACCACGTGCTGATCCAGGCCGACCTCACCGCGGTGGCGCCCGGGCCGCTGGTGCGCGAGCGGGCCCGCGACCTCCACCTCGTCGCCGACGTGGAGTCGCGTGGCCAGGCCACGGTCTACCGCTTCACCGCCACGTCCGTACGACGTGCCTTCGACGCGGGTTGGGCGGCACACGAGGTGCATGCGTTCCTGGCCGAGGTCTCGCGGACGCCGGTGCCCCAACCACTGAGCTACCTCGTCGACGACGCGGCGCGCACCTACGGCACGGTCCGGGTGGGGCATGCCGAGGCGTTCCTGCGCGCGGACGACGAGGCGGCCCTCACCGAGCTGCTGCACCACCCGCGCGCCGGGTCGCTGGGGCTGCGCCGCCTCGCTCCGACCGTGCTGGTCAGCACGACCCCGCTCGACGTGCTGATCCCGCGGCTGCGCGAGCTCGGGGTCTCGCCGCTCGTGGAGAGCATCGACGGCACCGTGCACGTCAGCCGTCCCGACCGGCAGCGGGCGCGGCCGAGGGATCGGCAGGGCATGGCGCGCCACACCGCCGACGCACGGCTCGAGGCGCGCCTGGTCCAGGTCGTCACGGCGGTGCGGGCGGGCGACCGGGCCCACGAGACGCGGCTCGCCGCGTCCCCGTCGGGGTCACTGACGCCGATGGGCTCGCTCGCCGCCCTGCGCGAAGCCGTCGAGACCGGCCGGACCGTGCTGATCGACTACGTCGACAACGACGGGGCGGCGACCCAGCGGCTCGTCGATCCCGTGCGCGTCGACGGTGGCTGGCTCACCGCGCGCGACCACCGCGCCGACGACGTGCGCCAGTTCGCCGTCCACCGGATCCGGACGGTGCAATCGGTCGACGAGGCCGGCTGACGGTCGCGCGGCAAACCCGCTGGCGCCGCTCCGTAGACTTTGATCGTGGATTTCCTCCGGTACGCCGAGTCGTCGGCCGCCCTGCTCAACGCAGAGCTCCCCGACCTCGACGCCCTCGTGGGCTTCCTGGAGAACCGTGCCTGGCTGCAGCCCCAGGTCAACGACCGCGACGTGGTGGTGCTGCGTCGTTTCCAGCGCGAGCTGCGGCCGGTCTTCGAGGCGTCGTCGGCCGACGACTCGAAGGGCGTCATCGACGGGCTCAACGCGCTGCTCGAGAAGCACCCGATCACGCCACGGATCGCCGACCACAACCCGGCGAACCTCCACATCCACGTCGCCAACCGTGCCGCCAGCGTCTCCGACCTGCTCGTCGGCGAGTCGCTGCTCGGGCTCGCGAACCTGGTCTGCGACCTCGGCCCCACCCGCCTCGGCGTGTGCGCGGCGACGCCGTGCACCCACGTCTACGTCGACACGTCCCCGAACCAGTCGCGCCGCTACTGCTCCGACCGCTGCTCCTCGCGGGCCAACGTCGCGGCCTACCGGGCGCGCCAGAAGGCCGCCGCGGGGTGAGGTGAGCCCTGGCCCGCTTCCCCGCGTACACGGGAAACCGACGAGCCCTTACCGACCCCGGCGCCAGGCCTCGGCAGCCACCAGCTCGAGGACGAGCGTCTCGGTGAGCAGGCGTACGTCGTCCAGGTCGTCGTGGGGGTAGCGCACGGTCGCGACCGCGCCCGGCACCTCGCCACCCACGGCGACGAGCGTGCTGCCGCGCTGCCCGACCCAGTCGAGGAGCGCGGGCTCCCAGCGTGACCCGACGAGCAGGACGAGCCGGTAGTCGGTGGTCTTGGTCAGGTAGACGTCGACATGGCTCCAGTCCGCGGTCTCGCACCCGACCGCCGGCAGCCGCGGGCCCTCGCGCAGCATCAACGCCGACTGGAGAGCCGAGCTGATCCGTCCCGCCGGCGCGACCACGTGGGTGCCCTGCGGTCCGAGGGCGGCCGACGAGACCTCCGCGAGCCAGTCGGCACGATGGGCGAGCAGGTGCGCGCTGGCCTCGGCCGCCTGCTCGAGCAAGGTGACCACGGCCGGACCGCCGGTGAGGCGCTCCTCCAGCGCGAGCAGCAGGGCCACGGTGTGCTGGAACGACCGACACGCCACCCCACCCCGCTCCTCCCCCGCCGCCAGGTCCACCGTCGCGTCGCACAGGTCGCCGAGCTCGGTGCCGGGGCGGTTGGTGACGGCCACGAACCGCGCGCCGCTGTCGGTCGCCCGGAGACGTCGTACGGCGTCGAGGGTCTCCGCGGAGCCACCCGAGGCGGACACCGCCACCACGAGGGTGCCGGGCCGGAGCCTCGGCAGGAGGTCCGACGCAGCCAGCTCGGCGACGGCCGGCACCCCACTCGCGCGAAGGCGTGAGGCAGCGACCTGGCCGGCGTAGTGGGACGAACCCATCCCGAGCACCACGACCGGCGCCTCGGTGTCACCGAGCACCGCCCACGGATCGGCGCTGCGTAGGTGCTGGGCCAGTGCGGCCAGCCGGGCCGGCTTCTCCTCGAGGTCGGCGAGGAACAGGTCGGCGTCCATCAGCTCTGCTCGAGCCGGCGGCGCAGCGACGCGGCCGGCACGTAGAGCCACTCCGGCAGGTGCTGGGCGGCGTAGACGAACTCGCGGCACAGCTGCTCCCAGGCGTACGCCGGGACGAGGGCCGCGTCGAACAGGTCCGGCCGGTCGACGAGAGCCTGCCGGTACCCGCTCAGGAACAGCCCCTGGGCATGGCCGGTCCACGCCAGGGCCGTCCAGTCGAGCGCCGCGGCCTCGGCACTCCCCGCGGCCACGGTGGCGCCATGGCGCGCGACGTGGCTGACGTTCTCCAGGCTGACCAGCATCCCGGCGACGTCGGCAGCGGCGGGTGCGTCCTGGGCCCGCAGTGCGGGCGACCGGGTCGGGTTGCCGTCGAAGTCGACGACGGCGTAGCCCTCGGGTCCGCGCAGCACCTGGCCGACGTGGAGGTCGCCGTGCACGGGCAGCACCGGCGTGCCCGCGGCGTCGGCCAACCCGGCCAGCACCGCCTCGATCCGGGCCCGGTGGTCGGTGAGCAGGTCGTACGAGGCGGGGTCGTGCGGGCGCGTCAGCCGGATCGCGAGGTCGAGCGCGGCGAGTGCCTCGTCGGCGTGCTGCCGCGCGAGCGTCGGCGTCAACCGCGCCGGCGGCTCGTCGGCCAGCGCCAGGTGCATCCTCGCGACGACGCCGCCGAGGTCGCGGGCGAAGTCGTCGGCCGGCCCCGGCTCCAGACGGAGCGCCCGTCGCGCCTCCGTGACCGCCCAGGTCCAGCCGTCCTCGGTGCCCGGCAGGTAGGACTGTGCGACCGCGACGGGCAGCCACTGACCGGTCCGCGGCTCGCGCCACTCCACCAGCCCACGGAGTGCGGGCGACTCGTCGAACCCGGCGGCGGCGAGCCGGCGCAGCCGCGCCGCGGCCGGATGGGGGCCTTCCAGCGGCTCGGTCATCCACTTCACGACGACCTCACCACCGACCACCCACGAGTCGTGGGTCTGGTCGACGCCCATCTCCCGCTCGTCCGCGGCGACGGTGGCAGGCGAGGTCTCAGGAGCGGTGACCCGGAAGGCTTCCGGGGTCTCCGGGTCGCGGGACAGCCAGTCCAGCAGGGCGGCCGCCGCGCCGTCGCCCGCCCCCGCGCGGCGCCACTGCCCGTCGTTCAGCACGTACGGCGCGGCGCGCGGACCTGCCTCGGTCGGGACCACGCGGATGGCGTGGGCCCGGTCGAAGGTCAGCAGGTCAGCTGTCCGCACGGCGCTCCAGACCGACCCGCTCGATGATCTCCGCTCCTCGGCGCAACCCGTCACGCGCCCGGATGTCTTCGCCGATCGCGGCCATCTGCTCGCGGAGCGCCGTGTCGGCCAGCAGCCGGTCGACCGCGCCGAGAAGCTCGGCGTCGGTGAAGGCGTACGTGGGCAGCCGTACGCCGTACCCGAGCTCGTGGACGCGTTGGGCGTTGTCGTACTGGTCCCAGAAGAGAGGGAGCACGATCATCGGCTTGCCGAAGTGCATCGCCTCGGTGGTGGTGTTGTTGCCGCCGTGGGTGATCACGAGGTCGACCTGCGGGACCACCTTGGTCTGCGGGACGGTGGCTGCGCCCACCATGCCGTCGGGCAGCCGAAGCTCGTCGGCCCGCGGACCCATGCTCACGATCACCCGGTGCCGCGAGGTGGCGAGCACGTCGACGAGCCGCTGCATCAGAGCGACGTCGGCCCCGCCGAGGGAGCCGAGCGAGAGGTAGAGCAGCCCGCTGTCGTCCGGACGGTCGGCCAGCTCCGCCGGGACGGTGTAGTCCTCGTCGGTCTCGCGGACGCTGGAGTCGATCCGGTGCCAGGTGTCGTCGAGGGGGCGGGCCTCGGTGTAGTCGAGCTCGCGCGGGAAGACGTAGAGGTTGCAGGCGGGCGAGGCGTGCATGAAGTCGCGGGGCGGCAAGGGGGGCGCGCCCTGCTCCTGGCACCAGGCGTCCCACTCCGCCCAGGTGTCGGCGTGCACGCGGTCGAACTCCTCGAGGAAGCCGGCCCACTGCGAGCGGTCGGCCATCGGGTAGCCGGAGAAGACCGGCGGGACGTCGTCGCCGCGGACCTCGAGCGGGTTGCACGAGACGATCCGCACGAATGCCGCGTCGCCGGTCATCAGGGCGGGGAACGAGACGACGTTGTCCTCGACGATCACGTCGGGCCGGTGCTCGGCGATGATCCGGCGCAGCCGCGGTTCGGCGTACCGCGCACCCTCGACGAGCGCGGCGTACGTCGGCTGGACGAAGGTCGCGAGCTGGTCACGGGTCGGCTTGGCGAACTCGGGGGCGGTCTCGTTGATGAAGTCGATCCAGAACTGACCGGCCGCTTCCTCCCCGGCGTCGGGGTCGGGCTCGGCGAGGTCGACGAGCGCCTCGACGAAGCCGAACGGCTCCAGTCGGCCCGCCCACGACGCCTCGGCCGCGAACACCACGCGGTGTCCGCGGTCGAGCAGCACCTTCCCCAGCCCGATGCACTGGTTGGTGGGCCCGTACGCCGACTCCGGCATGAACATCACGGTCAGCGGCTCGCTCACGCGACGCACGCTATCGGCACGCGGCCGCTGGGGCGGAGAGGTGGCTCGTCGGTTTCCCCGCGTCAGTGGGGAATTGGCGGCTCACCCTAGGCTTGCCCGGTGAACGACGGACCCCTGATCGTCCAGAGCGACAAGACGTTGCTGCTCGAGGTCGACCATCCCTCCGCGGCCGAGTGCCGCAAGGCGATCGCGCCGTTCGCCGAGCTCGAGCGCTCGCCCGAGCACATCCACACCTACCGGCTGACTCCGCTCGGGCTCTGGAACGCCCGCGCGGCCGGGCACGACGCCGAGCAGGTCGTCGACACCCTGCTGGAGTACAGCCGCTACTCCGTGCCCCACGCCCTGCTCGTCGACGTCGCCGAGACGATGGCGCGCTACGGCAGGCTGCGGCTCGAGAAGCACCCCGTGCACGGCCTGGTGCTCGTCTCCACCGACCGGCCCGTGCTCGAGGAGGTGCTACGGGCCAAGAAGGTGGCCGGGATGCTCGGCACCCGCATCGACGCCGACACCGTCGCGGTCCACCCCTCGGAGCGAGGCAACCTCAAGCAGGCGCTGCTCAAGATCGGCTGGCCGGCCGAGGACTTCGCGGGGTACGTCGACGGCGAGGCCCACGCCATCGACCTCGACGAGTCGGACTGGTCGATGCGGCCTTACCAGAAGGAGGCGGTCGAGTCGTTCTGGCACGGCGGCTCCGGCGTCGTCGTCCTCCCGTGTGGCGCAGGCAAGACCATGGTCGGCGCGGCCGCCATGGCCGAGGCGAAGGCGACCACGCTGATCCTCGTCACCAACACCGTCAGCGCGCGGCAGTGGAAGGACGAGCTGATGCGGCGGACGACGCTCACCGCCGAGGAGATCGGTGAGTACAGCGGCTCGGTGAAGGAGGTCCGGCCGGTCACCATCGCGACCTACCAGGTGATGACCACGCGTCGTCAGGGCGTCTACAGCCACCTCGAGCTCCTCGACGCACGTGACTGGGGCCTGATCGTCTACGACGAGGTGCACCTGCTGCCAGCCCCGATCTTCCGGATGACCGCGAACCTCCAAGCACGCCGGCGGCTCGGCCTGACCGCGACCCTGGTGCGCGAGGACGGCCGCGAGGGCGACGTGTTCTCGCTGATCGGGCCGAAGCGGTACGACGCCCCCTGGAAGGACATCGAGGCTCAGGGCTGGATCGCGCCGGCGGACTGCGTCGAGGTGCGGGTGACGCTGCCGTCGGCGGAGCGGATGGTCTACGCCGTCGCAGAGCCCGAGGAGCGCTACCGGCTCGCGTCGTGCACCCACCACAAGATCGACGTCGTACGCCGACTCGTGGCGCAGCACCCGGGCCAGCCGACGCTGGTGATCGGGCAGTACCTCGAGCAGCTCGACGAGCTCGCGGCCGCCCTCGACGCGCCGCTGATCACCGGCGCGACCACGGTCAAGGAGCGGCAGCGGCTCTTCGAGGCGTTCCGCGCCGGCGAGGTGGGGTTGCTGGTGGTGAGCAAGGTCGCCAACTTCTCGATCGACCTGCCGACCGCCGAGGTGGCGATCCAGGTCTCCGGCTCCTTCGGCTCGCGCCAGGAGGAGGCCCAGCGCCTCGGACGGCTGCTGCGCCCGAAGTCCGAGGGCAAGTCGGCGCACTTCTACACGATCGTCAGCCGCGACACGGTCGACGCCGACTTCGCCGCCAACCGCCAGCGGTTCCTGGCCGAGCAGGGCTACGCCTACTCCATCCGCGACGCCGAGGACTGAGTTCGGCAGGAAGCGGCGCCGCCTAGCCTGTCCCGATGACTCTCGACGCCCCAGCGGTGGCCGACGCGTTCCGGCTCGGGCGCGCGGAGTCGCTGAGCGAGCCGGTGGCGCGGGGCGAGCTGGGCCAGGTACGCCGGCTGGTCACCGACCAGGGCACCTGGGCGGTCAAGGAGTCGTTGGCGGAGCTCACCGCGGACGACGTGGCGGCGATCGAGCGGTCGAGCGCGTTCCACCTCGCCTGCTGGCAGGCCGGGATCCCGACACCGGAGCCGCAGTCGGCGGCCGGCCGCTTCGTCGTCGATGTCGGCGGCGAGCTGGTACAGGCCTACACCTGGGTCGAGATCGCCGACCCCGACCCGTGGCTCGACCCGGAGGCAGTCGGGTCGCTGCTCGCCGCTCTGCACGCCGTACGACGTCCGGTGGAGGGCACGGTCGACGAGTGGTTCGAGGCACCCGTCGGCGAGCGCGAGTGGCGGGCCGTGCTCAAGGCCTCGCGCGCCGCCGGGGCGCCGTACGTCGACCGCCTCGCCGACGCGCTTCCCCGCCTGGTGGAGGTGGAGACCATCCTCACCCCGATGGAGCGCGTGCAGACCTGCCACCTCGACCTGTGGTCCGACAACCTGCGCCGTACCCCCGACGACGGCCTGTGCGCGATCGACTTCGACAACGCCGGACCGGCCGACCCCGCGCGTGAGCTGGCGATGCTGGTCGTCGAGTTCGGCCGTGGTGACGCGGTCCGTCAGCGTCGGCTCCACGACGCCTACCGCGACGCCGGCGGGCCCGGACGCCTCACCGGCCGCGCCGACTTCGGCCTCACCGTCGCCCAGCTCCACCACATCGGCCACCGACATCTGCGGATGTGGCTGGCGGCCCGCGACAGCGAGGGCCGCGCCCGCTCGTTGGCCGGCATCGAGGAGTTCCTCGGCGAGACGCTCCTGCTCGCCGACGTGGAGGCCGCCCTGGGTGCGGTCACCTAGGCTCGGCACCGTGGGGAGCATCCGTGACCGGCTGAACGACGCCATCTTCGCCCGGGTCGCCGGCCCGCAGGGCGCGATGCACCGCGACCGGATCCACGGCACGCCGGGGCCGCGCTGGTTCGAGTCCGGCAGCCCGATCACGCGGGTGCACGGCGACGCCTCGATGTACGTCGGCGGCCTCCGCGCCGTGCTCCTCCAGACCCTCCAGCCGGCGGCGATGACCGCCGTTGCCGAGCACTCCGGCTACCGTGGCGACATCTGGGGCCGCCTCGCGCGCACGAGTCGCTTCCTGGCCGTGACCACGTTCGGCACCGCCGAGCACGCCCAGGAGGCGGTCGACGTGGTCCGGGCCATCCACGAGCGGGTGGTCGGCACCATGCCCGACGGCACGCCGTACACCGCCACCGACCCCCACCTCCTCGAGTGGGTCCACATCGCGGAGATCCACAGCTTCCTGATGTCCCACCAGCGCTACGGCCGCCGGCCGCTCGACCAGGCCGAGCGCGACGAGTACGTCGCGCAGACGGCGTTCGTGGCCCGCAGGCTCGGTGCCGTCGACCCGCCGACCACGGAGGCCGAGCTCGAGGCGGCGTTGGCCAGGTTCCGGCCCGAGCTCGTCGTCACCGACCACGCGCGCGAGGCCGTGTCGTACCTGATCTGGCACCCCGACCTGCCGCTCCCCGCCCGCCTGCCGTACGGCGTGCTGGTGGCGGCGGCGATCGGCCTGATGCCGGCCTGGTCGCGCAAGCCGCTCGGGCTCCCGATGGTGCCGCTCGTCCACGACCGGATCGCCGCACCGCTCGGCACGCTCGCCACCCGCACCATCCGCTGGGCGATGACCAGCGACCCGTCCGTCGTCGCCCGGCTGGAGACGGAACGCTCGAGGCCGGCGCCCGGGCTCGGCGCCACCGGGGCATGAGCGGCGACGTCGCGGCCCGCTGGCCGCTGCCCGACCACCTCGACGCACGCGACGCGCTGCTGGCGGCGTACGGCGACCCCGCCCGGGGCTACCACGACGCGCTCCACCTCGGCGAGGTGCTCGACCGGATCGACGAGCTCACCGGCGCAGGGGTGTCCGGCGACGGACCGGCGCTGCGACTGGCCGCGTGGTTCCACGACGGGGTGTACGAGGGGGAGCGCGGCGACGAGGACCGCAGCGCCGTGTGGGCCGAGGAGGTGCTGGCCGACACCGGCCACGCCGACCAGGTGGCCCGGCTGGTGCGGCTGACCGAGCATCACGACCCGGCGCCCGACGACCTGCCCGGGCAGGTGCTCTGCGACGCCGACCTGGCGATCCTGGCCGCGCCGCCCACGCGCTACGACGCCTACCTGGCGGGCGTGCGGCGCGACTACGCCCACGTCTCCGACACCGACTTCGCGTCGGGCCGGGCGGCCGTGCTGCGCGACCTCGCCGGGCGCGAGCGGCTGTTCCACACGGCGTACGCGCGCGAGCACTGGGAGCCCGCCGCCCGCGCCAACCTCGCGCGCGAGCTGTCGGCGCTGGCCGACTCCCGGGAGCGGTGAGCCTGCCGCCGTCTGCTCGCCGCGTTCGGTGGCTACCTCACCGCCCGGCGGGATGACCGACTCAGGTGTAGAGGCAGAACGGGTGGCCGGCGGGGTCGAGCATGACGCGTACGTCGTCCTGCGGCTGGTGGTCCGCCACGGTCGCGCCGAGCTCCACGGCGTGCTCGACCGCGGCAGCCAGGTCGCTCACCTCGACCTCGAGGTGGAGCTGCATGCCCTGCTTCCCCGGCTCCGGCGGCCACACCGGCGGCTCGTAGACCTGCGCCTTCTGCACCCCGAGCGATCCCACGCCCTCACCGAGATCGAGCGAGCCGCCCGACTCCGACTCGTCCCAGATCGGCTTGTCGAGGATCGCGGACCAGAACGCCAGCAGGGCATGGACATCCGGCGCCTCGAGGGTGACACCCCACCAGTCCTTGCGCTCCCAGCGATCGGTGTCGGGGCCGAAGCTGTCGCGTCCGCGCATCAGTCCTCCTGTCTCTGCGGCTTGCGTCGCCGCAACCCGGCCCTCACCAGCGCGGCGACGAGCTCGCGCGAGGTGACGGGCACGGCTCCGGCGGCCACTGCGTCGTCGTAGAACTCGGACGGTACGTCGTAGTGGTCGCGGTCGAAACCCCGCTCCGGCACGCCGAGCCCGCGCGCGAAGGCGTGGAGCTCGTCGTACGACGTGTCGCTGGCCAGGTGGGACCACAGCCGGCCGCGCGACGGGACCAGCGGCGGGTCGATCAGGATCATCCGGCGGGGCTCGTCCGCGCGTCGTCGACCATGGTCCGCCACGACCGGACGTACGTGGCGTCGACGTAGGCCTTCGCGGAGCCACCGGGACGCACCTGGCCGCCGAGGTGGAGCTGGCGGACTCCGGCCTGGAGCAGCCACGGCACGTGCTCGGCGGCGAGCCCACCGCCGGGCATCAGCAGCGGGGCGATCTCGGGGGTCACCGAGGCGAGCAGGTCGTCGTACCCGACCGCCATGCCCTGCGGCGACCCGGCGGACCGCACGGCGACCAGCCGCGGGAGCTCGCGCACCCGTCGCCAGGAGCGACGCGGGTCGAGCGAGGAGTCGATGGCGCGGGTGAAGGTCCACGGGACGTTCGGGATCCTGGCGAGCAGCATCGAGCAGGTCTCGGTGTCGATCTCGAGGTCGGAGTCGAGGAAGCCGAACGCCACTCCTGTGGCGCCGCAGGCGAGGTAGTCCTCGGCGAGCCCGATCATCCGCGCGAACTCGCCGCCGGTGGTGGACCAGGAGTCGTTGAGCCGGAGAAGCACGAACATCGGCAGGTCGCTCTCGCGGCCGATCGCGCTGACGAGGTTCGGCTCCGGGGACAGCCCGCAGGTCGGCCCCGGGACGACGACGTGCAGACGGTCGGCGCCGCCCTCGGCCGCGCCGGGCACGTCGCGCGGGTCGGAGACCGCGACCTCGAGCACCACCTCCGGCATGGGCTCAGCGTAGGGCCGAATCAGCGGCCGCCCCACGGGCCGCGCCCTACGATGACGCACATGCAGGTGCCCGCGCCCATCGAGTACGCCCGGGCCACCACCGTCGAGGACGCCGTGGCGCTGCTCGAGCGGCTCGGGGACGAGGCGCGAGTGATCGCCGGCGGGCACAGCCTGCTGCCGATGATGAAGCTGCGGCTGGCCGTGCCGGAGTACCTCGTCGACATCAACGACCTGCACGACACCCTCAGCTACATCGAGGCCGACGGCGACGTCGTACGGATCGGAGCGATGACCCGTCACCGCGAGCTCCTCGAGTCCGACCTGTTGTGGGACCTGTTCCCGATCTTCCGCGACGCCGAGCGGGTCATCGCAGACCCTCCGGTGCGCAACCGCGGCACCCTGGGCGGCGCGCTCTGCCAGGCCGACCCGTCGGAGGACCTGTCGTCGGTGTGCACGACGCTCGACGCGGTCTGCGTCATCCAGGGCTCGTCGGGCACCCGGCAGGTGACGATGGAGGAGTTCCACCGAGGCCCCTACGAGACGGCGGTCGGGCGGGCCGAGCTGCTGACGGAGGTGCGCATCCCGGTACGACGCCCGGGGAGCAGCGCCTACCTCAAGGTCGAGCGCCGAGCCGGCGACTGGGCGGTGGTCGCCACCGGGGCCGCGATCTGGCTCGAGGGCGGGCTGATCTCCGACGCGCGGGTGGGCCTGGCTGCCGTCGGGCCGAACACCACCGGGATCCCGGAGGTGTCTGCCGCCCTGCGCGGCCGTCGTCCCGACGAGGAGGCGTTCGCGGAGGCGGGCCGCCTGGCCGCCGCGAGCTGCCGCCCGGTGACCGACGCCCGTGGGTCGGAGGCGTACAAGCGCCACCTGGCCGACGAGCTCACCCGTCGTACCCTCCGCACCGCCGCGGCGCGGGCTCTGGCCGACACCGGGGTGGCCTAGGCATGGAGGTGTCGGTGACCGTCAACGGCGAGCTGGTCACGCGCGACGTCGAAGCGCGGATGCTGCTCGTGCACTTCCTGCGCGACGAGCTCGGCCTGACCGGCACCCACTGGGGCTGCGACACGACGAACTGCGGTGCCTGCGTCGTGCTGTACGACGACGAGCCGGTCAAGTCGTGCACCGTGCTGGCCCCGATGGCCGAGGGGCACGACGTGCAGACCGTCGAGCACCTCGAGGTGGACGGCGTGCTCGATCCCGTGCAGCGAGGGTTCATGGAGTGCCACGGGCTGCAGTGCGGCTTCTGCACCCCGGGGATGCTGCTCACCGCGCGCGCCCTTCTCGACCGCGACCCCGACCCCAGCGAGCAGACGATCCGCGAGGCGATCTCGGGACAGATCTGCCGGTGCACCGGCTACGCGACGATCGTCCGCTCCGTGCGCTGGGCCGCCCAGCACGCCGACGACGTCGAGGTGGGCCCGTGACCGGCCCCGCGCCCAGCCCCGTGATCCCGCGCGACGAGGCGACGGCGACGCCGTTCGGTCACGGCCGGATGCTCCGCAAGGAGGACCGGCGCCTGGTGCGCGGGCGCGGCCGGTTCACCGACGACCTCCAGCTGCCCGGCATGCTCCACCTCGCGGTGCTGCGCTCGCCGGTGGCGCACGCCCGGATCGTGTCGGTCGACACCCTGGCCGCCGAGGCCCATCCGAAGGTCCGCGCCGTGGTCACCGGCGCCATGCTCGAGGAGCGCGGGCTGGCCTGGATGCCGACCCTGCCGGGCGACCGGCAGCCGGTGCTGGCCACGGACAAGGTGCGCTTCCAGGGCCAGGAGGTCGCGTTCGTCGTCGCCGAGGACCGCTACGCCGCGCGCGACGCGCTCGAGCTGATCGAGGTCGACTACGAGATGCTGCCGCCGGTCGTCGACGCTCGCACGGCGCTCGACCCGGGCGCGGCGGTGATCCGCGACGACCTGGCGGGCAAGACCGACAACCTGTGCTTCGAGTGGGAGACCGGCGACGCGGCGGCTACCGAGGCGGTCTTCGCCCGGGCCGAGGTCACGCTCGCCCAGGAGATCGTCTTCCCGCGCGTCCACCCCGCTCCCCTCGAGACGTGTGGCGCGGTCGCCGACTACGACCGCGTCGAGGGCCGCCTCACCCTGTGGTCGACCACGCAGGCGCCCCATGCCCACCGCACGCTGCTGGCGCGGTTCACCGGCATCGAGGAGCACCACATCCGCGTGATCGCCCCCGACGTAGGCGGCGGCTTCGGCAACAAGGTACCGATCTACCCCGGCTACGTGTGCGCGATCGTGGGGTCGATGGTGACGGGGAAGCCGGTCAAGTGGACCGAGGACCGCACCGAGAACCTCGTGGCCAGCGGGTTCGCTCGCGACTACGTGATGCAGGGCGAGATCGCCGCGACCCGCGAGGGCAGGATCCTCGCCGTGCGCAGCCACGTGCTCGCCGACCACGGCGCGTTCAACGGCGCGGCGACGCCGACGAAGTTCCCCGGCGGCTTCTTCGGGGTGTTCACCGGCAGCTACGTCCTCGAGGCCGCCTACTGCTCGATGACCGCGGTGCACACCAACAAGGCACCCGGCGGGGTCGCCTACGCGTGCTCCTTCCGGATCGCCGAGGCCGTCTACCTCGTCGAGCGGATGGTCGACATCCTCGCCGACGAGCTCGGCCTCGACCCCGTCGCGCTGCGGGTCGCGAACTTCATCCAGCCCGACCAGTTCCCCTACGTGAGCCGCACCGGCTGGGTCTACGACTCCGGCGACTACCCCGCCGCCATGGCCGAGGCGCTCCGGATCGCGGGGTACGACGAGCTCCGGGCCGAGCAGGCCGAACGCCGCGCGCGTGGCGAGCTGATGGGGATCGGGGTCGCGTTCTTCACCGAGGCCGTCGGGGCCGGCCCGCGCCAGGAGATGGACCTGGCCGGGCTCGCCATGTCGGACGGCTGCGAGCTGACCATCAACCCCACCGGCACGGCCGTCGTCCGGATCTCCGTGCAGACCCAGGGCCAGGGACACGAGACGACGTTCGCCCAGATCGTGGCGCAGGAGATCGGGATCCACCCCGACGACATCGACGTGGTCCACGGCGACACCGACAACACGCCGTACGGGCTGGGCACCTACGGCAGCCGCTCGACACCGGTCTCCGGCGCCGCCGCCGTGCTCGTCGCGCGCAAGCTGCGCGACCGGTGCCGGGAGATCGCGGCCCACCTCCTGGAGGTCTCGCCGGCCGACCTCGACTGGGAGCAGGGCACGTTCTCCGTGCGGGGCGTGCCTGGTGACTCGCCAGGTGCGTCGATCACGATGCTCGAGATCGCGGCGGCGGCGTACGGCGACGCGGACCTGCCCGAGGCCCTCGCCGGTGGCCTCGAGGACCGCGTGACCTACAGCCCGGAGAACCTCACCTACCCCTTCGGCGCCTACGTCTGCGTCGTCGATCTCGACCCGGGCACCGCCGAGGTGAAGGTGCGTCGGTTCATCGCCGTCGACGACTGCGGCACCCGGATCAACGAGATGATCGTGGAGGGCCAGATCCACCGTGGCCTGACCGACGGCGTCGGGATGGCGCTGATGGAGCAGATCGGCTTCGACGAGCACGGCAACTGCCTCAACGCCTCGCTCATGGACTACCTGATCCCGACGGCGCTCGAGGTGCCCGACTGGGAGACCGGGACGACGGTCACCCCGTCGCCGCACCACCCGATCGGCGCCAAGGGGGTCGGTGAGTCAGCCACCGTCGGCTCGCCGCCGGCCGTGGTGAACGCGATCATCGACGCCCTGGAGCCGTACGGTGTGCGGCACGCGGACATGCCGCTGACTCCCTCCCGGATCTGGGAGGCCATGCAGAACGGCCAGAAGGGAGGGCCACCGACCCGATGACGCCGACCCAGCTGCGTGCTTTCGCGGCCGTCGTCCGGCTCGGGTCGGTCAAGGCTGCCGCGGCCGAGCTCCAGGTCACCGAGGCCGCCGTCTCCCTGCACGTCGGCCAGCTCCGCAAGGAGCTCGGCGACCAGCTCTTCACCCGTACCTCGGCGGGCCTCGCGTTCACGCCCGGAGGCCTGCGGCTCGCCAGTCGCGCGGTCGAGCTGCTCGGCCTCCAGGACCGCACCGTGCTCGAGGTGCGCGCCGCGGGCGAGGGGCGCCGGCTGCTGCGGCTCGGCACGTCCACCCTCTTCGCCGAGTACGCCGCTCCCGGCCTGATCGGCCTGTTCGCGGAGCGGGCCAAGGACCTCGACGTCGAGCTGAGCACCCACCGCACCACCCGCTTCGAGTCGCTGCTGATGACGCGCACCGTCGACGCCACCATCGGGCCGCGGATCGCCCGGCCGGAGAACCCGGTGAGCAGCAAGCTGTTCCTCAACTACCAGGTGGTCGCGGTCGCGAGTCCCGACCACGCGTTGCTCCAGGCATCGCCCAGCATCTCGACGCTGCGTCAGCAGACCTGGCTGCTCGGGCCGTCGGCGGCCGAGGACGCCGGGGTCACCACCGCCCTGCTGCACCGGATCGGCGTACCGGAGGACCGGCAGCAGATCTTCCAGAGCCACGCGGCCGCCCTCGACGAGACCAAGCGCGGCCGCGGCGTCTCGCTCGCCCTGTCCTTCGCCGTGGCGCAGGACCTCGCTTCCGGGCAGCTGGTGCAGGTGACCGGCCGCAACCTGAGCGCCCAGGGCTCCTGGCACATCTCGACGCTCGGCGGCGGCCAGGCGACCCCGGCCGCCGAGGAGATGACCCGCTTCATCACCACGCCCCGGGCCACCCAGGCGATGCTCCGCGGCCGCGCCGTGGCCCACGGCCGCTTCAAGCCCGCCGTCCACGTGACGCTCTGGAGCTAGAGCGTCGTTCGCCTTCTGGCCGGCACATGGGGCGCAGCAGCCCCAGCGCACCCGCGTTCCCGTCGGACGCCTCGCCACCGACCCACGTAAGCCTTTGCTTAGCCGCAGGTTGTCCGCGGGAGTGGCGGAGGTCACAGTGGGGAGGTGCGGTGGTGCATCGCCTCTGCACGCACGGTCGAAGGAGGCCTGGGTGCCAGTCGAGTCCGACGGTCACAACGAAGGCAACCCGCGGATGTACGAGCTGATCGAGAACGCGCCGAAGACCGGCAAGAGCCCCACGGTCTGGGCGTTCCCGCAGCTCGTCGACTACCTGAAGGTGGCTGGCCAGCCCGTGCAGGGCCCGTGGCCGCCGCACCAGGAGCCGCGCCCCGACCCGACGGCCGTGGACTCGGGACCCGTCGCCGTGCCCGACCCACTGTCGGCGCCTCGCCGCGACGCGGTTCGACCGTCCGCCCCCGCCGACCAGCAGGAGTCCTGAGTGTTCCCGCCGCGCTTCCGCTACGAGGCCCCGCGCAGCATCGCCGAGGCGATCGCGCTGCTCCACGAAGGTGACGGTGAGGCGAAGGTGCTGGCCGGCGGCCAGAGCCTGGTGCCGCTGCTCAAGCTGCGCTTCGCCTCGCCCGAGATGCTGGTCGACATCAACAACCTGCCCGACCTCGCCTACCACCGGGTCGACGCCGACGGCTCCCTGCGGATCGGTGCGCTCTGCCGCCACGCCGACCTCGAGCACTCCACCGTGCTCCCGGACCGGCAGCCGACCATGGTCGCCGCCGCCCCGCTCATCGCCGACCCGATCGTCCGCACCCGCGGCACCCTCGTCGGCTCGCTGTGCCACGCCGACCCTCAGGGCGACTGGGCCGCGGTGATGACCGCGCTCGGCGGCCAGGTCGTCGCCCAGGGCCCGGGTGGCCGCCGCACCATCGCGATCGGCGACTTCGTCACCGGTCCGTTCCAGAACACCCTGGCCTACGACGAGGTCGCGGTCGAGGCGATCGTCCCGGCCGCGCAGGGCACCCTCGCCGGCGGCTTCCTCAAGCTCGAGCGCCGTGTGGGTGACTTCGCCACGGCCGGCACCGCGGTCGCGGTCGAGCTCCAAGGCGACCGCGTCGTACGGGCAGGCATCGCGCTCAGCGGCGTCGGCGGCCGCACCATCGACGCCCGCGAGGCGGGCGCCTCGCTCGCCGGTCAGGTGCTCGACGCGACCGCGATCGCGCGCGCCGCGGACCTCGCGGCTTCCGCCGCCGAGCCGCGGTCCGACCACCGCGGCAGCGCCGAGTACAAGCGCCACGTGATCCACACGTTCGTGACCCGGATCCTGACCCGGGTCTCCTCCACCACCACGACCAAGGCGGCCTGACGCATGACCAGCCTCTTCGAGGAGATCACCAGCAAGCCCGGTGACGACGTACCGGTACGCCGGGTGACGATCACCGTGAACGGTGCGCAGCGCACCCTCGACGTCGAGCCGCGGCTGCTGCTGGCTCACCTGCTGCGCCAGGGTCTCCAGCTGACCGGCACCCACACCGGCTGCGACACCACCAACTGCGGCGCCTGCACGGTGCTGTTCGACGGCGCCCCGGTCAAGAGCTGCACGATGCTCGCCGTGCAGGCCGACGGTCACGAGGTGCAGACCGTCGAGGGGCTCGGCAGCGCGAGCGAGCTCGATCCCGTGCAGGAGGGTTTCACCACCGAGCACGGGCTCCAGTGCGGCTTCTGTACCCCCGGCATGATGATGGCCTCGCGGGCCCTGCTGAACGCCAACCCCGACCCCACCGAGGACGAGGTGAGGTTCGCACTCTCAGGCAACCTGTGCCGTTGCACCGGCTACCAGAACATCGTCAAGGCCGTGCTGTGGGCAGCCGCGAAGGAACGCGGCGCTGCTCCGGTCGAGGCTGCGAGGGACGCCGCACCCGACCCCACCGCGGACGCGGGCCGCGACGCTGCCGTCGACGCCACCCAGGGGGCCTGAATGACCGTCACGGAGAGCCGGGCGCTCGACGAGATCAAGATCGGCGGGATGGGCGCGAGCCGCCGCAGGGTCGAGGACAACCGCTTCATCCGCGGTCGTGGCCACTACGTCGACGACGTCGTGCTGCCGGGCATGCTCCACCTGGAGATCCTCCGCAGCCCCCTGGCCCACGCCCGGATCCGCTCCATCGACACCAGCAAGGCCTACGAGATGCCGGGCGTGAGGTTGGTGCTCACCGGCGAGATGATGGCCACGCGCAACCTCGCCTGGATGCCGACGCTCAGCTACGACACCCAGGCCGTGCTGGCCACCGACAAGGTGCGCTTCCAGGGCCAGGAGGTCGCCTGCGTCATCGCCGACGACCCCTACGTCGCCAAGGACGCCTGCGAGGCGATCCGGGTCGACTACGAGCCGCTGCCGCCGATCGTCAACCCGATGCAGGCGATGGCCGACGACGCGCCGCTGATCCGCGACGACAAGGAGAACCAGCACGACAACGTCGCCTTCGACTGGGAGGTCGGCGACAAGGAGCGCACCGACCGGGCCTTCGCAGAGGCCGACCTGGTCTCGAAGATCTCGCTCCACTACCCGCGGTCGCACCCCTCCCCGCTGGAGTGCTGCGGCTCGATCGCGGACTTCGACCGGGCCACCGGCAAGCTCACCGTGTACATGACCACCCAGGCACCACACATCGTGCGCGCAGCGGTCGCCCTCATCGCCGAGCTGCCCGAGCACCAGATCCGGATCATCTCCCCCGACCTCGGCGGCGGCTTCGGCAACAAGGTCCCGGTCTACCCGGGCTACGTGATGTCGATCCTGGCCTCGATCCTCACCGAGCGACCGGTGAAGTGGATCGAGGACCGCACCGGCAACCTGATCTCCACCGGCTTCGCCCGCGACGTCTACCTCGACGGCGAGATCGCGCTGCGCCAGGACGGCCGGATGCTCGGCATCCGGATGCACACGACGTCCGACCACGGCGCCTTCTTCGCCGACGCCCAGCCGAGCAAGTTCAAGATCGGCCTCATGCACTCGGCGTTCGCCGCCTACGACATCCCGACCGCCCACCTGACCGCCCGCGGCGTCTACACCAACAAGGCACCGGGCGGCGTCGCCTACCGCTGCTCGTTCCGGGTCACCGAGGCGATGTTCTTCCAGGAGCGGATGGTGCAGGCCGCCGCCGACGACCTGGGCATGGACCAGGCGGAGTTCCGCCGGGTCAACTTCGTGCGCGACGACGACTTCCCCCACCGCACGCCGTTCGGCTTCCTCACCGACTCCGGTCAGTACGAGAAGTGCCTCCAGGTCGGCCTCGACGCGATCGGGTACGACGACTTCCGGGCGCAGCAGGCCGAGGCCCGCTCGCGCGGCCGGCTGCTGGGCATCGGGATCTCGACCATGACCGAGCCGCTCGGGGCCGGCAACAGCCGCGAGTACGACATCCTCGGCATCAAGATGTTCGACTCGGCCGAGCTCCGGGTGCACATGACCGGCAAGGCGATGCTGCGCACGGGCGCCAAGACCCAGGGCCAGGGACACGAGACGACGTGGGCGCAGATCGTCGCCCACGAGCTCGGCATCCCCGCCGAGGACATCGTGGTCGAGGAGGGCGACACCGACACCGCGCCGTTCGGGATGGGCACCTACGCCTCCCGCAGCACGCCGGTCGCGGGCGCTGCGGTCGCGATGGTCTCTCGCAAGGTCCGCGCCAAGGCGCGCAAGCTCGCCGCCCACCTGCTGGAGGTCTCCGAGGAGGACGTCGAGTGGGAGCTCGGGCGCTTCTACGTCCGGAGCAACCCGGCCCAGGGCGTGAGCATCCAGGAGTGCGCGATGGCGGCGTACAGCAACATGCCCGACGGCATGGAGCCGGGCCTGGAGGGTAACGCCTACTACGACCCGCCGAACCTGACCTGGCCGTTCGCCTGCTACATCGCCACCGTCGAGGTGGACCCGATGACCGGCGTGTGGGACGTGCTGAGGTTCGTGGCCGTCGACGACTGCGGGGTGCGGATCAACCCGATGATCGTCGAGGGCCAGATCATGGGCGGCCTCACCGAGGCCTACGCGATGGCGAGCATGCAGTTCATCACCTTCGACGCCGAGGGCAACTGCGTCGGGTCGAACTTCATGGACTACCTGCTGCCGACCGCGTGGGAGACCCCCGGCTGGGAGCTGCACGAGGTCGTGACGCCCTGCCCGCACCACCCGATCGGGGCCAAGGGGATCGGTGAGTGCGCCACCGTCGGCGGCCCGGCGGCCTTCGTCAACGCCGTCATCGACGCGGTGAGCCAGGCGGACGGAGCGGCCGTCCGCAACATCGACATGCCGATGCTCCCCGACCGGGTGCACGAGGCGCTCACGCAGCGGCACGACGTATCCGGGGCGCCGCCGGTGAAGACGGACGACTGAGGAAGGCGAGATGAACACCGAGGGCTGGGACATCGTCGAGCAGGCCGCCGACCTGGCGCGGCGCGGCGAGGAGTTCGCGCTGGCCACCGTGGTCTGGCGGCAGTCGCCGTCCTCGGGTCAGATCGGCTCCCGCGCGATCATCACCCGCGAGGGCCGGCTCTACGGCTTCATCGGGGGAGCGTGCGCCGAACCGGTGGTGCTGCGCGAGGCCGTGCGGGTGATCGAGAGCCGCGAGCCGCGGCTGCTGTTCCTCGGCACCGCCGACGTGCCGCAGGCCGGCCTGCCCGAGGGGATGCTCTACATCCCGATGTCGTGCCAGAGCGAGGGCGCGCTCCAGATCTACGTCGAGCCCGTCAGCCCCGCCCTCGACCTCGTCGTCGTGGGTGGCTCACCGATGACCCGGACGTTGGCTGAGCTCGCCGGCACCCTCGGCTGGAGGACCCGCGTGATCGAGGCGTCGGAGCTCTCGGCCGCCGACCTCACCGAGCGCTCGATCGTGGTGATCGCGACTCAGGGCCACGGCGACGAGGATGCGGTCCGGCTCGCGGTGTCCGCGGCGCCGGCCTTCGTCGGCCTCGTCGCCTCCAGCAAGCGCGGACAGGCGGTGTTGGCCTACCTCGCCGAGCGAGGCGTGCCGCAACACCTGCTCGACCGGGTCCGTACGCCGGTCGGGATCGACCTCGGCCGCACCACCCACCACGAGATCGCGGTCTCGGTCCTCGCCGAGCTCGTGATGCGCCGGGCCGCGGGCGAGCTCACGGCCTCGACCCCCGCCCCAGTGGCGGCGCGGACACTGACCGAGGCGGTGGACCCGGTCTGCGGCATGACGGTGACCGCCGACGACGCGCACTTCCCCGTCGAGCACGACGGCACGACGTACCACTTCTGCTGCGCCGGGTGCTCCCAGTCGTTCGCGGCCGACCCGGCGCGCTACCTCACCGAAGCGGAGGCCTGACCGGTGCTGATCAAGAACCAGTTCGAGGTGTCCCAGCCCGTCGAGAAGGTCTGGGAGTTCTTCGACAACATCCCGCAGGTGGCCGCGTGCCTGCCCGGCGCTGCCCTCACCGAGGAGCTCGGCGACGACACCTACGCCGGCATCGTCGGGGTCCGGATGGGCCCGGTGAAGCTGGCGTTCGACGGCAGGGCCAAGATCCTCGCCCGCGACGACGCGACCAAGACGATGGTCATCGACGCGGCCGGCGCGGAGCAGAAGGGCCGGGGGCAGGCCGCGATGAAGATCACGGCCCAGCTGACCTCCATCGGAGGCGGCACCCGGGTGGCCATGGACCAGGACCTCCAGCTGTCGGGCGCCGCAGCGCAGTACGGCCGCGGGATGATCCAGGACGTCACGACCGTGCTGATGGGGCAGTTCGCGAGCAACATGCAGCAGCGGATCGGCGCCTTGGAGCGCGGTGAGTCGCTCGACGGCGTCGGTACGGCGTCCGCCAGCGGGTTCGCGATCGGCCTCCAGGCCACGCGGATGGCCCTCATGCGCGTCTTCCGCAGGTTCTTCCTTCCCTACCAGGCTGCCCGGAGCTGAGGAGTCGTCATGGTCTTGTGGTGGATCGGCAACATCCTGCTGCTGCTGGTGATCGCGCCGGTGCTCGTCGCGCTCCTCAACCGGGTGCTCGCGGCGCTCGAGCGGATCCGGGGCGCGTCCGACGACATCCTGGCCGGCGGCGTCCTCCTCGCCGGTGAGCTCGACGGCGTACCCGAGGCGCTGGCCACGACCGACCGAACGGTGGCCGCGGTCGCCACCGGCGCCGCCCGTTACGGCGGGTCCGTCGCCAAGCTGCTGCCCCCGGCCGAGAACAAGGAGGGCTGACCCATGCCACTCGTCGCCTGGGTGACCATCGTGATCGCGACCGTGATCATCGCCGTCGCCGCGCTGGGACTGCTGCGCGTGATCTTCCACCTCCGCGCCGTGACCGCGACGCTCGACGACGTGATCGGCGGGGTCGGCGTGGTCGCGCAACGCACCAGCACCGTCCCGGAGGTCCTGCCGTCGGTGAACGCCAGCCTCAAGCCGGTCCGTGACTTCTGCGAGGCGATCTGATGACCGTGCTCGCCTCCACCGGTTGGGTCGTCGGCTACACGATCGGGATCATCGTGGTGCTCGTGGTCGTCGCGCTCGTCGTACCGATCCTCGTGCTGGCCGCCCGGATCGGTCGCCAAGCCGGCGCCATCGACGTCTCGCTCGGCGAATCGGTGACCAACACCGCCGCCCTGTCGCAGCTGAACACCACCATCGACCACGCGACCGAGATCATCACCGGGCTGCAGCGCGGCCGCGAGCGGCTGGGAGGCTGACATGACCGTCCTGTCCGCGCACGCGGTGTCGCCGCTGCTCAGCGACTCCAGCCGCAACCTGTGGTGGGGCGCGGTGATCGGCGGCTTCGTCGTCGTCCTCGCCGTCGCCGCACTGCTGACCATCCTGGTGGTCGAGGTCCGCACCATCGACCGCCGCGTCGCCGCGGTGAAGGAGACCCTCGCGGCTGCGGAGCACAACACCCGGGACGCCGCCCTGATCGGGGTCACCGCCGGCGGTGTCGAGGCGGTCCTCGCCGAGGGCCTCCAACACCATCTCTTCCTCGGCCGTGTGCTCGGAAAGGTGCGCTCGTGACCACGCTCGTCGTGCTGTCGGTCGTCGACATCGTGCTGTTGATCGCGGGTCTGGCGATCTACCTGTTCATCGTCGGCGGGCAGCTGAGCCGGATCGCCACGAACCTCGAGGAGTGCGCCGAGATCGTGCAGGCGATCGGCCGCAACGCCGCGCCGATCATGCAGGACGTGCAGCACATCAACCGCACCGGCGGCGTGGTCGCCGGCGCGCTGCCGCTGCTCTACGGGATGGCCGAGCAGATCGTCACCAGCGTGACGCCGCGCGACCAGCCCGCCGTACGGCCTCCCGCCCTCCCCGCCTCCGGCACCCGCCGCTCCCGCCTCGGCGAGGCCGTCGGCTACCACCCCGACGAGGATCCGGTCGGCGTCTGACCCGTTGAGAAGTCGCAAATGGCTCAACGAGTAGGCGGAGATGGCTCGAGTCGCGGCCATGGGTGACGTCTCGACGAACATTCGTGACGCCTCAACGGACCGGTTGCGACCCCTCAAGGGACCGGTTGTGACCTCTCAACTGGGGGGTTCGCGGCCGGTGGTCAACGGGCCGGTGGTGGGGGCGGTGTAGCCGCCGATCCACTCGTCCTTCCAGGTGCGGTCGAACTGCTGCTCGTTGCAGCCGGGTCCGTAGACGGCGCACAGCTCCTCGGCGATCTGCTTGCGGTGCCCGGCCTGGCCGCCCGGCACCTCGAACCACGCGACGTGGAGCCGCCACTTGCTGCCGGCGCGCTTGATCCAGCACGGCGACCGCGGGTGGCGGAACGGCAGGCGTTCCTGTCGGAGATCCTCGGTGTGGCCGACGTAGATCACGGCGAACGACTCGGCGTCCTCGTCGGGCTTGTACATCACGGCGTACACCGCCGGCACCTCAGGGACCGTCCAGCCGGCGAGCACGCGCGGCCCCTCGAACGGGTAGCCCGCCAGCGAGCCGAGGCGGATCACGGTCGGAGGTCCTCGTCGTCCTCGTCCTGCGACACAGCGGTGATCGCACTGATCGGCCAGGCCGGCAGTCCGGCCCGGGCGGCGGCAGCGGTGAACACGGCGGCGCCGCGCTCGAGCGCCGTCTCACGCGTGTCGGCCTCGACCAGCAGCTGCGCGCCGTACGCCGTCTGGCCGATGCCGGACGCGACCCCGCCGGCGGGCGCGACCGCGTCGGCCAGCTCCACGATCTCCTCCCGGCTCAGCTCGCGGTCACCGCTGGCCTGGGCCGACACGCTCCACTGCACCGCCTTCTCCTCAGTCCTCGGGTCAGCTCATCGTCGCCAGCACGCGGGCGAACTCCGAGAGGCTCGCCAGGTCGTGACCCGACAACAGCTCGTCGACGTACGGCTCGGCGACCATCATGCCCAAGGTGTCGGGGGTGAAGTCCTTGCGGGAGCCCTTGTGGGGGTTGAGCCACACGATCCGGTGGCACAGGCGCGACAGGCGCTGCATCGCGGACTCGAGCAGCTCGGGGTCCCCGCGGTCGAGGCCGTCGGAGCAGATCACCACGATCGCGCCGCGGCTGAGGCCGCGCCGGGCCCACCGTCGTACGAAGTCGTCGAGGCAGACGCCGATCCGCGTCCCGCCCTCCCAGTCGGTCACCGCGGCGGCCGCGCGGTCGAGCGCCAGGTCGGGACGGCGGTGCTCGAGCTCGCGGGTGATCCGCGTCAGCCGTGTGCCGAAGCAGAACACCTCCACCCGGTCGGCGGCCCGGGTGGACGTGTGGGCGAACTGCACGAGGTTGCGCGAGTAGTCGGCCATCGATCCGGACACGTCGAGCAGCAGCACCAGCCGTCGGGTACGACGACGCCGGCGGCGCCGGTGCAGCGCGCCGGGCTCGCCGTGAAGCCGCATCGACTCGCGGACGGTACGACGTAGATCGGGCAGCCTGCCGTGACGGGTCGGGACGGTCCGCCGGGTACGACGACGCGGCGGGGCCAGCTGCATGGTCCGCATGATCCGCCGGAGCGCAGCCAGCTCCTCGGGCGTGCACGCCGCGAAGCTCTTGGTCTTCACCGTCGAGGCCTTCGCGGCGGCGTACCCGAGCTCAGCTGAGTGCTGCTCCTGCGCCTCCTCGGCGCGCTCGGTCTCGGGGACCGACAGCGTCGCCAGCGCCTCGGCGCGAGCCACCGCCGAGAACGGCGAGGCACCCGCTGCGCCACCGCTGTCGCCCAGGAAGTAGGCCACGAACTCGCGGTGGTAGATCGGCACCTGCTCGCGGCGGGTGACCAGCGTGCAGCGCCCCGCCCAGTAGAGGTCGACCAGGTCGGTGACGTCGACCGCGTCGGCGGCGGCGCAGTAGGTGAGGGTGTCGCCCGAGCCGACGGTGATCCCGGCACGCCGTAGGGCGGTGGTGAAGCCGACCAGCATCGGGGTGAAGTCCGGACGCCGAGTTGTCGCAAGCCGACTCGGCGTCATGTCCGTGTCTCTTTGCGCCGACTCGGCGTGCTCAGCCACCGGAGGCGACCCACCCCAGGTCTTCGCGCACCTGCTCGAGGTCGTCGCGGTCCTTGATCACCGCGCCGAGGGTGTCGGCGGCGACGTCGGCCTCGAGCTCCTCGGCGCCCACGACCTCGAGCGTCTGCACCCAGTCGATGGTCTCGGCGACCCCGGGCGGCTTGGCCAGGTCCATCTCGCGCAGCCGGTGGACGGCGGCCACGGCCGCCTCGGCCAGGCTCCGCGAGACGCCGGGCGCGCGCACCTGCACGATCTCGAGCTCGCGCTCGGGCGTCGGGAAGCCGACCCAGTGGTAGAGGCAGCGCCGCTTCAGTGCGTCGTGCAGCTCGCGGGTCCGGTTGCTCGTCAGTACGACGAGCGGCGGCTGCTCGGCCACGACGGTGCCGATCTCGGGAATGGTGATCTGGAAGTCGGAGAGCAGCTCGAGCAGGAAGGCCTCGAACTCGTCGTCGGCCCGGTCGACCTCGTCGACGAGGAGCACCGCACCGTCTCCCGTGCGTACGGCGTCCAGCAGGGGCCGCTCGAGCAGGAACCGCGGTCCGAAGAGGGCGTCCACCGACCCGTCATCGGCGAGCTGCTGCTCCGACAGGGCGCGGATGGCCAGCATCTGGCGGGCGTAGTCCCACTCGTAGAGGGCCTGGTTGGTGTCGATGCCCTCGTAGCACTGCAGCCGGATCAGGCGCCGGTCGAGGACCTGCGCCAACGCCTTGGCGATCTCGGTCTTGCCGACGCCGACCTCTCCCTCCAACAGCACCGGACGGCCGAGGGTCAGGGCCACGTGGACGGTGGTGGCCAGCCCGCGGTCGGCGAGGTAGCCGACGTCGCGCAACGCCTCGGTGAGCGCCGGGACCGACGCGGGCCTCGTCATCGCGCCGCGCTCACCGGTCGCACTCAGTCACCCTGAGGAGCGTCGACCAGGTCGAGGAGACTGCCGGAGCCCAGCTTGCCCTCGCGGGCCAGGCGCTCGCGCCAGGCCTCCTTCAGATCCGCCCCCGGGGCGCCGAGGCCGTCGAAGCTGACGTCCTTCATGTTGCGGCACGGCTTGACCGGCCCGCACTCCTCGTCGACCTCGGACCGGTCGCGTTCATCGGCCGACCAGAGCGCGCGCAGGACCTGGACACCGTCGTCGGATGCGTCAGCCATCGCGCTCTCCCGTCTGCGGGCGGATCCGTCACGGATCCCACGTGACCACTCTAGGTCGCGCACGACGGCGCCACGACGCACGCCTAAGGATTCACTTGCGCGTCGAGCCGGTGTACGGCGATCGCCTCGGCCAGGACCGCGGCCGCCACCTCGCCGGGGGTGCGGGCCCCGATGTCGAGCCCGGCGGGTCCGTGGATCCGCTCCAGGCCGGTCACGTTGCGGTCGGTCAGCCAGGTCAGCCGCGCCCGCTGACGGACCCGCGGCGCGACCACACCGAGGTAGCCGACGCGCGACGACAGGCCGGCCTCCATGATCCGACCCGCCACCTCGTCGTCGTGGCCGGTCACGACCAGCGAGTCGAGCACGGTCAGCCCGACCACCAGCGGGATGGCGGAGCCGGGATCGGGGGCTCGGTGGACGCGCCAGCCCAGCACGTCGGCCATCCGTGCGACGGCGTCGCCGACCGGCCCGGGGCCGGCGGCGACGAGCGTGGGCACCGGCCGCAGCACGGTGACGACCCGCGCGGACGAGACGACGGAAGCACTGCGGCCGCTCGACCAGGTCGCAACCACGTCGGCGTCCTCGGCCTCCACGTCGGCGACCTCGACCAGGCGCGTGGACTCCGCGAGCCCGTCGGCGTCGAGGTCGGTGACCAGGCAGACCGGTTCGCGTGCCACGAGCCGGTCCCACAGCTCGAGCGGGAGCACGTCGGCCGGGAGGAGCAGGCACTGGCCCGACCCGGTCGCGGTCTGGCCGGCGAGAGCCGCTTCGTACTCGCCCACCTCGACCGGGACCAGCCGCCCGCGTCCCACGGTGGCGACGCGCTCGACGACCTGGTCGTCGGCCGCCCCGCCCCAGACGTGGCCGGTGCGGCCACCACCGGGGGTCAGGGCGAGCGCCTCCGACGGGTCGGGCGGCGGCCCTTCCCGGGACACCAGCCAGCCCACGTCCACCCGGGTGCCCGACCGGACGCAGGCTGCGACCGTGAGCGCGACGTCGTACATCCTGCGCAGGCTAGCGGGACGCCGGACGACGCCCCACCGCCACGCAAGCAAACCCTGAGGTGGACGCCGCTCACCGTGCACGGGGCAGAATCGACAGGGTGGACGACACGCTGTTGCTCGCCGCCCGGGCTCTCGTGCTGGCCGACCTCCACGCACGCCGCCGAGCCACCCCCGATGCAGTCGACGCCCTGGAGGACGCGTGCGCGAACCGGGGCTGGTGGGCCGAGCAGTGGCCCGAGGGCGAGGTGTACGTCGCCGGGCTGGTCGCACAGGACGTGCAGGACGCGCTGTTCGAGAGCGTGGGGCGTTGGCCGCTCTGCGTGGCCTGCGACCCGGAGCTGCCCGAGCACGCGCTCTACATCACCCCCGACATCGGCGGCCCGTCGCCGCAGTGGGTGTGCGAGGAGTCGGGCCGGACGATCGCGCCGCTGGGCCGGCTCGCCGAGGCCGGCGGTCAGCTGCCGGACTGAGGGTCGCCGCTCAGGGCGTGGTGGTCAGCGGGACCCACCAGGTGAAACGCGTGCCGGCGTACGTCGATCGCGACACCTCGATCACGACGCCGCCGACGAACCCGCGCCGCGAGTGCCGTAGCACCGGGTCGCCGGGCTCGAGGTCGAGCAGGTCCGCGTCCATCTCGTTGGCGAGGTCGGCGGTGAGCTGGTCCTCGGCCGTCGTCGGACGGAGCCCGCGGGCGGCGAGCATCGAGTAGAGGCTGTCGGGCAGGCCGGTCTGGAGGAAGCCCGGCAGCAGGACCTCGTTGAGGTAGATGTCCTGGTAGCAGAGCGGCACGTCGTCCAGCCGGCGTCGTCGGCGCCAGTGGATCACCGCGTCGCCGGCGCTGATCCCCAGCGCCTTGGCCACGCCCGGGCCGGTCTGGCCGAGCCCGGAGGCGAGCGTCTCGGTGGTGGTCGTCGTCCAGCCGCGGGCCTGAGCGTCCTCGGTGAACGAGAGCGGGCGGGTGACCGGACGGGGGCTCTTGCACACGAACGTGCCTCGGGCCGGCGCGCGCTCGAGCAGCCCCTCGGCGACCAGGGCGTCGATCGCCTGGCGCACGGTCATCCGCGCGACGCCGAAGTGCTGCATGAGGCCGCGCTCCGAGGGGGCGGGAGCGCCCTCGGGCAGGTCGGCGATCAGGCTGCGGACGTACTCCCGCACCTGGACGTGCTTGAGCGTCGTACCGATCGGCACGAGCAGGTCATCCACGGCCCGGAGTCTAGGCGCTCGCCCCACCCCCACGGGTGGAATCCGTCGGGTCCGGACGCCCCGACCCGCCCCGCGCCGGGGTCGCGCTCAGGTGGCCGAGATGGCGGTCAGCACGTCGAGCCGGGCGGCTCGACGGGCGGGGAGCACGGCCGCGAGCACGCCGATGACCACGGCCAGGCCCAGGAACACGGCCAGCTGCGACCACGGGATCGCGATCACGTTGAGGCCCTGGTCCCGTACGGCGTACATCATGGCCACCCCGAAGCAGATCCCGAGCGCGACGCCGAGCACGGCCCCGAGCACGGCCATCACCACCGACTCGAGCGTCACCATCAGCCGGAGCTGCCCGCGCCCGAGCCCGATCGCGCGCAGCAGGCCGATCTCGCGGGTGCGCTCGATGATCGACAGTGCCAGCGTGTTCACGATGCCGAGCACCGCGATCACCAGCGCCAGCCCCAGCAGGGCGTCGACCATGAGCACGAGCTGGTCGATCGGGGCCCGCTGCTGGTCGGCGAACTCCTGCTCGTCCTGAACGGTGACCACCGGCAGCTTCTCGACCGTCCGCTGGAGCGAGGGCAGCAGGTCGCCCGCTTGCGGCGAGGTGAAGACGATCAGGAAGTTGTCGCTGTCGGCGAACCCGGCCGAGGTCAGGTTGCGCGTCGCGGTGACGAAGTCGAAGACCAGGGGTGTGTCCGCGTAGACGCCGCCGACCCGGAACGCCCGCTCTCCCACCGGCAGCTTGCCGAGCACGACCGTCGACCCGACGGCGAGGTGGTGGTCGGCGGCGTACTTCTCGTTGACGAGCACGGTGCGGCCGTCGAGCGCAGCGGTGCCGGAGGTGAGCTTCAGCCCGAAGGTGTCGAGCTGGGAGGGCACGACGGCAGTGACCGAGGAACGGCCGCCGTCGGCCTCGACGAAGGCGAACCGCTGTCGCACCACGTCGCTGACACCGGGCACCCCCGCGATCTTCTGGGCGATCGCCGGCGAGAAGGGCTGGCCGAAGGCGCTGCCCACGACATAGCTGCCGATGAAGTTCTCACTGATCGTCTTGTCGACGCTGGCCTTCGCCGACGCACCGATGATCGACATCGTGCAGGCGAGGGCGAGCCCGATCATCAGGGCGGACGCGGTGGCCGTCGTACGACGTGGGTTGCGCAGGGCGTTCTGGCCGGCGAGGTTGCCCACGGCGCGGAACAGCCCGGCGTACGCCCAGCGCGCCAGCGCGAGCAGCGGCCGGCAGACCAGCGGAGCAGCGGCGGTGACCCCGAGCAGGACGGCGAGGATGCCGCCACCGACCCAGTAGCCGGAGTGCCGCAGGGAGCCGAAGAGACCCGCCAACGTCGCGGCCGCGCCGGCGACGATCAGCAGCACCCCGAGCACGAACCGCCGCCTGATCGACGACTCCGGCAGCGCGACCACGTCGCCCAGGGCCTGCACCGGCATGATCCGTCCGGTACGACGTGCGGGCAGCCAGGCGGCCGCCATCGTCACCACGATGCCGGTCGCGTAGCCGGCCACGACGGCGCGCGGGGTGAGGGTGAGCGACTCGCTGCCGAGGTCGAGGCCGAGCAGCCCGATCAGCCAGCGGATCGCATAGGCCAGGCCGACGCCGAGCACCAGCCCGACGGTCGACCCGAGCACCCCGAGCACCAGCGCCTCGAGGAGCACGCTGCGCGAGACCTGGCGTCGCGAGGCGCCCAGTGCACGCAGCAGCGCCAGCTCGCGGCTGCGCTGGGCGACGAGGATCGAGAAGGTGTTGACGATCAGGTAGGCGCCGACCACGAGCGCCACGGCGGCGAAGATCAGCAGGAAGGTCTGGAGGAACTGCACACCCTTCAGCACCTGGCTCGCCGACTCGTCCGCCGCGTCGTCGCCGGTCAGCGCGCGGACGCCGGGCGGCAGGTCGCGGGCGACGGCGTCGCGCAGCGTCGACTGCGACACCCCCGGGTCCGCGGTCACCCAGATGGTCGAGAAGGCGTCCTTGCCCTTGAGGAAGAGCTTCTGGGCGGTGGGCACGTCGAAGATCGTCAGGGTGGCGCCGGCCAGCGACGTGTTGTCGGCGTAGCCCGCGATGCCCACGAGCCGCTCGTTCAGCACGGCCTTGCGGGTCGCGGTGACGATCGGCACCTTCTCGCCGATGAAGTAGCCGGCGTTCTGGGCCGTCGCCTCGTCGAGCACGACCTCGTGGGGTCCGTGCGGGGGCCGACCGGAGATCAGCGAGAGCCCCGGCACACCGTGGCCGGCGGGTGCGTCGGAGTAGCTGATGCCGTACGTCGGGGCACCCAGGCCGCCGACGACCTTGCGGTTCTTGCCGACCACGAACACCCCGAGCGCCTGCACGTTGCCGTCGACGCGGGCTGCCCCGGGCACGCTCTCCAGCTCGGTGACCAGTGAGGCGGGCACGGTGCGGGTCGAGGGGTCGCCGTTCAGCGTCGTGCTGCCGGCGGGCCGCACCACGACGTCGCCGACCGAGGCGCCGAACAGCTTGTTGAAGCCGGCGTTGAGCGCCGCGGAGAACACCAGCGAGCCGACCACGAACGCGACCCCGAGCGAGATCGCGAACGTGCTCATCAGCAGGCGCACCTTGCGCGCCAGCAGGCTCTTCCAGACCGCGCGGAGCACGTCAGTCCGCCGGCTCGGCGGCCGCCATCGTGGCGATGATCTGCTCGCGCTCGGGGTCGCGCAGCTCGTCGACGATGCGGCCGTCGGAGAGGAAGACGACGCGGTCGGTGTACGCCGCCGCGACCGGGTCGTGGGTCACCATCACCACGGTCTGGTCGTGGTCGTCCACGCTGCGCCGTAGCAGCTCGAGGATCTCGGCGCCCGAGCGGCTGTCGAGGTTGCCCGTCGGCTCGTCGGCGAAGACGATCTGGGGCCGGCCCACCAGCGCCCGGGCCACGGCCACCCGCTGCTGCTGACCGCCCGAGAGCTCGTTGGGCCGGTGCGTCAGGCGGTCTCTCAGGCCTACGGTGTCGACCACCTCGTCGTACCACGCGGCGTCGGGCTTGCGCCGCGCAATGGCCTGCGGGAGTCGGATGTTCTCCTCTGCCGACAGGGTGGGCACCAGGTTGTAGGCCTGGAACACGAAGCCGATCCGGTCGCGCCGCAGCCGCGTGAGCGCCTTGTCACCGAGCCGCGAGAGCTCCTGGTCGCCGATGTGCACGCTGCCGGAGTCGGCGCGGTCGAGCGCGGCCGCGCAGTGCATGAGGGTCGACTTGCCGGAGCCGCTCGGACCCATGATCGCGGTGAACCGGCCGGCCTCGAGGTCGAGGCTCACGCCGTCGAGCGCGCGCACGAGCGCGTCGCCGGACCCGTAGGTCTTGACCAGGTCACGGATCCGCGCCGCGGGCTCGCTCACAGTCCCAGCCTGTCAAGACCCACCAAGATGCCGCCATCGGGGTCCACCCCGACCGAGCCCGGACCTCGGCGGTCCCGCTCCCGGTGGAAATCCTCTGTTGCAGGAGATCGAACGTCTGTTCGATTCGGTGCTACTCTTGCTCGGGTGGACTTCCAGGGCACGCTCTTCGAGCCGGCCGTCGACAGCGGACCCGCGCTCGGCCAGCTCTCCGCGGCCGTGCGGCATCCGCTCACGCGCGGGGCGTGGGTCGACGTACGCCGTGACTGGGTCTCCGGGGCCGACGAGGTGCTCGAGCGACTGGTCGCCGACGTGCCGTGGCGCGCCGAGCGGCGGCAGATGTACGACCGGATCGTCGACGTCCCGCGGCTCGTCCACACCTACGGCGAGGGCGAGGAGCTCCCGCACCCGCTCCTGGGCGACGCGCGCGAGGCCCTGAGCGCCCACTACCGTCCCGAGCTCGGCGAGGGCTTCGTCACCGCCGGCTGCTGCTACTACCGCGACGGGCACGACAGCGTCGCCTGGCACGGCGACACGATCGGCCGCGGCCGGCTCCAGGACACGATGGTCGCGATCGTCTCGTTCGGCGACCCGCGACGGCTGGCGCTGCGTCCGCGCGGCGGTGGTGAGTCGCTGTCGTTCGAGATGGGCCACGGCGACCTGGTGGTGATGGGCGGCTCGTGCCAACGCACGTGGGAGCACGCCGTACCGAAGGTGGCGCACGCCGGGCCGCGGATCTCGGTGCAGTTCCGGCCTCGCGGGGTGTTCTGAGCGGGCTCAGGACTGCACGGTCGTCGGGGACCGCCGGTCGACCGGTGATCCCGTCGCTTCGTAGGGTTGCAACGGCCGACCAGCGACGGGAGTGCCACGTCGATGGGGCGGGTGGGCCGGGTGATCCGGCAACAGCCAGTGCCGCAGGGCCGAAGCGTCCTACGCTGCGCAGGTGGCGACGACCTCAGCACCCCCCACAGCGCCCTCCCTCCGCCGCCGTGCCGCCGCCACCGCCGTTGCGGTGCTGGTGCTCGCGACCGGAGCCCTGGGCTTCGCGATCGGCTCCATGTGGACCTCCCACCGCGCCGAGCTCGGTGGGTGGCACACCGGAGTCGGGCACGTCGGCGCCGACCAGGTGTCCATCGAGTACGACGGGTGGACCTACGGCGCGACCGGCTCGGTCGATGCCTGGCTCGACCGGGCCGGCACGTGGCACGACGCCGGATGGCCGACCTGCCTCCAGCACCAGGTCGGCAACACCCTGCAGGTGCGCTTCCAGGCGCGTGAGGTGACCGTCGAGGAGAACACCTGGCGACCCGTCGTGGCGGTCGACTGTCAGGGCACGTCCCCGGCTGGCTGAGCGCAAGCGGCTGGTGTCGAGACGCTCGCCGGAGCGACCCCCTCAACCATCGACATCCCTGGTCGAGGTAGGCGCACTGCGCCCGTCTCGAGAGCCGGTGGCCTGCGACCTCTCTCCCGGCGACGTCAGCGGGTGACGACCCAGATGATCACGCCGACGACGACGAGACCGGCGACGGCCTGCTTCCAGTAGGACTTGGCCAGGACCGGGAGCACGGTGGTGCCGAGGTTGAGGGAGTCGTCCGAACGACGGGCCGCGGCGGGCTGAGCAGCCGGCCGCGCCTGCGCGGCGGCCGGCTGCTGGGCGGGGGCCGCGGGAGCAACCGGCGCGGATTCAGCCGCGGGAGCCGCAGGGGCGGCAGGTGCCGCGGCCTCGACCGGAGCAGCGTCGGCGGGAGCAGCGTCGGCAGGAGCAGCGGCCGCCGCGGCAGCCTCGGCCGATCCGTCACCCTCCCCCATCCGCTGCTCGAGGCACGCGACGAACTGCCCGAGCAGCTTGTCGCTGACGTCCTGCATGACCCCGCGGCCGAACTGCGCCGGCTTCCCGGTGATCGCGAGGTCGGTGTGCACCTTCACGTCCGTCGAGTCGCCGGCCGCGCCGTCCATGGTCAGGGTGACGGTGGCGCCCGCCGTCCCGTTGCCGCGCTTGTCCTTGCCCTTCGCGTCGACCACGAACCGGTAGGCGTCCTCGTCCTTCTCGGTGAACGTGCCCACGCCGTTGTAGACCAGCGCGATCGGACCCAGCTTCACCTTCACCGACCCGTGGAACGTCTCGCCCTCGGTGTCGGTGACCTGCGCGCCCGGGAAGCACTCCGCCACGGAGGCGATGTCCTGGAAGTGGTCCCACGCCTCCTGGACGGGCACCGGGACGGTGAATTCGTGCGTCAGCTCCACGAGCGGGGTCTCCTGAGGGTGGTCGGGCGATGGGGGGATCGAGGCTACGCCCCGGCCGCCAGGAGCACGGCGCGGCGGGTGAGCACGGTCGCGAGGTGCTTGCGGTAGTCGGAGTCACCGTTGAGGTCGCTGGGCGGGTTCGTGCCGTCGGCAGCCTGGTCGGCAGCAGCCCGTACGCCGTCCTCGGTGGCCTCAGCGCCTGCGAGAGCCGCCTCGGTCGCCGTCGCCCGGAGCGCCGTCGAGCCCATGTTGGTGAGCCCGACCCTCGCCTCGCTGATCGTCCCGCCGTCGGTCTTGACCGTCACGGCTACCGCGACGATCGGCCACTGGTGAGCCACCCGCACGAACTTCTCGTAGTGGGCTCCCCAGCCGGTGTGCTTCGGGACCCGGATCTCGGTGAGGATCTCGTCCTCGCCGATCGCGGTCTCGAAGAGGTCGACGAAGAACTCGTCGGCTCCGACCGTGCGGGTGCCGCCGGAGCCGGCGATCACGAACTCCGAGCCCAGGGCGAGCGCGGCCGCACCCATGTCGCCGGCCGGGTCGGCGTGCGCCAGCGCGCCACCGATCGTGCCGCGGTGGCGGATCTGGTTGTCGGCGACCTCCGCCGCCGCCTTCGAGAGCAGGAGTGTGTGCTCCTTCACCAGGTCGTTGGTCACGACGTCGGAGTGCGTGGTCAGGGCGCCGATCACCAGGGCGTCACCGTCGTCGCGGACCCCGCGCAGGCTGTCGATGCGGCCGAGGTCGATGACGACCTCGGGCGCGTTCAGCCGCATCCGGAGCACGGGCAGGAGGCTCTGGCCGCCGGCCATGATCTTGGCGTCGTCACCGTGCTCGGCCAGCGCGCTGAGCGCCTCCTCGACACTCGACGGCGCGAGGTAGTCGAACTTGGCGGGAATCATGCGCCCGCTCCTTCCGTGCTGGACTGGCCGGGTTCGTCGGTGTCGAAGTGCGGCATCGCCGCACCCTCGGTCGCACCACCCGTCGCGGACGAGGTGTTGATCGCCTTCCACACCCGCTCGGGCGTGCACGGCATGGTGATGTCGTCGACGCCGAGGTGCCGGATGGCGTCGACCACCGCGTTCACCACGGCCGGCGTCGAGGCGATCGTGCCCGCCTCGCCGACGCCCTTGGTGCCCAGCGAGTTGGTGGTCGCCGGGCTGGTCGTGTGGTCGATCTCGAAGGAGATCGTGTCGGCCGCGGTCGGCAGCAGGTAGTCGACGAAGGAGCCGCTCACCAGCGTCCCGGCGTCGTCGTACACCGCTTCCTCCCACAGCGCCTGGGCGATGCCCTGGACGAGCCCGCCGTGCACCTGCCCACCGACGATCAGCGGGTTGATGATGTTGCCGATGTCGTCGCAGCAGACGTACTTGCGCATCTTGACCTGGCCGGTCTCGGTGTCGACCTCCATCGCGCACAGGTGGGTGCCGTGCGGGAAGTTGAAGTTGACCGGGTCGTAGGTGGCCTCGGCGTCGATGTTCGGCTCGATGCCCTCCGGGTAGTTGTGCGCCGCGAACGTCGCCAACGCGATGTCGGCGATGCCCAGGCCCTGGTCGGTGCCACGCACCGAGAAGCGGCCGGCGGAGAACTCGATGTCGTCGACGCTCGCCTCGAGGAGGTGCGCCGCGATCGGCGTCGCCTTTGCGATCACCTTGTCGACCGCCTTGACGAGTGCCTCGCCGCCGACGACCAGTGAGCGCGAGCCGTAGGTGTCGAGACCCTTGTGGGCCACCGCCGTGTCGCCGTGCAGCACCTCGACGTCCTCGAACGGTACGCCGAGCCGGTCGGCCACGATCTGGCTGAAGGCCGTCTCGTGTCCCTGGCCGTGGGCGCTCGCGCCGGTGACGACCTCGACCTTGCCGGTCGCCAGCATCCGCACGCTCGCGTGCTCCCAACCGCCGGCACCGTAGTCGAGGCTGCCGAGCACGCGGCTCGGAGCGAGGCCGCACATCTCGGTGAACGTCGAGATCCCGATCCCGAGCTGCACCTTGTCGCCGGCGTCGCGGCGCCGCTTCTGCTCGGCCCGCAGCTCGTCGTACCCGAACATCTCCTTGGCACGCGCGGTGGCTGCCTCGTAGTTGCCGGAGTCGTAGGTCAGCCCGGCCACGGTCGTGAACGGGAACTCCTCGTGCTTGATCCAGTTCTTCTCACGGATCTCGAGCGGGTCGACGCCGACCTCGACGGCGAGCTCGTCCATCATCCGCTCGATGCCGTACGTCGCCTCGGGACGGCCGGCTCCGCGGTAGGCGTCGGTCCACGCCTTGTTGGTGAGCACGGTCTGGCAGGAGAAGCGGTACGACGGGAACTTGTAGATGGCGTTGAACATGAACGCCCCGAGCACCGGCACCCCGCCGCCGACGATGGCGACGTAGGCACCGAGGTCGGCCAGCAGGTCGACCTTGAAGCCGGTGACGGTGCCGTCCTTCTCCGCGGCCAGGGTCAGCTTCTGCCACTGGTCGCGGCCGTGGTGGGCCACCATCAGCGACTCGCTGCGGGTCTCGGTGTACTTGACCGGCTTGCTCAGGCGACGTGCCACGGCCCAGGCGATCCACTCCTCGGGCGTCGCCTGGAGCTTGCCGCCGAAGCCGCCGCCGACGTCGGGTGCGATCACCCGGATCTTCGACTCCGGTACGCCGGTCGTGGCAGCGAGCGCGAACCGGAGGATGTGCGGGATCTGGGTCGCCGACCACATCGTCAGCTGCTCGCCCGTCGGGTCCACCACGACCGATCGCGGCTCCATGAAGGCCGGGATCAGCCGCTGCTGGCGGTACTCCCGCTCGATCACGATGCCGTCGGTGCGGGCCTTCTCGATGGCCTCCTCGACGTTGCCGCCGGTGCCGGCCTCGCCCGAGTCGAAGACCCAGAGCGCCGACTTGTTGGTGCCGAGGTCGGGGTGCGCGAGCGCGCCCCCCTCGTCCGCCGCGGCAGCCGCGGCCTTGAGCTCCAGCGCGGCCGGCAGCTCGTCGTACTCCACGTCGACGAGCTCGGCGGCGTCGCGAGCCTCGGCGGCCGAGCGAGCCACCACGACGGCGACGATCTCCCCGGCGAACGCGACGCGATCACTCGGCATCGGCGAGTGGGCGGGCGTGACCTGGTCGGGCGTGATCGGCCACGCGTTGATGCAGACCCCCAGCTCCTCGCCGAAGTCGGCGCCGCTGAGCACCGCGACGACGTTGGTCGACGACGCCGCCGCCGAGGTGTCGACCGAGACGATCTTCGCGTGGGCGAACGGGCTGCGCACCATGGCCAGGTGGAGCATGCCGGGCAGGGTCAGGTTGTCGGTCCACCGGGTGCGGCCGGTGATCAGCCGCTGGTCCTCCTTGCGGCGCCGGTCGTTGCCGATCTCGAGCTTGGCCGGGGCGTCGGCGGTGGCGGTCACTGGGCACCTGCCTTCTCGCCCTGGTCGGCGGTCGAGCTGTCGGCTGCGTGGAGGACGCTGCGGACGATGTTGTGGTAGCCGGTGCAGCGGCAGAGGTTGCCCTCGAGCCCCAGCCGCACCTCTTCCTCGGTCGGGTGCGGGTTCTCGTTGAGCAGGTCGACGGACTGCATGATCATCCCCGGCGTGCAGAAGCCGCACTGGAGACCGTGGCACTCGCGGAACGCCTCCTGCACCGGGTGCAGCTCGCCGTCGTGCGCCAGGCCCTCGATCGTGGTGACCTCGTGACCGTCGGCCTGCACCGCGAGCACGTTGCAGCTCTTCACGCTGCGGCCGTCGAGGTGCACGGTGCACGCCCCGCAGTTGCTGGTGTCGCACCCGATCACGGTCCCGGTCTTCCCGAGCTTCTCGCGGAGGTACTGCACGAGCAGCATCCGCGGCTCGACATCGTCGGAGACCTGCGCTCCGTCGACGGTGAGGCTGATCTTGGTCATCGAAGCCCTGCCTTTCGCGCACAGCGGATCTGTGGTGTGCGTCACGCTAGGGGTCGGCGGTTGGTGAAAGGTTGCCTGTCCCGCTCCGGCGCAGATGCGGTCTCACCTGCGGGTTCGCGCCCTACGATGCGCCTCGTGGAGGGATGGGAGACGGTGTCCACCGGGCACACCGATGCAGTCGTACGACGGTCGCCGGACGGCGGCGCGTATGCGAAGACCGGCGGGGGCCTGGTGCGCCTCGAGCTGGCGGCCGAGCGCGAGCGACTGGCGTGGCTGGCCGGCACCGGGCTCCCGGCGCCCGACGTGTGTGACTGGGCCGACGACGGCGAGTCCGCGACGCTCACCACGACCGCGGCTCCCGGCGTACCGCTCAGCGACCTGCCGGCCCGGCTGGCGCCACGGGCGGCGGCCTCGCTCGGAGCGTTCCTGCAGCGTCTGCACGCGCTCGACCACCGCGACTGCCCGTTCGAGCGGTGGGTCGCGGTGACGGTGCCCCTGGCCACGGTGCACACCGAGGAGGGCTGGGTCGACGAGGACGACTTCGACGACGAGCGCTCCGGCCGCTCCGCCGCGGACCTCCACCAGGAGCTGCTCGCCCGGCGCCCGCGGGCGGAGAAGCTCGAGGTCCACGACCTCGTGGTCTGTCACGGCGACGCGTGCCTGCCGAACTTCCTGGCCGACCCCGAGACCCTCGAGATCACCGGCATGATCGACCTCGGCCGGCTCGGCGTCGCCGACCGTCACCTCGACCTGGCGCTGGCGACGCGGTCGATCACCGACACCTCGCTCAACCCGTCGTACGGACCGGCCGCGGCCGACGCCCTGCTCACGGCGTACGGCCGCGAGGTCGATCCGTGGCGGCTGGACTTCTACCGCCTGCTCGACGAGTTCTTCTAGCGGCGGCTACCTGCTCAGCCTCCGGCGACGGCGAGCCGCCCCTTGAGCAGGGGCTTGGCCGCGTGCGGCCGGTCGCCCAGCGCGGCCAGGCAGACCTCGATCACCTCGGTGTCGTACGGCGCGAGCTCGCTGTAGCGGATCACGGCGTGGGGCTCGGGGTTGGCCAGGAGCGCCTCTCGCATCGCGACCGCGACGTACTCCCCGAGCTCGACCAGAGCCGGCGACTCGGTGCCCGGCAGCAGGTCGCCGCCGTAGCAGGTGATCGCGGCAGCGGCGTCGCCGCGCCGCAGGGCGTCGAGCACGTCGTCGATGTCGGTGGCGACCGGCAGCGTCAGTCGGTAGGGGCGGGAGGCGAGCTGGCCGCCGAGCGCCGCACGCAGGTGGGAGACCTCGGCCTTCAACGTCGAGAGGGTGATGGCCTGGTCGCCGTAGACGAGGGCGTGGAGGCGGTCGAGCGAGAGGCCGTCGGGATGGAGGGCGAGGATCGCGAGGATCTCGGTCTGCCGGCGGTTGAGCAGCAGCCGGCTGCCGTCGAGCGTGGCCTCGGCGTTGCCGAGGAGGCGGAGCTGGAGGCCGGTCGGGCCCTCGTCGTCGGGCAGCACCGGGTGCATCGAGGAGATCGGCATCGCGGTCTCGATCAGGCGGGCGAGCACGCGGGCGGTGGCCAGGCCGATCGGGTGGGTGCGGTCCCAGGTCGTCGAGAGGTCGATCACGCCGAGCTGGGCTCCGGTGACCGGGTCGTGCACGGGCGCGGCCCAGCACACCCAGTTGTGCACGATGGGGGCGTAGTGCTCGGCGCTGAAGACCATGCTCGGCCGCGCCAGCCGGTTGGCGAGGTCGAGGGCGTTGGTGCCGACCGACTCGTCGTCCCAGCGGGCGGCCGGGACGAAGTTCACCGACTCGGCCTTGCGGCGCATGACCCGCCCGCCGTACGTCCAGAGGATGCGGGTCTGGGCATCGGTCACGGCCAGCACCAGGTCGCCGTCCTGCGCCGTACGACGGAGCTCGTCCTCGACCCGGGTGACGGCCTCCTGCAGGGGCGAGTCGTGCCAGAAGTCGCGGGCGGCGGACTCGTCGTCGAGCGGGGCCTCCGCGACGTCGCGCGAGACCCGAGGCTGCGAGCGCTCCCAGCTCTTGAGGATCTCGGGACGGACCAGGGCCTCGGCCCGGTCGCCGTGCTCGACGAACGCCGTCCAGGCACGCAGGGCGTCGAGGCGCCGACCCTGGAGGTCGCTGGTCGTGCTCATCGAGGTCCTGACGTCGAAGTGACGTCGGTCACGGTAGCGCAAGCGAAAAGCCTGGCCCGAGGGACGAGGGCCAGGCTTCGGGAGCGCAGAAACCCGGCGACGGGTGCGATCGCTGGTTCGCCTCAGTCGTGGTGGATGCGGCCGTCGCGGGCGGCAAGCCTGTGGCCGGACCCGCCCCAGCGGCCGGCGATGATCTCGGCGGCGATCGAGATCGCCGTCTCCTCCGGCGTGCGGGCTCCGAGGTCGAGGCCGATCGGGCTGGACAGCCGCTTCAGCTCGTCGTCGGTGACGCCGATCTCGCGGAGCCGCGCCTCGCGGTCCTCGTGCGTGCGCCGTGAGCCCATCGCGCCGATGTAGGCCACCTCGGGCAGCCGGAGCGCCACCTCGAGCAGCGGTACGTCGAACTTGGGGTCGTGGGTGAGCACCGTGACGACGGTGCGGCCGTCGATCGCACCGGAGTCGCGCAGCTTCTCCAGGAAGCGGTGGGGCCATTCGACGACGACCTCGTCGGCCTCGGGGAAGCGGCTGTTGGTGGCGAAGACCGGCCGGGCGTCGCAGACGGTGACGTGGTAGCCCAGGAAGCTGCCCACGCGGGCCACGGCGGCCGCGAAGTCGATGGCGCCGAAGACCAGCATCAGGGGCTTGGGCGCGAAGGCCCAGACGAAGACCCGCATGCCCTCGCCACGCCGTTCGCCGTCGGGGCCGTAGGTCAAGGTGGCGTTCGTGCCGCTGGCCAGGAGCCCCATGGCGTCGTCGTGCACGGCGTCGTCGGCCCGCTTCGACCCCAGCGACCCGCGGACGGGCTCGTCGGGGTGTACCACCACGCGCCGGCCGAGCCGGGCCGGGTCGGGGTGCTCGATCACCGTCGCCACTGCGACCGGGCGACCGGCCTCGAGGTCGGCGGCGAGGTCCTCGAGCTCGGGGAAGGTCTGGCGCGACACCTTCTCGACGTACACGTCGAGGATGCCGCCGCAGGTCAGCCCGACGGCGAAGGCGTCGTCGTCGGAGATGCCATAACGCTGGAGGACCGGGGTGCCGCTGCCGACGACCTCCTGGCCGAGGTCGTAGACGGCGCCTTCCACGCAGCCGCCGGAGACCGAGCCGACCGCCGTCCCGTCGGGTCCGACGAGCATCGAGGCGCCCGGTGGGCGGGGGGCGGAGCGGAACGTGGCGACGACGGTGCCGACACCGACCTCGTCACCGGCCCGCCACCACTCCAGCAGCTCGGGCAGCACCTCACGCATCGGCGATCACCTCGACCAGCTCAGCGTACGTCGCGAGCGAGTGCCCGGCGACGAAGTCGTCCAGATGGGGGAGCGCCGCGACCACGCCCTGCTGGACCGCTTCGTAGCCGTCCTTGCCGCGGTGAGGGTTGACCCAGACCACCCGGTGCGCGATCCGCCGGAGCCGGGCCATCTGCTCACCGAGCAGTGCCGCGTCGCCTCGTTCCCATCCATCGCTGAACACAACCACGACAGCCCCCCGCGCCATTCCGCGCTGCCCCCAGCGATCGAGGAAGAACCGCAGCGTCTCGCCCAGCCGGGTGCCGCCGGACCAGTCCGGAACCGTCTCTCCGGCGGCGACGAGGGCCCGCTCGGTGTCGCGGATCCGCATCGCCCGGGTGACGTGGGTGACCCGGGTGCCGATGGTGAACGTCTCGACCGTGGGGATGCCCTGGGACAGTCGGTGGGCCAGGCGCAGCAGCGCGTCGGCGTAGGAGCTCATGGAGCCGCTCACGTCGACGAGCAGCACGACCCGGCGGGGTCGGCGGGCACGGCGCCGCCACTCGATCTCCGACGGCTCACCCATGCGTCGCAGGCTGGACCGCAGGGTGCGGGAGGCGTCGACCTGGCCGCGGTGCCAGGCCTGGTGTCGCGCCGTACGACGGGTGGGTGCGCGGGGCCGGAGCGTGGCGAACATCCCCGCCAGCCGCTGCTTCTCCCCCGAGGACATCGAGGCGACGTCGCGGTGGCGCAGCACCTCGGTGGCGCTGGCGGCCGCGCGGACGACCTCGTCGGCCTGATCGGTCTCCCCGCCGTCTCCCTCGTCGAGGGGCAGCGGCGAGAGGCTCGGCTCGGTCACCGTCGCCGGGCGGGGGCGCGGGAGGCCGTCGCGGGAGTTGAAGAACGCCTCGAAGACCTGGTCGAAGCGCACCAGGTCGTCGGGGCTCGCGCAGAGGGTGGCGCGACCTGCGACCCGGACGGCCGCGGGGTCGCCGGCGCCCAGCGTGGCAGCGGCGGCGAGGAAGTCGTGGGTGCGGTCCTGGGTCACCGGCACCCCGCCCGCGCGGAGTGCGCGGGCGAACGCCAGCATGATCTCGTCGCCGTCCCGGATCGCGACCGGGCCGTCGCTCATGTCCTCAGCAGCTGGTCCAGGGCGTGCTTCACGCGGTCGGAGTCCTCGCGGTACTTCACCAGCGCTCCGAGCGTGCTGGCGGCCGACTCGAGGTCGAGGTCGGCCGTGCCGAGATGGTGCAGGGCGCGGGCCCAGTCGATGGTCTCGGCGACGCCGGGCGGCTTCTGCAGGTCGTGGCCGCGCAGCTGCTGCACGACGCCGACGACCTGGCGAGCCAACGCGTCGGAGACCTCGGGCGCCCTGGAGCGCACGATCTGGAGCTCGCGGTCGAGGCCGGGGTGCTCGATCCAGTGGTAGAGGCAACGGCGCTTGAGCGCATCGTGGAGCTCACGGGTGCGGTTGGAGGTGAGGACGACGACCGGCGGCGTCGCTGCCTTGACGGTGCCGAGCTCGGGGATGGAGACCTGCCACGTCGAGAGCACCTCGAGCAGGAAGGCCTCGAACTCGTCGTCGGCCCGGTCGACCTCGTCGACGAGGAGCAGCGCGGGGCTCTGCTGGAGAGCGGCCAGCACCGGGCGCGCGAGCAGGAACCGCTCGTCGTACAGGCTCTTCTCGGCCTCCTCGACGTCCGCGCCGCCGCCCGCCTCGAGGGCGCGCAGGTGGAGGATCTGGCGGGGGAAGTCCCAGTCGTAGAGCGCCTGCGTCGCGTCGATGCCCTCGTAGCACTGGAGGCGCACCAGCGGGAGGTCGAGGCCGTCGGCGAGAGCCTCGGCCAGAGCGGTCTTGCCGGTGCCGGGCTCGCCCTCGAGCAGCAGCGGGCGCTGCATCGCCAGCGTCAGGTAGGTGACCGTGGCCAGCTCGTCGTCACACAGATAGCCAGTGCGCCCGAGCAGCTCTGCCACCTCGCCCGCTGACGCTGGCTGTCCCGACGACTCCATGCCCTCCAATCTACTGTCGCCCGCGTTGGCTGGTGGTTGGGACGACGGCCGGGGCCGGGTAGTCCCTGACGTTTCGGCCCTGACCAGGCCCCGATGGGGGCGGTTTCGTCAGGGACTATCGCTCCAGGGGTCGGTCGCGGTGTCGACGTCGGCGCCGGAGGCGAGGTCACCGCACTCGACCAGGACGACGTCGCGGGGGGCGAGGTAGGCGCGGGCGCCCTGGTCTCCGACGGCGGTCTCGACCACGCCGGCCCAGTGGTCGCGGCCGAGGAGCACCGGGTGCCCCGGCTTCCCGTCGTACGACGCGCGCGCCAGCGCCGCGCGACCGGAGCCGGCGGCGATGACCCGGGTGACCACGGCCGGCACCAGGTCGGGCAGGTCGACCAACGAGATGACGACCCCGTCGTCGGGCGAGTCGGCCAGGGAGCGGAGCCCGGCCCGGAACGACGCGCCCATCCCCTCGTCCCAGTCCTCGGCGACCACCACGCGGGCCGTCGGGCCGGAGGCCGAGGCCAGGAGCTCCCGGCTCTGCACCGTCTCCGCGCCGAGCACCACGGTGACCCGCTCACACCCGCCGTCGGCGAGGTTGGCCACCCCGCGCAGCAGCCACGACCCCGCGTCGTCGGAGACCAGGGCCTTGGGCGTCCCCATCCGGCGTCCGGCACCGGCCGCGAGCAGCAGTCCTTCCACCCCGTCACCCTCTCAGACGGCCGAGTCCGGGCGATGGGGCCGGCGGGGTCAGGCCAGCGCGATCAGCCCGATCCCGACCATCACGACCACGGCTCCCACGAGGCGCCTGGCGGGCCGCGGCTCACGCAGGACGAGCCATCCGAAGACCGCGCCGACCACGATGCTGGACTCGCGGCCCGCCGCGACCAGCGCCACCGGCGCGAGCTGCATGGCGCGCAGCACGAGCAGGTAGGCCAGCGGCGAGCAGATCGCCACCGTCAGCACGGGAAGGCGCGTCGCCCGCCACACCTCGCGGAGGGGCGTCGGGTCCGCGTCGCGTCGCAGCAGGAGTGCCATCACCGGCAGCTGGACGGCGATCCCGAGCACGAAGTACGGCACGGGGGGCACGTCGAGCGTGGTCACGCTGCGGTTGTCCCAGAGCGTGTACGCCGCGATGGTGGTCCCGGTCGCCAGGCCCCAGACCACCCCGGCGCGCGCGTGCCCCTGGCTCGGTCCGAGGGAGATGAGCAGGACGCCCGTCACGATCGCCACGACGCCGGCGAACGCGACGGGGCCAGGTCGCTCCCCGAGCACCGTCGCGGCCACCACGAACGTGAGCAACGGCCCCGACCCGCGTGCCAGCGGGTAGACCAGGTTGAGGTCGCTCTCGGCGTAGCCCCGCTGCAGGACGAGCTGGTAGACGATGTGCAGCCCCGACGACACCGCGGCCACCGCCAGCCACGTCCAGGCCGGGCGCTCTCCGGTGGCCACCACCCAGACGACGCCGACGGGCACCCAGATGACCGCCGACGCCACGACGTACAGCCAGATGAAGCCCACCCGCGACGAGCCGACGCCTTTCGCGGCCAGGTTCCACGTGGCGTGCAGCAGAGCCGCGGCCAGGACCAGCGCGAGGGCGGTGCCGCTCAAGCCGGACCGATCGGCCCGCGCGACATCCGGATCTCCACCACTCCCGTGTCGGGCTCCGGCTTGCGCCCACCTTCGTCCACGAACCCGTGCCGTCGGTAGAACGCGATCGCCCGGGCGTTGCCCTCGACCACCCAGAGCGAGGCGGCGCGGTCGCCGATGGTCCGGACGAGGAGGCCGTCGGCCACGCCGGTGCCGTGGCCGCGGGCCAGCACGTTGATCGCATAGAGCTCGTACGCCGTGGGCGGGTCGTCGTCGCGCGACGGCCCCCAGGTCGCGATGCCGACCACGCCCTCGTCGTCGCGCGCTACCCAGGTCTCCACCTCGGGCTGCGGATCGAGCAGCCGACGACGCCAGCCGGCCGCGAACGCCGCGGAGTCCAGCGCGTCGAGGTACGACGCCGGCATCAGGCCGGCGTACGCCTCCTGCCAGACCGTCACGTGGACCCGGCCGACCTCGTCGGCGTCGGCCACCTCGACGGGCGCGATCGTCCAGCTCATCGCGTCACGCTCTCACAGGTGTCAGCGGCAGTAGGCCAGCATCTGACGGAGAGCGGCGACCTCCGAGGGGTCGACCGCGAGGTGCCACGAGCTCTTGATCGCGATCCAGTGCTTCGCGTACGTGCACTGGTAGCCCTTGCGTGGCCGCCAGGCCGCGGGGTCGTCGTCGCTCTTGCTCGTGTTCGTCGGGCCGTCGACCGCGAGCAGCTCATGGAGGTCGTTGGCGAACGCCCTGCGCCGGTCGTCGCTCCAGCCGGCCGCGCCGGACACCCATGCCTCGGCCAGTGGCACGACGTGGTCGATCTGGATGGCCTCGGCCTGGCTCAGGTCCTTGAGGTCGGTGAACCGCAGGGTGCGTCCGGTGTAGGGGTCGTGCCAGGTGCCGGCCAGCACGTCGTGGTCGCACGCGTCCTGGTGCCCCACCTTCGTGCTGCCGGGCACGGCGTCGCGGAGCAGCACGTCGTCGCGCTGGTTGCAGCCGTTGTGGTCGGTGTCGACCCAGTCGCTCCCGAACGCGTCGCGCTGGTAGCCGCGGGTGCCCACCGGCCGCGGTCGCACCGTGAGCCGTCGGAGCTCTGCTCGCGCCGTCGTGGTCGCGCCGGGCGGTGGCCGGACGGGAAGGTGCGTGGGTGACGCCGTCGGGTGTGACGCCGGGTGGTGGGTCGAGGTCGCCGGCGTCGGCCTCGGTACGGCGGCCCGGTGGCGGTCGGCGCGGGGTGACGACGACGTGTCGGTGCAGCCTGTGACGAGCACGGCGACCGCGGCGAGCGTCCCGAGAGCGACCCGCATCCTCGAGACCTCCACCGCACCGTGCGCCATAGCCCCCACAAGGTATGTCGTCCGCAGGAGTCGCGAGGAGAAATGCACGAAGGCCCCGGGCGGACCCGGGGCCTTCGTGGTGAAGCGGAAGAGGCTGGACTCAGAAGTCCATGCCGCCCATGCCGCCCGAGGGGTCGCCGCCGCCCATGGGCGCGGCCTTCTCGGGCTTGTCGGCGATGACGGCCTCGGTCGTCAGGAACAGCGCCGCGATGGAGGCGGCGTTCTGGAGAGCCGAGCGCACGACCTTGGTCGGGTCGGGCACGCCGGCGGCCAGCATGTCGCCGTACTCGCCGGTCGCGGCGTTGAGGCCGTGGCCGTCGGGGAGACCCGCGACCTTCTCGGCCACGACGCCACCCTCGAGCCCGGCGTTGAGCGCGATCTGACGGATCGGGGCGCTCACCGCGACGCTGACGATGTTGGCCCCCGTGGCCTCGTCACCGTCGAGGTCGAGCTTCTCGAACGCGCGGGAGCCGGCCTGCAGCAGCGCGACGCCGCCACCGGCGACGATGCCCTCCTCGACCGACGCCTTGGCGGCGCGGACGGCGTCCTCGATGCGGTGCTTGCGCTCCTTGAGCTCGACCTCGGTGGCCGCGCCGACCTTGATCACCGCAACACCGCCGGCCAGCTTGGCCAGGCGCTCCTGCAGCTTCTCACGGTCGTAGTCGGAGTCGCTGTTCTCGATCTCGGCGCGGATCTGGTTGACCCGACCCTCGATCTGGGCGGCGTCGCCGGCACCCTCGACGATGGTGGTCTCGTCCTTGGTGATGACGACCTTGCGCGCCTGGCCCAGCAGCTCGACACCGGTCGACTCCAGCTTGAGGCCGACCTCCTCGGAGATGACCTGGCCACCGGTCAGGATCGCGATGTCCTGGAGCATGGCCTTGCGGCGGTCACCGAAGCCCGGGGCCTTGACGGCCACGGACTTGAAGGTGCCGCGGATCTTGTTGACGACCAGCGTGGACAGGGCCTCGCCGTCGGTGTCCTCGGCGATGATCAGCAGCGGCTTGCCTGACTGCATGACCTTCTCGAGGATCGGCAGCAGGTCCTTGACCGCCGAGACCTTCTGGTTCGCGATGAGGATGTAGGGATCCTCGAGGACGGCCTCCATGCGCTCCATGTCGGTCGCGAAGTACGCCGAGATGTAGCCCTTGTCGAACCGCATGCCCTCGGTCAGCTCGAGGTCGATGCCGAACGTGTTCGACTCCTCGACGGTGATGACGCCTTCCTTGCCGACCTTGTCCATCGCCTCGGCGATGATGTCGCCGACGCTCTGGTCGCCGCCCGCGGAGATGGCCGCCACCGAGGCGATCTGCTCCTTGGTCTCGACGTCCTTCGACGCGGCGTGCAGCTGCTCGACGACGGCCTCGACGGCCTTCTCGATGCCGCGCTTGATGCTCATCGGGTTGGAACCGGCGGCCACGTTGCGCAGGCCCTCGCGGACCATCGCCTGGGCGAGCACGGTCGCCGTCGTCGTGCCGTCACCGGCGACGTCGTCGGTCTTCTTGGCAACTTCCTTGACGAGCTCGGCCCCGATCTTCTCGTAGGGCTCCTCGAGCTCGATCTCCTTGGCGATGCTCACACCATCGTTGGTGATGGTGGGCGCGCCCCACTTCTTCTCGAGGACGACGTTGCGGCCCTTGGGGCCCAGCGTGACCTTGACCGCGTCGGCGAGTTGGTTCATCCCTCGCTCGAGACCGCGGCGGGCCTCCTCGTTGAAAGCAATCAGCTTGGCCATGTTCTCCGCGATTCCTTCTGGCGTGGTTACAGCATGTGGCGGCCGGCTCGCTGCCCGCGACGGACGGCCAGGCTGCTCGGCGGACCCTTCCCGCCGACGCTTCTGACCTCAACTCACCGGTCCGGATGTGTTGTCACTCTCAGCCCGAGAGTGCCAGCGTCATGTTTAGCACTCGCACCCCCCGAGTGCAAACGGCGCCCTGGGCTCCGCGCCGGTAGGTTCGCCGCGTGACCGAGCCGTCCGCACCCCGCCGTCCGACCCGTCTCGCCGAGAAGGCCAGCACTGATCGCGCCGCCCTCGACGCGCTGCTCGACGTCAGCGTCGTCGGCCACTTCGGGCTCGTCGCCGACGACGGCACGCCGGTGGTGATCCCGACCGCCATCGTGCACGACGGCGACCGGGTGCTCGCCCACGGCTCCACCGGGTCACGCTGGATGCGCAGGCTGGCGCAGGGCGTGCCCACCGCGCTCGCGGTCACGGCGTACGACGGGCTGGTCGTGGCGCGCAGCGCGTTCGAGTCCTCGCTCCGCTACCGCTCGGCGGTCCTCTACGGCGCGTGCGCCACGCTGCCCGACGACGAGAAGGAGCGCGCCCTCGACCTCGTCACCGACACCCTGATCCCGGGTCGCGTGGCCGAGGTCCGCCGACCCACCAGGGCCGAGCTCGCCGCGACGCTCGTGCTCGCGCTGCCGATCGACGACTGGTCGCTGAAGATCTCCTCCGGCTGGCCGGACGACGAGCCGGGCGACGTCGCCGGACCGGCCTGGGCGGGCGTCGTACCCCTGCACCAGACGTACGACGCTCCCCTCCCCGCTCCCGACCTGGCGCCCGGCATCGCCGTGCCGCCGTCGGTCGAGGCGCTCGGCCGCTGACGCGCCGGGCTCACCCGAGCCGCAGCTCGCTGAGGCTGAAGGCGGCGCCGCCCGGATCGGCGACCACCGCCTGCGAGAACGACGGCGGAGCGTCGTAGGGCCCCGCGAGCACCGAGCCGCCGAGCCGTCGTACGTCGTCGACGGCGCGCGTCACGTCGTCGATCCAGAAGTCCACGCCCCACCGAGCAGGCCCGTCGTCCGGGGCAGGCACCATCACCGCGACCACGTCGCGAGGCACGGGCTGGCGCTCCTCGCCACCGACGTAGCCGGGCAGCCGGAACATCGTGGCGGGACCGAACGCCTCGGTCTCCCACCCGAACACCTCACTGTAGAACTGCGCCGCGCGCCCGGTGTCGGTCGCCTGGAGGGCACTCATCGACCAGGCACTCGGCTCGTTGACGAGCTGGGCACCCTCACGGTCGCCTCCCTCCCACGCACAGAACGTTGCGCCGACCGGGTCGACGAAGACGCCGAGCTTCCCGACGCGGCTGAAGTCGACCTCCTCCTGGAGCACCTCGCCGCCCGCGTCGCGGACCGCTCGCACCGTCGCCGCGAGGTCGTCGGTGCGCACCTCGGTGATCCACGCCGCGGCCATGTCGGCGGCGGGCAGCGTGCCGATCGCGGCCACGTCGCGACCCCTGAGCCGGCCGAGGGCGTACGGCGCCAGGTCATCCGGGCCGCTCTCCATCTCCCACCCGAACAGCTCGCCGTAGAAGTCCCGAGCGGCCGGCACGTCGTGCTGCAGGTTCGTCACCCAGCACGGAACACCGGCCGGATAGCTGTCGCGCTCACTCATCGCGTCCTCCTTCATGGTGGTGCCTGCCCGACGACCGTAACGCAAGTAGTTGGAATATCCAACTATTCTGTTTGAAAATATGTAGCAACCCGTCGGACCTCAGTAGACCTCCTTCCGGTCCGCCCGTCCCTGGCCGAGCAGCGCGCCGCCTCGCTTCGAAAACAGGAACACCTGGTTCGGAAATAGGGCCCGCCGGGCTACGCTGGCCCCATGGCCGGCAAGCGCGCGTACGACGATCCCTGCGGCATCGCCCGGGCGCTCGACGTGGTGGGCGAGAGGTGGGCCCTGCTCGTGGTCCGCGAGCTCGTGCTCGGCCCCAAGCGTTTCACCGACCTCCGCACCGGCCTCCACGGCGTCAGCACCGACGTGTTGTCCCAGCGGCTGCGCCAGCTCGAGCAGTCGGGCGTGCTCCGCCAGGTGACACTCCCACCGCCCGGCGCGACGCGCGCCTACGAGCTGACCGACCGAGGCCGCGAGCTCGAGCCGGTGCTCCACTCGCTCGGTCGATGGGGCAGCCGCGAGCCGCTCCCGACCACCGTCCGCGAGATGACCGTGGACGCGTTCGCGGTGGCCCTGTCCACGGTCTTCGAGCCCGACCGCGCGGCCGGGCTCGACGACGCCGTCGCGCTCGAGATCGGGGCCGACCGACTCGTCGCCCGGGTGCGCGACGGGCGGCTCACGATGCGGCGCGGCCAGGCCGAGTCACCCGACGCCGTCGTCGCGGCCGGGCTGGCTCCCCTGCGTGAGCTCCTCTGGCGCGGACGGCCGCTCACCGACGCCGAGCGCGCGGGTGAGGTCAGCGTGGCCGGGTCGCGTGCCGTCGTACGCCGGTTCCTGCGGCTGTTCCCGGGTCCGCAGCCTGTCGATTCCGGCAGGACGTCCGCGTCATCCCGGTGACAGACTCACCATCACGACCGAGAGGAACGGCCATGGCCAAGTACGTCGTCCTGATCCCGGGCAACGAGGACAGCTGGGACGCCAACTCCCAGGAGCAGAAGGAGCGCGTCTACAACGCGCACGCGGAGTTCGCCAAGCTGCTCGCCGAGCGTGGCCACACCTTCGTCGAGGGCGCCGAGCTGGTGCGGTCCGACCAGGCCCGGATCGTGAGCGGCTCGCTCGACGACGTCACCGTCACCGACGGCCCTTACGCAGAGGCGGCCGAACAGCTGACCGGCTTCTACGTGATCGACTCCGACGACCTCGACGATCTGCTCAGGTGCGTCGGACGGCTCACCGCCGACGAGGGACGCGTCGAGGTGCGGTCGTACGCCGGCGGCGGCATGTGACCTCCCCGACCCGGAGGGTCCGACCTGCCCTTTGGTGCTAGTACCCCTGGCCAGACCGGGCCAGGGGGACTACAACAAGAGGATGTCCATCTCGGGAGACCCCACGTCGTCCAGCCCTGACAACCACGCCGCCAGTCGGCGTACCTTCCTCGCCGGCGGCACCGTCGCTGCGGGCGCCCTCGCCGGGGGCGCGCTCCTGCCGGAGGCGGCCGACGCCGCCCATGCCTCGCACGGCGCCGAGGGCGTGCTGCCACCGCAGTGGCCCGACGGTCCGGGGCACCTGAACAAGGCGCAACGCGCCGACCGCACGTTGCGCGGCATCCTGCGCGACGTCGACCCACGACGCATCCGGCACACGATCGAGACGCTCGTCGGCTTCGGCACACGTCACACCCTCTCCACCCAGACCGACCCGCACCGCGGGATCGGCGCCGCACGCGACTGGATCTACCACGAGCTCCAGAGCTATGCCGCCGCGTCCGGCGGCCGGATGACGGTGGAGATCCAGTCCTACACGCAGCCGGTCGGGGTCCGGGTCGACACCCCGACCGTGATCAGCAACGTGATCGCGACCCTCGAGGGGTCGAAGGAGCCCGGCCGCACCTACGTCATCTCAGGCCACTACGACTCGCGGGTCACCGACGTGATGAACCGCGTCGACGACGCCCCCGGTGCCGACGACGACGCCTCGGGGGTCGCGGTGTCGATGGAGCTGGCGCGCGTGATGGCCACCCGCGAGCCCGACGCGACGATCGTCTTCATGGCGGTCGCGGGCGAGGAGCAGAACCTCTACGGCTCCCACCACGCCGCCACCGTGTTCAAGGCCGCGAACACCGACATCCAGGGCATGCTCAACAACGACATCGTCGGATCGAGCACGGCCGACGACGGCTCCCGCGACCGCACCAGCGTGCGGCTGTTCGCCCAGGGCATCTCGCGCCCGCCGACGGCGAGCGACACGCAGCTGATCCAGGTGGACGGCGAGAACGACACCGCTCCGCGCGAGCTCGGCCGGTTCCTGACCGAGGTCGCGACCCGTGAGGCCACCGGCATGGACGTGCGCCTGATCTACCGGCTCGACCGGTTCCTGCGGGCCGGCGACCACCTGTCGTTCCTGCAGCAGGGCTACCCGGCCGTCCGGTTCACCGAGCCCCACGAGAACTTCGACCACGAGCACCAGGACGTGCGCGTCGAGAACGGCGTACAGATCGGCGACCTCCCCCAGTTCGTCGACTTCGAGTACGTCGCGGGGGTCGCACGGGTGAACGCCGCGGGGCTGTGGTCGCTGGCCAACGCACCCGGCACCCCGCGCGACGTCGTCGTCGACACCACCCAGCTCACCAACGACACGACGCTGTCGTGGACCGTCGACCCGGCGGCGTCCGGCTACGAGGTCGTGTGGCGCCCCACCATCGACCCGGTCTGGACCCACGTGATCCCGGTCGGCAAGCTCGGGACGGCCACCATCAGGGGCTTCTCCAAGGACAACGTGCTGTTCGGTGTGCGCTCCGTCGGCGCCGACGGGCGTCACAGTCCGGCCACGCTTCCCCTCCCCCCGCCCCCTCCGCCCACCTGACCATCGGCCTTGCGCAGGTGCCTCTCGCTGTCGATTCTGAGCGGGCAGAACCGTCATCGCGGTGACAGACTCCACACGAGAGGACGTGACTGCGATGAAGTACTTGGTGCTGATGGCCGCCGACGAGGGCGACTGGGACAGCGCGCCGCCCGAGGAGCGGCAGCGGGTCATGGACGCCCACGACGCCTTCCACAAGGCCGTCGCCGATCGGGCCACGATGCTGGCGGGCGAGGCGCTCGCCGAGTCGGCGGAGGGGCGCACGCTGCGACACGCGGGCGAGAAGGCGGTCGTGACCGAGGGCCCGTACGCCGAGGGCGTCGAGCAGCTCGGCGGGTTCTACCTCGTCGAGGCCGACTCGATCGACCTCGTCCTCGAGCTCTGCGCGCTCCTGCCCACGTCGTACGCCGTGGAGGTACGGCCGGTGATCCAGATCGAGGGCTATGAAGGCCGCGACTGGGAGTGAGGCCCCGGACGCCCGGGCGCACGACGGTGTCACGGACGCCGCCCTGGCGGCGGCGTGGCGCGACCACTGGGGCCGGCTGACCGCGCTGCTGGTGGCGCAGTTCCGACGACTCGACCTCGCCGAGGACGGGCTCGCCGACGCCTTCGAGGCGGCAGCCCGCACCTGGCCTCGTGACGGCGTACCGGCCAACCCACCGGCATGGCTGCTGACCAGTGCCCGCCGCCGGATCCTCGACCGGTTGCGCGCGGAGGCGGTGGCCGCGCGGCGGCTGCCGATGCTCGCGGTCGAGGCCGATCTGCAGGAGGAGGCGCAGCGCGTGATGGCAGACGCCGACGAGCCGGTGCGCGACGAGCGCCTCCGGCTGGTCATGCTCTGCGCGCACCCGGCGCTCTCACGCGAGAACGCTGCAGCCCTGACCCTGCGGCTGGTGCTGGGCATCAGCACCGCCGACATCGCTCGGCTCTTCCTGGTCTCGACCCCGACGATGGCGGCGCGGCTGACCCGGTCGCGCAAGAGCCTGGCCGAGGAGACGTTCGCGGTGCCCATGGGTGAGGCCCTCGAACGACGGGTCGTACGGGCGGCGGACGTCGCCTATCTCGCGTTCACCGCCGGCTACGCCCCGCCGTCCGGACCCGAGGTCGTGCGACCCGAGCTCGCGGTCGAGGGGATCCGGCTGGCGCGTCTGCTGCGCGACCTGCTGCCCGGACGGGTCGACCTCGACGGGCTGCTGGCCCTGATGCTGCTCCAGCACTCGCGCCGAGATGCGCGGGTGGCCGACGGGCGCCTCGTGCTGCTGCCCGACCAGGACCGCGGCCGCTGGCACGGGGACGAGATCTCCGAGGCGCTGGCCCTGCTCACCCCGCACGCCGCCGCGCCCGCCACGCCGTACCTCGTGCAGGCGCTGATCGCGGCCGAGCACGCGATCTCTCCCCACCCCGACGCGACCGACTGGCCCCGCATCGTCACCCGGTACGACGAGCTGGTCGCGCTCGGCGACTCGCCCGTGGTGCGACTCAACCGGGCGGTGGCCGTGGCCGAGGCCGACGGGCCCCACGCCGGCCTGCGGGCGCTCGACGGCGTCGATCTGCCGGGCCATCGCCTCCCCGGCATCCGGGGCGAGCTCCTGGCCCGCGCCGGCCGCACCGATGAGGCCCGCGCCGAGCTCACCCGCGCCCTCGACCTCTGCGATCACGACCCCGAGCGCGTGCTCCTCCTCGACCGCCTCGCCGCCCTGGGGCCTGTGGACGGTCGGGATAGTCCGTGACGAATTGCAGGTGATTTCGGCCGATTTGCCTGCACTTCGTCACGGACTACCCAGGCAGAGCGATGGCAGGATCGGGGGATGAGGTTCGAGAGCACGGTGGAGCTGGGTGGGAAGACCGCGACCGGGATCCCGATCCCCGACGAGGTGATCGCCACGCTGGGTGAGAGCAGACGGCCGCCGGTGACGATCACGATCAACGGCTACACCTACCGCACGACCGCGGTGCGGATGGGCGGGCGCTTCCTGGTGCCGCTGGCCGCCGAGAACCGCGAGGCGGCCGGGGTGCACGCCGGTGACTCGATCGTGGTCGACATCGAGCCCGACACCGCGCCGCGCAAGGTCACCCTGCCCGCCGACCTCGAGGCGGCGATGGACGATGCCGCGCGCACGACGTACGACGGCTTGTCCTACACCCACCGCAAGGAGTGGGTGCGCTGGGTCGAGGAGGCCAAGAAGCCCGAGACCCGCGCCACCAGGATCGAGAAGACCGTCGCCGGGCTCCGCGAGGGCAGGAAGACCCACTAGAACGGGAGCGGGAGCCTGGCGGCCGCGAACTGCGCGTACGACGCGGTGAGCGTCTCCTCACCGAGGGTGACCCCGGTGAGCCGGGAGACCTGCCAGAAGCGGCCGGTGCCGACGTCCCACGCGAGCAGGCGCGTGCCGGTCGACGACGAGGAGTCGTACATGACGGTGTTCGGGGCGATCCAGCCGTCGACCTGGCAGCACTGCTTCTGCCGACCAGCCTCGGAGGGGATCAGCAGGATGCGGCGCGTGCCGGAGGCCGCCGCGATCCAGTCGGACCCACCCGGCTGGGTGGCGGCGCCGCGAGGCTCCGGGATCGGCGCACCCGCACTGAAGGCCTGGGCGTTGCCGTTGCGTCCGCTGCGCATCCGGCCGTAGATCTGCGACGACGCGAGGGGCACGCCGATCAACCCCATGCCGGTCACGTTGCCCGAGCCCTCGTCGGTGCCGTCGATCGAGTACTCCGGCACGGGTCGAAGCGGGTGGGCCGGGTCGGCCAGCGAGATCCGCGTGTTCCCGATCCACGTCGCGTACCAGGTCGGCGTGTCGCCGGTCTGCACGGTCCGCCACTGTCCGGTGCGCAGGGTGTAGATCAGCAGCGAGTGGTCCTGCGGGAAGAGCAGGTACTCCCCCGACCGCGAGAGCAGGGACGGCCCGACGCGGATGCGCTGGTTGCCCTCCGGATCGGTCATCGTCTGGACCGGTGTCGTGTCGACCGACAGCAGCCGCCCGTCGGGGGAGAGCACCCGCACGTACTCCAACGGGGTGCCATCGGTCGACGCGGCGAACGCCGCGACCGCCCGGCGGATCGGATGGTCGGCCAGGGGCGTGACCGGGGCATGGAGGTCGATCGTCGTCGGCAGGACGTTTCCGGGGTACGTCGGCAGGCGCTCCTCCTGCGCCAGGGTCGGGGACCACCAGACGGGGACTCCCGCGTAGTGCGCGTCCGGAGCGTCGTCCGGCACGTAGCTCCCCTTGGTGGAGTGCGGCGTCGGCGAGGTGCTCGGGGTCGGCGGACCGCTGGTCGGCCCGTCCGCCGAAGGCCCGCGGTCGACCGACGACACCGCGCCGGCTACCCCGACCACAACGGCGGTCGCCCCCGCCGCCAGCGCCGCGGTACGACGACGGCGCGTCCGCAGCCCCGACCGCCACGCGGTGTCGGCGAGGTCGGGAGCGGTCACGTCGCTCACGGACTCGTGCAGCAGGTCGTGCAGGCGCTGGTCGGTCATCAGGACTCCTCGTGGAGGAACTCGGCGAGCTCGGGCGCGGCCTCGCGCAGCCGTCGCAACGACAGATGGGTCTGGCTCTTCACGGTGCCGACCGAGACGCCGAGCACCAGGGCGGCGTCGCGCTCCGAGAGGTCCTCGAAGTAGCGGAGCACGATCACGGCGCGCTGCCGCGGCGTCAGCGCACCGAGGGCGGCGAGCAGCACGATCCTGCGCTCGGGCTCGGGGCCCTGCTGCGTGAGGTCCACGTCGTAGGCCGTCAGCACCTCGTGGCGCCGCTTGCGCCACCAGGACACGTGGTCGTGGTACATCACGGTCCGCGCGTAGGCGTCCGGGCTCGAGCCGCGCAGCCGGCTCCAGCGCATCGCCACCTTCGTCAGCGCCTCCTGCACGAGGTCCTCGGCGCGCTGCCGGTCGCCGGTCAGCAGCAGCGAGGCGCGCAGGAGGTGACCCTGCCGGGCCCGGGCCCAGCGGGTGAACTCGTCGCGATCGCTCTGCTCCGTCACGTCCGCCTCTCCCGACAGTGCCGTCACACTTCCAGAACGCGTCGCACACCGCGGAGGTTGGAGGGTCGCGTCGGCGGGCTGGCCTAGGGTGACGCAGGTGGCGGCTGCTCTCACTCGGACGCGGCTCTCCGGGCTGCGCTGGTCACGGCTGCGCGAGCGTCCGGCGACCCGGTTCTTCGCCACGCTCACGCGCTCGGTGCCCGGCCTTGCCGCGGCCTGGTGGCTCCTGCTGCTCCTGCGCTCGCTGGTGCCGGCCGGGCTGGCGATCGCGACCGGCCTGCTGGTCGGTCGGGTGGAGTCCGGGGGCGACCTGACCGCGCCGCTCACGGCCTTCGGGGTCGTCTTCGTGGTCTCGCAGGTGGGGCCGCCGGTCCACCAGGTGGTGGGTGCGCTCCTGGGCCACCGGTTCAGCAGCGTCCTCAACGACCGCCTGATGGCCGCCACGCTCGGGCCCGACGGGATCGGGCACCTCGAGCGCGGCGACCTCACCAACGACCTCACCACGGCCCGCGACTTCGACCTCGGCTGGACCGCCCCGCCGATGTATCTCAACATGGACTTCATCGCCCAGGGCCTGGTGATGCTGCTCGGCGGCATCGCCTCGGCGCTGGTCCTCTTCGGCTTCGCCTGGTGGGCGCCGCTCCTCCTGCTCGCGGCCTGGGGCGCGACTCACTGGCTGCTCCGCGAGAGCGGGGTGTGGCGCGACCGCAACACCGACGACGTGAAGGCCGCGCGCCGCCACACGTCGTACGCCTACGACCTCGCCACCGAGCCGGCCGCTGCCAAGGAGGTGCGGCTGTTCGGGTTGGCGCCGTGGCTGCTCGACCGCTTCACCGACCACCGGCTGCACCTCCACCAGCTGCAGTACGACGCGACCCGGCTGCGCGAGAAGTCGGTGGGCGGCGCCCTGCTCCTCGTGCTCGCCGCCAACGCGCTCCTCTTCTGGCTGCTCGCCCAGAGCGCGTACGACGGCGACCTCGACCTGCAGGCCCTCGTGACGTACGCCGGTGCGGCGTTCGGCGCCAGCTCCATCGCGTTCGGCGGGCTCAGCTGGGCGCTCGATGGTGCCGCTGCCCCGGTGACGGCGATCCACCGCCTCGAGCCCGAGATGGCGGCCGCCGGAGCGCTGACCCGCACCGGCAGCTATCGGCGACCGGGCGCGGGAGCGCCGGAGATCCGGTTCCGCGACGTCACATTCACCTACCCCACCGGCAGCCGGCCCGTGCTCGAGGGCTTCGACCTGACCATCCCGGCCGGCGAGTCCCTGGCGATCGTGGGTCAGAACGGCGCGGGCAAGACCACCGTCGCCAAGCTGCTGTGCCGGCTCTACGACCCCGACTCCGGGTCGATCGAGGTCGACGGTGTCGACCTGCGCGACCTCGACCTCGCCGACTGGCGACGTCAGGTGGCGGCCGTGTTCCAGGACTTCGTCCGCTACGAGCTTCCGCTGCGTGACAACGTCGCTCCGCTCGGCGCCGACGACGCACTGGTGGAGGCGGCCCTCGACCGGGCTGGAGCGCTCGGGCTGGCCGACCTCGACGCGCCGATGGCCAAGGGCTACCCGGGGGGCGTCGACCTGTCCGGCGGTCAGTGGCAGCGGGTCGCGCTGGCGCGCGCGATCGCCGAGGTCGACGCCGGCGCGCACGTCGTACTCCTCGACGAGCCGACGGCGATGCTCGACGTCCGCGGTGAGTCGGAGATCTTCCGCCGGGTCCTCGAGGCGACGGCCGAGGCCACCACGATCCTCGTCTCCCACCGGTTCTCGACCGTGCGGCAGGCGAGCCTGATCTGCGTCGTGGAGCACGGCCGCGCCATCGAGCTGGGCAGCCATGACGAGCTGATGGCGCTGGGCGGCCGCTACCACACGATGTACGACCTCCAGGCCAGCCGCTTCGTCGAGGTCGACGAGCACGGGGAGGAGGTGCGGCATGAGCGTCTTTGAGGCCGGCCCTGTGCCGGTCGAGGACGACCCAGGCCCCATGCCCCGAGCGCTGCCGTCCATGGTCCGGGTGGTCAAGCTCGGCTACCGCGCGGAGCCGCGGCTCCTGGTCGCCTCACTGGCCATGACACTGCTGCAGGCACTCCCCGACGTGCTCGTCGCCCTCTGGCTCGCCCTGCTCACCAACGGGCTGGTCCACCACGACCACACGCGGCTGCTCATCGGCGCACTCGGCCTCGCGGCGTCGGCCACGCTGATGTGGGCGCTCCAGGTCACCCTCACGCGCACCGTGCGCCGCCTCGGCGACCGGCTCAACATCATGTTCCAGGGCCACGTCGCCCGGCTCCAGGCCGAGGTCGCGACCGTCGAGCACCACGAGCGGCCGGTCTACCTCGACCGGATCGCCGTGCTGCGCACCGGGGTGTTCGCCCTCGACCACCTCTTCGCCTCGATGTTCACCCTGGTCGGATGGCTCGTGCGCCTGGCCTTCGTGTCGGTGCTGCTCGCGGCGATCCACCCGGCGCTCCTCCTCCTGCTGGTGGGTGCCGCGCCGCTGCTCGTGGTCGCCGTCTGGCGGCCCAAGGTCGAGAAGCGGACCGAGGAGGCGGTGGCCGCCCACGGCCGCCTGGGCCGCCACGTCTTCGCGACCGCCACCACACCGCCGCCCGGCAAGGAGGTGCGGGTCACCGGCAACCAGGACGACCTGGTCGCACGCCGCCACGAGGCATGGGGACGGTGGTTCGCAGGCCTGCGCTCCACCCAGCTGGCCAGCGCCGCGTGGCTCACCTTGGCCTGGACGGTGTTCTCCCTCGCGTTCGTCGCCGCTGTCGCCTGGGTGGCGACCGGCCTCGACGCCACCCCGGCCGTGGTGGTGCTCGTGCTCACCGCCGGCGGCCGCCTCTCGGCGTACGTCGGCTCCGCGGTCGGCGAGCTCGGCTTCCTGCGCGGCATCTGGCTCGACTCCGCCCAGCGGCTCGCCTGGCTCGAGGACTTCGCGGCCCAGCAGAACGCCGGCACCGACCTCGCCGTACCGGAACGCCTCGAGCACGGGCTGGCCTTCGAGGACGTCTCGTTCGTCTATCCCGGCACCACCCGGCCGGTGCTCGAGCACGTCGACCTCGTGCTGCCGGCCGGAGGTGTGGTCGCGATCGTCGGAGAGAACGGCGCCGGCAAGTCCACGCTCGTGAAGCTGCTGGCCCGGATGTACGCCCCGATGAGCGGACGGATCACCGCCGACGGCGTCGACATCAACCGCACCGACGTCACCGAATGGCGCGCGCGGCTGGCGGGCGCCTTCCAGGACTTCGCGCGGTTGGAGTTCGTCGCCGCGACCACGGTGGGCCTCGGCGACGAGCCACGGCGGGACGACCGGGTCGCCGTGGGCGCCGCCGTCGACAAGGCGGGCGCGGCCGGCATCATGACCGATCTGCGCGACGGTCTCGACACCCAGCTCGGCCCGTCGTGGGAGGACGGGGTCGACGTGAGCTTCGGCCAGTGGCAGAAGCTGGCGCTGGCGCGTGGCTACATGCGCGCCGAGCCGTTGCTGCTGATGCTCGACGAGCCGACCGCCGCCCTCGACGCCGAGACCGAGCACGCGCTCTTCGAGCGGTTCGCCGCCGGAGCCCGCGAGGCGAACGACGACGGCCGGGTGACGGTGCTCGTCTCCCACCGCTTCTCCACGGTCCGGATGGCCGACCTGATCGTCGTCCTCGACGGGGCGCGCGTGGTCGAGGTCGGCAGCCATGCCGAGCTGATGGAACGACACGGCACCTACGCCGAGCTGTACTCCCTCCAGGCCGAGAGCTACGCCTAACGTGACCCCATGAGTGCCCAGGCCGAGGCGAGCCAGGCGCCGGAGCGCATCGAGTGGCTCGAGCTGTTCTTCGACCTCGTCGTCGTCGCCGCGGTCGCCGTGCTGTCCGAGACGCTGCGCGAGGACGCGACGTACCGAGAGCTGGGGCTTTTCCTGATCTCCTACGGCGCGGTGTGGTTCGCGTGGGTCAGCGTGGTCATGTACGCCGACGTGGCCGGCGAGCTGACCCGCGTGCGCACGGTGATCGTCTCGATGTTCCTGCTCGCCGTGATGGCTGCGTCGGCCCCCGGCCACTTCGACGCGCGCGCCAACGCGTTCGCCGGAGCCTTCGTGCTCGTCCGGCTCTTCGCCTCGCGCGGCTCCCTGCGCACGGGCCGCCTGATGACGGCGTGGCCGTTGCTGCAGATCGGTGGCTTCACCCTGCCGTGGATCGTCTCGTTCGCGGTGCCCGTGCCGTGGAAGTACTGGCTGTGGGCGCTCGGGCTGGTGGTCGACCTGCTGATGGTGCTGGCCCGCGGCGAGAAGATGATGGACGACGACCAGCGCGACCACCTCCAGCGCTGGATGAACCAGGAGGCCTCGCCCGGCCGCCGACGCGGGCAGGCGCGCGAGCCCGTCGGGCTGAGGGAGGTCGACGTCGACCATGCCCACCTCGAGGAGCGGCTCGGGCTCTTCGTGATCATCGTGCTCGGCGAGTCGGTCGCCGCGCTCGTGCTCACCGCGGCGCAGACCCAGTGGACGCGCGACTTCATCGGCACGTCGGTCGCGGGCTTCCTGCTGCTCGTGATGCTGTGGCTCCTCACGTTCTCCTACGGCTTTTCCTCCGCGCCCGGCGTCCGACCCGGGTCCATGCCACCGCGCTTCGAGCTGCCGCTCCACCTGGCCACCACCCTCGGCATCCTCTTGATCGGGGTCGGGCTCGGCGACGCGGTCGCGCACCTCGAGCCGCTGCACGGGCTGATGCTCTGGGTGATCGTCGGCGGCGTCGCCCTCCACTCCGCGGCGTCGATGGTCGCCGGGATCCTGGGGCATGCGTCGCGCTTCTGGCTGTGGAGCTGTGCGGTGCCGGCCGTGGTGTTCCCGCTCCTGCTCGGTCTCGTGTGGGGCACCTGGGGGTTCAGCCCACGGCCCCAGCTGCTGGTGTGGCTGCTCACCCTGCCGGTGCTGTGGCAGTTCCTCTACGCGCAGCGGTCGGAGGCGCTCCTGAGCCTGCGCGCCCGCGAGGCCTGAGACGCTGGATCGAACCGCCCGGGGGTGGGCGACGTAGGTTCGTGTCATGCGGCCGATCCACCGCTGGAGCCTCGTTGCGCTTGCCGTCGCCCTCGTCGTGCTGGTGCCGATGACCGTGCGCGCCCTCCCAGTGCACGACGAGCCGATCAGCGCGCCCGACCTCCTCACGCGGATCCAGGACGGCGACAGCGCGGGCTATTCCGGTGAGGTGGAGGTGAAGGGGCGGCTGGGGCTTCCGGTCTCCGACCACTTCACCGACGTCGCCGACCTGCTCGGCGGTGACACGCGGATGCGGGTGTGGTGGCGGAACTCCGAGGACTGGCGGGTCGACAAGCTGCTCCCCACCGGCGAGATCGACCTCTTCCGCCACGGCAGCGCCACGATCAGGTGGGACTTCGAGCGCGAGGAGGCCCAGACCAGCCTCGACCCGGCGATCCGGCTGCCGCGCGACGCCGACCTGCTGCCGCCGAACCTGGCCCGCCGGGCCCTCACGGACGCCGCCCCCGGCGACGTCACCCGGCTGCCCGCGCGGCGCGTCGCCGGGCACGACGCCCTCGGCCTGCGGCTGGATCCGAGTGACCCGCGCACGAGCATCGACCACGTCGACCTCTGGGCCGATGCCGACACCGGACTGGTGCTCGCTCTCGACGCCTACGGCTCCGACCGTCAGCCGGTGCTCAGCACCACGTTCACACGGGTGGACCTGTCCACGCCGGAGCCCCACCAGACGTCGTTCCACGCGGCCCCCGGGTTGCGGATGACCGTCGACGACGTGCTCGACATCGCCGACGCGGCGAACCAGTTCGCACCCCTGGTGGCACCGGACTCGGTCGCGGGGCTGCCGCGGGCTGGACAGCCCGGACGGGCCGTCGGCATCTACGGCACTGGGCTCGCCCAGCTCATGGCGCTGCCGCTCCAGTCCCGCGACGCGACGTACCTCGACCGCCAGCTCGACGACGCGGGAGCGGTCCGCACCGACGACGGCATGGTCCTGCTGCGCGTCGGACCGCTCGGGGTCGCCCTGACCTTCTCCCACGGGCCGTTCGACTTCGCCTGGCTGGTCACCGGCACCGTCACCGACGACACGCTGGCTCAGGCCGCGCAGGACCTCGACGCCGGCACCAGGTTCCGCCGATGATCCGGACCCAGGGGCTGACCAAGCGGTACGGCGCCGTGCACGCCGTCGAGGACCTCGCGCTGGACGTCGCCGAAGGCGACGTCTACGGCTTCCTGGGCCCGAACGGCTCGGGCAAGACCACCACTGTGAGGATGCTGCTCGGGCTGGTGCTGGCGACATCGGGCTCGATCGAGGTGCTGGGCCGGCCGATGCCGGCGAGCGCGCACGCCGTGCTGCCCGACGTCGGCGCATTGGTCGAGGGCCCCGCGTCGTATGCCGGGATGTCGGGCCGCGCCAACCTCGCGCTGCTCGACTCGATGGGGCCGCCCGGTGAGCGGGCCAGCCGCGCACGCCGCGTCGACGACGCCCTCGACGAGGTGGGGCTCGGCGGCGTCGACAACCGGCCGGTGCGTGCCTACTCGCTCGGCATGCGGCAGCGCCTCGGACTGGCCGCCGCGCTGCTGCGCACCCCTCGCCTGCTCGTGCTCGACGAGCCGACCAACGGTCTCGACCCCCAGGGCATCCACGAGATCCGCGACCTGCTGCTGCGGCTCAACCGGGCCGGCACCACGATCTTCCTGTCCTCCCACCTGCTGGCCGAGGTGGAGCAGATGTGTGGCCGGGTCGGCGTGATCGACCGCGGCCACCTGGTGCTCCAGGAGCGGCTCGACGTGCTGCGCCGGCCGACCGGTCGGCTCCAGGTGCGCACCCCCGACGTCGCCCGGGCGCGGTCGCTGCTCGACGGCCAGGTGGAGGGCCTCGACGGACACGACCTGATGATCCGGTTCGCCGACGCCGCCGACCTGAACGCCCTGCTGGTGCGGGGAGGGGTGCGGGTCGAGATGCTCGCCCCCGAGCGACGCACCCTCGAGGACGTCGTGCTCGAGGCGACACAGGCGGGCTCCGACCGGGTGGCGCGGTCATGATCACCGTCGAGCTGCTCAAGATGCTGCGGAGCCGTCGTACCTGGGTGACGATCGCGATCATCGACTCGCTGCCCACGCTGGTGGCGGTGCTGCTCGCGGTCACCGACGTCGCGCCGCGGCCCGGCACCGGACCGGCATTCCTCTCGGCGGTCCTCGCCGACGGCGCGCTCTACCCACTCGCCGCGATCGCGATCATCCTGCCCCTGTTCCTGCCGGCGGCCGTCGCGGTCACCGCGGGCGACTCGATCGCGGGCGAGGCGCAGCAGGGAACCCTGCGCTACGTGCTGATCCGCCCGGTCGGGCGTACCCGGCTGCTCGTGGCCAAGCTGGTCTCGGTGATGGGCTTCGTGCTGCTCACGCTGCTGGTGGTCGCGGCGACGGCGTACGTGCTCGGCGTGCTGCTGCTCGGCGACTCGACGACCTCCACGACGGTGACCACGACGTTCTCCGGCACCTCACTGACGACCCCGCAGCTGATCGAGCGCACCGGCCTCGCGCTGGCCTACGCCCTGCTGTCGATGCTCGGCGTCGCCGCCGTCGCGCTGTGCCTCTCGACGATGCTCCGCTCGCCGCTCGGCGCCGCGATGGGCACGCTGGCGCTGCTGATCGGGTCGTCGCTGCTGCTGACGCTCGACGCCGCCCACGGGCTGCAGCCCTACCTCGTGACGCGTTACTGGCTGTCGTTCGTCGACCTCTTCCGAGATCCGATCCGCTGGCACGACATCGTGCACGGGGTGGTGCTGCAGGCCGGCTACGTGCTGGTCTTCCTCGGCGCCGCCTGGGCGAACTTCGTCACCAAGGACATCACCGACTGACAGCGGCGCCGCACACGTCGTCGGACGGCACGACGGGCGGGGTGCGGCGCAGCTCGGCCAGCACCATCGCCATCACGGCGGGGTCGGTCGGCAGCTGGCCGTGGCTGACCTGGCGGGACGGGCAGATCGACTGCACCGAGAAGTCGAGGGCGCCGTCGAGGACCGCCGTCTCGGGTGGCACGGAGACCTGGTCGTCGGTGGTCCAGATCGAGACCCATCGCGGCCCGGCGGGCGTCTCGTCGCCGGAGTTGAGCGAGCGCACCAGGTCGCTGTCGGTGGCGAGCTGCCGGCACGCCTGGGGGCACGAGCCGGGCGCGATGTCGGAGGCTAGGGAGGCCAGGTCGGTGCCGTGCTGCGGCGAGCCCAGGGTGACGATTCGCCGGGCGACCGAGCCCCCGTCGTGGGCGTGCATCCAGAGGCGTGCGGTGACGCCTCCGGCGGAGTAGCCGATGATGTCGACCGAGTCGGCGCCGCCGTCGAGCGCGTCCTGCACGGCGGCCTGGAGCCGGTCGGCCTGCACGTGGAGGTCGCCCGTGCCGTCGCCGGCGAGAGTCACGATCGTGGCTTGCCGACCCTGCGCTCGGAGTGCGGCCGCCAGCGGCTCGAGGTCGCTGGTGGCACCGCCGTACCCGGGGACGAGGAGGACGGGTGGCTGCGCGTCCTGAGCGACCGGCGTGACCTCGTGGCCGCCGCTCTGCACGGCCCGCACCGCGGCGGTGCCCGCCACGCCCACCACGGCGAGCAGCACGAGCCCCAGCACGGCCGTGACGAACCGCCGTCGGGCAGGGGACAGGCTGCTCAGCACCCGGCCAGTCTGTCGTGCTCCGCCAAGAAATCCGCCGCGACCGTGAACCGATCGGCGTTCCGGCGCATCTGAACAGGTATCCGGCCTCACGGGGGGGCTGGTCAGCTCGCGCGAGGTCCGTCGAGGGCCAGGACCGCGCGAGGGGCGGCGGCCCGGGGTCCGGGGGGACCCGGGTCAGCCGCCTGCGACCGCCGGGATCACCGAGATCTGGGTCCCGTCGGGGGTGGCGGTGTCGAGGTTCTCGAGGAATCGGACGTCGTCGTTGCCGACGTAGACGTTCACGAACCGCCGCAGGTCGCCCTTCTCGTCGACGATGCGCCCCTTGATGCCGGAGTAGTTGCTGTCGAGGTCGTCGAGGATCTCGGTCAGCGTCTGCCCCTCGGCCGACACCTCGGACTCGCCGCCGGTGTAGGTGCGCAGGATCGTCGGGATGCGGACTGACACGCTCATGAGGGCTCCTGTCTGGCGGGGTAGTCCGTGACGAAGTGCAGGTGATTCGGCTCGTTCGACCTGCAGTTCGTCACGGACTATCCCAGGTGGTCGCGGTGGTCAGGCGATGCCGGTGGCGGCGAAGGCAGCGTACGACGGGTCGATCGTGGCGGCGGGTCCGACGGAGTCGGCGACGGCGTCGAGGGTCTTCAGGCCCATGCCGGTGTTGATGACCACGGTCTCCAGGGTGGGATCGAGCAGGCCGTTCGCGACCAGCTTCTTCAGGCACGCGACGGTGGTGCCGCCGGCGGTCTCGGTGAAGATGCCCTCGGTGCGCGCCAGCAGCAGGATGCCCTCGCGCACCTCGTCGTCCGAGACGTCCTCGACCGCGCCGCCGGAGCGTCGACAGATGTCGAGCACGTAGACGCCGTCGGCCGGGTTGCCGATGGCGAGGCTCTTGGCGATGGTGTCTGGCTTGACCGGGCGGATCGCGTCGGTGCCGCCCTTGTACGCCGTGCTGACCGGCGAGCAGCCCGTGGCCTGCGCGCCGAAGACCCGGTAGGGCTTGTCCTCGACCAGGCCGAGCGCGATCAGCTCGCGGAACCCCTTGTCGACCTTGGTCAGCTGCGACCCGGAGGCCACCGGAATCACGATCTGGTCGGGCAGGCGCCAGCCGAGCTGCTCGGCGATCTCGTAGCCCAGCGTCTTGGACCCCTCGGCGTAGAACGGCCGGACGTTGACGTTCACGAACGCCCAGCCCTCCTCCTCGCCCGCGATCTCGGAGGCGAGCCGGTTCACGTCGTCGTAGGTGCCCTCGACCGCGACCAGGTTCTCGGTGTAGACCGCGGAGTTGACCTGCTTGGGTCGCTCGAGGTTCGAGGGGATGAAGACCACCGTCTTGATGCCGGCCCGCGCTCCCGCCGCGGCGACGGCGTTCGCGAGGTTGCCGGTGCTCGGGCAGGCGAACACCTTGGCGCCGAGCTCGCGGGCCGCGCTGAGGGCGCACGCGACGACGCGGTCCTTGAAGGAGTTGGTCGGGTTGGTGGAGTCGTCCTTGACCCACAGCCGCTCGAGGCCGACCTCGCGGGCCAGGTTGTCGGCCCGCAGGAGCCGGGTGTAGCCGGGCTCGGTGTTCGGGCTCTCGGTGATGTCCGCCGGCACCGGCAGGAGTGCCTGGTAGCGCCAGATGTTGGCCGGGCCCGCCTCGATGTCGGCGCGGGTGACGGCAGGGAAGTCGTAGGCCACCTCGAGGGGGCCGAAGCACTCCGGGCACGCGTAGAAGGGGCCGAGGTCGACCTCGTGGCCGCACTCGCGGCACGACAGGGCTCGGGCGTGGCCGAACGCCCCGTCGCGGTGGGTGGGGGTGCGGGTCTCGCTGACCAGCGCGCTCATGAGGACCTCCTTCTCATCTTCCCCACGGCGACCCTCGCCATGGGACGGAATTGGCACCGTTCCCACGCCCGCCATACGTGCGGGAGGTGCGTGGTGGTTGCCGGGACGTCGACGGGCCGTTCCCTCAGTCCCTCTCGATGAGCTGGCCCTCAGGCTAGGTGAGCCGCACCCACCCGACGTACCGCCGATCCACATGTTGGACAGTCGTCTTGAATGGTGGACAGACGTCGGTAGTCCCTGACGTATCGGCCCCCCAACCGCCCGAGCAGGGGCGGAAGCGTCAGGGACTACCGAGACTGGCGCGCGTCGGAGGTGAGGCGGCGGAGGAGGTCGAGGACGCCGTCGGGGCCGGGGACGACCACGTCGGCGAGCTCCATGAGGGCGCTCTCCTCCTGGGAGGCCGAGCAGACCAGCAGGGTCGGCAGCCCCTCGGCCCGCAGCTCCGCGACGGCCTCGAAGGCCTCGACGTCGCCGAGGTCGTCGCCGGCGAACAGGAAGCCGCGCGCCTCGACCTCCTTGGCCAGGTTGCGGACGACGACCCCCTTGTCCATCCCCGGCGAGCGCACCTCGATCACGTTGCGACCCGGCTCCTCGACCAGCCCGTAGCGCTCGGCGAGGTCGCGCAGCATCGGCTGGAGCCGGTCGTACGCCGCTCCCGGGTCGTCGAGGCGGCGCGTGTGGACGGCGATCGCGAGGCCCTTGTCCTCCACGAAGGCGTCGGCGGCGTCGGCCTCGCGGAGCACCCGCGGCAGGTCGCGCAGGAAGCCGGACAGCCCCTGGGGCGGCCGCGGCGAGACCACGCGTCGCTGGGTCGAGCTCCACCGCTCGTAGCCGTACTGACCGAAGACGAACAGCTCGCGGCCGGTGTCACCGATCTGCTGGCCGACCTCGTCGAGCCCGCCGAGGGCGAGGGCCTTGCGGGCCGGGCGGCCGGTGATCACCGCGACCGCGCGTACGACGGACGCGAGGTCCATCAGCACGCCGGGGGCGTCCGGGTGGATGTGGGCGATCTCGGGGTCGTCGACGATCGGGGCCAGCGTGCCGTCGAAGTCGAGGCCGACCACGACCGCCGGCGCCACGGCGACCAGCGCGTCGTACCGCTCTTCGGCCTCGGAGGACGTGAACCGCACGGACCTCACCCCATCACACCCGGCGCCGCCGGCGCGCGCCGGTCCGCGCGCGAGCCGTGCCGAGGGGTCGCGCAAGGGTCGCGCAAGGGGTCGGCGGTGAGGGTCAGGCGGCAGGCGTGCTGAGGGGTCCGGTCAGGATCACCGTCAACCGGTCGAGCCGCATCGGGGCGACGGCCGGCATCACCCTCCGGACGCCGAGGTCGAGGGCCAGCAGGTGTGCGGCGGCCTTGAGCCGCGGCGGGTAGTACACGGTCGACGCGGGGATCGTGCCGTACCAGTTGTCGGAGCCGACGACCTGCCACCCGGCGTTCGCGGTGCGCGCGGCGACGGTGCCGGCGAGACCGGTGACGCCGGAGTTGTTGAAGACCTCGACCACGACCTTCGACCGGTCGACCGACGGCTTGGCGGGCGCGGTGTGGCGCGGCTTCGCCGGCTGGTACGTCGAGTGGCTCGCACTCGGGCTCTGCTGGGCGCTGGGCTCCACGAGCCGCTCGGTCGGTGCCGTGTGGCGTGTGGCGACCCACGCGACCCCGGCCATCGCGACGGCGAGGATGCTCAGGATCATCACCGGCGACGGGAAGACCACCCCGCGCTGGTCGAGGCGCCGCATCTCAGACCTCGAACCCGAGCCGCCGCGCCGAACGGGCGCGCTGCCGCTCCGCGCGCATCCGGCGCAGGCGACGAACGAGCAGCGGGTCGGCGACGAGCGCCTCGGGACGGTCGATGAGCGCGTTGAGGACCTGGTAGTAGCGCGTCGCCGACATGTCGAAGGACTCGCGGATCGCGGTCTCCTTGGCGCCGGCGTACTTCCACCACTGACGCTCGAACTCCAGGATCTCGCGGTCGCGCTCGCCCAGACCGAGCCCGGCCTGATCGCGGCTCGGCTCTGCGTGCGCGGCGTCCATCCGGTGCTCCCCCTGCGTCGACCCTGGGCCGGTTGTCGTGGTGTGCTCGTCCGCCGCGAGTCTACGCGAGGAATGACACCGATGTCATTCGCTTGCGGCGCGTCGCCGGATCCGACTGGATGGAGCCATGACGACGCAGCCGGCCACCGGCGCTGCCCTCCGCTGGGGAATCCTGGCGACCGGACGGATCGCCCGCGACTTCGCGATCAACCTGCGCTCCGTGCCGGGCGCGACGATCGCGGCGGTCGGGTCGCGCACGCCGGGGTCGGCCGAGGCGTTCGCCCGCGAGCACGCCGGTCCCGACACCCGCGCCCACGCGTCGTACGACGACCTGGTCGCCGACCCCGACGTGGACGTCGTCTACGTCGCGAGCCCGCACGCGGTGCACCTCGAGCACGCACGGCTCGCCTTCGGCGCCGGCAAGCCGGTGCTCTGCGAGAAGCCGCTGGCCCTCAACCGGCGCGAGGGCGAGGCGCTGTTCGCCTCCGCGGGCGACCTGTTCTGCATGGAGGCCATGTGGATGGCGTGCTACCCGCTGATCCGCGAGGTGCAGCGGCGGCTCCTGGCCGGCGACTTCGGGACGCCGAAGCAGGTGCACGCCGACCTCGGGTTCGTGGTGCCGCCCACGGCCAGCGCCCGCATGCTCGAGCGCGACCTCGGCGCCGGCGCGCTCCTCGACATGGGCATCTACCCGCTCACCTTCGCCCGACTCATGCTCGGCCCCGTCGTCCGGGTCGCGGCCACCGCCGAGCTGGCCGACGGAGGCTTCGACCTCGACGTCGCGATCGCGGCGACCCACGAGGGCGGGGCCGTCTCCGCGTTGACCACCTCGATGACCTCCGCCAGCCCCCGCACCGCCACCATCGCCACCGACGAGGGCTGCCTCCACGTGCCCGCCGACTTCCACCACCCGCCGTACGTCGTGTGGGAGCCGTCGGGCGGCGACGCCGAGCGCCTCGAGTCCCCGGCACCCGTCCTCGGCACCGGGCTCGGCAACGAAGCGGCACACGTGCACGACTGCCTGCGCGAGGGCCTCACCGAGAGCCCCCTGGTACCTCGAGCGCAGACCCTCGAGCTCCTCGGCGTGATGGACGAGATCCGCCGGCAGATCGGGGTGCGCTACGCCGCCGACGACGAGAGGGACCAGCACGCCGACCCCACCGGTGGGTGAGGCTGGTCCCCAGAGGCGGGACTAGGGTCGGAGCGTGTCCACCAACGGAGCAGCCGACCTCGTCATCGTGGCGAACCGCCTCCCGGTGGACCGGATCACGAACCCCGACGGCAGCCGCGGCTGGCGCGGCTCCCCCGGCGGCCTGGTCACCGCGATCGAGCCGATCATGCGGGCCAACCACGGCATCTGGGTCGGCTGGCCGGGCGACACCGACACCGACCTCGAGCCCTTCGAGTACGACGGGATGACCCTCGACCCGATCGCTCTCTCCGAGGACGAGGTCGCCGGTTTCTACGAGGGCTTCAGCAACGCCACGCTCTGGCCGCTCTACCACGACCTGGTCGCCAAGCCGGAGTTCCACCGTGAGTGGTGGGACTCCTACGTCACCGTCAACCGACGCTTCGCCGAGCACGCCGCCGACCGGGCCGCGAAGGATGCGACCGTCTGGGTGCACGACTACCAGCTCCAGCTCGTGCCGCAGCTGCTGCGCGAGCTGCGCCCCGACCTGCGGATCGGCTTCTACCTCCACATCCCGTTCCCACCCGCGGAGCTCTTCCAGCAGCTGCCGTGGCGCCGTCAGCTGCTCGAGGGCCTGCTCGGCGCCGACCTGGTCGGCTTCCAGATGCCCGGCGGCGCGGCCAACTTCGTGCGGCTCGTCCGCCAGCGCGTCGGCCACAAGACCCACCGCGACCTTGTCTACCTGCCCGAGGACCGCACGGTGCGCGCGGCCGCCTTCCCGATCTCCATCGACTTCAAGGGCTACGAGGAGCTCGCGAAGTCCGAGGGCGTCACCGAGCGCGCGGCACAGATCCGTACCGACCTCGGCGACCCGACCAAGGTGTTCCTCGGCATCGACCGGCTCGACTACACCAAGGGCATCTACGCCCGCCTCCGCGCGTTCTCCGAGCTGATCCGCGACGGCGAGCTCAGCGTCGAGGACGCCGTGTTCGTGCAGGTGGCGACGCCCTCGCGAGAACAGGTCGAGGAGTACCGCGTGCTCCGCGACGAGATCGACCGGCTGGTCGGTCGGATCAACGGCGATCTGGGCCGCATCGGCCGGCCCGCGATCAGCTACCTCCACGCGTCGTACCCGCGCGAGGAGATGGCCGCCCTCTACCGCGCCGCCGACGTCATGGTCGTGACGCCGTACCGCGACGGGATGAACCTCGTGGCCAAGGAGTACGTCGCGTGCCGGTACGACGAGGACGGCGCACTCGTGCTCTCGGAGTTCGCCGGTGCCGCTGCCGAGCTGCGGCAGGCCTGGCAGGTCAACCCCTACGACATGAACGGCACCAAGGCGGCGCTCATGGAGGCCTACCGGGCCGAGCCCAAGGACCGGCAGCGGCGGATGCGCGCGATGCGTCGCACCGTGCGTCACGCCGACGTCGCGGCCTGGGCGCGGAGCTTCCTCGACGAGCTCGACAACGTCCGGCCCCCGCATGGCAAGCGGCTCAAGCCGACCGCCGACGGTGAGTGAACCCGGCGCGCGACACCCGTAACTCTCCGGCCCGGCCACCGTTGGACCTGTGTGGCGCGCGAAACCGCCACCGGGCCGGCGCGGGTCGGGGCATTGTGATCCCGCGCCGGCTCGTTGCGCGCTGACTGCGTGGGGAGCGGACCGTCCCCCGCGCCGTGGCCTCGGGTAGTTTCGGGCCATGGACCTGATCCCGAAGCCCGATCAGGTCGTGTCCGCCGCCGGCAACGTCGCCCACCGCCTCGTCTACGGCAGCCTGGCGGACCTCCGGCCGATGCCACGGACCCTCATCGACGACGGCACGCTGCGCGAGGTCTACCACTACCGGCCGGCCGCGGGTGTCCACGCCCAGGGCGACCCGGTGCTGCTGGTGACCCCGCTGGCCGCCCCCGCGATCTGCTACGACCTGCGCCGCGGCTGCTCGCTCGTCGAGCACCTCGTCGAAGCCGGCCGCCCGACGTACCTCGTCGAGTACGGCGCGGTCTCGTTCCGGGACCGGAACCTCGGCATGGAGCACTGGATCGAGGAGGTCGTCCCGACCGCGATCCGCGAGGTGTCGGCACACGCCGGCGGCCGACCCGTGCACGTGGTCGGCTGGTCGCTGGGCGGCGTGTTCGCGATGCTCGCCGCGGCAGGCGACACCGACCTGCCGATCGGGTCGATCACCGCCTTCGGGGCGCCGTTCGACGTCCGTGAGGTTCCCCTGGTCGCGCCGTTGCGCCCCCTGCTCAACCTGACCGACGGCCGTGGCGCCATCACCCGGCTCTACCAGGCCGCGGGCGGGGCGCCGCAGCCGCTCGTGCGCTGGGCGTTCCAGCTCTCGTCGTTCCAGAAGCTGGTCACCAAGCCGATCGCGATCGCGCGCAACCTCGACGACGCCGACTACCTCGCCCAGATCGAGGCCGTCGACCGCTTCACCGACAACATGATCGCCTACCCCGGCCGCACCTTCGGTCAGCTCTACCACCGCCTGCTCAAGGGCAACGCCCTCGTGGACGGCACTTTCGACGTGGACGACCGCACGCTCTCCGTCGCCGACATCACCGCACCGGTGCTCGTCTTCGCCGGAGCGGCGGACGGCATCGCCCCCGTCGCCTCCGTGAAGGCGTCGGTGCCGCTGCTCACGGGCTCGCGCGATGTGCGCTTCGAGATCGTCCCCGGCGGACACCTCGGGATGCTGACCGGCCGCAAGGCACGCTCCACCTCGTGGGTCGTGCTCGACGAGTGGATCGACCAGTGGTCCGAGGGCCAGGAGGAGCCGGTCACGCCCACCGCGCCCGCCCGTCGTACGACGAAGAAGGCGGCGACGAAGAAGGCGGCGACGAAGAAGGCGGCGACGAAGAAGGCGGCGACGAAGAAGGCGACGGCCAAGAAGGCGGGGACGAAGAAGCCGGCCGCGAAGGCGACGGCCACGAAGAAGGCTCCCGCCGAGGAGAGTCCGGCGACCAAGAGTCCGGCGCAGCCGGTGGCGACGGACGAGGGTGCGGAGATCGGGACGAACCCCACCCGGCGCTACGGCTCGGCCGGGTCCCGTGCGCTCGGCGGCCGCTGACGCGGATCTCGTGGCGGAGAGTGTCCTGACCGGCCGGTCGCCGTTCGTCCCCTGGGTGACGGCACCGCCCGGCGCCGTCGTGAAGCAGACCTGGAGGTCACCGTGAAGTACATGCTCATCCACGCCGTCGACTCGACCGAGACGCCGAACACCCCCACGTGCCAGGCGCCCGACGGCGCCCTCGACGAGTGGATCGCCGAGATGACCACCCGCGGCATCGTGCTCGACGGCGCGCGGCTGCACCCGGTCTCCGACGCCACCACCGTGCGCTCGTCCGGCGGGAAGCCGGTCGTGACCGACGGCCCGTTCGCCGAGACCAAGGAGCAGGTCGCCGGCTACGACGTCATCGACTGCCCCGATCTCGACTCGGCCGTCGCCGTGGCCGCTGCCCACCCCACGACCTACGTCGGCTGCATCGAGGTGCGGGCGTTCGACGCGGGGATGCCCGACCCCGAGGTCTCCGAGACGCCTGCCGCGGGCAAGCTCCGCTACCTGATGCTCGTCTGTGCCGACATGCGTCGCGCGATGGCGGCCACCCCGGAGCTCGCCGACCCGCCGCCGTCCCCCGAGGCTGCCGATGAGGGCATGGACGAGATCGACGCCTGGATCGAGATGGCCGGCGCGCGGCGGCTCTACGGGTGGCCGCTCGAGCTCCCCGATCAGGCCGTGACCGTACGGCGTGTGGACGGCGCCGTGGTCACCACCGACGGGCCGTTCGCCGAGACCAAGGAGCAGATCGCCGGCTACGACCTGCTGGAGTGCACCGACCTCGACGACGCGATCTCGGTCGCCGCCGCACACCCGGTGGCCGACGGTGGCGTGCTCGAGCTCCGGCCGCTCTGGCTGTGACGACCGACGTCGCGGACGCAGTCGCCCTCACCTTCGACCAGGGCTGGGGGCGGCTCGTCGCGGGGTTGATCGGGTGGTGCGGCGACTGGGACCTGGCCGAGGAGTGTGCCCAGGAGGCCTACGCCGCGGCCGTCGTCGCCTGGGAGCGGGACGGTGTCCCGGATGCGCCGCTCGCGTGGCTGACCGCGGTGGCGCGCAACCGCGCTCGCGACCGACTCCGGCGTCGGGCGAGCGAGGACGCGAAGCTCGGCCTGGCCCACGCCGGCGCGACCGAGGAGGTCGGGCCGGCCGACGCCGAGGACATCGCCGACGAGCGCCTGCGCCTGATCTTCACGTGCTGCCACCCGGCCCTGCCGATGCCGGCGAGGATGGCTCTGACGCTGCGCACCCTGTGCGGGCTCACCGCGGCCGAGATCGCGCGGGCGTTCCTGGTCACCGAGCCGGCGATGGAGAAGCGGCTCGTTCGGGCGCGCGCGAAGATCAAGCACGCCGGCATCCCCTATCGCGTCCCGCCGCCGGAGCTCTGGGCCGAGCGCGTCGACGGGGTGCTCGGCGTCCTCTACCTGATGTTCAACGAGGGGTACGCCGCCTCCTCGGGCGAGTCGGTGCTGCGCGTCGACGTCTCGGCCGAGGCGATCCGGCTGACGCGTGCCCTGGTCGACCTGCTGCCCGGGGAGGACGAGGTGCGGGCCCTGCTCGCGCTGATGCTGTTGACCGACGCTCGGCGGCCGGCCCGGGTGCGCGACGGGCGCGTCGTACCACTGACGGAGCAGGACCGCCGGCTGTGGGACCGCGCCGCGATCGCCGAGGGCGCCGCGCTCGCCGAGGGGCCGGAGCCGTGGGGGCCTTACGCCGTGCAGGCGCGGATCTCCCTCTGTCACGACCTCGCGACGCGCCCCGAGGACACGGACTGGGCGGCCATCGGCCGCCTCTACACGCTGCTGCCCCCGACCCCGGTCACCGAGCTGAACCGCGCGGTCGCGGTATCGAAGACCCACGGACCCGCGGCCGCGCTGGCGATGGTCGAGGAGCTCTCCGACGACTTGGCGGGCTACTACCTGCACGCCGCCACGAAGGCCGACCTCGAGGCCAGGCTCGGTCGCTACGAGGACGCCGCCATCTCGCTGCAGGTCGCCATCGACCTCGCGCCCACCGGCGCCGAGAGACGGCTGCTGCGCGAGCGGCTCGCCGCGCTGCTCAGCGGTCGTTGACCCTGTTCCGGCGCGGCCAGTAGAGCGGACGCAGGGTGTAGGCCCCCAGTGCGAGCCCTGCGGCTATGGCCAGCAGCCCGATGATCGGCTGGAGGATCAGCAGGAAGAGCCCGATCACGACGTACACCGCCGCATAGAGCAGGTGCCGCAAGACCACCCTCTGCTGGTGCGGCGGGGCCGGCACCGTCGGCGCCGACGGCGCGAGCGGTTCCCTGGGAGTGGAGGGCGCGGCGGGCGCAGGGGGGAGCGGGGCCACCGGAGCCACAGGTGTCGCCGGCGCGGGGTCGGCCCGCTCGTCGGTCGTGGAGGCTCCTGCCGGGGAGACGCCGAGCGCGGCGAGGCCCTTCGGCGTCAGGGCGTACGTCGGCATGCCGGGCAGGTCGAGGACCATCGCCGTCTCGTCGGCGACCGCTCGCTCGAGGATCGGCGCGACGGCGCTCTCCGGCTCCCCGAGCTCACCGGCCACCCCGGTGGCCGTCGACGCACCGGCGGTCAGGTGCGAGAGCACGCGGAGGTCGAGGGAGTCCGAGCCGTCGGTGGGCGCCATGGCGGCATTCTGACCGAGACCGGCCGCGATGTCCCGGATCTGCTCAGGCCGGGACGACGTTGCTGACGGTGTAGCCGATCTCGTCGTCGGCGCCGAGCACGTCGCGGTCGACCCACACCGATCGCGGGTAGTCCTGCCCCTCCGGCCAGCGCACGACCGCCCGGTCCGCGTGCTGGTCGTTGGCGGCTGCGATGACGTCGTTGATGGTGGCCCGCATCCAACGCGGTGCCGGGTCGCCGGCGGCGTGGCCCAGTCCCCGGTGGGGGCAGACGGCGCTGCTCACGCGTCCGTCGCGGACGGTGATCACGGCCGGGGAGCCGCGGTCGGCGCAGAAGCACGAGATGCGCAGCGTGTAGGTGTAGTCGTCGACGTCGTACCTCGGCCACGGCGCGGAGGTCGGGTGAGGCTCGGGAGTGGCGCGGGACGTGGCGCCGGGGTCGTCGACCGCCACATCGGACCTGGTGCCGCAGCCGGCGGCCACGACGGCCAGGGCGGCCGTGCCGACCAGGAGCGGGACCAGGTGCGTCTTCATGGCGGTACGACGTGCGGGCGGAGGGACCGGTTCCCGCCCCCTTGGATCCGGCGGCCGCCGACCTACACTCGACTCCGAAGCCCGCCGGGGCCCTGGAGACCCCGGCGGGCTTCGCCATCACCGGCTCGCATCGGCCTCGTCCCCCTGGCGTTCCGCCAGCCACCTCCGCGCCGCGGTCTTCGAGGCGCGCGAGAGCCACGCGTCGTAGACCATCTCGGCGAGCTCGTCGTAGGTCAGCTCGCCGATCCGCGACGCGCGCACCAGCACCGAGAGATGGCCGTCGAAGTGCGGCGTCGTGAAGTACGGCGTGGACTCGTCGCCGACGAGGGCCGCCTTGTCCATCTCGGAGCCGACCCAGAGCACGACCACGTCGTCGTACCGCTCACCGGTCTCGGGGTCGACAGCGTCGGGCCGCGGGGTCCGGAAGTAGACGTAGCTGCGGCGGCTGACCTGGTAGACCTCGTTGCCCTTCGACCCGCTCTCGACGGTGGCACCCGGCATCGAGCCCGCGAGCGCGTGGAGATCGGCGACGGTCGCGCGTCGGGCTCGGGGCATCCGCCCAGCCTGCTACGTCGCGACCCGTCTCGCTAGCGTGGCCCCGTGGGCGCACTGGGCGGGCTGGTCGACCGGGGGCTGATGGCGCCCGACTGGGCCGAGGCGCTGGCTCCCGTCGACGAGCGCATCACCGCGATGGGTGCCTTCCTTCGCGCGGAGCTGGCAACCGGCCGCGGCTACCTGCCGGCGGGCGACGACGTCTTCAAGGCCTTCCGGCGCCCGCTCGCGGACGTGCGCGTGCTGATCGTCGGCCAGGATCCCTACCCCACGCCCGGTCACCCGATCGGCCTCTCCTTCGCGGTGGCTCCCGACGTGCGCCCGCTGCCGGGGTCGCTGCGCAACATCTACCAGGAGCTCTCGACCGATCTCGGGATCCCTCCGGCGCCGCACGGCGACCTGACGCCGTGGGCCGACCAGGGCGTGATGCTCCTCAACCGGGTCCTCACCGTCCGGCCCGGCGAGTCGGCGTCGCACCGCGGCCGTGGCTGGGAGGAGGTCACCTCGTGCGCCATCGACGCGTTGGTACGACGCGGTGGTCCGGCCGCGGCCATTCTGTGGGGTCGCGACGCGCAGTCGCTCAAGGCGGCGCTGGGGCAGGTGCCGTGGGTCGAGTCGGCGCATCCCTCACCGCTGTCGGCAGCGCGGGGGTTCTTCGGCTCCAGGCCGTTCTCGCGGGTCGACCGGCTGCTGGTGGAGCAGGGCGGCACCTCCGTCGACTGGGCACTGCCCGCCTGAGCGCCTCCCCCCGTACGACGACTCGTAGCCGCAGGAGGGGATGACAACCTTGGGTCTGCGTCGGAGACTGGGGGTCCGGGCCCGGGTACAACGGGGGGTCCGGACTCGTCCCTCGCGGAATAAAGTTGAAGATGCAACCATTCACTCTGTCATGAACGACCGCATGCCTGCCCTCTACATCGGCCACGGCGCTCCGCCCCTGCTCGACGACCCCCTGTGGTCCAGCCAGCTGTCGGAGCTCGCGGCGAGCCTGCCGCGCCCGAAGGCGATCCTCATCGTGAGCGCCCACTGGGAGTCCGCGCCGGTGATGCTGAGCGCCGACGGCGCCGGGCTCGTCTACGACTTCGGGGGTTTCGCCGAGAGGTACTACCGGATGACCTACGCGACGCCGCCGGCGACCGCGCTGGCGCAGCGGGTGGCGGCGATGATGCCGGCCCACGAGCCGGTGCACCAGCACGCCAGCCGCGGGCTCGACCACGGCGCCTGGGTGCCGCTGAAGATCATGTACCCCGAGGCCGACATCCCGGTGCTCCAGATGTCGCTGCCCACCTCCGACCCGACCCGCCTGCTCGCGCTCGGCGAGGTCCTCCGTCCGCTGCGTGATGAGGGCGTGCTGATCATCGGCTCCGGCTTCTTGACCCACGGGCTGCCGTTCCTCACCGAGTTCCGGATCGACGCGGCCGCTCCGGGCTGGTCGAAGGACTTCGACCTCTGGGCGGGGGAGGCACTTGCGCGCGGCGACGTCGACGCGCTCGCGTCGTACCGGTCGCAGGCGCCCGGCATGCCCTACGCGCACCCGACCGTCGAGCACTACACGCCGCTCTTCGTCACCCTGGGCGCGGCCACCGACCCCGAGGCCCCTGGCGAGCAGCTCTTCGAAGGCTTCTGGATGGGCCTGTCGAAGCGGTCGCTGCAGGTCGCCTGACCGACGCGCGGCTCAGCCGCGGGTGATCTCGTCGAGCTCGGCGAGATCGGCCTCGGTCGGCTCCCAGCCGAGCGCGGCGGCATTGGCGCGCACCTGATCGCCGCGGGTGGCGCCCGAGATGACCGACGCGACGGTCGGCTGCGCGGCCAGACCGGCGATGGCGACGTGGAGGACCGGGACGCCGCGCTGCTCGGCGTACTTCCCGATCCGCTCGATCCGGTCCCAGTCGGCGTTCTCGAGCCAGGGCGCCGCCATCGCAGCCGCGCGGGAGCCGGCGGGAGCTGCCTCGCCGCGGCGGTACTTGCCGGTGAGCAGCCCGTACTCCAGCGGGAAGTAGGGCAGGAGGCCGAGACCGAACTGCTCGCAGGCGGGCACGACCTCCTCCTCGACGGTGCGGTCGAGGAGGGAGTAGCGGTTCTGCACCGACACGAACCGCTCGAAGCCGGCCGTGCGGGCGGTCCAGTCGGCGTCGGCCACCTGCCAGCCGCCGACGTTGGAGACGCCGAGGTAGCGGACCTTGCCCTCACGGACCAGGTCGCTCATGGCCGAGAGCGTCTCCTCGATCGGGGTCACGTCGTCCGGCTCGTGGTACTGGTACAGGTCGAGGTGGTCGACGCGCAGTCGGCGCAGCGACGCCTCGACCGCACGGCGTACGTAGGTGCGCGAGCCGCGGGCACCGAAGTCGGCGCCGTTCGCGCCCTGCATGTCCATCCCGAACTTGGTGGCGACCACGAAGTCGTCGCGCCGTCCGTGGAGGGCCTCGCCGAGCAGCTCCTCGCTGGCACCCTGGCCGCCGTAGATGTCGGCGGTGTCGAGAAGGGTGACACCGACGTCCTGTGCGGCGTCGAGGATGTCGCGGACGCCGTCGAGGTCGACGCGGCGGCCGAACGCGTTGCAGCCGATGCCGACGGCGCTGACCATCAGGCCCGAGTCGCCCAGCGGGCGGTAGGTCATCTCGCTCACGCCGTCGACCCTACTCAGCCCTTTCGGAACCGTTGGTCGAGTCTGTCGAGACCAGGATCGCGAGGTCTCGCACGCAGAAGCCGTGGTGCTCGAAGGTCTCGTTCAGCACCGTGCCGAGGCACTGCCGCACACTCCGACCGCGGGCGTACGGCGGCCAGCGGTCGTCCTCGGGGATCGGCGCGGTGCTGGCCAGCACCGCGGGGGTGACCTGGGCCAGCCACGCCTCGAGCTCGGCCTCCTGCTCCGCCCGCACGGCAAGCACCTGGTCGAGGGTCGGGTCAGCCGAGGCGTCGATGCCCTGGTCCTCGCCGACGCTGTCGGGGCCCAGCCCCATCGGCGTGAACAGGGCCGTCGAGCCGAGCACGCACCGCCGGAACCACGAGTCGTGGACGAACACCAGGTGGCGCATGGTCTGGACGGCCGACCACTCGTCGTTCGCGCTCTCGTGCTCGAGCCCCGGTGTCGCTCGCAGGCGGTGGATGGTCGACTCCCAGTCGGACATCAGCTGTCGATGCGCCTCGCGCAGGTCGTCCGGATCGTCGGAGCGGATCAGCGCTCGCACCGGATGGCGACGGTCGAGCTCGGCCTCGACGTAGGCACCGACCTCGACGCCGTTGACGACGAGGTCGCTCACGAGCCCGTCGATCACGGCGCGCTGCATGACGACCCCGATGAAGCGGGTGTCGTCCATCATGCACTCGCGGAACTCGGCTCCGGTCAGGTCCTGGTCGACGAATCGCTCCATGGCGGCCAACCTAGGGCGCGGTGCCGACACGGTGACAGGATGGCCGGATGCGCTTCCTGTCGATCCAGTCGTCGGTCGCCTACGGTCACGTCGGCAACTCGGCCGCCACGTTCCCGCTCCAGCGGCTCGGCCACGAGGTGTGGCCCGTGCACACGGTCGTCTTCTCCAACCACACCGGGTACGGCGCGTGGCGCGGTCCCCTGCTCGCGCCGGACGACGTGCGCGCGGTCATCACCGGCATCGCCGAGCGCGGGGTGCTGTCGACCTGCGACGGCGTGCTGTCCGGCTACCTGGGCGGCCCGGGCATCTGCGAGGTCGTCGTCGACGCGGTGGCCCAGGTGAAGGCAGCCAACCCGGAGGCGACGTACACCTGCGACCCGGTGATGGGCAACGCCACCAGCGGCTGCTTCGTGGACCCCGCGATCCCACCGATCATCCGCGAGCAGGTGGTGCCGGTGGCCGACGTCATCACGCCGAACCAGTTCGAGCTCGGATTCCTGACTGACACCTCGCCCGACGACCTCTCCTCCACCCTCGAGTCGGCCGACGCCGCGCGAGCCCTCGGACCGTCCACAGTGCTGGTGACGTCGTTCCTGCGACCCGACCGTCCCGACGACACGATCGAGATGCTGGCCGTGACCGGCGACGGCGCCTGGAGCGTGCGGACCCCGCGGCTGCCGATGAAGGCCAACGGATCGGGAGACCTCACCGCCGCTCTGTTCACCGCTCATCTCAAGGCGACCGGCGCTCCCGCCGAGGCCCTGGCGGCCACGGCGTCGTCGGTCTACGCCGTGCTGAAGGCGACGCAGGAGTCCGGCGAGCGCGAGCTGCGGATCATCGCCGCCCAGGACGCCATCGCCACGCCGGCCCGGGAGTTCGCGGTCGAGCGGGTCCGCTGATCTCGGCGATCACTCCCTCACGGCGCTGCGACGCGCTTCACGAGCTGTGCTCAGACCACGCTCAGGGTGTCCACAGCAGGGCGGATCAGGCTGGGGCCATGACCCGACCCGCGTCGTACGACGATCCCGGCTTCCGCACCGCGGAACGACGGGTCGCGAGGCGCCGGCTCGTCGCCGCCATCGTCACGGTGGTCGCCTTCGGCGCCGTCGCCGGCGGAGCTGCCCTGGGCGCGGCCGCGAGCGCCCACGAGGACCGCGCCACCGAGCCGTCCAGCCAGGTCGTGCTCGCCCCGACGCGCTGACCTCGGCCACCCACTCGCGGATCGCCGGCACCCGATGATCCCCACAGCACAACTGAGCCGCGTGAGAGATTCGAACTCTCGACCCTCGCATTACAAGTGCGACGCTCTGGCCATCTGAGCTAACGCGGCGCGCCGTCGTACGACGGCCGGGCCATGGTAGTGGCGGGCGTCCCGGCCGCCCAGGTGGCGGTGAGTGAGCCACCTTCCTGGCGCACGAAAGGGTGGCCAGGACACCGCTACCCGCCCGCCCGCTCGGATCACGCAGCCAGGAAGCCATCCAGCGAGCGCCGGATCCCGGCCGCGTCGAGGCCGTGGGCGCGCTGGTGCTCAGCGGGGGTGCCGTAGTGGCGCAGCTCGGTCCGCCGCGTGCCCAGCGCCAGCAGCCGGTGCGGCACGTCGACCAGGGCGTCCGACACCGAGCGCGCCGACGTTCCGGCGAGCCAGGGCTCGACCAGCACGACGTCGGGCGTGGACACCACGCCGCGCAGGGTCCGAGCGTCGAAGGGCCGGATGCTGTGGGCATAGACCACGGTGACGTCCCTGTCGGCCGCGGCCTCCAGCACCTCGTCGAGCACCGGCCCCAGGGCCACGACCGTGCCGCCCGACCCACGTCGTACGACGTGCAGTCCCGCGCCGGGGTACGACGCGGTGTTGGTCTGGCCGACGACGCGCACGTAGTGCAGGCCGTCCGCTGCGACGGCTGCGCGGAGGACCTCGTCGGTCTCCGCGACCGTCCCCGGCGCATGGATCGTCACGTCGGGCAGCGTGTCCATCAACGCCACATCGCCCGGAGCCTGGTGGGTGCGCCCGGAGTCCGAGGCGTCGAACGAACCACCTCCGCCGACCAGCACTCCGCCGACGCCCTGGTGGGCGAAGCCGAGCTTGACCTGCTCGAAGGCGCGCTCGACGAGGAACGTGCCGAACGTGTGGACGACCGGCCGCAGCCCGGTCAGCGCCAGGCCAGCACCGACGTTGACCAGCAGCTGCTCGCGGATGCCGACGTTGACGACGCGGTCGGGGTGACGACGAGCCGCTTGTGTGAAGTAGCGGCCCGAGATCTCTGCCCAGACCAGCGCGGTCGAGGAGTCCTGGTCGAGCAGCTCGCTGACGGTCCGGCCGAACTGGCTGCGCGGGTCACTGGTGAGCGTGGTCATGCGGCCTCCTCCTCGTGGTCGAGCACGGTGGCGACCACGGCGTTCGGCACTCCCACGCCGCGCTCGGACAGCGCCTTCTCGAGGGCGTCCGGGTCGCGACCGTCGACGGTGCCCACCTGCCAGCCCTCGGTCGCGAAGCGTGCCGCGATCCGGCCCGGCACCGTGTAGCTGCTGCTCCGGTTGTCGACCACCACCACGGTGAGGGAATCAAGGGCGAGGGCCGCTGCGAGCTCGAGCGCCTCGTGGTTCGAACCCTCGTCGAGCTCGGCGTCGCCGACCAGCACCACCACCCGCGCGTCGATGCCCTGCGCGCGGAGCCCGAGCGCCGTACCGACGGCCAGGGGCAGACCGTGGCCCAGCGATCCGGACGAGATCTCGACGCCGGGGACCAGGTTGCGGTCGGGGTGATGGCCCAGGGGCGAGTCGAACGTCGCCCACGACGAGAGCCACGACTCCGGGAAGAACCCACGGTCGCAGAGCACCGCGTAGTAGGCCATCGGGCCGTGCCCCTTCGAGAGCAGGAACCGATCGCGCTGGGGGTCGTCGACGTTCTGGGGCGACACGTCGAGGACGCGCTCGTACAGGACGCGGATGACCGCGAGCGTCGAGTACGACGCGAGGTCGTGCTTCTCGTCACCCGTGAGCAGGGCCATGAGTCTGGCGATGTTCTCCATGCCTCCATTGCACAAGTTGAAGTCAACTTGAGGTCAAGGCATTCTGTTGGGCATGACCGACCTCACGATCGGCGAGCTGTCCGAGCGCTCGGGCGTGGCCCCCAGCGCCATCCGCTACTACGAGGACCTCGGCCTCGTCTCCTCCCGTCGTACGACGGGCAACCAGCGACGCTACGCACGTCCGACCCTGCGGCGCCTGGCGTTCATCCGCACCGCTCAGCGGGTCGGCCTCACCCTGGACGAGATCCAGCAGGCGCTGGCGACGCTGCCGAGCAACCGCACTCCCACCAAGGCGGACTGGACCCGCCTGAGCCGCAGTTGGCGGCCGCGTCTCGACGCGCGGATCCACCAGCTCGAGCGGCTGCGCGACACCCTGGACTCCTGCATCGGCTGCGGTTGCCTGAGTCTGCGGAGGTGCGCACTGAGCAACCCCGACGACGAGGTGGCCGATCGCGGGCCCGGCGCCGTCTTCCTCGAGGGTCGCTGATGGCCCGCACGGCATAGCCTGACGTCATGGCGCTGCACATCGTGGCCAGCCGCCCCGACCCGGCCGTCGTGGGGCTGCCGTGGTCGACACCCCTCGCGGACTGGTCGGAGGAGTTCGTCGTCCCGCTCCCCCGCGGCCTGAGCCGGCACGTCGTACGGATCATCCGGCTGCGCGACCGCACGTACGCGGTCAAGGAGACGCAGGAGGACATCGCCTTCCGGGAGTACCGCCTGCTGCGTGACCTGCAGCGCCTCGGTCAGCCGGCGGTGCGGCCGCTCGGTGTCGTCACCGGCCGCGAGGACCGCGACGGCGAGCCGCTGCCGTGTGCCCTGATGACCGAGCACCTCGCGTTCTCGCTCCCCTACCGCGCACTGTTCGCTCATGGGATGACCGCGGAGAACCTGCCGAACCTCGTCGACGCGCTCGTCGTCCTGCTGGTGCGGCTCCACCTCGCCGACTTCTACTGGGGCGACGTGTCACTGTCCAACGTGCTGTTCCGCCGCAACGCCGGCGGGTTCGCGGCGTACCTCGTCGACGCGGAGACCGGCGAGCTCCGCACCACGCTGTCCCGGCAGATGCGTGAGTACGACGTGCAGGTCGGCTGCGAGAACGTCTTCGCCGAGCTGCTCGACCTCCAGGCGGGCGGCTCGATCGGCACCCAGGTGCAGGCCCACGAGATCATCGCGCTGATCCAGAAGCGGTACGACGAGCTGTGGAACGAGCTGACCGAGGTCGAGGAGTTCGAGGCGCAGGAGCTGTGGCGCATCGAGCAGCGGATCGAACGGCTCAACGACCTCGGCTTCGACGTCGACGAGCTCGACATCGTCACCGACTTCGACGGTGACCAGGTGCGGATCCAGCCCAAGGTCGTCGAGCTCGGCCACCACAGCCGCGAGCTCCAGTCCCTGACCGGGCTCAATGTCGAGGAGGCCCAGGCGCGCCGCCTGCTCAACGACATGGCGTCGTTCATCGCCCACTACGACCTCGGCCGCGAGGACCGGGCGATCGCGGCCAACCGCTGGCTGACCGAGATCTACGAGCCGATCATCGCGATGGTGCCGCCCGAGGCGCGCGGCAAGCTCGAGCCGGCCGAGATCTTCCACGAGATCCTCGTGCACCGGTGGTACCTCTCCGAGCGCGCAGGCCGCGAGATCGGCATCTTCGACACCGCCCGCGACTACATCGACACGGTGCTCGCCGAGAAGCCGAACGAGCTCGTCGCCGGAGACACGGTCTGACCTCTCAACGGAGCAGGTCGCGCCCGATCACCATCCGCTGGATCTGGTTGGTGCCCTCGAAGATCTGGGTGACCTTGGCGTCTCGGAAGAGACGCTCGACGGGGTAGTCCCGCGTGTAGCCGTTGCCACCGAGGACCTGCACGGCGTCGGTGGTCACCCGCATCGCGACGTCGGAGGCGGTCAGCTTGGCGATGCTGGCCTGCCGGCTGAAGGGCCGCCCGGCGTCCTTGAGCCGTGCGGCCAGCAGGTACGTGGCGCGGGCGCGCTCGACGTCCGCCGCCATGTCGGCGAGCAGGAACTGCAGCCCCTGGAGCTCGCCGATCGGGCGCCCGAACTGCTGGCGCTGACCGGCGTACTCGACGGCGTGTGCGAGGGCGGCCTGCGCGATCCCGGTCGCCACCGCGGCGATCCCGAGCCGCCCGGCGTCGAGGGCCGAGAGGGCGACCTTCATGCCCGCGCCCTCCTCGCCGACGAGTTGGGCGGCGGGGATCCGCGCATCGTCGAAGACCACCTGGGTGGTGACGTCGCAGGCGAGGCCCATCTTTCTCTCCGGGGCGCCGAAGCTCATGCCCGACGTGCCGGCCGGCACCACGAAGGTCGAGAGACCGCGCTTGGGGTCCTCGGAGGTGCGGGCGAACAGGATGTAGTAGTCGGCGCACGAGCCGTTGCTGATCCACTGCTTCGTGCCGTTGACGACGTAGGCGTCGGAGCGCTGACCTGAGCCGGTCGAAGGGTCGCGCACCGCTCGGGTGCGGATGCCGCTGACGTCGGAGCCGGCCTGTGGCTCGGAGAGGCAGTAGGCACCGAGCCAGTCGCCGCTGAGCATCCGCGGCAGCCACTCTTCGCGGAGCTCGGCGCTGCCGTTGCTGTGCACGACGTTGGCGGTCAGGCAGTGCACGCTCATGCCGACCCCGACGCTCGGCCAGGCGGTCGCGATCTCCTCGACCACCTGGAGATACGTCTCGTAGGGCTGGTCGCCCCCGCCATGCTCCTCGGGGAACGGCAGGCTCAGCAGGCCGGACTTGCCGAGCAGCCGGTACGCCGCCTCCGGGAACTCGCCCCGCTCCTCGGCGTCGTGCACCTGCGGCGCGAGCTCCTTGGTGGCGATCTCACGAGTCAGCTCGAGCAGGGCCTCGCCGACCCCGTCGTCGTCCTGCGGCAGCAGCCGCTCCACCGTCGTACCCACCCGGCCGATGATGCCACCCTGTGACACCACTCCCCCACCCGGCACCAACCCGTCACAGCCCACCTGGCATCTCGGCGACGCTGTGGAGCGCTGACCTGGCATCTCAGAGACACGCTGCAGCGCTGACCTGGCACGTCGGCGACACGCTGCGGCGCTGACCTGGCACGTCGGTGACAACGGATCGCCGGGTCGACGAGATACGACGTCGCGCAAACGCCAGGTGAGCGCCCTCCCGCGTCGTCCGAACGCCAGGTGAGCGCCCTCCCGCGTCGTCCGAACGCCAGGTGAGCGCCCTCCCGCGTCGTCCGAACGCCAGGTCAGCGGTGCTGGGCGAGGGCGTAGAGGGTGATGGAGGCGGCGACGCCGGCGTTGAGGGACTCCACCGAGGAGGTCATCGGGATCGAGAGCAGCCGGTCGCAGGTCTCGCCCACCAGCCGCGAGAGCCCGTCGCCCTCGGAGCCGACGACCACCACGAGCGCGCCGGAGGCGAGGTCGGGGTCGGCGAGGAGCTCGGGCAGCGTCAGGTCGCCCGACGCGGCCAGGCCGACGACCTGGCAGCCGGCGTCCTGGTAGTCCTTGAGGGTCCGCACCAGGTTGGTCGCGTGCGCGACCGGGAGCCGTGCCGCGGCGCCGGCCGAGGACTTCCAGGCGGACGCGGTCATCCGCGCCGCCCGCCGTTCCGGCACGACCACGCCGTGCGCTCCGAACGCCGCAGCCGAGCGCACGACCGCGCCCAGGTTGCGCGGGTCGGTCACCGAGTCGAGCGCCACGATCAGCGGCGACTCGCCCTGCTCGGCCGCAGCCGCGAGGAGGTCGTCGGGGTGGGCGTACTCGTACGCCGGGATCCGCGCGGCCAGGCCCTGGTGCACCGCCTTGTCGGTACGACGGTCCAGCTCGGCGCGCGTCACCTCCAGCAGCGAGATGCCGCCCTCGGCAGCGAGCTTGAACGCCTCGCGGAGCCGGGCGTCGCGCTCGGTGCCCTCCGCGACGTAGACCCCGCTGACCGGCACTCCGGCCCGCAGCGCCTCCACGACGGAGTTGCGCCCGGCGATCCACTCGTCGTCGCCGGCGCTGCGCCGCTTCGGCCGAGCCGATGCGGCCTGCTCCGACTTCGCCCGGAACTTGTGGGCCTTGTGGTTGGGGCGGTCGGCCGCCTTGGGCGTCGGGCCCTTGCCCTCGAGCCCCTGGCGCACCCGCCCGCCCGACCCGGCCGTCGGCCGCTTCGACGACTTGCGGATCGCGCCCTTGCGCTTGCTGTTCCCGGGCATCAGCGCACCGTCCACTTCGGGCCGTCGGGGGTGTCCTCGACCTCGATGCCGGCAGCGGCGATCCGGTCGCGGAGGGCGTCGGCGCGCGCCCAGTCCTTGTCGGCTCGCGCCGCGGCCCGCTCCTCGAGCAGCACGCCGACCAGAGCGTCGACGGCCTCGCCGAGCTTCGCGTCGTCGGGGTGACCGAGGGTCCCCCACGCCGGGTCGGCCGGGTCGAGGCCGAGCACGTCGAGCATCCGCACGACCACGTTCAGGGTGGCTGCGACGCCCCCGGCGTCACCCTCGGTCAACTGCTTGTTGCCGCGTCGTACGGCGTTGTGGATCACGCCGACCGCCGCGGGCGTCCCGAGATCGTCGTCCATCGCGGCCGCGAACTCCTCCCACGTCGCCCGCTCGGCCTCGGTCGAGGCGCCCTCGGCGTCGGAGACCTCACGGGCACGCTGCAGGAAGGCCTCGATCCGACGGAACGCCGATGCCGCGTCGTCCAAAGCCTCGAAGGAGAACTCCACGTGCGAGCGGTAGTGGGCCGCGACCATGTAGTAGCGCAGCTCGATGCCCCGCACCCGCTTGAGCACCTCGGGGACCAGCATGGAGTTGCCCAGCGACTTCGACATCTTCTCGCCGGCGGTGGTGATCCATGCGTTGTGGAGCCAGTACGACGCGAACGGCTGCCCGGCCGCCCGCGACTGGGCGAGCTCGTTCTCGTGGTGGGGGAAGCGCAGGTCGACGCCGCCGCCGTGGATGTCGAAGGCGGGTCCGAGGTACTTGGCCGCCATCGCGGAGCACTCGATGTGCCATCCCGGGCGACCGGGCCCGTACGGCGAGGGCCAGGCCGCGGTCTCGGGCTCGAGCGACTTCTTCCAGCCCTTCCAGAGCGCGAAGTCGCGCGGGTCGCGCTTCCTGGTCATCACCTGAGGGTCGGCGTCCTCGGCCGCCTCCATGTCGTCGATCTTCTGCCGCGTCAGCTCGCCGTACGACGGCCAGGAGCGCACGTCGAAGTAGACGTCTCCGGATCCGTCCGCCGCCGGGTAGGCGTGGCCGTTCGCGACCAGCTGGCCGATCAGCTCGAGGATCTCCGGCACGTGCCCGGTGGCGGCCGGCTCGTAGGTCGGCGGCAGCACGTTGATCGCGTCGAGCGCCTTGTCGAGCTCGCGACCCATCAGGTAGGCGATCTCGTACCACGGCCGGCCCTGCGCCTCGCCCTTGGCCAGGATCTTGTCGTCGATGTCGGTCACGTTGCGGATGAACGCCACGTCGTACCCCGACGCCGTCAGCCACCGCCGCAGCACGTCGAAGTTGACCGCCGAGCGCACGTGACCCACGTGCGGCTCGCTCTGCACGGTCAGGCCACACACGTAGATGCCCGCCTTGCCGTCGACAAGGGGGACGAAGTCGCGGACGTCGCGGGTCGCGGTGTCGTGGAGCCGGAGGGTCACCTGCCGATTCTAGGGTCCGAGCGAGAACCGCCCGATTCGGCGAAGCCGCAGCGGACGGATCGCAGGCGAACGGCGCAACGAGCTCGCCCGCAAGCCCGCCCCGTCCCCTATCGTCGAGCCGTGCATCGCCGCATCCGGTACGACGTGTGGGCGCGCGCCGACGGCACGCTCCGGCGCCAGGGCCCCGACCTCGCCACGTGGACGTCTCCGTGGTGCGAGGTGGGGTTCACCTTCACCGACCTCGTCGCCTCGTGGGGCGCCACGACCCCGCGCGGCAGCTGGATCGAGGTGGCCGCCCAGGCCCGCGGCCGCAGCTCCTGGCACCGGCTCGGCGACTGGTCGTCGGGCGCGCGACCGACTCGCAGGACCAGCCTCACCGGCGACCCGGAGGTCGACACCGACGTCTGGCGGCCCCACGACGGCGCCGACGGCTACCGGCTCCGCGTGCGGCTCCATGGCCGGCCGACCCCCGATCTGCGCCGCGTCGGCGCCGTCGTCTCGGCCGGCCAGGTGCGCGCCGACACCTCGGCCCCGCTACGACGAACCGAGCGGGTGCTCGACGTGCCGCGGCTGAGCCAGATGACCTGGCGAGAAGTCGGCGGCGCGGGGTGGTGCGCGCCGACGTCGGTCTCGATGGTGCTGGCTCATGCCGGCAGGCTGCCATCCGCCACCGACATCCCCCGGGCCGCACGCGCGACCTACGACCCGACCTACGACGGCACCGGCAACTGGTCGTTCGACACCGCCTGGGCAGCGACGCTGGTCGACCATGCCTTCGTCACCCGCCTGCGCGACCTACGCGAGGCCGAGCGCTTCATCGACGCCGGCATCCCGCTGGCGGCCAGCGTCGCCTACCCGAGCGGTGCCCTGAAGGGCGCGCCGACCCGCGGCACCGACGGCCACCTCCTCGTGGTCCGCGGGTTCACCGGAAACGGCGACGTCGTCGTCAACGACCCCGCCGCCCCCACCGAGCGCAGCGTGCGCCGGACCTACGCCCGCAGCGACTTCGAGCGCGCCTGGCTCGGCGGCTCGGGCGGCACGGTCCTCGTCGTACACCGTGACGACCAGCCGCTGCCCGCCGGAGCACGCCGCGGCGCGTGGTGACCTGACCACCTTTTCACCGGTTCCCCGCTCGGCGGGCCGCCTCCAGTGATAGGACTGGGCACGCCGTTTCTCGGACTCGGGGCGGCTCATCCACAGATCCAACGGGGGAGACATCGCATGCGCACGACCACACTCGGGACCGTCCTGGCCTCGCTCGCCATCACCGCCGGCACGATGACGGTGCTCGCAGCCGCACCGGCCCAGGCCGCGACACCAGCCCAGGTGACCCTGTCGCTCGGGAGCAAGAGCCAGGTGGTGGCGCCGTTCAAGGGCTTCGTCGGCTTCTTCTCCGGCGGCGTCAGCTACACGATGCCCGACACCACCACCGGCGCCGTGACCGCGGGCGACGCGGTCCTCGAGCGCCGGCTGCCCGGCAAGGCCTGGCAGGCGGTCAAGACCGACGCCGGCGCGGACTCCCTCGACTACGGCACGTACGGCTCGCACGCGAACGGGAACACCCAGTACCGCGTCCACTACCTCGGCGGCACCGACGGCACCACGACCTGGGACCCCGCGTACTCCAACGTCGTCACCGTCATCACGCTGTGGAAGCTCAACGAGCGCGGCAGCTGCTCGCACGGCTGCCGCTTCTTCGGCCACCTCTCGCCCCGGGCCAAGCACCACACGGTGACGATCCAGGTCAAGCACGGCACCTGGAAGAAGTACAAGGTCGTGAAGACCGACGCCAAGAGCCGCTGGAGCGCCTCCGTCGTCGCCACCTTCGGCAAGGGGACCCTGTACCGCGCGGTCGCCGCGAGGAGCAAGCAGGAGGTCGCGACCTCCTCGGGGATCTTCCGGTTCTACAAGGTCCGGACGTTCCGGTCCTTCGAGCGCTCGGCTGCTCCACGCCTCTGAAGCCCAGCACGGCTGCGGGCCCTCGCCACCGAGGGCCCGGTCAGCCGGCGCTGAAGGCGATCGTGTGCCACCCGGAGGCGCCGTTGGGCGCGGGCTCGGCGCGGACGGCGGTCTGCACGTCGCCGTCGTCGTTCACCGCGCGCACCCGGAGCTGGTGGTCGCCCGACGTCACGTCGAGCGTCGCGTCCCACTGCACCCACGAGTCCTTGATCGACGGGCGCCCGAGGTTCGCGCGCTGCCAGGCACCACCGTCGAGCTGCACCTCGACCGCCTCGATGCCGGTGTTCTGCTGCCAGGCGCTGCCCCCGACACGCACCTTGCCGGCGCCCACCTGCGCGCCGTCCTGCGGTACGTCGATCCGTGAGGCGAGCTTGACCGGCCCGAGCTCCGACCACCCGCGATCGGTCCAGTACGCCGTGAACGAGTCGAACGTCGTCACCTCGAGCTCGCGGACCCACTTGCACGCGGACACGTAGCCGTACAGCCCGGGCACGATCGTCCGCACCGGGAAGCCGTGCACGATCGGCAACGGTTGGCCGTTCATCGCGATCGCGAGCATCGCGCCGCGGTCGTCGGTGAGCGCCGAGAGCGGGGTCCCGCACGTCCACCCGTCGTCCGAGGTCTGCTTCACCGCGTCGGCCCCGGACTGCACGCCGGCCTCCGCCAGCAGGTCCTTGAGCCGGACGCCGCTCCACCAGGCGTTGCTGATCAGGTTGCCGCCGACGGTGTTCGACACGCAGTTGAGCGTCATCCACATCTGGCTGCGCTGGCGGGCGAGCAGGTCGGCGTAGGTCAACGTGATCTCGCGGTCGACCATCCCGTGGATGCGGAGGGTCCAGTCCTTCGGCGCGATCGCCGGCGGGCTGAACGAGGTGTCGATCCGGTAGAACCGGCCGGTCGGGGTCTGCCACGCCTCGATGCCGTCGAGCCCGACCTCGGCACCGGCCGGCACCGGCGGGGGCGTGACACCGGTCAGCCTGAGCGACTTGCGGGCCTCGTCGACCGCACGGCGGTGACCCCCCGCGTTCCAGCCGAGCAGGCCGACCACGAGGCTGCCGAGCCCGACCCCCGACGCGAGCAGCAGGAAGCGGCGGCCGTGATCGGCGTCGTCGAACGGCCGCGGCCGCAGCTGCGCGGTGAGGACGGCGAGGACGGCCAGCCAGGTGATGACCCCGACCAGGATCGGCAGGACGCCGGTGGCGGGCGCGCCGAACTGCGACTGCTGCGCGATCAGCCCGACCGCTCCGAGCACCACGAAGCCCGCGACCCCCGCCCCGGGCGACCTCCGCGCGAGCACCCCGAACGCCGCGAACAGCAGCAGCAGGACGAGGAGCACGCCGGTGACCAGCAGCGGTTTGTCCTTGTGACCGACGAGCTGGATCGCGTCCTCGGCGAGCTTGCCGGGCGTCAGCCTCACGACCAGCTCGGCCACGTCGGTGACCGGATTGCCGCGCAGGCCCAGCAACCCCGCGGTGGCCAGGCTGGTCGCCAGACCCGCGACCCCGGCGAGGACGCCGGAGAGCGCCCATAGCCATCGCGTCCGCACGCCTCGATTGTCGCTCAGGCATGATCACCCCCGTGGCCGGAAGTTCTTACGGAGTCCGAACGGGCGTCGGCGTCGACGTGCATCGCCTCGCCGACGGCGTACCACTCCACCTCGCGGGGCTGTCCTGGCCCGACGAGCCGCAGGGTCTCGAGGGCCACTCCGACGGCGACGTCTGCGCCCACGCGATGTGCGACGCGCTGCTCTCGGCGGCCGGGCTCGGCGACCTCGGCGCCAACTTCGGTACGGCGGAGCCGGAGTGGGCCGGTGCGTCCGGCGTCGCGCTGCTGACCGAGACCGCCGCCCGGGTACGCCGTGCGGGCTACGAGATCGGGAACGTCGCCGTGCAGGTCATCGGCAACCGCCCCCGGCTCGGCCCGCGCCGTGACGAGGCGGTGGCCGCGCTGCAGGAGGCCCTCGGCGCCCCGGTCTCGCTGTCGGCGACGACCACCGACGGGCTCGGCCTGACCGGGCGCGGTGAGGGCATCGCGGCCATCGCCACCGCTCTGGTCCACTGATGCGGGCCGCCGTCGTCGTGCTCGCGGCCGGCGCCGGCACGCGGGTCGGCGCCGAGGTGAACAAGATCCTGCTCCCTCTCCGAGGCGTCCCCGTCGTGGCTCGCTCGGTGACGACGGCGCTCGCCGTGCCCGGCGTACGACGGGTGGTCCTGGTGGTGCGCGACGGCGAGCAGGACGCGGTCCGAGCCGCCGTCGAGCCTCACCTGGCCGACCGCGCGCCCGAGGTGGCGATGGTGGCCGGGGGCCCGACCAGGCACGCCTCGGAATGGGAGGCCCTCAGCCTGCTGGCCGACGAGATCGAGGCAGGTGAGATCGACGTGGTCGCGATGCACGACGCTGCCCGGCCCTTGGCCTCGCCCGACCTCTACCAACGCGTGCTGGCCGCCGCGGCCGAGCACGGGGGCGCGATCCCGGTCGCCCCGCTCGACCACCTCGTCGACCTCGACGGCGCGGACCTCCCCGACCGGCTCGTCGGCGTGCAGACCCCTCAGGCGTTCCGGGCCGCCGACCTCCTCGCCGCCCATCGGGCGGCCCGGGCGGACGGGTTCGAGGCGACCGACACCGCCGGGTGCCTGGCTGCCTACGCCGGGGGCACCGTGGTCGCGGTCGCCTCCGACGCCGGGAACCTCAAGCTCACGGTGGCCGATGACTTCGTGGTCGCCGAGGCACTCACCGGGTCGTGAGCGCCTCCAGCCGGGCCAGGTCGGCGCCCGAGGAGACCCGTGCAGCCGCGGTCGGCGCCTCGACGAAGACGACGGAGCCGAGGGTGCGGAGGTCGGAGACGGCGCGGACGAGGTCCTCGTCGGGCCAGTCGTCGAGTCGGGCGACGACCGACGGTGGCAGCACGAGGGGCGAGGCGAGGCGTCGCAGTCGCTCCCGGTCGTGGGTCTGCGCCACCAGGGTGACGCCGTCGTGCTCCTCGAGGTCCTTGACCGTGTCGGTGACCTGGAGCACGCCGGCCACCACGGCGTCCGCGGCCACCGCGCGTCGTACACAGGCGGCCAGGAAGTCGGGCGGCGTCATCGGGCACAGGGAGTCGTGCCAGACCAGCGGGGCTCCGGCGTCGCGGACGTCGTCCCAGGGCGTGATCAGATCGAGCAGCCGGATCCCCGCCTCACCCATCGCCCAGGCAGCACAGGCGACCAGCGCCTCACCGTGGAGGAGCGTGAAGGGCAGCGACCCCCGGCCGCGCTCGACGACCACGCCGACCGCGGTCGGCGGCTCGTCGTCGTAGAAGCTCATGGTGCCCGGATCGTAGCCAGGCCGGCCGCGCGGGACGTCGGACCCGGACGCGACGAGGCCCCGTCACACCGGAGTGTGCGGGGCCTCGTCGGTCGTCGGTCGGTCGAGCCTCAGGAAGCGAGCACCTCGTCGAGGATGGCCTCGGCCTTGTCCTCATTGGTGTTCTCGGCCAGAGCGAGCTCGGAGACCAGGATCTGACGAGCCTTGGCCAGCATTCGCTTCTCACCGGCCGAGAGGCCACGGTCGCGCTCACGGCGCCACAGGTCGCGCACGACCTCCGACACCTTCATCACGTCGCCGCTGTGCAGCTTCTCGAGGTTCGCCTTGTAGCGGCGCGACCAGTTGGTCGGCTCCTCGACGTGTGCCGCACGGAGAATGTCGAAGACGCGGTCCAGCCCTTCCTTGTCGACCACGTCGCGCACGCCGACGAGGTCGAGGTTGCAGGCAGGGACGCGGACCACGAGGTCCTGCTGGGCGACGATACGAAGGACGAGGTACTCCCTGTCCTCACCCTTGATCGTCCGCATCTCGATGTCTTCGATGACGGCGGCGCCGTGATTGGGATACACAACGGTTTCGCCCACGGTGAAAGACATATTCTTCAGTACCACCCTTCTTAGGTGACCAGTCTAACACGGGGGTGGGGGTGCTCCATGCATCGTCTCCGCAGGTCAGAGGCACTTTGAGGGCTTGACAGGAGCCGCTGGGATATGCGTCTTGGGGCCGGTCCGGCCGGCGCGATCCGGCGGCGGTCGTCCCCAGGGCCCCAGGCGTGACGGATACTGCGGTCCATGCCCGCCCCCTCGGCCCCACCCGCCCCGGAGGCCTCCTCCGGATCGCGCCCGGGTGCGGTGCCGGTGCTGCTCGTGCGTGCCGCGCATTCCCGCCAGGCGCTGCTCACCGCCCTCGCGCTGGCCGTCGCCGCGGCGGTCTCGGGCCGGGCGCTCCGTGAGGTCGGGCTGGTCCTCGCGACCGTGCTGGTCGGGCAGGCCGTGCTCGGGTGGGACAACGACCTCGTCGACGAGCAGGCGGACCGGGCAGCCGAGCGTGCCGACAAGCCCCTCGCCACGGGAACCCTCGAGCGCGGGACCGTCGGCTTCGCGCTGGCGTGCGCGGTGCTGCTCCTGGTGCCGCTCGCGCTCTCCAGCGGGATCACGGCCGGCCTGGCCTACCTGGCCTCGGTGGCGGTCGGGCTGGCCGGGAACCGGTGGCTGCGGGCCGGTCTCCTCTCGTGGCTGCCGTGGGCGGTCGCGTTCGCGCTCTACCCGTCGTACCTCTCGTACGGCGGGTGGGGAGGCGCCGCTCACGGGGACCCGCCGACGATCGCGATGACCCTGCTGGCCGCTGCTCTCGGCGTGGGGGTGCACGTCCTGACCTCCCTGTCGGGCCTGGTCGACGACCGGGCGGCCGGTCGGCGGCACCTCCCGCTGCGCCTCGGACTGCGGCTCGGGGCGCCCCGCCTGCTCGCGCTCACCCTGGCGTACTGCGTGGTCGTCACCGGGCTGATGGCGCTGGTGGGAAGCACGGTCGGGCTCTCTCCATGACCCCGGTGGACGCCCGCTAGTCTGTCGCCCGTGAACCTGCGACGGACTCTCGCGACCGCATCCGCGGGTCTCGCGCTCATCGCGGCGCTCGGCGCGTGCGGCTTCGACTACCCGACCGACAAGGTCAACAACGTCACCGCGGGCACCAACTACCGCAGCGGCACGGTGGACGTGCTGAACGCCGCCATCGTGAGCAAGACCGACGACCTCGGCACCTTCGTCGCCACCTTCGTGAACACCAGCCTCACCACGCCGATCACCGTCGACTCGATGGCCGGCGACGGCACCGCGGTCGGCGCGGTCACCATGGACCCGTTCCCGATCAGCCCCAACGGCCTGGTCAACCTCGCCGACGGCGGCGGCATCTCGGTACAGGGCACCTTCACGAAGGGTCAGTTCGTGACCCTGACGATCGACTTCGACAACGGCGAGACGGCCACGCTGCAGGTGCCGGTCGTCGATGACGCCGGTTACTGGGAGGGCCTCGACACGGCCACGCCGTCATCGAGCACCTCGCCGTCCGACACCTCGTCCCCGTCGGCGACGTCGTCCCCCACGGACACCTCCTCGCCGAGCGCCCCCGCGAGCTGACATGACCCACACCCTGGTCCTGCTCCGCCACGGCGAGAGCGTCTGGAACGCCGAGAACCTCTTCACCGGATGGGTCGACGTCGACCTCTCCGACCAGGGCCGCGCCGAGGCCCTGCGAGGTGGCGAGCAGCTGCGCGACGCGGGGATCCTGCCCGACGTCGTCCACACCTCGCTCCTGCGCCGTGCGATCACGACTGCCGCGATGAGCCTCGACGTCGCCGACCGGCACTGGATCCCGGTCCGCCGTAGCTGGCGGCTCAACGAGCGCCACTATGGCGCGCTCCAGGGCAAGAACAAGAAGCAGACGCTGGAGGAGTACGGCGAGGAGCAGTTCATGCTCTGGCGCCGGTCCTTCGACGTACCCCCGCCCGACATCGACGACGACGACGAGTTCTCCCAGGCTCGCGACGTGCGCTACGCAGACCTCGGTGCCGAGCTGCCGAAGGCCGAGTGCCTCAAGGACGTCATATCCCGCCTGCTGCCGTACTGGGACGGCCCGGTCTCCGACGACCTCCGCGCCGGGCAGACCGTGCTCGTCGCCGCGCACGGCAACAGCCTGCGCGGCATCGTCAAGCACCTCGACGGCATCAGCGACGACGACATCGCGGCCCTCAACATCCCCACCGGGATGCCGCTGGTCTACGAGCTCGACGACGACCTGCGCCCCACGGTGATCGGCGGTCGGTACCTCGATCCCGCCGCCGCAGCCGCAGCCGCCGCGGCGGTCGCGAACCAGGGTCGCTGAGCTCCGCTACCCACTGCTCGTCGCCCAGCCTCGTCGAGTCGTCACAAGCCGACTCGGCGTCATGCGGGTGCCTCCTTGCGCCGACTCGGCGTCCTACGCGTCCGAGGCGACCGGGAACTGGCCGGTGACCACGAAGACCACGCGGTTGGCGACCGAGACGGCGTGGTCGGCGATCCGCTCGTAGTAGCGACCGAGGAGGGCGATGTCGACGGCGGACTCCACGCCGTCGGCCCAGTCGTCGCTCAGCAGCTGGGTGAACGACGAGCGGCGGAGCTGGTCCATCTCCTCGTCGTCGCGGCCGAGCGCGATGGCGGCCTCGACGTCGCGCTCGAGGATCACCGCAGCGACCCGGCGCACCATGTCCTCGGCCACCTCGCCCATCCGGGCGACCGTGGGCCGTGCGGCCTCGGGTACGGCGATCTCCGGCACCCGCAGCCGCGCGATCTTCGCCACGTGCACCGACAGGTCGCCCATCCGCTCGAGCTCGCTGACCATCCGCAGCGCGGACACCACGACCCGGAGGTCGCCGGCCACCGGCTGCTGGAGCGAGAGCAGCGAGAACGCCGTGTCCTCGACGCGCTCGCGGGCGCGGTCGATCTTGTCGTCCGCCGCGATCACGGCCTCGGCCACCTCGGCGTTCCCCTCGAGGAGCGCTCCGGTGGCGTTGTGGACCGAGAGCTCCACCTCTCCACAGATCTCGGCGAGATCGTGGAAGATCGAGTCCAGCTGGTCGTGGAAGGCTTCGCGCATGGCGTCACCGTAGGCTCGGAAGGTGACCAGCGGGGGCCGCTCGATGAACGCACCGTGAACACTGGGCAAGCACGCCTCGCCGAAGCGAGGCCGGGCGGGCCTCCTGCGTACGATTCACCCGTGAGTCCCACGACGCAGGCCTTTGTGGCCGCGCTGATCGGGGCCTTCATAGCCGGAGGTGCCGTCCTGGCCTGGAGTGTCAGCCAGCGGCAGCAGGGCCCGGTCACCGCAGCCGAGGAGCCGGTCCTGCCGGCGGGCGTCGCCACCGTGCTCTCGGTGCTGCGGAGCAGTGCGGTGGTCGTCGACGACGACGACGAGGTGGTCAAGGCCTCCGCGCCCGCCCTGGCCCTGGGCCTGGTGCGGAGCCAGCGCCTGGTCTCGACCGAGCTCGCGGAGCTGGTCCGCCAGGTCAGGCGCGACGGCCAGATCCGCGAGGCGGACCTCGTCCTGCCGCGTCCCAACGGTCCGTCGCGCACGGTGACGGCCCGCGTGGCTCCGCTGAGCTCGCGGCTGGTGCTGGCCCTGGTCGAGGACCGCACCCGCGAGCGTCGCGTCGAGTCCGTACGACGTGACTTCGTGGCCAACGTGTCCCACGAGCTGAAGACGCCGGTCGGTGCGATCCGGCTCCTCGCCGAGGCCGTCGGCGATGCGTCCGACGACCCCGAGGCGGTCGAGCGCTTCGCCCGGCGGATGCTGACCGAGAGCGACCGGCTGCTCCAGATGGTGCAGCAGATCATCGAGCTCTCGCGGCTCCAGGGCGACGAGCCGCTGGATGCGCCGGCGGTGGTCGACGTCGACGCCGTGATCGCCCGCTCGGTCGACGTCACCGTCATGGACGCCTCCAGCAAGAACATCAAGGTCGTCGTCGGCGGTACGCCGGGGCTCCGGATCTTCGGCAACGAGGAGCAGGTCTCGGCCGCGGTCACCAACCTGCTGGCCAACGCCGTGACCTACTCGGGCGAGGACTCCACCGTGCTGATCTCGACCAAGGAGTGCGACGTCAACGTCGACATCTCGGTGGTCGACCAGGGCATCGGCATCCCGCACAGCGAGCTCGACCGGATCTTCGAACGCTTCTACCGGGTCGACCCGGCCCGCCACCGGTCCACCGGCGGCACCGGGCTCGGCCTCTCGATCGTCAAGCACGTCGCGGCCACCCACGGTGGCGACGTACGCGTGTGGTCGCTGGAGGGACAGGGGTCCACCTTCACCCTGTCGCTCCCGCGCTCACGCCAGGAGGAGAACGCATGACCACCCAGACCACAGGACCCCAGCGATGACGCGCGTGCTCGTCGTCGAGGACGAGGAGAGCTACGCCGACGCGCTGTCGTACCTGCTCCGCAAGGAGGGGTACGACGTGTCGCTGGCCGCCACCGGCCCCGACGCGCTGGCGGAGTTCGACCGCAACGGTGCCGACATCGTGCTGCTCGACCTGATGCTGCCCGGACTGCCCGGCACCGAGGTGTGCCGTCAGATCCGGGCCGTCTCGAGCGTGCCGGTGATCATGGTCAGCGCCAAGGACGACGAAGTCGACAAGATCGTCGGCCTCGAGCTCGGTGCCGACGACTACGTCACCAAGCCGTACTCCCCACGCGAGCTGGTCGCCCGGATCCGCGCGGTGCTGCGACGCGGCACCGAGCCCGACCTCGCGCCGATGACGCTGGAGGCGGGATCGGTGCGGATGGACGTCGAACGCCACGTCGTCACGGTGAACGGCGAGGCACAGCGGCTGCCGCTCAAGGAGTTCGAGCTGCTCGAGCTCTTCCTCCGCAACCCCGGGCGCGTGCTCACGCGTGGTCAGCTGATCGACCGGGTGTGGGGCTCGGACTACGTCGGCGACACCAAGACCCTGGACGTCCACGTCAAGCGGCTCCGGGCGAAGCTGGAGCCGGACCCGTCGCACCCGACCCTGCTCGTGACGGTGCGCGGTCTGGGCTACAAGCTCGATCTCTGAGGGCGCGTACCGCGCCGAGTCAGGGTTATCCCTGAGGCGGCGGCCCGCGAGGTCGCGCTAGCCTCGGATCCTGGTGACGGGGAGGGGAACGCTCATGCGCCGTCTGGCTGAGCTGGTGCTGCGGCATCGTTTTCTGGTGATGGCCCTCTGGGTCGTGATCGCGGTCGCGGGTGGTGCGGTCACCAGCACCGTGAACAACCGGACGACCGTCAACTTCTCGCTGCCGGGCCAGCCGGGCGACACGGCTGCGAACAAGATCGTCGCCGCCTTCCACAACGGCGGCAACACCACGCCCTTGCTCGTCACCGTGACGATGCCCCAGGGGCAGACCGTCGCCGGGAACGAGGCGAAGGTCACCCGGGCGTTCGCGTCGGCCGCCGCGGCGGGGGTCCCCCTGCGCGTGGTCGACGAGGGGAACACCGGCGACAAGGCGTTCCGCACCACCGATGACCGTACGGCGTACGCCATGGTGTTCTACCCGTTCCCGCAGAGCCTCGGCGCGGTGCTGCCGACGAAGGCCGTGCAGTCCTCGGTGCAGGCCGCTGCACCGTCGGGCGCGGTGGTCGGCGTCACCGGCATGGACGCTCTGGCGGTCGGCGACGACTCCGGTGGGAACGGCGTGCTCACCGAGACGCTCCTCGGAGCGGTGGGTGCACTCGCGGTGCTCCTGTTCGTGTTCGCCTCCCTCCTCGCGTTCATGCCGCTGCTCGTGGCCGCCGTCTCGATCCTCACCACGTTCCTGTTCCTGCTGCCCCTGACCTACCTGACCGACGTCTCCTTCATCGTGATCTTCCTGGTCAGCCTGGTAGGCCTCGGCGTCGCGATCGACTACTCGCTGCTGTTCGTGACCCGCTGGCGCGAGGAACGAGATCACGGCCGCGACAACCACGATGCGGTGGTCGCGGCGATGGAGACGGCGGGGCACGCGGTGCTGTTCAGCGGGCTGACCGTCGCGATCGGACTGCTCGCTCTGGTCGTGCTGCCGGTCCCCTTCATGCGCAGCATCGGCATGGCCGGAGCGCTGATCCCCCTGGCCAGCGTGCTGGTCACCCTGACCCTGACGCCCGCCATCCTCGGCAGCATCGGGCCCAAGGTGGACTGGCCGAAGATCCGGCACGAGAACAAGCCCAGCAAGGGCTGGACGGCCTGGGCCCGGATGATCGTCCGCCACCGCTGGGTCGCCGCCGGCTCCGCCCTGGCGCTGATCGGCGTGCTGTTCATCGCGTTCCTGGGCATCAAGATCGGGGCGGCCGACTCGTCCTCGCTCGCCAGCAGCGGTCCGGCGTACGAGACCCTGCAGGTGCTCAAGGACGGCGGCGTGACGACCGGCGCGCTCACTCCGATCGAGGTGCTCAGCGAGACGGACAAGGCCGACTCCGTCGCCCAGACCCTGGGCGCGGTCGACGGGGTCACCGCGGCCGTCGTACCGACCGGCGCCGGGTCCTCGGTCGACGGGGAGTCGGTGGTCGTACTGATCCCGGACGAGGAGACGGTCAACTCCAAGAGCGTGCAGGTCGTCCGCGACGTCACGGCAGTGGCGGACCACACCGACGGCGTGATCGGCGTGACCGGGCTCGGCAACGCGCAGGTCGACTTCCTGCACGCCGTCTACGGCAACTTCCCGCTGGTGCTGCTGATCATCGCCCTGCTGACCTACGTGCTGCTGGTGCGCGCCTTCCGGTCGCTGCTGCTGCCGCTGAAGGCGGTGATCCTCAACCTGGTGTCGCTGACGGCGGTCTACGGCCTGGTGGTGCTGTTCTGGCAAGAGGGCTACGGCTCGAACGCCGTGTTCGGGATCGAGGCGACGGGCGCGGTCACGTTCTGGATCCCGCTGATGGTCTTCGCGTTCCTGTTCGGGCTGTCGATGGACTACGAGGTCTTCATCCTGTCCCGGATCCGGGAGGAGTACGACGCGGGCGCGTCCACCGACGAGGCCGTCGTCCTCGGCATCGGTCGGACCGGCCGGTTGGTCACCAGTGCGGCGCTGATCCTGTTCCTCGCCTTCGCCGCGCTCGCCTCCGGCCCCGGGACCGACATCAAGGTGATGGCCACCGCCCTGGGCTTCGGCATCCTTCTCGACGCCACCATCGTCCGCTCGGTGCTGGTGCCGTCACTGGTCTCGCTGTTCGGGTCGTGGAACTGGATGCTCCCCGACTCCGTCGCCCGCCTCCTCCGCGTCGAGCCGTCGCATCCCCACCCCGACCCCGAGCCCGAGCCCGAGCCGGTCGGGGTCGGCGACTGACGGGGCGGTGCTCGTCGATGTCGTCGGTGTCACCGGCGTCACCAGCGTCACCAGCTTCACCAGCGTCACCAGCTTCACCATGAGAACGTGGTGAAGCGTCGGTTCTCCCGTCGAGTTCGACGTGAGAAGCAGGTGTTCACCATGAGAACGTGGTGAAGCAGTGACAGATGCGATCCGCCCGCTCAGCCCACCACGAGCACGTGCAGGTGGCGGGGGCCGTGGACGCCCTCGACCCGGTCGAGCTCGATGTCGCTGGTGGCGCTGGGGCCGCTGATCCAGGTCAGCGGCCGGGAGGCGACGAGCAGGTCGAAGGCGTCGGGTACGTCGGCGACCACCTGCTCGGCGCCGATGATGCAGACGTGGCGGTCGGGCACGAGGGTGATCGCGCGGCGACCCTGGCCGGGGCCGTGGTCGAGCACGAGGGTGCCGGTCTCGGCGATGCCGAGCCGGGCACGAGTGACCACCGCGTCGATCGCGTCGAGGGCCGCCGCGGACAGGCCCTCATCGCGGACAGCCCCGGGGAGGTCGAGCCCTAGACCGTCCGGTACGACGACACGGCTGCCCTCCGGTAGGGCGGCGCGCACCCGGTCCGACAGGTCGGCGGCCGAGCAGCGCTCGACGACGGCCCGATAGTCGGCGACCCGCTCGCAGAAGAGGGCCACCGGGTCGGGGCCGGGCCTACGACGTGGCACGGTCGCCGTAGGCGGCTCGGGTGCCGACGCGACGGCCGCCCTCACCGCAGCCAGGATCTCCGAGCGCGCGCTCACGGCCGACTCCCCGGTCCGCGGGTGCGCTTCCACCAGGCCCGGAACGACTCAGCCGGCGGAGCGGGCAGGTCGCGGGCACCGGTCCATCGGGCGCCCGGCCCGGGCAGACGCCCGAGCGCTCGCCGGCCGCCGGGGAGCGTCGTACGCCCGAGACGTCCCCAGACCCGGCCCACCAGGCCGGACAGGCGCTCCGAGCCGCCCAGCCGCCGGGCGTCGGTGAACGTCCAGGCCGCGCCCTTCATGGCCAGCGCCTCCGCCTTGGGCCGGCCGCCTCGATGGGCGTCGACGACCTGCGCGCGCAGGTCGACCAGGATCGACGGGATGTCGATCTTGACCGGGCACACCTCGTAGCAGGCACCGCAGAGCGTCGACGCGTACGGCAGCGAGTCGACCTGCTTGTCGTCGCCCACGCCGCGCAGCAGCGGGTTCAGGATCGCCCCGATCGGGCCGGGGTAGACCGAGCCGTAGGCGTGGCCGCCGACGCGCTCGTAGACCGGGCAGACGTTGAGGCACGCCGAGCACCGGATGCAGCGCAGCGCCTGGCGGCCCACCTCGTCGGCCAGGGCCCGGGTGCGCCCGTTGTCGAGGAGTACGACGTGCACCTCCTGGGGTCCGTCGCCCGGCGTGACGCCGGTCCACATCGATGTGTAGGGGTTCATCCGCTCGCCCGTCGAGGAGCGCGGGAGGAGCCGCAGGAACACGTCGAGGTCGGCGAACGTCGGCACGACCTTCTCGATGCCGACGACCGAGACGAGCACCTCGGGCAGGGTCAGGCACATCCGGCCGTTGCCCTCCGACTCGACCACGACCAGCGTCCCGGTCTCGGCGACCGCGAAGTTCGCGCCCGACACCCCGACCTTGGCCCGCAGGAACTTCTCGCGCAGGTGGAGCCGGGCGGCGTTGGCCAGCTCCGCGGGGTCGTCGGTGAGGTCGTCGGGCGCCGGCCGACCGGCAGCCGCCATCCGGCTGCGGAAGATCTCGCGCACCTCGGCCCGGTTGCGGTGGATCGCGGGCACCAGGATGTGGGAGGGCAGGTCGTCGGCGAGCTGGACGATCAGCTCGGCGAGGTCGGTCTCCCAGGCCGCGATGCCCTCGGCGGCCAAGGCCTCGTTGAGCCCTATCTCCTGGGTCGACATCGACTTGACCTTCACGACCTCGTCGACGCCGTGCGCCTGCGCGACCTCCGCGACGACCCGGCACGCCTCGGCCGCGTCGCGCGCCCAGTGCACCACCGCACCCCGCGCGACCAGCGCGGCCTCGAGCTGCTCGAGGTGACCGGCGAGCCCGGCCAGGGTCGCGTCCTTGAGATCCGCGCCGGCCTGACGGAGCTCCTCCCACTCCGGCACCTCGGCGACCACCCGCGCCCGCTTGTCGCGGATCGTGTGGGTGGCGTGGGCCAGGTTGTGGCGCAGCTGGGTGTCGCCGAGCGCCTCGCGCGCGGCGACCGGGAACGCCGGCATCCCGACGAAGGTGGCGGTCACGGATGGTCCGCGGTCTCGACGGGCTCGACGGACGGATCGGTCGACGCGAGGATCTCGGCCAGGTGCATCACCCGCACGCCCGACCGCTGCCGCGACAGCATCCCGCCGATGTGCAGGAGGCACGAGTTGTCACCGGCCACCAGCACCTCCGCCTCGGTCTCGCGCACGTGGCGCGCCTTGTCGGCACCCATCGCGACCGACACGTCGGCGTTCTTGAGGGCGAACGTGCCGCCGAAGCCACAGCACTCCTCGGCGGCCGGGAGGTCGACGAGCGTCAGGCCCCGCACGTGCTCCAGCAGCCGGCGCGGCCGGTCGCCCACTCCGAGGAGGCGCAGCGAGTGGCAGGTCGGGTGGTAGGTCACGCGGTGGGGGAACGACGCGCCCACGTCGGTCACGCCGAGCACGTCGACGAGGAACTCGCTCAGCTCGTGGACACGCGGAGCGACCTCGGCCACCGCCGCCGCCAGACCGGCGTCGCCGGAGCGACGCGCCACGATCTCGTGCTGGTGGCGCGCCGATCCTGCGCACGATCCCGAGGGCGTCACCACCGCGTCGTACCCCGCGAAGGCGTTCACGAAGGTGCGCACGACGGGCACCGCCTCGTCGAGGTAGCCGGTGTTGACCATCGGCTGGGCGCAGCACGTCTGCGCCGCCGGGAAGTCGACGTCGACGCCGAGCCGGGTCAGCAGGTCGACGACCGCGCGCCCCGTCTCGGGGAACATCGCGTCGTTGACGCAGGTGACCATCAACGCGACGCGCATGGCGCCCATCATGCCGTCGGCACGCGGCGCTCCGCTGCGGCCCAGTCGAGACCGAGACTCGGCTCGTGCCGTCGTACGTCGTGGGTACGTCGCACCAGCGCCCGCATCGCCGCGAGGTCGGGCAGGTCGGCCCCCAGGGCTCGGGCCTGCACGAGCACGTTCCCCAATGCCGCCGCCTCGGTCGGGCCTGCCAGCACGGGCAGCCCGCAGGCGTCGGCGGTGAGCCGGCAGAGCAGGTCGTTGTTCGCTCCCCCGCCCACGACGTGCACGACGTCGATCTCGCGACCGGCCAAGCGACAGGCGGTGCGCACCTGGCGCCGGTAGGCGAGGGCGAGGCTGTCGAGGATGCAGCGCGTCATCGCCGGCGGGGTCTCGGGCACGGGCTCACCGGCGTCGCTCGCGAGGGCGGCCACCCGGGCCGGCATGTCGCCGGGCGGTAGCAGCCGAGGGTCGTCGATGTCGACGACCGTGCGCAGCGCAGGCGCGTCGGCGGCTGCGGCCAACAGCAAGGGCAGGTCCTCGCCCCACTCGCGCACGCACTCCGAGAGCACCCAGAGGCCCATCACGTTGCGCAGGAAGCGGATCGTGTCGTCGACACCGGTCTCGTTGGTGAAGTCGGCGGCCCGCGCGTCCTCGGTCAGCACGGGCGCGTCGAGCTCGAGGCCGACCAGCGACCACGTGCCCGAGGAGATGTAGGCGAACGGCTCGTCGTCCGCCGGTACGCCGACCACCGCCGAGGCGGTGTCGTGCGAGCCGACCGCGACCACCGGCGTGCCGGCCAAGGCGGTGGACGCGGAGGACAGCACCGGTCCGACCACCGAGCCGGGGTCCCGGATCGGCGGGAGGATCCGGGCCGGGATGCCCAGACGCGCGGCGAGGTCCGTGGCCCACCCGCCGGACCGCACGTCGTACAGCCCCGTGGTGGAGGCGTTCGTGCGCTCGGCGCCGACCTCGCCGGTCAGCCAGTAGGTCAGCAGGTCGGGGATCAGCAGCAGCGTTCGGGCATCCTGGAGCTGCGGGGTGCCGAGCGCCGCCACCAGCTGGTAGATCGTGTTGAACGGCAGCTGCTGCAGGCCGTTCACGGCGTACAGCTCGGCGGCGCCGACCTCGGCCACCACCTTCTCGCCGACGCCGTCCGTGCGCCGGTCGCGGTGGCTGTAGGGGTTGCCCAGGAGAGCTCCCGTCTCGTCGAGCAGGCCGTGGTCGATGGCCCACGAGTCGATCCCGATCCCGTCCAGGGGGCCGCTCGTCGCGATCTCCTCCAGACCGGTCAGCATCCCGCGATGGAGGGCCAGGATGTCCCACAACAGCCGGTTGCCGACCGGCACCGCCGCGTTCGAGAAGCGGTGCACCTCGCGCAGGTCGAGGCGGTCGGCCGCGACGTCCGCCACCATCACCCGGCCGCTGGTGGCGCCGAGGTCGACGGCCGCGAGACGCAGGGCTGTCATCGCGGTCTCATCGCAGGAACGCCGCCGCGACGCCAGCGTCGACCGGCACGTGGAGGCCGGTGGTGTGGGTCAGGTCGGGCCCCACGAGCGCGAAGACCGCGTTGGCGCAGTGCTCGGGCAGCACCTCGCGCTTGAGCAGCGTGCGCTGGGCGTAGAAGGCACCCAGCTCCTCCTCCGGTACGCCGTACACGGCTGCGCGCGAGGCACCCCACCCACCGGCGAAGATCCCCGAGCCTCGCACCACGCCGTCGGGGTTGATCCCGTTGACCTTGATGCCATACTCCCCGAGCTCGGCCGCGAGCAGCCGCACCTGGTGGGCCTGGTCGGCCTTGACCGCGGAGTAGGCGATGTTGTTGGGGCCGGCGAAGACCGAGTTCTTCGACGAGATGTAGACGATGTCGCCGCCCAGACCCTGCTCGACGAGCACCTTCGCCGCCGCCCGCGAGACCAGGAACGACCCCTTGGCCATCACGTCGTGCTGGAGGTCCCAGTCGGCGGCGGTGGTCTCGAGCAGCGGCTTCGACAGGGAGAGACCGGCGTTGTTGACGACGAGGTCGAGGCCGCCGAAGGCGAGCACGGCAGCATCGACCATCGCCTGCACGGCATCCTCGTCGGAGACGTCGACCTGCACCCCGTGCGCGACGTCGCTGCCGCCGATCTCCGCCGCCGCCGCCTGCGCCTTCTCCAGCGAGAGGTCGGCGATGACGACGCAGGCACCCTCGCGGGCGAGCCGCTCGGCGATCGCCTTGCCGATGCCCGACGCCGCGCCCGTGACCAGGGCGACCCGGGTGGCGAGCGGCTTGGGAGCCGGCATCCGCCGGAGCTTGGCCTCCTCGAGCGCCCAGTACTCGATCCGGAACTTCTCGGACTCGTCGATGGGGCGGTAGGTCGAGAGTCCCTCCGCGCCGCGCATCACGTTGATGGCGTTGACGTAGAACTCACCGGCCACGCGAGCGGTCTGCTTGTTGGCGCCGTAGGAGAACATCCCGACGCCCGGCACCAGGATGATCAACGGGTCGGCGCCTCGGATCGCCGGCGAGTCGGGCGTCGCGTGGCGCTCGTAGTAGGCCTGGTAGTCGGCCCGGTACGCCGCGTGCAGCTCGGCCACGCGGGCCTTCACCTTGGCCAGCGGGGCGCCCGGCGGGAGGTCGAGCACCATCGGCTTGACCTTGGTGCGCAGGAAGTGGTCGGGACAGCTGGTCCCGAGCTCCGCCAGCCGTGGGTGGTGGCGCGAGGCCAGGAAGTGGAGCACGACCGCGTCGTCGGTGAAGTGGCCGACCATCGGCCGGTCCTGCGACGCCACCCCGCGCAACAACGGCGCCAGCTCGGCGGCCCGCTCCCGTCGCTGGGCGGGAGCGAGCGGCTCGAACCGCTTCAGGCGCGCCCCGAAAGGGAGCTTCTTCGAGTGCTTCTTGATATAGCGCTCGGCGGTGCGGATCATCCACAGCGAGTTGTGCTCGCACTTCTCCGAGGTCTCGCCCCACGCGGTGATGCCGTGGCCGCCGAGGATGCAGCCGACGGCCTTGGGGTTGGCCTCCTTGATCGCGGCGATGTCGAGACCGAGCTGGAAGCCGGGCCGACGCCACGGCACCCAGACCACCTTGTCGCCGTAGATCCGCTGCGTCAGGGCCTCGCCGTCGGCCGCGGTCGCGATCGCGATGCCGGAGTCGGGGTGCAGGTGGTCGACGTGCGGAGCGTCCACGAGACCGTGCATGGCGGTGTCGATCGAGGGCGCGGCGCCTCCCTTCCCGTGCAGGCAGTAGTCGAACGCGGCCACCATCTCGTCCTCGCGGTCGAGGCCCGGGTAGACGTCCACGAGCGCGCGCATCCGGTCGAGACGCAGCACCGCGAGCCCGCTCTCGGTGAGGGTGCCGAGGTCGCCACCGGAGCCCTTGACCCACAGCAGGTCCACGTCCGCACCGGTCACCGGGTCGGTCTCGGTGCCCTTGGCGGAGGTGTTTCCGCCGGCGTAGTTGGTGTTCTTCGGGTCCGCGCCGAGCCGGTTGGACCGGCCGACGAGCTCTGCTGCTGAGGACATGAGGTCTTCCTGTGTGAAGGGTGCGTTAGTTCCAGCCGGCCTGGGTGCCGCCCACGCGGTCGCGTTCGATCTGCTCCTGGTAGCCGCTGGCGAGGTACGCCGCCGTCGGGTCGGCCGGGAGGCCGCGGCTCTCGCGCCAGGCGGCGAGGTCGGCTCGGACGTCGGTGTAGAAGGCGTCCATGTAGATCGCGTTGGCCGCGAGCACGTCGCCGTCCCGCTGCGCCTTGGCCAGCTCCTCGGTGTCGACGAGCAGGGCGCGCGCCGTCATCTCCTGCACGTTGAGCACCGACCGGATCTGGCCGGGGACCTTCTTCTCGATGTTGTGGCACTGGTCCAGCATGAAGGCCACCTCGGAGTCGGGCCCGTAGCCGCCACCGCGCACCACCTCGACCAGGATCCGGAAGAGCTGGAACGGGTCGGCCGCGCCGACGATCAGGTCGTCGTCGGCGTAGAAGCGGCTGTTGAAGTCGAAGGACCCGAGCCGGCCCAAGCGGAGCAGCTGCATGACGATGAACTCGATGTTGGTGCCGGGCGCGTGGTGGCCGGTGTCGAGACAGACCACGGCCCGCTCCCCGAGGGCCAGGCAGTGCACCAGTGACGTGCCCCAGTCGGGCACATCGGTGTGGTAGAACGCCGGCTCGAAGAACTTGTACTCGAGCACGAGCCGCTGGTGCTCACCGATCCGGGCGTAGATCGTCGCGAGGGCCTCCGCGAGGCGCTCCTGACGCGCCCGCAGGTCGTCCTGGCCGGGGTAGTTGGTGCCGTCCGCCAACCAGATCTTCAGGTCGCGCGAGCCGGTCGCGTCCATCACGTCGACGCAGGCGAGGTTGTGGTCGATCGCCTTCTGCCGCACCGCGGGGTCGCTGTGGGTGAGGCTCCCGAGCTTGTAGTCGTCGTCCTGGAAGGTGTTGCTGTTGACGGTCCCGAGCCGGATCCCCAGCCCCTCGGCGTGCTCCCGCAGCGCGGAGTAGTCGTCGACGGCGTCCCAGGGGATGTGGAGGGCGACCGACGGCGCCAAGCCGGTGAAGCGATGCACCTCGGCCGCATCGGCGATCTTCTCCTGCACGGTCCTGGGGGTGCCCGGGGTGCCGAACACCTTGAAGCGGGTCCCGGAGTTGCCGTAGGCCCACGAGGGCACCTCGATCGCCTGGCCCTCGAGGCGGGTGGCGATCTCGCCGAAGCTGGTCATGGTGTGTCTTCTTCCGTCGCGTGCTCGGTCACCCGGTCACCGGTGGTGGCGACCGCGCTCAGCTGGTCCTCCAGGTGGAAGATCTCCTCGAGGACCACGAAGCCCTCGTCCGGCGCGTGTCCCTCGAGGTCCTCGAAGAACTCCGCCATGTCTGCCTGCCACCGCGCGTTGACCTCGGTGCGTGCCATCCCGGCCTGAGCCTCGGCGATCGACGGCGTCTCGACGTAGCCGATCAGGAGGCCGTCCTCGCGCAGGAACAGCGAATAGTTGTGCCAGCCCGTCTCGGCCAGGGCCTGGAGCATGTCCGGCCACACCGCGGCGTGTCGGGCGCGGTAGTCGTCGATCCGGTCGGGCCGGACCTGGAGCTGGAAGCACACGCGCATGACTCACCTCCGTGGGGTCGAGCGGGGTGGGATGTCCGGGGGTCCTCGGTTGACCGACCGGCGGTGCGCAGGTGCCCGCCGGCCGGTCGGTCCGAGGGATCAGAAGTTGAACTGGTCGATGTTCGACTTGTCGAAGACGAACGGCTTGCCGAGCAGCACGGTGCCGTCGGCGTCGACCTTGAAGGTGCCGAGCGTGCCGGCGTCGAACGAGTCACCCTCGGCGCCGGTGATGGTGCCGTCAACCAGCGCGCTCGCGGTGTACGCCGCCAGATAGCCGAGGTCCTCGGGGTTCCACAGTGCGAACTCCTTGACGGTGCCGTCCTTGACGTAGGGGCGCATCTGGTTCGGCGTGCCGAGCCCGGTCAGCGCGACCTTGCCCTTGGCGTTCGACGTCGACAGGTAGCGGGCCGCCGCCGCGATCCCGACGGTGGTGGGCGAGACGATGCCCTTGAGGTTCGGGTACTGCTGGAGCAGCGCCGAGGTCTTGTCGAACGACGTCTGGTCGTCGTCGTTGCCATAGACCACCGCGTCGAGCTTGATGTTGGGGTGGTTGGCGGCCAGGTCCTTCTTCATCAGCGCGATCCAGGCGTTCTGGTTGGTGGCGTTGGGAGCCGCCGACAGGATCGCGATCTCGCCGGAGTCACCGATCTGCTTGGAGATCATGTCGACCTGCACCTTGGCGATGCCGTCCGCGGTCGCCTGGTTGACGAAGACGTCGCGACAGTCCGGGGTGGTGTCGGAGTCGAAGGTGACCACCTTGATGCCGGCCGACATGGCCTGCTTCAGCGCGTCGCACGGAGCCGACGTGTCGTCTGCGGAGATGACGATCGCCTTGGTGCCCTGCTGCGTGGCGGTGTTGATGAACGGCACCTGGCCGTCCGGAGTGGCCGTCTGCGGGCCGACCTGCGTGTAGCTGCCACCGATGGCGCTCATCGCCTTCTTGACGCCGGCCTCGCTCGTGTCGAAGTACGGGTTGCCGAGGTTCTTGGGGATCAGGGTGACCGTGAGGTCACCACCGCCACTGCCGGGGCTTCCGCCCGTGGCGGCAGGGGTGCTGCTGGACCCGCTGCCACAGCCGGCGAGAGCAAGGCTCGCCGTCAGTGCCAGAGCGGCGGTGGCGGCGAACCGCTTGGACTTCCACTTCATGACTTCACCTTTCGTGACTCGTCGCCGACTTCCGGCGCCGAGGCGGACCGCTCGGTCCTTCTGGTCCGGACCCGCAGAGCACGGAGCCGGTCCAGCAGCTGGGTCGAGATCACCGAGAGGACGAGCAGCACTCCGATGACGATCTCGATGACGTCGGAGCCGGTCTGCTGCAGGCGCAGGGCGCTGGACAGCACCCCGATGAGGAGCGCCGCGGCGATGACCCCGAGGAGGTCGCCACGGCCGCCGAAGATCGAGACCCCACCGAGCAGCACGGCCGCGATCACCTGGAGCTCGAGGCCGGTGCCGGTGTCGGTGTTCGCGCTGTCGAAGCGGAGCAGGTAGAAGACCCCTGCGAACGCCGAGACCACGCCGCTGAAGATGTAGAGCAGCAGCTTGCTGCGTCTCACGTCGACCCCGCTGAAGTGGGCGGTCTCGGAGTTCAGCCCGATCTCGTAGACCCCGCGGCCGAACGGCGTGAAGTGCAGGAGCACCGCGAAGGCGACGGCGAGCACCGCGATCGGGATCACGATCAGTGGGTAGCTGGTGGTGCCGATGTGCTTGTTCGCCAGGTCGCGCCAGTCCTGGGGCAGCCCGCTGATCGCCTTGGTGCCGATCAGGCCGACGGCGATGCCACGGTAGAGCGCCAGCGTGCCGATCGTGACCGCCAGCGACGGCAGGCCGACGTAGGCGACGAGGAAGCCGTTGAGGGCGCCTGCGAGGAGGCCGACCACGAGGGCGGCCAACCCGGCGGCCGGCACGGACCAGCCGTGGTCGTGGACCAGGAGACCGGTGACGACCGCGCTGAGCCCCAGGGTGCTGGCCACCGACAGGTCGATCTCGCCGGTGATGATGATCAGCGTCATCGGGAGCGCCATCAGCAGGATCGGCGCCATGTCCATGAGCAGGAAGTAGTTGGTCAGCTTGCCGTCGAAGAACTCCACCTGGTTGTAGGCGTAGGCATAGGCCAGCACCAGCAGGGTGACCATCGCGGCGGAGCGGGTGAGCAGGAGCCGCTGCCAGAGGGGTCGCGCGTAGGCGGCGTACGTCGTGGGGGCGGCGGGCGGGGCGACGGCAGAGGTCATGACTCGTCCCTCGACTCGATGAGCTTGTGGGCGCGGCGTTGGGCGAGGATCCGGTCGAACGAGATCGAGCTGAGGATCAGCGCACCGACGACGGCGTTCTGCCAGAACTCCGGGATCCCGAGGATCGGCAGAGCCGCGTTGATGGTGATCAGCAGGAAGGCTCCGATCGCCGCGCCGTACACCGAGCCGCTGCCGCCGAAGATCGCGACGCCGCCGATGACGACGGCTGCGATCGCCTGGAGCTCGAGGCCCTGACCGGTCGCGGAGGTGGCCGTGGAGTAGCGCGCGGCCTGCACGACGCCGGCCAGGCCGGCGAGTGCCCCGCAGAGGACGAACGCACCCAGGACGCGGCGGGTGACGGGAAGGCCGTAGAGCTGGGCGGCGTCGGGATCGGACCCGATGGCGTAGAGCTCGCGGCCGCCGCGCGCCGTCCGGAGGTAGTAGCCGACGAGGGCGAGCACGACGAGCGCCAGGATGAAGAGCACCGGGATGCTGAGCACCTGCTGGGTGCCCAGCTTGCGGAACGAGTCGGGCAGGTTGAAGGCGTAGATCTGCTTGCTGCCGGCCCAGTGCACGAGGATGCCGCGGTAGATGTACATCGTGCCGAGCGTGATCACCAGCGCGGGCACCCGGAACGCCGTCACCAGCACGCCGTTCACGAGGCCGAGGAGTGCGCCGAACAGCAGGCCGATCGCGAAGACGGCGACGATCGGGATGCTCGGGTGGTCGATGAAGAGCCGGCCGGTCGCGTAGGCGGACAGGCCCAGCACCGAGCCGACCGACAGGTCGACGTTGCGGGTGACGATGACGACCATCTCGCCGATCGCCAGCAGGAGCAGGAGGGACGGCGACAGCAGGAGATCGCGCCAGCCGTCGTGGCTGAACACGAACGACCCGCTCTTCAGCGTGGTGAAGACGATGAGCAGGACGAGCACCGCGGCGACCGCGGCCTCGCGCGAGCGGAGGAGGCCGGTGACCGCGCGCTGGCCGGGGCTGAGCCGGCTCGGCTCGACGAGGAGGTCGGTGGCGCTCATGCTGCCTCGGTGGGCTCGGCGGGGCGGGTGGCCGCCGTCATCACGGACTCGGGGGTGGCGTCTGCGCGGTCGAGGTCTGCGGTGATCTCGCCCTCGCGGACCACGAGCACCCGGTCGGCCATGCCGAGCACCTCGGGCAGCTCTGAGGAGATCATCAGGATCGCCAGGCCCTCGCCCGCGAGCTCGGAGAGCAGCCGGTGGACCTCGGCCTTGGTGCCGACGTCGATGCCGCGGGTGGGCTCGTCGATGATCAGAAGCCGCGGGTTGGTCGCCAGCCACTTGGCGATGACGACCTTCTGCTGGTTGCCGCCGCTCATCGTGGTCGCGTGCATGTCGAGGGCGCCGGTCTTGACCTCCAGGCGTCCGGCCCACGGCGCCGCGGCGGCGTTCTCGGCGCCCGAGGTGAGGAGGCCCAGGCGGGTGAGGCCGGAGCGGATCACGCCGGTGATGTTGCGGGCCACCGACCCCTCGGTGACCAGACCCTGCTGGCGGCGGTCCTCGGGCACGAACGCCATGCCGGCCCTGATCGAGACGCGGGGCCGGTGGGACGGGACGCGGCGACCCTCGAGGGTGACCGAGCCCGCGTCGTAGCCGTCGACGCCGAAGATCGCTCGCGCGATCTCGCTGCGGCCGGCGCCGACCAGGCCGGCGAGCCCCAGGATCTCGCCGGAGCGCACCGAGAACGTGACGTCGTGGAAGGTGCCGGCGGTGGTCAGGCCCTGGACGTCGAGGACGACGCCGCCGATCGTCGCCGGCGTCTTCGGGAAGAGCTCGGAGACCTCGCGGCCGACCATCCGGGAGACGATCTCGGACTGGGAGGTCTCCTCGACCCGGTCGGTGGAGATGTAGGAACCGTCGCGCATCACGGTGACCGTGTCGCAGAGGGCGAACACCTCGTCGAAGCGGTGGGAGATGAACACCAGGGCGCGGCCCTCGTCGCGCAGCGCCCGGGCGACCGCGAAGAGCCGCTCCACCTCGTTGCCGGAGAGCGCCGCAGTGGGCTCGTCCATGATCAGGAGGGCCGCGTCCAGCGAGATGGCCTTGGCGATCTCGATGATCTGCTGGTCGGCGATGGAGAGCCCCAGCGCGATACGTCGCGGGTCGAGGTGCACGCCGAGCCGTGCGAACAGCTGCTCGGCCTCGGCGTACATCGCGGCGCGGTCGATCCGGTGTGCGCGGGTCAGAGGCTGGCGACCCATGAAGATGTTCTCGGTGACCGACAAGTCGGGGAACAGCGTCGGCTCCTGGTAGATCACCGCGATGCCGGCGTCCTTCGCGGCCGCGGTGGTCGTGAAGTCCACGTCCTCGCCTTGGAAGCGGAAGACTCCCGCGTCGCGCTGGTGGACGCCGGCCACGATCTTGACGAGCGTCGACTTGCCGGCGCCGTTCTCTCCGACCAGGGCGTGGATGGAGCCGGGGTGCACGGCCAGGGTGCCGGCGCGCAGGGCCACGACGGGGCCGAACGACTTGGCGACGTCACGCAGCTCGAGCGTGGGCGCGGTCTCTGGCATCGGTTGTCCGTCCGTGAATTGAAAGGTTTCAACGGACAGTAATGCACGTCACATCTCGCGTCAAGCACCTGTTTCCCTAGCGTTTCACGCGGATTTCTCCGTGCCGGGAGCCGTCTCGACGGCCAGGCGCTAGGGTGTGCTGACCACGTTTCAAAAGGGGGCCGCGATGACCGCACGCCTGCGGAGCGTGCGTCGTGGCGCCTCGGTGAAGGACGTCGCCGCGGCCGCCGGCGTCTCGCTCGGGACCGTCTCCAACGTGCTGAACCGACCGCAGCGGGTGCGTCCGGCGACGCGCGAGAAGGTCGAGCAGGCCATGGCCGAGCTCGGCTTCGTGCGCAACGAGGGCGCCCGCCAGCTCCGTGCGGGGCGCAGCAGCGCGCTCGCCTACGTGATGCTCGACGCCCGCAACCCCTTCTTCACCGACGTCGCGCAGGGCATCGAGGACGCCGCCGCGGAGGAGCAGCTCTCGCTCTTCATCTGCAACAGCGCCGGCAGCCCGGAGCGCGAGCAGGCCCACCTCGAGCACCTCCAGGAGCAGCGCGTCCAGGGGATCCTGATCACCCCGGTCGACCCCGAGGCCGAGATCCTCGGCGACATCGTGCGCCGAGGCACCCCGGTCGTGATCGTGGACCGTACCCGCGGTGCCGGCAAGTTCTGCACCGTCGCCGTGGACGACGCGCTGGGGGGCCGCCTCGCGGTCGAGCACCTCATCGACTGCGGCCACACCCGGGTCGCGTTCATCGGCGGTCCGGCGGAGCTGGGCCAGATCCAGGACCGCTGGGCCGGCGCCCAAGCCGCCTGGGACGATGCTGGCCTGCCCCCCGACCAGCTGATCCTGCTCGCCACCGAGGAGCTCACCGTCGCCGCCGGACGCGAGGCTGGTCAGCGGCTGTTCGGGCTCCCCGCCCGTCGTCGCCCGACGGCCGCCTTCTGCGGCAACGACATCACCGCCCTCGGCTTCCTTCAGCAGTGCATGCGGGCGGGCCGCCGGGTGCCGGAGGACATCGCCATCGTCGGGTACGACGACATCGAGTTCGCAGCAGCCGCCGCCGTCCCGCTCACCTCGGTGCGCCAGCCGCGCCAGGAGCTCGGGAGCACGGCCGCCCGGCTGGTCACCGACGAGTCGCTGGAGGGCCATCTCCACGAACAGGTCGTCTTCGTTCCCGAGCTCGTCGCGCGCGCCTCGACCCTCGGCTGATCGACTCCCCGCCAACCGGCCACGCGACGTCCGAAACCCGCGTGAGACCTGTCGGTGGTGCCTCCTAGGCTGGCCTGGTGCCCCCTTCCCCCACCCGCTCCTGGCTCCCCGTGGCCGCCGTCGCCGTGACCCTGCTGTTCTGGGCCTCGGCCTTCGTGGCCATCCGCCATCTCGGGGAGGACTTCTCCGCAGGCGCGCTGTCGCTCGGCCGACTTCTCGTCGGCTCGATCGCGCTCGGCGCCGTGGCGGTCTCCCGCGGCCTGCCCCGCCCGAGCGGGCGCGACTGGGTCGGGCTGGTCGTGATCGGGGTCCTGTGGTTCGGCGTCTACAACCTCGCCCTCAACGCCGGCGAGCGTCACGTCGACGCCGGCACCGCCGCGATGCTGATCCAGATCTCGCCGGTGCTGATCGCACTGCTGGCGACACTCTTTCTCGGCGAGCGGTTCACCGGCTGGCTGGGGCTCGGGCTGTTCCTCGCGTTCTCGGGCGTCGTCCTGATCGGGGTCTCCCAGCCCGACGGGAAGAACGACCTGCTCGGGGTCGCGCTGTGCCTGCTGGCCGCCCTCGTCTACTCCATCTCGCTGGTCGTGCAGAAGCCGCTCGTCTCGCGGCTGTCGGCGCTTCACGTCACCTGGCTGGCGTGCACCATCGGCGCCCTGGTCTGCCTTCCCTTCGCCGGCCAGCTCGTCGACGACACCTCCCACGCCTCCACGTCCGACCTCTGGTGGGTGGTCTACCTCGGGCTGTTCCCGACCGCGATCGCGTTCACGACGTACGCCTTCGCGCTGCGCCACATGACGGCCAGCAGCCTCGGCATCACGACGTACCTCGTGCCGCCGCTGACCATCGTGATGGGCTGGCTGTTCCTCGGTGAGGTGCCTCCCACGATGGCGTACGCCGGTGGCGCGCTCGCCCTGGTCGGCGTCGCCGTCGCACGGAAGAAGCCCCGGGTTCGTGCCGTCGAGCAGCCGCAACCTGCCTAGCTATCCGAGCAGGGCCTGTCATGCTGCGGGCGTGAACATCGTCGCCGACGTGCTGATCGGCCTGGTCGCTGCCCTCCACGGCTACTTCCTCGTGCTCGAGATGTTCCTGTGGACCACTCCCACGGGGCGACGGGTCTTCGGGCTGGAGCCGGACTTCGCCGAGCAGTCGAAGGCGCTCGCAGCCAACCAGGGCCTCTACAACGGGTTCCTGGTCGCCGGGCTCGTCTGGGGCCTGGTCGCCGACGACACCGCGGTCAAGGTGTTCTTCCTGGTCTGCGTCGTGGTCGCCGGCGTCTACGGCGCCGCCACCGTCAACAGGCGGATCCTCGTCGTCCAGGCGGTGCCGGCGCTGCTGGCGCTGGGGGCGCTCGCGCTCAGCTGACCGGGCCGGCTGCGAACCACGGGCGGCAGGCCGCGAACCCCTCGACGGTCGCGGTCCGACCCGAGGCGACCCACGCCTCGCGGGTCAGTCGCACGTGCTGCAGGTCGAACGGGCCGGTCGGGGTGTTGGTCCGGCTCAGGCCGTTGTCGACGTACCCCATCCGGTAGGAGACCGCGAGCGAGGCGGCGTTGTCCGTGCGTGCCGACGAGACCGCCAGCTCGGCGCCGAGGTGCTCGAACGCGAGGGTGAGCACCCCGGCTCGCATCACGTTCGCCAGGCCTCGACCCCGGACCTCCGAGGAGAGCCAGGAGAACGAGTCGACGGTGCGCAGCAGCGGGAACTGCTCGGCCTCCAGGGCCTGCACGCCGACGACCCGGCCGCCGACCTCGACCGTGAGGTCGAGGCACCACGAGTCGGGCGACCAGGTGCCGCGGTGCTTCCAGATCTCGCCGCTCAGCTGGCGGCGCTTGTCGGCCGGCGGCGTGAGAGAGGCGAAGCGCTCGTTGGCGGGGTTCATCTCGAGGTCGTCGGGGAGGACGGACTCGAGGACCTCGAGGTCGGCGTCGCTCACGCCGCGCAGCACCACCTCACCACGCGAGATGCGAAGGTCGAAGAACGGCCACTCCACGCGCTGAGACTAGGGCCGTTCGACCTCGGGCGTCGCGTCGGTTTCCAGCCAGCCGCGGAAGGCCTCGAGGTTGCGCGTCGACTCGCCGCGCAGGTTGCGCCACTCCCACTCCTTGCGGATGGACGAGGCGAAGCCCAGCTCGAGGATGGTGTTGAAGGAGCCGTCGGCGTGAGCCAGCACCGAGCCGAGCACGCCGTCGAGATCGTCGGGGTTGACCAGCGACAGCGGCAGCCGCGCGTCGAGGTAGATGTCGCCGAGGTGGTCGACGGCGTACGAGACGGCGTAGGTCTTGAGGTTGCGCTCGAGGAGCCAGCGGTAGACGCGCTCGTGGTTCTCGTCGGGGTTCCGGCAGACGAACGCGTGGACGCCGAGGGCGTGGGGGCCGAGGTCGAGACGGACCGGCGTCTGGAGCTTGCGCTCGCCCGGCAGGGCGAAGCTGAAGACGCCGTCGACCTCGGTGAACTCGAGGTCGTTGTCGGCGAGGTAGTCGCGCAGCACCTGCGCGGGGTCGGTCACACGAGCTCCCGCAAGGAGTGGCGGGCACGCTCGTAGACGTCGAGGGTGCGCTCGGCGGTGCGCTCCCACGAGAACGCCCCACCGCGCTCGCGTGCCCCCTGGGCCAGCCGAGCCCGGAAGGCGTCGTCGAGCAGGACGTGGCGCAGCGCGGACGCCCAGGCGGCCGGCTCGTGGGTGTCGAGGAGCAGCCCGCTCTCACCGTCGGCGACGACCGTGGTCAGGCCCCCGACGGCGGCCGCGATCACCGGCGTCCCCGCCGCCTGCGCCTCGGCGGCGACCAGCCCGAACGACTCGTTGTACGACGGCACGGCGACCACCGACGCCGCGGCATCCCAGACCGCGAGCTCGCTGGGGGGCACCGGCGGCACGAAACGTACGACGTCGCCGATGCCGAGGCGGTCGGCCAGCTCGGCGAGAGCCTCGGGGTGCTCGAGCCCGGTGCCGGACGGCCCGCCCACGATCGGGACCACCAGGCGCGACCGGAGGTCGGGCGTCTCCTCCAGGAGGAGGGCCACCGCCCGCAGCAGCACGTCGGGCGCCTTGAGCGGCTGCAGCCGACCCGCGAAGAGCACGACGTGGGCGTCGGTCGGCAGGCCCAGCCGGTGACGCGCCTCGTCCGTGTCACGTGGACGGAACACGGTCAGGTCGACACCGGGGTGCACCACCTCGACCCGCCCGGGGTCGGCGTCGTAGAGGTTGATCAGCTGCTTGGCCTCGATGTCGGTGCTGGCGACGAGCATGTCGGCCGCCTCGACCACCTGCTCCTCACCGATGATCCGCGCGGCCGGCTCGGGGGTGTCGCCCTCGGCCAGCGCGTCGTTCTTGACCTTCGCCATGGTGTGCATCGTGTGCACCAGCGGCACGCCCCAGCGGTCGCGGGCGAGGGCTCCGACCTGGCCGGAGAGCCAGTAGTGGGAGTGGACGAGGTCGTAGTGGCCGAGCGGCTTCATCGCCTCGGTGCGGAGCACCTCGCGGGCGAAGACGCACAGCTGGCCCGGCAGCTCGCCCTTGCTCAGGCCCTCGAAGGGCCCTGCGTGGATGTTGTGCACGGTGATGCCGTCGCCGGCGGCGAGCACGGACGCGTGGCGCGAGGAGGTCGCGCGGGTGAAGATGTCGACCTCGATCCCGGCGGCCGCCAGACGCTTGGACAGCTCGAGCACGTAGACGTTCATCCCGCCGGCGTCGCCGGTGCCTGGTTGGTCGAGCGGCGAGGTGTGCACGCTGATCATGGCCACCCGTCGTACGGCGTCGGCCTCGGTGAGCTCCACGACGTCACCCCTTCCCCCGCACAGAGCGGGCCCAAACGCATCCAACCGCGCACAGGCTCGCGTCATTCCCCGCGCTCCGGGCACAGCTCCCGGGCAGGCTCCCGCCCGTCGGTCAGAGGGTGGCCCGGGAGGCCGACGAACGTCGTACCAGGATCGCGAGGCAGAGCAGCGCGACGAACGCCCCGAACGCCGCGTCGACCAGCTGTTCGTTGCTCACCGAGTCGCGTACGAGGGCGAAGACGCCCCACACGAGCGTGGGCAGCGCCAGCGCCACGAACACCCGGAGGAGCAGGAAGTCGCTCTTCACCAGCATCAGGCCGATCGCGAAGAGCGCGATCGTGAGGAGCACGCCGCCGCCGAGCAGCAGGACCCGGGTCGGGCCGGCGTCGGCGTCGACGAAGTAGGTGGCGACCCAGGCGGCCCCGCCCACGAGGCCGCACACCTGAGCGGTCCGGCGCGTCGCCCTCGGCGGCCCTGCGGCATCGACGTGTTGTCCCATCGGGCCCACAGTGTGCCAGCCGGACGCCGCCCGGAACATCCGTGCAGGCAGAATCGTGCGCATGACGCGTCGTACTGCTGTCGTGACCGGAGCCTCGAGCGGGATCGGAGCGGCGACCGCCCGCGCGCTCGCCCAGGAGGGATACGCCGTGGTGTGCGCCGCTCGCCGGGCCGAACGGGTCGAGGAGCTCGCCCGCGAGATCGACGGCACCGCCGTGCTCTGCGACGTGACCTCGCCCGAGTCGGTCGCCGGCCTCGCCGAGGTGGTCGGCGACTCCCTCCACGTGCTGGTCAACAACGCCGGCGGCGCCTTCGGGATGTCGCCGGTGGCCGAGGCCGACCCGGACGACTGGCGCCGGATGTACGAGGTGAACGTGATCGGGCTGCTCCGGGTCACCCAGGCCCTCCTGCCCGCGCTCCGGGCGAGCGGCGACGGTCTGATCGTGAACGTCGGTTCCACGGCCGGCCGGATCGCCTACGAGGGCGGTGGCGGCTACACCGCGGCCAAGCACGGCACGCAGGTCGTCTCCGAGACGCTGCGCCTCGAGCTCGTGGGCGAGCCGATCCGGATCAGCGAGATCGCGCCCGGGATGGTGCGCACGGACGAGTTCGCCAAGGTCCGGTTCGACGGCGACGAGGAGCGCGCGGCGGCGGTGTACGCCGGCGTACCGGACCCGCTCGTCGCCGAGGACGTCGCCGACGCGATCGCGTGGATCGCTACCCGCCCGTCGCACGTGAACATCGACGAGATGGTGATCAAGCCGCGCGCGCAGGCCGCTCAGCACAAGGTCCATCGGATCTCGAGCGAGGACGCTCAGAGCCGACGCAGTCGGGACTGAGCGCCGCAGCGAGCAGCGACGCGAGCTCGCCCGCGAGGTGGGACCGGGTGACGGATTCGCCGCGGCCACGACAGACTGCAGCCCATGCAGACGATCGGACTGGTCGGTGGGATGAGCTGGGAGAGCAGCGAGGTCTACTACCGCGACCTCAACCTCGGCGTGCGTGACCGCCTCGGTGGGCTCTCCTCCCCCAAGCTCGTGCTCAGCACCGTCGACTTCGCCGAGGTGACCGCGCTCGAGGACGAGGAGCGCTGGCAGCAGGTCGGCGAGCTCCTCGCAGAGGCCGCTCGCGGGGTCGAGCGCGCGGGTGCCGACTTCCTGCTGCTGTGCACCACGACGTTCCACAAGGTGGCCGACCAGGTGGAGGCCGCGGTCGACCTGCCGCTGCTCCACCTCGCCGACGTGGTCGCCGAGGAGGTGCGCGCCCAGGGCGTGACGAAGGTCGGCTTCATCGGCACCACGGTCGCGATGTCGGACGGCTTCTTCACCGACCGGCTCGCGCGGCACGGCCTCGAGACCGTCGTCCCCGACGCGCGCTACCACGAGATGCTCAACAGCGCGATCTACGACGAGCTGGTGCACGGCCGGGTCGTCGACGCGACCCGCCGCAAGGTGCTCGGCGTGATCGAGGAGCTGTGGGACGCCGGCGCAGGTGGCGTGCTGCTCGGCTGCACCGAGCTCGAGCTGTTGATCACCCAGGCCGACTGCGAGCTGCCCGTCTATCCGTGCACCACGCTGCACGTGACCGCCGCACTCGACCGGGCGCTCGCCGACTAGGGACTCGTGGGCCCCGCCAGCAACAGGTCGGCCAGCGCTCGCTCGTCGTCGCTGAGCTCCTGCTGGGGCACCGTGACCGAACGTCCACCGATCTCGAAGGTGTAGCTGAACGCGTCGGGGAAGGTCGCGGACTCGATCGGCCGACTCAGGTCGAGCCGGTCGACGAGGTCGCGCGCCGCCGCCACGCGCGGGTCGTCGGCGTCGAGGTCGACCGAGCCCTCGACGGTGCGGCCGGCGATGCCACCGGTACGACGTACGCGGACGAGGGAGGCGGGCACGGCCGCGCCGGTGTCCGCGGGCGATCGGGTCCCGTCGGGGTCGACGCCGACGGCGGCCCACGCCTGCCGGACGGACTCGGCGTGGTCACCCGCGGCCGCCACGGTGGCCGCGGCGAAGCCGGCGAAGTCGCTGTCCGGCGTGACCCGGCCGCCGGTGAGCGCGTCGTACCAGATCTGGCCGGCGCCCTCCCCGGTGTCACCACCGATCGCGACGGCGGCGAGCTGGAAGGCGCGGTTGGGGATGCCGGAGTTGGTGTGGACGCCGCCGTTGTCGTCGTTGGTCTGGAGGTAGTCGGAGAAGTGACCGACCTGGGGATCCTTGCCGAGGGTCGGGTCGTCGTACGCCGTACCGGGGTTGGCCATGTCACGCAGAGCCCGCGCGTGGAGCCCGGGAACGAAGACCCCCTCGCCGATCAGCCAGTCGGCGTTCGCGGCGGTCTGGCCGAGCGCCCGTTGCTTCACGCACGCACCGAAGCAGTCGGAGAGCGACTCGTTGAGCGCGCCCGACTGACCTTGGTAGGTCAGGTCGACGGTGAACTGGGTGACCCCGTGGGTGAACTCGTGGGCCAGCACGTCCACCGGCCGGGTGAACGTCGCGAAGACCGTGCCGTCGCCGTCACCGAAGACCAGCTGCGTGCCGTTCCAGAAGGCGTTGTCGTAGTCCCGCTCGTAGTGGACGGTCAGCACGACCTCGGCACCCTTCCCGTCGTACGACGAGCGGGCGAAGACATCGCGGTAGAAGGAGAGCGTGGTGGTGATGTTGCCGGCGGCCTCGTCGACCGAGGTGTCACCCGAGGCGGGGTCACCGGCCGTGCGGACCACGCGGCCCGGCAGCGTCGCGGTGTTCGACGCGGTGTGGACCACCCACGCGGCGGCGGTGGTGGCCGTCTCGGTGGGTGGCGTGGTCGCACCCTGGCGGCCCGCCCTGAACGCCTCGTCGACGGCCAGCGTCTGCCGGCAGTGGTGGGCGGCGTCGGAGTCGGACGCGCCGATTCGCTCGAGCAGGTAGGGAGGCACGAAGGAGCAGTGGCGTCCGAGAGTCATGTGTCCTTCCTACGCCGCGCCGCCGACATCGCCAAGGGCGCCTACGCTCCTCGGGTGATGCGCATCCTCAGCCATGCCCTGTCCGAACCCGTCGACTCCGCGGGCCTCCTGCGGGAGCACGGATGATGCAGGAGGCCAGGCAGGTGGGCTTCATCGGCGTGACTGACCTCGACGTCGCGGAGCACTTCTACGGCACGGTGCTGGGTCTCGAGCTCACCGACGCGCGGCCCTACGCGCTGGTGCACGAGACCCCGCAGAGCCGGCTCCGGATCACCCAGGTCGACGAGGTCCGCGCCGCGCCGTACACCGTGCTCGGCTGGGTCGTCGACGACCTCGAGGGCGAGATGGACCGGCTGGTGGCCGCCGGCGTCACCTTCACCCGGTACGACGGCATGGGCCAGGACGCCCGCGCGATCTGGGCGGCCCCGAGCGGGGCCAGGATCGCCTGGTTCCGCGATCCGGACGGCAACACCCTCTCCCTGCAGGCTTGATTCGAACCCGCGGGTCGGAGGGTGGGGGTGGTTTCGAGGCGGAACTAGACTCTCGTCGGCCCGCTCGGGCCGCCACGAGAGAGGTACGTCGCCACCCGATGCCAGCGAGCCAGGAGCCCACGCCGGGGTGGATCCGCAGGCTGAGTGCCCAGGTCTGGAAGCACAAGCGCGACGTACAGATCTCGCTGACGGCGGCCGTCCTCGGCAGCGCCGGTCAGGCGATGGTGCCGCTGATCGCCCGCACCATCGTCGACGACGTCATCGGCGACCCGACCAAGCCGCTGTGGCCGTGGCTGCTGCTCATGGTCCTCATCGCGCTGGCCGTCTTCGGCCTGGCCTACCTTCGACGCTTCCACAACGGCCGGTCGTCGCTGGGCGTGCAGTACGACCTGCGCAACCAGCTCCACGACCACCTGCTCACCCTCGACCAACGCACCCTGTCGCAGCTGTCCACCGGCCAGCTCGTGGCCCGCGCGAGCAGCGACACCACGTTGATCCTCGGCCTGCTCAACTTCCTGCCACTGATGTTCGGCAACCTGCTGCTGATGCTGATCTCGCTCGGCATCATGTTCTGGCTCTCGCCCCTGCTCGCCTGCATCGGCCTCGTCATCGCACCCGCGCTCTTCGTGGTCTCCTACCGCCTCCGGGTCAAGGTCTTCCCCGCCAGCTGGGACGGCCAGCAACGCGAGGGCGAGGTCGCCGAGATCGTCGACGAGGACGTCAACGGCGTGCGCGTGGTGAAGGCGTTCGGGCAGGAGGAGCGAGAGCTCCACCGGATGGTCGGCGTCGTCCAGACGCTCTACGGCAGCCGGATGCGCGCCACCCGGCTCCAGGCGCGCTACCAGCCGCTGCTCGAGGCGATCCCGACCCTCGCCCAGGTCGCCGTGCTCGCCCTCGGCGGCTGGCTCGTCATGCAGGACGAGATCACGCTCGGCACGTTCCTGGCGTTCTCGACGTACGTCACCCAGTTCGTCGCCCCCGCCCGCCAGCTTGCCGGGGTCCTCACCATCGGGCAGCAGGCGCGGGCGGGGGTCGAACGGATCTTCCAGGTGCTCGACCTCGAGACGGGGATCGAGGACGCGCCCGACGCGGTCGAGCTCCCCGAGCTGCGTGGGGAGATCGAGCTCCGCGACGTGCACTTCGGGTACGACGAGGAAGAGGTGCTGCGCGGGCTCGACCTCCACGTGGGCGCCGGCGAGCGCGTCGCCCTGGTCGGCTCGAGCGGGAGCGGCAAGTCGACCGTCGTGGCCCTCGTCCAGCGCATGCTCGACCCCGACCAGGGGCGGGTCCTCGTCGACGGGTATGACGTGCGCAAGGTGACGCTGCGCTCGTTGCGGGGCCGGATCGGGGCGGCGTTCGAGGAGAGCTTCCTGTTCTCCGACACCCTCGCCGCCAACATCGGCTACGGCCGGCCGGGCGCCACCCGCGAGGAGATCGAGGCCGCGGCCCGCGTGGCCTGCGCCGACGGCTTCATCCGCGAGCTCCCCGACGGCTACGACACCACCGTCGGCGAGCGCGGCCTCAGCCTCTCCGGTGGCCAGCGCCAGCGGATCGCACTGGCCCGCGCCGTGCTCATGGACCCGCGGGTCCTCCTGCTCGACGACGCCACCAGCGCGGTCGACTCCAGCACCGAGGAGACCATCTTCAGCGGCCTCCGCGAGGTGCTCGCCGGCCGCACCTCCCTGATCGTCGCCCACCGGATCTCCACCCTCCACCTCGCCGACCGGGTCGTGCTGCTCGACGCGGGGCGCGTGGCCGACGATGGCACGCACGACGAGCTGATGGCGCGCAACGCGTCGTACCGCGAGCTGCTCACCGGCCTCGACGCCGAGGCGGCTGCCGCGGTCGGCGACTCGATCGAGACCCTCACCGAGCTCGAGGTGACGCCCGAGGCCTGGCAGAGCGGCAGCCGCGCCGACGCCGTACGCGCAGCCGACGAGCGGCGTGCGTCGAAGCTGCCCCAGACGGCCGGCCTCGGACCCGGGATCCGCGGCGGCGGCTGGCAGATGGCCCTCGCGCCCACCCCGGAGCTCCTGGCGCGTGTCGAGGCGCTGCCCCCGGTGCGCGACCACATCGTCATCGACCTCGAGAAGGAGGCCCGTCCCGACCCCGGCTTCTCGATGCGGGCGTTGGTCTCGGAGTACCGCTGGCCGTTCGCGCTCGGCCTGCTGCTCGTCGTGCTCGACGCGGTCGCCGCGCTGCTCGGCCCCTGGCTGGTGCACAAGGGCATCGACGACGGCGTCTCGGCGAACGCCCCCGAGGTGCTGTGGTGGGCCTCCGCAGCGTTCCTCGTCGTGGTGCTCGTGGACTTCCTCGACCAGATCGCCGAGACGTTCGTGACCGGCCGCACCAGCGAGCGGATCATGGCCGCCCTCCGGATCCGGATCTGGGCCCAGCTCCAACGGCTGTCGCTCGACTACTACGAGCGCGAGATGGCCGGCCGGACGATGACCCGGATGACCACCGACGTCGACCAGTTCGAGACCTTGATCGAGAACGGCCTCCTCCAGGCCCTGGTCTCGCTCGTCACCTTCGTCGGGGTCGGCGTCGCCCTGCTGCTGCTCGATGTCGAGCTGGCCCTGTGGACCCTGACCGTGATCGTGCCCCTGGCCATCGCGACCGTGATCTTCCGACGCGTCACCAACCGGCTGTACGACGTGGTGCGCGAGTCGCTCGCGGTGGTCAACGCGGACTTCCAGGAGTCGCTCTCCGGCATCCGCGAGGCGCAGGCGTTCGTCCACGAGGACCGCACCGTCTCGCGCTTCCACCTCCTGGGCCGGCGCTACTTCGACGCCCGGATGCGGGCGCAGCGCGCGATCGCGACGTACTTCCCGTTCGTGCTGTTCCTCTCCGCGATCGCCGACGTCATCGTGCTCGGTGTCGGCGCCCATCTGATCGACGAGGGGCGCCTCACCACCGGCGTGCTGATCGCGTTCATCCTCTACCTGACGATGTTCTTCTCCCCGATCCAGCAGCTCTCCCAGGTCTTCGACTCCTGGCAGCAGACGCGGGTCTCGGTCAACCGGATCTCCGACCTCATGCACCTCGAGACCCTCACCCCCGAGCCGGACCGGCCCGTCGCGCTCGGGGAGGTGCGAGGCGAGCTCGCGCTCACCGACGTCCACTTCCGCTACCCGTCGGCCGAGGCGGTCTCCTCCGACGCGCGCGGCCCGGCGGACTCCGCGCTGCCCGAGGCCTCTGGCGGACGACGTCGCCCGCCAGAGGCGATGCGCGGGCTCGACCTCCACATCCGCTCCCGCGAGACGGTCGCCCTGGTCGGCGAGACCGGCGCAGGCAAGTCGACGGTGCTCAAGCTCCTGGCCCGCTTCTACGACCCCGACTCCGGCTCGGTCAGCATCGACGGGCACGACCTCCGCACGCTCGCCCTCGACGACTTCCGGGGGCGGCTCGGCTACGTGCCGCAGGAGTCTTTCCTCTTCACCGGCACCGTCCGCGACAACATCGCCTACGGCCGACCCGACGCGACCGACGCCGAGGTCGAGGGCGCCGCGCGCTCGGTCGGGGCGCACGACTTCATCGCCTCGCTGCACGACGGCTACCACCACCCGATCAGTGACCGGGGCTCCTCGCTCTCCTCGGGTCAGCGCCAGCTGATCGCACTCGCGCGGGCCGACCTCGTCGATCCGGCCGTGCTCCTCCTCGACGAGGCGACCGCCAACCTCGACCTCGCCACCGAGGCCAAGGTCTCCGCCGCGATGGCGGCAGTGGCCGGACGCCGTACGACCATCCTCATCGCCCACCGGCTCCAGACCGCGCGCACCGCCGACCGGATCGTGGTCCTCGCCCAGGGCCGGGTCGTCGAGGAGGGCACGCACGACGACCTGGTCGCGAGGGACGGTCGCTATGCCGCGATGTGGCGCGCCTACGAGCTGGTCTCCACAGGCTGACCGGGGTGCTCGCGGCCTCTCGGGGGGCTCGGCCGGACCGGGGCGACAGTCCATCGGGACTAGTCACACCTGGCCGATCGTCCGCGTCACTTCATGGGTCAAGGAGCGTTTCAGTAGGGACGAGGAGGCCACACATGTTCACCATCACCCCCCAGCGAGCAGCGCTCCCCCAGCGCACCGAGCGCGCCCAGCACGACGGCCAGTGCCCCTGCGAGGACTGCCTCAGCAACCGGATCCGGCTCTGCGCCGCGATGGCGGCCCCCGAGCACCCGCTCGTCCCGTTGAGCGTCCGTCAGCGTCGCTACCGGGTGCGGCTCGCGACCGACGGCATGCAGCGCCGAATCTCCTGACCCGCCCGTCGGGACCTGCGCGTCGCGGCATCCGGCCACCTGGGGTGAGGCCGGGCGCCGCGACGATGCGGGGCCGCGTGTGTCCGGCCGATACGATCAGGGGTCAATCCCCACCTGCGAAAGCGACGTCGTACCGCCATGCCTTCCACCCGCTCCGACCTCAGGAACGTCGCTATCGTCGCGCACGTCGACCACGGCAAGACCACGCTGGTCGACGCGATGCTCCACCAGGCGGGCGCGTTCACCGCGCACCAGGAGGAGGCCGGGGTCGCCGAGCGGATCATGGACTCCGGTGACCTCGAGCGCGAGAAGGGCATCACGATCCTGGCGAAGAACACCGCGGTCCACTACACCGGCGCGAGCGCTCCGCAGGGCATGACCATCAACATCATCGACACCCCGGGCCACGCCGACTTCGGCGGCGAGGTCGAGCGTGGGCTCTCGATGGTCGACGGCATCGTGCTCCTCGTCGACGCCAGCGAGGGGCCGCTGCCGCAGACCCGCTTCGTGCTCCGGAAGGCGCTCAACGCCGACCTCCCCGTCGTGCTGGTCGTCAACAAGGTCGATCGCTCCGACGCCCGCATCGCCGAGGTCGTTGACGAGACCTACGAGCTGTTCCTCGACCTGCTCGACGAGCACCACAGCCAGGATGCGCTCGACTTCCCGGTCGTCTACGCCTCGGCGAAGGCCGGCCGCGCCTCCCTCGAGCAGCCCGCGAACGGCGGTCTGCCCGACTCCCCCGACCTCGAGCCGCTGTTCCGCACCATCCTCGACACCATCCCCGCCCCGGAGTACGACGAGGGGGCGTCGCTGCAGGCCCACGTCACCAACCTCGACGCCTCGCCGTTCCTGGGCCGGTTGGCCCTCGTGCGCGTTCACCAGGGCTACCTCAAGAAGGGCCAGAACGTGGCCTGGATCAAGCGCGACGGCACCGTCAAGACGGTCAAGATCACCGAGCTGCTGATCACCGAGGGCCTCGAGCGGAAGCCGGGCGAGCAGGCCGGACCCGGCGACATCTGCGCGGTCGCAGGCATCCCCGAGATCACCATCGGCGAGACCCTCGCGGACCCCGAGAACCCGGTCGCCCTGCCGCTGATCCACGTCGACGAGCCGGCCATCTCGATGACCATCGGCACGAACACCTCGCCCCTCGTCGGGCGCGAGAAGGGCTCCAAGGTCACCGCCCGCCTCGTCAAGGACCGCCTCGACAGCGAGCTGGTCGGCAATGTGTCGCTCCGGGTGCTCACGACGGAGCGCCCCGACGCCTGGGAGGTGCAGGGCCGCGGCGAGCTGGCCCTGGCGATCCTGGTCGAGCAGATGCGCCGCGAGGGCTACGAGCTCACCGTGGGCAAGCCCCAGGTCGTGACCCGCGAGATCGACGGCAAGATCCACGAGCCGGTCGAGCGCCTCACCATCGACGCGCCGGAGGAGTACCTCGGCACGATCACCGAGCTGATGGCGACCCGTAAGGGCCGGATGGAGCAGATGACCAACCACGGCACCGGCTGGGTGCGGATGGAGTTCCTGGTCCCGGCCCGCGGCCTGATCGGCTTCCGCACCGAGTTCCTCACCGAGACGCGCGGCACCGGCATCGCCCACCACGTCTTCGAGAAGTACGAGCAGTGGGCCGGCGAGATCCGCTCGCGCAACTCCGGCTCGCTGGTGGCCGACCGCTCGGGCGCCGCAACGGCGTACGCGATGACCAACCTGCAGGAGCGCGGGATCATGTTCGTGGAGCCGACCACCGAGGTCTACGAGGGCATGATCATCGGCGAGAACTCCCGCGCCGACGACATGGACGTCAACATCACCAAGGAGAAGCAGCAGACCAACATCCGGTCCGCCACCTCCGACAACTTCGAGAAGCTCGTCCCGCCGCGCAGGCTCTCGCTCGAGCAGTGCCTGGAGTTCTGCCGTGAGGACGAGTGCGTCGAGGTGACGCCCCACAGCGTGCGGATCCGCAAGGTCGTCCTCGACCAGAACGAGCGCGCCAAGCTGGCCGCCCGGGCCCGCAAGGGCGCCCGCTGACCTGTTGGACGGCGGCGAGAGAGCTGGTCGATCGGACATTTCGTCGGCTTTTCCTGTGCTGCTGACAGTCGACGCATAACGTCGGCAGCCGGCCCTCGTTGGGCCTCTGTTGGATCTCGGGTGTGGACAACCCTCCCGGGCTCGGGTTTCGCATACAGGGAGTGAACTTCTTTGAAGCTGCACACAGTTTTCCGTTCGCGCGCCACCGCCGTGGCTGCAGGAGCGGTCGTCCTCACCGTGGCCGCCGGCGGCGCCGCGTTCGCCAGCGGCCTGGTCACGTCGGCCGACATCAAGAACGGCACGATCCGGGCCGTCGACATGGCCCACGGATCGGTCAACAGCGGGGTCGTCAAGGACGGCTCGATCCGCGAGGGCGACCTGCGCCCGAGCCTCCGTAACAAGATCAACACTCCGGGCCCGCAGGGCGTTCCGGGCCAGGACGGCCAGCCAGGTCCCGCCGGACCCGCAGGACCGGCCGGCCCCGCAGGCAGCGCGACGTACCACGGCGCCAACTGGAGCCTGGTGGACCGCAACGTGATCGGGAACGCCGACGCGTACCTCCGCGCGGGTCCGTCGGCCGGGCCCGCCCTGGGCAACATCAAGCCGCCCATGGGCATCGGCAGCCTCGGCATCCACACGGGGTCGGGCACCGACAAGGCGGTGTTCGGCAACCAGGTCGACTTCGCCGGTGACCCCGTGTCGGGGCTGAAGACGGTCAGCTACTCGGTCTTCGCCACCGGTGAGGACCTCGGCCTCAACGCAGCGAACCTGCCCGGCGTCTCCTTCGAGGTCAACCCGGGGTCCATCAAGGGCGGCGCGCCGGTCAGCTACTCCACGCTGGTCTACGTCCCGGTCAACGGGACGGCCAACGCCTGGCAGAAGCAGGACGCCTCCACCGCGAAGCAGTGGTTCCTCACCGGCGCAGCAGGCACCGCGAGCGGCTGCAACCAGGGGCCGCAGGGCTACTGCACCCTGACCGAGGTCTCGGCGGCGATGCCCGACGCGACGATCCTGTCCGCGCAGATCACCAAGGGCCGTGACTACGCCTTCACCGGTGCAGTCGACGCCCTTCAGATCAACAACACCGTGTACGACTTCGAGCCCTTCGGGGTCACCGAGTCCGCTGCCAACTGATCGCAGACCGGTAGCGTCCTCGGGCGGCGCACCCCTCGGGGGGGTGCGCCGCCCGATCCGTGTCGGATCACCCCTGCCGGGTGAGTCGGGATCCATCCCTCTCGCGCACACTGCCAAGGAGGCAGGCGCGGAGCCTGCGAAGGGCGGCGTGATGAGGATTCCGGGCGTGAGCACCCTGACGAGGGTTCCCGTGCCGCCGATCGTGCAGGCGGCCCTCGCTCCCGTCGTCCAGCGGTCGACGTCGTACGCCCTGGCGGCCGGCATGATGCTCGACCAGCTCATCGACCAGCTGATCGCCGAAGTCGTACGACGGGTCGACATCGACCAGGTGATCGACCGCGTCGACGTCAACGCCGTGCTCGACAAGGTCGACCTGACCGAGACCGTGATGACGCGAGTGGACCTCGACGTCGTCGTGCGCCAGGTGCTGACGCGGGTCGACGAGGAGCAGGTGGCCGCGCTGGCGTCCAAGGTCGACGTCGACGCCGTCGCGCGGCGGCTCGACATCGAGTCCGTGCTCGACCGGATGGACCTCACCTCGACGGTGCTGAAGCGGGTCGACCTCGTCCGCGTGGTCGATGCGGTCCTCGACCAGATGGACCTGATCGCGCTCGCGAACGAGATCATCGACGGGGTCGACCTGCCCGAGATCATCCGCGACTCGACGGGCTCCATGGCCTCGGAGACGGTCAAGGGTGTCCGGATGCAGGGCATCGGCGCCGACCAGGCAGTCGACCGGGCGATCGACCGGCTGCTGCTGCGTCGTACCCGCGGCCCCGGCACCGCGAGCTCCTGAGGCGCCATGGACGACGAGGGAGCCCACGAGGCAGCGCAGGTCAGGATCTCACCGGTGCCGCGCGAGGCACGACCGTTCCAGGGGCAGCGGGCCGGCCTGGTGACCCGCGTGGTCGCCGGGGTGCTGGACGGGCTGGTGATCGGGGCCGTCCTGCTGTGCGGCTACCTCGGCCTGGTGGGGCTGATCTTCCTGGTCCACCCCCGCTCCTTCACCTGGCCCCAGCTCGGCCTGGTGTTCAGTCTCGCCGCCGCGTTCGCCGTCGCCTTCGTCTACTTCACCGTCTTCTGGACCCTGAGCGGTCGCACCTACGGCTACCTCGTGATGGGGCTGCGGGTGCTCGGCATCGGTGGGCGGCGGCTCCGGTTCCTCGGTGCCGTCCTCCGGGCCGCGTTCGTCGTGCTGGTGCCGATCGGCATCGTGTGGGTCCCGTTCAGCCGCACCAACAAGTCGCTTCAGGACCTCGTCCTCGGTAGCCGCGTCGTCTACGACTGGGAGCCGCGGATGGCCCGCGCCGGCTTCAGCCCCCACGCGGACGAGGTCGAGTCGCCCTAGTGGAGGTGGTCGCGCCAGTCGGCCGGTACGGCGCCCTCGGGCCCGGGGGTGGGCTGGTCGCCGGGGTGGCTCTGCGGGTCGGCCAGCATCGGTCCCTCGAAGCCCTCCTCGCGCTCGAAGTCCCAGAACCACGCCTCACCGGGCTCGAAGCTCGTGATCACCCGGTGGCCGGTCTCGCGCCAGTGGGCGGTCGCGTGCTGGTGGGGTGAGGAGTCGCAGCAGCCGACGTGGCCACACGTCGTACAACGGCGGAGGTGGAACCACCACCCGTCGGCGGCGAGGCACTCCTCGCAGCCGGTGCCGGACGGGGGGACGGACGGGTCGATGGCGTCGGAAGTCACCGCAACACCCTGCCACAGACCCCCACGAGAAGGGCTATGAGGAGTAGCCGATCGGTTGCCGCGATTCGGCCACGATCGGCGCGCCCAGGACATACCTTCGCGAGTCAGCTCGGAATCCATCCACTCAGAAAGCTGGGCATGAACCTCAACCCCTTCACCCGTTCTCGGGCAGCCACGGTGGTCGTCGCCGCCGGTGTCCTCACTCTCTGCGCCACCACCGGCGCGGTCGCGGGCAGCCTCGTCACCTCGGCCGGCATCAAGGACCACACCATCCAGTCGGTCGACCTCCACCAGGGCGCCGTCGACACCCACGCCATCGCGAACGGCAGCGTGCGGGCGCGCGACCTGTCCCAGCGTCTGCAGGGTCGCCTCGTCAGGCAGGTCCACGGTCTCCACGGCGCGTGGCGGGCCCGGGACACCGACACGTCCGGCGTGACGATGACCGGCGACGGGGTGCAGTTCGGACCGTTCGCCGACGCCGGCCAGTGCAGCACCCCCGGCCAGGACTACGGCCGCCTCGACTTCTCGGGCATGAACGGCCAGCCGCTCTCCTCGCTGAAGAACCTGGTGATCGACGCCCGCTACGTGGCGGACAACGACACCGGCGGCGTCGGCTCGCCGTACGTGCGCGTGTTCTTCTCCGGTGACGGCACGGGCGGTGACGGTTCGCCCAACGAGCCGAACCGTCTCATCTTCAGCCCGAACACCCAGTGGAACACCCCCAGCAACTACGACTTCGCGCAGGGCGCGATGCACGAGTGGGTCATCACCTCGGGCACGGTCCGCTACAACGACGACGGTGACAGCTCGCCGGCCGGCGAGAAGGCATGGTCGCACTGGGTGAGCCAGTTCCCCGACGCCACGATCAGCAACATCAACGTCTCGGTCGGGTGCTCCAACGGCACCAACCTGACCGGCCTGCTCCGGCGGGCCGAGGTCAACGGCCACAGCTACACCTTCGGGGGCTGACCGACCGACCACGAGCACGCAAGGGGCACCGACCGCCGCGGTCGGTGCCCCTTCCTGCGTGAGGACCCGCTCGCGCCGGTGCGCCGGCGTGACCTCCGTGCGAGCCCCTCGTTGAACGTACGAGTCGCCGGACTGGTTGACGACGCCGAGCCGAACGGCGCCCCCGCAGCGCTGGTCGAGCTCTGCCCCCCGACGTGGGCGGCGCGTTCCGTGGGGGACGCGCCGCTCACCTGGGTCTGGGGTCTGGCGGGACTATCCAGAAGACGCCACCACCCACCGGGCGAGAAGGGTGCTGTCGGCGTCGAGAAGGGTGTGGAGGGTCAGCGGTACGTCGAGGTCGGCACCCTCGAGGATCCGCACGTGGGAGCCGCCGATGAGCGACGGCACCACCGTGGAGCAGAGCTCGTCGACCAGCCCGGCCGCGAGCAGGTCGGCGGCCAGGTGGGGCCCGCCCTCGCAGAGCAGGTTCGAGAAGCCCGCCTCCTCGAGGGTCCGCCGAAGGGCGGCCGGGTCGGGGGCGTCGTCGCCGAGCACCAGCACTCGGTCACCGAGCACCTCACGAGCCCGCGCCAACCCCGGGGCCCGCGCACCGGTGGCGAGGTAGAGGCGGCCCGTGTCGCCCTCCAACAGGCTCGGCGGGAGCTCGCCCGACCGCGTCACCACCACGAGCGGCTTCGGGTTCGGCCGGTATCCCTCCGCCCGGACCGTGCCGGCCCCCACGATGACCACGTCGGCGAGGGCGCGCAGCGCGTCGAAGACCCGGTGGTCCGCGTCGTTGTTGATGCTGCCGCTCAGCTGGTCCTTGCCCTCGGCCGCACCGTCGACGGTCGCCACGAAGTTCAGCCTCAACCACGGCAGCCGCGGCGGTGCGTACGCCGCTCGCAGGGCGTCGTCGTCGAGGTCGGCCAGCCGTCCGAAGATCGTCACGCGGCCATCCTGCCCGGCCGGACGACGCACCAGCACGCCCTAGACTCTCGGCGATGATCTCGCTCGAGGACCTCGCCGCCCTGCGGGACACCTATTCCACCGAGCTCGCCGCTTCCGTGACCCCCGTCCGCGTCGGCGAGGTGGTGATCGGCGACGACGCCCCGACCCTGATGGGTACGGTCAACCTCTCCCGCGCCTCGACGTACCGCGAGAGCGTCGCGGTCTCGCCGGAGTCAGCGATCCGCAAGGCCCGCGTCCAGGTGGCCCAAGGCGCCCACATCGTCGACGTCGGTGCCGAGTCGAGCACGGCGCGCGCCGACAGGATCCCCGCCCACGACCAGGTCGCGGCGCTCGTGCCCGTGATCGAGGCGCTGGCCGACCAGACCGTGGTCTCGGTCGAGACCTACGAGCCGGCCGTCGTGCGGGCCGGCCTGGCCGCGGGTGCCCGGATCCTCAACATGACCGGGCGCGAGCACGAGGACGAGATGTTCACCCTCGCCGCGGAGTACGACGCGGCCGTGGTGCTGTGCTTCGTCGAGCTCGGCAACGTCCGCGACGTGGCAGCGGTGCCGGTCGATGCGGATCCACTCCCCCACCTCGTCGACCACTTCGGCACGCGGCTCGACCGCGCCGGCCGCCTCGGCGTCGACCGCGTGGTGATCGACCCCGGCATGGGCTTCTACTACGCCAACCTCACCGACCCGACGACCCGGGTCAGGCACCAGGCGCGGGTGCTCGCCCAGTCGTTCCGGCTGCGGCCCCTCGGCGTGCCGGTGTGCAACGCGCTGCCGCACGCCTTCGACCTGTTCGAGGACGAGTTCCGCAAGGCCGAGGGGTTCTTCGCCGTGATGGGCAGCCTCGGCGGCACCCACCTGTTCCGCACCCACGAGGTCGCGCACGTGCGCACCGTGCTGGCGGCGATGGACGCGTTGGACGTGCGGCCGTAGCCGCAGTCACCGGGTCTCGACCCGCCGGTCGCGACCTCGTTCCTCGCTCGCGCGGCTCGCTCGACCACCATCAGCCGAGGTGCCCGCGCACGGACACGTGGCCCGAGAGCAGGTTGCGCGCGATCGTGCGGCGCTGGATCTCGTCGGTGCCCTCGTAGATCCGCAGGAGACGGAGCTCGCGGTACCACCGCTCGACCGGCAGCTCGCGGGTGTAGCCCATGCCGCCGTGGATCTGGAGCACCCGGTCGACGATCTGGTTGGCCTGGACCCCGCCGTACAGCTTCGCCATCGACTGCGACTGACGCGAGTCGATGCCGTTGTCGACCTGCCACGCGGCGGTGATCACGAGCCACCGCAGCGCCTCTATCTCGACGGCGGAGTCGGCGATCATCCACTGGATGGCCTGCCGGTTGGCGATCGGCTCGCCGAAGGTCACCCGGTTCTTGGCCTGCTCCATGGCCATCTCGACGAGGCGCTCGCACGCACCGAGCGCCCGCGCCGGCAGCATGAAGCGGCCCTTGCCGATCCACTTCATGGCGAGGGCGAAGCCGCGACCCTCCTCACCGAGGATCGCCGAGTGCGGCACCCGCACGTCCTGGAACGACAGCGAGGCCGGGCCCCACTCGCCCATGGTCGGGATCGTCGCGGAGGTCCAACCCTGGTCGCGGTCGACGAGGAAGCAGGTGACGCCGCCGTCGGCGCCCTTCTCCTTGTCGGTCACGGCGAACACCATGCAGAAGTCGGCGATGTCGCCGCCGGTGATGAACGTCTTCTCGCCGTTGATGACCCACTCGTCGCCGTCGCGTACGGCGGTGGTCCGGATGTTGCGCGCGTCGGAGCCGGCGCCCGGCTCGGTGATCGCGAAGCAGCTGTGGAGCTCACCGGTGATGGTCGGCTCGAGGTAGCGCTTCTTCTGCTCGTCGTTGGCGTGGAAGAGGATGTTGTCCGCGTCGCCGCCGAAGCGGAACTGCACGAAGGTGCGGCCCAGCTCGATCTCGATGAGGGCGGCCATCAGCGAGCTCAGCCCCATCCCGCCGTACTCCTCGGGCGTCAGGACGCCGAAGAAGCCGGACTGCTTCGCCTTCTCCTGCAGTCCCCTGAGCTCCTCGCGTGAGAAGCCGCGCTCGCCGTTGCGCTCGCGCTCGAGCACCTGCGGCTCGAGCGGCATCAGCTCCTTGCTGACGAACGTGCGCACCCATTCGCGGATCTCGCGCTCTTCGTCGGTGAGGGTCAGGTCCATGCTGGCGACCCTACCCAGCGCCGATCGACGTCGCGTGCGCGGCCGGGACGCGGCGCAGGTCGCGGACCGAGCGCGACGAGATGGTGAGCAGGCAGATCACCAGGTAGGCGATCCCGCTGACGACGAGGACCTGCTGATAGCCGTACGCCGTGCCCAGCGGCCCGAAGGCGAGCTGCCCCAGGGGGATCGCGATCACCGAGCCGAGCATGTCGTAGGAGAACGCACGCGACAGCATGTCTTCCGGCACGTGCTCCTGCATCGCCAGGTTCCACCCCATCCCGAAGACCTCCATACCGGCGCCCGCGACGAAGCTGCACACGGCGAGCAGCCCCACGTGTGGGTAGAGCCCCAGGACCGTGATGGGTATCGCCAGGCAGGCCACGCCGATCATCCCGCTGAACAACGGACGGCGCATGGGGCGCCGGAGCAGCACCACGGTCGTCGCGATCAACCCAAGCGACTCAGCCGAGAGCAGGAGGCCCCAGCCTGCGGCCCCGAACGTCGCGTTGGCCCGGGCCGGCCCGAGGGTGAACCACGCGCCCGCGTGGATCACGTTGAGGAAGGTGAACGCCAGCACCACCACCCACAGCCAGGTCGTGTGCCGGACGTAGTCCCAGCCCAGACGCAGCTCGGTGAAGGGAGACGTCTGCTCCTCGCGCGGAGGTCTGGGAGGGAGCCGCACCTTGAACAGGATCAGTGCCGCCGCGAACCAGGTCGCCGCATCGAACGCCAGGCCCCATCCGGCACCGACCCCCACGACGAGGAGTGCGCTGATCGTCGGACCGATCACCCGGAGGGCCCCCCGAGAGAAGGACTGCAGGGCATTCGCCTGCTGGAGCAGCTCGCGCGGCACCAGTCGGGGCATGATCGAGGCGAACGCGGGGAACGTGATGGCGCTGGCCGTTCCGTTGACGACCGCGAGACACGCCAGCATCCAGATCTCGGCCCGCCCGGAGATCACCAGTGCGGCCGTCGCCCCCTGGCTGGCGGCCAGCACGAACATCCCGACCCGGAGGACGGCCGTCAAGGGGACCCGGTCGGCGATCACGCCCCCGAACAGGATGAACATGGCCATCGGTGCCGTCTCTGCGGCCAGCACGATGCCCAGCGCGCTCGCGGAGTCGGTGATCGACAGCACCGCGAAGGCCAAGGCGACACCGGCCATCGTGTTGCCGGCGATGTTGACGGTGCTCGCGGTCCAGTACCACCGGAAGTTCGGGTGACGCAGCGGCGCGAAGCTTCCCGAGGACTGCGGCACGGGTCGACCCTAGACGCCGGGTGAGCTCAGCCGAGAAAGGTTTTCACGGCGTTCGCCAGGCCCCGCGCGTACGTCGCCCGTCCGGAGCGCGAGGTCATCCGCTTCGCGTCCGCCGCGTCGCGCATGTTGCCCAGCTCGACCATCACGGTCGGGATGTCCGAGAGGTTCAGGGTGCCGAGGTCGGAGCGGAAGTCGAGACCGTCGCCGCCCGCGATGTAGGTGGCGACCCGCAGCCCGACGCCGCGCAGCGCCGAGCGGGTGTCGAGGGCCATCCGACGCGACGGCTTGAAGATGTCGTGTGTCCAGGGCTTGCGGTCGGTCGGGGCGATCACGTGGAAGCCCCGGGCACCGGCCGCGAAGGAGCCGTCGCCGTGGATGCTGATCTTGAGGTCGGCGGGGAGCTTGTTGCCGGCGCGGCCGCGCACGTTCACGCACGGCCCCCATCGGGCCTCGCTGTTGGAGTGGCGGGTCAGCCGGACGGTGGCGCCGAGCGCCTCGAGCCGTCGCTGCAGCAGGCGGGAGACCTGCCAGGTGAACGTCGCCTCCGGGTAGCCACTGTTCGTGGCTGTGCCGGTGGTGTTGCAGGGCTTGCTGAACCCGCCCGCGGGCACCGGCCGGTTGATCCGGCCCGGGAAGCGGTGGTTGCCCAGCTGGTGACCTGGGTCGATCACGACCGTGCGGCCGGTCAGCGGCAGCGACGAGGCGAGCTCGCTCCCACCACCCACGACGTCGTGGGTCGGCGACTCGGGAGAGGCCGGCGCCGCCAGCGTGACCGACGCGGTGACGACCGCGGCGGCGACGGAGACGGCGTACCGACGGGTCACTCGTAGCCCAGGACTTCCTGGCGGCGGTCGGCCCAGGCGAGCGCCGAGGCGATCGCGTCGTCGATGGAGAGCTCGGTCTGCCAGTCGAGCAGCCGGCGCGACAGGTCGACGTTGGCGAAGGCGCCGACGGCGTCACCCGGGCGCGGCGGCGCCTCCGTGATCGGTACGTCGTGCCCGAAGACCCGCTCGAAGGCTGCGACCAGCTCGCGGACGGTCACCCCGTCACCGCGACCGACGTTGATCACGACGCTCGGCTCGCCGACCTCGGTGAGCACCTCGTCGAAGCGCTCGACCGCGCGCACGTGGGCCTTCGCGAGGTCCCACACGTGGAGGTAGTCGCGGATCCCGGTGCCGTCGCGCGTGGGGTGCTCGGTGCCCGTGATCGTGAACGAGTCCTTCTGCCCGCGGGCGGCCATCACCAGCTGACCGAGCACGTGGGAGGGCTCCTTGGCGTAGATGCCCGACTCGAGGTCGGGGTCGGAGCCGATCGGGTTGAAGTAGCGCAGGATGATCGCCCGCAGGTCGGTGGCGACCGCCATGTCCTGGAGCACCTCCTCGATCATCCGCTTGGTGCGTGCGTACGGCGACGTCGGCGCCAGCGGGTCGTCCTCGGTGACCTCGAAGTCGTCCTTGATCGCGTACAGCGAGGCCGAGGAGGAGAAGAGCACCCGCGGCTTGCCCAGCGCCACGAGCTGGTCGAAGAGCTCCAGCGACTTCGCGACGTTGTCGCGGTAGTACTCGTACGGCTTCTCCACCGACTCCGGTACGACGATCCGCGCGGCCATGTGGATGGTGGCGTCGAGGTCGGGGTGCTCCTCGACGATCCGGCGCACCAGATCGCGGTCGCCGATGTCGCCCTCGTAGAAGATCCGGTCGCGCACGAAGGCCAACGGCCCGCTGAGCAGGGAGTCGAGGATCACCGGCACGTGGCCCGCGTCCTCGAGCGCCTTCGCCGTGGTCGACCCGATGTAGCCGGCACCGCCGGTGACGAGGATCTTCATGGGGCGAGCCTAACGAAGCCCGTAGCGACCCTTTACATCGCCGGGCGAACCCGGTCAACCTCCAGGCCTGCTCGAGTTCGGTAAAAACCCGCGGAGTTGAAGACTTGACCAGTAGACTTTCCCTCAGCAGCTGGGGAAGGAACGCGTGGGGTGTTCCGGGGCTGCTTCCGGGGGAAAGTCCAGGTTGTCATGGCCATCGCGCCTGAACGAAGCATGCTGTCGAGCGCCCAGTCGCTCCGCACCCAGAGCAGAGCCCTGCATGCTCTGCCGATCACCGCGCTGGTGGTCGATCTCGCCGTCATCACGGCCACCGTCGTCCTCGCCGCCTACGTGCGCGGCCACATCCCGCTCTTCGGCGCGACGTACGAGGTCACCGAGCCCGCCGCCCTCGTCAGCCTGCCGCTGGTCGCCTGCTGGATCGCGGCCATCGCGCTGCGCGGCGGCTACGACCACGGCGTCTTCGGCGCGGGCGCCGACGAGTACAAGGTCGTCGTCGGCTCCAGCCTCTTCACCGGGGCCTTCATCGGCATCGGCTGCTACCTCACCCAGTTCGAGCTGTCCCGCGGCTTCTTCGTCTTCGCGTTCCTGATCGGCCCGGCGGCTCTCGCGATCGGCCGCTTCACGCTGCGCCGCTGGCTCCACCACGCCCGTCGCCTCGGCGCCCTCGGCCAGCGCACCGTCATCGTCGGCGGCGCCGACCACGCCGATGCCGTGGCCGACGTGTTCGAGCGCGAGTCGTGGCTCGGCTACCACGTCGTCGGGGCCGTCACCCCGACCAACGATCTCGCCGCCTTCACCCAGAGCGGGCTCGAGGTCCTCGGAAACGTCGAGGAGGCCGCCGGCCTGGTCCGCGCGTACGACGCTGACGTGGTCTTCGTCGTCGCCGGCGCGTTCAACGACCCGAGCGCGATGCGCAGCCTGGTGTGGGACCTGGAATCCGACGACGTGCAGGTCATCCTGGCGCCCGGCATGACCGACGTGTCCAGCGAGCGGATCCGCGTCCGCCCCGTCGCGGGCCTGCCGCTGCTCCACCTCGACCGCCCGCAGTCGCAGGAGGCGCTCCGCTGGGCCAAGCGGACCTTCGACATCGTCGGCTCCGCCGTCCTCCTCACCCTCGCCGCACCGCTCATGCTGTGGACGGCCTTCGCCGTCAAGCGGTACGACGGCGGGCAGGCGCTGTTCCGCCAGACCCGCGTCGGGCGTGACGGGCGCACGTTCACCTGCCTGAAGTTCCGCAGCATGGTCGTGGACGCCGAGTCGTACCTCTCCGATCTCCACACCGAGGTCGGCCACGGCGAGGGTCTGTTCAAGATGGAGCGCGACCCGCGGATCACCCGTCCCGGGCAGTGGATCCGCCGCTACTCCATCGACGAGCTGCCGCAGCTGATCAACGTGCTGCGCGGTGACATGAGCCTCGTCGGCCCGCGCCCGCCCCTGCCCAGCGAGGTGGACCGCTACACGATGACCCAGTCCCGTCGCCTCCGCGTGCGCCCCGGCCTGACCGGCCTGTGGCAGGTCTCCGGCCGATCCGACCTCTCGTGGTCCGAGTCGATCCGCCTCGACCTCTACTACGTCGACAACTGGTCGATGATCCAGGACATCGTCATCCTCTGCCGCACCATCGGCGCCGTCCTCGGCTCCCGGGGTGCCTACTGAGCCGAGCGCGAGGAACGAGCGCACGGCGTGGCAGGAGGCGGGTTGAGCGAGCCCACGGCTGAGCTTGCGAAGCCGTGCCAGGCGAGTCGAAACCAGGTGACGGTCCCTGGCTCGGTGACCACACGTGGTCTCGACAGGCTCGACCGCGGCCTGGGGCTCACTCCTCCAAGAGCGCTCGGAGGTAGTCGCCGTAGCCGCTGCGGGTGAGCTCGTCGGCCCGGCGGGCGAGGCCCTCGTCGTCCAGGAAGCCCATCCGCCAGGCGACCTCCTCGGGACAGCCGATCTTGAGCCCCTGCCGCTCCTCGATGGCCTGGACGAAACCGCCGGCCGCGATCAGCGACTGCACGGTCCCGGTGTCGAGCCAGGCGGTGCCGCGCGGCATCACCTCGACGTGGAGCCGGCCGGCCTCGAGATAGAGCCGGTTCAGGTCGGTGATCTCGAGCTCGCCCCGCGCCGACGGCCGCAGCGATCGCGCATGGTCGACCACGTCGGGCCCGTAGAAGTACAGCCCGGGTACGGCGAAGTGGCTGCGGGGCCGCTCCGGCTTCTCCTCCAGGGAGGTGGCCCGACCGTCCTCGTCGAAGGTCACCACGCCGTACGCCGACGGGTCGGCCACCCGGTAGCCGAAGATCGCCGCTCCATCGACGTCGGCGAAGCGCGTCAGGGTCGCGCCGAGCCCCGGCCCGTAGAAGATGTTGTCGCCCAGCACCAGCGCCACCGTCTCGTCACCGATGTGGTCCTCGCCGATCAGGAACGCCTGGGCCAGGCCGTCGGGTGCGGGCTGCGCGGCGTAGCTGATCTCCACGCCGTACGACGAGCCGTCGCCGAGCAGCCGCTGGAACGACTCCTGCTCGTGCGGGGTCGTGATCACCAGCACCTCGCGGATCCCGGCGAACATCAAGGTGGTGAGCGGGTAGTAGATCATCGGCTTGTCGTAGACCGGCACCAGCTGCTTGCTCACCGCGAGCGTGATCGGGTGGAGCCGCGAGCCGGTACCACCGGCCAGGATGATGCCCCGCATGGCGCTCATCCTAGGGAGACCGGGAGACGCCCCCGGGCGCCGGGCGGCCCCGTGCCTCCTACGATCAGGCCCATGGATCGCCTTCTCGTGACCGGCGGTGCCGGCTTCATCGGCGCCAACTTCGTGCGCCACGTCGTCGAGCACACGGACGCGCAGGTGACGGTCCTCGACAAGCTGACCTACGCCGCGAGTCCCGAGGCGCTGGCCGACCTCCCGTCGGACCGGGTCGACCTGGTCGTGGGTGACATCGCCGACACGGCCACGGTCGAGCCGCTCGTCGCGGCCCACGACACCGTGGTGCACCTCGCGGCCGAGTCGCACAACGACAACTCCCTCGACGACCCCGAGCCCTTCATCCGCACCAACGTGGTCGGCACCTACGTCCTGCTCGAAGCCGTACGACGTGCCGATGCGCGTTTCCACCACGTCTCCACCGACGAGGTCTACGGCGACCTGGCGCTCGACGACCCGAAGCGCTTCACCGAGGACACGCCGTACCGACCGAGCAGCCCCTACTCCGCCGCCAAGGCGGGCGCCGACCACCTGGTCAGGGCGTGGGTGCGGAGCTTCGGGGTGCGGGCGACCCTCTCCAACTGCTCCAACAACTACGGCCCCTGGCAGCACGTCGAGAAGTTCATCCCGCGCCAGATCACCGAGGTGCTCGAGGGCCGGCGGCCCCGCGTCTACGGCAACGGCCAGCAGGTGCGCGACTGGATCCACGTCGACGACCACAGCTCGGCGCTGCTGCGGATCCTCGAGCGCGGGCGGATCGGCGAGACCTACCTGATCGGCGCCGACGGCGAGCGCAACAACGTCGAGGTGGTGCGGCTGCTGCTGCGGCTGCTCGGCCGGCCCGAGGACGACTACGACCTGGTCGCCGACCGCGCCGGCCACGACCAGCGCTACGCGATCGAGGCCGGCAAGCTCCGCCTCGAGCTCGACTGGCAGCCGCGGTTCGGCGACTTCCAGCAGGGCCTGGCCGACACCGTGGCCTGGTACACCGACCACCGCGACTGGTGGGCCCCCCACAAGCAGGCCACCGAGGCGGCGTACGCCGCGAAGGGCCAGTGATGACGGATCTCAGCGTCGAGCAGACCCCGGTCCCTGGCCTGCTCGTCGTCCGTCTCGACCGGCGCACGGACGAGCGCGGCTGGTTCGAGGAGGCCTGGCAGCGGGCCAAGATGACCGGCCTCGGACTGCCCGACTTCGGTCCTGTGCAGGCCAACGTCGCCTGGAACGCCCGCCGCGGCACCACCCGCGGCCTCCACGCCGAGCCGTGGGACAAGCTGGTGACGGTCGCCTCCGGCTCGGCGTACGGCGCGTGGGTCGACCTGCGTGCGGGCGCGGGCTTCGGCACGACGTTCGCCCTCGACCTCGAGCCCGGCGTGGCGGTGTTCGTGCCCCGCGGCGTCGGCAACGGCTACCAGACGCTGGCCGACGCCACGGCGTACACCTACCTGGTCAACGACCACTGGCGCGCCGACGCGGCGTACGTCGCCGTCGACCTCGCCGACCCCACGCTCGCCATCGCCTGGCCGATCCCGCCCGACGAGCGTGCGCTCTCGGAGAGGGACCGCACCGCCCCGGCGCTGGGCGACGTCACGCCCGTGCCGCCACGATCGCCGCTGGTCCTCGGCGCCGATGGCCAGCTCGGCCGCGCCCTCACAGCAGCGCTCCCCGGGGCGCGCGGGGTCACCCGGGCCGAGCTCGACGTCACCGACGCCGACGCCCTCGAGCACTGGCCGTGGGGTGACCACGACGTCGTGCTCAACACAGCGGCGTACACCGCCGTCGACGGTGCCGAGACGCACGACGGCCGCACGGCCGCGTGGGCGGTCAACGCCGCGGGGCCGGCCGCGCTGGCTCGGCTGGCGGCGAGGCACGGCTTCACCCTCGTCCACTTCTCGACCGACTACGTCTACGACGGGTCGCGCAGCGAGCACGACGAGGACGAGCCGCTGGCCCCGCTCGGCGTCTACGGCCAGACGAAGGCGGCCGGCGACGTCGCGGTCGCGACAGCCCCGCGCCACTACGTCGTACGCACCTCGTGGGTGGTGGGCGACGGGCCCAACTTCGTGCGCACGATGGCCCGGCTCGCCGCCGAGGGAGCCAGCCCCTCGGTCGTCGCCGACCAGGTCGGCCGGCTCACGTTCACCGACGAGATCGTCCGCGGCACCCGACACCTGCTCGACGCCGGCGCGCCGTACGGCACCTACCACGTGACCAACGGCGGGCCGCCGATGTCGTGGGCCGACGTCGCGCGTGCGGTTTTCGCGCTGCGGGGCCGCGACCCGCACGACGTCAGCGAGACGACGACCGCGGACTACGCCGCTGGGCGGGCGATGGCGCCCCGGCCGGCGAACAGCCTGCTCTCGACCCACCGGATCGAGGCGACCGGCTTCGAGCCGGCCGACGCACGGGAGGCGCTGCGCGCCTACGCCTCGAGCCTGCCGTAGTCGTCGTCGAGGCGGGTGATGTCGTCCTCACCGAGGTAGGGGCCACGCTGGATCTCGATCACGACGAGGTGGTCGTCGTGCTCGTTGCAGATGCGGTGGACCGCACCGACGGCGACGTCGACCGCGCCTCCGACGGGGAGGACGATCTCCTCACCGTCGAGCACGCAGGTGGCGGTGCCGCGGACGACGGTCCAGTGCTCGGAGCGCTGCGCGTGGGTCTGCAACGAGAGCCGGTGGTGCGGAAGCACCTCGATCCGCTTGACCTTGAAGCCCAGGCCTTCGTCGAGGACGTGCCACGACCCCCAGGGTCGTTCGGCACTCGTCTCGCCCATCAGCTCCGCCTCCTCCCGGTCGGGGTCAGTCACGAGACCGGAACACAGTCTCCCCCATCGAGCGGGGGTCGGGGTCGGGAACGGCGTGCTTCCACGACTCGCAGCAACCCTGCGCCAGGGCCGCGATCACGTCGGTGGAGCGCCCGGAGGTGGGCATCGTCGCGGCGACCTGCGGGTCGAGGGCCGCGACCGGCACGTGCGACACCTGCGGGTGCCACGGGCGTACGTCGCGTGGCTCCGCGTCGCCGAAGAGCTCCTCGTGGAGCTTCTCACCGGCACGCAGACCCGTGAACTCGACCTGGACGGGCCGCCGGGCGAGCCGGATCAGGTGGTGCGCCACGTCGAGGATCTTCACCGGCGCGCCCATCTCGAGCACGAGCGCCTCGCCGGGGCGACCGATCGCGCCGGCCTGCACCACCAGCTGGCAGGCCTCCTCGACGGTCATGAAGTAGCGGGTGATCTCGGGGTCGGTGACCGTGAGCGGACCACCCTCGGCGATCTGCTGGGCGAAGGTGGTGAGCACCGAGCCCCGGCTCCCCAACACGTTGCCGAAGCGCACCGAGAGGTAGTTGCCCGAGGCGCTGCGGGCGAAGGCGGCCGTGATCCGCTCCGCTACCCGCTTGGAGTAGCCGAGCACGCAGGTGGGGTTGGCGGCCTTGTCGGTGGAGATGTTGACGACCAGCTCCACGTCGGCTCGCGAGGCAGCGGTCAGCACGTTGAGGGTGCCGACCACGTTGGTCTTGACGGCCTCTGCGGGGTACTGCTCCAGCATCGGCAGGTGCTTGAGCGCTGCCGCGTGGAAGACCACGTCGGGGCGCCGGCTCATGAACACCTGGTTGAGCGCCTCGGCGTCGCGGATGTCGCACAGCACGACGTCGCGGCCGTCGAGCAGGGCCCGGCCGGTGAGGGACAGCTGGACGGCGTGGAGGGCCGACTCGTCACGGTCGAGCATGATCAGCTCGGCGAGCCCGTAGCGGGAGATCTGCCGGCAGAGCTCCGAGCCGATCGAACCCCCGGCGCCGGTGACCAGCACGCGGCGCCCGGTGAGGTAGCCCGCGATCGACGCGACGTCGGTGTCGACCTGCTTGCGGCCGAGCACGTCTTGGATGTTGATGTCGCGCAGGCTGCTGATGCCGACGTTGCCACTGAGCATCTCCGAGGTCGACGGCAGCACCTTCACGTCGACCCCGGCGGCGCGGCCCGCGTCGGCGATCCGGGCGATCATCTCCGACGACGCGTCGGGGATCGCCACGACCAGGGCGTCGGCCCCGGTCTGCTCCACGAGGTCGTCGATCGTGGCCGTGGTGCCGAGCACGGGCACGCCGCGGATCCGCAGGTGGCGTCGCGCACGGTCGTCCTCGACCAGACCGACGGGGTGCCACTCCCGCGCCGGGTCACGCAGCATCGAGCCGATCAGCTCGCGCGCCGGCTCGCCCGCCCCGACCAGGAGCACCCGGGTGGACGAGGAGCCGTCGACGGCCGTCTGCGGCCGCTCGGCCGCCGTACGCCACATCGCACGCCCCATGGCCGCGGCCACGATGAAGCAGATGGTGGCTCCGACCGGCACCGAGCGCGGCACGGCCAGGGCCACGAGGTTGGCGCCGAACACGAGCATGCCCGCGGTGGACGCGACACAGCCGACGAGCAGCATCTCCTCGAGGCTGCCGGTCTGGGCCCGCCCCTGGTGCAGGGCCACCAACAGACCGACCAGGATGTACGTCGTCACGAGCGCGAGGGCCACGCCGAGGGTGCCCCGCCACGGCACGTCGGCAGACTGCTGGTAGCGCAGCAGGGTGGCCGCCACCGTGGCCGCCACCCAGGCGAGGGCGTCGTAGGCCATCTTCAGCGGGACCCGGAAGGGTCGCAGCCGGACGGTGACGCTCATGCGCTACACCTTCCTCCGAATCGATGCATCGGGCCACTGTCGTCGGTCCGGCACCCGCAATGGAGCGGGAGCAGGCCCGGAGACCTCAACGCCATGACCCGTCTGACGTCACGCCTCGTGACTTTGTTCAGTGGTAGGCGCGCACCGGAGACGTGGTGACGACGATCCGTTGCCCCGCATGGGCTTTCGCGGGGTTCTTCAGCATGTGCTGGACGTGGCGAGTGCCGCGCGCGGCGGGCACTCTGACGGTGCCCTTGGTGGTCCAGTACACCCAGCTCGCGTGTCCGCGCTTGACCATCTTGCAGGTGTAGAGGTGCTTGGACCTGGTGTAGGTGCACGCCGGCACCGTCTGGCCGGTCATCCAGCTTCTCACCATGATGTACGCCTTGCCTGCAGCCGTCAGCGTCACCTGGTTCGACTGCACCATCTGGATGCCTACCTCGTCGATGTGGGCCCAGCCCAGCCAGTACACCCGCTTCACGCCGTTCGCCGCGTTGAGCAGGAAGGTGCGCGTCACGTACGACGCCTGCTTCGTGGCCGAGTAGGAGGGGACCGACGCGTGGTCACCGGCGACGCCGTAGTTGATCTCGACGTTCCAGATCGGCGCCTTCAGCCGGTTCACGTTCAGGATGTGGTGCACCGTCTTGATCAGGGTGGCTGAGTCCTCGGGCGAGCCGGTGGCCCGGGGATAGGCGTCGACGCCGATGGCATCGAAGTAGCTGCCGACCTTCCTCCCACCGACCTTGAGCTGGAGGAACGTGGCCAGCTCACGCATCTGGAACGGGTACCGCACCACCATCGCGGGAGAGACCACGACGGCCTTGGGGGCCGCACCATGGATGATCTGGGCCGCCGCGACCGCGAGCGCGGCGAGCTGCTCCTGCGTGCCCAGCCAGTTCGAGGCTGCGTTGGGCTCCGGCCAGATCTCATAGTCGATCCGCGTCTTGTATCTCTCAGCAACAGCACTGACGAACGTCTTCCACGCGGCCATGGTGGGAACCGTGCCTGCAACGTTCGCCGTGGTGGGCGAGGTCGAGGCATAGGACGGGGTCTGACCCAGCACGAGCAGCGGCCGCGCGCCGTAGGCCCGCGCCTGCGCTACGAGAGCGTCGAGCCGGGTCCAGTCGAAGGTCCCCTCGGTCGGCTCGAGCTGCGGCCAGTACACGAGGTTCGTGGTCAGGTTCACCGCCCCGACCTTGGCATCGGGCCACGCGGTGTCGGACCCAGGGACGTGCATACCGAAGTACTGGTCGCTCACCCGGGGAACGGCAGAAGCACTCCCGGCGACCTGCGCCACCAGAGTGGCCGCGACCGCAGCCGCCGCCAATGCCCTCACAAAGCTCCGCGCACGCCGCAAACGCCAGCTCCCCATGTCAATCTCCGCCTACCCGAGAGTTTCCCAAATGTCGCCGTGAGGCTACCTGACGATCCATGCCAGGACAGAACTCTCGAGGAACCTCTGCACGACAGTCGGTCGATCGAACAGGCTCAGCCGTAGGCCCGGACCGGTGTCGTGGTCACAACAATCCGGTCCCCTGCGGCCACTTCCGTCGGCTTCGCCAGGATCCGCTGCAGGTATCGCGAGCCGCTCGGCACCACCACCCGCTCCGTGCCCTCCGTGGTCCAGTAGACCCAGCTCGTGACTCCGTCGCGCACCATCTCGCAGGCGTAGAGGTCGGTGTCGGGTCTGCGCTGGCACGACCGCACGGTCTGCCCGATCATCCACGACCGCACCATCGCGTAGGCCTGCCCTGCCGGTGACGGGGTCACCTGGTCAGGCTTCACCAGCTGGATGCCCAGCTCCGCGATCTGGGCCCAGCCCAGCCAGTACACCCGCCGCACGTCGTTGGCGGCGTTGAGGAGAAAAGTGCGTACGACGTACGAGGCCTGCTCACTGGCCGGTAGGGGGTGCACTGGTGCGTGAGCCCCGGCGACCCCGTAGGAAATTTCGACGTTCCACAGCGGCGCGTGCACCTGATCGGCGCGCAGGATCTCGTGGGCGATCCCGATCAGGGTCGCGGAGTCCTCGGGCGCGCCGCGCTCCAGTGGGTAAGGGTCGACGCCTACGACATCCACGAAGTCACCGACCGGGGTGCCGCCCACCTTCTGGGCGAAGAACGTCCTCATGGCCCGCTGTTGGTAGGGCAGACGCAGCACCATCGCGGGTGACACGACGAGTGCCTTGTCGTCCGTAGCCGCGTGGATGATCGTGGCAGCGGTTGCCACCAGGGTGGCCAGCTGCTCGAGCGAGCCGCTCCAGTTCGACGCGATGTCGGCCTCGGGCCAGATCTGGTAGTCGACGCGCGTGCCGTACCTGGTGACGACGGCGTGGACGTAGTCGCGCCACTGGTCGAGGCGCGGCATCGTCGCTGCCACGTTCGACGCACCCGGCTTGGTCGAGGCGAAGGCAGGCGTCAGGCCCAGGATCAGCAACGGCTGGGCGCCGTGGGCGTGGGCCTGATCGACCAGAGTCGTGAGCAGGCTGAAGTCGAACCTGCCGTCGGTGGGCTCGACGTCACGCCAGTACACGCCGTTGGTGGTCAAGTTGACCGCCCCCACGGGAGCCTGGGGAAACGTCGACACGAGGCTTGGAGCGTGCATCCCGAAGTAGCTGCTGGTGACGCCACTGGTGACTGGTCCACGAGTGACCGGTCCACGAGTGACCGGGCCGGTCGAGCCACAGGCCTGCAGGGTCAACGCCAGCACCGCCGCCGCGACCGCGCCGAGATGCGCCCTTCCGCGAGGCAGGCACCAGATCCTCACCCGGCATCCGCCTCCTCATCGTTCGCGTGGGTCGCCCACCGTACTGGGCCACGACCCAGCCCAAGCCCCCGACCGCGCGCGACCAGGCCCCGGAAGCACGTACCTTCCGGGGCCTGGTCGAGGTGAACCTGCGCGGTCAGTCGCCGATCTTCTCGGCGGCGTCGGCGACGGCCTTCGCGGTGGTGCTCGCGGTCTTCTTCGCCGCGGTGGCGGTGGCCTTGGCGCTGCTCTTGGCCGGGCTCTTGCGGGCCTTGGTGGTGGTCTTCTTGGCGCTCTTCTCGGCCTGGGTCCTGGTCGTCTTGGCCTTGGTCACGGTGGTCTTCGCGGCGGCCTCGGCGTCCTGGGTGGACTGCTGGCGACGGATCCGGACGACGAGCGACTCGCCGCGCTTGACCAGGTCGGTGTAGGTGTCACCGGCGGTGGCGACCTGCGCGTCCACGAGCTTCTGCAGGCGGGTCGGCAGGGCCTGGACCTCGGTCTGGAGCTCCGCGACGCGCTTCTCGACGACCTTGCGGCGGGCCTGGGCGTCCTTGTTGAGGGTCTCGAACCGCTCGGAGACGGCCTTGTTGGCACGGGTGCGCAGCTCCTCGGGCTTGACCTCGAGCCCGGCGACGTTCTTCTGCACCTCGTCGAGGCGCTTCTGGAGGTCGGCGACGTAGTCGCGCACGGCCTCGACGACGAGGTCGGTCATGCCGACACCGGCGTAGATCGGCCGGGTGGCGACCGCGGGAATCTGGGTGGGGATCTCGAACTTGGCCTTGGCCATGACTGCTCCTTCGGGGTGGTGGTCCGGCACGGTGCCGGGGTCGATCAGAGGGCGTCCGGGCCGCCGTTGACGGCGAGGAAGGACGCGTACACGTCGAGCAGGGTCTGCTTCTGCCGCTCGGTCAGAGCCGGGTCGCCGAGGACGGCGAGCTCCACGGAGCCGCCGACTCCACCGTCGGGAGCGACGATGCCGGCCCGGATGTAGAGCTGCTCCGCAGAGATCCGCAGCGCCTTGGCGAGCTGCTGGAGCACCTCGGCCGAGGGACGACGCAGACCGCGCTCGATCTGGCTCAGGTAGGGGTTCGACACGCCTGCCTGCTCGGCGAGCTGCCGCAGCGAGAGGCGGGCGGAGACCCGCTGCTCGCGCAGGTAGTCACCGAGCGACTCGACGGCGTTGCCGACCTTGCCCTTGGCCATGTCGCCATTGTGCTAGCAGTTGCTAGCGCGAACCAAGTCGAGGCGCGTGAGCCCGGTCACGCACGAGCGAAACCTCTTTGGATTACTGGCTTCTAGCATCGGGCCTGAGTGCTAACAGAGCATGCACATGTTCACGTGCCGCGCCGCATCACGGTGAGCAGACGGTTCCAGCGCAGCACGACGTCGGGCCAGGCCTGGCGCAGGCCGATCGCGATGCCGATCACGCCCGCCAGGTCTCCCTCGGTGAGACCGCGGTCCGGGGAGAACGTGACGAGCGTGGCGCCCTCCAGCGTCTTGTCCACGAGCAGCCAGCCGATCGACACCAGCACGAGCAGGTAGCCCGCTCGGGGAGCGCGACGGTAGGTGTAGCGAGCGGTCAGGACCAGCGCCACGAGCACCAGACCCGCTGTCACGGCAGGACGGCCCGGATCTCGCCCACCGGCACGCCGCCTCCGAGCAGCTCGACGACCCCGGTACGCCGTACGGCGTCCGCGTCGACGCCCTGGTCGTCGAGCACGCCGCTGCGCGCCAGCGCCGCCGCCATCAGGACGGGGCGGACCCGCGGCGCGCCGTCGTCCGCCTTGAGCGCGAAGGCACGCCCGTCGGCGAGGGCCACCGCGTAGCAGCACTCGGCCCCGGCCTTGCCGATCGCGCCGGGTACGGCGGTGAGCAGGGCGCGCTCGTCGCGCGTCGTACCCGAGACGTACGCCGGGTGGGCGCGGATGGCGGACGCGATGCGTGCCGCCGCGGCGTCCTCGGCTCCGGACCCGTCGACCCCTCGCGACAGCCGGCCGAACGCGCGGGCGAGCCCGACCAGCGAGGCCGAGAGCAGGGGCGCTCCGCACCCGTCGACCGCGGTGACCGCGACCGGCTCGCCGGTCAGCTCGGCGAAGGTGGCGGCGATGGCGCGCTGCACCGGGTGCTCGGGGTCGAGGTAGCTGTCGGTCGGCCAGCCGTTGGCGACGCAGGTGGCGAGCATCGCGGCGTGCTTGCCGGAGCAGTTCATGAGCACCGGCGCCTTCGAGCCCCCGTCACGGATGACCTGCTCACGCGCCGCGTCGTCGAGCGGGTAGTCCGGCGGCGTGCGGAGATCGGCCTCGGACAACCCGGCCGCGGCGAGGATCCGGCGTACGCCCTCGATGTGGAACGGCTCGCCGGAGTGGGACGCGCAGGCCAGGGCCAGCAGGTCGGGAGGCAGGTCGAGGCCGGCTCGCACCATGCCCAGCGCCTGGATCGGCTTGTTGCACGACCGCGGAAGCATCGGGCTCTCGACCTCGCCCACCGACCAGAGGACGGCACCCTCGCCGTCGAGCGCGACGACGGACCCGTAGTGGTGGCCCTCGACGAACCCGTTGCGGATGATCTCGGCGACGGGCACGGCAGGCATCGGGCCAGGGTAGCGACGCTGGCAGGATGGGCCCGTGCCGACGCCCCAACACTGCCCGACCCCCCGGGAGCTGGCCGATCTCGAGCTGCTCACCGGCGGGGCGTTCGCCCCGCTCACCGGCTTCAACCAGCCCGGCTCCCCCGTCACCCTCGACCTGCCCGCCGAGCTCGCGGGCCAGGAGGTCGAGCTGGTCGATCCCGAGGGCCTGCCGCTGGCGCGACTCGCGCCCGACGGCGCCGTCGAGGCGCTCACCCACGCGCAGCACGGGCCGTTCCGCCGGCTCCACCTCACCCCCGCCCAGGTGAGGGAGGCCCACGCGGGCGCCACGTTCGTCCCGGTCGTGGACGCCCTCACCGAAACGGAGATCGCCCGCCTCCGCACGCTGGGCACCCCCGTCGTGCTGCTCGCGCTCACCGGTCCCGGCACTCCCGACCTCTCCCCCGTCGCCCTGCTGCGCGTCTCGCTCGCCGCGGCAGCGCGGGTGCCGGCGGCGACCGTGGTCGCCGTACCTCTGGCCTCGCACGGTGACCCCTCCACCGACCACGACCTCGGCGTGCAGGTCGTGGCGGCCTACGCCGGCCCCGACCCCGTGCTGGCCCTCGGCGACGGCGACGGTGACTACCCCGACGACGTGGCCGCGATCGTCGAGGCCGACCGGCCCGGCCCGGAGCGCCAGGGACTCGTGCTGTTCTTCACCGGTCTCTCGGGCAGCGGCAAGTCGACGGTCGCCCAGGCCGTCATCGACTCGCTGCTCGAGCACGGCGAGCGCACGGTCACCAGCCTCGACGGCGACGTCGTACGACGGAACCTGTCGGCGGGGCTCACCTTCAGCCGCGAGGACCGCGAGACCAACATCCGCCGGATCGGCTGGGTCGCGGCCGAGATCTCGCGGCACGGCGGCGTGGCCGTCTGCAGCCCGATCGCGCCGTTCGACGCGACCCGGCAGGACGTCAGGGCGATGACCGAGGCCGCGGGCGGTGCCTTCTTCCTCGTACACGTCGCCACGCCGCTGGAGGAGTGCGAGCGGCGTGACCGCAAGGGTCTCTACGCCAAGGCGAGGCGCGGCGAGATCCCCGACTTCACCGGCATCTCCTCGCCGTACGACGTGCCCGAGGACGCCGACCTGCGCCTCGACACCACCGGCCGCTCGATCGACGACTGCCGCGACGAGGTGCTCGCTGCGCTCACCTCGGCCGGCTACATCACCGGGCGTGACACCGAGACCGACGACGAGCCGATCCGGGTGTTGTTCGTGTGCACCGCGAACATCTGCCGCTCGCCGTACCTCGAGCTACGGGCGCGGCAGCTGCTCGGACCCGACTCGGGTGTGGAGGTGAGCAGTGCCGGCACCTCCGGGTTCGACGCGGCTCCCGTGAGCGACACGATGGAGGCGGAGTTCGCTCGCTGGGGCACCGAGGTCGACGGCTTCCGGAGCCGGGCCGCCACCGGCGACCTGGTCGACGCTGCCGACGTCGTTCTCACCGCCGAGGCGGCGCACCGCACCCGGCTGCTCGAGGACCGGCCGGCCGCCTTCCGCAAGATCTTCACGCTGGGGCAGTTCGTGGCGAGCGCGCAGGCCGTCGACCCCGCCCTGCACGGGCGGGCGCTGCTCGAGGCACTGTCGAGCCGACGCGTTCCGGCCTCGCCCGACCACGACATCGACGACCCCTACCGGCGTGGCCCCGAGGCGGCGCGTCGCGCGGCGGTCACCATGGAGAGCATGCTCGAGGTGGTGGTGGAGCGTCTGCGACAGGACGGCTCCGCCCCATGAACCTAATTGGACAAGGTCGGGTCAATCCGTAGACTTACCTGCCTTGCCCTACCTTCTAGCGAAGGACCGCGCCCATGGGTGACTGGCTCACTGCTGAGTTCTTCCACATCATCATCGCCGCCTTCTTCGTCGGCACCATCGTCGGGCTGACCGGCATGGGTGGCGGCGCCCTGATGACCCCGGCGCTGATCTTCCTCGGCGTCGGTGACGCCTCGACGGTGGTGACCGCCGACCTGACCGCTGCGGCCATCTACAAGTCGGGCGGCGCGATCACCCACGCCAAGGCGGGCCAGCCGAACTGGACCCTCGCCAAGTGGCTGATCATCGGGTCGGTGCCTCTGGCGCTCCTGGTCCGTGGCTCCTCCATCGTGCGGTGGGAGACTCGGGTGACCTCGACACCGTGCTCAAGGAGTGCATCGGGTTCGCCCTGCTGTTCGCTGCCGCGACCTACGCCCTCCGCCTGGTGATCAACCTGCGGCGGGTGCGAAGCGGCCGTCCCGAGGCCGATCCCGACCCCCACATCCGCCCGGTGTTGACCATCGCGATCGGCGCGCTCGGCGGCCTGCTGGTCGGCATCACGAGCGTGGGCTCGGGCTCGGTGATCATGATCTCGCTGGTCATGCTCTACCCCGGCCTGTCGGCGCTGCGCCTGGTCGGCACCGACCTGGTGCAGGCCGTTCCGCTCGTGCTCGCCGCGGCGATCTCCAACATCATCCTCAACGGCCTCGACTGGCACATCCTGGTGCCGCTGGTGATCGGTTCGCTCCCGGGCACGATCCTCGGCAGCCGGATCGCGCCGCGCGTGCCGCAGTCGTTCATCCGGCGCGGCATCGTGATCGTGCTGACGATGTCGGGCCTCGCGCTGCTCGACAAGGCCGGCTGGGGTCCGCTCGGCGCCGGTGACGACCAGACCCACCCGATCCTGATCGGCTTGGTCGGGCTCGCGATGGTCGTCGTCCTGCCCGTCGTCTGGGGCCTGATCCGGCGCACCCAGGGACTTCCGATGTTCGGCTCGCCCACGGTGGCGGAGCTCGAGAGCCCGCTGGTGACACCATCAGCCGTCGGTGCCAGCGGCGAGGATCAGACCCAGGTCCCGTAGCGCCTGGGCCGAGCGTCAACCGTCGCCGAAACGTGCGTTGCCTGGATCCCTACCTATACTCGACATCCCCTGGTCGAGTTCACGTGGGCGCGCGTCGTCAGCCTTGTCGGCCGACCGTGCGTACACCGAAGGGCACCGCCTCATGAAGCACCGCGCGCCGTCACGCCACGTGCGCGTGCCGATCATTGGCGTGGTGCCCATGGCAGCAGTCGTCGCGGTCGGCTGCGGTGTCGGGGCTCTCTTCGCCGTGTTCCTGATCCTGCTCGCGCCGCTGCTACTGGCACATCACGACGCCTCCGCTGCGGCGGACGACCTGCAGCAAGCCAACGACGCGCTCTCCTCCGGTGACGCGCATGGGGCGCATCAGGCGTTGACGGACGCGCGCGGGAACGTCGACGGTGCGCAAGGCCACATGAGCGGGATGGCGGCCGACCTGTGGTCGCACCTGCCGGTGCTGGGTCCGGCCGTGGACGACGGCCGTCACCTCGTGACCGCGCTCGACCAAGCGACGACGGCGGCCACGATCGGCGTCGACCTGATCGACCGGGCCACGGCACCGGGATCCCGGCTGATCGAGGGGACCCGGGTGAACGTCGACGACGTCCGGGCCCTCGCGGTGCGGGCCCGCACGATCGGACCGCATCTGCGGGCCGCCCAAGCCGCGGTCGACGAGGTCCACGGCGACGGACCTCTGCTCGGCGGCAAGATCGAC
>CAWCDN010000005.1:0-72755 GCA_963794355.1 uncultured Actinomycetota bacterium
TGAGATCTGACGCGGAGCCCAACGGGCGAAGTGGGTGATCCTATGCTGCCAAGAAAAACCTCTAGCGAGCCATGCGCCGCCCGTACCCCAAACCGACTCAGGTGATCAGGTAGAGAATACCAAGGCGATCGAGACAACCATGGTTAAGGAACTCGGCAAAATGCCCCCGTAACTTCGGGAGAAGGGGGACCCGAACCGTCAACACTCTGGCTTGCCAGCAGTGCGAAGCGGGGAGGGTCGCAGAGACCAGGCCCAAGCGACTGTTTACTAAAAACACAGGTCCGTGCGAAGTCGCAAGACGATGTATACGGACTGACTCCTGCCCGGTGCTGGAAGGTTAAGGGGACGAGTCAACCCACCCTCGTGGTGAGGTGAAGCTCTGAACTTAAGCCCCAGTAAACGGCGGTGGTAACTATAACCATCCTAAGGTAGCGAAATTCCTTGTCGGGTAAGTTCCGACCTGCACGAATGGAGTAACGACTTGGGCGCTGTCTCAACCATGGACTCGGCGAAATTGCAGTACGAGTAAAGATGCTCGTTACGCGCGGCAGGACGGAAAGACCCCGGGACCTTTACTATAGTTTGGTATTGGTGTTTGGTACGGCTTGTGTAGGATAGGTGGGAGACTGTGAAACAGCCACGCCAGTGGTTGTGGAGTCAACGTTGAAATACCACTCTGGTCGTATTAGATGTCTAACCTAGGCCCATGATCTGGGCCAGGGACAGTGCCTGATGGGTAGTTTAACTGGGGCGGTTGCCTCCTAAAATGTAACGGAGGCGCTCAAAGGTTCCCTCAGCCTGGTTGGCAATCAGGTGACGAGTGTAAGTGCACAAGGGAGCTTGACTGTGAGACAGACATGTCGAGCAGGGACGAAAGTCGGAACTAGTGATCCGGCACCACCATGTGGATGGGGTGTCGCTCAACGGATAAAAGGTACCCCGGGGATAACAGGCTGATCTTCCCCAAGAGTCCATATCGACGGGATGGTTTGGCACCTCGATGTCGGCTCGTCGCATCCTGGGGCTGGAGTAGGTCCCAAGGGTTGGGCTGTTCGCCCATTAAAGCGGCACGCGAGCTGGGTTTAGAACGTCGTGAGACAGTTCGGTCCCTATCCGCCGCGCGCGCAGGAAACTTGAGAAAAGCTGTCCCTAGTACGAGAGGACCGGGATGGACGAACCTCTGGTGTGCCAGTTGTCCCGCCAGGGGCACCGCTGGTTAGCTACGTCCGGACGTGATAACCGCTGAACGCATCTAAGCGGGAAGCACATTTCAAGATAAGGTTTCCCACCCACAAGATGGGGTAAGGCCACCCGCAGACCACGGGATTGATAGGCCGGAGGTGTACAGCAGCAATGCCCAGCCGACCGGTACTAATAGGCCGAGGGCTTGTCACCCACCCACCACACTCGAACACAAAGAGTGCCTCGCGTCCACTAACCAGAATCTGAACCAACAAACCCACCCCCACCAACAGGGGAAAACGGTTTGACCCGTTCACAACAGAACAACGGTTCACCACGTTACGGCGGCCATAGCGGCAGGGAAACACCCGGCACCATCCCGAACCCGGAAGTTAAGCCAGCCAGCGCCAATGGTACTGCACCCGACAGGATGTGGGAGAGTAGGACGCCGCCGAACAACACCTCCCGATGGGGGCCATCACACGATGGCCCCCATCGGTCATTTCAGGACACTCCTTGTGGCTCTGTGCGGGCCGGGTGTCGTCCCCCATGCGGGGTCGCGCCCACTTCGTCCACAGGGTCGCGGCGTTGGGACTTCCGCTGTCGGCACCGCCCCGAAGGCTGAGGCTCGAGGAGGTGACGCGCATGAGCGCACACGAGAGTCAGCCCGACGAGGTCAACGAGGTGACGCTGGTCGGCCGGCTGTCGCAGCCGGCAGAGCAGCAGGTGCTCCCGAGCGGCGATGAGATGTGGAAGTTCCGGGTCATCGTCGGACGGCAGGGTGCCGCTGCGCGCCGGGCGACGGTGGATGCCCTCGACTGCGTGGTGTGGGCGAGACGACCGGCCCGGTCGGTCGCGGGCTGGCGCACCGGTGACACGGTCGAGGTGCGAGGGAGCCTGAGGCGCCGGTTCTTCGCCCCCGCCGGAGGCGGCAGGGTCTCGCGCTGCGAGGTCGAGGTGACCTCTGCTCGCCTCATTCGTCGAGCAGACGGATGAACGACCCGAGGCTGGGCTTCGGCTGGAACGACGTGGCCTTCTCCGGCAGCAGGCCTCCCGCTCGCACCACGTCGATCACCAGATCCAGCTCGACCGCCGGCAGCAGCGCCGCGGTCACGCGCCCCGGCTTCACCTCGCCGAGGGCCTGGACCAGCGAGTGGGCGTAGGTGATCCTCGACGGTCGCTTGGCCAGGCCCTGCAGGAGCGCGCCCTCGACCAGCTGGACGACGGCGTGGCCGGGCGGCACCTCGACGCGGACCGTGGCCCAGTCTCGGCCGTCGGTGAGGACCATCGTGTCCGGCGACAGCGCGGTCACGGCGGCATCGGAGTTCGGACAGCTGGTCACCTCTCCACCGGCCGACGCGGCGGCAGCGAGCAGGTCCTCGAGACGCACTCCGTGGAGGAGCCGGTGGATGGCGCCGAGGAAGAGGGGTGTCTCGTCCTGGTCGATGATCATGACCAGGCCGTCGCTGTGTGTGGGGCCGGGATCGCGGTCGTGCAGGGCGACGGAGGCGGCGTAGCGATGGTGTCCGTCGGCGACCAGCAGGCGTGCTCCCGCCAGGCTCTCCCCGATGATCGCCACGTGCTCGGGGTCCCGGACCGCCCAGATCCGGTGCTGCTGGCCGGCGTGGTCGACGTACTCCCGGTCGGGAGCCTCGGTGCGCACCTGCCGGCTGACGTCGCGCACCGCGGCGGGTCCACGATGGACGAGCAGGATGGGTGCCGGGTTCAGGCGCATCGTGCTCATCCGGGCGGAGAGCTCGACGACCTGCTGCGGGTGCACGCCCTCGTGCGGGAAGACCTGCCGCTCACCGGGCGTCGTGGCGAGCCTCGAGAGGTCGAGAGTGCCCACGATCCCGCGGACGGTCAGCCCCGAGTCGGAGTACTCGTGGAGATAGAGGGCGGGCAGCTCGTCGCGCGTGGCCAGTCCACGCTTCTGCCAGGTCTGCAGCCGCTGCGGCACACCGCGATAGGGTCGCGCGAAGGCGCGCGCGGACGCCGGATCACCGACCCGTCGAGGCGCCAGAGACAAGGCCCGGAACGGCGAGAGCTGGAGCGGGCCGGCGACGTACGGCGGGACCGTGGGGCGACCGGACTCCATCGGTGCATCGTAGGGGCAACGAGCAAGGAGCTGGACGGTGGCCGACCCGGGTGGCGAGCTCCTCGCGGCGTCCTACGACCTGCTCATGTTCGACCTCGACGGGGTCGTCTATCTCGACGGCCGTGCGGTGGACCACGCGGCGCAGAGCATCGCGGACTCCCGGCGGGCCGGGGCGCGCATCGCATTCATCACCAACAACGCGGCCCGGACCCCCGAGCAGGTGGCGGAGCATCTGCGCGAGCTCGGCGTCGAGGCTGGGGCCGACGACGTGGTGACCTCGTCGCAGGCTGCGGCGCGGGTGCTGCTCGACCGCTACCACGAGGGCGCTCGGGTGGCCGTGCTCGGAGCCGACGGTCTGGTCGAAGCGGTGCGCAACGCTGGACTGGAGCCGAGGCCGGTGGGGGCGGACGACGTGGTCGCGATCGTGTCCGGCTATGCGCCGGAGGTCCGCTGGAAGACGATCATGCGGGCCGCGGTCGCGATCCGTAACGGCCTCCCATGGGTGGCCACGAACACCGATCCCACCCTTCCGACGGGGGACGGACCCGCCCCCGGTCACGGGACGCTGGTGAAGATGATCAGCGGCTTCACAGGAGTGAGCCCCCAGGTGGCCGGCAAGCCCGAGCGCCCCCTGTTCGACGAGACCCTGCGGCGGGTGGGGGGCCAGCGGCCCTTGATGGTCGGCGACAGCCTGCACACCGACACCCTGGGCGCGCACAACGCCGAGACCGACTCACTGCTGGTGATGACAGGCGTGACCGGGCTGTCCGACCTGGTGTCCGCCCGCCCCGACCAGCGGCCCACCTGGGTCGCCGACGACCTGCGCGCGCTCGGTCGTCCCGGGTGCTCCGCGTCGCGGAGCGACGGTCGGTGGACAGCGGGCGGTTGGACGGCGCGGGTCAGCGACGGTCGCCTCGAGGTCGAAGGGTCTGGAGACTCCGACGGGTGGTGGGCGGCGGCCTCGGGCGCCGCCTGGGCCCATCTCGACGAGACCGGCGAGACGGCCGACGTGTCGGGCCTGTCCGCCCCGGATCGCGCCGACGCTGCGGGGTAACCTGCGGCCATGACCGAGCAGGTGCCGCCGCAGGCCACGGAGCAGGTCGAGCCGGACCTCGAGGACCCGACCTCCGAGGACCATCCACTCGAGGACGACGACCACCGGGACGCCTCGGCGCCGGAGGAGCCCCTGCGCACCGGGGTGCCTGCCGTGGACGCCGTGCTCACGGACGTCGACCGCCTCGACGAGGCGCCGTTGGACGAGCACCTGCCGGCGTTCGAGCGCGCCCACGACTCCCTGCGCTCCGCCCTCGACGCCGACCCGGGCGAGCCGGCGTAGCCGGTGTCACCGCGTCGCCTCAGGCTCGACGCCGAGCTGGTGCGCCGTGGGCTGGCGCGCTCGCGCGACCACGCCGCCGAGCTGATCGCCGACGGACGGGTGAGCGTCTCGGGCGCGACGGCCACCAAGGCGGCCACGGCGGTGACGACCGATGTCGCCGTGGTGGTGGCCGCGGACCCCGCGATCCCGGGCGGAGTGGAGTACGTGTCTCGCGGTGGGCACAAGCTGGCGGGCGCCCTCGCGGCGTTCGTGCCCCGAGGTCTGGTGGTCGAGGGCCGACGCTGCCTCGACGCGGGCGCGTCGACCGGTGGATTCACCGACGTGCTGCTGCGGGAAGGGGCCGGCGAGGTGGTTGCGGTCGACGTGGGCTACGGCCAGCTCGCCTGGCGCCTCCAGCAGGACGAGCGCGTGCTGGTGCTCGACCGCACGAACGTCCGCGACCTCGACCTCGAGCGCGTGGGCGGCCCGGTCGATCTCGTCGTCGGCGACCTCTCCTTCATCTCGCTGACCCTCGTGCTCGACGCCCTGGTCGCCGTGACCGGCGAGGACGCCGACCTGGTGCCGATGGTGAAGCCGCAGTTCGAGGTGGGCAAGCAGCGCGTGGGGAAGGGCGGAGTGGTGCGTGACCCCGAGCTTCGGGTCGAGGCCGTGACCACGGTGATGAACGCCGCGGAGGCCCGCGGCTGGGGTGCGCGCGGCGTGACGGTCAGTCCGCTGCCGGGGCCGTCGGGCAACGTGGAGTTCTTCGTGTGGCTGCGCCGCGGGCCGTCCACCGTCGGCCACGCGGAGGTCGAAGCTGTGGTGTCGGCGGGGCCGCCTGGGGCGCCGGGTGAGAAGGTGGATCCGTGACCGATGACCGCCGCGTGCTGCTCCTCGCGCACCCCGGCCGCGCGGAGGCACGCGCCGTGGCGCAGAAGCTCGTCGACGCCCTCACCGGCCACGGCCTCCAGGTCAGGGTGCTCCGCGACGAGGCCGTCGCGCTCGGGCTCACCGAGGTCCGCGGCCTCGAGCTGAGCGAGGGCGCCGACCCGTGCGCCGGGTGCGAGCTGGTGGTCGTGATCGGCGGCGACGGCACGATCCTGCGGGCGGCGGAGATGGCCCACGCCAGCGGTACGCCGCTCCTCGGGGTCAACCTCGGGCACGTCGGTTTCCTGGCCGAGGCGGAGTATGACGACGTCGGCGCCACCATCGAGGCGATCATCGAGCGGCGCTACACCGCGGACGACCGGCTGACCATCGACGTCCGCGTCTTCCGCGACGGCGAGCTCGTGACCAGCACCTTCGCGCTCAACGAGGCCAGCGTGGAGAAGGCCGCCCGCGAGCGGATGCTCGAGGTGGTGGTGGAGGTCGACGGCCGGCCGCTCTCACGGTGGGGCTGCGACGGCGTCGTCTGTGCCACGCCGACCGGCTCGACGGCGTACAACTTCAGCGCGGGCGGTCCGATCGTGTGGCCGGGGGTCGAGGCCCTCCTGCTCGTGCCGATCAGCGCCCACGCCCTGTTCGCCCGGCCGCTCGTGGTCGCTCCTACCTCCGTGCTGGCCGTCGAGGTCATCTCGCACCAGGCCTCCGGGGTGCTGTGGTGCGACGGGCGCCGCACGGTCGACCTCCCGCCCGGCGCGCGGATCGAGGTACGACGTGGTGCCCGCCCGGTGCGGTTCGTGCGGCTCCACGAGGCGCCGTTCACCGACCGGCTGGTCGCCAAGTTCGGCCTCCCCGTGGAGGGGTGGCGAGGCGCGAGCGAGCGCCGGCGGCGCGGTGAGAGCGATGCTTGAGGAGCTCCGGATCACCGGCCTCGGCGTGATCGACGCGGCCACCCTCGAGCTCGGCCCAGGCCTGACCGTGATCACCGGCGAGACCGGTGCCGGCAAGACGATGGTGGTCACCGCGCTCGGCCTGCTCCTCGGCGGACGGTCCGACAGCGGGGCCGTCCGGTCGGGGAGCCGCGCGGCCCGGGTCGAGGGATCGGTCCGGCTGAGCGCCCTGCCCGACGTCGCCGCAGCCGTCGACGCGGCCGGTGGTGAGGTCGAGGGCGACCACGTGCTCCTGGCCCGCAACGTCTCGGCTGAGGGACGTTCCCGCGCCTTCGTGGGCGGAGCGTCGGTGCCCGTCTCCCAGCTGGCCGAGGTGGCCGAGCCGCTGGTCGCGGTGCACGGCCAGGCCGACCAGCACCGACTCCTGCAGCCGAGAGCCCAGCGCGAGGCCCTCGACGCCTTCGGTGGCGAGACGATCGCGGCGCTGCTGGCGACCTACCGCGGCCTCCACGCCGACCTCGTCGCCACCGAGCGCGAGCTGGCCGAGGTGGTGGCCACCGCACGCGAGCGGGCGCGTGAGGCCGACCTGCTGCGCTTCGGCCTCGGCGAGATCGAGGAGGTCGCGCCCCAGCCGGGCGAGGAGGTCGCGCTCGCCGAGGAGGAGCAGCGCCTCGGTCACGCCGACACCCTGCGCACCGCCGCCGAGTCCGCGCGCGCCGCGCTGTCCTCCGACGAGGGCGGTCCCGACGCCCTGGGCGCCGTGGCAGCGGCGCGCACCCTGCTCGACGGCGTACGCGACCACGACTCCGCGGCCGCCGCGCTCGCCGACCGGGTCGCCGAGCTCACCTATCTCCTCTCCGATGTCGCGGCCGACGTCGCGTCGTACGCCTCCGGCCTCGAGACCGACCCCGGCCGCCTCTCCGCCGTCTCCGAGCGGCGCGCGGCGCTGACGGCGCTCACCCGCAAGTACGGCGAGACCGCGGCGGAGGTGCTGGCGTGGGCCGAGTCGTCCGCGGCCCGCCTGGGCCAGCTCGACGACACCGACGACCGGATCGCCCGGCTCCGCGAGCAGCGCGACGACCTCCGAGGTCGCCTCGGACCCGCCGCCCGGGCCCTCTCCGAGGCACGCACCGCGACCGCTGCCCGGCTCTCCGCCGAGCTCACCGGCGAGCTCGACCTGCTGGCGATGCCGCACGCCGTCCTCGAGGTGCTCGTACGCCAGAGCGAGGCCGACGACGGTCTCCCGGTGGGCGGCCGCACCCTGAGGTTCGGGTCGTCCGGCGTCGACGAGGTCGACTTCCTGCTGGCCGCCAACACCGGCAGCGAGCCGCGGCCGCTCCACAAGGGCGCGTCGGGCGGTGAGCTCTCGCGGGTGATGCTCGCGCTCGAGGTCGCCCTGGCCGGCACCAGCCCGGTGCCGACCTTCGTCTTCGACGAGGTCGACAGCGGGGTCGGCGGCAAGGCGGCCGTCGAGGTCGGCCGCCGCCTGGCGAAGCTGGCGGAGTCGGCGCAGGTGCTCGTCGTCACCCACCTGCCGCAGGTCGCGGCGTACGCCGACCGCCACGTCGTCGTCGAGAAGTCCAGCGACGGCTCCGTCACCACCTCGGGCCTCACGCTGCTCGACGCCGGGGGCCGCGAGCGCGAGCTGTCGCGGATGTTCGCCGGGATGGAGGAGTCCGAGACCGCGCTGGCCCACGCCCGCGAGCTACTCGAGGCGGCCGGCCGACCCTCGGTCTGAGGCGACCCGAGAGCGACACACCCGGCTCCGCGCCCTGCCAGGACTTGCCTGCTCCGGCTGGCACGATGACGCGAGTGGTGAAGCTCAGGACACGACTCCGGCCGGACGCCTCGGGCGTCACCGGCACCGCCCGTACCGATCGACGTCTGCCGGCGCTGCTCGCGCGCGTCTCGAGCGGTGACGTGGCCGTGCTCGACCAGGTGGACCTCGACGGCCCGACCGCCGACGCGCTCGTCGAGGCGGGCGTCGTCGCCGTGCTGAACCGGGCGGAGATGATCTCCGGCCGCTTCCCCAACCGCGGACCACAGATCCTCATCGACGCCCGGATCCCGATGGTCGACCAGCTGGTCGCCACCGGCGGTCGTGACCCGCTGTCGGTGATCGGCGACGGGCGTCGGGTACGCGTCCTCGGCGGTTCGGTCCTGCTCGGCGACGAGGTCGTCGCCGAGGGGCGCGAGGTCACCGCCGAGATCGTGACCGAGCAGCTCGGCGCCGCCCACGCGGGCCTCGCCACCCAGCTCCAGACGCTGACCCACAACAGCGCCGAGTTCGTACGACGTGAAGAGGCGCTGCTGCTGCATGGCCAGGGCCTGCCACGGCTGCGCACCAAGACCAAGGGCCGCCCGGTCGTCGTGGTGGGGCAGGGCCCCGACGACGCGGCCGAGCTGCGCAGCATGCGTCGCTACCTGCGCGAGATGCACCCGGTCGTGATCGCCACGGGCGACGGGCTCGAGGTCGCCCGCAGCGCGGGCCTGACTCCCGACGTGGTGGTGCTCGACTCGCGGAACGAGGAGCTGCCGGCTGCTCGGTCCCTGCGCTCGGCGCGCGACGTCGTCGTCACCGAGCCGCCGGGCGCCGCCCGTGGGGGCACCAGCGGGGAGCGGTTCGAGCGGATCGGCGTCCGCACCGTGGTCATGCAGACCACCGCGGCGCCCGCCGACGCGGCGCTCCTGCTGGCCGACGGCGCCGGCGCCCGCCCCATCGTGGGGGTCGGGCTGCGCGGCACGCTCGAGGAGTTCCTCGACACCAACCGCGACGGTCTCGGCAGCGGCTACGTCACCCGCCTCAAGGTCGGGCCGAAGCTCGTCGACGCGACGGCCGTCCCGATGCTCTACTCCGGTCAGCTGCGCGCCCGGCACGCCTACCTCGTGCTCCTGATCGGGCTGATCGCGGTGGCCGCGGCCATCGCCACGACGCAGGTGGGCCACCAGTGGGCCCTCGACCTGCGCGACCAGGTCGAGCAGCTCGTCCACGACCTCCGCGGGCGGCTCTCGTGATCCGCTCCCGGGTGTACGCCGTGCCGCTGGTCGCCGTGCTCCTGGCCCTGGCCACCGGCATCGCCCTCGGGGCGGGCCCGTTGACCTCCACGCGCTCCAGCGCCGACCCGGCTCCCACGACCTCCACACCGGCGGCGGGGGCGCAGTACCCCGACCTCTTCGCGGCCTCGGTCGCGGCGAAGCTCTACGCCAACGGCCTGTCGCGCCGCCCGGTCGCCCTGGTGACGCTGCCCGGCGCCGACCCCGCGACCGTCTCCGCCTTGACCTCCCAGATCAAGCTCGCGGGTGGCACCGTGGTCGGCCCCTACGCGGTCGGATCCCAGCTGGTCGACGCCGAGCAGAAGAGCCTCGTGGACACCCTCGGTGTCCAGCTCGGCCAGCAGATGCACGGCCAGGTCGCCGCGAACACGAGCACCTATCCGCGGATCGGTCAGCTGCTCGGCATCGCCGTCTCGACCCGCGGCGCCGCAGCCGGACCACAGAACGACGACGTCGCCGCGGTCCGCCAGAGCCTGGTCGCCGCGCACCTGCTCGCCGTGCCAGCAGGCAACCCGGCGACCGCGCCGCTCGTGCTCGTCGTCACCGGGACCGAGGTCGACCAGGCGATCGCCGACGGCCTGCTCGCCGGTCTCGCCACCCGCTCGCGCGGGGTCGTCGCGGTCGGCAGCACGGGGGCCGCCAACCTCGCCGGGCTGGCCACCGACGGGGTCACCACCCGCGTGGCCACCGTCGACGGGGCCGAGACGAGTGCCGGCCGGGTGGCCTCGGTGCTCGCCCTGATCCGATCCTGGTCGAAGCAAGGCGGTGCCTACGGTGCGTCGGGATCCGACGGATCGGTGCCGCTCGGGTAGGATGGAATCCCGTGAAGCAGGCGCCCGTCACCAAGCACGTGTTCGTCACCGGGGGCGTCGCCTCCTCACTCGGCAAAGGCCTCACGGCCTCCAGCCTCGGGCGGCTCCTCAGCTCCCGTGGGCTCCGGGTCACCATGCAGAAGCTGGACCCGTATCTGAACGTCGATCCCGGGACGATGAACCCGTTCCAGCACGGCGAGGTGTTCGTGACCGACGACGGCGCCGAGACCGATCTCGACATCGGCCACTACGAGCGGTTCCTCGACACCGAGCTCGGCCAGAAGGCCAACGTCACGACCGGCCAGGTCTACTCCAGCGTGATCGCCAAGGAGCGCCGCGGCGACTATCTCGGCGACACGGTCCAGGTGATCCCCCACATCACCAACGAGATCAAGGAGCGGATCCTGGCCATGGGCGGCCACGGCGGTACGCCGGGGGTCGACGTGGTGATCACCGAGATCGGCGGCACCGTCGGTGACATCGAGTCGCTGCCCTTCCTGGAGTCCGCACGCCAGGTGCGTCAGGACATCGGGCGCGACAACTGCTTCTTCCTCCACGTCTCGCTGGTGCCCTACATCGGCCCGTCGGGTGAGCTGAAGACCAAGCCGACCCAGCACTCCGTCGCAGCGCTGCGCTCGATCGGCATCCAGCCCGACGCGATCGTGTGCCGCGCCGACCGCGAGATCCCCGAGGGGATCAAGAAGAAGATCTCCCAGATGTGTGACGTCGACCAGGACGCCGTCGTCACCGCGGCCGACGCGCCGTCGATCTACGACATCCCCAAGGTGCTCCACCGCGAGGGCCTCGACGCCTACGTCGTACGCCGGCTCGACCTGCCCTTCCGCGACGTCGACTGGACCACCTGGGACGACCTGCTGCGCAAGGTGCACCACCCGCAGGAGGAGGTCACCGTCGCGCTGGTCGGCAAGTACGTCGACCTCCACGACGCCTACCTCTCGGTCGCCGAGGCGCTACGGGCCGGAGGCTTCGCCCACGAGGCGGCCGTCCGGATCCGCTGGGTGCCCTCCGACGAGTGCGCCGACCCTCACGGCGCCCACCGTGAGCTCCACGACGTCGACGCGATCTGTGTGCCGGGCGGCTTCGGGATCCGCGGGCTCGACGGCAAGCTCGGCGCCCTCACCTATGCGCGTCTCCACGGCATCCCGACGTTGGGGCTGTGCCTGGGTCTGCAGTGCATGGTGATCGAGTACGCCCGCAACGTCGCCGGCCTCGAGAAGGCCGCCTCCACGGAGTTCGACCCCGACTGCCCCGAGCCGGTGATCGCGACCATGGAGGAGCAGAAGTCCTACGTCGACGGCGCCGGAGACCTCGGCGGCACGATGCGGCTCGGGCTCTACCCCGCCGAGCTCGGTGCCGGCACCATCGTGCGCCAGGCGTACGGCGAGGGCCGGATCGAGGAACGACACCGCCATCGCTACGAGGTCAACAACCACTACCGCGAGCAGCTCGCCGCGGCCGGGCTGGTCTTCTCGGGCACCAACCCCGACCTCGACCTGATCGAGTTCGTCGAGCTGCCCCGCGACGTCCACCCCTACTACGTCTCCACGCAGGCCCACCCGGAGCTCCGCTCGCGTCCCACGCGTCCCCACCCGCTCTTCGCAGGCCTGGTCGGTGCCGCGATCGAGCGTCAGAAGGCGGAGCGCTTCCCGATCGATGAGTCCAAGCTGCGTCGCGAGATCGACGACGACTGAGGACCGCACCTGGCTGGGGCGTTCCGCCAGGAGCATGATCGAGGCTGTGCCTGACCTCCCGCGCCTGCGCGCGCTCATCATCGCCTTCCAGCAGTCGGCGGCCGTGCACGTCGCAGCCGAGCTCGGGCTGTCCGACCTGCTGGTCGAGGGGCCGCTCACGCCGGCACAGCTCGCGGCGGCCACTGGCGCCGACCAGGACACGCTCCACCGCCTGCTCAGGGCCCTGGCGACCATCGAGGTGTACGACGAGCGACCCGACGGCTCCTACGCCCTCACCGAGCTCGGTGAGGGCCTGCGGTCCGACCTGCCCGGGAGCCTCCGCCCGCTGGCCCGCACGGTCTCCACCCCCACGCACTGGGCCGCCTGGGGACACCTCGGCCACAGCGTCCGCACCGGCGAGACCGCCTTCGAGGCGCTGCACGGGGTCGACGTGTGGACCCATCGTCGCGGGCACCCGGAGGAGAACGAGATCTTCAACGCGAACATGGCCTCACTGACCTCCCTGGTGGCCGCCGGCGTCGCGGAGACCTACGACTTCTCGGGACTGGCGAGCGTGGTCGACGTCGGCGGTGGTCGAGGAGCCCTGCTCGAGACCGTGCTGACCCGGTGGCCGCACCTGACCGGGTCGGTGTTCGACCTCGACCACGCCGTCGCCGAGCACCCGGAGGACCCCACGCTCGCGCCACGCTGGGCGGCGGTCTCGGGGAGCTTCTTCGACGAGGTGCCGGCGGCCGACGCCTACCTGGTGAAGGCGATCCTCCACGACTGGGCCGACGATCGCTGCGTCGACATCCTCCGCACCTGTGCGCGCAGCCTGCACCCGGGCGGCGTCGTGCTCGTCGTGGAGACCATGCTCGGACGGCCGGGGTTCGAGTCGGTCGCGGCCTTCTCCGACCTCAACATGCTGGTGATGCCCGGTGGCCGCGAGCGCACGGAGCAGGAGTACGGCGCGCTGTTCGCGGCGGCGGGCCTGACGCTCACCGGCGTGCTCGACACCCCGACCCGATTCTCGGTCCTCGAGGGCCGACCGACGGCGTCCTGAGGCTCGCTCAGGCCGTGCGGGCGCGCTCCCGGCGGACGAGGGTGTCGATGCCGATCAGGACGGCGGCCCGGATGGTCGGGTCGCAGCCGGGCTCCGCGGCCATGGCCTGGGCGCGCTCGATGAAGGCGTCGTCGGCGACCTGCGGGAACATCCCGAACATCAGGCCGAACACCGTCAGCATGCCGCCGCCTGCCAGGCGCGGCACCTCGTCGAGGAACCGGTCGGCGTAGGGGAGCAGCACGTCGTCCTGCTCGGGCTGCCAGAACGCGCGGATCAGGGCGCCCAGCATCGGCCCGCCCGGCACGTTCTTCTTCTCGTAGAGCTCGGTCCAGGCCTCGTCCTTGGCCTCCGCGTGCGGCCTGGCGGTCCGTACGGCGAGCGCCCGGAAGGCTGCGTCGGGGTCGGGGTCGCGGGCCAGCAGTGCCTCGACCGTCGCCTCGTCGTACCCCCCTATCGCGGCGCGTCGGGTCGCGACCCGCCAGGCCAGGTCGACGTCGGCCGCGGCCGCGGCGTCGAGCCGCCGGAGGTGCTCGTCGGTGGTGGCGGCCGCCGCCAGGGTGCGCAGTGCGGGGGTCGCGAGGTCGGGGTCGTCCGCCAGGTCCGCCGACACCTCGGCGAGCTGCTGGAGCCGCTCGGCGATCCGGGCGCTGGGGGTCCATCGCTGTGCCAGCTCGAGCGCGACGTTGAGGAACGGCTCGACGACGGCCGGGCTGTGCTCGCTGCGCAGCACGTCGAGCACGCACCTGAAGAGGTCCTCACCACCCAGCTCGCCGTCGCACACCATCTGAAACCCGGTGACGATCGCCAGCGCCCGGTCGACGGCGGTCGGCAGGTCGGCGGCGCGCTCGAGGAGCACCCGCACCGACGCGGGGTCGGGGCGCACGGCCGCGAAGGTCAGGTCACCGGCATTGAGCAGGTGGAGATCGGCCTCGGGTAGCTCGACTGGAGTGGCGGTGCCGCTGGTCTCGACCTCGGTGACCGCCAGCAGGGTGACGCCGGGGTCCGAGACGTCGTGGGCGGTGACGCGGTACGACGCGACGTCGAGCCGGTGCGGACGCGGATCGTGGTCATCGGGCGACTCGGCGCCGATGACGCCGTCCGTCAGCCGCAGGGTGTCGGTGCCGACCCGGTCGAGCCACGAGACCGTCCACCCGCTCAGGTCGCGCCCGGCGGCCTCACCGATCGCCGACATCAGGTCGTCGAGCACGGTGTTGCCCCAGGCGTGGACACGGAAGTAGTCACGCAACCCCTCGACGAAGGCGTCCTCGCCGACGTAGGCCATCAGCTGCTTGAGGACGCTCGCCCCCTTGGTGTAGGTGATCGCGTCGAAGTTGGCCATCGCCTGGGCGACGTCGGGCACCTCGCCCCGGATCGGGTGGGTCGCCGGTGACATGTCCTGGCGGTAGCCGCCCATCTTGGCGGCGGCCAGGAACGTCGCCCACTCGTCGGTGAAGTCGGTGCAGTTGACCCCGGCCCAGTTCGACGCCCAGGAGGCGAAGGCCTCGTTGAGCCAGAGGTCGTCCCACCACCGCATCGTGACCAGGTCGCCGAACCACATGTGGGCCATCTCGTGGAGCAGGATCTGCGCACGGACGGCACGCTGGCCGTAGGTCGGCGTGCTGCGGTAGAGCACGCTGTCGGTCCAGGTGACCGAGCCCCAGTTCTCCATGGCGCCGCCCATGTTGGGCACGAAGACCTGGTCGTAGCGCTCCTGCGGGAACGGCTGCCCGAACCGCTCGCCGAAGAAGACGAGACCGCGCGCGGTGAGGTCGAAGAGCTCCTCGGCATCGCGCTCCAGGAACTGCTTGAGCGACTGCCGGGAGAACAGGCCGAGGTCGTAGCCGTCGCGGGTCGACCTCAGCTCGTGGAAGGGGCCCGCGTTGACGACCGTCACGTACGTCGAGAGCGGCGGGGTGTCGCCGAACGTCCAGCGTCGCCCGCCCCCGAGGTCGCCGTCGAGGTCCTCGATCGTGTCGGGTGCGGAGTTGCTCGTGACCGTCCAGGTCTCGTGGGCGTCGGCCACGAACCCGTGAGGCGCCTTGAGGTCCGGCTGGTCGAAGCAGGCGAAGGCGTAGCGCGCCATGTCGGGCTCGAAGGTCGACCAGACGTAGACCAGCTTGTCGTTGGGGTCGACGGTGCGCAGGATCGCCTTGCCGGACGACGTGTCGGACTGCGTGGAGCTCACTACCAGCACGTTGTCGGCGCGCAGGCCTGGCAGCGGCAGACGGCCACGCTCGGCGGTCGTGGGGTCGAGCGACTCGCCGTTGAGTGTCGCCGAGACCACGTGACCGACGCAGTCCACGAACGAGTCGGCGCCCGGCTCCCGGCAGGAGAAGGAGATGGTCGAGGTGGCGGCCCAGAGGTCGCCGTCGTAGAGACCGCGCAGGTCGACGTGCACGTCGTACCGCTCGATCGAGAGGAGGTCGGACCGTGTGGCTGCTTCTTCCCGAGTCAGGCTCGCCAGTTCGCTCATCGGGCCACCGTAGCGCCGTGCCAGAGGGGTGGACGGTAACGATCCGGCGTCCAACGTGAGCGGGGGTCCTTGACTACACCCCTCGCGCCGACCACTGTGACCCCAGGCCATTCGGCCTCTTCGTACGCGGAAGGAACTCACCCACATGCGCCTCAAGCGTTCCCTCGGGCTGATCAGTGCCATCGCAGCGGCCTCCCTCGTGGCGGCCTGCGGATCCTCGGGCTCCAGCGCCACCGCTACCGATGGCGGGAGTGGCGGGGCGACCAAGATCGGCAACTGCGACATCACGAGCAAGCCCAACAGCATCTCGCTCACCCCGGTCAAGTCCGGCACCCTGACCGTCGAGACGACCCTCCCCGCCCCGGGCTGGTGGAACGGCACCACGCCGGAGTCGATCAAGGACGGCTATGAGTACTGCATGGCCGCCGAGCTGGCCAACATGGCCGGCCTCTCGTCCGTGACGGTGAAGAACGTGTCCTTCGACCAGCTGGTGGCCGGCCACACCAACGACTTCGACCTCGCCCTCGCGGAGATCTCGATCACCCCGGAGCGAGCCCAGGTCGTCGACTTCTCCAAGCCCTACTTCGACTCCAACGTGGGAGTCCTGGTCAAGAAGGGCGCGGACGTCACCGAGCAGAACATCGCCAGCAAGCGCTGCGCCGCCTACTCCGGCACGACGTCGGTGCCGTTCATCCAGGACGAGCTGAAGTGCAGCGACAGCAAGATCTACCCGGACTCGCAGACGCTCTACCAGAGCGTGATCTCGGGTCAGTCGGACGCTGCGTTCCTCGACACCGCGATCGTGCTCGCCGAGGCCAAGCAGACCGGTGGCCAGCTCGAGGTCGTCGGCCAGTACAAGACCGGTGAGCAGTACGGCGCGATCTACCCCAAGGGCTCGGCCAACAAGACCGCGCTCGACCAGGGCATCGCGACGATGCTGAGCGACGGCACGCTGGACAACCTGTCCAAGACCTACCTGGGTCCCGCCTTCGGTGGCGATCCCTCCGCGGTCCCCGTCTGGACGATCCAGTAGAACGACGATGAGCGCCTCGATCCTCGTCAACGAGGAGCTGCAGCCGGGCCCGACCCCGAGCCCGCCACGTCCGGTCACCGGGCTGGCGGCGCTGGGGTTGGTCCTGGCCATCTTGAGCACGGCCCTGATGGTGAAGGCCGCGATGATGCTGCGGTCCTTCAACCACGACGGCTGGGTCTCCACGACCGTCGCCATCGTGCTCGTGGTGCTGAGCGTGTACGCCTGGGTCCCGGCTCTGCGTGCCTTCGTCGCGGCGCGCGAGCGGTCCGCACTGCTCGCCAAGGACGAGCTCGTGCCGGCCCGCCGCGTGGCGGCTCGGGGCAGGGAAGAGGCGCTCATCTCGATGGGCTTCGCGGCGGCCAGCTTCCTGGTCGCCATGCTGCTGGTGTTCGTCCTCGCCAACAGCGGTGGCGTCGCAACCACGTTCTTCAACCTCGCGGACATCAAGCTGTCTCGCAGCGAGGTGGTCCACGCCTTCTGGACCAACATCTGGGTCGCGTGCGTCTCCGAGGTGCTGGTGCTGGTTCTCGGGCTGCTCGTCGCGATCGTGCGGATGCTTCCCGGGCGGGCAGGTGCCCCGCTGCGTGCGATCGCGGTGGTCTACTGCGACGTGTTCCGGGCGATCCCCGCGATCGTCGTGATCTACCTGATCGTGTTCGGCCTCCCGCTCACCGGCGTCAAGTTCTTCCAGAACCTGCCCACGGTATGGCTCGGCATCATCGCCCTCTCGCTCACCTACACGGCGTACGTCTCCGAGGTCTACCGGGCCGGGCTGTCGTCGATCCACCCGAGCCAGAGCGCGGCCGCGAGGTCACTGGGACTCAGCTACACCCAGACCCTGCGGACGGTCCTCGTGCCGCAGGCGGTCCGTCGGGTCATCCCGCCGCTGCTCAACGACTTCATCAGCCTGCAGAAGGACACCGCGCTGCTGTCCGTCGCGGCGATCGCCGAGGCGCTCCTGGTGGCCAAGCTGTGGGAGACCCAGCTGTTCAACCTGTCTCCGGTCACGTTGGTGGCATTCCTGTTCATCCTCATCACGATCCCCCAGGCGCGCTTCGTCGACTGGCTGATCGACCGAGATGCCAAGCGGCGGGCGGGTGGTAGCTGATGGCGTTCCTCGAGATCGAAGACGTCCACAAGTCCTACGGGCACCACGAGGTGCTCAAGGGCGTCACCCTCAACGTCGAGCGGCACGAGGTGGTCTGCCTGATCGGGGCCTCCGGCTCGGGCAAGTCGACCCTGCTCCGATGCGTCAACGCGCTGGAGGACATCCAGTCCGGTGAGATCCGGATCGAGGGTGACACCGTCACCGGTGCCGGTGTCGACCTCAACGCCCTGCGTCGTGACGTCGGCATCGTCTTCCAGAGCTACAACCTGTTCCCGCACATGTCCGTGATGGCGAACGTGATGCTTGCGCCGACCCGGGTAGGGGGCATCTCGAGGTCCGAGGCGCGTGCTCGCGGCGAGGCGTTGCTGGAGTCGGTCGGCATGTCCGACAAGGCGAAGTCCTATCCCGACATGCTCTCCGGAGGTCAGCAACAGCGGGTCGCGATCGTGCGCGCCCTGGCCATGCAGCCGCGGGTGATGCTGCTCGACGAGATCACGGCGGCGCTCGACCCCGAGCTGGTCGGCGACGTCCTCGAGATCGTCCGCGAGCTCGCCCACGGCGGTCTGACCATGCTGCTCGCTACCCACGAGATGGGCTTCGCCAAGGAGGTCGCCAGCCAGGTGTGCTTCCTCGACGCCGGCCAGATCCTCGAGCGCGGGTCGGCCGAGCAGATCTTCGAGGATCCGCGGGAGGAGCGGACCCAGCAGTTCCTGAGCCGGGTGGTGAAGTCGGGCCGTCTCTAGCGGCCGGGTACCGTCACCCGCGTGCCAACGCCCAGCGAGCCGATCGCCGACGTCCCGGAGAGCTGGCCGGTCGTGGGGACGCGCGACCTCTACCGCACCGACTGGATCATGGCCCTGCGTGCCGACCGCGTACGAGGTCGCGACGACGACACCGGCGAGCCTTTCGAGCGCTGGGTGTTCGAGCACCCGGGGGCCGTCGTGGTCCTCGCCGTCGATCACCACGAACGGGTGTGCTGCCTTCGGCAGTACCGCCACCCCGTACAAGGCCGGTTCGTCGAGCTGCCCGCCGGGCTCCGCGACTCCGACGGAGAGGACCCGCTCGCCACGGCGCAGCGCGAGCTCCGCGAGGAGGCCGAGCTCGAGGCGGGCGAGTGGCGGCGGCTCTTCGACCTCGCGCCGTCGGCCGGGATCACCAGCGAGCGGCAGGTCTGCTACCTGGCCCGCGACCTGCGCCCGGCCAGCCGCGGCGACTTCGCGCTCGAGCACGAGGAGGCCGACATGGAACTGCTCTGGGTGCCGGTCGACGACCTGGTCGAGGCGGTCCTCGACGGCCGCGTCGGTGAGTCTCCGCTCGCCGTCTGCGTCCTCGCCTACGACGCCCTCCGCCACCGCGGTCGGCTCTGAGAGAGCCGCCGCGGACCACCGCCGGTCGAGGAAGGCGCTCTGCGCACGACCGCTGGTGGAGGAAGGCGCTCTGGCGCCTGTCTCGAAACCCGGTGCGGCCCGCGCGGGCGTCGGGGTGGTTTCGAGACGGTCGCAGAGCGACCTCCTCAACCACCGGGGTTCACGGTCGCAGAGCGACCTCCTCAGCCGCCGGCTCCTGGGCGTCGGCATCGCCCTACGATGACGGTCTGATGCCCGAGCCAGTGACCGCCACTCCAGACCTCGCCGACCTCCTGCGCCGGCATCCCGTGATCGACGGCCACAACGACCTGCTGTGGGCCTTGCGCGACCTCGTCGACTACGACCTCGACCGCTACGACCTCACGCAACGCCAGACCGAGACCCACACGGATCTGCCGCGGCTGCGCGACGGGGGAGTGGGCGCGCAGTTCTGGTCGGTCTTCGTGCCGTGCAGCGAGGGCGAGCGCTCGGTGAGGTCGACGCTCGAGCAGGTCGATGCGGCGTACGCCATGGTCGCGCGGTACGACGACCGGCTCGCCCTCGCGACCACCGCCAGCGAGATCGAGGCGGCGTGGGACAGCGGCCGGATCGCCTGCCTGATGGGCGCCGAGGGTGGCCACCAGATCCAGGAGTCGCTCGGCGTCCTGCGGATGTACCACCGGCTCGGCGTCCGCTACCTGACCCTCACCCACAACGACAACGTGCCCTGGGCCGACTCGGCGACCGACGAGCCCGTGCTCGACGGTCTCAACGACTTCGGCCGCGAGGTCGTGCGCGAGATGAACCGCCTCGGGATGCTGGTCGACCTGTCTCACGTCAGCCACGACGTGATGCGTGACACCCTCGACATCGCCGGCGCTCCAGTGATCTTCTCCCACTCCTCGGCGTTCGCGGTCTGCGACCACCCGCGCAACGTGCCCGACGACGTGTTGACCCGGCTGGCCGACAACGGCGGCACCTGCCTGGTGACGTTCGTGCCGCGGTTCGTGAACCAGGCCGTCCGTGACTGGTCGCTGGAGGCCGAACGTCGAGGCGTGGCCGCCGGGGTCGACCCCCGTGACATCTCGGCCATGCACGCCGTCGAGGTCGCCTTCGAGGAGGAGGTGCCGCACCCGCCGTCCGTCCTGGAGGACGTCGTCGCCCACGTCGAGCACGTCCGCGAGGTCGCCGGCATCGACCACGTCGGTCTCGGGGGCGACTACGACGGTTGCAGCTGGCTGCCGGAGGGGCTCGAGGACGTGTCGACGTACCCGCGTCTGCTGGCCGCGCTGGCCGAGCGGCACTGGTCGGAGGCCGACCTCGCCGCCCTCACCTGCCGCAACGTGCTGCGCACCATGCGTGGCGCCGAGGACGCTGCCGCACAGCCGGCGGAGAGGCGTTGAGAGCGCCCCGGGACGTGCTCGGCGTCACAACTCGATAGTGTCGGACCGGCTCACACGAGCGTGGGCCACCGAGCTAGGAGTGTGTCCCGTGAAGGTCGGCGTCCCGAAGGAAGTCAAGAACCACGAGTACCGCGTCGCGATCACGCCGATCGGCGTCCATGAGCTCACCGCGCACGGTCACGAGGTCTTCGTCGAGAAGGGCGCCGGCGTGGGCTCCCAGATCGACGACGCCGAGTTCGTCGGCGCGGGTGCCAAGGTCCTCGACGGTCCCGACGAGGTGTGGGGCACCGCCGACATGGTGCTCAAGGTCAAGGAGCCGATCGCCGAGGAGTACCACCGGATGCGGGAGGGGCTGACGCTCTTCACCTACCTCCACCTCGCCGCCGACCAGCCCCTCACCGAGGAGCTGCTGGCGCGCAAGGTGACCGGCATCGCCTACGAGACCGTGCAGCTGCCGAGCGGCGGCCTGCCACTGCTGTACCCGATGTCCGAGGTCGCCGGCTGCCTCGCGCCGCAGGTCGGTGCCTACTCCATGCTCAAGGCCCAGGGCGGCCGGGGCGTGCTGATGGGTGGCGTCGGCGGCGTCGCCAACGCCAAGGTCGTGATCATCGGTGCGGGCGTCTCGGGTCAGAACGCCGCGAACATCGCGCTCGGCATGGGTGCCGACGTGACGCTGCTCGACACCGACCTCGACAAGCTACGGATGTCGTTCTGGCGCTACAACAACCGGGTGCACGGCCTGGCGTCGTCGCAGCTCGCGATCCAGCAGCAGGTGCGTGAAGCGGACATGGTGATCGGCGCCGTGCTGATCCCCGGTGCGAAGGCCCCCAAGCTCGTCACCAACCAGCTGGTCTCGGAGATGAAGCCGGGCTCGGTGCTCGTCGACATCGCGGTCGACCAGGGCGGCTGCTTCGAGGACACCCACCCCACGACCCACGCGGACCCGACGTTCACGGTCCACAACTCGATCTTCTACTGCGTGGCGAACATGCCCGGTGCGGTGCCGAACACCTCGACGTACGCCTTGACCAACGCGACCCTCCCCTACGCCGTGGCGCTGGCCGACAAGGGCTGGGCCGACGCCTGTCGGGCGGACCACAGTCTCGCCCTCGGCCTCAACACCCACGACGGCACGCTCACCAACGTGCCGGTGGGTGAGGCCGTGGGCATCGACGCCGTGTCGCCCGACGAGGTGCTGGCCGGGCTCGGCTGAGCTTGGCTGACGTCCGCCTCGCCCTGCGGACCTACCTCGACCACCTCGCGGTCGAGCGTGGCCTCGCGGCGAACACGCTGTCGTCGTACCGCCGTGACCTGCGGAGGTACGCCGCGTTCCTCGACGAGGCCGGGATCGACGACCTCGACGCGGTCACCGAGGCGACGGTGTCGGCGTTCCTGGTGGGGCTGCGCGAGGGCGACCCGGACCACCAGCCGCTGTCGGCCACCTCGGCCGGCCGCACCGTGGTCGCGGTGCGCGGCTTCCACCGGTTCTGCGTCGCGGACGGCCTGGCGACCAACGACCCGGCGTCCGCCGTGCGGCCCCCGTCGCCGGCTCGGCGGTTGCCGAAGGCTCTGCCCCTGGGCGACGTCGAGGCGATCCTCGACGCGGCGGGCTCGGCCGGCACCACCTTGGCCCTGCGTGACCGGGCACTGCTCGAGATCCTCTACGGCACCGGCGCCCGGATCTCCGAGGCAGTCGGGCTCGATGTCGACGACCTCGACCGGGTCGACGGCACCGTGCTGCTGCGGGGCAAGGGCGGCAAGGAGAGACTGGTGCCGGTGGGCTCCTACGCGCTCACCGCGGTCGACGCCTACCTGACGCGCGCCCGACCCGAGCTCGCCGCGGTCGGCACGACCGACCGAGCAGGTGCGCTGTTCCTCAACGCCCGCGGCGGACGGCTCTCGCGGCAGTCGGCCTGGACGGTGCTCGTCAAGGCCGCCGACCGCGCCGGCGTGACGCGCGACGTCTCGCCGCACACGCTGCGTCACTCCTTCGCCACGCACCTGCTGGAAGGTGGCGCCGACGTGCGCGTCGTCCAGGAGCTGCTCGGGCACGCCTCGGTGACCACCACCCAGATCTACACGCTCGTGACCGTCGACAACCTCCGGGAGGTCTTCGCCGCTGCCCACCCCAGGGCCCGCGAGGAGGACTAGTCACAACGGGCCATGGTCAATCGCCAATCGGCCCACTTCTTTGCCAAACCTCGAACGGGCGTGCCGACGGATGCCTATCGTGTCAGAGCCGGGCGACCGAGGCCCGACCATCGGTGACACAGGTCATGGATGCGGGTTCGACACGAGTGTTCATGGAGTTCCGTTGCTGAACAATCCGCGTGACGCCCTCTCCGGCGTGCTATCAGCCTTCCGCGTGTCCGCATGGTCCGTGCGCCGCAAGGTCGTGGCGGTGCTCGCTCTCCCCGTGATCCTGGCCGTCGTCTTCGGTGGTCTGCGCGTCTCGTCCGAGCTCAGCTCGGCCAGCGACTACTCGACCAACCAGCAGCGCGCGGCGGTGCTCGGCCCGTCCGTCGCCTACCTCGCCGCCACCGAACGGCTGGCCCTGCCCTCGTCGCTCGCCGACCGGATGGGCACCGACGGTCACGGCGACGCCAACCAGGCCTACACCGAGGCTCTCGCGGCCCTCGAGAAGTCGGCCGCCGGCGCGAACCTCGACAGCACCCAGGCCAGCCTGGTCAAGCAGATGACCGAGATCGGCAACACGCTGAAGAACGGCTCCGGCACCGGCATCACCGCCACGGCCCCGGTGCAGCTCAGCGACATGACGAAGCTGAACAACCAGCTGATCACCTCCACGCTCAACACCACGGGCACGCCCGACCCGCGCGTCCAGGGTCTCGTGCAGGCCGTGAACGGCCGACTCTCCCTGGTCAAGCAGCAGCTGCTCATCCAGAGCACGAACGAGTCGACGTCCCTGCTCGACTCCGTCTGGCTCGCCGCCGAGATCGGCGTCGAGGGCGCGGCCCTCGACAACCTCAAGGCCAGCGGCGCCAGCGGCAAGCAGGTCTCAGGGCTGGTCGCCGCCAACGGCACCCGGCTCGGCCAGGCCACGACGGCCAAGGTCACCGACCTCGCCGCCACCCCGGCGATGTTCCGGGCCTACGACACCGTCGACACCCGGCTGCTGGACAAGATCACCGGCCAGGTCGCCGACAAGGCGTCCGCCGCGAAGTCCCGCGCCCTCGTCGACACCGGGATCATCCTGCTCGCGCTGCTCGCGTCTGTGCTGCTCGCGCTGATCGTCGCCCGCGCCCTGATCAACCCGCTGCGCCGGGTGCGTGCGGGTGCCCTCGACGTGGCGCACGTGAAGCTGCCCGAGACCGTCGAGCGGATCCGGAAGGGCGAGGAGCCCCACGAGCTGGTGCCGATCGACGTGCACACCGAGGAGGAGCTCGGACAGCTCGCCCGCGCGGTCGACGACATGCACCGCCAAGCGGTCGTGCTCGCGACCGGAGAGGCCCAGCTCCGGGCCCAGGTGGGCGCCATGTTCGTCACCTTGTCGCGCCGCAACACCACTCTGGTCAACCAGCAGCTGGCCCTCATCGAGTCGCTGGAGCAGGACGAAGAGGACCCCCAGCGCCTCGAGCAGCTGTTCAGCCTCGACCACCTCGCCACCCGCATGCGCCGGACCGCGGAGAGCCTCGTGATCCTCGGCGGTACGACGGGTCGTACGGCCAGCTTCGAGGAGCTCAGCGTCTCCGACGTGATCCACGCCGCGGTCTCCGAGGTGCAGGACTACCAGCGCGTGCGCATCGACGGGGCGCCCGACCGGATGATCGTCGGTCGTGCGGCCTCCGACGTCGTCCACCTGATGGCCGAGCTCATCGACAACGCGCTGTCGTACTCGCCGCCCGGAAGCCCGGTCACGATCCAGGCGTCCGAGGACGGCGGCAAGGTCGAGATCGAGATCATCGACTCGGGTCTCGGCATGGCCGGCGACTCGCTCGCGCGTGCCAACGAGTCGCTCAAGAGCGGTGGCGAGGTCACGATCGACACGGCCCGTCGGATGGGCCTGTTCGTGGTCAGCCGCCTCGCCGAGGAGCACGGCCTCAAGGTCAAGCTCCGTCGCAACGCCAGCGGCGGCGGCATCATCGCTTCGATCGTGCTGCCCATCGACGTCCTGGTCGGCGACCACCCCGTGGAGCACGTCTCGCTGATGGACGCTCCCGAGCAGGTCGAGGAGCCCGAGATCATCGTCGACGAGGAGCCGGAGGAGGAGTACGACCCCTACCTCGAGCGCATCGAGGAGGCGATCGCAGCCGTCACCGGTCTGCCGCGTCGTCGCCCCGGCGTCGGCGCTCCCGAGCCCGAGCCCGTGGCGACCCCGGCCGTGGCGGTCAGCATGTTCGAGGCACCTCCGGCCGTCGCGGCCGCGTTCGAGCCGACGGCGCTGCCCGGTGCGAGCGACGAGTCGCCGTGGTCGACCAGCGAGCCGGTCGAGCCGGTCGCGTCGTACGACGAGCCGTCCAACGTCGTCACCCCGGTCTTCGGTGGCCCGCGTGACGAGGCTCCCGCCCAGCCCGACGAGTGGGTCGAGAACCCGTTCGAGAACGGGTTCGACGACGCCGACGACGCTCCGTCGTACCGCGTCGACGACGACCTCTCGGCGGAGGTGGCCGACGAGGTCGATGCCCCCGCCCCCGAGCTCGACGACGAGTGGGCTCTCGACGACCTCGCCCCGACGCCGGTGGACGAGACTTCCGGCGACGACGTCACCGTGGACGAGACGCCCGAGCCCGTGGTGGACGAGACCCCCGTGGTCGAGGACGAGCCGGTCAGGGAGCCGAGTTCGCCCGCGGCCTACGAGCCCGTCGACGACTGGGGCGACAACCCGCTGGGCACGCCCGTGGCCTCGTTCGACGAGCCGGCGGCGCCGGTGGCCGAGACGGCCCCCGAGCCTGCCCCCGAGCCCACGCCGGCTCCGGTGGTGCCGCTCGCGCCGGTGGCGAGTGCCACCAACGGTTCCGGTCCGTCCACGGAGTCGCCGGTGCGGTTGACGATCCGTCGCCCGCTGTCCGCGACGCCCGCCGCGGCCGCGCTCGAGAGCGACAGCGTGCCCGACGCGGGACCGCTGAACACGCCGATCTTCGGCCAGCTCCGCTCCAACTGGCTCAACGACGAGGGTGACACCTCGTGGGCCGACGCGGAGGTCGACCGTGGCTGGAACGCCGCGGACCAGGCCGACAAGGCCGACGCCGAGACCGAGGGTCACACCCGCACCGGGCTGCCCGTACGTCGTCCCGGTGGCCGGCTGGTGCCCGGTGGCGTCAGCAACGAACCGACGGTCGTCGCCCGTGATCCGGACGCGATCCGTAACCGCCTTGCCGCCCACGCCGCCGGCGTGTCCCGCGGCCGGGCAGCAGCTGCTGCACAACCCGTCAGCAACGACTATGCGCATGAGGAGACTGGCCCAGCATGACCGAGAGCCTCCAGGCAGAGATCACGACTGTCGAGACCGAGACCCGCGAGCTCGACTGGGTCGTCAACCGGTTCGTCGACAGCGTCCCGGGTGCCGCCCACGCCGTCCTCGTGTCGGCCGACGGCCTCCTCATGGCCGCGAGCGTGCGGCTCCCAGCCGAGCGCGCCGAACAGGTGGCGGCCGTGTCGTCGGGGCTCGCCAGCCTCGCGACGGGTGCGGCCCGCCTCTTCGAGGGCGGCGCGGTGCTGCAGACCATCGTCGAGATGCAGAACGGCTTCATGCTCCTGATGAGCGTGGGCGACGGTTCACACCTCGCGGTGCTCACGCAGGCCACCGCCGACATCGGCCAGGTCGGCTACGAGATGGCGCTGCTCGTCGAGCGGGTCGGCCAGATGGTGCAGGCACAGGCCAGGGTGCACGGGGGGTAACGGATCCCATGGCAGACGATGATTCCGAGCTCGGGCAGACGAGGCCGGCGAGCCCGCCGGCGGCTCGCATCGTCCGGCCGTACGCGCTGACCGCCGGGCGGACCCGCCCGGTCGTCGACCTCCCCATGGAGGCGACGCTGCGACTCGACACCTCCGCGACCCGACGGGCCTGGGGCGAGGACCTCCAGGGCCAGATCATCGGGGTCTGCGACCTCCGCTCCGTGGCCGAGGTCTCGGCCCTGGTGAGGACACCGCTCGGCGTGACCCGCGTGCTGCTGGGCGACCTGGTCCAGCAGGGCTACGTGCACGTGCAGGCGACCCTGACCGAGAACTCCACCGACGACGAACGCCTCGACCTCCTCGAAAGGACCCTCCGTGGACTCCGTGCTCTCTAGCGGCAGCCGAACCGCCGCCTCGACGAAGATCGTCGTAGCCGGCGGCTTCGGGGTCGGCAAGACGACCCTGGTGGGGTCGGTCTCGGAGATCGTGCCCCTCCGCACCGAGGCGCTCGTGACCAACGAGTCCGAGGGTGTCGACGACCTGGCCAACACCCCCGGCAAGTCGACCACCACGGTCGCCATGGACTTCGGCCGGATCACCCTGGCCGAGGACCTCGTCCTCTACCTGTTCGGCACGCCGGGCCAGAAGCGCTTCTGGTTCATGTGGGACGACCTGGTGCGGGGCGCGATCGGCGCCATCGTGATGGTCGACACCGCGCGTCTCGACGCCGCCTTCGCGCCGTTGGACTACTTCGAGTCCAAGAACGTGCCGTTCATCGTGGCGGTCAACGAGTTCGAGGGTGGCCCGAAGTACCCGCTGCACGAGGTCGCCGAGGCGCTCGCCCTTCCCGAGGACGTGCCGCTGATCACCGTCGACGCCCGCGACCGGGCCTCGGCCAAGCGCGCCCTGGTGCGGATCACCGAGTTCGCGCTCACCCGGCTCGCGACCGCGCAGCGCCAGGCCGTCATCTGAGCTGTGGCCCCGGGCCTCGAGAGGGCCCGGGGACGGGCTCGGCTCAGTCGCCGGGACGGCGGACCTGGTAGGTGCCGTCGGCGAACTCACGGCGCAGCACCTTCTTGTCGAACTTGCCGACGGAGGTGCGCGGCACCTGGTCGATGAACGCCCAGGCGTCGGGCAGCTGCCACTTGGCGAACGACGTACCGAGGTGGTCGCGCAGGTCCTCCACGGTCGTGGTGGCGCCCTCGCGCAGCACCACGGTGGCCAGCGGGCGCTCCTGCCACTTCTCGTCGGGGATGCCGACGACCGCGGCCTCGACGACGTCGGGATGGCTCATCAGGGCGTTCTCGAGGTCGACCGAGCTGATCCACTCACCGCCCGACTTGATGACGTCCTTGGCCCGGTCGGTCAGCGAGATGTAACCGAGCGCGTCGAGGGTGCCGACGTCACCGGTGCGCAGCCAGCCGTCGTGGAACTTGTCGTTCACCTCGGGGTCGTCGGAGTTGTAGTAGCTGCCGGTCACCCACGGGCCGCGCACCTCCAGCTCGCCCACGGACCGACCGTCGCGGGGCAGCGAGGTGCCCTCGTCGCCGACGATCCGGCCCTCGACACCGCACAGCAGCCGGCCCTGCGAGCCCCGGTAGGCCCACTCATCGTCGCCCTCGACGCCGACGGGCACCATGCCGGCCGAGGCCACGGGTGAGGTCTCGGTCATGCCCCAGGCCTGGCGCACGTAGAGGCCGTGCCGCTCCTGGAGCGCCTTCTGCAGCGAGACGGGGACAGCGGAGCCTCCGCACAGGATCATCTCGAGCGAGTCGAGCTTCACGTCGGGGTGGCCGTCGAGGTACTGGAGCACGTCGTTCCAGACGGTGGGCACGGCTCCCGACATGGTGGGTCGGCTCTCCTGGATGAAGCGGACCATCGGCTCGGCCTGGAGCCACCGGTCGGGCATGCACAGCGACGCGCCGTTCATGATCGCGGCGTAGGCCAGACCCCAGGCGTTGGCGTGGAACATCGGCACGATCGGCAGGATCCGGTCGTGGCTGTCGATGCCGCTGACGTTGCCGGTGCTGACGGCCAAGGAGTGCAGCCAGGCGGAGCGGTGGCTGTAGACGACGCCCTTGGGGTTGCCCGTGGTGCCGCTGGTGTAGCACATCGCCGCCGCGTCGTGCTCGTCCACCTCGGGCCAGTCGAACTCCTCGGGCTGTCCGGCGAGCAGGTCTTCGTAGAGGAGGACCTCCTTGCCGCTGGCGCGGAGCGCGTCGAGGTCGGAGGTGGCCGCGTCGGGCCCGGCGACGACGACGTGCGTGACGGTCTCGAAGTGCGGGAGCTGGGGTGCCAACAGCCCCACCAGCGAGTCGTCGACGATGACGACCTGGTCCTCGGCGTGGTTGGCGATGTAGACGAGCTGCTCGGGGAAGAGGCGGATGTTGAGGGTGTGGAGCACGGCGCCCATGGACGGCACCGCGAGGTAGGCCTCGAGGTGCTCGACGTTGTTCCACTGGAACGTGGCGACCCGCTGGTCGCCGCTGATCCCGAGGCCACGCAGCCCGCGGGCCAGCTGCGCGGCGCGACGACCCAGGTCGCCGTACGACCGGGTGCGGACGCCGTCCGCGGTGGCGGTGACGACCTCGGCGTCGGCATGCACCGTGGTGCCGTGCAACATCAGTGAGCCGATGGTGAGCTGGGCGTCCTGCATGGTGCTCTTCACGAGGGGCTCCTGGTGCTCGGTGGACCGCTGACGAGGCCATCTTCGCCCGTGCGCGGTCACCGCGCACCTGTCCGTCCGTGGCGATTCCTATGCTGGCCCGGTGACCATCCTCCTGCGGCTCCTCGACGAGGTGTCGTACGACGGGTCCCCGGTCGCCGGCTCACGTCCGGCCGACCTGCTCGCCGCGCTGGTCCTGCACCCGTCGGGCATCGCCGACCAGCGGCTCGTCGACGAGATCTGGGGCGACGACCTGCCGGCGGTGCCCGGCAAGGCGCTCCAGGTGCTGGTCTCACGGCTGCGCACCCAGCTCGGTGCCGACGCTCTGGCTCGCGCCGACGGCGGCTACCGCCTGGCCCTCCCGGCCGACGCCGTGGACGCCTGGGTGCTCGACCAGCTGGTGACCGATGCCGAGCGAGCCCTCGCCGACGGGCGGGCACCCCGGGCGGTGGTCCTCACCGAGGCGGCCGGTGGGCTGCTCGCCTCCGCCGGAGACGCGGTGGGGGAGGGCGCCCTGGCCCGGCTGCGTCGGATCGCCGAGGCCCGCGCGTCGATGGTCCGGCGGCTGCGGGGGCTGGCCCTGAGCCGCAGCGGGCGCGACGCAGCGGCGGTAGCTGCCTTGGCCCAGGCGCACGCCGCGGACCCCGATGACGCCGAGGTGCTGGAGGCGCTGCTGCGCAGTGAGGCCGCGGCGAGCGGCGCCGCGCCGGCCCTCGCCCGCTACGCCGGCTACCGCCGCGACCTCGCGGACCGGCTGGGAGTCGACCCTGACCCGTCGCTCCAGCGGGTGCACCGCGAGCTGCTCGCTGCCGACGAGCCGGTGCGCAGCGGCGTGCAGTACGACGCCGACGAGCTGCTCGGCCGCGAGGCCGACCTGGCGGAGCTCCGGGCGCTGGTGCGCACCGGCCGGCTGACCACGATCCTGGGGCCCGGCGGCCTCGGCAAGACCCGCACCGCCCACGTCCTGGCCCGCGAGGCGACCCAGCCCCGGGTCCACTTCGTGGAGCTGGTCGGCATCTCGGCGGCGGAGGACGTCGTCTCCGAGGTGGGCGCGGCCCTGGGCGTCCGCAACTCGGTGACCGGTCGTCGTACCCTCACGCCGGCGCAGCTCGCCGACGTCCGCGGCCGGATCGCGCAGGAGCTCGACACCGTGCCGACCCTGCTGGTGCTCGACAACTGCGAGCACCTGCTCGACGCGGCCGCCTCGCTCGTCGCCTTCCTCCTCGCCACCACCCGCGACCTGCGCGTGGTGACCACCAGCCGCGCGCCGCTGGGGATCGCGGCCGAGCGGATCTTCCAGCTCAGCCAGCTCGCCGCCGCCGACGGCGCCGAGCTGTTTCGGCGCCGGGCCCACGCCGTACGACCGGGTGCGGACCTGCCCGACGACGTCGTCGCCGGCATCGTCGCCCGGCTCGACGGGCTGCCCCTCGCGGTGGAGCTCGCGGCGGCCCGCATCCGCACGATGTCCGCCGAAGACGTACGACGTGCCCTCGCCGACCGCTTCTCCCTGCTGCGTGGGCGCGACCGCAGCGCCCCGGCCCGCCACCAGACCCTGACCGCGGTGATCGGTTGGTCGTGGGACCTGCTGGCGCCCGACGAGCAGCGTGCGCTGGCTTGGCTCTCGGTCTTCCACGACGGGTTGTCGGCCGACGTGGCGACCGCTCAGCTCGGACCCGACGGTGCAGACCTCGTCGATGCGCTGGTCGACCAGTCGCTGCTGTCGGTGAGCGAGGCGGATGGTGCGGTCCGCTACCGGATGCTCGAGACGGTGCGCGAGTTCGGGCTGCTGCGCCTCGCCGAGGCCGACGAGCTCGGACGGGCACGAGCCGCCCAGGTGTGCTGGGCGGTGGAGCTGTGCGAGCGCTGGTCCGACGACGTGTTCGGCCCCGGCCAGTTCGACGCCATGGACCACCTCTGGCCCGAGGAGGGCAACCTCGCCGACGTGCTCCGACGCGCGCTCACGGAGTCCGACGTCGTCCCCGCGATCCGCCTGCTCGGCACGCTCGGGTCGATGTGGGCGGTGACCGGCAACCACCCGCGGATCTTCTCGGTCTCCGAACTGGCCAGGCGGCTCTTCCTCGACCACGAGGTGCCCGCCGAGCTGGCGCCGGTGGCGGCCGAGGCGCTGTCGATGCTGCTGGTCTACGCCGACTTCCTCGGCGCCGGCACCGACCGCGCCATGGTCGACGCGCTCGAGCGGCTGGGCCCGCCGATCTCGCCGTGGAGCCGGGCCGTCTACACGATGTTCATCGAGGCGGAGCGGGTGGAGGACCGGGTGCCGGTGCTGCTGCGCCTGGCGGAGACCTCCGCTGCCGAGACCGCGCTGACGGCGCTGCAGTGGGCCTCGGTGCTCGCCGAGAACGAGGGAGACCTGGCCGAGGCGGACTCCTACGTCGATCGCGCCCTCGACCAGGTCAGCGACACCACCACGCCGTGGCAGGTCGCGACCCTCCACACCCAGAAGGCCTACATGGCGCTGCAGCGCGGCGACCACACGGTGGCCGCCGAGCACGCCGCCCTTGCCGTACCGGTGCTGACCCGGCTGCGGGCGATCGACGACGCGCTGCAGGCGCAGGTGGGCGTGGCGCTCGCGGCGATCCTCGACAAGGACCTGGCCCGTGCCGCCGAGATCCTCGAGGAGATCGAGGCCATGCCACGGTCGGCGGTGTTCGGCAGCGGGGCGATGGCGCTGGGTGCGCGCGCCGAGCTGGCCCTGGCGCTCGGCGATCGCGACGCGGCCCTGGCGGCGTTCGAGGCGGCCGTCGCCGAGATGCGGTCGATGCGGTTCCCGGGGGCGGAGCTCACCGGGATCGAGCCCTGGGTGGTTGTCGCGCAGAGCGCGGCCCTCATCGCCTACGTGCGCTTCGCCGACACCCCCGCGCAGCAGGCTCGCCGCGACGAGCTCGCGCACGCCGTGGTGGAGTCCGTGCGCCTCCAGCTCGCCTATGAGGGGGCGATCGACTATCCCGTCGCGGGCATGGCTCTGGCAGCCACCGGCGTCGAGCTCCTCGCCGTCGGAGCGCAGCTCGAGGCCGGCGTCCGGCTCCTCGCCCTGGCGCGGGCCTTCGGCTACAGCCAGACCTACCCGGTGATGGCCTGGGACACGCTGCGCACGGTGGCGGACGCCGCAGCTCCCGGCCGGCTGGACGCCGTACTGGAGGAGTACGGCGACCGTCGTGGCCGAGAGCTGCGCGAGGAGGGTCAGCGGGTGCTGGCGCTCACATCTTCCGGGTGAAGCTCTTCACCGACAGCGGCGCGAAGACCGCCACGATGATCGCGCAGCCGAGCAGCGCCCAGCCGACCTGAGAGGTGACCTGGCCGTCGTTCGCGAGGTCGCGCAGCGCCGAGATGATGTGCGAGACCGGGTTGATGTCGGCGAAGGTCTGGAGCCACGTGGGCATGGTGTCGGTGGGGACGAACGCGTTGGACAGGAACGTCAGCGGGAACATCACCATCAACGAGATGGCCTGCACGCCCTGGGCGCTGCGCCCGACGGTGCCGAACCAGGTGAAGATCCAGGCCAGCGACCAGCCGGAGATCACGCCGAGCAGGATCGCGGCGGTCACGCCGACGAACCCGCCCCCCGGCCGGTAGCCGAGCACGATCCCGGTGGCGAAGGTCAGCGTGCTCGCGATCAGGTAGCGGAGCATGTCGGCGACCATCGGCCCGGCCAGCGGCGCGATCCGCGCGATCGGCAGCACCTTGAAGCGGTCGAAGACGCCCTTGTCCATGTCCTCGCGGAGCTGGACGCCGGTGGCGACGCACGCGGTGAGCACGGTCTGGCCCACGAGGCCGGGGATGATGATGGGCAGGTAGCCCTCGACGCTGCCCGAGATCGCTCCGCCGAAGATCCCCGCGAACATCGCGGTGAACAGCAGCGGCTGGATGGTCACGTCGAAGAGCTGCTCGAAGTTGCGCCGCATCTTCATGGTGGCGCGCCAGGCCATGGTCATGGTCTGCGCGAGGGTGCCGCGCAGGCCGACGCGGGTCGAGAGCCCGGCGCCCGGGTCGCGCAGCGAGGTGGTGAGGGCGGTCATCGGACGGCCTCCAGTTCGGGAGTGGTGTCGGTGGAGGTGTCGGCGTCGTGCTCGCCGGTGTCGTGACCGGTGAGGGCCAGGAACACCTCGTCGAGCGACGGCTTCGACACGTTGACGGAGTCGACGGCGATCTGCTGGTCACGCAGGGCGACGAGGACGTCGACGGCGAGGTCGCTGCGCTGCAGCGGCACGGTGACCAGCCGCACCTCGGGGGAGAGGACGGGCGCCTCGCCGGTGATCCGCTCGACGACCGAGGCGGCGGCAGGGAGCTGTGCCCCGTCGACGACCGCCACCTGGAGGGTGGACAGGCCGATCGACGTCTTGAGCTCGTCGGGGGTGCCCTGGGCGACCTTGCGACCGTGGTCGATGACCGCGATCCGGTCGGCCAGCTGGTCGGCCTCGTCGAGGTACTGGGTGGTGAGCAGCACGGTGCAGCCGTTGGCGACCAGCTCGCGGATGGTGCCCCACATCTGGCCGCGGGTGCGCGGGTCCAGGCCCGTGGTGGGCTCGTCGAGGAAGATCAGCGGCGGCCTGGTGATCAGGCTGGCGGCGAGGTCGAGGCGTCGCCGCATGCCGCCGGAGAACGCCGAGATCGGCTTGGCCGCCGCCTCCGTCAGGTCGAACTGCTCGAGCAGCGAGGCGGCCGTCGAGCGGGCCGTGGCCTTCTCGACGCCCTGGAGGCGGGCGAACAGCATCAGGTTCTCGGTGGCAGTGAGGTTCTCGTCGACCGACGCGTACTGGCCGGTGACCCCGAGCAGCTGGCGGACGACGTGGGGCCGCTTGCGCACGTCGTACCCGAAGATCTCGGCGCGGCCGCCGTCGATGGGCAGCAAGGTGGCGAGCATCTTGAGCATCGTGGTCTTGCCGGCTCCGTTGGGCCCCAGGACGCCGAAGACCTCGCCGCGGTGCACCTCGAGATCGACGTGGTCGACCGCATGCATGTCGCCGAACGTCTTGAGCAGGTCTTCTGCGAAGACAGCAGGTGTGGTCTCGTTCATGGGTCCAGTGTGCGCAAGTCCGGTTACGCGCCGGTTTCACGCGGCCTTCACAGCCAGCACACGCCCAGCACACGCCAGCACATGCCCAGCACATGCCCAGCACACGCCGGGCTCGCCCCGTGCCACGCGGCGGCCTCGACGCTTAAGTACATTGATCCCCATGTCCGACGTGGTGGCCCGGCGCACCCGCCCCTCGCGGTGGGAGCCGTTGACCGTCGGCATCGACATCGGCGGCACCAAGGTGCTGGGCGCGGTCGTCGACCCGCTGGGCAAGGTGCTGACCGTCGAACGCCGCCCCACCGAGGGCCACGACGTGCAAGCGGTCGAGGACACGATCGTCGACCTCGTGAAGGGCTTCTCCCACGAGTACGACGTGGCCGCGGTCGGCATCGGGGCCGCGGGCTTCGTCGACGTGACCCGCACCGTCGTGATGTTCTCCCCGCACCTGAACTGGCGGCGCGAGCCGTTGCGGGCCAAGGTCGCCGAGCGGGTCCGGCTGCCCGTCGTCGTCGACAACGACGCCAACACGGCCGCGCTCGCGGAGTGCCGCTTCGGTGCCGGCCGTGGCCACCGCTTCGTGCTGTGCGCGACGCTCGGCACCGGCATCGGTGGCGCGCTGGTCTTCGACAACCGGGTCTACCGCGGCGCGAACGGGATGGCCGGCGAGTTCGGTCACATGCAGGTCGTGCCCGACGGCCACCGCTGCGAGTGCGGCAACCGCGGCTGCTGGGAGCAGTACGCCTCGGGCAACGCCCTGGTGCGCGACGCCCGTGAGCTGGTGCGCGCCGACTCCCCGATGGCGCACCATCTGCGCCAGATCGTCGACGGCGACGCCGGCCGGCTGGAAGGGCCACAGATCACCCAGGCCGCACGCGACGGCGACCCGCTGTCGATCGAGCTGCTCGCCGACGTCGGCCGCTGGCTCGGAGTCGGGCTCGCGGGCATGGCGGCGGCGTTCGACCCCGGCTGCATCATCATCGGCGGCGGCCTCTCCGACGCGGGCGAGCTGCTGATCGGCCCCACCCGCCAGGCGTTCGCCCGGTCGCTCACCGGTCGTGGTCACCGCACCGAGCCCGACATCGTGCAGGCGGCCCTCGGCCCCAACGCCGGCTTCATCGGCGCGGCCGACATGGCCCGCTCCGCCGCCCGTCGCTCTCGGCGTGGCCGCGTACGGCGTACCCGAGCGGGCAGGCCGCGTCGTCGTCTCTTCGAGATCCTGACCGAGGTCCCCGACCGTGAGAGTCGGTAGCGCTCAGGCGACGGTGAACGCCTCGCGGAACGCCTCGAGTGCGGCGTCGGAGTCGCCCGAGGCCCAGGCCTCCATCGCGACGACGCCCTCGTAGCCGGTCTCCGCCAGGGCGTCGGCGACCGCCGGGTAGCGGATCTCGCCCGTGCCCGGCTCGCACCGTCCGGGCACGTCGGCCACCTGCACCTCACCGACCAGGTGGACCGTGCTGCGCACCAGCTCGATCAGGTTCCCCTCGCCGATCTGGGCGTGGTAGAGGTCGAGGTTCATCCTGAGATGGGGGCTGTCGACGGCTGCGACCAGGGCGGCGGTGTCGGCGGCGCGTGCGAACGGGGTGCCGGGGTGGTCGACAGCGGTGTTGAGGTTCTCCAGCGAGAAGACCACGCCCTCGCGCTTGCCGAGGTCGGCGATCCGGGTCAAGGTCTCGACCGCGGCCAGCCACATCGCGCCGGTCACGGTCTCGACCGGGTGGACGGGCAGGCCGTTCGGGCCCAGTCCGGTGCCGTGGAGGTTGAGGTTAGGAGTACCGAGCACGCGCGACGCCGCGACGGACCGCTCGGCCGAGGCCAGCAGCGCGTCGGCGCCCTCCGGATCGGTCAGCGAGCCGTCGACGTACCCGGTCATCGAGGTGAACCGGGCTCCCGTGGCCGCGAGCGCAGGGAGGTCCTGGGCGGTCCAGTCCCAGATCTCGACGGCGAAGCCGCTGTCGTGGATGCGTCGGGCGCGCTCGACGATCGGCCGGTCACGGTGGACCATCTCGGCACACACGGCCAGGTCGAAGCTCATCGCGGATGTTCCTCTCAGCGGTCGACGAGGGTGGTCTCGTAGGCGTAGCGGTCGGGACGGTAGAGGTGCTGCCCGTGCTCGACCGCGCGACCCTTGTCGTCGTACGACGTGCGCTCCATCGTCAGCACGGGGTCGCCCTTGCGGCCGCCCAGCAGCCGGGCCTCGGCGGCGTCGATGGTGCGAGCCCCGATCACCTGGTGCGCGACGCGCAGGTTGATCGCCTGCGCGCGGAAGTGCTCGTAGAGGCCGATGTGGTCGAGGTCGACCCGCGAGAGGTCGGTGACTCCTTCCGGCACCAGGTTGCACATCAGGGCCAGCGGCTCGTTGTTGACGGCCCGCAGCCGGCGCAGGCGCCAGACCTTCTGGCCGGCCGGCAGGTTCAGCTTCAGCCCGGCCGCCTCGTCGACGGGCGCCAGCTCCAGGCCGAGCACGGTCGTGGTCGGGCGCAGACCGCTGCGGGTGAGGTCGTCGTAGAGGCTGGTGAGTTCGACCGTGCGCCGGATCGCGGCGTTGACGACCTGGGTGCCGACGCCACGCTTGCGCACGAGCATGCCCTTGTCGACGAGGGTCTGGATCGCCTGGCGCAAGGTCGGGCGGGACAGGCCGAGCTGGTCGGCCAAGGCGACCTCGTTGGCGATCCGGTCACCGGGCGCCAGGTGGCCGTCGTGGATCGCCTGCTCGATCTGCTCGGCCACCTGGAAGTAGAGGGGGACCGGGCTGGAGCGGTTCACCAGGAGCTCGGGCATCGGCACCGACGGACCTCCTGAGTCGACCGAGTCTTGACTGACAGACGCAGCATGGGCCTCGGGCTGTCGATACGTCAATATGTCATGACAAACTGTTGACAGGCCATCCAGGATGTGACGACAATCTCATCCGTGACGCAGGACACCTCAGGCGCAGTCGCCCGGACCCCTCTCGGCCACCGGCCCGTCCGGGCCCGGATCGCCGGGGCCCCGATCTCGTGGGGCGTCAGCGAGGTGCCGGGCTGGGGCTACCAGCTCGAGGCGCGCACGGTGCTCGAGCAGATGCGCGAGCTGGGTCTGGCCGCGACCGAGTTCGGCCCCGACGGATTCCTGGAGGTCGCTCCGGCGGCCAGGGCCCAGCAGCTCGCGTCGTACGGGCTGCGCGCGGTCGGCGGGTTCCTCCCCGTCCTCCTGCACGACCCCTCGCACGACCCGATGCCCGAGGTCAACCGCTTCATCGACAGCTGCATCGCCTGCGGTGCCGACGTGGTCGTCCTTGCTGCCTACACCGGCGTCGACGGGTACGACGCACGCCCCGAGCTGGATGACGCCGGCTGGGCCACCCTGCTCGACAACCTCGACCGCATCAGCGACCACGCCCGTACCCGCGGGGTAGCAGCAGCCCTCCACCCGCACGTCGGCACGATGGTCGAGACGGGGGAGGAGACCGGGCGCGTGCTCTCCGGCTCGCGCGTGGGCCTCTGCGTCGACACCGGCCACCTGCTGGTGGGCGGGGGCGATCCGGTGGCCATCACCGCGGCCCATCCCCACCGTGTCGAGCACGTACACCTCAAGGACGTCGACGCGGCCATGGCCGAGCGGGTCCGCTCGGGTGAGACCACGTTCGGCGCCGCTGTCCGCGACGGGATGTTCCGACCTCTGGGCCAGGGCGACGTGGACATCGCGGCGATGGTCCGCACGCTCGAGAGTGCGGGGTACGACGGCTGGTACGTGCTCGAGCAGGACGTCGTCCTCGACAGCGAGGCGCAGGGCGGCGCGCCGTACGCCGACGTCGAGACCAGCCTCGCCTTCCTGACCGAGGTCGCCGGATGACGGACGTCGGGAGGTCGCCCGTGGAGCACCTCGAGGTGCTGACGATGGGCCGGGTCGGTGTCGACCTGTACCCCGAGCAGATCGGCACCCACCTCGAGGACGTGTCGACGTTCGCCAAGTTCCTCGGTGGCAGCGCCACGAACGTCGCCGTCGCCTCCGCACGGCACGGCCGCTCGGCGGCGGTGATCACCCGCACCGGTGACGACCCGTTCGGGCGCTACATCCACCAGGCCCTCGCGTCGTTCGGCGTGGACGACCGGTTCGTCTCGCCCGTGCCCGACATCCCGACCCCGGTGACGTTCTGCGAGATCTTCCCGCCCGACGACTTCCCCCTCTACTTCTACCGCTATCCCACCGCGCCCGACCTGCAGATCCGAGCAGCCGAGCTCGACCTCGACGCGATCGCCGCGGCAGACATCTTCTGGGTGACCGGCACGGGCCTGTCGCAGGAGCCCTCACGATCGGCCACGATGACCGCCCTCCAGGCGCGCGGCTCGCACGGCCTCACCGTGCTCGACCTCGACTACCGCCCGATGTTCTGGTCGTCGCCGGAGGAAGCTCACCGCCACGTCCGCGCCGCCGTCGAGCACGCCGACGTCGCGGTCGGCAACCGCGAGGAGTGCGAGGTCGCGGTCGGTGAGCGCGAGCCCGAGGCCGCTGCGGCCGCCCTGCTCGAGGCAGGGGTCGACCTGGCGATCGTCAAGCAAGGCCCGGCCGGCGTCCTCGGGGTACGCCGCGGCGGCGAGTCGGTCGTCGTACCGCCGGTGCCCGTCGACGTGGTCAACGGGCTCGGCGCCGGCGACGCGTTCGGGGGCGCCCTGTGCCACGGCCTGCTGGCAGAGTGGGACCTCGAGCGGATCCTGCGTTTCGCGAACGCCGCCGGAGCGGTCGTCGCCGGCCGGATGGCCTGCGCGGACGCGATGCCGACCACGGACGAGCTGGAAGAGATTCTCGGGAGGGTGTCGTGAGCGTCGACCTGGCAGACCTGGTCAAGGTGAGGGCCGACCGGCCCGGGCTGGTGGCCGAGATGGCCGCAGCGCGAGCCGTGCCCGAGTCGCTGACCGGCAGCACCGGCCGCCTCATGCTCGTCGCTGCCGACCACACCGCGCGCGGCTTCCTGCGCGCCGGGAGTGACGGCCTGGCGATGGCGAACCGGGTCCGGCTGCTCGAGCGACTGTCCGTCGCGCTGTCGCGACCGGGCGTGGACGGCGTCCTCGGCACCGCCGACATCATCGAGGACCTCCTCCTGATGGGTGCGCTCGAGGGCAAGGTCGTGATCGGGTCGATGAACCGCGGCGGCCTGGCCGGCACCGCGTTCGAGATCGACGACCGCTTCACCGGCTACGACGCCGAAGGGGTCCGCCGGATGGGCTTGCAGGGCGGAAAGATGCTGATGCGCATCGACCCCGACGACCTCGCGACCGCTCCGACGGTGGCCGCCTGTGCCGACGCCGTCAGCGCGCTGGCCGGACACGGCCTGATGGCGATGGTGGAGCCCTTCATCTCCCACCGGGTCGACGGGCGGGTCCGCAACGACCTGTCGACCGAGGCCGTCGTGAGGTCCGCAACCGTCGCCGCGGGACTCGGCTGGACGAGCGTCCACACCTGGCTGAAGATGCCGGTGATCGACGACATGGAGCCGGTGCTCGCGGCGACCACCTTGCCCGTGCTGCTGCTCGGGGGCGAGGTCGCCGCCGACCAGGACGCCCAGTTCGCGTCCTGGGAGAAGGTGCTCGGCAACCCGCAGGTGCGCGGGATGGTCGTCGGCCGCTCGCTGCTCTACCCCCCGGACGGCGACGTCGCCGCCGCGGTGGACGCGGTCGTGGGGATGATGTGATGACGGCCGCCACGAGTCTCGGCAGCGACCTCCACCTGCCTGCCGGTACGACGAGCACCGAGCGGTGCGCGCTCCACGTCACACCTGCGTCGGCCGGGTGGACCTACAGTGGGCTGTCCGTGGTGGAGCTCGAGCCCGGTGAGAGCGTGACCTGGGAGACCGGCCCGTCCGAGACCCTCGTGATGTCGCTGTCCGGCTCGTGCGAGGTGACCTGCGACGGCGAGACCCTCACCGTCCAGGGTCGCCGCGACGTGTTCAGCGGCCCGAGCGACTTCGTCTACCTGCCACGTGAGGCGACCGCGCAGATCTCGAGCCCCGGTGGTGGACGCTTCGCGCTGCCGTCGGCCGTGTGCGACGCCCGTCTGCCGTTCCGTCACCAGCCGGCCGACCGGGTGCCGGTCGAGATGCGTGGCGCGGGCGCGGCGAGCCGCCAGGTGAACAACTTCTGCACGCCGGACGCCTTCGAGGCGGACGCGCTCATCGCCTGCGAGGTGCTGACGCCGGCCGGCAACTGGTCGTCGTACCCGCCGCACAAGCACGACGAAGCCACTGCCACCGAGAGCGTCCTGGAGGAGATCTACTACTTCGAGGTGGCTGACGGACCCGCCGGCCCGGGCATGGGCTACCAGCGCGTCTACGGCCATCCGGGCAAGGAGATCGACGTGCTGGCCGAGGTGCGCAGCGGCGACGTCGTGCTGATCCCGTTCGGCTGGCACGGGCCGTCGATCGCGGTGCCCGGCTACGACCTCTACTACCTCAACGTGATGGCCGGTCCCGGCGACGAGCGCGCCTGGCGGATCTGCGACGACCCGGCGCACGGGTGGGTGCGCGAGACCTGGGCCGACCAGGTCGTCGACCCCCGGCTCCCGTTCGGCAGCACCGGCGACCGGGAGGCGCGATGACGGTCCGGCTGACGGTCGCGCAGGCGATCGTTCGGTTCCTCGAGGTGCAGCACGTCGAGCGCGACGGCGTCGAGACGCCCTTCTTCGCCGGCTGCTGGGGCATCTTCGGACACGGCAACGTGGCCGGAGTGGGCCAGGCCCTGCTCGAGCGCGAGTCCGCCGAGAACGCCGGCGAGGCCGGTGCTCAGGGGCACGTGCTGCGCTACCACCAGGCCCGAAACGAGCAGGCGATGGTGCATGCCGCCGTCGGCTACGCCCGGCACCGCGACCGGTTGAGCGCCTTCGCGTGCACCGCCTCGGTCGGGCCCGGATCGACGAACATGGTCACCGGTGCGGCGCTGGCGACGATCAACCGGATCCCGGTGCTGCTCCTGCCCGGCGACGTCTTCGCCACCCGCGTCTCCAACCCGGTGCTGCAGGAGGTCGAGGACCCCACGTCGTACGACGTGAGCGTGAACGACTGCTTCAAGCCGGTCTCACGCTTCTGGGACCGGATCAACCGGCCCGAGCAGCTGCCCCTGTCCCTCCTGGCGGCGCTGCGCGTGCTGACCGACCCGGCCGAGACCGGCGCGGTGACCCTGGCGCTGCCGCAGGACGTGCAGGCCGAGGCCTGGGACTGGGAGGACGACCTGTTCGCCCGCCGGGTGTGGCACCAGCCCCGCCAGCCGCTCGCCGAGGACGCTGTGGCCCGCGCCGCGGCCGTGCTGACGTCGGCCCGGCGCCCGCTGGTGGTCGCTGGCGGTGGGGTCATCTACTCCGACGCGACCGAGGCGCTCCGCGCCTTCGCCGAGGCGACCGGCGTACCCGTCGCCGAGACGCAGGCGGGCAAGGGCAGCCTGCGCTACGACCACCCGCTGTCGGTCGGCGCGATCGGCGCCACCGGGACCACGGCCGCCGACGAGCTCGCCGCCGAGGCCGATGTCGTGATCGGCGTCGGGACCCGCTACAGCGACTTCACCACCGGGTCGAAGACAGTGTTCGCCGACCCGGACGTGCGGTTCGTCAACCTCAACGTGGCGTCGTTCGACGCGCACAAGCTGTCCGCGGTGGCCCTGGTGGGCGACGCTCGACAGGGGCTCGAGCAGCTCGCCGAGGCCGTGGGCGACTGGAGCGCCCCTGCCGGGCACGCGGAGCGCGCCACCCGGCTCGCCGGCGAGTGGGACGACGTCGTCCAGCGCTCGCACGACCTCCACCACGAGCCTCTCCCTGCCCAGTCCGAGGTGCTCGGCGTCGTGAACCGACTGACCCGCGACCAGGACGTCGTGGTCTGCGCGGCCGGCTCGATGCCGGGAGACCTGCACAAGCTGTGGCGCACGCGCGACCGCAAGGGCTACCACGTCGAGTACGGGTTCTCCTGCATGGGCTACGAGATCGCCGGTGGGCTGGGCGTGAAGCTGGCCGTCCTCGACGCCGGCGAGGACCGCGACGTCGTCGTGATGGTCGGTGACGGCTCCTACCTGATGATGTCGCAGGAGATCGTCACCGCCGTGCAGGAGGGCGTGAAGCTGATCGTGGTGCTGGTGCAGAACCATGGCTTCGCCTCGATCGGCGCGCTGTCGGAGTCGCTCGGGTCGCAGCGCTTCGGGACGCAATACCGCTACCGCACCGCCACCGGTCTCGACGGCGACGTCCTGCCCGTCGACCTGGCCGCGAACGCGGCGAGCCTCGGGGCCCGGGTGGCCTCCGTGCACGGCGTTGCCGAGCTCGAGAAGGCGTTCGCGGACGCCCAGGCGGCCGACGTCACGACGGTGATCCACGTCGAGACCGACCCGTTGGTCCCGGCCCCGGACAGCCCGGCCTGGTGGGACGTTCCCGTGGCGGAGGTCGCTTCCTTGGCGTCGACGCGGGATGCTCGGGCGGCGTACGACGACCAGAAGTCGAGGCAGCGCACCCATCTGCGCCCCGCCGAGAGCGAGAGGGACGAACGATGAGGACGATCGACCACTGGGTCGCGGGCAAGAGCACCAGCGGCAGCGGTGAGCGCCGCGGACGCGTCTGGAACCCCGCGACGGGCGAGCAGCAGGCCGAGGTGGCCCTGGCGGCACGAGACGACGTGGACGCCGCCGTACGCGCTGCGAGCGAGGCGTTCGCCGAGTGGTCCCAGGCCTCGCTCAGCCAGCGGACCAAGGTGCTGTTCGCCTTCCGGGAGCTGGTCAACGCCAACGTCGGCCGGATCGCCGAGGCGATCACCGACGAGCACGGCAAGGTGCTCAGCGATGCACGCGGAGAGGTCCAACGGGGCCTCGAGGTCGTCGAGTTCGCCTGCGGGATTCCGCAGCTGCTCAAGGGCGACTTCTCGGCACAGGTCTCCACGGGGGTGGACCTGTACTCGTTCCGCGAGCCGCTCGGCGTCTGCGTCGGCATCACGCCGTTCAACTTCCCGGCGATGGTCCCGATGTGGATGTTCCCGGTGGCGATCGCCTGCGGCAACACGTTCGTGCTCAAGCCCAGTGAGCGCGACCCGTCGGCCGCGCTGATCCTCGCCGAGCTGTGGGCCGAGGCGGGGCTCCCCGAAGGCGTCTTCAACGTCGTCCATGGCGACAAGGAGGCCGTCGACGCCCTGCTCGAGCACCCCGACGTGGCCGCGGTGTCCTTCGTGGGCTCCACGCCGATCGCCCAGTACATCCACGGCAAGGCGACCGAGCACGGCAAGCGGGTCCAGGCCCTCGGCGGCGCCAAGAACCACGCGATCATCCTTCCCGACGCCGACCTCGACTACGCCGCCGACCAGCTGGTCGCGGCAGCATTCGGCTCGGCCGGCGAGCGGTGCATGGCCATCTCCGCGGCGATCACCGTGGGCGGGGTCGGCGACGACCTGGTCTCGCTGGTCTCGGAGCGGGCACGGGCCGTCAAGGTCGGTTCCGGACGCGACGCCGCGAGCGACATGGGTCCCGTGGTCACGCCGGAGGCCCGGGACCGGATCGTCGGTCTGATCGGGACCGGTGAGCAGCAGGGCGCCAGGGTCAGCGTCGACGGCCGTGGCCTCGAGGTCGACGGCCACGACGGCGGCTTCTTCGTCGGTCCCACGGTCGTCGACCACGTGACGCCGGGGATGGACGTCTACCGCGAAGAGATCTTCGGCCCCGTGCTGAGCGTCCTGCGTCTCGACGACGTCGACCGGGCGATCGACCTGATCAACGCCAACCCGTACGGGAACGGGACGGCCATCTTCACCTCCAGCGGCGAGGCGGCGCGGCGCTTCCAGCGCGGTGTACGCGTCGGGATGATCGGCGTGAACGTGCCGATCCCCGTGCCGATGGCCTACTACTCCTTCGGCGGCTGGAAGGACTCACTCTTCGGGGAGCACCACATCCACGGTCCCGAGGGCGTGGCGTTCTACACCCGCGCCAAGGTGGTGACGGCCCGTTGGCCGCACGTCGACCACGCCGAGCACCAACAGGCACAGTTCAGCTTCCCCACGGCCCGATGAGCCACCAGGGCTCCCGGTCCACCGAGTAACACAAGTCCGCGAATGCGGTTGAGAAGGAGAACACCATGAGAATCCGACGGTTGCTCACCGCGGGTATCGCGGCCGGGCTGCTCGTGCTGACCGGTTGCGGGAGCAACAGCAGCAGCACCCCGAATGCCGACAGCAGCTCCACGGGCGGTGCCGCTGCCTCCAGCGGCATCCGTATCGACGTGATCACCCACGGCGCTCCGGGCGACTCGTTCTGGGATGTCGTCAAGGCCGGCGCGGAGCAGGCGGGCAAGGACGAGAACGTCGACCTGAAGTACCAGAGCGACCCCGACGTGGGTAAGCAGGCGACCCTGATCGACAACGCGGTCGCGGCCGGCACGGACGGACTCGTCGTCTCGATGGCCAACCCCGACGGTCTGGAGAAGAGCATCAAGGCTGCGGTCGCCGCCGGTGTGCCGGTCATCACCATCAACTCCGGTCTCGACCAGTGGCAGCAGTTCGGTGCCATCACCCACGTCGGCCAGAGCGAGACGCTGGCGGGCAAGGCGGCCGGCGAGCAGCTCAACAACGCCGGGGTGAAGAACGCGCTGTGTGTGATCCAGGAGGCCGGCAACGTCGGCCTCGAGCAGCGCTGCGCTGGTGCCAAGTCGACGTTCAGCGGCACCCTGACGAACCTGCAGGTCGACAACACCGACCTGGCCGGCTCCGAGGCGACCATCGAGTCGAAGATCCAGGCCGACCCGAGCATCGACGGGATCCTCTCCCTCGGTGGCGACATGTCCGGTCAGGCCGTCAAGGCCGTTGACGCCACCGGCGCCAAGATCACCGTGGGCACCTTCGACGTGAACGCCGACGTGGTGCAGAACATCGAGGACGGCAAGATCCTGTTCGCGATCGACCAGCAGCCCTACGTGCAGGGCTACCTCGGCGTGACGGGCATCTACCTGAAGGCCCTCAACGGCAACGACATCGGTGGCGGCCAGCCGGTCTACTCCGGTCCGGCCATCATCACCAAGGACAACGCTGCTGACGTCCTGAAGTTCGCCAAGGGCGGCACTCGCTGACCTGACGGGAGGGGTCCGGCTCGGGCCGGGCCCCGCCCATCATCTCGGAAGGACAACAGCCCGAGGAGGGCACCATGAGCACCACCTCAGCACCACCACCGGTTGAGCAGAAGCAGTCACCGGCCGACCGCGACGAGCGGGTCGGCGAACACGCCCGGCTCGCAGCCGTCATGCGTCGGCCCGAGGTGGGCGCGGCGGTCGCGGCGCTGCTCATCTTCCTGTACTTCGCGCTCACCACCAAAGCGTTCGCGCTGCCCGCAGGTGCGAGCACCTGGATCTTCGAGTCGTCGTCCCTGGCGATCATGGCCGTCGTCGTCGCGATGTTGATGATCGGGGGCGAGTTCGACCTGTCCGCCGGCGCCATGACCGGCACGACGGGTCTGATCACGGGTGTGATGATGTCCCACTGGCACATCAACGTGTGGGTCTCGGTCCTCACCTCGCTGGTGGTCGCGCTGTGCATCGGCTTCCTCAACGGGGTCTTGGTGATGAAGACGGGCGTGCCGAGCTTCATCGTCACGCTGGCGACGTTCTTCGTCCTCCGCGGCGTGAACCTCGCCGGCCTGAAGGCCGTCATCAACCAGGTGTCGGTGGTCGACTTCCAAGGGGCTCCCGGCTACACGGCGGGCAACAAGCTGTTCGGGTCCTTCATCACCTTCCACCTCGACTGGCTGCCCTGGGTGGACGTGCCGGCGACCGGCAACCTCCGGATCTACGCGGCCACCTGGTGGGCGCTGGCCGTGATCGCGATCGGGACCTGGATCCTGCTGCGAAGCCGCGCGGGCAACTGGATCTTCGCTTCCGGCGGCGCGCCTACCAGCGCGCGGCAGGTGGGCGTGCCGGTCTTCCGGACCAAGGTGGGCCTGTTCATGACCACGGCGTTCGGCGCCTGGATCGTCGGCATGCTGACCCTCTTCAAGACCACCACGGCGCAGTCGACCACCGGTGTGGGACAGGAGTTCGTCTACATCATCTGCGCTGTGGTCGGCGGCTGCCTGCTGACCGGTGGCTACGGCTCAGCGATCGGGGCCGCCTTCGGCGCCCTGATCTACGGGATGGTCCACCAGGGCATCATCTACCACGGCTGGGACAGCGACTGGCTGTTCTCGATCCTCGGCGTGATGCTCCTCGGCGCCGTGCTGGTCAACAACTTCGTCAAGTCACGAGCGGAGCGTGTGCGATGAGCGCCGACAGCACGGAGCGGGAGACCTTGGAAGGCGGTCAGGCACCGGAGATCGTCGGCGGCCCCCCGCTGCCGCCGCCTGGTACCGCCATCATCGAGGTCACCGACATCGGCAAGAGCTACGGGTCCGTGATCGCGTTGCGCGACGTCACCACGACGGTCAAGGCCGGCGAGGTCACCTGCGTGCTCGGTGACAACGGCGCCGGCAAGTCGACGTTCATCAAGATCCTGGCGGGTGCCCATGCCCACTCCAGCGGTGAGTTCCTCGTCGACGGCGTGAAGCGCACCTTCTCCTCGCCGCGGGAGGCGCTGGCGCTGGGCATCGCGACGGTCTACCAGGACCTCGCCGTCGTGCCCCTCATGCCGGTCTGGCGCAACTTCTTCCTGGGGTCGGAGCTCACCAAGGGCAGGGGACCCACCCGGCGTCTGGACCTGGCAGCAATGAAGAAGATCACCAGGACCGAGCTCGCCGCGATGGGGATCGACCTGCGCGACGTCGAGCAGCCGATCGGCACCCTGTCGGGCGGTGAGCGGCAGTGCGTGGCGATCGCCCGCGCGGTCTACTTCGGCGCCCGCGTGCTGATCCTGGACGAGCCGACAGCGGCCCTCGGCGTGCGCCAGTCGGGCGTGGTGCTCAAGTACGTCGCCAAGGCGCGTGACCGCGGCCTGGGCGTCGTCTTCATCAGCCACAACCCGCACCACGCCTATCCCGTGGGCGACCGGTTCATGCTGCTGCGGCGCGGTCGCAGCATGGGCAACTTCCCCAAGGCCGAGCTGACCCTGGAGGAGCTGGTCCAGATGATGGCCGGCGGTGCGGAGCTCGAGGCGCTGAGCCACGAGCTGGCGCGGGAGATGCCCGACTCCGAGGTCTCGCGGACCTTGGAGTCCGAGGTCGCGGAGACGCTGCACACCGGTCACGACGAGACGACCCCGGAGAGCACACGCCCATGACCGCTGACCGCGAGATCGGTGTCGCGGTGGTGGGGTTCGGATGGATGGGTCAGGTGCACACGCGTGCCTGGGCGCGCCTGGCCCACCACTACCCCGACGCCCCGTTGCGGCCACGACTGGTGGCCGTGGCCGACCCCGAGTCCGGGCGCCGGCAACACGCGATCGACACCTACGGCTTCGCCGACGCGGTCGAGGAGTGGTCGGCGCTCCTCGAGCGCGACGACGTCGACGTGGTGAGCGTGTGCGGCCCGAACTTCGTGCACCGGGAGGTGGGCGAAGCGGTCGCCCGGTCGGGCCGCCACCTGTGGATCGAGAAGCCCGCCGGCCGCACCGCTGCGGACACGTCGGCCATCGCTGCTGCCGTCCACGGTGCGGACGTGATGTCCGCGGTCGGGTTCAACTACCGCAACGCGCCCGCGGTGGCCCACGCGCGCGAGCTGGTCGCCTCGGGCCGGCTCGGCCGCGTGGAGTCGGTCGACGTCAAGATGCTCGCCGACTACTCCGCCCATCCCGACGGCGCGCTGTCGTGGCGCTTCGACCCGACGTACGCCGGCACCGGCGTGCTCGGCGACCTGGCAAGCCACGGGTTCGACCTCGCGTTGTACGTCGGTGGCGACACACTCGGTGGGCTCACCCAGCTGGTCGCCGACCAGGCGACGTTCATCACCGAGCGCCCGATCGCGACCGGGGCCGTCTCGCACTACTCGCGGGGCGGCGACGGGCCGCGTGGCCCCGTCGGCAACGAGGACGTCGCCTCCGCGCTGCTGCGCTTCGGCTCGGGCGCGCGTGGGTCGCTGGCCTCCTCGCGGGTCGCGGTGGGGGAGCAGTGCACCTACGGGATCGACGTACGCGGGACCGAGGGTGCGCTCTCGTGGGACTTCCGGCGGATGGGTGAGCTCCGGCTCTGCCTGGGCCAGGACTACCTCGACGCCGCCTGGGAGACCCGGTTCGTCCAGGCCGGCGACGGCGACCTGGCCGCGTTCCAGCCGGGCTCGGGCATGGCGATGGGATTTGACGACCTCAAGGTCGTCGAGTGCCGCGCCCTGGTGGAGAGCATCCACACGGGCAAGCCGCACGGCGCGACCATCGACGACGCCGTCGTGGCGGCGGAGCTGGTCGAGGCGATGGTGCGTTCCTACGACGAAGGACGATGGGTGACCACATGACCTCCCAGGCAAGAAACGACACGAACGAGCGCCCCGGCGACGAGCCGATCCGGATCGGGGTCATCGGCACGGGCGTGATGGGAGCGGCGCACGTCGACAACCTGTCCCGGTGGGTGCCCGGCGCCCGGGTCTCCCAGATCTTCGACGTCGACTCCGAGCGGGCCAAGGCGATCGCCGGCCGGGTCGGCGCCGGCGCCGCCTCCTCGGCCGAGGCGCTGATCGAGTCCGACGACGTCGACGCCGTGCTGATCGCCGCGCCGGACCCGCTGCACGAGCCGCTGACGGTGGCGTGCATCGAGCTCGGGAAGCCCACGTTGCTCGAGAAGCCGATCGCGAGCACCCTCGAGGGCGGCCGGCGCGTGGTCGAGGCCGAGGTCGCGGGTGGCCGGCGCCTGGTGCAGCTCGGCTTCATGCGGCACTTCGACCCGGCGTACGTCGCGCTCCGCCAGGCCGTCGTGGGTGGGTCGATCGGCACGGTGCGGGCGGCTCACTGCATCCACCGCAACCCCCACAGCCACCCGAGCCATACCAACGAGAGCGTGCTGTTCGGCTCGATGATCCACGAGTTCGACAGCGTGCCGTGGCTCCTCGACGACCCGCTGGCGGCGGTGACGGTGTTCGCCTCGCGCGTGCCCGACGGGGCGCTGAAGGATCTCCAGGTGGCGGTGTTCGAGACGCTCAGCGGCGTGGTGGTGACGATCGAGGTGTTCATCAACGCGCAGTACGGATACGACATCCACACCGAGATCACCGGCACCGAGGGCACGGCCTCGCTCACCCCGCCGTACGGCGTCTCGCTGCGGCGCAGCCTGTCGGAGACCGCCGGTGTCGACGGTCGGGTGGTGACCAAGGACGGCACCGACCGCTACCTGGATGCCTACCGGATCGAGGTCGGCGCCTGGGTCGACGGCATCCGGTCGGGCGTGCCCCAGGGGCCGTCGGCGTGGGACGGCCATCTGGCCAACCTCGCGGCGTTCTCGGCGGTCGAGTCGCTGCACGGTGCGGGCAGGGTCGAGATCCCACGCGAGCCTCGCCCCGCGCTCTACGACCCCTCCTGACGGACTCGAGCGACCCCGCCTGTCTGCACAGACTTGTGCACAGGCGGGGTGCTCCCTGTGCATTCCCCTCGTGGCTGATGCACACGTTCTGCACAGATCGGGGCCAGCGCCTGGGGATTCCTGCGACGTGTTGTGGCTGCTCGGCGCGCCCTCCTACAGTCACGCCGTACCGCGGGGCACGATGTCGGAAAGTCGACATTTCCTCGAGCAGCACCAACACCACACGGGAGCACACATGAGCGGGACCTTCTTCGGCGGTCACCAGGGCACCACCGCACCCGCCATGCCGCCGCGGACCCCGGTCCCCGCACCCGCTGCACCCTCCGCAGCCCCCGAGGCCGTGCAGGGCGAGGTGACGGCTCCGGTGAGCCAGCCGCTGCCGTTCGTGCCCGCCGTGGAGGCGCCGGCAGCGCCGGCCGAGGTGGAGGCCGTCGCGGAAGCCCCGGAGGTCCTGGGCCCGACCGGCCGACCGATGCCCGACTTCCCCGACCCCGCGCCGGTGAGCGGGCCCACCCACGCCCGGGTGATCTCGATGTGCAACCAGAAGGGCGGGGTCGGCAAGACCACGACCACGATCAACCTCGGTGCCTCGCTCGCGGAGTTCGGACGCAAGGTGCTGCTCGTCGACTTCGACCCGCAGGGCTCGCTCTCGGTCGGGCTGGGCCTGAACCCCCACGAGATCCCGCTGACGGTCTACAACCTGCTGATGGACCGCGAGGTCACCCTCGACGACGTCGTGGTGCCCAGCGGCGTCCCCGGGATGGACCTGCTGCCCTCCAACATCGACCTCTCTGCCGCCGAGGTGCAGCTGGTCCACGAGGTCGCGCGCGAGCAGACCCTGCAGCGCGTGCTGGCACCCGCGATCGACCGGTACGACGTGATCCTCATCGACTGCCAGCCCTCCCTCGGGTTGCTCACGGTCAACGCGCTGACCGCCTCCGACGGTGTGATCGTGCCGCTGGAGTGCGAGTACTTCGCGCTGCGTGGCGTCGCGCTCCTCAAGACCACCATCGACAAGGTGCGCGAACGCCTCAACCCGCGGCTGGAGATCGACGGAGTGCTCGGCACCATGTTCGACGGCCGCACGCTCCACAGCCGCGAGGTCATGCAGCGGCTGGTGCAGGCCTGGGGCGACAAGGTCTTCCACACCGTGATCCGTCGGACCGTGAAGTTCTCCGACTCCACCGTCGCCGGTGAGCCGATCACGTCGTACGCCACCACATCTGGCGGCGCCGAGTCCTACCGTCAGCTGGCCAAGGAGGTGGCGCTGCGGTGTCTCGACGTGTGAGCCTCCCGACCGCCGACGACCTGTTCCGCCCCACCGATGCCGCCGCCGAGGCGGTCACCGAGGTCGGCGGGCCGCGGCCCCAGCGCCGCGTGCGCGCCGTACCGCCGGCGGCCGAGACCGCCGACGATGCGCCTGCACGCAGGCCGAGCGGCCGGGTCCGGCACGACGAGAAGATGACCGTCTACGTGACCGCCGACGAGCTCCTCGACCTCGAGGACGCGCGGCTGGCCCTGCGCCGCCGGCATGGCCTCGCCGTCGACCGCGGCCGGCTGGTGCGCGAGGCGATCGCGCTCGTGCTCGCCGACCTCGAGGAGCACGGGCACGACAGCCTGCTCGTGCAACGGCTCATCGAGGAATGAGCGCTGGATGACGCTCGCCGCGACCCCTGACGTGGGCACGGAGGCGGGCCTGGAGACGGGGTTCGAGGTTCGGCTCGACAACTTCGAGGGCCCCTTCGACCTGCTGCTCAGCCTGATCGCCAAGCACAAGCTCGACATCACCGAGGTCTCGCTGTCGCGGGTCACCGACGAGTTCATCGCGCACGTGAAGGCCGGGGCCCGGGTCGACGGCGTGGACGGTGCCTGGGACCTCGAGCAGACCACGTCGTTCCTCGTGGTGGCGTCCACGCTGCTCGACCTCAAGTCGGCCCGGCTGCTGCCCCAGGGCGACGTCGAGGACGAGGACGACCTCGCCCTGCTCGAGGCGCGCGACCTGCTTTTCGCGCGGCTGCTGCAGTACCGCGCGTTCAAGCAGGTCGCCGGCGTCCTCGAGCAGCGGCTCGCGGGGGAGTCGCGCCGCCACCCGCGCGCCGTAGGACTGGAGGAGCGGTACGCCGGGCTGTTGCCGGAGGTGCTGATCGGGATCGGTCTCGACGCGTTCGCCGCACTGGCTGCCAAGGCGCTGGAGCCGAAGCCGGAGCTCGAGCTCTCGCTCCAGCACATCCATGCGCCGGCCGTGAGCGTCCGCGAGCAGGCCGAGATCATCGTCGACCGGCTGCGGCGGACGGGCACGATGACGTTCCGGGCGCTGTGCGGCGACGCCCCCGACACCCTGACCAAGGTCGCCCGCTTCCTGGCCCTGCTCGAGCTGTTCCGCGAGAACGCCGTCGCCTTCGACCAGATGTCGCCGCTGGGCGAGCTCTCGGTGCGCTGGACCGGCGCCGACGACCTCTGGCCACGACGCTGGGCGGAGGCCGACGTCCACATCGACGAGTTCGAGGGCGTGCCCGAGCCCGAGCCGTCGGCCGAGCCTGCACCGGCAGTCGAGACCATGCCCCACGAACAGGAGAACCCATGAGCGAGGACGTGCTGGAGGTCGCCGTCGCCGAGCTGCGGCCGTCGCTGGAGGCCCTGCTGATGATCGCCGACCAGCCGCTCGACGAGACCACGCTGGCCACCGCGGTGGGCCATCCGGTGTCCGACGTCGCGGGCGCGCTGGCCGACCTGGCCGCCGAGTACGCCGAGCAGGGCCGAGGGTTCGAGCTGCGCAACGTCGCGGGCGGCTGGCGCTACTACACGCGCGAGGAGCTCGCTCCCGTCGTGGAGGCGTTCGTGCTCGACGGCCAGCAGGCCCGGCTCACGCAGGCAGCGCTCGAGACGCTCGCCGTCGTCGCCTACCGGCAGCCCGTCTCCCGGGCCCGGGTCTCGGCGATCCGCGGGGTCAACGTCGACGGCGTGATGCGTACCCTGCTGACCCGCGGCCTGGTCGAGGAGGCCGGCACCGACCACTCGTCGGGCGCCAACCTCTACCGCACCACGTCGTACTTCCTCGAGCGGATCGGGGTCACCTCGCTCGACGACCTGCCCGAGCTCGCGCCGTACCTCCCCGACCTCGACGACCTAGGCGAGATCGAGGACGAGAGCGCGGGGGAGTGACCACCCCCGATCTCGAGCGCGACGAGGACGGCCTCGTCCGGTTGCACAAGCTCCTCGCCCGCTCGGGCGTGGCGTCGCGTCGCAAGTGCGAGGAGCTGATGCTCGCCGGCGAGGTGACGGTGGACGGCGAGGTCGTCACCCGGCTCGGCACCAAGATCGACCCGACCAGCGCGGTCATCCGGGTCTCCGGACAGCGCCTGCCCCCGGTCTCGCCGAACGTCTACCTGGTCCTCAACAAGCCGACCGGCGTGGTCTCGACGATGTCGGACCCCCAGGGACGGCCCACCCTCAGCGACCTCGTCGCGGACCGTCCCGAGCGCCTCTTCCACGTCGGACGGCTCGACACCGACACCGCCGGTCTGCTGCTGCTCACCAACGACGGCGAGTTCGCGCAGCGGATGGCGCACCCGTCCTACGAGGTGGACAAGACCTACGTCGCCGAGGTCGCCGGTCGGGTCTCGCGCGAGACGGTCGACGCCCTGCTGGCCGGCGTCGAGCTGGACGACGGCCCGGTCACCGTCTCGGCGGCGCGGCTGGTGGGCGAGGGCGCCCGCGACAAGTCGATCGTCGAGCTGGTCATCCACGAGGGCCGCAACCGGATCGTGCGCCGGCTGCTCGACCACGTCGGCCACCCGGTGCGCAAGCTCACCCGCACCGCCATCGGTCCGGTGCAGCTGACCGGGCTCAAGGTCGGCGAGGTGCGCGAGCTGACCGGCGACGAGCTCGGCAGCCTGCTCGACGCCGCCAGCCTGTAGTCCCTCCGGGAGCAGCGCGACGGCGAGCACCCGAGGACCGCGGTGGCGGCGGCCACCGTGAGGAGGGCGAGCGCGGTAGGTCGCTCGTCACTCCCGGGTCCTCGGGTGCTCGGGTCGGGCCGAGGCGGATGGCCCCGGCCCGACCCGGTCATCGGTTCACCAGGGGCTGGGAACCAATGCGCCGGTGTGACCCGCTCCCTCGCCGTTGACGACGTTGGTGCCGCCGACCTCGGTGTGGGTGCGGAGGAACGGCAGGTGCCACAGGTCGTTCGGCACCGGGAGGTCACCAGCCATGACGTTCTCCGGGAAGATGTACTCGAAGACCGGAGCCTGGTACTGACCTGCCCTGAGGCCGTTGGCCACACGCCTGGCCCCCGAGAAGCAGGTGTCGAGAGCGGCCTGGTTGATGGTCGTGACCGCGGGGTCCACCGGGGTCGGCATGCACAGCGTGCGCTGCGCCACCCGGACGGTCCGGCTGGGCTGGCTGAGCAGTCCGGTCGGCGCCTTGGTGGCCCGGAGCCTGGCCCGCTGAGGCTGGGGCCCGGTGTTCTGGGTGGTGATGCCACCCGTGGGGCCGGAGACCGGTGTCGCGTTCTCACCGGTCATCTCGAACGGGGTGATCCACCTGTTGAAGATCGAGCCGTCGGCCCGCGAGTCCATGTAGTAGATGTCGACAGGCGTCTTGACGTCCGTGGTCTCGGTCTCGAGGAAGATCCGGTCCTGGGTCTCCTGGGCCGCGCCGTTCGCCGCCGTGGCCGCGGGGTCCGCGGTCCCGACACCGAACTCACCGATCGCCATGTACGCCGGCTGGGTGCCCGGCTGGGTGTAGATGCCGAGGTTCGCCTCGATGGTGTGCGCCGACACGAAGTCGCTGCCGCTGCCGTCCTGCATCAGGGTTCCCGAGTAGGAGACGAAGTCGCCCACCTCGAACGGAGCCTGCTGACGGGCGTCAGGACCTGCGACCGGCGTCGTGTTGTCGGCCGGGGCCGTGGGCATGACGTACTCCGAGCAGAACACCTGGCCGGCTGCGGGCCGGCTGAGCTCACCTGCGGCCGGGGGCACGACGCCTGCTGCGCTGAAGTTGCGGCAGGCCGGGATCCCGGTGGGGTTGGGCGACGGTGGTGCCAGCGGGCGGTTCGCCTGGGGGCACAGCGGGTCGTTCGCGACGCTCGGGTCGGTGCGCGGGATGCACATCGGGTATCCGGTGCCGGCGTGGATCGTGGGGTTGTCCTGGTCGACGCTGAAACGCGGGTCGGGCGACTGGCCGGCACTGAACCGACCGGTCGGGTTGCCGTTGGAGTCCAGCAGACCGTCGACCACCGGGTCGTTGATCTGCACGCGCACGGTCGATCCGGTGCCGTTGGCGACCAGCATCGTGCCCTGGCCGTAGTCGAAACCGGTGATGGTGCCCGAGCCGACGTTGACCGACTGCTGGGACGCGTAGGCGAGACCGGCGACGTACCGGGTGCCGACCTGGTTTCCGACCAGACTGAGCTCCAGGCCTTTGAGCGGGACCGCCCCGGGGCGGTCGGAGCCGTTCACGAACTGCGCCCACGTCAGGGTGTTCGCAGGCATCTGCACGATCAGGTTGCACGGGATGGTGAAGACGATCCCGTTCAGCGTGACCGTGCCACCCCAGGTGTCGGCGTCGCCGGAGCAACCCGTGCCGTCGAGGGGACCGACGCTCTCGATCAGCCCGGTGTTGTCGAAGCCGTGCAGGTTGGCGGTGGCGACCGAGAACGGCGGGTCGCCCAGGGTCGGGATGACCCATGGGGACACCGCTCCCTTGGGAGGCTTGGCGGTGCCCCCCTTGGCGGTAGCCGCTCCGACTCCCGAGACCATCGCGAAGGTGGCAACCAGCATCAAGGCCGCCCACCACCTCATCTTGGTGAACTGAGGCATTCTCATGATCTTCCTTCTCTTCGGTGCTCGTGGATTCTGGTGGGCGACGTAGCGCCGGGCCCGCTTCGCCGAGGAAGACGGGTCTTGCGAGGACAGGCTCGAGACCGGGCCCCACCGTCGGCCTGTCCGAATAGCGACTCGTCCACAGTGCGCCGAACGACGCGGACGCCGCCATCGGACGTGTGGCCTAGGCCAGGAGGAGGAGGCAGGTCGACCACAAGTATTTCTCAAGTCCCCTCGCCGAGCATCGGCACCAGACTCCGCCTTGCTCGGACCCCCGGGGCCGAACGACGCAGACCTCACGCTGGGACGGCACGCCATGCAGATGACCGAGGAGAAGGTCTGGACTCGCGCGGTCCTCGCAGACGGCACGAGCGCCTCGGAGCGCCGCAAGGACCGGTCGCGGCAGACCACGCACCGGATCCTCGCCGGCAGCCTCGGGGCGCTGCTCGTCCTCCTGCTCGCGGGCTACCTGATCGTCGCGCAGGTCGCTCGACAGCAGGCGCTCGCCGACTCGCGGCACGTGACCGAGCTCGTCGGCGAGACGGTGATCGAGCCCCAGCTGACCCCGGCGTTCCTCCGTGGGCGACCGGGGACCCTCGACCGGCTGAACGCCGTCCTGAAGGACGAGGACGGTCTGGTCCAGCACACGCTCGTCCGACGGGTGAAGATCTGGTCGCCCGACGGGAAGGTGCTCTACAGCAACGACCCGTCCGAGATCGGCCGGTCCTACCCTCGCGACGACGAGCGTCAGAGCGCCCTCGACTCCGGTCGCACGGTGGCCACGGTGAGCGACCTGAGCCAGGCCGAGGACGTCTCCGACCAGTCGCTCGGCACGCGCATGGTCGAGGTCTACACGCCGCTGGAGAGCGCGAACGGAGAGCACGTGCTCTTCGAGACCTACATCAGCTATGACCAGGTCAAGCAGCGTCGCGCCAGCCTGTTCACCACCTTCCTGCTCGTCACCGGCGGTCTGCTCGCGGTCTTCGCGCTGTTCCAGGTGAGGTTCTTCGCCTTGAACCTGCGCTGGCTGCGCAAGCAGCAGGGAGAGCTCGCGTACGCCGCGGAGGAGGTCTCGACCCGGGAGCGACGTAACGTCGCTCGAGACCTGCACGACGGTGTGGTCCAAGAGCTCATCGGCACGTCGTTCCTTGTCGAGGGAGCCCGTGCCTCGCTGGGTTCGGGTGACACCGGCCGCGCGGACATGCTGTTGCGTCAGACGGGGGAGTCCGTGCGGTCCAGCGTGCAGGCGCTGCGCTCCACGCTGATCGTGGTCTACCCGCCCAGCCTCGCCGAGGACGGGTTGGCCCAGGCGCTCGACGACCTGGCCCAGCCGCTGCGGACGCGGGGGATGGAGGTCACCGTCGACGGCACCATCGACCGCGACCTGCCGGACCCGCCCGTCGAGGCGACGTACCGGGTGGCGCAGGAGGCGCTGCGCAACGTCGGGCGCCACGCCCACGCGACGACGGTGTCGATCCGGACGTTCGTCGAGGAGGACCGTCTGTGCCTGGTCGTCCGCGACGACGGCGTCGGCCTGCCACCGGGGACGCTGGCCGCCCTGGGCAAGCAGGACGGCCATCTGGGACTTCGGACCCTGGCGGACGCAGCGCGCGAGGTGCATGGCTGTCTGGAGGTGAGCACGGCACCCGGCCGTGGCACCGAGATCAGATGGGAGATCCCGTTGTGACTGCGACGATCCTGCTCGTCGACGACCACCCGGCCATCCTGCTCGGCCTCGAGTGCGTCTTCACATCCGAACCCGACCTCGACGTCGTCGGCTCCGTCCAGGACCCCCGTGAGGCGGCCGCGGCGTTCCTCCGGACCGACCCCGACCTGGTCGTGCTCGACCTGTCGATGCCCGGCTGCGACGGGGAGACGGTGATGGACGAGCTGCGGGCGCTCCGGCCGGGCTGTCGGATCCTGGTCCTGACCTCGAGCATCGACCCGGCGACCGTACGACGGGTCGTGCGGGCTGGGGCGGACGGCTACCAGCTGAAGGACTCCCCGTCCGGGTCGCTGGTCGGGGCCGCGCGGTCGGTGCTCCGCGGCGAGAGCCCGATCGACGCCCGAGTGACGCGCTTCCTGCTCGACGGGGTCGAGGAGGGCGCGTGCAGCACCGGACTCACCGACCGCGAGTGCGACGTGCTGCGGCTGGTCGGCCACGGCCTGGCGAACAAGCAGATCGCCCTCCGGCTCGGCATCGGCGTGAGCACGGTCAAGACGCACCTGAGCAGCGTGTTCCAGCAGATCGGCGTCGCCGACCGCACCTCCGCGGCGCTGTGGGCGCACACCCACCTCCGCGAGCCCGCTGCTGGATGAGAGCACGAACTGCCCTGGCGTCGTGGACAGCGCCCGGCCGGCGGAGGCCGCCACGGCTAGGGTTTTCCCGTGGCAGTCAGAGCGGTACGCGGAGCGACGCAGCTCGACATCGACGACCGCGACCACATGCTGGAGCGGGTGGCCGAGATGGTCACCTCGGTGATGGATGCCAACGGGTGGGTCCTCGACGACTTCATCTCGATCATCTTCACCGCCACCACCGACCTGGTCTCGGAGTTCCCGGCGTACGCGGCACGGATGCTGGGCTTCACCGACGTGCCACTGATCTGCACGCGTGAGCTCGAGATCGAGGGCTCGATGCCGCGCGTGGTGCGGATGATGGCGCACGTCGAGACCGACCTGCCGCGGGCGGACATCACCCACGTCTACCTCCATGGAGCGGCGGCGCTGCGGCGCGACCTGGCGCGGGTCAGGGCCGTGCCCGACGAGCCGGCCGATGGCTGAGAGCGTCCCGCAGCCCGTCCTGATCGTGGGGACGGGCCTCCTCGGCACGTCGCTGGGGCTGGCGTTGCGCGGGCACGGGGTGGACGTGCTGCTCAGCGACCGCGACGAGGAGCATCTACGGACGGCGTCGTCGCTCGGCGCCGGGCGTCCGCAGTCCGGTGAGCCGCCGGCGCTCGTGGTCGTCGCCGTGCCACCCGATCACATCGGCGCAGAGGTGGCCCGGGCACTGGTCGAGACCGACGCGGTCGTCACCGACGTGGGCAGCGTGAAGACCGCTCCGCTTCGAGCCCTCGAGGGGATGCACGGGATCGAGCGGTACGTCGGCGGTCACCCCATGGCCGGCAGCGAGCGGTCCGGTCCGCTGGCGGCGAGCCCGACCCTGTTCGACGGCCGGCCGTGGGCGGTCGTGCCTCACGCGACGTCCGACCCGGCGGCGACCGACGCGGTCACCGCGCTGGCCCGACTCGCGGGGGCGAGCGTCGTACGGCTGAGCCCGGAGGAGCACGACCTGGCCGTCGCCCGCACCTCTCACCTGCCCCACCTGCTGGCCGTGCTGGTGGCCGGACGGCTGGCCGAAGCGCCCGCCGACCACCTCGCGCTCAGCGGGCAGGGGATCCGCGACGTGACGCGCATCGCGGGGGGAGACCCGGGGCTGTGGGAGCAGATCGTCACCGGCAACGCTCCCGCCGTCGCGGGCCTGCTCACCCAGGTGCGCGACCAGATGGACGTGCTCATCGCCGCCGTGACGAGCGGCGACCGCGGACCGCTCGGAGAGATCCTCGAGCAGGGTGTCGCCGGCACCCGCGCGATCCCCGGCAAGCACGGCGGCCCGTCGCGGCCGACCGCCTCGGTCTTCGTGTCGCTGCCCGACCATCCCGGCGAGCTGGCGCGCCTCTTCGCCGACGCCGGGGCCAGCGAGGTCAACATCGAGGACGTGCACATCGACCACGACCCCGCGCGCGACACGGGCCTCGTCGAGCTCCTCGTCGACGAGACCCGGGCCGACCACCTGGCCTCCTCGCTGGAGTCGCGCGGGTGGGAGACCCATCGCTAGTCGGCTGGTCTCAGGTGTCTCGGCTTCACCATGAGAACGTGGTGAAGCGCCGCTTCTCATGGTGAATTCGACGTGAGAGGCGCTGCTTCACCATGAGAACGTGATGAAGCCGGGGCCACCGTGACCAGCCACCAGCCATCACGCACCTAGTCAGCCGCTCCGACGAGCTCGCGCTCGGTCTCCACCTCGACGGTCCGCGCGGGCCGGAGGACGACGGTCGCCAGGGCGACGGCCAGTGCGCCGGCAAGGGCCGCGCCGAAGAAGGCCACGTGGTAGCCGCCGGTCAGGGCATCGGCGTGGCTCGCGCCAGAGGCGGCGAGATCGTGGGTGCGACCCGTCGCGAGGGTGGAGAGCACGGCGAGGCCGATCGCGCCGCCGACCTGGACGGTGGTGTTGTAGAGCCCCGAGGCCACCCCGGAGTCGGCCGGCGTCGCGGCCGACATCGCCATCCCGGTCAGGGCGGGGAAGCCCAGGCCGGCCCCCAGACCGGTCAGCACCATCGCCGGCGCGACGTCCACGACGTAGGAGCCGCCGCTCGCGGGGAGCCGCGTCATCAGCAACAGCCCGACGGTCAGGATCACCAGGCTCAGGACCAGCGTCGGCTGCTCACCGAGGCGCAGGGTGACGTCGGCGGCGAACCGCAGCGACATCACGCCCATCACGAGCGTGGCCGGCAGGAAGGCCAGACCGATCTGGAGAGGACCGTAGCCGCGCACCTCCTGCAGGTAGAGCGCGCCGAGGAAGAAGGTGCCGAACATGCCGACGACGAGGAGCCCCTGCACGAGGTTGGCGCCAGTCACGATGCGCGAGCGGAAGAGTCGCAGCGGCAGGAGCGGCTCGGGAAGACGGGCCTGGCGGACGACGAACGCGACGAGCAGCACGGCGGAGAAGGCGCCGGTTGCCAGGGTCGTGCTCGTGCCGCGCTGGGCGATCTCGACGATCGTGTAGACCCCCGCCATCAGGCCGACCGTGAGCAGGGCGGCGCTGGGTACGTCGGCACGCCGGGAGCCGGTCGCGGGGGTGCCGGCGTCGACGTAGCGCAGCGTGCCGAGGGCGGTCGCGATGCCGACGGGGAGGTTGACCAGGAAGATCCAGCGCCAGTCGAGCGCGGCGGTGAGAACGCCGCCGGCGAGCAGCCCGATCGAGCCGCCGGCGGAGGCGACGAAGCCGTAGACGCCGATCGCGCGGGCCCGCTCGGCGGGGTCGGGGAAGAGCGAGACGATCATGCCGAGCACGACCGCCGAGGTGAGGGCGCCACCCACACCCTGCGCCAGTCGCGCGCCGACGAGCATCCACGGCGCGGTGGCGAGTGCGCACGCCAGCGACGCGGCCACGAAGACCGCCAACCCGGCCAGGAACACCCGTCGCTGACCGACCAGGTCGCCGACCCGGCCGGCGAGCAGGAGCAGTCCGCCGAACGCGACCAGATAGGCGTTCACCACCCAGCTCAGGTCGGTGGGGGAGAACTGCAGGTCCGCGGCGATGCTGGGCAGGGCGACGTTCACGATCGTCGCGTCGAGGACGATCATCAGGACGCCGGCGCACAGGGTGTAGAGGGCGAGCCAGCGGCGGCGGTCGGTGGGGTTCATCGTCGGGTCCTTCCCGGTTCGGAGGAGGTCTCACCGGTACGTCGAACGAGCGGGCCGTGGATCGACACCGACCCGCGAGAATCTCGGACCGGAGGCGGCCTCCGGCGAATCCGCCCCCACGCGGCCTCCCCGGTAGGCTGAGGGCTTGCCCGACGCCGGATCAGGTGTCGGCGGCCCCCACACCAGGTCAGGACAGGTCCCGTGATCGATCCCGCGCGCACCGGCGTCGTCGTGGCGATCGACGGACCCTCCGGATCGGGGAAGTCGAGCACCTCACGCGGCGTCGCGACCCGGCTCGGCCTGCGCTATCTCGACACCGGCGCGATGTACCGCGCGATCACCTGGTGGATGCTGCGGCACGGCGTCCCGGTCGACGATCCGGCCGCCGTGGCGGCCCGCGCGGGCGAGGCCGACATCGTCTCCGGCACCGACCCGTCCGACCCGACCATCGTCGTCGACGGCACCGACGTGGCCGTCGCGATCCGCACCCCGGAGGTCACCGGCGCCGTCTCGTCTGTGAGCGCCGTGCCCGCCGTGCGCGCCCGGCTCCTCGATCTCCAGCGCGCGGTGATCGGCGGCGGCGACATCGTCGTCGAGGGTCGCGACATCGGCTCGGCGGTCGCCCCCGACGCCGACGTCAAGGTCTACCTGACCGCCGACGCCGCCGCTCGCGCCGCCCGCCGGGCCGCCGAGGAGGGTGGCGCGGACGTCTCGGCCACCGAGTCGTCGCTGCTGGCCCGCGACCGGATCGACTCCACGCGCACCGCCTCGCCGCTCACCATGGCCGAGGGTGCCGTCCACCTCGACAGCACGCCGTACACGCTGGACGAGGTGGTCGACCTCATCGTCCGGCTCGTCGAGGACCGACCGTGACGGTCGTGGCGTCGCCCGCGACGGCCCGGCGCCGCCACCCTCCGACCTGGCTCCTGCACGGCGGCCGGCCGACGAGCCGCTGGCTGATCCGACGCCGGTACGACGTGCGCGAGCACGGCACCGCGAACGTGCCGCCCCAGGGCCCGGTCATCGTCGCGGCCAACCACACCGGCGTCATCGACGGTCCGTTGCTGGCGATCTTCGGGCCGCGGCCGGTGCACGCCCTGACCAAGCGCGAGATGTTCGACGGCCGGCTCGGCAGGTTCCTGCACAGCAGCGGCCAGATCCCGCTCGACCGGGTCACCACCGACCGCGGCGCCCTGCGCGCCTGCCTCCACGTGCTCGAGCACGGGGGAGCGGTGGGGATCTTCCCCGAGGGCAACCGCGGTGCCGGCGACCTGACCCGCTTCCACCACGGCGCGGCGTACCTCGGGCTGGTCACCGGTGCGCCGATCGTGCCGCTGATGATGTTCGGCACCCGGCCGGCCGGCGGCGGCAAGGACGCGCTGCCGGCGCCCGGCGCCGTCCTCGACCTGGTCTACGGCGCGCCGCTGCGCGTGGAGAAGCGGCCCTGGCCGCGCACCAAGACCCTCGTCGCCGCCACCTCGGCGGCCCTGCACGAGCGGATGCTGGGAGAGCTGGCGGCCGGACTGGCAGCCACCGGGCAGACCCTGCCCGGCCCGATCCCGGCCGAGTCCGCGAAGGAGATGTCATGAGCGACCTCGGCACCGACCCCGACACCGAGGGAGCCACCGGACCCACCCCGGTGCTGGCCGTGGTCGGCCGCCCCAACGTCGGCAAGTCCACGCTGGTCAACCGGATCCTGGGCCGCCGCGAGGCGGTCGTCGAGGACGTGCCGGGCGTGACCCGCGACCGCGTCTCGTACGACGCCACCTGGGCCGGCCGGGCCTTCACCGTGGTCGACACCGGCGGCTGGGACCCCGACGCCCGCGGGCTCGCCGAGCGGATCAAGGCCCAGGCCGAGATCGCGGTCGGGCTGGCTGACGCGGTGCTCTTCGTGGTGGACGCGACCGTCGGCATCACCGATGCCGACGAGTCGGTCGTCCGCGTGCTTCGGGCGTCGAAGAAACCGGTGATCCTGGCGGCCAACAAGGTCGACGACCAGCGCGCCGAGGCCGAGGCCTACGGTCTGTGGAACCTCGGGCTGGGCGAGCCGTGGCCCGTCTCCGCCCTCCACGGGCGCGGCTCGGGCGACCTGCTCGACGCCATTCTCGCCGTGCTCCCCGAGCCGCCCGAGCAGTCCTTCGAGGTGGAGGCCGGGCCGCGCCGGGTCGCCATCGTCGGCAAGCCCAACGTCGGCAAGTCGTCGCTGCTCAACAAGCTGGCTGGCTCCGAGCGGGTCGTGGTGGACTCCGTCGCCGGCACCACCGTCGACCCCGTCGACGAGCTGGTCACCCTGGGCGACCGCGAGTGGCGCTTCATCGACACCGCCGGCATCCGCAAGCGGGTCAAGGAGGCGTCGGGGCACGAGTTCTACGCCTCGCTGCGCACCTCCACCGCGATCGACCGGGCCGAGGTCGCCGTCCTGGTCCTCGACGCCGACCAGTCGATCTCCGAGCAGGACGTCCGGATCCTCCAGACCGTGCGCGAGGCCGGCCGCGCGCTCGTGATCGCCTTCAACAAGTGGGACCTCGTCGACGAGGAGCGGCGCCACTACCTCGAGCGCGAGGTGGAGCGTGAGCTCGTGCAGGTGCAGTGGGCGCCGCGGATCAACATCACCGCCCGCACCGGGTGGCACGTCGACCGCCTGGTCGTCGCCCTCGACAAGGCGATCGAGGGCTGGGAGACGCGAGTGCCCACGGGGGCGCTCAACGCGTTCCTCGGCCGGCTGGTCGCCGAGCACCCCCACCCGGTGCGCAGCGGCAAGCAGCCCAAGATCATGTTCGCGACGCAGCCCTCCACGGCGCCGCCCACGTTCGTGCTGTTCACCTCCGGGAAGCTCGACGCGGGCTACGAGCGCTACATCGAGCGCCGCCTCCGCGAGGACTTCGGCTTCGTCGGTACGCCGATCGTGCTGACGCAACGGGTTCGCGAGAAACGCAAGCGCTGACCCCCCTTCTGCATGAGACCATGCCCGGCATGGTGACCATGGACCAGGTGATCGGCTTTGCGCTGGTCGCTGCCGTTTTGATCATGATCCCGGGGCCCAGCGTCGTCTTCACCGTCGGTCGAGCGCTCACCTACGGGCGCGCCACCGCGCTGATGACGGTGCTCGGCAACTCGCTCGGGCTGCTGGTCGTGCTGGTGCTCGTGTCTGTCGGCCTGGGGAAGCTGGTGGCGTCCTCCGACACCGCGTTCCAGGTGCTCAAGCTCGGCGGCGCGGCGTACCTCGTGTGGCTCGGCATCCACGCGCTGCGTCATCGCCAGCCGATCGAGGTGCACGGCGAGGCGGCTGCGCCGATGGCCGGCCTCACCGCCCTCCGGCAGGGCTTCCTCGTCGGCTTCACCAACCCGAAGGCCTACGTGATCTTCGCCGCTGTCCTTCCGCAGTTCGTCGATCGCGACCGTGGCCACGGCAGCATCCAGATGGTCATGCTCGGGCTGGTCGCGTTCGTGTTCGGTCTGCTGTCCGACAGCGTCTGGGCGCTGATGGCCAGTCAGCTCCGCCGCTGGTTCAACGCCTCGCCCGCACGCGGCCGGGCGCTCGGGACGGTGGGCGGCGTGTCGATGATCGGGCTGGGCCTGGCCGTCGCGGTGACGGGCAAGGCGGACGCATGAGGGTCCGGCGTACGGCCGTGGGCGTCGTGCTCGCGCTCGTGGCCGGTGGTGCGGCGTACGCCGCGGGCTCGTCGTCGGTGACCGCGGCACCGCAAGTCGCACCGCGACCCGTGCAGGGCACCGCGTGCCCGACGTTCCCGGCCGACAACTACTGGCACGCCGACATCAGCGGGCTACCCGTGCACAAGCGGAGCCGGCAGTGGCTCTCCCACATGAGCACCTCGGTCGATCTCCACCCCGACTTCGGCCCGTCGTTCGGTGACGGCCCGAACTACGGCATCCCGGTCACCGTCGTGGGCGGGGGGCACGCGAAGGTGAAGGTGCGGTTCCAGTACGCCGGTGAGAGCGACCACGTGCGCTACCCGCTCGGGGCCGACACCCGGATCGAGGGCGGCCGGGCCTCCGACGGCGACCGGCACGCGATCGTCGTCGACCGCAGCACCTGCCGCCTCTACGAGACGTTCGCGACGCGTCAGCGCAACGGACGCTGGCTGGCCGGGTCGGGGGCGGTGTGGTCGCTGACCTCCGACCGGCTGCGGCCACAGGGCTGGACCTCGGCGGACGCCGCGGGCCTCCCGATCCTGCCCGGCCTGCTGCGCTGGAACGAGGTGAAGAACCGCGACATCGACCACGCGATCAGGTTCACCACCGACGTCACCTCGAGCCACCACCTGTGGCCGGCCCGACACGACGCCGGGTCGCGGGCCAGCCTGGCCTACCCGCCGATGGGTGCCCGCTTCCGGCTGCGCGCGTCGTACCACCCGACCGGGTTCGGGCCGCGAGCGATGGCGGTGGTGCGGGCGATGAAGACCTACGGGCTGGTGCTGGCCGACAACGGCTCGCCGTGGTTCTTCCAGGGCGAGCAGAACGCGCACTGGCCGATCGCGCTGATCGAGAGCCTCAAACAGATCCCTGCGAAGCAGTTCGTGGCCGTGGACACCTCGTCGTTGAAGGTGAGCAGCAGCAGCGGCGCCACGAAGTAGCCCTCAGACGCCGGTGCCGCCGGCCCGAGCCGACGGCACCGACACCAGGGGGTGTCTGTCAGCCCTCGAGGGCAGCGTCCAGGGTGATGTCGACACCGGTGAGGGCCTTGCTGACGGGGCAGGAAGCCTTGGCGGCCTGCGCGGCCTTCTCGAAGCCGGCAGCGTCGAGCCCCTCCACCTCGCCACGGACGGTGAGGGCGATGCCGGTCAGGCGGAAGCCGCCGGCGGGGTCAGGGCCGAGCGAGACATCGGCCTGCACGTCGAGGGCCACTGGCGTGCCGCCGGCCTCGGCGACGAGCGCCGAGAGCTGCATGGCGTAGCAGGAGGAGTGGGCCGCCGCGATCAGCTCCTCGGGGCTGGTCGTGCCGCCGGCCTCCTCGGCCGCCCGCTTGGGGAACGACACGTCGTACGTCGCGATCTGCGAGCTGGTGAGCTCGACCTGGCCGGAGCCTTCCTGCAGCGAGCCGGTCCAGGCGGTGCGTGCGGTACGGGTGGGCATGCGATCTCCTCGTGTCGACAGGTGCTTTCACACGCGCAACAGCGCCGGCGCCACGGGTTGTTCCCGGGCGCCGGTCGGCGTCAGGTCACTGCTTGTGCGGAAGCTGCTGGTGTCGCACGGCGCCCGCCAGCGTCGTCGCACCGAAGGAGTAGATGAAGTAGAGGGGCGACATGAGCATCGCACTGAGCGCCAGGCAGAGGATGGCGCAGAACAGGAAGATGTTCGCGATGGTGAGATTGGACATGGCTGTTCCTATGGGGATCCGCCCACCGTCGTCTGAGCCACGCCGGTCGGGCGTTGTCTCGATCCTCTTCCCGGACGCCGTCACTTTCAAACCCCTATTTGGGGGGGATCAGGCCACCGGACCTGCGATCAGGGTGACGGTGGCGATGTGGGACGTGCCCGACGTGTCGGTCCAGGCGATGCGCACGCTGTCGCCCGGCGCGTAGGCCCGGACGGCCCGCTGAAGGGCCTCGGCGGTGCTGACAGGGGTGCCACCGACGCTTGTGATCCGGTCACCGGAGGTGATCCCGGCGCGGGCGGCGGGGGTGCCGGGGTAGGCGCCCTCCACCGTGGCGCCGTCGGTGCCGCGGCCGAGCCCGAGACCGAGGAACGCCGGGGAGCCGTAGGCGTAGCGGGTGTTGACGGTGCCGTTCTCGAGGTCGTCGGCGATCCGGAGCACCTGGGCGATCGGCACGGCGTACCCGACCACGTCGCTGCCGCCGGAGGAGGCAGCGGTGGTCATGCCGACGACGTCGCCCTCGTCGTCGTACGTCGCTCCGCCGGAGTCGCCGGAGATGACGTCGCTGCTGATCTCCATCAGGCCGCGGAGCTTCTCGTTGGTGCTGCCGTCCTGGTTCTGGGTGGTGATCTGCTGGTCGAGGGCGGTCACGTGGCCGGCGGCGGCGCTGAAGGTGGTCGTGGAGCCACCTGCGTCACCGACCGCGGTGACGGCGTCGCCGACCGCGGCGGCGGTGGTCGCGGGCGTGACGACGGACAGGCCGTTGGCGCTGTCGAGCTGGAGCACGGCCACGTCGTCCTTGGCGTCGGTGCCGACGACCGTGGCGCGGTAGTGCTGCCCGGTGCTCATCACGGTCACCCGGATCCTGGTCGCGCCCTCGACGACGTGGTGGTTGGTGACGACCTCGCCGGTGCTGGTGAGCAGCATGCCGGTGCCGGCCGCCCTGCCGTTCTGGTACCTCAGCGTGGTGGTGATCCGCACCAGTCCGGTGAGCTGGTCGTCGGTGGCCGGCGTGCTGCTGGAGGAGTCGAGCGGAGCGCCGCCCTCCTGGCCCGGTCCGGTGAACGGCGTACCGCCGAACGGCGAGGTGCCGTGCTGTCCGCCGCTGCCGCCCTCGCCGGACTGTGGGCCCTGGCCGGACTGTGGGCCCCGGCCGAACGCGTAGCCGTTGCCGGGGGAGCCTCCGCCTGGTCGCGCGGGAGGTGGTGGGGAGGGAAGGGGGGGGGGCCTGGTCCGCGCCGGCTCGGTGGTGGCCGAGCGCGAAGCCGACGCCACCGGCAGCCACCACCAGCGCGACCGCGGCGCCGGCCGCGACGAGCCGGGGGCCGTGGCGGCGCGGCTCGGGAGCGGGCGGAGGAGGAAGGGGAGCGCCGTAGGGCACCTGGCCCTCATGCGGCGGCGGAGGCGTGGCAGCGCCGTACGGCGACACCGTCGGGGGTGTGGGCACGTCGCCGGACGGTGACGCGGGTGGCGGGGTCGGGGCGTCGTGCTCGTCCATGGGCTCTCCTTCGCGCGGCATGTACCCATCCAGCACCCCGAACCAGTGAGAATCCTGTGAGTCGCCTGGGAGACGGGTGTCGCGATGCCAAGAAGTTCCTGAACACTGCACGAGTGTCGACCTCGCGTCGACACCACCGCAGCATCCCTCCGGCCACTCGGCCGACACGGCCCCGGCCGGATTCGGGAGCCCCGACCTCCTGCGGTAGCCTTCACACCGCCCAGCGGCGGTCACGTCGAGTCGCCGGCAGGGCATCGGGCTGTGGCGCAGTTTGGTAGCGCACTTGACTGGGGGTCAAGGGGTCGCAGGTTCAAATCCTGTCAGCCCGACCAAAGAAACCGGCTCGGCATGGTCTGGATACCAGCCGGGGGGTGTGTCGTTCACCGGACGACTGTAGTTTCGATCAGGGGCAGTGTCACCGACGAAACCAAGTGCGGGTGCCGATCCAGCCGGCATGATGTTGCGCCCTCGCCCCCGCTTGAAGGCCGTCACAAGGCTTGGCGTAGCGCGCCTCGGGTTGCCTCGCGCTGGCGATGGGCTGGTTCCCAGTGCCTCACGATCGGCGCGGCGATACTGAGCGGCGGAATGGGACATTGCCGCTGCCTGAGATTGCCTCCTCCTCGTCCATGGGTGGGCAAGCCAATGCGGTATGACCCCGTAACGGTGGTGCGATCGCTTCGAGCCTCGCCTGTGGGTAGTTCTCCACGTGGGGTGGGATTCCGCGTCAGTCGTGGATGGTGAGGTTGTCGAGTTTGTCCGCATCGAGGATGAGGTCGATCTCTGCAATGCGTTGGTTGATGACGGTGATGCCGACGACGGCGACGATTCCCCCGCGGGCCTTCGCGACGACGCCGGCGGCGCCGTTGACCAGGGCGGGTTCGCACAAGCGGGCGAACCGGGGTCCCTGGGTGGCGGCGTGCTCGGCGACCTCGATGGCTCCGGTGAGGAGAGCCGGAGCGAGCCAGGTGCGTGTCCCGGTGTCCACTCGGAAGACGACGTCGGGGTCGAGCACTTGGAGGAGTTCCTCGAAGTCTCCGGCGCGCGAGGCTGCGAGGAAGGCGTTCACGACCCGACGTTGGGTCTGCAGGTCGGCGTCTGGGACGGTTGCCGTGCCCCGGAGTCGCCTGCGGGCTCGGCTCGCGAGCTGGCGGGTGGCTGCTGGCGTACGCTCCACGATCGGTGCGATCTCGTTGAACGGCACTCCGAACATGTCGTGGAGGACGAAGGCCAGCCGCTCGGCGGGCTCGAGGCTTTCGAGAACGACAAGCAACGCGATCCCGACAGAGTCCGCGAGCATGCTGGCATGCTCGGGATCGACGGCGGCGTCGGTGCTGACCAGTGGCTCGGGCAGCCAGGTGCCGGTCGGGCTCTCGCGGCGGGACTGCCGGGTCCTGAGCATGTCGATGCAGACCCGTCCGACCAGGGTCGTCAGCCACCCGTTGATGTTGTTGATCGTGGTGCTGTCGGAGCGGGTGGTTCTGATCCAGGCTTCCTGGAGGGCGTCGTCGGCTTCGGTGACCGACCCGAGCATCCGGTAGGCGACGGCACGCAGATGGGGTCGGTGGAGTTCGAACTGGTCGGCGAACCACTGGTGGTCGTCCACGGTGGTGTTTCCCATCGGCTAGGCCAGCCGTTCGGAGCTGCGGTACTTCTTGTCCCAGACGCGGCGGTAGAGGAGCCGGGCCGGCGGCGGGAGGAGTTTGAGGACCTGGGACTTAGTCTCGTCGGTGGCACCGTCGAGTACCCAGGGAAGATACTCTGCCGCGCCCTTGAGGCCGCCCTGTTGGTCGCGGATCTCCTTGCTGAAGGCCTCCCATCCTGCCGTGCCCGTACGGCGTTCGAGCAGCGGAAGGGCGGACTGCTCCTCGTGGATCATGTGCTCTGCGAGGCCGTGGGCTAGGGCCTTGAGTTCGGCGTCGAGCGCGGTCGCGTCGCCTCCCTCGAGGGCGGCGTCGATCTGCTCGAGTCGGGGGTCGATCGAGCCGTGCTCGGCCTCCATGTCGCTGAGGATCTGGATCTCGTCCGGGTCACTGACGACTGCGTACAGGCGCGGCCACAGGGCCGCGTCCTCGGCGTTGTGGTGGGTGTGGAGCTGCTTGCTGAAGGATCGCCAGGTGTTGATCGCGGCGGGGGTGAGCCCGCTGCCAGCCTGGCTCGCGCCGATGAGTCGCTCCAGGTCGCGGTTGAACGCGTCGTGGGCGACGTACATCATCGTGAAGTCGACGCTGCCGGTGAGCGATTGGCGACGTGTCCAGGCGTCGACCCTCGACTCGGTGTGGTGGGACATGAGCTTCTCCTGTTCGGTGTGGGGGTTGGTCGTGTTCGATGCGGGTCTCAGCGCCCTGCGAACGCCTCGCGGCGGATCATCTGCAGCAGGGTCGGCGCGCCGTCTGAGGTGGTGACAGCGACGTTCTTGCGGATCCATTGGGTGCTCGTGATCTGGGCGAGGATGCTGGCGGCGAGATCGGCCCGGCTCGTGAAGACGCCGTCGGCGTGGTTCTCCCGGAGCTCGAAGGTGCTCACTGCTGGCGCGTCGAAGAGCCCGCTCGGACGCATCACCGTCCAATCGAGAGAACTGGACCGCAGATGTGCCTCCATGTTTCGCATGTCGGCGTACGTCGTCTTGCCGATGGTCGCGGTTACCAGGGGCTGCATCACCCGGTTCAAGAGGAACCCGGCGCCCTCGTGGCGGCGCGGCTCGGTCGCGGCCGAGCTGACGACAACCACACGGGCGATCCCGTGCTGCTTCATGGCTGCACCGATACTGGCGATGCCTGCGCTGTAGACGTTGATGGGTTTCCGGCTGAATGGCACCCCCAGCGTGGAGAGGACCGCCTCGGAGCCGGCAACGGCTCGCGCGACTGCCTCCACATCGTGTACATCCGCCTCGACGACCGTGAGTCGCTCGTGAGCGAGGGGGAACTGCGCCGGCCTCCGGACCACGGCCACCACGTCATGGCCGGCGCCCAGTGCCTGCTGGGTCAACAACCGGCCGGTTCCGCCGTTCGCCCCGAAGACTGCGATCTGCATGTTCTGAGTCCTTGCTGCCCTGGCACGGTGATTCCGCGCGTCCTCAGAGTTAGTCGGATGCGGCATGACAAACGTGACGAGGTCCGGTCACGGCACACGCGAATGGTTCTTCGAGCGAGCCCAACGACCCGACACCAGAACACGCGGCTGTCAGAGCACTGGCCACAGACGCGGAATGACACTGCCCATGGCGCGGCCGAATGGGGCTCGTCGCTGGTGGATGGACGCACCTCATGGCGGTGAGCAGTCAAGCCATGCCGTCCATGTCAGCCGCCGGTGAGGGCGCTCGTCCGGCGGCACGGTCCACCTGCGTGGGACTATCGGCGCCATGGAGACTTCTCGCGCGAGCCGGGGTGCATCGGGCTATCCCCGCTCGGTGCGTACACCCCGTGGCGAGGCGCGGCGTGCGGAACTGTTGGCCGCCGTGGCTAGCGACTTGAGAGCCAACGGGCTCGCCGACTTCTCCCTGCGCCGGGCCGCGCGAGCCGCCGGTACGACGCACAAGGTGCTGCTCTACCACTTCGACGGCGCCGAGGAGTTGCTCGGCGAGGCAATCGCGTCGCTGAGAGAGGGCCGGATCGCAAACGCGCTGTCGGCCGCGGGTGCACACGACGGGCTGGGCGAGCGGGTCCGGGCCATGTGGCCGGTCCTCATGGAGGACGCCACTGGGCTCCGTGTCATCGACCAGGCGATCGGCCTGGCCATGTACGACCCGCAGCGGTATGCGCACCTCGCCAACGACGCCACTGCCCTGTACCACGGCCCGCTGCTGACGCTGTGCCCGCCGGGGTGGACAGAGCAGAGGAAGGAGGAGGTGGTCGATTTGATCCTGGCCACGATGCGGGGCTTCCTCATGGAGTGGCAGACGACCCGTAGCGTCGTTCGGATCGATCCGGCGCTCACCGCACTCGTCCGCGCCCTCGACCGTGAGGAGACCGCAGGCGCGTAGCCGGGGGCAATCACCCTCGACACCAAGTGAACCGCGTGGTTCACTTGAATCATGGAGACAGCGAAGCGATCGAAGGTCTGGTTCAGCAGTCGTGGCGTCGAGTGCGCCGCGTGGCACTACGTCGGCACCAACGGCGCCTGCGTGGTGATGGCCGGCGGTGCCGGTGTCACGAAGGAGCCCGGCACCGATCAGTTCGCCGCGAGGTTCCATGCCGCCGGCTTCAGCGTCCTCGCCTTCGACCATCGTCACTTCGGCGAGAGCGGAGGTACGCCGAGACAGGTGATGCGCGTGCGTGAGCAACTGACCGACTGGGATGCCGCCGTCGACTGCGCCAAGGCATTGCCCGAGGTGGACCCGCTGAGGGTCGCCGCCTGGGGCTTCTCATCCGCAGGTGGTCACGTGCTCCGGGTCGGAGCGGGCGGGAAGGTCGCGGCCGTGGTCGCTCAAACGCCCTTCGTGGACGGCCTGGTGTCAGGACCGAACTCGCTGCGACACGAATCGGCCGGCGTCGTACTCCGCTTCCCCTTCATAGCCTTGGCCGACCTGCTGCGCGGCCTGTTCCGCCGGCCCCCGCTGGTCGTCCCGCTGGCCGGACGACGGGGCGAGGTCGCAATGCTCACCACGCCCGACGCTCTCGACAGCGAGCGCGCTCTCGATCCCGGTGGCCGCTACCCGGATTGGCAACAGACAATCGCGGCTCGCTCGGTCATGCCGATGTTCACCTACCGTCCCGGGCGCGCCGCCCGGCGGATCCGGGTCCCGCTGCTGGTCGTCGTGGCCGAGCACGACCAGTCGGTGCTCGCAAGGCCGGCCGTCCGTGTAGCCGCCCGGGCCAGCGCGGCCCTGGTGCAGGTGGCGGGCGGCCACTACGCGCCCTTCTTGGAACAGCATGAGGTCGTGGCCGAGGCCGAGCTGAGTTTCCTTCTCACTCACCTGGGCGTCGGCTGACGCTGAGTTTGATACTGAGGCCCTGGTCCCAGTGCTGCAGCGGTCTGTGGTGACGTCAGCGGGATCCCTCCCGCTCCGTTTAAATGGCGATGGCTTCAATCGTGGTAACCGCGTCGGAAGCGCTCGACGCGCTCGGCGATGACGCCCACGCCCCGCGCGATCCAGGGCGAAGATGGATCGGGCCCATCGCTGCCACGCCATGGAGCATCTGCAGCGGGTAAGGGTCCGGTCGCTTGCGCCTGGCCAGCGACGCCCGTCCAGGCGCGCATCGACATCGGGGCCGGGCAGGAACGCGGCGGAACGCGGCGGTGTGATGTTTGCGCTCGCCGAACCAGTGTCCCGAGCACGATGTCTGCTACGTCGGAGGGTGTCTCGGCGTCCCAGAACCTGCGGGGGGTGACGGCCCGGAACTGGACCGGCGTGGCGA
>CAWCDN010000006.1:0-445312 GCA_963794355.1 uncultured Actinomycetota bacterium
TGCGAGGTCGATGGCTGCCCGAAGTTTGGCGGCAGGAGGCAGCGAATCGCGGCTGCCCGGCCTAGGCTGTCCATACTGCGCGGAGCAGCCGGATGTACCGTCACCTGTGAAGCGCGCGTTTACGCTCGAGACCGTCGGTGTCTTCCCGATGACTTCCCATTTGGAGTGCGTTGCGCATCTGGTGAAGAGCGACTCTCACCTGCGACGGAGCGACTCGGCATGAACACGTCGACCTCCGTCGACCCCTTATGCACTTTCACGTACTCAGCCGGTTGGCATCCCACCCGTGACTAGATGTCGTAGTTCTGAGCGCACACCCGGCCAAGAGGCCCGCACGCACCTCCTACGGCTGGCCGCCGAGGGACGCCTCGAGGTCCCGATGGCGCGGACCTACCCGCTCGAGCGAGCCCTCGACGCGATGGAGCTGGTCCGAGGCGGTCACGCCGGCGGCAAGGTGGCACTGATCCCGGCGCCCGGCGCCTAACACTGGCGCCTGGCCCGCTTGCGTCCCGCAAACGGGAGCCGTTCCGGGCGGGCCTGGTCGGGCAGTCGCTGGTCAGGAGCGCCAGGGGTCGCCTTCGGCACGGACGTACTGCCTCCACACGTAGCGCCAGGGAATGACGGCGAGGATGACCACGACCAGACTGCAGTTGGTTGCGACCTGGGTGAAGGCGGCGTCGAGGTCACCGCTGATGGCCTTGGGGGCGGCGACGAGCCCGAGCCACAGCAGCTTCCAGGTCGACTCGAAGAGCAGGACGGGTAGCAGCTTGACCGGGTACCGCAACCCGAGGAACGCAAGCAGCGACATGGCCGTGAGCAAGCACAGGGTTACTCCCTCATAGAGGGGTAGGTCGGACGCCTGCGGAAGGTGGGGCCACTTCACGACGACGAGTCCGAGACCCATGAACAGGTAGCCGGCGCGCATCAGGTTCAGTCGTGTCAGCGACAGGTCGGGTCGGGTCAGGGCGGGTGATGACTGCGTGGCGTGTGTGGTGGCCATGGTTGCTCCTTGGGTGCATTGCGGCCTGCCTGCGATGCCGCGGGGGCTTGGAGGCTGGTGTGGTGACGATCGGTCGGACTAGGCGTGGGGTGCCCGTCCGGCCGCGTCTCGGGGACGTGGGGACGCCCCGGACTTTGGGAGGCCGCGGCGTTCGCGTCGTGGACCATGTGGTGCCACGACGGTTCGCCAGGGCCCCGGTGGCCGGGGGCCGCTCACGGATGTCCTGGCGAGGCTCGACAGGACGGCGCCGGGCTCAGGCGGCGGCTCGGGTGAGGATGCGTGCCCGAACGCGGTGCAGGCGGGGCATGAGGCCGTAGATGACGATGGGCACGGCGATGGTGGCCAGCACGAAGGTACGCATGACGGGTCCCATGTCGGCCAGCCAGGGCTTCAGAGCGAGGTTGAGGACGGTGAGCGTCGGGAAGACAGCGATCCAGATCATGAGTGCGAGCTGGTGTTTGCTCGGCGGCCCGACAGGTCGCGATGGGGCGGCCTCGGGAGCGGGTGCGGCGGGGTTCTGCGGTGAGTTAGGCATGACGGTGCTCCTGTGTGTCGTTGTTGTGGTGGGGGTGGTCGTTGCGAGCTCAGGCGGGTAGCCCGGCTCGGTAACGGTCGACTGCGAGTTGTGCGTCTTCGTCGACGAGGTCGTTGTTGATGGCGATGGCGGCCGCCGAGCCCTCGCCGGCGGCGGTGATGACCTGAGCGCGGGGGTTGACGGCGTTGCCGGCGGCCCAGACGCCGGGGATGTTGGTCTGCCCGGTCGGGTCGACGACGACCCAGCCCTGGTCGCTCACCGCGCAGCCGAGCCCTGTCAGCAGGGTGTCGTTGGCGACGAACCGGGGTCGGACAAACACGGCGGCGCGCGGGACGGTGGAGCCGTCAGCGAGCTCAACTCCGGTGAGCTGGTCGTCGTGGGTGACAAGTCTGGTGACGGGTCCATCGACGATACCGACCGCGGAGGCGACGAGTCGTTCGCGCTGGTCGGCGGTCACCGTGTCGCCGTTGGCGAAGAGGACGACGTCGTCGGTCCACTGTCGGATGAGCAGCGCGTGGGCGACGGACTCCGTGTTGCCGCCGAGGACGCCGAGGGGTTGGTTGCGGACCTCGTAACCGTGGCAGTAGGGGCAGTGCAGGAGGTCGCGTCCCCATCGCTCGCGAACGCCGGGGATGTCGGGGATGTCGTCGCGCAGGCCGGTGGTGACCAGGATGCGCCGGGCGGTGAGATGCTCTCCGCCCGCGGTCTCGACCTCGAACAGTGGCGGCTGGTCACCGGCTCGTGAGCCGATGGAGGTCACGGTGTCGGCGAGGATGCGTCCGCCATACGAGGTGACCTCGTCCCGGCCCGCAGCGAGCAGCTCGGCGGGCGGCATCCCGTCGCGGGACAGGAACCCTTGCATGTGGGCCGCCGGTGCGTTGCGTGGCCGGCCGGCGTCGATGACGGCGACTTCTCTGCGGGCCCGGGTCAGGACCAGCGCGGCCGAAAGGCCAGCAGCGCCACCGCCGATGACTGCCACGTCGACCTCTGCGCGTGCGGCTGCGTGCGCGTCGGTGCGTGCGTCGGCAGAGGGGCCTTGGCCGGTGTCGGGGGGTGGGTCGTTCACGTTCATATCCATGAGAATCCACGCTGCGACACTCGGCGACAACAAACGTTGCCGTTTCCGGGAACGGCGCGGTCCACTATGGGCATGACCGAGCCGGACACCATCTCTCTGGCACTGGACCTGGTCGCTCCGCGGCTGCGGAAGGTGCGCGAGCAGCGAGGCGTCACCTTGACCGAGGTGGCCCGGCTCACGGGCATCTCCAAGAGCACCCTGTCGCGGCTGGAGAACGGCCAGCGGAAACCGAGCCTCGAACTCCTGTTGCCGCTGGCGCAGGCGTACCGAGTGCCGCTCGACGAGCTTGTCGGAGCCCCCGAAGTCGGCGACCCGCGCATCCGGCTCAAACCTCGTCGGGTGCACGGCCGCACCGTGCTGCCTTTGACCCGTCACCCGGGCGGGGTGCAGGCGTGGAAGATCGTCATCCCCGCCAGCCAGACGACCCCGCAACCCCGCACGCACGACGGCTACGAGTGGCTCTACGTGCTGACCGGCCGGATGCGGCTGGTCCTCGGGCCCCAGGACCTGGTGCTCGAGACCGGGGAGGCCGCCGACTTCGACACCCAGCTGCCGCACTGGTTCGGCAGCACCGGCGAGGGCCCCGCGGAGGTGTTGAGCATCTTCGGTCGGCCTGGCGAGCACATGCACGTGCGGGCCACCACAAGACGCGACGAGACGGAGGACTAGGGCGTGCCCGCCAGCTCACAGAACCCGGTCCCTGTGCGCGGCGCCGCCCTTGCAGCCCTGCCCAAGGCGGGCAGGGGACCGTGATGTCGCCCGCGCGGTCGAGACGAAGTTCTTCGTCCCACAGGTTCGCGCCGGCTCCGTGGTGCGACCCCGCCTCGACGACCAGTTCGGTCTGGGACCGTCGGCTGACTCTGGTGTCGGCTCCGGCCGGGTTCGGTAAGGCCCCGCTGGTCGCATCGTGGCTGGCGAACCTGGTCGATGGAGACGGCACGAGGGTCGCATGGGTGTCCCTGGACGCCGGTGACCGTGAACCTGTCACGTTCTGGACTTACGTCCTGACCGCTCTCGAACGGGCCGCGCCGGGCACCAGGTCGGCCGGTCCGACCGGTGTGCGTGTCGGCCAACCGGCGGAGGCGGCCTTGGCGGGAGGGCTCAACGAGGCTCGGTTCGCTCTTTGGCGGTCATGCGCTCAGAGGGTGATGACGAGTTGGCCGCGGACGTCGCCGGCCTCGAGCCGACGTACCGCGTCGGGCACCTCGGCCAAGGTGTAGGACCGTTCGATGGAAGGCACCACCGCTCCGTTGGTGGCGAGCTCCGCGAGCCGATCAAGCCCGGTGTAGTGCTCCTTGTTCAAGATCGACGTCAGCCGTTGCGAGACAAAGGGTGACATCGCTGCCGCCTTCAGCTGGCGACCCAGGCCGGGACTCCACGTGCTGCCGCTTTCCCCGCCCACGATGACGAGAGTCCCCTTCGGTTGAAGTGCCCTGCGCAGACGCGAGACGGGCGTCATGCCGCCGGTGTCCACGACCACGTCATAGGTGTGCGAGCCGTCGGCGAAGTCGTCGCGCGTGTAGTCGATGACGTGTCGAGCTCCCAGAGTGGTCACCAGGTCAGCCTTGGAGCCGCTGGCCACGCCGGTGACGGTCGCGCCCAGGGCTACGGCGATCTGGACGGCGTAGCTACCCACACCACCCGACGCCCCCACGACGAGCACGGTCGTCCCGCTGGTGACGCCGGCCGCATCCAGCGCGCCGAGAGCGGTCAGCCCCGAGATCGGCATGGCCGCTGCCTGTTCGAACGAGAGGTTCGTGGGTTTGTGGCTGAGCTTGTCCTCGCGGGCGACGGCGTATTCGGCGAACGAGCCCCTGGCGATGCCGAAGACCTCGTCACCGACGTCGAAGCGAGTGACCCCGTCGCCGATGGCGGTGACGACCCCGGCGACGTCCTGGCCCGGGACCGGGTTCTTCGGTTTGAGCAGCCCGAAGCCCACCACTCGCATCAGGTAGGGCTCGCCGGTCATCACGTGGAGCACGCCGCGGGCGATTCCAGCCGCCTGCACGCCGACGACTACCTCGTGGTCACCCGGGGTGGGCTGCTCGACGTCGCGGAGCTGCAGCACGTCGGCCGATCCGTACTTGTCCTGGGTGATCGCCTGCATGGGCGTCCTCCTCGGCGTTGCGTTCATGACGATCTTCCTCTCTTCCGGTCTCACTGGTTGGCACGTGGGGTCACGAGCAGTCCACGGAGCCGTTGCAGGTGCGGCATCAGGCCGTAGACGACGATGGGCACCGCGATGGTGGCCAGCACGAAGGTCCGCTCGACGGTTGTCAGCGTGCGGAGCCAGTCGCCGAGGACCAGATTCAGGACGGTCAGGGTCGGAAAGACGGCGAGCCAGATCATCAGGGCCAGCTGGTGCTTGCTCGGTGGTCCGGGCGTGCCCGCCCCTGAGCCCTTCGGTGCGTCGTTCATGGTGACTCCTGCGGTGGAGGTGCGTGCTTTGCTGGTCATGATGTGGCGCCCTTCGTCGTGGGGTTGTCGGTCGCAGGTGTGGGGTCGTACTGGATGGCGCGGCGGACTTCGCGGGACCGGTCGACACCGGCGAGTCGGGCGACCAGGTGCAGGGCCATGTCGATGCCGGCGCTGACGCCGGCGCTGGTGACGACGTTGCCGTCGTCGACGTACCGGGCATCGGGGTTCACCTCGATGGACGGGTCGAGCTCGTGGAGGAGAGCGAGGGACTCCCAGTGCGTGGTCGCGGGTCGCCCCGCGAGGAGGCCGGCCGCTGCATAGACGAGAGCCCCGGTGCACACGCTCGTCATCAGCGGGACGGTGGCGGCCTGACCGCGGACCCAGTCGAGGTGGTGCGGCTCCCGCATCAAGGGTCGAATGCCTTGGCCACCCGGGTGGATGAGCACGGAGAGGGGCGGCATCCCGCTGAGCGAGTGGTGCGCAGACAGCGTCAGTCCCTTGGCAGCGACGACCGACGATCCGTCGCGGGACACGCAGGAGATCGACCAGCCGTCTTCGGGGTGGTGGAGGGTCCAGTACGAGAGGACCTCCCAGGGGCCGACGGCGTCGAGCTCCTCGACTCCGTCGAACAGCAGGAGGCCGATGTGTCGGGTTGAAGATGGTGAGCTGGTCATGTCGTGGTGCCCTTCGTCGTGCGACTCGTGCTGCGCGGGTCCTTGGCACGTACTGGCCCGGGACGTACTCACTGTCGCCGGGTTCCCGGACGGTCAACCCGGTCAAAGTGCCGGGATTGCACTGCGGGGGCGTTATAGGAGAGAGGCGGGCCGGCCGCGCGGTACCGTCACCGCGTGCTGCATGGGCGAGCGGTGGAGCTGGCTCGTCTGGTCGCGCTCATCGAGGACGCCCGCGCCGGGACGGCCGGCAGCGTGGTGGTGCACGGGGAACCCGGCGTCGGGAAGTCGGCTCTTCTGTCGGAGGTCTTGTCGACCGCCGGCGACCTGCGGGTGCTGCGCACGCAAGGGTTGGAGTCGGAGTCGCCGCTGGCGTTCGCGGCGCTCCAGCGGTTGCTCCGACCCGTCCTCGGTCTCGCCGAGCGGTTACCGGAACCCCAAGCACGCGCGCTCGGGGTCGCGTTCGGACAGCACGTGGGGAAGGTCGAGCCGTTCCTGGTGGGGGTGGCGACCCTGTCGATGTTGACCGAGGCAGCCGAGGAGCAGCCGGTGGTCTGTGTCGTCGACGACGCTCACTGGCTCGACTCCGCATCGACCGATGCTCTGCTGTTCGCAACCAGGCGCCTGGAAGCCGATCGGGTCGCGATGGTGTTCGCGGCGCGTGACACAGAAGGCCAGACGTTCGCCCCTGACGGGGTGCCGGCTCTCCAGCTGGACGGGTTGGACGCCGACTCAGTTCGGGCACTGCTCGCCGAGAACGCTCAGGTCGTGGTCGCCGCCGAGGTCATCGACCGACTGCTGGCCGAGACCGGCGGTAACCCCCTCGCCCTCGTCGAGCTCCCCACCGCACTCAGCGACGAGCAGCTCGCTGGGTCGACCCCGCTGCCCACGCAGCTCCTGCTCACCACCGGGGTCGAACGCGTCTTCCTCGACCGGTGCCGCCGGCTCACCGCGGCCGCACAGACGCTGATGCTGGTCGCCGTCGCGGACGACAGCGGTCAGCTCGCGACAGTGCAGCGGGCCGCTACCACCCTGGATGTCGAGCACGACGCCGTCGCGGAGGCCGAGCGGTCCGGGCTGCTCGTGATCAGCGGTGACACCGTGACGGTCCGGCATCCGCTCGTCCGGTCCGCGGTCTACCAGGCCGCCACCGCGAACGCGCGTCGCGAGGTGCACCGCGCGTTGGCGGACGCCCTGGACAGCCTCGAGGACTCCGAGCGCGCCACCTGGCACCGTGCCGCAGCCGCCGACGGGCCCGACGAGACCCTGGTGGCAGCCCTGGCCGACGTCGGCGCCCGCGCCGAGCGCCGCGGTGGCTACCGAGCCGCCGCCGACGCTCACGAACGAGCCGCAGACCTGACCACTGACCCGCTCGCCACAGCCGGTCACCAGCTCGCCGCCGCTCGCAACGCATGGGCCTCGGGCCAGACCGCCCGTTCGTCAGGGCTGTTGTCGGCGGCCCGTGAGCGGGCGGACGACCCGATCCTGCTCGCGGACATCGACCGGCTCCGGGGTCGCATCGCGGTCAATGTCGGCTCGGCAGCGGACGCGCACCGGATCTTCACCCAGGCCGCCGCCCGCGTCGCGGTACACGAGCCGGTGCGGGCGTTGGAGATGGCCGTGGCTGCCGCGGTCGCCCGCAGCCACGGCATCGACAGCGGGGCAAGGCTCCCTCCCGACACCATCGACGTCGACCACTCGCCGCAGGACACCCCACGCACCCGGTGCCTCAAGCACCTCTTGGTCAGCACCCGGTACGACATCGCCGGAGACCGTGACTCGGCACTCGAGGAGCTGCACACCGCGCAGGCCGTCGCCCTCGGGGCGGCTGACACGCTTGCCGATCTCGACCTGCTCGGGAACCTGGCAAACGCCGCCTTGCACCTGGGTGACGACGACGCGCACCGCCACTTCTATGCGCTGATGCTGTCCACTGCCAGGGAGAACGGGGACGGCATGGCTGTCCTCTATGCCCTGCAGCGACTCCCGTTCAGCCAGTACGTGGGTGGCCAGTGGGCTGCGCTGCGGAACTCCTCGGAGGAGGCGGTCGCGCTCGGTCTCAGCGTGGGGCAGCCCGCAGCGACGGCGGCGTCGCGGGCGTGGCTGACCCTGCTCGCCGCCCTCGAGGGTCGCCCCGACTACGACGAACGCCTCACGTCACTGGAGAGGCTGATCGCCGCCCACCCTCCGGTTGGCATCCTGGCCCAGCCGGTCCAGGACCTGACCCGGTGGGCCAAGGGCATCCGGGCTCTGCTCGCCGCTGACGCAACCGGCGCCCTGCATCACTTCCGCCAGATGGCATCCGCCTCGTCGCCGACGGAGCTGCCCGCCCTCATGCTGATGTCGGCCCAGGACCGTATCGACGCCGCCGTCCGCGACGGCGACCTCACCCAAGCCCTCGCCTGGGTGGATGACCTGAACGGGTTCGCGGCGGGCACCGATCTCCCATGGGCGTTGGCCGCGGCAGCGTTCGGCCGCGCCAGGTCGTCAGAGCACGGTGACGGGGGCGACGGAACACGGGTGACCGAGCACTTCGAGACCTCACTGACCCACCATGCCGCCGCGCATCGTCCCTACGACCGCGCTCGGGTCCAGCTGGCGTACGGCGAGTACCTGCGTCGCCACCAGCGGCGTGTGGACGCGCGAGGGCACCTCCGGGCCGCCCTGGAGACCTTCGAGGACCTGCACGCGGCCCCGCTCGCCGAGCGGGCCGGCGAGGAGCTGCGGGCCTCCGGAGAGACCGCCCGCAAACGCAACCCGTCCACCCTGCTCACGCTCACCCCGATGGAGCTCAAGGTCGCGCAGCTCGTCGCCTCCGGGCTCTCGAACAAGGACGTCGCCGCCCAGTGCTGGGTCTCACCGCGCACCGTCGCCTTCCACCTCCGCAACGTCTTCGCCAAGGCAGGCATTGCCTCCCGCGGCGAGCTCGCCAGGCTCGACCTCGCCTAGCCGCCCCGATCTGCCAACCTGGCTACATCCTGGCCACATCCCGGCCATCTGACCGGGGTGAGCGGACGCGTTCGCGGCCACGCTCGACGGCAATGGATCACCCCGTTGCGAGAGCGAGACCACCATGAACGTCGAAACCCCCATCACGGTCCACCACCCTGACCTCCAGTCAGACCACCAGCCAGACCAGACGTCCGGCACGGCGCTGCACGGACCGTTCGCCCGCATCGTCGCCACGTCCCTCACCACCGGTCTGGGCACCGCTCTGGCCCTGACGCTCGTGGTCTTCGCCGGCCGCACGGAGTCCACCATCACCGGCGGTCTCCTGATGGGTTTCGCGCTCGGCTGGGCCTTGATCGGCGTCCTGTCCCGCCGCCTCACCGACCGGCCGCAGCGATGGACCACCGTACCTGCCGTCGCCATGGGCGTCACCGGTCTCGCACTGATCGCCTTCACGCCCCAGAACGGCGTACTGACGACCATGAGCTGGATCTGGCCGATCCCGGTGCTGGCCCTGGCGGTCTACATTTGGGTCCGAGCCCGGCGCGACCTCCCGGCTCGCGCGCGCTGGATGCTCGTCCCGGTGGTCGCTGTCCTGGCCCTCGCACCTGTCGCCGCCATCTTCGAGAACATCAGCGTCGTCCGTGACCAGCACACCTACGCCGCCCCCGGCACCAGCTACGAGGTCCACGGACACCGGCTGTACCTCGACTGCCGTGGTCAGGGCAGCCCCACCGTCGTGCTCGACAACGGACTCGGCGAAGTCGCCGCCTCGTGGGCCCGGATCATCGACCAGGTCGGCACCAACACCCGTGTCTGCGCCTACGACCGCGCCGGCCAGGGCTCGAGCCAGGACATGACCAGTGCCCAAGACGGCATCACGGCCGCCCGGGACCTGCACACGCTGCTCAGCATGGCCGGTGAACACGGCCCCTGCGTGCTGGTCGGGCACTCCATCGGTGGCGCGTACGCCCTGACCTATGCCGACCAGTACCCCCAGCAGGTCGCCGGGATGGTGCTCCTCGACAGCTCGAGCCCCGAGCAGTTCACCGCGATCCCCAGCTACTCCGGGCAGTACGCCGTCGTCCACCGCGTCATGGGGTTGACGCCCACGCTCAACCGGCTCGGGCTGGGCCGGGTCGTCGCGGCCGTCTCCTCCTCGCACCTGCCGCCGGCTGCGGCTGACCAGGTCACCGCCCTGACCGCGAGCGCGCACGGCGCTCGGAGCGCGAGCGCCGAGTGGCAGGTCCTGCCGACCCTCTTCAAGCAGGCGCAGGCACTCACCAGCTTCGGCAACCGGCCGCTCGTCGTCCTGACCGCCACCGAGAGTCTGCAGAAGACCGGCGGTTGGGCGGCCGCGCAGAACCGCCTCGCCGCCCTGTCCACCCGGAGCCTCCACCAGGTCGTCGACTCGACCCACGTGGGCCTCCTCGAGGACCAGCACGGCTCGGCCGCCTCCGTGGGCGCCATCGACCACGTCATCGCGGCGGTCCGCAGCAACTCCCTCCAGGGCACCCGATGACCACACCGCACGATCCGTCCAGACCCGCCGGCACCACCACCACCGAAGGAGTCACCATGTCCACCACCAGACCGGCCCAACACGCAGCATCGGCCGAGACACAGCACCACCAGGAACACCGCGACGACGAGACCGGCCCGAAGAAGTCCTGGGCCCTGCTCGGGGTCGCCCTCGCAGCCCAGATCCTCGTCGTACTCGACATCTCGGTCGTCAACACGGCCCTACCGTCGATCGGCCGCTCACTCGGCCTCGGCGGCAGCCAGCTCGCCTGGATCGTCACGGCCTACTTGATGATGTCCGGCGGCGGCCTGCTGCTCGGCGGGCGCATCGCCGACCTACTCTCGCGACGTACCGTCTTCCTGACCGGGCTCGCGCTGTTCACCGCCGCTTCCTTGTTGAGCGGCTTTGCCGAGACCGGCGGTCAGCTGATCGCCACCCGGTCTGTCCAGGGCCTCAGCGCCGCACTGCTGACCCCCTCCGCCCTGGCCCTCATCATGACCACCTACGCGGGTGCGCAGCGCAAGACCGCACTGGCAACGTGGGGTGCCGTCGGCAGCCTCGGCGTCGCCGCCGGCGTCCTGCTCGGCGGGGCGATCACCACCTGGACCAGCTGGCAGTTCATCTTCTGGGTCAACGGACCCGTCGGGCTCATCGCGCTCCTCGTCGGCAGCAGGATCATCGCCAAGCAGAAGGCACCCCGACCCACCATCGGCGCCTTCGACCTTCCGGGGGCCGCGGCCGTCATCGGCGGCCTGGCCAGCCTCATCTACGCCCTCGGCGGCACCGCCACCCATGGCTGGTGGAGCATCCACACCGCCACGGCGTTCGCCGCGTCCTTCGCGCTCCTGGTGACCTTCCTGAAGCTCGAGCAGCGCGCCACCCGGCCCCTCTTCCCGCCGCACATCTGGAAGCTCGACAGCCTGGTCTCCGGCACAGCGGTCATGCTCGGGGTCACCGGCATCCTGGTCGGAACCGTCTTCCTGACCTCGATCTACCTGCAGACCGTGCTCGGCTTCACCGCCCTACAGACGGGGCTCGCCTTCCTGCCCTTCGCCCTCGCCATCACCACGGGCACTGTGGTCGCCCGCCACCTGCTGGCACACGTCTCACCGCGCTGCATCGCCACCGCCGGACTCCTCATCACGACAGGTGCTGCGCTCCTGCTGTCCCACGCCGGAGACGACGCGGACTACGCCAGCGACATCCTGCCCTGGCTTTGTGCCGCCGGACTGGGGATCGGCATGGTCTTCGTGCCCGTGTCCGTGACCTCGATGGCCGGCGTTCCGTCCTCCCACGCCGGCGTCGCTTCCGGGTTCCTGATGACCGGACACGAGATCGGTGCCGCCCTCGGCGTCGCAGCCCTCACGGCGATCGCCAGCACAGCTGGCAGCCTGACCACCGCCAGCGGTGCCGCTGACGCCTTCTCCCGAGGGCTCGTGGGCGCCGCGGGAATGTGTGTCGTCGTTGCAGTCTTCGCGATGCTCCGGATGTCCAAGACCGTCGCCGCCGGCGGGGGAGGCCACATGCACATGCATTGAGACTCGAAGTCGAACGGGAGCGTCCCGCTGAAACAGCAGCGGGGCGCTCCCGTTGGCCGTCGGCATCCCTACAGGATCTCTGATTGGCGGCCTTGGAAGTGCTTAATGAATCTCAGCGAGCGGATGACGAGCGCCGCTCAATCAATTCGTACAGCTGCCCATCCGGGGCAGTGAAGTGCACATACCGGTCAATCTCGTTGGTCGCGGGCGCATCCGTGGTCACACCTGCGGCGGCCAGCTCGGCGACAGCATCGTCCAGGCTCTCGACGAGAAAGCCCAATGATCGGTCACTCTCACCCATGCCGCCCGGGGACGCGACCGCGAACGAACTACCATCCGGGAGTTTGAACAAGTCCGCTTCTACGCCCTCGACCTGGTGTGGAGGAACGCCTAGGACGTCGCGGATGAACTCGGACATGATCCGCCGTTGAGGGGTGGAGGTTCCAGCGAAGCAGATACCTAGGATTCGCACATGCCTGACCCTAGGCCGTCCAGCGACCACCATCGGTCGTACCGGCGCCCTGCAGCACGTCTGGAAGGAGTGCCTGGTCGGGCCAGAGGCGATTTCAGGCCTAGCCGGTCGGGGCCCAGCCACGCAGTGACTAGATCACCTCCCAGTGAGGCGAGCGGCCCGCCGATCCCCCTCCCGATGCCGCAGATATTCCCGAATTATTCGGTCAAACGACCGCTTAAGCGGCCGGATCACCGCAACGGCGGCTGGGTCGGGGGACGGTGTTTGTGCACGTCAGCGCCATGGAGCGCAAAGATCCGCAGAGGCAGACTGGCCCATCGCGCTTGGGACGCCATCCGATATCACTCAGCGCGTCGAGGTTCGTGACAGACCGACACGCGGCAAGACACAGCCGACCTCGCCCCGGCACCCGGCGGACTAACCGTTGCGCGTCGTCCTGGTAGGACGCTGCCTCGGCCCTTCACGACCCCTGCGAGTTGATCGGAGTGGAGTTCGAAGTCCCACGTTCGACGGCCAATACGACAACGGGACCAACGAGTGAGTCCTTGGGAGGAACGCATATCTCCATCGGTCAGGTCAGCGCCGCGAGGTGTGCCAGTCCGTGGATCGCAGACGTCTGAGAACTCGGAGCTCCGAAGTCGTCCATTCGCCGAAGGTTCCCGGATTCCCTCGAAAGGCGCAGCGGAGGAGAGCGCGGTCTCCGGATTGAGGATGGACCGGACAACGCTCCGTGTGACGATCTCGGCGAAGTCGTTGCTGAGACCCGCACCGTTTAGGGCGAATCCCGCCCCGCGCGTGTACGTGCGCACGAGTTCGGCGGCCCGGTGGATGAGTGCGTCCACTTCCTCGTGAGGGCAAACGAGTCCATCTAGGAGCGGCAGGACGTCGTCCGCCGTGGGCAGCTCTTGCATACCTGAAGCTTGAGCGGCCGAGAGATCGCGTCGCTTCGGTCGTTTCACTGATCCGCAGCACACCGAAGACGGCGCCCCGCCTGGTCCAGCCGGGGCGCCGCCACGTGGGTGCTCCTCTCAGCTGGTGCGCGTGGCCACCCGCTCGACGAGGCGCACGACTCGTCCCGGGTGGGAGATCATCACGTCGTGTGCGGAGTGCACGGTCCTGATGTGCGATCCGGCTCGCTCGGCCATGAAACGCTGGCCCCCGGGTGAGATGGCCCGGTCGTCCAACGTGATCAGGTCCCAGCTGGGCACGGTCTTCCAGGCCGGAGCCCCTGAGGCCTCGGTGAAGGCGAACGCCGAGAGGGGACGCTGGGCGGCGGCCATCACCGCAGCGGTTGCCTTGGCCTGGTCTCCGGCGAAGATTCTCCGGAAGAGGTCGGTCCGGATGTAGAGGTCAGCGTCCTGACCCCCCTGTACCACCGGATTGATGGTCGGCCGGACAGTCAGGGCGGACTGGGTCAGCAGTGAGCCGGGATACGCCGTCGGGTCGTAGGAGGACGCGACGCTGTCGCCCTCGTCCGGGATGAAGGCTGCCAGGTAGACCAGGGCAACCACGTTGCTCGCCCCGCGGGCGGCGTTCGTGATCACAGCGCCGCCGTAGGAGTGCCCCACCAGGATGACGGGTCCGGGGATGGTGGCCAGGATCGAACGGATGTAGTCGGAGTCCGAGGTGAGACCACGCAGGGGGTCGGCCGGAGCGAGGACCGGGTAGCCGTCGGCCTGGAGTCTCGCGATCTCGGCGCTGAACCCGCTGGCGTCTGCGAAGGCGCCGTGCACCAGCACGATGGTCGGCTTCTGTGGCGTCCGAGCGGACACGGCGGGACGAGCAGGGGCGCGCGACGTCGCGGACGCTGCCGGGACGACCGAAGGAATGAGGGCGAGCACCGCCATGGTGGCCACTGCGGCGGTGGCGAAAGATCGCGGTCTGTGCAGAAGAGTCCTGATGGGCATGGTGCGAGTTCCTTTCAAGGAGCGGGTGTGTGTCGGACGCTAGGGAGCGAGGCGCCGCCCTTGCTTGAGTCGATCGACTGCCTCCTGGCCGCCGCGCGTGCTGAGAGTCGAACGACTGAAGCCCACCCCTGCTCGGCTCCTACGTTGCTACGCAACCGATCCGGCGCGACAGGAGTCACCCCATGGCAGCATCGGGCAGCCCGCGTGTCTGGAGCACTGCACCCAGGACGTCTCGAGCGCGACCCCAGACCGCGGCTCGTCTTGCGAAGCAGTCCTTGCTCGCGATCGCACGTCGGGAGCTCGCTCGCGCAGGCGGATTCCCGGTCGGGAGCAGCGTGCGGGTGTCGAGGCAGGCAGCGAAACCACCCCACAGGTGGCGGTCGCAGCCATCAGGGCGGCGGGGGAAGGCACGGACGTCGGAGCGGAAGCTGCGGCCTGGTGTATCCACGTCCTGGTGGGGCGCATCCTGGCGCGGCACGCGATGGTGACGGCTGCTGCGTATCCCGGCGACCTGCTCACCGGCACGTCGGGCTGGCACATCCATGCAGACCAGGACGCGGGCTTGCTCGTGGTCACCACCCAGTCGCACTCCGCGAGCCCCTCGTGAGGTGACCTCAGTCCAGACGCGAGGCGGGTCGACGGATCCACGCGGCCGCGATCACCGCACTTCCTGAGAACAGGAAGGCGCACACGAGCATCGACGTCCGGTAGCCGGAGGCGAAGAGAACCGGGTCAGAAAGGGCCTGGCCGGTGATCCCGGCGGCCACCGGAACGGCCGCGATCGCGAGGAGCGATCCCGTACGGGCCACCGCGTTGTTGAAGCCGGAGGCGACGCCGGCGTGGGAGGCCGGGACCGATGACAGCGCGGCCGACGTCAGAGGTGCCACCATCGTCGCCAAGCCGAGTCCGAAGACGGTGACTGCGGGAAGGACGTCGGTCAGGTAGCTGGCTCCTCCCGTGATCCGCAGGGCCAGCAGTACGCCGACCCCACACACCAGAGGACCCGTCGTCATCTGGGGACGAGGACCGACCCGCTGGGCGAGCCGCCCGCTGAGACGCGACAGGCTCAAGGTGATCGCCGTGACCGGTAGTAGCGACGCTCCCGAGGCCAGCGGGCTCCATCCGACCACCACTTGGAGCTGCAGGACCACGAGGAAGAAGAACACGCCGATCGCGCCGTACGCCAGCAGGGTCGTGGCGTTCGCTGCGCAGAACTGGCGGATGCGAAAGAGGCTGGGCGAGAGCAGCGGCGCGGGGCTCGAGGTCTCAATCCTGACGAAGGCCACGAGCCCGACGACGGCGAGAGCCCCGACAGCCAGGGTCGTGAGATGGTGACTGCCGGAGCGCGCCTCGATGAGTCCGTACGTGACGGCGCCGAGGAAGCACGTGATCGCCGTCGCCCCGATCCAGTCGAGACGCCGGCCGACGGCGGACTCGTCACTGGTCTCCGGCATGTGCCGGATCGCGATGAGCACCACTACTGCGGCGACGGGGATGTTGACCACGAAGACCCAGCGCCAGCTCGCGAGCCCGAGCAGCCAACCCCCCACGAACGGGGAGAGCGCGCCGGCGACTCCGCTGAAGCCCGCCCAGGTGCCGACCGCGGCCGCACGGTCCTGGGGCCGGAACGCCGCCTCGATCACCGCGAGCGATGCGGGTGTCAGCAAGGCACCCCCGATGCCCTGGAGCACCCTGGCCGCGATCAGCAGCTCGATGGACGGGGCGATCGCGCACAGCAGGGACGCCGTGGTGAACCAGATCGTGCCGACCAGGAAGACTCTTCGCCGCCCGAACCGATCCCCGGCTACTCCTCCCAGGAGGATCAGTGAGGCCAGGGTGATCGTGTAGCCGGTGATGGTCCATTGGAGGCCGGCGAAGGTCGCGCCGAGGTCCCGGCCGATCGTCGGGAGCGCGAGGGTGACCACCGTCGCATCGATCCCGGCGAGCGCCGAGCCCAGAACCGTGGCCAGCACCACCCACCGACCGGCAGCAGAGGCGAGTACGAGGCCAGGTGACCCACCGGCCACCTGGGTGCCGACGGGGTGGGGGGTCGTGCGAGGGCCAGGGACGGGACCTGGCTTGCGCTTGGACGCGGTCGACCTGGGCATACCCGGAACCTAGGTACGGGTTCGCCGGGCGGCTTCCGTCGGATGACTGCGCACGACGGCCACCAGGCTGAGCCCGAGCTGTTCAGTCAGGTGACCGAAGCCTCGTCGCCCCGGCGACGCGCAGCATGAGGGCAACCCAACACCCACCACTGGAGGCCGTCATGACCGACCAACGCCCACCTGTCGTCTTCATCCACGGGTTGTGGATCCACGCGACGTCCTGGCAGCCCTGGACCGACCTCTTCGAGGCCGCCGGCTACGCGTGTCATGCCCCCGGCTGGCCCGGGGTCGGAGCCACGGTTGCCGAGGCTCGTGCGCACCCTGAGGCGATCGCAGACCAGGGGATCGATGACGTCGTGGAGCACTACCTGAAGGTCTTCGCGACGCTGCCGAGCAAGCCGATCCTGGTCGGCCACTCCTTCGGCGGCATGATCACCGAGAAGCTCCTCGGGATGAACACCGCCGCCGCCGGTATCGCCATCGATGCTGCTCAGATCAAGGGCGTCCTCCCGCTCCCGTTGTCCTCGCTCCGGTCGACGCTTCCTGTATTCAAGAACCCTGCGAACAAGCACAAGGCTGTCTTACTCACCAGTGAGCAGTTCCGCTACTCCTTCGGCAACGCGGTGTCCGACGAGGAGTCCGCAGAGCTCTTCGAGAAGTGGGCCATCCCTGCTCCCGGCAGGCCACTGTTCGAGGCAGCGGCCGCGAACTTCTCGCTTCACTCCCCGGCCGCAGTGGACACCAAGAACGACGACCGCGGACCGCTGCTCCTCATCATGGGCGGTCAGGACCACACCGTTCCCGAGGCGATCACCAAGTCCACCCTCAAGCAGTACCGAGGCTCTTACGCGGTCACAGATCTCCTGGAGTTCAAGGACCGTGGCCACTCGCTCACCATCGACAGCGGCTGGCGAGAGGTGGCCGAGTCCTGCCTGGAGTGGCTGGAGAAGCAGGGGCTGAACCCCACCCCGGCCCCGTGAGCGAGCAGGACCCGGCACGCGTCGGGAGGTCTGCGAAGACACGCTCGACGACGGCGCGACACCGGGTCGTCGTGATCGGCGGAGGCTTCGGCGGTCTGTTCGCCACCCAGGCACTACGTCGAGCGCCTGTCGACGTCGTGCTCATCGACCGCACCGGCCACCACGTGTTCCAGCCGCTGCTGTACCAGGTGGCGACCGGAATCCTCTCCGAGGGACAGATCACGCGACCACTCCGGGCCGTGCTCGCCAAGCAGGCCAACGCCCGTGTGCTCGTGGGCGAGGTCACCGAGATCGACCTGACCCGGCGGATGGTCACCACCAGTGCCTTCGGCCGGACGACCGACACGGCCTACGACAGTCTCATCGTGGCGGCCGGAGCGGGCTACTCCTACTTCGGTCACGACGACTTCGTCCGGCACGCACCGGGACTGAAGTCGATCGATGACGCCCTCGAGATCCGGTCTCGGATCTTCTCGGCGTTCGAACGGGCCGAAGTCGCCCCGAACGAGGTCGAGCGGAGGCGGCACCTCACGTTCGCGGTCATCGGGGGAGGCCCGACCGGCATCGAGATGGCGGGGCAGATCCGCGACCTGGCCAGGCGCAGCCTGGCGCACAACTTCACGACCATCGACCCGCAGGAGGCTGAGGTCGTCCTCCTCGAGGCTGCCCCCTTCCTGTTGCCCACCTACGGCCGGCGCTTGTCACTGCAGACCGTGCAGACCCTGCAGGACGTCGGCGTAGACGTCCGTCTCAACGCCAGGGTGACGGCAGTGGACGAGACCTCGGTCTTGTACGAGAGCGAAGGTCGTCAGCACCGCCTCGAGGCGACGACGAAGGTGTGGGCCGCGGGGGTTTCCGCGGGGTCGTTGGCGGACGTCCTCGCCGGGCAGGCCGCCGCACACCGCAACCGTGCAGGTCAGCTCACGTTGGAGCCCGACTGCACGCTGCCGGGGTACCGAGAGGTGTTTGTCGTCGGCGACCTCATGAGCACTCCAGGTGTTCCGGGAGTCGCCCAGCTCGCCATACAGAGTGGTCGCTTCGCTGCCCGCAGCATCCGCCGGCGACTTGGCGGCGACATGGAGGTACGCCGGTTTGTCTACCGCGACAAGGGGTCGCTGGCAACGATCGCCAGGTTCCGCGCCGTCGCCACGGTCCGGGGCCATGGATTCTCGGGCTTGCGCGCGTGGGTGTTCTGGCTGGCAGTCCACTTGTGGACCATCATGGGGTTCGGTCGGCGACTCTCCGTGCTGCTGAGGTGGTCCTTCGCGTTCACCGCGAACCGTCGCCCTGAGCGAGTCACCACGATGCGACAGGCACAGTGGCCAGCCGATCGCAGTCCCGCCCGTGGTCCCGCCCTCGAGGTGGCCGGCGAGGAACGAAGCAGCGCCTGACCCGGCACGGCACCGAGAGCCCTGACTCGGACGATCTGACGGGACGCCTGACGACCTGGACCGTCGACGGCGGACTTCTCCTCCGGGTGACCTGACCATGGCGCCACCCGAGCTCCTCGACCACTGGCACCTGCCGCTGCGCCACTCCCGTCGGCGCGTCAACGGCGTCGATCTCCATGTGGCACTCGGTGGCTCCGGCCCGCCGCTCCACCTGCTCCACGGCTCCCCGAAGACCATGTATGGCTGGCGCCGTCTCGTGCCGCACCTGACCCCCACCACACGGTGGTACTGCTGGGCGTCGCGGCAAGCCCTGAGCCTTCATGGTGCCGATGCAGTCAGGTGACCCAAGCCCGCTGCGTCGCCTCGTCCCTACCGTCTCGAGCACCAGCAGCCCACCGAACGAGGTGCACTCATGGCCCTGATCTTTGCAGTCCTGGCCGGCGTCGCGCTCGTCGCCACCTTCATGGTCTCCCTGAGCTGGTTCGTCCGGAGGCTCGAGGTCGACAACGGCAGCCTCGATGCCGGAACGACACCCGCGCTCCGGTACCGAGTAGCCGACGGCGTCGACGCCGCGGAGGCAGTCGTGAACCTGCACCACCACGGCTACGACGTCACCACGCGCTACGAACACGGCGAGACCGACCTCTACATCGCTACGGCGACCGGTGACCCCGCTGAGCGCGAGACCATCCGCTCCCTGATCTACGACGCCGGCGCCGTCGAGCACGAGGACTTCCGCCCCCCAGCTCGCGTGTGGCACCCCGACTCCGTCGTCTTCGCGGACGAGACCTGAGCACGGGACGTCGATCCGGCAGCGCCAGTTGGGTCAGTTGACCGAAGCCGCGACCCCCGGGTCGTCCCTAGCGTGAAACAGCGCACCAGCCATCCATCGACACCGACCAGCGGAGACACGCCATGACCACGATCATCGACAGCACCCAGGCCGAGACGGCACCCATCACCGACCCCTACGGTCGAGTCCTCGACAATCTCGACGCGAACTTCGGCGTCGCCCCACGACGTCGCGCTGCGCACGCCAAGGGCGTCGTGGTCACCGGGTTCTTCAGCCCCACCGCGGAGGCCTCCCAGATCACCCGCGCCGGACACCTCACCGGCCACCGGACTCCCGTGGTCGCCCGGTTCTCCAGCTTCCCGGGCGGCGCCGACCACCCCGACACCGCACCGGAGGCCAACCCCCGCGGGCTCGCCGTCCAGTTCCGCCTCGACAACGGCGCGACCACCGACCTGCTCGCCCACTCCATCAACGGGTTCCCCGGCCGCACAGTCGAGGACTTCGCCGACTTCCTCGGCGCCATCGCCCCCGGCGGCCCCGGCCCGGAGGACTACCTCGCCACGCATCCGGCCGCAGCGGCCTTCGTGCACGCCATCCAGTCGCACGGCGTACCCGCCAGTTTCGCCACCTTGAGCTACTGGCCCGTGAACGCCTTCCGCTTCCAGGCCCCGGACGGCACCGAGAACGTCGGCCGGTACGTGTGGGTGCCGGTTGCCGGCCAGAAGGTCCTGGACGACGAAGGGGCCGCCTCGAAGGGTCCGGACTTCCTGGCTGAAGAGCTGGCCGCTCGCCTCGCGGCCGGCCCCGTCTCGTTCGTGCTGGAGCTCCAGGTCGCCGAGCCCGGTGACGTCACGGACGACGCCAATGCCCAGTGGCCGTCGGATCGGCGCCGCGTCGAGCTCGGGACGCTGCACCTGACAGATCTGGTGCCGGACAGCGTGTACGCCGAACAAGGCCTCTTCTTCGACCCGGTCCGGCTCGTCGACGGGATCACCCTCTCCGACGACCCGCTGCTCGTCGGCCGCACCCGTACCTACCCGCTGTCGTTGGCCCGTCGACACACCGACGGGTGATCGACCCGCCTCCGACAGCGCCCGGGAGAAGTCATGACGCTCGGCAACGTCGCGGTGGTCGTCGGGATCGCCGCCGCGACCCCCCTGCTCGTCCAGCTCGTCCCCCGACGTGTGGTGCCCGGCATCGTCATCGAGATCCTCGCCGGGCTCGCGCTGGGCCCGCACGGCCTTGGCTGGATCACCATTGACCCCGCCGTGGACACGCTGGCTCTGCTCGGCCTCGCGTTCCTGTTCTTCCTGGCGGGGCTGGAGATCGACCTGTCCACGATCCGAGGCCGGCTCCTCACCCGGTCGCTGACTGCCTACGCCCTCAGCGTGCTGCTCGCCGGGGTGATCGCGACGGTGCTGCACCTTCTGGGTGTGCTCGACGCACCCGCCTTGGTGGCGGTGGCGCTCTCCGCGACCGGACTGGGCCTGGTCGTCCCGATCCTGCGCGACGCCGGCCTGCTGCGGACCTCGAACGGTCACGCCGTCGCCGCAGCGGCCGGCGTCGCTGAGTTCTCCGCGGTCGTGATCCTGGCCCTCGGATTCAGCGGCGGTCAGGCCCCGCTCCTGAACGTCGCCCTGCTCGCCGTGCTCGCCGGCCTCGCCGTGGTCGTCGCAGCGACAGGTCGCACGCTCGGTGGACACACCTGGGTGACCACCACGATCGACCGGCTCTCCGGTGGGACTGCGCAGCTACGTGTCCGGCTGAGTGTTGCGACCGTGGTGTGCTTCGCCGCGCTTGCCCTGGCCCTCGGCCTCGAGGTCGTGCTCGGAGCGTTCTTCGCCGGCGGCATCCTGAACGTGCTGGACCACGGAATGAAGGACCCCGCCTTCCGGGGACGTCTCGACGGAATCGGCTACGGCTTCCTGGTGCCCGTCTTCTTCGTCACCAGCGGAGCGCGTCTCGACCTCTCCTCGTTGTCGGTGTGGCCCGGCTTCCTCGTCGTACTCACCCTCACGCTCGCTCTCCTGGTCGCCCGAGGCGTACCGGCCGTGCTCCTGCCGGTCTCGCCGAGGGCCGCGGTCCTGGGCGCCGGGCTGCTCTGCGCGACCTCCCTGCCCTTCATCGTCACCGCGACCCAGCTCGGGCTCCTGCAGGGACGGCTCACAGCCTCGACTGCGACCGCCATGACGGCAGCCGGCCTGATCGGTGTCTGCCTCTTCCCCGCCGCCGGCGCGCGGCTGCTGCGAGCCCCGGTGCGGTCGCAGGACAGAAGTCGAGAGCCGGTCTCCTGATCCACGCTGAGCTGGTGACGCCCTCACGAGGCAGCCTTGATTGCTCAGATCCGGTCATGACGACGGATACCACCGCATGCCGATCGGGGGAGAACGTGGCTGACGTGGATGCCGCTCCCGTGCGGATGACGAAGCCCTCAACCCTGTGACACCCGCCGGCGGGCCCATCTTGGCGCGACTGGTAGCGATGCTCAGTCCCTGTCCTCGGTGATCAGCCGGCGGTGCAGCTCGGTGGTCAAGGTGTGGATCTGTCCCTGCAGCGTCATCGGGCCTCAGCGGTGGTCGTTGAACCGACCGTACGGAGAGCCGCAGGACACCTGCTTCAGTCAGCTGACTGGCATCCGCGACATGCCCGATGCGCCCAGGGCACGAGCAGTCCTGGAGTCAGCAGCGGCCGACCTGGCCTCAGTCAAGCGACCCAAGCCAGGCAGACCCTGTCGCATCTAGTGTGCACGTCACTGAACGAGGAGCCTGGCCCCGCGCAGCCGAGAGTGAGGACGCTGATGTCTGACCACCTCCACGCATCGCTGGGCCGTCAGGACGCTCGGCTGGACATCGCTGACCTGTTCGTCTTCGACGCCGGCGCGACCACCGTTCTGCTGATGACCATCAGGACCCCGCTCACGGAGGACCTTGCGCGGGACCTGTTCCGCCCCGCGGCGCGGTACGAGTTCAAGGTCCACCTCGACTACCACGAACGTGAGGACCTCACGTACCGCCTTGCTTTCCGGCCGACCCAGGACGGTCAGCAGCACTACAGCGTCGAGCGCCTGACCGAGGCCCTTGCGCGCGACGATGGGGCCACCGGCACGGTGATCGCCCGCGGGTACACAGGTCAGCACCTCGACACCGGAGACGGTGGTCAGGTCTGGGCCGGCCTGTCGGTCGACCCGTTCTATCTGGACCTACGGCAGCTGCGCGAGGTCGATGAGCTGGTACGGCGTGGTGCGGATGTCGATCTGGCTCGCTGGGTGCGTGGTGTTGCCGAGGACAGCTTCGTCGGGTCGACCGTTCGGTCGATCGTGCTCACCGTGCCTGTCGGTGACGATGGACTCACCACCGGGCGGCAGATCAGCACGTGGGCGACGACCAGGCTCGCCATCGACGCGGGGGCGTGGCGACAGGTCGGAAGGAGCGGCTTGCCCCTGATCTGTGAGATCTTCCGGCCGCTCGACAGCGACGACGTCGGTCGCCACCAGCAGACTCATCCGGCCGACGACCCGGAGACCTACGGGCCGGAGGTCGCCGACCTCGTGGCATCGACCGTGGAACGGCTCGGCACCTCCGATCGCCCCGGCGCCTACGCCGACAGCGTCATGGAGCGGATCGTCCCCGACGTGCTCCGGTACGTCGTCGGGTCGCCAGCCGTCTTCGGGTTCGCCCGGTTCAACGGCCGCAGGCTCGCGGACAACGCTCCCGAAGTCGTGTTCTCCCTGGCCACGAACTCCGGGGTCACGACAGGGCTGAGAGCGACGGACGTTCGCCGCAGCCAAACGTTGTTCCCCTTCGTTGTCCCGGCGGAGCGGGTCTAGCCACCGCCCTCGGCCGGGACGACCTCGTGCAGCTGGGCCCGCGCCGTGATCTGCAGGACCGGAAAGATCGCGTAGAGGTGCGTGCTGATGGTGCGCGGTGACAGGAACAGCCGCTCTCCGATCTCCCGATTGGTCAGCCCGGACGCCGCCAGCCGCGCGATGCGTTGCTGCTGCGGCGTCAGCTGGCCGAAGAGGTCGGGGCCACGCTCGGCGTGTCGGATGCCGGAGGCCCGCAGCTCGATCATCGTGCGCTCGAGGGACGGGGCTGCGCCGAGCCGCTCGAACTGCTCACGTGCGGCCTCGAGCATGGTCCGGGCCTCGATCACCCGACGACGGCGGCGGAGCCATTCGCCGTAGTCGAGCTGCGCCTGCGCGAGCTCGAACGGGACGTGCAGGCCCGTGCCCGCGACCGCGCTGCGGAAGAGCGCGTCTGCAGCATCGTCGGATTCCGCCAGAAGCGCCCGGGCCCGGTCGACCATGAGGCGCATACGCGGCTGTAGCGGCCCGGTGAGACGGGTCAAGGCGTTGGTGACGAGCATGCGTGCCTGGTCGGTCGCACCCGATCGGATTCCTGAAGCAGCCAGGTCGGCCAACGCGTACCAGGACCGCTGGTAGTGCGTGGGTCTGCCGTCGGCCTCGAACAGCATCGACAGCTCGTGAAATGCCAACGCGTGGTCGCCCTCCGCCACAGCGGCGTACGCCGATGCCTGTCGGGTCCGGGCCACGATCCCCACAGTCTCGTCGGGGTCGATGGCGGCCAACACGTGCGAGATGCGGGCCCGCGCAACACGAGTGTCGCCACGCAGCGCGGCCACGGCTCCCTCGACGGCGACCGCGTTGAGACGGTGCATCTCCTGGCGTCCGTCCAGAGCGATCTGGTATCCCTCGTTGGCGACCGTGAGTGCCTCATCCCACCTCCCGCGCTCGACGCAGACCCAGGCCAGGCCGTTGAGCGTGGCGGCGCCCACGTATCCCGTGCGACGCAACCGATGACGCTCCGCCGCGTGGCTGAGCAGGCGGACCGCCGCGTCAGTCGCATCGAGCACCTCCGCTGCGGCGCCCAGCGTCATCGCCACGTCGGGGTCCGTGATCTCGACTTCCATCAGGTCCTGCAGGCGTGCCACGAGCGCATCCTGTTCATCGACCAACGAGACAGCGGCATCGATCCACAGTCTCGCCGTCGCCACGATGGGGAGGGCCTCGGCCGGGTTTCCCGCGAGCGAACGCTCCAGGTCGGTTGCGAAGCCGATTACCTCCTCGCGCATCGACTCATCCCCCGTGAACTGGGCCACGAGAGCTGCCGTCGTGAGCGAGCCCAGGGCCGCCAAAGGGTCCTCGGAGAGTGAGATCAGAAAGCTGTGGCGCAGCGCCTGCCGCGCTGAGCTGTGGTCGAGGGTCGTGGCGAGCGCGAACGCCTCCATGTGGGCGCCCGTCCGGAGAAGCTCCGCGTCCTGTGTCCACTCGCGCACCTGGATGAGGAGCTCCTGCACCCAGCCCACGTCGCCTGCTCGGATGGCGGCATCGGCGGCTCGCAGCAGTCGTTGGGACCGCTCCTCGGTGTCTACGCTGAGCTCGGCGGCGCGTTCGAGCGCCCTTGCGGCCTCGGCGTAGGCGCCGCGGCGGCTGCTCTGGAGGGCGCTGGTCTCGAGCTGAGAGGCCACGTCCTCATCCGGAGCGACAGAGGTGGCCGCCCGGTGCCAGGCCTGGCGATCGGGATAGTCGCCGAGCAGGGCGGCCACGGTCTGGTGCGCCTCCCGGCGCTCGGCGATCGAGGCGGCACGATAGACCGCCGCCCGCAACACCGGGTGCCGGAACCGGACGACGTCGTGGGCGGTCACCAGACCTGCGTCCACGGCGGGGAGCCAGTCGTCGGGTGCCACCTGGGCGGTCGCTGCCTGGAGGACCGCTACGTCCCCGGCGTCGGCGACCGCGGCCAGTAGCAGCGCCCGCCGCGTCGGTGAAGGGAGCTCGGCCAGGCTGCTCCCGTAGATCTCGTAGAGACGGTCGCTCATGGGCAGCGGAGTGATGGCCCACCGAAGGGCGGCGCCGGGCTTCGCGGAGACGGCGCGGGCCAGCTCGACGATGGCCAGGGGGTTCCCGTCCGCCTGCAGCAGGATCTCTTGTCGGTCGGAGCCGCGCGGTGACGTCGGCAGGCTGTCCAGGAGGGAGACGCTGTTTCGTGGTCCGAGCGGCTCGAGCGCGAGACGAGGCAGCGGCGCAAGAGGCCGCGGGGGAATCTCGCCGCGCGCGCCGGCCAGCAGCACGATCGGCTCCTCCTCCGCCCGCCGTACGACGAACGCCAGCGCGTCCAGCGACGCCGAGTCCACCCACTGGGTGTCATCGACCACGAGGAGGAGCGGCGCCTCCGTCGCCACCGCGGACAGGAGTGAGAGCAACGCGACCCCGACGCGCAGAGGCGTCGGCTCATCTTCGCCAGCCTCCAGCCCGAGAGCCGTGTGCAGGGCCGATCGTTGGGCCCCAGGGAGTTGGTCCGCGCGGTCGATCACGCTGTGGACGAGCTGGTGCAGCCCGGCGAACGCAAGCTCGGTCTCGCTGCGGCCGCCACGTGAGCGCAGCACCGTCCATCCAGTCCGCTGAGCCGTCTCGGCCGCGCTGTCCAACAAGGTGCTCTTGCCAAGCCCGGCGTCCCCGACAATCACCAGGCTCTCGCCCGTCTGTCGATCGGGGTCCAACAGCTCCTGGAGACGCGCCAACGCCGCATCGCGTCCGACCAGGGGCAGGGTCTGCCCGACACGTTCGCTGCTCACGGCGACGAGCACCTGCCAGTAGATCGAGATTCCACGACCCGACCCAGGCTGGACGACTAGGCGGGAGCCACTCGGTTCATCTTGGCAGACCGGCTGGGCATCACGCCTCATCATTCAGCGCGCGACACGCTCCGTGACGGCCTGGTCTTGGCCGAGGCCGGCGAGCACGTCACGGAGCTGCGAGCGGGCAACGATGCCGAGCTTGGGGAATGCCCGGTAGAGGTGCGAGCCGATGGTGCGGTGGGAGAGGTAGAGGCGCTGTCCGATCTCGCGGTTCGTCATTCCTGCGGCGGCCATCCGTACGATCTGCAGCTCCTGAGCCGTCAACGTCTCGGCATCGCCCACCCCACGTCGTAGGCGTCGCTCGCCGGTCGCACGCAGCTCGCTCCTGGCTCGGTCGGCCCAGGCCGTCGCCTCGAGCCGCTCGAAGACCAGGAGGGCTTCGTGCAGCGGCAGTCGTGACTCGGTGATCCGCCGGTTGCGACGCAGCCACATCCCTCGGGCCAGGTGAATCCTTGCTCGGTCGAAGGCCCGGTCGCCGGGGCACTCGGCCAAAGCCCTGTCGAACGCGGCATCCCCGGCGCGGCCGAGCTCGGTGACGGCGCGCGCGTACGCCGTCACGCCGGGCAGCGCAGATGTCGGTGCCGACGATGAGGCCGAGCTCGTCGGTGTCTGGCGTTCTACGGCCGCCAGCACGGTGCCAGCTGCTAGCTCACTTCCGCATCGCAACCCGGTCTCGGCCAGGAAGCCGACGGCGAGCAGCCTGACCCATGCGGTGGAGGCGGCAGGAAAGTCGATGAGCTGGCGCAGCTGGACCCACGCCTCGTCGTACCTGTCAGCCGTGAGCGCCTCGATTCCCCGGCCCAGCCGGACCAGGTCCACGAGCTCGGTCCATCCGTGCCTCACGGCCGAGGTCTCACTGCGCGCGAGGAGCGAGCGAGCTGTCGTCGCGTCACCCCTCACAGCAGCGACGATCCCCGCGGCCGCCTCGCCGTGCGCGAGCAGCTCAGGCTGATCGGTCGGGTGGGCGAGGGCAAGGCATGCGTCAGCCGCCTCGGACGCTTGCGGCCAGTTCCCCAGGGCGATGGCGGAGAGCGCCATCCGTGCGAAGAGCTCGGCCCGGCTGGCTCTGTGAGCCCGGAGAGCTATGACGGGCGAGGCAGTGGTCATGGGGGACCTCCTGGTAGCGGCCCTGCCACGGTAAAGAAGGGGCGCGGTCGGACGCGTACGTCATCTGACGTAGTTGCGTCGACGGCCCTCGGCGTGGGCCGAACGAGGGCAAGCCGGGCTCAACTCCTTCTTCCACGGCCCATCGCAGCGGGACCTTCGGTCCCTCCGGTGCTCGTGCGGCTCCCTCGTCTCCGATGAGCGCCGTCCCAGCGCAACCACCACCGGGGGAGTGGGAGAGTGGCGCCATGCCGCACCCACCTCGTACCCGGGTCTACCTGCTCGACGACCACGAGGTCGTACGGCAGGGTCTGCGCGCCTTGCTGGAGGCTGCCGGTGACATCGAGGTGGTGGGGGAGTCGGGTTCGGCCGAGGAGGCAGCCGCCCGCATCCCAGCTCTGCATCCTGATGTTGCAATCCTCGATGGTCGGCTGCCAGACGGCTCGGGGGTCGAGGTGTGTCGACAGATCCGGGCCGTGGACCCTGGGATCCGCGCACTGATCCTGACCTCGTACGACGACGACGAGGCGCTCTTCGCCGCCATCATGGCGGGGGCGTCCGGCTACGTGCTCAAGGAGATCAAGGGCTCCGACCTCGTCGGTGCCGTCCGCCAGGTGGCCGCCGGCAACTCCCTGATCGACCCGGCGCTCACCGCGCGGGTCCTCGACCGTGTGCGCAACGGCCATGAGACCGCACCCGAGCTCGCGCAGCTGACCGAGCAGGAGCTCAAGCTGCTCGCACTCATCGCCGAGGGGCTCACGAACCGGCAGATCGGCGAGCGCATGTTTCTCGCCGAGAAGACCGTCAAGAACTACGTCTCCAGCATCCTCGCCAAGCTCGGTCTCGAGCGTCGCACGCAGGCAGCAGTGCTTGCCTCCAAGCTTCTCGCCCCGCCGAACAACCCGGGACGCTGAGGACCACTGCACGCCAGCGGGGGACCAACCACACCCACCGCGGTGGATCAACGGCTGCGGCCCCACGAGGGCTTCCTTCAAGGGCTCTACTCCGGCATCGGGGTGGCCCTGACCTTTGGCGTCGGACTGCGTTTCGCGGGGAGCATCCCACCCCGTCCTGCGGTGACCCGGCGCGACGTCGTGCACGAACCGCCACCCGGCCACCCGGTCCTCCGGGTGGCCGCGCCGGCGAGTTCGGGGCTCAGGCCAGTGGGACCCGCCACGTGAACGCCGTGCCGCGCGGCTCGCGGGCCTCGAGCGTCAGGGTGCCGTCGAGGGTGGTGGCTCGTCGGCGAGCGTTGCGCAGTCCGCTCTCGTTCAGGTCCGGGGCCAGGCCGATGCCGTCGTCGAGCACGGTGAGGCTGAGCTCGTGCGGGCTCACGTGCACGACGACCTCGGAGCGCGTTGCGTGCGCGTGCCGGGCCACGTTCGACAGGGCCTCCCGCAGCACCGGCAGCAGATGCTCCCGGACTGGGTCGGGGACGGCGGTGTCCACGGGGCCACTCGTGCGAAGCCCGGGCGTGTGGCCGAGGACGGCGGCGTACTCGCGCACCAGGCCGCGAAGTTCGGCACGCAACGACCCGACGCGTTGGCGCTGCAGCTCGAAGATCGTGCCGCGGATGTCCTTGATGGTCTGATCCAGGTCGGTGACAGCGCGGTCGAGACGCTCGGAGATCTCGGGGCTGGCGGGCAGCATCGAGGCCCCCTGGAGCTGCAACCCGGTGGCGAAGAGTCGCTGGATGACCACGTCGTGCAGGTCGCGGGCGATCCGCTCCCGGTCGGAGATGACCGCCAGCTCCTCGCGGTCGGCGAGTGCCTGGGCGCGGTCCAAGGCGAGCGCTGCCTGGTCGGCGAAGGAGGCCAGGAGCTCACGTTCCTCGACATCCTCGGGTGCCTGTCCCGCCTCGAAGAGCGCCACCAGGGCGGCGCGCTCGGCCAGGTGGGCACGCAAGGGAATCACCAGAGCGGAGAGCGACCCCAGGTCCGCCCTCGTGGTATCGAAGCCGGTACGGGGTGTCGCGACCACCTCGTCCAGGGCACCCGTGACGCGCTCGAGGTCGTCCGGGTCCGCGGTGACCGTCCGGGCCGCGTCGTAGCGGTAGCTCAGCACCGCCGTGGCTCGGGCGCCCGACACCGATCGGGCGGCCTGGGTGATCAGTCGCAGCGCCTGGGCGAGGTCCACGGGCGGCTGCAATGCATCGGCCAGGGACGCAGACGCCTCGAGCCACTGCCGACGTCGCTCGCTGAGCCCGTACGCGCGGGCGTTGTCGATGACGAAGCCGGCCGCGCTCGCCAGTGCCGCGACGAGCAGCTCGTCCTGGTCGGTGAAGGCGACGTCGCCGGCCTTCTCGGTCAGGTAGAGGTTGCCGAAGACGGTGCCGCGGATGCGGACCGGGACGCCGAGGAACGTCGTCATGGGCGGGTGGTGCGGCGGAAAGCCGACCGACTGCCCATGCTCGCTGAGCACCGGGAGTCGGATCGCTCGCGGCTGCTCGATCAGCAGCCCGAGGATGCCGTGGCCGGTGGGCGGGTCCCCGATCAGCGTTCGCTGCTCGTCGTCGATGCCAGTCGTCACGAACTCGACCAGGGTGCCGTCGTGACCGATCACGCCCAATGCTGCATACCGCGCCCCCGTGAGCTCGCAAGCCGCCTCGACGATGCGGGTGAGCACGCTGCGCTGGTCGAGGTCCGAGGAGATGGCGATGACCGCGTCGAGCAGCGCCTGCGTGGATCCCGGCAGCGTGGGGCGTTCGTCGGGGGGCATCCAGCCAGTGTGGGGCACCACTCCGTTCCGGTTCAGCGGGGGCGGCTCAGCCGGCGCGGGATCCCCGCATCCAGCGGCGCGGCCGTCGTCAGGCGGACCTTCACGTCGCGGATGCCGGGAAGCACCCCGCGGACGACCGCCACGGTCCCGTCGGCCAGCAGGACGTCTGCATCGAGCGGGTCGGCGTACGTCACAGAGCACGCCGGATCTGCAGCTCGGCCACCGGGCTGCCTGGGGGCCCCAGCCGTCGGCCGCTGAGCTCGTCCCACCTCAGGCGCAGGTACATCGCGCGGGTGCCGCCCGCCCAGGGGTGTGGCTGCCAGACAGCGCGGATGTGGTCGAGCTCCGCGGCATCGGTGACGAACTCCGCTCGGCCGCGTGCCACGACGCTCCAGCCACGGTGGTACTCGTGGTCGAAATGGTCGATCTCGAAGGCCAGCTTGCTCTCGCGACCGTAGGTGCCCAGCACGCTGTACGCCGAGGTGCGGACGATGATGGCGTCGTCGACCACGGAGTAGTTGATCGGAATGACGTGGGGTCCAGCCGGGGTCGACAGGGCGAGGCGCCCTATCACCCCGGAGCGGAGCAGGGTCTCGCACTCCGCGTGGGTCAGTTCGAGTGGCTCGTACATGGCACAACTCCGGTCGTCGGTCTGTCCCTCGATCCTCAGCCCTTCGGCGGTTTCGCAGCAGGGCCGATGGTCCCTCCGACCCGGTCATTTGTGCTCCTAGGCACACGAGGTCGGCGTCGATCCGAGCGTCACTGTGCGGTGTCATGGACAACGGTGACGAGCTGCTCATGCCGGCGGCACTGGCCCGCGGCACCTACGACGAGAACGCGGGGTATGACGCGCCTCACGTCGATGTCTGCGTCATGAACCCAGTGCCAGCCAGTCTCTTGACCAAGTGGTCACGCGACCGACTTCTCACCACGGGCCTGAGTCCCGTGGGGGCCCCCACGAAGAAAGACTGTCTGTGAAGAAGATCCCCTCCAAGCCTTCCCTGCGCGCGCACGCTCGAGTAGCAGTCCTGGTCCCCGGGGCCCTCGTTGCCGGGGTGCTGCTCGCTGGCCCCGCCTCCGCCGCCACGACCACCGTGTCCGTGTGCTCAGCCGGCTGCGACTTCCCCACCATCTCGGCCGCCGTGAACGCCGCCTCGGCCGGCGACACGATCGACGTACAGGGCGGCACGTACTCCGAGTCGGTGGCCGTGTCCAAGCCGCTCACCATCCGCGCCACGGCGCCCGGCACCACGGTCGTTCCCGGACCCGGCTTCAACGACGCCGGGTTCAGGCTGCAGGCCGACGACGTCACTATCCAGGGCTTCACGATCGGCGACCGCAGCGCCATGAACCAGACCGTCGGCATCGACGTGGCGTCCACGAACGGCACCCGCATCCTCGACGACATCATCGTGAACAACCAGCGGGGCGTCAGCCTCAACGGAGCTTCCGACACGGTCGTGTCGGGCACCCGCTTCTCGGACAACAACGGCTCCGGCCCGGACAACAACGCCGGACTGTGGGGCGACGCCGTCAACGGCATCACGGTCGAGAACTCGACGTTCGTCGGGCACACCAACACCGCCGTCAACCTGGCCGGCTCGAGCCACATCACGATCACCGGGAGCAGGTTCGAGGACAACGGGAACGTCGCGGTCATCTGGGGTGACACCGACGTGACCGTCTCCGACAACGTCGGCACGATGATGCGCGGCAGCGGCGTGTACCTCAACCAGTCCAGCAACGTCACGATCAGCGGCAACGACCTGGCCGCCCGCGGCGGGACCAGCGCCGTCTCGGTCAACAACGTGTCCGGTCCCAACTCCACCGTGCTGGTGACCCACAACGTGCTGCGCGACTTCGTGCGCGGCGTCGGCATTGCGAACGGTGCTCTCAGCGACCCGCTCGTCGCCTCGGGCAACGCCTTCCTGACCACGACCGCCGGCGTGCGGAACCTGGGCAGCACCCTCGTCGACGCACGCGGCAACTGGTGGGGCGCGGCCTCCGGCCCCTCTGATCCGACAGCCGGCGACTCGAGCCTTCCCGAGACCAACAGCGGCACGGGCGTCAGCGCCGAGGGTGCCGTCGACTATCGCGACTGGTGCGTCAACGACACGTGCACCACGCCCGTCGTACCGCCGGTCAAAGCGACCACCACGTTGAGGCACGTCGTGCGGGTCCAGCACGACGGAGACCGGGTCCTCATCGTGCGGCTCACCGCCGACCACGTTGCTGTCACCCACGGAACCGTGGCGATCCGCAACGCGGCAGGCAAGCGAGTCGCCCTGCTGGCGGTCCACCACGGCAAGGCCCGCGCCAATCTCGGCACGCTCAAGCCCGGCAAGCACGTCTACACGGTCGTGTTCCGAGGCACGGAGACAGCCAAGCGCGCGGTCGCGCAGTTCACCGTCCGGGTGCACTGACCGCGCAAGCACCCGCCGCCGCCCCTGTGACGCCTTGCCCGTCACGGGGGTGGCGGCCGCTTGGGCAGGCCCCGCCGAAGTCGCGGCCGCGACCTCCCCGACCTCAGCTCGCCACTGGCGAAGAAGTCGCCACGAGCGAGGACCATCGATGCTCGGCTGTCGAGGGGGAGTATCACCGTGGCCACCACGACCTCCTGACGTGCATGAGCCTTCGACTTCGAGCTTCTGACGCGCGCGGTTCCGTCGCTTCGACCGCGATGGGTGCAAAGCCACAGCCTCGCGACCGGATCCGCGCCCGCTTCGTGCGGCTCCTCGTCCTCGGCACGGCGCTGACGACGACCCTGGGTCTGCTCCTCACCCTGGCCCCGGCAGAGGCAGCCAGCAGGACGGTGCACGACCCGGCCGGTGATGCCTCTGCCCGACTGGACATCACGCGCTTCACCGTGACCAATACCTCGAAGCGAATCGTCGCCGTGATCCGGGTGCAGGATCTGCGAAAGACGGGTGTCTTCCAGCAGCGCTACTTCGACTCGACGTTCGACTCACTCCTGTCGTACGGCGTGCAGGTGCGGCGCGACCGCAAGGGCCACCTGCACGTGGCCGCGTTCCGGGACGACGAGAACGGCGACAACAACATCACGTGCCGAGGAGTGCGCGGGCGTTGGCTGATGGGCCGCAACCTCGTGACCACCTCGATGCCGGTGCGTTGCGCCACCGGGGTGGCCTTCGATCCGCTGCACGTCAACGCTGTGTCGTTCGACCCAGGGGACCTCGGCGTGGCGGACTCGACCCGCAGCTTCGCGGTGCAGAGGGATTGACCTCACACAAGCGGGGAGCGGGGGCCGTGGCGTGGTGCCAGGAGTGAACCGGGAGGTGGCGTGTGTGGCCGCCCTCCTGTGGGAGAGCGGCCACACTGTGGCGGGCTGCTCAGTCGGTCGCGATTCCCTCGGCCCCGGCACCGTTGGCCACGGTCACCGAGCCGACCTGGGTCAGTGATCCGTCGGCATGGACGGCGAACTCGTCGATGATCCCGGCCGCGCCGGTCTCGACGTAGAGGAAACGTCCGTCGCGGCTGATGGCAGGGTCGACGGTGCCTGCATCGGTGGTCGTGGTGCTGGTGACGGTGGGAGCGGCCGCCCCGTTCAAGGTCAGCGTGCTGACTGAAGGACCACCGGGGTTGGTGGTGAACAGGTGGTTCCCGCTGCGGATCACCCAGCAGGTACCGCGCTGCCCGGTGACCACGGTCGAGAGTGGCGTGAGGGTGCCGTCCGAACTGAGCTTGAGCGACGTGACAGCCGCCGGACCGGCATCGGTGACCAGCACCGTCCCGTCAGGAGCAAAGTCCAGCGCGAAGGGGACCGAGCCGGCGCGGACGTTGTGCACGACCGATCCGACCGGGCCACCGAATCGACCGAGCCCGAAGACGTCGATGCTGTTGGTGTTGGCCTTGGTGGTGACCAGCAGCTGCGAGCCGTCGGGGCTGAACGCCACTTGACCCGGGGTCTGGGTGAACGTGGTCAAGGTCGGGTCCAAGCCGAGCGGGCGGTTCCAGGGCTTGATCGGAGCCAGGAAGCGTCCGAACACGCGATAGCCCTGGATCGAGCCGCCCTCTTGTGCATTGACCACGTAGACGACGTCGTCATGCACCGCAACGCTGACAGGGAATGTGCCGCCTGAGGAGACGATCTGGCGCAGCTGCAGCCGGTCGCCATCGACACCGAAGACAGACACGTCGTTGCTGCCCGCGTTGACGACGTACAGCAGCCGGTTGGCCCTGTCGTAGGTGACCGCTCCCTGCGACGCAGTGTGGTCGATGACCGAGGTGGGCAGGATGCCACCCTTGCCACCGGTCGCATAGGTGTGGGCGAGCGTCAGCGAGCCGTCGTGGCCCTGGGCGTAGGCGGCGACGTGGTTGCCGTTGATGTCGTCGGTCTGGACGAACACAGCGTGTGCAGAGTGGGGGATGGCCCCCCGCTCGTGGTGCGACCCCGCGGTCACGGGTGCCGCGATGCCGGCGGCTGCGGTCGGGCCGACGATCAGGCCGGCGGCTGCGGTGACGGCCACGGCGAGGCTGCCGAAGCGGATCGAGTTCTTCATGGAAGGCTCCTTGATGGGGTGTCGTCGTTGACACCGTTGAGTCCTGCCCGAGCCACTCCGGTTACACCACAGGGGCCATTTCGACGCCCCTGTAAGGACTCCGCAAGATCACAGAGGCCGCGACACGTGGCCGTCGGCCTATCGTCGAATCCGTGGGAGCTGCGCTCGGAGCAAGCGATGTCGACCTGCTTGCGCGGATCCGCGCCGGCGACGAGGTCGCCTTCGCCGAGGTGGTCTCGCGGTACCACCCGCGCTTGACCCGGCTGGCCGGGACCTTCGTCGGTGGCAGGGACCTGGTCGACGACATCGCCCAGGAAACGTGGCTCGCGGTTCTGCGCGGTGTGGATCGCTTCGAGGGACGTTCGTCGTTCAAGACCTGGCTGTTCCAGATCTGTGCGAACCGTGCGAGGTCTATCGCCGTCCGCGAGGACCGCATTGTTCCGGTGGAGGACGTCTCCCGTGTCGCCGATCATCCGCTGTTCGCCGCCGACGGCTCCTGGGAGTCGCCGCCCGAGCCATGGGCCGCCGCGGCCCTGGACCAGGCGGAGCTGGTGGCCGCCGTACAGGCCGCGATCCTGGAGCTGCCGACGACCCAGCGCCAAGTGATCACGCTGCGCGACGTCGAAGGACTGTCGGCGGGGGAGGTGTGCGAGGTTCTCATGCTCACCGCTGGGAACCAACGCGTCCTGCTGCATCGCGCACGACTCCGCGTACGAACCATGCTCGGGGCGGCCGTGGCGGGATGAGATCACAATGCGGCGGAGGGACGCATCCGCTGCGTCAGGCGTTGAACATCGCGGCGAGCTGCGCCTCGATCTCCTCCGCCGGAATCTCCCGCACGCGTTGATCGAAGGCCCAACGGTGGCCCGAGGGGTCCAGAACCTCCCCTGTCCGCACGCCCCAGAACGCATCCTGCACCGGTGAGTGCATCGTCGCGCCCGCCGATAAAGCTCGGTCCATTGCGGCGTCAGCGTCGGGGACGGTCATGCGGTAGGCGGCCACGGATGTCCCCGTGGAGCGTGGTGTCGCCAACGACGTTCCGGGCATGGGTGCAGCCACCGCCATCGGCAGCCCCTCCAGCAGTAGATCGGCGGTCGCGGTGGATCCGTCCGGCAGGTGCAGCTCCCGCGTCAGCCGCGCGCCCAATGCCCGCTGGTAGAAGTCCACCGCAGCCGGGATGTCCTCGACCACCAGGTGGAGTGCGAACTCACCCATGGTCGAGACCGTCGAGCGTGACTTTCGTCGATGGCGAATACTCCAACGCGCCGAATGTGCTCACCAGGCTCACCACTCTCTCGGATCGTGGGTTCAGCCTGGCATCTCAAGTGAGGTTGAGGTCAAGCCGTGCGCGGGGAGGAGTGCCACCTTGCCGCCAGGGTGCCGGCCGCGCAGGAGCTCCACCGCCTCCAACGCTCCCTCGAGCGGGTAGGTGCGGGCCATGGGGACCTCGAGCCTTCCCTCGGCGGCCAGACGAACGAGGTCAGCACGGACCTCGTCGCGGTAGCAGGCGCTGTCGGGCAGGTCACCGCCGATCACCCGGATCCCCTCGTCGGCGCCGCGCGTCTTGGCGGCGATGGTGACCACACGGGCACGCTCGGGTACCACCGCCAGCGACACGTCGACAGCCTCGTCGGTGCCGACGCAGTCGAGCGCCGCGGCGATCCCCTCGGGTGCGGCTTCACGAACCCGTCGCTCCAGCCCGGCGCCGTATGCCACGGGCTCGCCACCGAACCGGCGTACCTCGTCGAATCGGCGCCGACTGCAGGTGCCCACCACGCGTAGCCCGAGGAGCGCCGCTTGTTGCAGCAGGCTGACCCCGACGGCGCCCGAGGCGCCGTGCACCAGGACGGTCTCGCCGGGCTCGACCGCGGTGACGTGCAACATCTCCGAGGCGGTCGTGGCGGCCAGCAGGAGGTTGGCGGCCTGCTCGAAGGTGAGCGTGCCCGGCTTCGCGAACACATCACGCGCCGGGACGTTCAGGTCGCTGGCCCAGCCGCCGAGCACCCGGAAGGCGAGCACCTCATCACCGACGGCGCCGCCACCCGAGGCGATCTCGGTGTCGGGACCGATCGCTGTGAGTACACCGGCGATCTCATAGCCGATGCCTCGAGGGAAGGGCGCTCGCCTGCCTTCGGCGACGTGTGAGGCATCGGCCGGGTTCACTCCCGCCGCGCGCACCTCGACGGTGACCTCACCGGACGCCGGCGGCGGCACGTCGTACGACACGAAGTCGAAGACCTCCACGCCCCCCGGTCGGGCGGCGACCCAGCGGTGCGCCATGAACGCGTCAACGACACCCATGAGCCTCACATTCCCCGCTTCTCTCTGCTCGGCTGCCCCTCCCGCGATCTCATGCAGCTCGGCTAGAGGTCGCACGAGGCGGAGGGACGCCCCGGCGACGCGGGGTCATCGGACCGGTTCGCCGAGCTCGCCGACACCATGAGTTCGCTGGCGATGCTCTATCGTGGGTCCCGTTGAAGGGATGGCCCCCAAGCCGTCCTGGCCGTGCACAGATGCTGCGGCTGTCAGCTCGTACTCCTGGTTTTCGGTTCGCTGGACATCAGTACAGGTGGGTGTCTTCAGCTTGCTGGGGGCACACTGCCCTCGGCACGAACAAGGGATAAGAACATGGCTCAGGGAACCGTCAAGTGGTTCAACGCCGAAAAGGGTTTCGGTTTCATCGCACAGGACGGCGGCGGTGAGGACGTGTTCGTTCACTACTCCGCCATCCAGTCCGGCGGTTACAAGTCGCTCGATGAGAACCAGAAGGTCGAGTTCGACGTCACGGCTGGCCCCAAGGGTCCGCAGGCCGAGAACGTCCGCGTCTCCTGACTTCTGCGAAGGGCCCCGACCGCACACGCGGTCGGGGCCCTTCGTGTGTCGGGTCGCGCGCTTCGTCGGCGACCCGGTGCACGGTCAGTCTCGAGGGCGTCCGAGATCCTCGCTCTCCGAGCGGTACAGCTCACGCCCGGACCGAGTGTTCAGGCGTTCGGCCGGCATCAGAAACCAATGGCGGTCGGTGCAGCGGATCTTGACGTGCTCCACCGCTCCATCGGTGCTGTCGGCCCAGTCGCGCCACTCCACCTCCGCGGCTCCGCCGCAGGCAGGGCAGACGTACTCGACGTGGGTGTTGGCCTCTGCGCGGGATGCCTCTGCGAGCAGCTCGGTGGTCATGTCGTTGCCTTCGGTTGAGGGTTGGGCGTGGCGGGTATCGGAGATCAGGTCGCGTCGGAACGCGACGATCGGCGAGGCCGGGGCGTCTGGTACGGCGTAGACATCGCGCAGGTCCAGGTCGAACTGTGGAGCTCGCTCGAAGCCCAGGCCCCCGTAGAGGGCGATCGCTGCGTTCATGAACAGCGCGGTGTGGAAGGCGAAAGTCGGGGCGTTCGAATCGCGGGCCAAGCTCTCGCAGGTGGCGACGAGGGTGTGCGCCACTCCGAGCCCACGGGCGGTCGGGTCAACAGCCAGAGCGCGTCCGCCCGCCCAACCTGCGGGCCAGCCGACTCCTTGCACCGAGATGTCGGGGTAGAAGGCGACGAAGCCCACGACCTGGCCAGCTGACTCAGCGACGAGCAGCCTGCCGTGCCCTTCGTGGCGGTCGAGATCCAGGAGGTCGGCCAGGTAGCGCTCGTAGAGCACGGGGTGCAGAGCTGGTGCGTACTGGCCGTACGCCGCGCGCAACACCCAGCAGATCGCTTCGTGGTCCTCAGGTGCTGCATCGCGGACAACGACCGCCTCTTGGGTTGGGCATGGGATGGCTAGATCAGTCATGAGTGGTGGGTCCTCGAGTGGCGGCGGTCATGTGAGAGCCGCTTGGTGGCTCCGGGGAGCCTTGTCGTGGGAGAGCACGCCTCTTGTCTCGGCTGCGTTCATGCTCGAGAAAGAGGTGGGTTGCCGTTGACTTCAGATGGGTAGCTCGGGGGCTCGGGATGGGCAGTCACTGCCGACGAGAGCGGGCGGACTGAGGACGCACGCTGGCACCATGAGCAACCACACCAACGCCTCGTGCCGTCCCGAGGGCTGCGCCGGACTCTGCAGTGACGACGGACTGCGCGCAGCCGACACCGCACTTCGACCCAAGCTCCTCGCGGTGGCGCGCCGTGTGGTGGTCGACCCGCATCTTGCGGAGGAGGCCGTGCAGGAGGCCCTGCTGCGCGCGTGGGGGTCGTGTTCTTCCTTCGATCCGGCAGGCGGCCCCGTCCTGCCGTGGCTGATGGTGCTCACCCGCCACGTCGCGATCGACATGGCCAGAGCGAGGGCCCGACGACCACCACTGACGGCTCATGATCCGGCTGACGACCGGGTATCGGGGTCCCAGGGCGCTCATGAGGACCATCTGGTGCTGCGGGCAGAGCTGCTCGACGCCTTGGCGGAGATCGGCCCTGAACACCGCACGGTCATCGTGGAGACTGTGCTCCGGGACCGCTCTCAGCACGAGGTGGCAACCGAGCTCGGCATTCCGACCGCCACGTTGCGCACGCGGTCCCACTACGCGTTGCGACGACTCCGCGACGTCCTGGTGGCGACTCGCGTGGCCGAGGCAGCGGTCTGACCCGTGTGGGCGGGCCAGTATTCCGACTCCCGCCTCCGGCGCACGCCTGCGGCCTGGTCCAGCGTCATCGGTAGGACGAGGGGATGCTCAGCCCGGGGCGTTCGTCGTCCCAGGCCATGGCGGAGATGCGCCAGCCGGCGGGGCTGTGGACGAACTGCGTGGAGATGATGCCGTCACTCTCCGCCACGACCCCTGCGTGCTCGCTGTGTTTCGAGTACGTGCTGAACCGATGAGCCACGTTGCCGAACCGTTCGGTGACCTGAGCCGTCTCGCGCTCGGCGAATGCGGTGAGCTGTCCTGAGCGGACCTGTTCGGTGCGGTCACGCACGAACTCGTCGATCCCGATGCTCTCTGGCCGACCGCTCGCGGTCCGGACCAGCCGGGCACCTTCGGCGAAAAGTGACGGCAGGGACGAGTAGTCGGGATCAGCCCCTGGCTCGAATGAGACAGTGGCCAGGAATCGCGCCATCACCGTCGCGATGGCCTCGTCCTCCTGCTCCTCCTCCTCGGCAGGCGGCGCGCTCAGGGGCACCGTGTCGGATCGGGGGTCTGCCCAGATGACATAGATCTTGCGAATCGTCTCGGTCACAGCCCATCGGCCACGCCACCCCGCATGGGCGATGAACTTCACGCCCGGTCGCAGTTCGAGGGTCGACCCGTCATCGCTCAGGACCGTCCCGCGGCCCTCGAGAATGTGCATGTACTCGGCGAACCCGTCGTTCTCCGCGACGAAGGCACCCGGGGTCACCTCCCACAGGCCGGATTGTCCGGCGCCCTCGCCGTACAGCTCGCGGACCAGAGCCCGCGGGTCACCGTCGAGCACGGCGAGTGCCTCGTCGGGAACGAAGTCGTCGCGGTCGACCGATTCGGGAAGAAGCGTCAGGGACGACTCCTGTCGACGCTCGTGTGTGAAGCTGCTCGTGGTCGTCTTCGGCATGGACCGATTCTCGCGCCTGGACTGCCTTGCCCGCCTGGGTAGTGAGTGCCCATGTGTGCCCGATCAGCTGCCCATGCGACGACGGAGCGCGCTGGTTCATCGGTGCGGCCGGTGGGAGCATGGGAGTGTGCCGGAACTACTGGAACGGCAAGCAGAACTCGAGGTGCTCCGCAGCGCGGTTGAGCGTGCCGCTGCGGGCCATGGGTCCACGGTGCTGGTCCTCGGCGAGGCAGGCATCGGGAAGACCTCGCTCGTGCACGCGTTCCTGTCGAGTGTGGGCACGCGTGCCCGAGTGCTCCTCGGAACCGGAGAGGACCTGCTGAGTCCTCGCGCGCTAGGCCCGCTTCGCGATGCGGTCCGCTTCACCGATGGGCCGCTGGCCGTGGCTCTGAGTACACCGGAGGACCCGGATCTGGTCTACTCGGCGATCTGTGAGGAGCTGGCCGCGCGACCCTCACCGACCATCCTGGTCGTCGAGGACGCCCACTGGGCCGACGGCGCCACCTTGGACGCCGTCCGGCACCTGGGCCGCCGCGTAGAGAACCTTCCCGGACTGCTGGTACTCACGTTCCGCGACGATGATCTCGGACGAGATCATCCACTGCGCGGCGTCGTGGCGGGCTTCGGAGGTCGTGCGATTCGGCTGCCGCTCCAACCGCTGAGCGCCGAGGCTGTGGGGCGTCTCGCCGAGCCGACCTCGGTGGACGCACGTGACCTGGTGGAGGTCACCGGCGGCAACCCGTTCTTCGTCACCGAGGCCCTTGCGTGCTCCGAGGTCTACGTCCCCGTGACGATTGTGGACGCGGTCCTGGCCAGGGTGCGCTCCTTGGGGCCGGACGCCCAGAACGCGATAGAGCAACTGGCCGTCGTACCGTCCGGAGCAGAGATCGGGATGCTCAGGACCCTGCTCGGCGATCTCGCGCCGCTCGCAGACGCCGAACGCGCGGGTGTCCTGGTCGTGCGGGAGGGAGCCGTGGCGTTCCGTCACGAGTTGGCGCGACGGGCCGTTGCCGAGTCGCTGCCAGCCAGCACCGGCCTCGAGCTCAACGCACGCGTGCTCGCGGTGCTGCTGGCGAACTACGGGGGAGATCCGTTCCGGATCCTGCACCACGCCGTAGAAGCCGCGGACGACCCCGTGGTCGTCGAGTACGGGATGAAGGCCGGGCGAGAGGCCTCGCATCTCGGAGCGCATCGCCAGGCCGCATCCTGCTTCGCGCAGGTGCTTGCCCGTCAGACATCGGCGCCGCCCGCGAGACGTGCCGCTCTGGGCGAGGCCTACGCGTGGGCGCTCAGCAACTGCAACCAGCTGCAGGCAGCAGCGGAGGTTGCCGCGATGGCGGTGGAGGCGTGGGAGCAGGTCGGGGACAAGGACCGGCTGGTGCGAGCGCTGGTCACCCTGTCGCGCCAGCAGTGGCTGACCGAGCAACCCGTGGCAGCTCTGGCCTCGGCCGAGCGGGTGCTCGGCCTGGCGGAAGGCAGCAGCCAAGGCACCCAGGCCCTCGCCCTGCTGAACCTGGGCGGCCTGCTGGTGCTGCTCGACCGCGAGGAGGAGGGCATGACCTACCTCGAGCGGTCCCTTGGCCTGGCAGTGCACATGGGCCAGGAGAGCATCGCCTGCCTGTCCCGCAACTACCTCGGTTCCGCCCACTTGCAGCTGGGCGACCTGGCCGGGGAGGACGAGCTCGTGGGCAGCGCACAGCTCGCCCGGGAGATCGCGAATCACGAGTACGTGATGCGGGCCTACTACAACCTGGTCGAGGGTCTGTGGCGCCTGGGGCGATTCGACCGGGCCGGCGACTACATCGACCAGGCGACCCAGTACAGCGCAGACCGTGACTTCCCGGTCCACTCCTACATGCTGACCGCCCGCACGAGCCGACTGTGCGCACGACGAGGCCGATGGGACGACGCTGAGGACGGGCTGCGGAGCCTGCTCGATGGCCAGGACGACCCCGGGCAGATCGGGCGGGAGACGGTGCCCATCCTGGCGCGTCTCCTCGTGCGGCGGGGCGATCCAGGGGCCGACGACCTTCTCGAGCTTGCAGACCAGCACGCTGCTCGCGCGGACAACCTCGAGTGGCTCGTCCCGACGGGGCTGGCCCACATCGAGCGAGCGTGGCTCACTGGCGAGCCCGAGCTGGCCGGTCGTTATCCGGAGCTCCTTCTCGAGCGCACCGATCGGCCCGGTACCGACGTCCTGCGCGGTGAGCTGCTGCGTTATCTGCGACGGCTGGGTTCCGCGGTCCATGTCTTCGACGGCTGCCCGGAGGAGTACTCCGCGGGCATCCGCGGCGACTGGCGCACGGCGGCCGCGGCGTGGGAACGCATCGGGGACCCCTACGAGCAGGCCCTGGAGCTGGCCGACTCCGGTGAGGTCGAGCCCACTCTCGAGGCCCTGACTCTCCTGGACCGGCTCGGCGCTGAGCCCGCCGCAGCGCTCGTGCGCTCCCGGCTCCGCATGCTCGGAGTCGCGCGGATTCCCCGACGGCAACACCCCGCCACCCTGGCCAACCCCGGCGGGCTCACGCAGCGACAGATGGAGATCCTCCAGCTGCTTGCGACTGGGTTGTCCACTCCGGAGATCGCGCAACGACTGGTCATCTCGCCCAGGACGGTCGACCACCACGTTGCTGCCGTCATGCAGAAGTTGAGCGCACACTCGCGCCGCGAAGCCGTGGCGAAGTTGGCCTCGTTCGACGTGCCCCGCTGAGTCGGGAACACGCATCTCTTCTCTGTCGATTCTGTGGCTCCGCTCCCACGCAGCACCTCTGGAGGGCTGACTACGGCCAGCGCCTCGCGCGGCGAATGTGACCGCGTGGACGGCGAGCGGCTGTCGCCACGCCGTACGGCAGGTCCTCGCCGCTCAGGGGGAACGTGTGTCCCACCGTCGACACGATCGCGCCGCCCAGCCGGTCGGTGAACCCGCAGACCAACCGAGTCCTCCCGCTGCCGGCCTCACCGGTGACCACCACGACCTGGGCCTCCCCCCGGGACTCCGCCCTGTCGGGAGCCTCGAGCATGGAGGCGCGGTCAGCGCCCCGCCCCACGTCCGATTGTCGCCCCCGGTCGGACTGCGGACGACGAGATGCCCGGCGGTGGGGGTCACCGCCGGGCATCTCGCTGTCGTCCTACTTCTCAGAGTTCGTCCGGACTCTCAGAGGAGGCTGAACGCGCGGTTCAGGAGCTCACCTCCCAACGCCGATCGCACGGTCACGGTGCCTGCAGCGGTGGGCTGCAGGGCCGCCGGAGTGTTCTTGAGCCGGAAGTCGAAGCTGCAGACTCCCAGGGCCGCCGTCGGGGTGGTGGTCCCCAGCAGCACCGGCGAGCCGCCCGGCTTGTTCCAGAAGACGCTGACCAGGTTGTTGGCCGAGCAGTACTGCGCGTCGCCACGGATGCGCCACTCGGCGCCACCGCGCTTGAACGAGGCACTGGTGAACACCAGGTCGTCGGGATCGGTGCGGATCAGGACCGTGTCGGTCGCGGCCGTGCCGTTGACGTCCTTGATCGTCAGCGTGAACGTGTAGTTCTGCGGAGTCGAAGCCGTCGGCACCACGAACGTCGGGTTGGCCGTCGCAGCATTGGTCAGCGTGACAGCCGGGCCGCCGGTCTGCACCCAGGCGAACGTCGAGGCGAACTTCGAGCCGGTGCCGTCCAGGGTCACCGTCGACGTCGGGACGACGTTCAGCTGGTCCGGTCCCGCGTCGGCCACGGGTGGCGCCGAGGGGTCGGAGACGGTGATCTTGAAGGTGTCGGTCGAGGTGTTGCCTGCCCCTGCACCGGTCACGGTCAGTGACACCGTGTAGACGCCCGCCGTGGTGGCGGTGAAGGTGCGTGCCGCACCCGTGCCGGTCAACGTCGCGCCGGTGGTCGGGGAGACCGACCAGGAGTAGCCGGTGATCGTGCCGGTCGAGGCGAGCCCGTCGAGCGAGACGGCCTGACCGGTCTGGACCGCGTTGCTGCCTGCGGTGATCGAGGCGACGACCTGGGCCGAGGGGTCCTGGGCTCCGGTGATCACGACGTCCTCGGAGTCGACCCCGCCCTTGTCGGAGGTCACCATCGCGTCGGACGGCGGCACGTTGACGTTCGGGATGGTCCAGGTGGAGACACCGTTGACGATCGTCGGCGATGAGGGGGTGCCGTCCAGCTTGAGGACGGCGTTGTCGTCACCAGACTCGGCGCTCACCTTCAGGGTGCGGTCGTCGTTGCTGTACACGGCGCTCGCGATGTGCACCTTGTCGCCGAACATCGAGGTGGCGACGTGGTCGACGCTGTTCGGCGCGTCCGTCTTGTTGGTGACGGCGAGGTCCGAGGGCGGGGCGCCGTCGGCGAACACACGGGCGTAGTACTTCCCGGTGCTGGCGTCCTCACGCATCTTGGTCTGCGCGATCCCGGTGCCGGAGACCACAAGGTTCTGGCCCGGCTCGGAGAACGCGAACAGGTCGATCATGTGACCGGTCCCGGAGTTGGAGTAGTAGGCCTTGGTGACCTCGACCCCTGCCCGGGTGGCGATTTTGCCCTGAACGGAGAACTGGTCGGTCTCGATGCAGTCGTCGAGCGCCGTGTTCGAGTCACCCAGGGTCGCGTCGGAGCACAGCTGGGTCGACCCGGTGAAGGATCCCGCGGGTCCCTCGATCCGGAAGATGTTGGTGCCGAAGGGGCTGCCCGTCACGGCGTGGTCGACCGCCGGGTCACCGAGGTAGCCGGTGGGTGCTCCGGTGGTCCACTTCAGGAAGGGAGCCGACTTGGCCGCGAGCGTCTGGTCGAACGTGCCGTTGGGTGTCAGCGAACCGATGTCCTCGGTGGTGTTGATCCCCTTGACAGCCCCGGTCTCGGCGTCGATGTTGTCCACGCCGTACGGGTTCGTGACCTTGTACGTGGCCCCGTCGACCAGACCGGAGGCCCGGATCCGGATCCGGCCGAAGCTGATCTGCCCGCCGGGGGCCGGCAGCCCGTCAGCCGTGCCGAAGGCGGCCTCGACACCCGTGACCAGCAGCGCCTTGTCGGTGCCGCCGGCATCGAGGGTGGCGGTCGCGTTCGACCAGAAGGCCTCGTCCGGAAAGTTGTCCGGGAACGACACGGGCTGACCGGGGTGTGGGAGGTCGCCCATGATGCAGTTGGCGTCGCTCGGGTCGACGCAGAGCTGGAGCCGGACGTTGTTGGTGTCCTTGTACCAGAGCGGGTACCCGTTGGTCTCGTCGATGGGACCGACCTGCTTGAGGCCGGCGGTGCCGTTGTTGTGTGCCGGGGGTGGCGTCGCGGCGCGGGCCGCGATGCCGCCCACCGTTGCGACCATGACCATTGCCACCCCGATGGTGGCGGCCCGGCGACTTCGCCGGAACCGTGCGAATGTTTCCATGAGTGCTTCCTCCTGAGGGAGTGGGCAGGACGCACTGCCGCGATCTACCGCCCCGAGGAAGCCCTGTGCCCTACCGATGGTTTCGGTGCCCCGTTGTGAGCCGCCCCCGTGGGCCACTCCCGCTCGTTGCTGCCGTGCCGGAAACGTAGGAGTGGGACGTTTCCGGCGACAGTTGGCTGTTGGTCCTAGCACCCGGCGTCGCGGGCGCAGGCCCGCTGCAGGTCAGAACATGACCGATGGTGCTAGCACCATGGTCTTGCGACCACCCAGATGGGGCGATCACATGTGACGGTGCGGCGCTTCCGATTGACCGGAGCGGTCGGTGCACCGGCCCGAACGGGCCAGGTGGTTCCCGGGCAGGAAAATGGCTCGCCCGGGTCGGGCAGACTGAGCGGGTGCTGCTGACCGTCTCGACCACTCACCAGCCGGCGACGGACCTGGGCTACCTGCTCCACAAGCACCCCGACCGGGTGCAGGAGTTCCAGCAGTCGTTCGGCGTGGTGACCGTGCTCTACCCCGAGGCCACCGAGGAGCGCTGCACCGTCGCCCTGCTGCTCGACGTCGACCCGGTGCGACTCGCACGCTCGCGCGGACGGACGTCTCCGGACTTCAGCCTGGCGCAGTACGTCAACGACCGCTCGTACGCCGCGTCGTCGCTGCTCGGGGTCGCGATGGCGGACGTCTTCAGTACGGCGCGCAGCGGCCGCTGCGGGTCACGGCAGGAGCTGGCCGACTCGGCGATCCCTCTCGAGATCGAGATCCCGGTGCTGCCGTGCCGCGGGGGCGCGGAGATCGCGCGCCGGGTCTTCGAGCCGCTCGGATGGGCGGTCGAGACCCAGCCGATCCCGCTCGACGACGCCTTCCCCGCGTGGGGCGACTCCCGCTACCTCCGCCTCCGGCTCACCGGTGTGGTGCGGCTGGCCGACGCACTCAACCAGCTGCACGTGCTGCTGCCGGTGCTCGACGAGTCCAAGCACTACTGGCAGGGGCCGGACGAGGTGGACAAGCTGCTCCGCTCCGGCGAGGGCTGGCTGGCCGCACACCCCGAGCAGGACCTGATCACCCGTCGGTACCTCGGTCGTCGCGCGGCCCTCACCCACGTCGCGCTGGCGCGGCTCGCGGAGCTGGGCGACGAGGTCGAGGGGGCGGTCGAGCCCGCGGAGGACGAGGAGGCGCAGCAGCCCGAGGAGCAGCGCGTCCCGCTCAACACCCAGCGGCACGACGCCGTCCTGCAGACGCTGCTCGACCTGGGTGCGCGCTCGGTGATCGACCTCGGCTGCGGTCCGGGCCGGCTCCTCGAGAGGCTGGTCGCGACCCCTGTGTTCACCCGGATCGTCGGCACGGACGTGTCCACCCGTTCCCTGCAGCACGCCGCCAGACGACTGCACGTCGACCGGATGAGCGAGCGGCAGTCCGACCGGGTCGAGCTGTTCCAGAGCGCCCTGACCTACGAGGACGACCGCTTCGCCGGGTTCGACGCCGCGGTCCTGATGGAGGTGATCGAGCACGTCGACCCGTCGCGGCTGGAGGCCCTCGAGCACGTGGTCTTCGGCGCCGCCCGTCCGCACGCGGTGGTCGTGACCACGCCGAACAGCGAGTTCAACGTGCGCTACGACGGGCTGACCGGCCTGCGACACCCCGACCACCGGTTCGAGTGGGACCGCGCCGAGTTCGCGGGGTGGTCCGACCGCGTCGCGACGACCTACGGCTACACCGTCGAGCGCCGCGGGATCGGTGAGGTCGACGAGACGCTCGGCAGCCCCACGCAGCTGGCGGTCTTCACGCAGAGCGATGGCGCCGATGACTGAGCAGGCGGACACCGTCGACGTCACCGTCCCGGCGGTCGGTCTCGTCGTTCTGGTGGGCGTCTCCGGCAGTGGCAAGTCGACGTTCGCCCGAGCCCACTTCAAACCGACGGAGGTCGTCTCCAGCGACTTCTGCCGGGGCCTCGTGGCCGATGACGAGAACGACCAGGCCGCGACCCCCGACGCCTTCGACGTGCTCCACTACATCGTCGGCACGCGCCTGCGCCGCGGGCTCCTCACGGTCGTGGACGCCACCAACGTGCAGCAGCCTGCCCGGGCGTCGCTGGTGAAGCTCGCACGCAGCCACGACGTGCTGGTCGACGCGATCGTGCTCGACGTCCCCGAGTCGGTTGCGGTCGCCCGCAACCTGGGCCGTGCCGACCGTGCGTTCGGCAGCCACGTCGTGACCCGGCAGCAGCGCGACCTCAAGCGGTCGCTCGGCCGCCTCGGCAAGGAGGGCTTCCGGCGCGTCCACGTGCTGAGAGGCACCGAGCAGATCGAGCACGCCCGGATCACCCGGGAGCGGCCGTGGAACGACCGCACCGACGTCCACGGACCCTTCGACATCGTCGGTGACGTCCACGGCTGCGCCTCCGAGCTCCGCACCCTGCTCACCGAGCTCGGCTGGAAGCTCGAGTACGACGGCGACGTCGCCGTCGGCGCCACCCACGCCGAGGGCCGCCAGGCGGTCTTCGTCGGTGATCTCGTCGACCGGGGTCCCGACACGCCCGGCGTGCTGCGGCTCGTGATGGGCATGGTCGCGGCCGGCACGGCGCTGTGCGTCTCGGGCAACCACGAGGCCAAGCTGGTGCGCGCGCTCAAGGGGTCGAAGGTCACCGTGTCGCACGGCCTCGCCGAGTCGCTCGCCCAGCTCGAGCGCGAGCCCGAGGAGTTCCGGACACGCGCACTGAGGTTCATGGACGGGCTGATCAGCCACTTCGTCCTCGACGACGGGCGCCTCGTCGTCGCGCACGCGGGGCTCAAGGAGAGCTACCACGGTCGTGCGTCCGGACGGGTCCGCGCCTTCGCGCTGTACGGCGACACCACCGGCGAGACCGACGAGTACGGGCTGCCCGTGCGCTACCCCTGGGCGCAGGACTACCGGGGGAAGGCGATGGTCGTCTACGGCCACACCCCGGTGCCGGCCGCCGAGTGGGTCAACAACACGATCTGCCTCGACACGGGAGCCGTGTTCGGCGGCTCGCTCACCGCGCTGCGGTATCCCGAGCGCGAGGTCGTCAGCATCCCGGCGGAGCAGGAGTGGTACGCGCCGGTGCGCCCGCTCGTGCCGGCGACCGCCGACCGAGGACGATCGGTGCTCCGGATCGGTGACGTGGCCGGCACCCGCTGGCTGGAGACCACCCACGCCGGGAAGGTGAAGATCCCCGAGGAGAACGCCGCAGCCGCGCTGGAGGTGATGAGCCGCTTCGCGGTCGACCCGCGCTGGCTGGTCTACCTGCCACCCACCATGTCCCCGGCCGCCACCTCCAAGCGCGAAGGCTTCCTCGAGCACCCGGAGCAGGCCTTCGAGGAGTACGCCGGCTGGGGCGTGACCCGTGTGGTGTGCGAGGAGAAGCACATGGGCTCGCGGGCGATCGCGGTGATCGCGCGCGACGGGGAGACGGCGGCTCGACGGTTCGGCGTCGACGACGGCACCACCGGCGTGGTCTACACCCGCACCGGCCGGCCCTTCTTCGCCGACACCCGCGACCTCGTCGACCGGCTCCGCGAGAGCGCGGCCCCGCTGTTCTCCTCGCTGGAGACCGACTGGCTGGCCCTCGACTGCGAGCTGCTGCCGTGGTCGGCCAAGGCACTGGAGCTGATCACCTCGCAGTACGCCTCCGTCGGCACGGCGGCTCGGCACGTCCTGCCCGAGGTGCTGACGGTGCTCGATCGCGCCGCGGAGCGCGGGCTCGACGTCGCCACGTTGGCCGGCCACGCCGCGCGGCGGCTCGAGCACGCCGCGAGGTTCCGCGACGCCTACGCGGCGTACTGCCGTCCGACCGAGGGGCTCGACGGCATCACGCTCGCGCCGTTCCAGGTCCTCGCGGCCGAGGGGCGCGCGCTCGCGCTCACCGAGCCCCACCCCTGGCACCTCACCGAGCTCGCGCGGCTCGAGGGCGACCTCATCACGCCTACCCGCCACCGGTATGTCGACCTGTCGTCGCAGCAGGAGCGCGAGGACGCCACCCGGTGGTGGCTCGAGCTCACCGAGGCCGGGGGAGAGGGGATGGTCGTCAAGCCGGCCCACCGCACCGACGGGCGGGTGCAGCCCGGGCTGAAGGTGCGCGGCCGCGAGTACCTGCGGATCATCTACGGGCCCGACTACACCGACTCGCTCGACGTGCTGCGCGAGCGCCACCTCGGGCGGAAGCGTCACCTCGCCCAGCGCGAGCACGGCCTCGGCCTGGAGGCCCTCACCGGGTTCGTCGAGCGCGAGCCCTTGTGGAAGGTGCACCAGGCGGTGTTCGCCGTCCTGGCGCTGGAGTCGGAGCCGGTCGACCCGCGCCTGTGACCGGTCAGGCGGGGTCGGCCCACGCGGTCGGGATGTCGGCGCCGCCCTCCTGGGAGATCCGGGCGCCGAACTTCACGTAGCCGGCGTGGGGGAAGAACTTCCCGGCCACGAGCGTCTCGCCGAGCCCGAACGTCGTCGCCCGCTGGATCAGGCTCGGCGACACGTAGGAGAACGTGTCGCTGAGGTAGCCCAGGTCGGCCTCGGAGTTCATCCGCATCAGCAGGAGGTTGTCGCACTGCGACAGCACCTCCTCGTTGACCTTCTGCGGACGCTGGGTCGAGGTGAGCAGGTAGAGCCCGAACTTGCGGCCCTCGGCGGCGATCAGCGCGGCGTACCCGGTCGCGAGGGCCGTGATGGCGTCGGCCGGCTTGCTCGGGCAGACGTTGTGGGCCTCGTCGATGACGACCAGGCAGGGCTCGCGCCGGCTGCGGTTGCGCCAGAGCGTCGACAGCACGGTCTCGGAGATCAGCCGCTGCTCCTCGACGGTGTCGAGCGACCCGAGGTCGACCACCAGGCAGCGCGACGTGGGCTCCTCGAGCTCCTCGACGAGGGACCGGCCCTGCCCCTGGCTCCAGATCGTCCAGTTCAGCAAGCCCAGGTTCGCTGCCCGCAGGCCGAGCTGGTGGACGTCGGAGTTGTCGGAGGTCAAGAGGGCGTCGAGACCCGTGATCAGCGCCTGGCCCTTGCGGCCGGCGGCCAGGATCCCGGCCAGCGCGGCGTACTCCTCGCGGTCCTTGACCGGATCGAGCCCCAGCACCGCCGCCTGGGCGGCGGTGTCGACGTCGGCGAACTGCAGGCCCAGCGGTCGGTCGGCGTCGTCGTGCTTGCCCCAGACCGTGACGCCGCCGGCGGCCGCGGCGTAGCGGGTCGCGAGGTCGGAGCCGTTGTCGTCGCGCACCTCGGCGAGTCGCACGTAGTCGGAGTTGGGGTCGAGGATCACCATCCGCAGGCTGGTGGCGACGAGGAGCTGCTCGAGGACCAGTCCGAGGGAGTAGGTCTTGCCGGACCCCGACTGGCCGCACATGAAGGTGTGGCGGTTGAAGCCGCCGGCGTCCAGGGTCGCGGGCACGCCGGGGGCGAGCAGCATCTCGCCGATCGTCAGTGCGGAGCGATGGGGTCGCACGCCCGAGAACCACGCCTCGACCTCCTCCGACGACGCGGGCCGGGCCAAGGCGTCGTGGAAGGTCCTGCCGTCGCCGTCGAGGATCACTCCCTCGCCGCGCGCGAGCCGGATCCTGACCCGTGAGGGACCTCGGTCGGCCCCGGTCTGGGCCTCTGTCGAGTCCGGACGCAGCGTGAGGATCTGGCCGAACGACGTCTCGCCGTCGCGCTCGAGCACGACGTACCCGCCGGTCTGGAGAGCGAGGTCGTGGAGGGAGGCCTGGAAGGCGAACTGCCGACCGTCCACCGAGGTGGCCACCGGACTGATGTCGCGCTCGAGCTCCTCGATCAGGCGTCGATAGTCGTCGACGGGGGTCGTGCCGGGCTCTGACATCGATGTGCTCCTTGCTCCCGCGGGGCGCGGAAACCTCATCGTGTCGGTGGCGGCTCGCGCCCTGCATCACCCGACGTGGGTGGGTCGAGGACGTCTGGGAGCCGAGACACGGGTGGCATCTGGATGAGACGCTGCTCGGCGAGGGAAGGAGTGAGCGTGAGCATTCTGCTGGCCTACATCCACACCCCGGAGGGCGACGCGGCACTGACCGCTGCTGTCGACGAGGCGCGGCACCGCGGCACGACGGCCGTGGTCGTCACCGTGACCCGGCCTGTTGCCAAGGTCGAACCGTCGATGTCGACCGAGCAACGGCTCGACGCCGTCGCCGCCCTCTTCGCCGACGCCGGGGTCGAGACCGACATCCGTCAGCTGCCCGCCAGCAACGACGCAGCGGCCGGCATCCTGTCCGTCGTCGCCGAGACCGGGCCGGACCTCGTCGTGATCGGGATGCGGCGTCGCAGCGCCGTGGGTGAGCTGATCATCGGCGGCACGTCGCAGCGGATCGTCCGGGGCGTCGACTGCCCCGTGCTCCTGGTGAAGGCGGCTGTCGGCTGAGCATGGAGCTGCGCGCGTGTGTCACCGACGACGACTACGAGGCCTGGCGACGGGTGCGGATCGCCGTCGTGCCGGGGGAGCGGTGCGACACGATCGCGGAGCTGCGGGCCCAGGACTCACCCGAGCGGCTGCTGGTACTGGCCTCGATCGACGGCACGGTGGTCGGCTCCGGCGTGGCCGATCGGTCGGAGACCGCGGGCGGCGGCTTCGTCGCGCCGCGTGTGCTGCCGGAGCACCGGCGCCGCGGCGTCGGCACGGCACTGCTGACCATCCTCGCGGACCACGTCGTGACGCTGGGGGTCCCTGAGCTGCGGGCGATGGTGGAGGATCCGCGGTCGCTGGGCTTCGCCGAGCACCTGGGCTTCGCGGAGGTGGACCGTCAGGTCGAGCAGGTGCGCGCAGTCGGTGATGAGGCGCCGCCGTCACCACTGCCGGCCGGAGTCGACGTGCTCACCCTCGACCAGCACCCGGGCCTGTGGGCCGCGAGCTACGAGCGGTTCGGACGCGAGGTGCTCGCCGACTTCGCCGTCTTCGAGCCGCTTGAGATCAGTGCGGAGCAGTGGAGCTCGTCGTGGGCCGGCGACCTGATGTACCTCGCCCTCTACGACGGCGAGGTGATCGGGTGCGCCGGCCTCCACCGCGACGCCGACCGGCCCGAGCGCGCCGAGAACGCGTTGACCGCCGTACGTCGTGACTGGCGAGGCCGTGGCATCGCCTCGCACCTCAAGCGCCGCACCCTCGTCTGGGCAGCCGAGCACGGGCTGAGCGAGCTCTACACCTGGACCCAAGCCGGCAACGCCTCGATGCTGCGGCTCAACGACCACCTCGGCTACCAGACCGGCACGACGAGCATCACGGTCGCCCGGCCGCTCCCGCTGTGACGGTGTGGGAGCTGAGTGCTCCACACGCACTCGCCGTACGCCGTCGCGCAGCGCCCGGTCGGCTGCTGGGTCGAGGCCCTGGCAATGTTCGGCCTCCCCACCGGGGTCCCGGTGGGAGGCTGCTGGCCGCGCGGCTCCGACGAGGCGATCGCGCTGCCGGCGGTGCTGGTCGGCGTGGTCGAGGAGGCCGCTCAGGCCGGGATCGATGCCACTCGACCGGCGGCCGGCGGAGCTACCCGGGGAGCTGCGGGCGGCCGCCCTGCAGCGGTCGATGACGTGTGCCACGGCCGGAATCCGCGCGCCCGAGCATTCTTAACCTGGGAGCGCGTCAGGACCGCAGGGCTGGGGCGTCTCACCCCCGGTGGACTCGATGCCCATGCCTCGTGACTCTGCCGTGCGCCCCGCGGACCGGACACCCCGCGGGGCGCACCCAGGTCCGAGGTCAGTCGCGCGGGCGGTAGTGGCCGTCGAAGACAGTGGCCCAGGTGGCGCCGTCGTCGGCGCTGCTCTGCCAGTGCTGACGCACGCCGTCGTCCTCGCGCGTCCAGGTGATGCGCTGGAACAGCATGGCCGACGGGTCCTCACCCGGCGCCAGGCCCTCGAGCACCATCGCGCCGCCCACGACGCCACCGTCGAGCATCAGCACGCCACCCGTCGAGTCGAGCCAGGTCTGGTGCCAGTGGCCGCGGGTGGCGTCGTAGGCGTTGAGGCTGCGTCCCTCGAAGCCGCCCGCGCCGTGCCAGTGCTCGGCGAGCGCCCCGGTGCCGAGCACACCGGTGATCGAGCTGCGGCCGACCCGTGCTCCAGCCGGGTCGAACACGTCCCACTCGCCCATCCAGAAGTCGAAGGCGTGGGCCTGCCCGTTCGAGGTCGTCATGGCCCGACGGTAGGGATCGCGTGGCGCGGGCCACACCCCGCGGAGTGACTCGTGACGTGACTGCAACGCGTCCGTGACCGCCTCATCCCGCCGCCACGAAGCTCTCGCTGGCCCACCACCGGCGATAGACCTCGGAGCCGACGAGGTGCTCGAGTGGCCAGGTCTGCGAGGCGTGGGCCCGCAGGGCGCGGTGCTTGAGCGCGAGCAGGTCGTCGGTCGAGTCGATGTGGGCGGCGAGCTCGGCGCGGGGCGTGACCGGTGGGCTCGACCCCGGGGGCCACAGCCCGACCTCGTCGTTGAGCGCACCCCACTCGGCGTGGAACTCGGGCGTGAGCGTCGCGTACCAGAGCGCGGCGCGCCGGCCGCTCAGCCGCCAGGCCTCGGTGACCCAGGCCGAGATCGCCCGGTGGTCTCCGTGCCCGGTCATGCCGTCGGGTCCGAACGTGACGATGGTGTCGGGGTCGAGCCGGTCGAGGAAGGGCACGAGCTCCCGAGCCCCCTCGACGAGCGGTACGCCGCCCAGCTCACCGTCGCGGTGGTCGAGCCAGTGGTGCTCGGAGACGCCGACCACGTCGAGGCTGGCCCTGAGCTCGCGCTCTCGCTGCTCGGCGAGCAGGTGGGGCGGCCACAGGTCGGGGTCGTCCGTTCCGTGCTCGCCGCGGGTGGCGGTGACCACCGCGACCCGCGCTCCGGTACGTCGTACCGCGGCCATCAGCGCGGAGGACAGGTAGGCCTCGTCGTCGGGATGTGCCCAGACCCCGAGCAGGGTGCGGACCGGTGGCAGCGCAGCGGGTGGACCGGACACGTCAGACCCCCTTCAGGACGCGGCGTCCGCCGCGATGGGATGGCTCCAGCGATACCACGAACTCGGCGGTCTCGCGATCGACGGCCGCCTGCTCGACGTCGCCGAGCACGCGGTGCATCAGCCGGACCGCGGCCTCGTTGTCGTGTGCCATCAGCACCGAGAACCGGCGGATCCCGAGCTCGCGAGCCCGTGCCGCGAGCGAGACCGCCAGCGCCGTCCCGACGCCGCGGCTCTGCCAGGCGTCGACCACCGCCACGGCGACATCGGCGGTCGCGGGCTCGTCGGGGCTGCGCACCAGGCGGGCGACGCCCACAGGCAGACCGCCGGCGTAGGCAACCACGGCCTCGTGGTCGTGGTGGTCGACGGCGCTGAGGTGTCGGACCTCCGCCTCTGTCAGGCGCGGCTTGGCCGTCAAGAAGCGCAGCTCCCTGGACCTCGCACCCATCCCGGCGAAGATCGCTCGCAGCGGACCGTCGTCATGCCGCTCGAGCGGTCGCACCACGACCTCGGAGCCGTCGGGCAGCGTCGTGCACTCGCTGTCGGGCGGGCAGGGCAGCACGCTGACGGCGCTCACGACGACGTCCTCCGCCAGCGACGCGCGGACCTGGCATGCACCAGGGTGGGTGACTTCATGCGGCACACTCCTCGGTGCGTTGCCGGTGACGGGTGGTGGAAGTCGGCGCCCCAGATCGCCGGCCTCAGGGCGTTGGCGACGGAGACGTCGAGGGAGACGAGCAGTCCTCCCGCCGCGGTCACCGCGAAGACGCCCCGGTGGGGCGTCCGCGTGGCTTCCGCGGCGGGAGGGCGCGGCCCCCCAGCCGCTGTCAGGTTGCTCATGCCCGGCCCACCATCGCGGCGAGCGCCGAGAGCCCGCGGGGCCTGCGCGTACGCCGTGCGGCCGCCGTCGTCGGGCGGGTCGGAGCGCTGTGGCGCTCCCTGCCCGCGTGCGTCGCGAGCGTGGACTGGCGCTGGGCGGCCAGCTCCTCCAGCAGGTGGTGCGTCATCACGGGGTCCTCCCCTCCTCGGGTCACGGCGGGTGCCGGTCACACCACCCTGTGGCCGGGCGCGCGTGAAGACATCCGGGGAGACCACGGAACCGTGGCGTTGCGTGGTCGCTCCGTGGTCGCTACGGATGTGGGGAGAGGCCGGCCGACGCACTGTTCTCGAGACCGGCCGACCGGTCGGCACATCGCCGTACGACGTCTGGACGCGAGTCCGGGAGGAGCAGCACCGATGACCACGACCGACACGCCCCGTCTCGACGAGGCAGCCCTCGAGCAGTTCGTCCACCAAGCGGTCGGAGACCTCGCCGCCGCCATCTCCGGCCTCATGGTCCACCTCGGCGACCGGCTCGGGCTCTACCGTGCGCTCGCCGGAGCCGGGCGCCTCACGCCCTCGGCTCTCGCCGCGCGGACCGGCACCCAGGAGCGCTACGTGCAGGAGTGGCTGGCGAACCAGGCGGCCGGCGGCTTTGTCGCCTACCACCCTGAGGACGGCACGTTCGAGCTCACCGCGGAGCACGCGCTCGTGCTCGCCGACGAGACGAGCCCGGTCTTCCTCGGCGGCGCCTTCGAGACGATCGCGTCGTGCTTCACCGACCACGACGCGTTCGTCCGCGCGTTCACCACCGGTGAGGGCATCGGCTGGGGCGACCACGACGACCGCCTCTACACCGGCGCGCTGCGTCTGTTCCGCCCCGGCTACGAGGCCAACCTGGTGAGCTCGTGGCTGCCGGCGCTCGACGGCGTCGTGGAGAAGCTCCACGACGGGGCGAGCGTCGTCGACGTCGGCTGCGGGCTCGGCGCCTCGACGATCATCATGGCCCGGGCCTTCGAGCACTCCTCCTTCGTCGGCTACGACATCCACGGGCCGTCGATCGAGGCGGCCCGTGCCTCGGCGATCGAGGCGGGCCTGGAACGTCGTACCCGGTTCGAGGTGGCGCCGGCGCTGGACTTCCCGGGCACCGGTTTCGACGTGGCCTGCATGTTCGACTGCCTGCACGACATGGGCGACCCGGTCGGCGCCGCCCGCCGGGTGCGCGAGTCACTCGCCGACGACGGCACGTTGCTGCTCGTCGAGCCGGCCGCGGGGGAGCGGCTCGAGGACAACCTGAACCCGGTGAGCCGCCTCTACTACGGCCTCTCGACGGTGATCTGCACGCCGTCGTCGCGGGCCCAGGAGGTCGGGCTCGGGCTGGGTGCCCAGGCCGGACCGAAGCGGCTCGAGGACGTGTTGAACGAGGCGGGGTTCTCCCACGTGCGGGTCGCCACCCGGACGCCGTTCAACCTGATCATCGAGGCCAGGCCCTAGTCCACGGCATCGGCGTGGCACCGAGCGCGGCGAGCTCCTGCTCGCCGCGCTCGCGGTCGTCCCCTCCGAGCATCACCAGGGTCCGGGCCCACTGGTACTTCGCACCCAGCACGCGGATCGCGGATGAGGCGCCGACCACGTCGGCGCGGCCGGCATCGCCACCGGCAGCCAGTCCCGCCGCCCGTCGTACGACGGCCCCGGCGATGGGGTTGCCCGCCGTCATCGGCACCGCGCGCGCCAGACGCTCCGCTGCGTCGGGCAGGTCGGCGAGGACCGCCGCCTCGGCCCAAGCGGAGGCGTACCAAGCGCGCCACATGCCGTTGTAGTGGTTGACGAAGTCCTCGGGGTCGTCGTCGAGCAGGGCCACCGCCTCGGAAGCGTCGCCCCGGTGGAGCGACACCAGCGCGTCGAAGAACTCGCCGAAGTGGATCATCTGGCTGGGTCGTCCCGGCGTGGCCAGCGTCGCCGAGAGCTCCGTCCAGCGCCGGCGCTGCTCCTCGTCACCACGCAGGCCGTGGACGGCCCCGACGGCGTAGGGGGCGGGGCTCAGGTTGCCGGCGATCGGCCGCCCCGCTCGCTCCCAGCCACGCTCGAACAGCTCCGAGAGCCGCAGCGCCTCGTCCCACGCTCCGCTCAGCAACCCGACCACGATCAGCCGCGACGTCCCGAGATGGTCCTCCTCCCGCCAGAAGGGCAGGTCGCACAGGCCCTCGCCGAGGCGGTGGGCGATGCTGAGTCGTCCGGCGGCCACCGCGCACGACGACCCCATCTGGTAGGCGTCGAAGAACTCCAGGGCGGTGTCGGCGGTCATCGGCAGCCGTGCGAGCAGGTCGGTCCGCCGTACGGCGACCGCCAGCGCCTCGGCAGGCTCGCCGTGGGCGGTGTAGATGGTGGTCAGCATGTCGAGCGCAGCGCTCTCGCCGATCAGGTCGCCGGCCGACTGGGCCAGGTCGAGGGCCTGCTCGACCATCGCCCGGGTCGCCCCGTCGCGCTCGTCGGCGTCCCAGGCCGCCGCGATCAGGACCCGGGCCTCACCGGCCGGGTCGCCGGCGACCAGCGAGCGTGCGCGGTCCAGGAGGCGCTCCACCTCCCCGGCGGGCGGCAGGGTGGCGATGATGCCCGGTCCGCGACCGATCAGCTCCGCGGTGCGAGCGAGCTCGCGGCCGGCCACCGTACGGTCGCCCGAGCGCAGGGCGGCCTCCGCTCCCAGGACCCGGAGCCGCAGGGCGTCGTTGCCGAACTGACGACACTCGGCCGCGCCGGCTCCGAGCCGGAGCGCAGTCGCGCGCGAGTAGTCGTCAGGGGCGAGCTCGGCTGCGAGCTCGTAGCGCCGCTGCGACTCCCCGGGGCGTCCGCGCGCGAAGCTGAGCTCGGCGAGCAGGAGCGCGACCTGGTACGCCGGGTCCCGCTCCTCGGGCACGTAGCGAGCGCGGGGCAGCGCCCGACGGGTCTCGGTCGAGATGACGTCGAAGTCCGCCCGCCAGGCGTCGCCGTCCGGGCCTTCGGTCACCGCCGGCAGGAGCCGGCGGGCCGCCACCAGGATCCAGGCCAGGTGCCGGGAGTGGAGCTCGGCGGTCTCGTCGGCGGCCTCGACCAGCTCGGCGCCGTACTGCCGGATCGTCTCGAGGACGCGGTAGCGCGTGCCGCCGGGGGTCGCGGTCGTCACGAGCAGGCTGTGGTCGGCGAGCCGGGCCAGGATGGCCGGCACGCTGTCGGCGTCGACGGGCGCCCAGCCGGCCAGCACGTCGGCGGCGGACGCGGCGGCGAACGGACCCGCGAAGACAGAGACCCGGCGCAGCAACGCGCGGTCGGGCTCCTCGAGCAGGGCGTAGCTCCAGTCCAGCGTGGAGCGGAGCGATCGGTGCCGGTCGTCGAGACGGGATCCGCCTGTCAGCAGCTCCAGCCGGTCCGCGAGGCCGGACTCGAGCCCGTCCAGGCCGACCGAGGGAAGCCGGGCCGCGGCCAGTTCGATGGCCAGGGCCATGCCGTCGAGGCCGCGGCAGAGGGCGACCACCCGCGGCAGCGCGTCGTCCGCGACCTCCCCGCCGCCGGCGCGGGCCCTGCTGAGGAAGAGCTCGACCGCATCGCCCCTACCGGCACCGGAGGCGGAGGGCGCGACCGAGAGCCCCGGCACCGGGAAGACGTGCTCGAAGGGGAGCAGCAGTCGCGCCCGGCTGGTGGCGAGCACCGTCAGCATGGGGCACGACGCCAGCAGCCGCTCGACGAGAACGCCGACCCCGTCGAGCACGTGCTCGCAGTTGTCGAGCACCAGCAGGCAGCGCCGCTCGGCGAGCCAGCCGACCAGCGCGTCCTCCGACGTCCGGCCCTGGCTCTCGCTGACCCCGAGGGCCTGGGCCAGCGCAAGCCCGATCAGTGCGTGGTCCGTCACCGACACCAGGTCGACGAACCAGGTGCCGTCGGGGAAGGAGTCCGCCAGGTCGTGGGCGACCCGGATCGCCAGCCGCGTCTTTCCGACACCGCCTGGCCCGATCGCCGTGACCAGCCGCTGCTCGCCGACGGCCGTGGCGAGCTCGGCGGCCTCGGCCTCCCGACCGACGAACGACGTCAACGGGGTCGGCAGCGACGCCTGGGTACGACGTACCGGCCTCTCGAGGGCAGGGACCGCCGAGTAGGCGTCGGCCGCCTGGGCCAGCTCACGCCGGTCGGTGACCTGGAGCTTGCGCAGCAGGGACGAGACGTGGCTCTCGACGGTGCGGACCGAGATGAACAGCCGGGCGGCGATCTCGGCGTTCGTGAGGTGCTCGGAGACGGCCGCGAGGACCTCGGCCTCGCGCGCCGACACAGTGGTCTCGGAGGAGACCCGAGCGGTGGTCACGACGTTGATTCTGCCCGACTTCGCGGAGGTCTCACCCGGGGCGGGTGATCCGCGGCCCCCGGAGCCGAACCATGCTGACCGCGTGCCCGGGGTGTTTCCGCGGCACGCCTCGATCCTGCCGCTAGCCTCCGGGGAGCGACAGCGGCGACAGGGAGTGCTCATGGTCAAACGGCTGCTCATCTACTGGGTGGTCCTCGCCGTGGCGCTCGCGCTGTCCGCAGCGCTGCTCGACTCGGTGACGATCAACGGCGGGCTGGCGGCCCTGCTGGGGGTGTCGCTGATCTTCGCGGTGGTCAACCTCCTGCTGGGCCCGCTCCTCCGCCTGATCTCCCTGCCCCTCACCGTGATCACGCTGGGGCTGTTCGCCCTCGTCGTGAACGGCGTCCTGCTGGCCATCACGGCCGGGATCAGCGACAACCTCGACGTCGGCGGCTTCTTCGGCGTGATCGTGGCGGCGCTCGTCATCTCGGTCATCGAAGCGGTGCTCGGCTTCGTGGTCGGCAAGCTGATCCCGTCGGGCTCGTGAGCACCCCGCTGACGGGCCGTGCCCCGCTTCCGCGCACCCTCCTGATCCTGATCGGGCTCGCCGCTGCCACGATCACCGCCGGGGGGATGCGGGCCATCTCCGGCTTCCTCGCCCCGACGCTCCTCGCGTTCGTGCTGATGATCACCGTCTACCCGATCCGTACCTGGCTCGAGCGCAAGGGCGTGCCCGCCTGGCTCTCCGCGCTGATCACGATCCTCACCGTCTACCTGATCGTGATCACGATGATCGTGGCCCTCGTCCTCTCGGTGGCGAAGCTGGCGCAGCTGGTGACCCAGTACACCCCGCAGCTCAACGACATCACCGCGAACTTCGCCGACTGGCTGAAGTCGCTGGGGGTCGACCAGCAGCAGATCGACTCCGTCACCAGCCAGATGGACTTCGGCAGGCTCTTCAACGTCGCCACGTCGATCCTGACCGGGACGCTCGGCGTGCTCTCCGACATCATCTTCCTCGGCGTGCTGACGATCTTCATCGCCTTCGACGCCGGCAAGTTCCCCGCCGTCCTGGCCTCCACAGGTCCCGCGCACTCCCGCATCGCCGAGTCGCTGACCACGTTCTCGCGCGGCACCCGCACCTACTTCGCGGTCTCGGCGGTCTTCGGCCTGATCGTCGCCGTCATCGACACCGTGGCGCTGCAGCTGATGGGGGTCCCCGGCGCGTTCGTCTGGGGCGTGCTGGCGTTCATCACCAACTTCATCCCCAACATCGGCTTCATCATCGGGCTCGTGCCACCGGCGCTCCTCGCCCTGCTCGAAGGCGGCGTGTGGAAGATGATCGCGGTGATCGTGGTCTACTGCGCGATCAACTTCGTGATCCAGTCGGTGATCCAGCCGAAGTTCCAGGCGGACGCCCTCAACCTCGGCGTGAGCCTCACCTTCCTGTCGCTGGTGTTCTGGACGTTCGTGCTCGGCCCACTGGGGGCCCTGCTCGCCCTGCCGATGACGATGCTCGTGCGAGCCGTGCTGGTCGACGCCGATCCCGATGCTCAGTGGGTGGCGCCACTCATCTCGAACTCGCTGCCACGCGACGATCCACCCGAGGAACCCGAAGAGACGTCGTCGACGAAGGCCGCGGGCGACGACGCGTGACCCGGAGCGCACGGACCCGCTCGCCCGGCACCTGACCGAAGGAGGCAGTCGATGACCATCGACACCCTGGCCCGCCGTCTCGGCGTGGCGCGCGTCGTCACCGACGCGAAGTCAGCCGCTCGGTAGGGCTCGGCCCGGCGGGGCTCAGGAAGCCCCGACGTACGCGGCGAGGTGCTGCCCGGTGAGCGTCGAGCGATCCGCGACGAGGTCGGCGACCGTGCCCTCGAAGACGACGCGGCCGCCGTCGTGGCCGGCACCCGGACCGAGGTCGATGATCCAGTCCGCGTGCGCCATCACCGCCTGGTGGTGCTCGATGACGATGACGGACTTGCCGGCGTCGACGAGCCGGTCGAGCAGCGCGAGGAGCTGCTCGACGTCCGCGAGGTGGAGCCCGGTGGTGGGCTCGTCGAGCACGAAGACACCACCCTTCTCGCCGAGGTGGGTGGCCAGCTTGAGCCGCTGACGCTCCCCACCGGACAGCGTGGTGAGGGGCTGACCGAGGCTGAGGTAGCCGAGCCCGACGTCTGCGAGGCGCTCCAGGATCCGGTGCGCCGCGGGAGTGCTCGCCTCGCCGTCGCCGAAGAAGGACACGGCGTCACGCACCGGCATCGCGAGCACCTCGCTGATGTCCTTGCCGCCGAAGGTGTAGGTGAGCACCTCGGCCTCGAAGCGCTTTCCCTCGCACACCTCGCACACGGTGGCGACCCCGGCCATCACGGCGAGATCGGTGTAGATGACACCGGCGCCGTTGCAGTTGCGGCATGCGCCCTCGGAGTTCGCGCTGAACAGCGCGGGCTTCACGCGGTTGGCCTTGGCGAACGCCTTCCGGATCGGGTCCAGCAGTCCGGTGTACGTCGCGGGGTTGCTGCGGCGCGACCCGCGGATCGCCGTCTGGTCGACGGTGACGACTCCCTCGAGACCGGACACCGACCCCTGCACCAGAGAGCTCTTCCCCGAGCCCGCGACCCCGGTCAGCACCACGAGGACGCCGAGCGGGATGTCGACGTCGACGGCCTGCAGGTTGTGGGTGCTGGCGCCGCGGACGGCCAGCGCGTCGGACGAGGTGCGGACCCGGCCCTTCAGCACGGCCCGATCGTCGAGGTGGCGGCCGGTCACCGTGTCGCTCGCCCGGAGCCCGTCGACGGTGCCCGCGAACATCACCTGCCCACCCTCGGTCCCGGCCTCCGGTCCGAGGTCGACCACGTGGTCGGCGATCCCGATCGTCTCAGGCTTGTGCTCCACGACGAGCACGGTGTTGCCCTTGTCGCGCAGCTGGAGGAGGAGGTCGTTCATCCGCTGGATGTCGTGGGGGTGGAGCCCGATGGTGGGCTCGTCGAAGACGTAGGTGATGTCGGTGAGCGATGACCCGAGCTGCCGGATCATCTTGGTGCGCTGCGCCTCGCCGCCCGACAGCGTGCCCGACGGCCGCTCGAGCGAGAGGTAGCCGAGGCCGATCTCGACGAACGAGTCGAGGGTCTCGCGGAGCGACTCGAGGAGCGGACCGACCGTCGGCTCGTCGAGGTCGCCCACCCAGGCTGCGAGGTCGGTGATCTGCATGGCACACGCGTCGGCGATGTTGATCCCCCGGATCTTCGACGACCTGGCCTCCTCACTGAGGCGGCTGCCACCGCACTCGGGGCAGATGCTGAAGGTCACCGCCCGCTCCACGAACGCGCGCACGTGGGGCTGCAGGGCGTCGACGTCCTTGGACAGCATCGACCTCTGGAGCTTGGGGATCAGGCCCTCGTAGGTGAGGTTGATGCCGTCGACCTGGATCTTGGTCGGCTCCCGGTAGAGCAGGTCGTTCAGCTCGCGTTTGGTGTACATCCGGATCGGCTTGTCGGGGTCGAAGAAGCCGCTGCCCTTGAAGATCCGGCCGTACCAGCCGTCCATGCTGTAGCCGGGAATCGTGAACGGTCCCTCGTTGAGGGACAGGGAGTCGTCGTACAGCTCGGTGAGGTCGATGTCGTTGACCGACCCTCGCCCCTCGCAGCGGGGGCACATGCCGCCCAGGATGCTGAAGCTCCGGCGCTCCTTGGTGGTCCGCCCGCCCTTCTGCACGGTGACCGCCCCGGCGCCCGAGATGGAGGCGACGTTGAAGGAGAACGCCTGCTGGGTGCCGATGTGGGGATCGCCGAGCCGGCTGAACAGGATCCGCAGCATGGCGTTCGCATCGGTCGCGGTGCCGACCGTGGAGCGTGGGTCGCTGCCCATCCGCTCCTGGTCGACGATGATCGCGGTGGTCAGACCCTCGAGCACGTCGACGTCGGGCCGCGCCAGCGTCGGCATGAACCCCTGCACGAAGCTGCTGTAGGTCTCGTTGATCAGGCGCTGCGACTCCGCCGCGATGGTGCCGAAGACCAGCGAGCTCTTGCCCGAGCCCGAGACGCCGGTGAACGCCGTGAGCCGCCGCTTCGGGATCTCGACGCTGATGTCCTTGAGGTTGTTGACCCGGGCACCGGTCACCCGGATCACATCGTGCGCATCGGCGTCGCTCATCGGGCTCCGAGGTCGCACGAACGGTCGAACCAGTGGCAAGACAGGGTCACGCGGGTACCTCCTGGATGCGCACCATGTTGCCCGCGGGGTCGCGCAGGGCGCAGTCGCGCACGCCGTACGGCTGCTCGGTCGGCTCCTGCACGACCTCGACGTCGCCCGACTGCACCTTCTCGAAGGTGCCGTCGAGGTCGTGGGTGGCCAGGAGAAGCGTCGCGAACGTGCCCTTGGCCATCATCTCGACGATGGTGCGACGCTCCTCGTCGGTGAGGCCAGGCGTGGCCGTGGGCGGGTAGAGGACGACGCTGGTGCCGGGCTGACCCTCGGGGCCGACCGTGATCCAGCGCATCGTGCCCTGGCCGACGTCGAGCCGGACCTCGAAGCCCAGCGTGTCGCGGTAGAAGGCCAGCGAGGCCTCGGGGTCGTCGTGGGGGAGGAAGCTCGAGTGAATGCTGATGTCCATAGGCGTCACGTTAGGCGGACGCCGGTCAGGGGTGCTTCTCGATTCCTGACCGGTCTGGTGACCTGCTTCTCCACGCAGGCGGGCAACCCCTCGGTCGCCTGTGCGGCCTCGCGCCGATAGGTGCTCGGAGGCACGCCGACCAGCTCGGTGAACCGGGTGCTGAACGTGCCGAGCGAGGAGCAGCCGACCGCGAAGCACACCTCGGTGACGCTGAGGTCGCCGCGGCGCAGCAGGGCCATCGCTCGCTCGATCCGCCGGGTCATCAGGTAGGCGTACGGCGACTCGCCGTACGCAGCCCGGAACTGCCGGCTCAGGTGACCCGCCGACATGTGCTCTCCGGCGGCGAGCGCCTCGACGTCGAGCGGCTGCGCGTACTCGCGGTCCATCCGGTCGCGCACCCGGCGGAGCCGGGCGAGGTCGCGGAGGTGCTGCGCGTCAGCAGGAGTGCCGGTCATCCCTCAGATCGTGCCACGCCGAGGTCCGCTCCGACCGCGGCACCACCGAGGTCGGTGCGCTGCCCGACCGACTCCAACATCCTGACCAGCACCTGGTGGAGGTGGTCCGCGCCCTCGATCCGGCCGTCCGGCAGCGATCCGACCAGCTCGCGCGGCACCAGCAGGACCGCGCGGTCCTGCCACCCGCCCAGGCCGCCATGTGCACCCACCAGGGGCTCGAAGGCGGCGATGTCGAGGGTGTCCTGGTCGACGAGGCTGTTCATGTAGAGGTCGGGCGCCTCGGCCAGCATCACGGCGCGGCGCAGCACGCGCGCCGCGTGCTCGCCGTACGGCGTGAGCGGGTCGGTGCCCTCCACCTCGCCCGTGTCGAGCGCGATCCGCCCTTCGGCACCGATCGCCCACGGGCGCCCGCCGGAGTCGATGCCGGCCACGAAGCCGACGCCCTCGTGGGCGACCAGGCCAGGGACCAACGCCGGCCATCGTTGCTCGAGGTCGTCGAGGGTCAGCCGGGTGGGCTGGTGGACGTAGAGCAGTCCCAGGTTCCCGGAGCCGAGCACGCTGATGTCGGCGTCCTCGGAGGCGCCCTCCTCCTGGTGGCGCGCGGTGACGTCGGACGCGCGGTCGGCGAGCCGACCTGTGACGCCTGAGGAGCCCATCCCGTCGGCCACCGCCTCGGCGCGGCCCCAGCCCTCGACGGGGGCGTCGACCGACTCGACCTGCTCCGACATCAGGTCGCCGCACAGGCCGGCCAGGTCGATGCCGTACCGGTCGGCGAACACCTGCCCCTGCGACTGCCCGTGGTCGGAGACGATCACGAAGTGGTAGCGCCGGGCGCCGGACTCGGCGAGGCGCTCGAGGGTGGCCAGCACCCGGTCGAGACCGTCGAGCGCGGCCAGCGACTCGGGCCGGAAGATGCCGGCGTGGTGGGCGATCTCGTCGTAGTCGACGTAGTCGACGTAGATGCTGCGCGTGCCCTTGCGCATCTCCTCGGTGATGATCGCGGTGTTGATGTCGCGCCCGAGCACGTTGGTGGCGGCACGGAGAGCGGCGAAGGTCCAGCCGCGGTGCACCCGCGGCATCAGGTCGCGACGCACCTGGCGACGGGCCTGGAAGCGCTCCTTCACGATCTCGGCGATCGTGCGCACGAAGGCGCGCATGAAGCCCTGCGGGTCGGTGAGGAAGCCCGCGAAGGTACGCCGCTTGCCGACGTCGCTGCGGCCCAGCTTCGCGCGGCTCATGGTCAGGAACGAGCGCTCGGCGTCGCCGGTGAAGATGTTGGACACCGAGACCCCGCCGTCCGCGAGCAGACCGCGGCCGTCGCTGGCGCGCTCCTCGATGATGGCTGCATCGGCCGGACGGTTCGCGACGAGCAGCCGCCCGAGCTCGCGGTCGTACCAGCGGAACGCCGGCACCCGGTCGACGGTGCCGTGCAGGATCCCGAGCTGGCTGGCCGGAGTGGTGCACGGCAGCTGGGGCGTCCACTCGCGGAGCACGTGGTCGCCGGAGGAGACCCAGCGACGCATCGTCGGGACCGACCCGGCGGCGATCGCCCAGCGGAGCACCGGGAACGGGAGCCCGTCCAGCTGGATGAAGACGATGCCGTCCACGTCGGGGTCGTCGACCGTCACCACCTTGCGTCGCCCGCGCTCCAACGACAGGGCGAAGGCGTCGTCGGTGCCCGAGGTGGTGATCCACGCGACGGCGGTGCCGGTCGCGGCGACGATCCACGAGGCGATGATCGCCGCGCCGACCGTGGTGGTGATGCCCGGGGAGATCTCGAGCGCCACGTAGATCACCAGCGCCTGGCCGAGCAGACCGGCGAGCACCACCGCGATCCACCCGACGTAGGCCGAGACGAGCGCGATCACCGGGCGGATCAGGAGCCCGACGACCGCGGTGACGGCGGATGCCCAGAGCACGTCCCAGAAGGACTGTGCGGTCAGTCCGTCGAGGATCACGACCGCGAGGCCGAGCGCCAGGGTGGAGAGCAGCCACGCGACGAGCAGGCGCACCAGGTCGCCGAAACGCAGTCGGCTCCGGCCCAGGCGAGCCGCACGGATGTCCTTCGACCCGGCCATACCCGGAGTGTGGTCCACCCGCGCACGCTCGCGGGTCACCCCATGCGGGTGAAGAGGGCGGAGGAGTCGGCTCGCACACTGGGCTGACCAGCACGTCCGGCTCCAGCAGGAGGATCGTCATGTCAGTGGGACCCATCGAGGTCATCGTCGTCGAGTTCCCGGGCAACCGGTTCAACGGGAGGATCATCCCGGAGCTCAAGCGGCTCGTGGATGCCGGCACCATCCGCATCGTCGACGGGTTGCTGATCGCCCGGGAGGAGGGTGACGAGATCACGATCCTCGAGATCGACCAGGTCACCGGCGACAGCGACCTGACCGCGCTCGCGGAGCTCTTCGACACCATGGACGCGCTCATCTCCGACGAGGATGTCGAGGCGCTCTCCGAGACGCTCGAGCCCAACAGCTCCGCGGCCATCCTCGTCTTCGAGCACACGTGGGCCATCCCGTTTCGCGACGCGATCGTCGATTCCGGCGGGATTCTCGCGGCGGCTGTCCGGATCCCGGCCGACGTCGTGGACAACGTGCTCGCCGCTCTCGCCGAGACCGCCTGACCTGTCCGACCACCTGCCTCACTCACGAGTACTGACCGAAGGAGAAGCATCATGATGGGACGACGGAGAGGCCGCCCGGGCCTGGTCGGCATGGCGGCACGGACGGCGGTGGTCGCCGGCACGGCGACCGCGGTGTCGGGCGGGGTCTCCCGCCGCCAGAACGCGCGAGCCGACGAGAAGGCCGAGCAGCAGTACGCCGAGCAGCAGCAGCAGATGCAGCAGGCGGCGCCGCCCGCTGCGCCGGCCGAGCCGGAGGCGTCGACCGACGACCTGATCGCCCAGCTGAAGAAGCTCGGCGAGCTCAAGGAGGCCGGCGTCCTCGACGACGCCGAGTTCCAGGTGGCGAAGGCGAAGCTCCTCGCCGAGATGTGATCTCGGCCGCCGCGGCGTGAGCGGTGAGGTTGCCACCGACCCGATGTCCGGTCCGGTGGCTCCCTCACCGCTCCCTCGTGACCAGGTAGCTCCGGGCGGGCGCGCGGCGAGTCAGGCCTGCGCCGCGTCGTATGCCGCGTGCCTCGCGCGGTGTCACGCCGTGCCGGTGAACGGGCTCAGACCAGGCCCATCCACTCCCCGTGGCGGGGGAGCACGGGGGTCACGGCGGAGCCGCTCGCGTGCACCGCGTCGACGAAGCGCGCGCCCGGGGTCGTGAAGAGCGTGGTGTGTCGCGCCGGCGTGATCCGCGACAGGGCCACCGGCCAGAACGTGCCCCAGTGCACCGGAAGCGCCCAGCGCGCCCCGACCCGGGCCACTGCCTCCGATCCCTCGTCGGGGTCCATGTGGAGGGGTCCGAGCGTGGGGCCCCACCCGCCGACGGGGACGAGCGCCAGGTCGACCGGGCGTACGTCGTTCATGTCGTCGCGCAGCCCCGTGTCGCCGGGGAACCACAACGACCGCTCGGCCCCTTGCACCCGGAAGCCGAGGGCCGGTCCGCGGGTCTGCGAGAGGGGCGAGCGCCGGTCGTCGTGCGTCGCCGCCAACACCTCGATGGTGACGCCTGCGGCCTCGACCACGTCTCCCGGCGCGACGGTCCGCACGTCCTCCAGCCCGAGCCTGCGCAGCAGCCGGCGGGCCCCGTGGGGCGCGATCACCGGCAGGCCTCGTGGGTACTGCCGCAGCGATCGCAGGTGGATGTGGTCACCGTGCAGGTGGGACAGCAGCACGAGGTCGGCGGTGCGGGCCTCCGGCCTCGGCGTCACGCCGTACCGGCGGAGGTGGAAGAGCCGGTCGACCAGGACGGGGTCGGTGACGATCCTGACGTCCCCGAGCTCGACGGTGGCGGTCGCGTGGCCCCACCAGGTCACGGCGAGATGGTCGGGCTGGCCAGCGGACGGCGGGGTCACGCTCGCATGATGACAGCCCCGGCACGACGGACGCAGGCCGCGACAGCGGCGGGCCCGGGCCTGGACGGCCCGGTGAGGTCACGGGTCCGCGTCGGTTCGCCCCGACGAGCGCTCGCGGCCCTACAATCCGGGCGTGGTTCACGATGGGTAGCGCGTCCGGCGGGACGCGCAGGCGTTCCGGGGGCGGCGCTCGTCGTGGCAGGCCTCGCTTCCGCCGCGCCTCCGGCATGGGCAGCGCCCTGGGCATCACGCTGCTCTCGGCCGTCGCCCCCGGCACGGGCTTCTGGTGGGCCGGCCGTCGGATGCTCGGGCTCGTCACCATGCTCGCCGCCGCGGTGACCATGGTGGGTGCGCTCGTGACCCTGCCCCACGACGTGCAGGGCGCGCTCGACTTCGCCTTCGACCCCGCTCGGCTCGAGGTCACCTCCGTCGTGCTGGGCATCGTGCTGCTTATGTGGGCCGCGGTCGTCGTGCTGACCTTCGTCATGGTCCGACCTCTCGGCGTGCATCACTGGGTGACGGGACTGGGCGGCGTCGTGGTCGCCGCGCTCATCGTCGGCGTCGCCGTCCCCGCGGCCGTGGCGTCGCGCTACGCCAACGTGCAGGCCGACTTCGTCAAGAGCGTCTTCGAGAACAACCGGAGCGCGACTGCGCCGGCGGTCCAGAAGGAGGACCCGTGGGGCGGGCGCGACCGGGTGAACCTGCTCCTGCTCGGCGGCGACGGCGGGCCCTACCGCGACGGCGTCCGGACCGACTCGATGATCCTGGTGTCGATCGACACCCACACCGGCCGCGCAGTCTCCTTCAGCCTGCCCCGCAACATGATGAACGCGCCGTTCCCCGAGAACAGCCCGCTCCACGACGTCTTCCCCGACGGCTTCACCGGCGAGGGTGACCCGGCCTCCTGGATGCTGAACGCGGTCTACCGTGAAGTCCCGATCCTCTACCCGCACATCCTCGGCAAGTCCGCCAACGAGGGCGCCGACGCCATCAAGCAGGCCTTCGAGGGCGCCACCGGACTGCCGGTCGACTACTACGTGCTGATCAACTTCGAGGGCTTCCGGAAGATGGTGGACGCGATCGGCGGCGTCACGGTGAACATCAACGAGCCGGTGGCGGTCAACGGCGACACCGACCGCGGCATCCCGCCGACCCGCTACCTTCAGCCCGGCCCCGACCAGCACCTCGACGGGCTCAACGCGCTGTGGTTCTCGCGCGGCCGCTACGGCGCCGACGACTACCAGCGGATGGACCGGCAGCGCTGCATGATCCAGGCGATCGCCGAGAAGGCCAATCCCCTCAACCTCCTGCGCAACTACCAGGCGGTGGCGAGCGCAGGCAAGGAGCTGGTCCGCACCGACATCCCGCGCGCCCTGCTGCCGGCATTCGTCGACCTGGGCCTCAAGGTCAAGGGGCACCGCCTGAAGTCGGTGGTGTTCCGCCGCAGCGACAGCTTCGAGCCGGGCGACCCAGACTTCACCTACGTGCACGACACGGTCACGAAGGCACTCGCACCCCACCGACGCCACGCGCACCGCCCCGCCGCCGAGCAGGACAACAAGGACGCCTGTGCCTACCAACCCGTTGGCTGAGCTCCGGCCGGGGGAGCTGCCCCGATGACGACCCGCCCGAGACGCAAGGCCCTGCCTGCGATCCTGGCCGTCTGGGCTGCTGCTCTGAGTCTCGCCGCCTGCGGTCCCGGCGACTCACTCCTGGCCGTCCGCGCCGGCGGCGTAGCAGCCGCAGGGCAGAGCGCTCCGTCGCCCAACGCTCCGCCGGTACGACGTCCCGACGCGCTGCCGAGCGTCCTGCCGGACCCCGCCTCGTCGTCGAGCCCGCCCTCCGCCACGCCGTCGCCGTCGGTGCCTGCCAAGGCGACGCGGATCTCGGTGGCGCTGACCGGCGACGTGCTGATCCACGACGGGGTGTGGGCCACCGCCCAGCGCGATGCCGCGCGGCGCGGCGAGAGCCTGCCCGACTTCCGGCCGATGCTCGCCGGGTTGAAGGCGCAGATCGCCTCGGCCGACCTCGCCATCTGCCACCTCGAGACACCCGTCTCACTCCCGCGCGGGCCCTACCGCAACTACCCCGTCTTCGCGGCCCCGCCGACCGTCCTCGACGGCCTTGTCGCCACCGGGTACGACGCGTGCACGACGGCCTCGAACCACTCGGTCGACCAGGGCTTCACGGGACTGGTGCGGACCCTCCACGCCCTCGACCGCCGGGGCCTGGCCCACACCGGCACCTTCGCCCGCCCGCAGGACGCGCTCACACCGCTCGTCCTCGACGTGCGCGGGGTGAAGGTCGGGCTGATCTCCATGACGTTCGGCACCAACGGCCTCCCGGTCACCGAGCCCTGGTCGGTGAACCTGATCGACGTACGCCGCGCGACCGCGCAGGCCCGGGTCATGCACCGGGCGGGTGTGGACGTCGTGATGGTCGCGGTGCACGCCGGCGACGAGTACTCCCACGTGCCGAGCGCCCAACAGGTCGCCGTCTTCGGTGCGCTGGCCCGCTCGCCGTACGTCGACTTCGTCTACGGCCACCACTCCCACGTGGTGGAACCGGTGGAGAGGGTCGCAGGGAAGTGGGTCGTCTACGGCCTCGGCAACCTGGTGGCCGAGCAGGAGACCTCGCGACCCGACACCTACCGCGGCGTGATCGCGGACGTCGACTTCGTGCAGCGCCCCGACGGCAGCTACCGCGCCGAGCGCCCGTCGTGCCGTCCGACGGTGATCACCGACCCCAAGATCTACGGCGCGACGCGGGTCTTCGACGCGACGACGCTCCTCACCACCCCCGGCGTCCCGCCGTCGCTCCGACGGCTCGCCGGTCTGTCCATCGACTCGGTCCGGAGCATCCAGGCCCAGGACTGAGATGAGCCCGGGAGGATCAGCCATGCGCCAGTCCCTGCGGACGCGGGTCCTGCCCGCGACCCAACGCCCCACATGCTGGCGATGGTGCTGGCGGGGGTGCTGACGTTCACCGCACTCGGCTACGCCGGCGAGGCCCTCGTGGCGCGTCCCCGGCGTCAGCAGTACGCCGTGCTGTGGACGCTGATCGTGCTCGTCGCCATCCCGCTGGGCGCCAACACGGTGGTCAGCTACCTGGCGGACTACTGGTCGAACCGGATCGACCAGGCCGCCAGACCTGGCTGAAGGACACTCCCGGAGCGTCGGTCACCAAGGTCGACGTCCATTCCGACACGGCGTACGTGCACGTGCTCTACGAGGGGACCCTGCCGCCCGTCTCGGACCTGCTCGACGAGGTCGGCAAGGTCGTGCCGGACGGCATCCGCGTCGTGCTCGACACGTCGGTCGGCAACGAGGTCCGCGTCGGGATCGTGGGTCAGGACTGAGCGGAGACCATGGCTCCGACCACCTCGCGCCGAGATCCTCGAGGTCCACCGCCGCGACGACATGCCGCCCTACGTCGTACGGTGGTCTGACACGGGGCGTGAGTCGTGGGTCCACCCCAGGCCCCGACGCGACGGTGGAGCACACCGGGCGCGACAGCCATCTCGGCGACCCACCTCCCGGCACGGTGGGAGGGCGCTGATGTCAGAGCGGGACGACGAGCGGATGCGTGGCCACGTGGTGGTGGGCACCGCACCAGGCGAGGCCGCGCGGTCGGCTGTCCGGTACGCCGCCCGGGAGGCGTGGGTGCGCCGGGTGCCGCTGGAGCTGGTGCGCGTCGTACCGGCTGGTCCTGCGGCGGACTCCTTCTCCTGCGACCTGCTGGAGGACGGCCGGCGGCTCGCCCTCGCCGAGGCGTCAGGAGTCGAGGTGACGCTGAGCCTGCTCACCGACCACGGGGTCGAGCGGCTGATGGAGCAGGCCGCGCACGCCCAGCTTCTCGTGGTCGGGGCGCCCACGCCGGGTCCGACCGAGCGACTGCGACCGGGGTCAGCCGCGTTGAGCGCGGCCGGCCACGCGGGGTGCCCGGTCGTCGTGGTGCCGTCCGAGAGGCCCCCAGTCGGCCAGCTCCAGCGGATCGTGGTGGGCCTGAAGTCGCCGGCGCGGGCCGAGGGCGAGCTGCTGACCGCAGCGTTCGGCCAGGCCCAGCGGCACCGCGCCGAGCTGGCGGTCGTGCACGCCTGGCAGCCGCCTGCGCCCCACGCGCAGGGAAGCGGCCGCGAGGCGCACGACCCGGGCTGGCTCCCGGGCGAGGCGGCGCTGGTCGAGGACCGGCTGGCGAGGCTGCGGCATGTGTTCCCCGACGTCCAGCTGCGGGTGGACGTCGTTCGCGGCGGCGCTGCCGATGCGCTCGTCGCGGCGTCCCCGCCGGGGAGCGTCCTGATGCTGTCCAGGTCCCGCGCCCGCGGGCCGGCACGTGCGCTCGGGCCCACTGCTCGGGCGGCGCTCCAGCGGGCGCGGTGCCCCGTGCTGCTCGTGCCGGCGGCGCGCCCGCACACCGACGTGCAGCCGCGCACGCTCGCGGGCCTCGCCCACCATTGAGCCGCCCCTCTGGCGCGACAGCACGTCTGCGGTGGCAGCATCGGGGCATGCGTACCGCAGTGCTCGGCACCGGGATCATGGGGGCCGCGATGGCCCGGACACTCGCCCGCGAGGGCCACGACGTGGCGGTGTGGAACCGCACGCCGGCCCGGGCCGAGGCGGTGGCCGGTTCCGGGATCAGGGCCCACGCCGAGCTCGCAGGAGCCGTGGCCGGGGCCGAGGTGGTGATCACGATGGTCTACGACGCGGACAGCGTGCTCGACCTCGCGGCCGACGTCGTCGCCGCTCTCGAGCCGGAGGCGGTGTGGGTGCAGTCGACCACCGTCGGGCCCGCCGGCATGGCCCGGATCTCCGAGGCCGCGGCACCGGTGGCCGACCGGCTCCTGGACGCGCCGGTTCTCGGCACCAAGCAGCCCGCCGAGACCGGCAACCTGATCGTGCTCGTGTCGGGCCCTGCTGCAGCACGCGACCGGGCGGATCCGGTGCTCGAGGCGGTGGGTGCTCGCACGCTGGTGGTGGGGGACGAGACCGGCGCCGCCAGCGCGCTCAAGCTGGTGTGCAACTCGTGGGTGGCCTCGATCAACGCCGCCACCGGGCAGGCGCTCGCGCTCGCCGAGGCCCTCGGGCTGGACCCTCGGCTGTTCCTCGAGGGGATCAAGGGCGGCGCCGCCGACTCGGCGTACGCCCAGCTCAAGGGCGCCGTGATGATCGAGCGCACCTGGGACGACCCGTCGTTCGCACTCGACAGCGTTCGCAAGGACGTCGGACTGATGATCGAGGCCGCGCAAGGTCGTGGGTTCTCCGATGACCTGCTGGCCACGCTGCTCGCGATCTACGATCGGGCCTCCGAGCAGGGGCTCGGGGGGGCCGACATGGCGGCGGTGCGGGTCGGGTTCGAGACGTCCGCCTCTGCCGCGGAGCGCGGCCCGGGCGAGTAGGTTCGCGCCATGAGCGAAGACCAGCTGCAGCCCAGCGACACCCTCGACGATCGGGGTGTGGACGACGTGCTCGACGAGGGATACTCACCGCCCGACCGCGAGCCGGGCCACCTCCGTCACCCTCACGAGGTGGACGAGCCCGAGACGCTGGACGAGCGCCTGGCCGAGGAGGAGCCCGACGCTTGGGACGACCCCGACGCGGACGACGACGCCACCACCTTCCGTCGCGACTCCGAGGACGAGGTGGGCGACGTGCGCAGTGGCCGGCTCGTCGCCCAGGACCAGGGCAACAACGACGACACGGACTCCGACCTCTGGGCCACCGACGCCGGCATCGACGGCGGCGGCGCCAGCGCCGAGGAGGCCGCGATGCACGTCATCGACGACGAGGACGACACCGAGGACTGACCTCCGGCGGGTTCGATCGACGGGTGGGGGTGGTTTCGAGACGGTCGCCAGGGCGACCTCCTCCACCACCGGCCTCCGGTGGCGGAGGAAGGCGCCCTGCGCCTGCCTCGACACCCGGTGACGCCCGCGCCCGCGTGCGGGTCACGGTGGGGGAGATCGGGCTTACCATCGACTCACGGCTGACGCGCGCGACGTACGGCGTCGGCCCGGAGGCTGCGATGGATGTCTGGAGCCGGGTGCTGGTGTGGCGCACCGGGAGGGTGCTGCGCCGTGCCAACCGGCAACGCCGCGAGGCGCTGCGGCGCGAGCTCGCGTCGTACACGCCCCGGGACCTGGTGGACCTGGAGGCGGCGATCGACCGGTACCCGCTCGGGCAGACCCACGAGCTCCGCTCGATGCTGGCCGAACAGCGGGCGGGGTGGACCTGGACACACCTGCACGGTGCCGCCTGAACGCATACCCGAGGTCCGCTCTGGGTACGACGTACCCGTGGAGTTCGACCAGCCGCTCAAAGTGGCGCTTGTGAATGAGTGTGACCTCGTCCATGTGGGGGTGACGACCATGATGGCCGAGCACTCCGACCGGGTGGTGGTGCTGCCCAACCGGCACTACGCCGCGTCGGAGGCCGACCTGGCGCTGCTCGACCCCTTCACCCGACGCAGCGGCGTCGTCGGCTCGGCGCAGGTCGCCCGACCGCCGGGCGGCGCACGGGTCGTGGTCTACACCTGGGAGACGCGGTCCGGGTTCGTGGAGCGGGCGATGCTCGCTGGCGCGCACGGCTACCTCTCGAAGGCGCTGCCGGCGGAGGAGCTGGTCGCGGCCCTGGAGAAGGTGTACCTCGGTGAGCGTCTGGTCGCCGTCGACGAGCCGCGCGCCCGTCACGAGCGACGCACGACGATCGAGATCGGCCTGACCCCGCGCGAGACCGACGTGGTCGCGCTCATCGCCGCCGGGGCTCCCAACAAGGAGATCTCGCGCCGACTCGAGCTGTCCATGAACACCGTCAAGTCACACATCCGCACCGCCTATCGGGCGATGGGCGTGACCAGCCGCACTCAGGCCGTGCTGTGGGCCGTGGAGCACGGCATCACCGCGCCCCACCTCGAGGTCGTCGAGCGGGCCTCCTGACTCACCGCACCCGACGCGTGTCGTCCGGCAGACGCACCGTGCGCCCGGTGCGGTCGAGGTGGCTCAGCAACGGCAGTACGACGCGCCGCGAGGTGTCGAGCGCCTGACGCGCCTGGCTCGTCGTGAACGGCTGCGACAGCGTGGCCAGCAGCCGCGCAGCGACGTCGTCGCTCCCCGGCAGCAGCGCGATGCCCTCGCCCACCAGGAGGAGGTCGCCGGCGCGCGCCAGCCGGGCCAGGGTGGGGCGATCGAGTCCCAGCTCGGCGAGCCGCTCGGCGCCCGGAGCCTGGAACGGCGCGCCGTTCAGGTCTGCACGCAGCGCCTCGAGCGCCTCGCGGACGGCCGCCGGCAGGTCGGTGTCGACGACCAGGCGGCCGCCCCGACGTCGTACCGGATCGGCGACGAGCACCTCGAGCAGCTCGGCGTCCGGAAGCCCGACAGCCCGGGTGGCCGCGGCAGGGGACAGCCCGTCGGGCGCCGCGGAGACCGCATCGACCAAGCGGGTGCGCCAGGTGGCTGCCTGTCCGGCAGACACGAGCCAGGCCCCAGTGCCGAGGGCGCCTGCGGGCAGTGGCGCGTCAGGCACCCCGACCCGCAGCAGCCACGCTCGACGCACGGCCCCCCGTGCCTCGAGCTCGGCGGAGAGGCCGGCGCCGCGGCGGCCGAGGTCGGCGGCGCGGGCCACGGCAGCTCCCCGGCGGTTCAGCGGCGGGGGAGCGGCGTCGAGCACCTCGGCACCCCACAGGGTGCGACTCCCAGGATCGCGCAGCACCAGCCGGTCGCCGTGACGCAGCGGCAGCGGCGACTCCAGCCGCAGCCGCGCGTGCGTCGTCCCGAGCGGACGGGCATGCACCGACTGCCGGGTGCTGCCGACGTGGAGCAGCGGCCGCTCGGGTGGCGGGCCGTCGTGGTCGAGGCGTACGTCGAGCTCCACGACCTCGTCGAACGCGCCCGGGGTGACCAGCACGCTGCCGCGCCCGAGCCGCTCCGGCCCGCGTCCGCCGAGCTGCACCGCGACCCGCGCCGGCCCCGAGACCCGGTCGACGTGTCGGCCGAGGCACTCCAGCCCACGCACTCTCACGGGCTCGTGGCCGAGCGCGAGCGCGTCACCGACCCGCACCGTGCCGGCCGGCAGCGTGCCGGTCACCACCGTGCCTGCTCCGCGCACGTGGAACGCCCGGTCGACCCAGAGGCGCACGTCGGTCTCGTCGTCGGGAGGGACCATCGCCGCCAGCACCGCGACGAGAGCGGCGCGCAGGTCGTCGAGCCCCGCCCCGGTGCGCCCGCTCACCACCACGGCCGGGGCGTCGGCCAGCGACGTGCGGCTCAGCTCGTCGCGCGCCCGGGCCAGCGCCGGCTCGGGGTCGGCCAGGTCGGAGCGGGTCACCACGAGCACGCCGTGTCGGACCCCCAGCGCATCGAGCGCGGCCAGGTGCTCGGCGGCCTGCGGCATCCACGGGTCGTCGGCCGCGACGACGAGCAGGGCGGCCGGCACCGGCCCGAGGCCCGCCAGGGTCGTGGACAGGAACCGCTCGTGACCGGGTACGTCGACGAACGCGACGTCGCCGACCGGGTCGAGATCGGCCCAGCAGTAGCCGAGCTCGATCGACAGCCCGCGCCTGTGCTCCTCTGCCAGGCGGTCGGGGTCCTGACCGGTCAGCGCGCGGACGAGCGTGGACTTGCCGTGGTCGACATGACCTGCGGTGGCGACGACGTGCACCTCAGGCCCCGGCGGCCCGTCGTACGGCGTCGACGAGGGTGTCGTCCAGGTCGGGCGGCACGGTGAGCAGGTCGAGCAGCAGCCGGTCGTCCGCGACGTGGCCGACGACGGGTGGCTCACCGCTGCGGAGAGGCCCGGCGAGCCCCGGCGGCAGGGCGACCGCCGCACTGGGCAGGACGACGCCCGGGGCGCCGCCGCCGCCCACAGCGCCGTCCGACGCCACGGCCTCGGCCGGCGTGCCGATCCGCTCCGCGACGCGGCGGGCACGTGCCATCAGGTCCGCCTGCCGGCTGCCCAGTGCGGCGACGACGGGCGGCGGGGGTCCGGCGAGGGTCGCCTCGAGAGCTGCGAGGGTCAGCTTGTCGACGCGCATCGCCCGGGCGAGCGGGAAACGTCGAACCCGCTCGACGAGGCCGGCATCTCCCAGCACGAGCCCGCACTGCGGGCCGCCGAGCAGCTTGTCGCCGGACGCCGTGACCAGCGCCGCTCCAGCACGCAGCATCGACGCCGCGTCGGGCTCGTTCGGCAGCCGTGGATGGGGCGAGAGCAGGCCGGAGCCGATGTCGGCGACGACCGGTACGCCGAGTCCCGCGAGGTCCGCGACCGACACCGACGACGTGAAGCCCTCGACCCGGAAGTTGGAGGGATGCACCTTGAGCACGAACGCCGTATCCGGGCCGATCGCGCGCTCGTAGTCGATGCGATGCACCCGGTTGGTGGTGCCGACCTCGCGCAGCCGCGCACCGACCGACTCCAGCAGCTCCGGGATCCGGAACCCGTCGCCGATCTCCACCATCTCGCCGCGGGCGACGACGACCTCGCGGCCCGCGGCCAGGGCGCAGGTGACCAGGGCGAGCGCGGCCGCTCCGTTGTTCACGACGTGCACCGCTCCGGCGTCGGGCACCGCCGCGGCGAGCACGGCCAGGGTGCCGCGGCCCCGAGCCCCCCGCCGCCCGCTGGCGAGGTCGAGCTCGACGTCGGTGGCTCCGGCCGCCGTCACCACCGCCTCGATCGCGGCGGGTGACAGGGGGGCGCGGCCGAGGTTGGTGTGCACCACGACGCCCGTCGCGTTGATCACCCGCCGCAGCGACGTCGCGTTCGCGGGCAGCGCGACCACCACGCGGGCCACGACGTCGTCCGGGTCCACGCGACCGGCTCGACACTCCTCGATCACCCCGACGACGTGCTCCTTGACCAGCGCCCGACCCAGGCGCCCGACCGCGTCCTCGAGCCGCGGGTCGTCGAGCACGGCGTCCATGCGCGGTGTACGGCGTCGCGGGTCGTCGTCGCGCACCTGCACCTCCTCGACGCGTCGGCCAGTGGCGGAGGCGGACGGGAATCGAACCCGCCTGACCGGGATGCCCGGTCACTACGGTTTTGAGGACCGCGCCCATCACCAGACGAGGTACGCCTCCGAGCGGAGCCTACGACGCGCCGTTCCGCCGTGAAGGGTGAGGTCCGTTGCGTCGGAGCGGGCTAGGTTGTGGATGTGGGTCTGACGTCGCGCCTCGGAGACTGGTCGCTGCTGCGACAGGTCACCGGCAAGGACCGGCTCGGCCGCGGCGAGGCGGCACAGTCCGCGCGGAGCCGCACCCTCGAGCCGCGCACCGTGCAGGCCGACCGGGTCGTCGACTCGGTCTGCCCGTTCTGCGCGGTCGGCTGCGCGCAGAAGGTCTTCGTCAAGGACGAGAGGATCGTCCAGATCGAGGGGAACCCGGCGAGCCCCGTCTCGCGCGGACGCCTGTGCCCCAAGGGCAGCGCCAGCATGCAGCTGGTCACCTCGCCGACCCGGGTCACGACGATCCGCTACCGGCGACCCCACGGCACCGAGTGGGAGGACCTCGACCCCGACACGGCGATGGACATGATCGCCGACCGGGTGATCGCCACCCGCAAGCAGTTCTGGGAGTGGGAGGACGAGCAGGGACGTCGTACCCGCCGCACCCTCGGCATCGCGAGCCTCGGAGGAGCGACCCTCGACAACGAGGAGAACTACCTCATGAAGAAGCTCTACACCGCGATGGGTGCGATCCAGATCGAGAACCAGGCCCGGATATGACACTCCTCGACGGTGCCCGGTCTGGGTGCCTCGTTCGGCCGCGGTGGGGCCACCACCAACCTGCAGGACCTCAGCAACGCTGATTGCATCCTGATCCAGGGCTCCAACATGGCCGAGGCGCACCCCGTCGGGTTCCAGTGGGTGGTCGAGGCCCAGCGGAAGGGTGCGACGGTGATCCACGTCGACCCGCGCTTCACGCGGACCTCGGCGCTGGCCGACCTCCACGTGCCGATCCGGGCGGGCTCCGACATCGCCTTCCTCGGCGCGCTGGTCAACCACGTGCTGAGCAACGACCTCGACTTCCGCGAGTACGTCGTGGCCTACACGAACGCGGCGAACATCATCGACGACCGCTTCCAGGACACCGAGGACCTCGACGGACTGTTCTCCGGCTTCGACGAGGAGACCGGACGCTACGACCCGCAGACCTGGAACTACGACCCGCCGCTGAACCCGAGCGACGAGGAGCGGGCCGAGGTCGAGCAGCGGCAGGCGGACGAGTCGGGAGGGTCCTCGGAGCAGCAGTCGCACGAGGCCGCACACTCCGAGAGCCACGGCTCCGGCGGCGCGCCTGTGGACTGGAAGGGGCGCCGCGACGAGACGCTGCAGGACCCGCACTGCGTCTTCCAGATCCTCAAGCGCCACTTCGCGCGCTACACCCCCGAGATGGTGCAGGAGACGTGTGGCATCTCGCCCACCGACTTCGCGAAGGTCGCCGACGCCCTCACCAGCAACAGCGGCCGCGAGCGGACCACCGCCCTGTGCTACGCCGTGGGCTGGACCCACCACACGGTCGGCGCCCAGATCATCCGGACCGCCGCGATCCTGCAGAGCCTGCTCGGCAACATCGGCCGCCCCGGCGGCGGCATCCTCGCGCTGCGCGGTCACGCCTCGATCCAGGGCTCGACGGACATCCCGACGCTCTTCAACATCCTGCCTGGCTACCTCCCGATGCCCCACGCCGAGCTCCACCAGTCGCTGGACGCGTGGGTGAAGGACGACGAGGGCAAGGCTGGCTTCTGGGGCAACATCCGCTCCTACGCCGTGAGCCTGATGAAGGCGTACTGGGGCGACGCTGCGACCGCCGACAACGACTGGTGCTTCGACTACCTCCCCCGGCTCACCGGCGACCACTCGACGTACGCGACCGTCAAGGCGCAGATCGAAGGGCACTGCAAGGGCTACTTCCTGGTGGGGGAGAACCCCGCGGTCGGCTCCGCCAACGGCAAGATGCAGCGGCTCGGGCTGGCCAACCTCGACTGGCTCGTCGTCCGCGACCTGCAGATGATCGAGTCGGCGACGTTCTGGAAGGACGGCCCCGAGATCGAGACCGGCGAGCTGGTCACCGAGGAGATCGGCACCGAGATCTTCTTCCTGCCCGCGGCTGCGCACACCGAGAAGGCCGGCACGTTCACCCAGACCCAGCGGATGCTCCAGTGGCGCGACAAGGCGGTCGACCCGCCGGGCGACGCCACCAGCGAGCTCCAGTTCTACGTCGAGCTGGGCAACCGGATCCGCGAGAAGCTGCGCGACTCCACGGACGAGATGGACCGGCCGCTCCTCGACCTTGCGTGGGACTACCCGGTCGACGACCTCGGCGAGCCCGACGGCGAGGCGGTGCTGCGCGAGATCAACGGCACCGGGCCCGACGGCGCGCTGTCGGCGTACACCGAGCTGAAGCCCGACGGCACGACCGCGTGCGGGTGCTGGATCTACTGCGGTGTCTACGCCGACGAGACGAACCAGGCGCGACGCCGTACGCCGCACTGGGAACAGGACCTGGTCGCGGCCGAGTGGGGCTGGGCCTGGCCGGCCAACCGGCGGATCCTCTACAACCGCGCGTCCGCGGCACCGGACGGCACCCCGTGGAGCGAGCGGAAGAAGTACGTCTGGTGGGATGCCGACCAGGGGAAGTGGGTCGGCGCCGACGTGCCCGACTTCATCCCCGACCGTGCTCCCGACCACGTGCCGGAGCCCGGCGCGAAGGGGCCGGACGCGATCGGTGGGCACGACCCGTTCGTGATGCAGACCGACGGCAAGGCCTGGCTGTTCGCGCCGCTGGGGGTGGCCGACGGGCCGATGCCGACGCACTACGAGCCGCCCGAGTCGCCGGTCGCCAACCCGCTCTACTCCCAGCAGAACAACCCGTCGCGTCGCTCCCTCAGCAGCGCCTCGAACCCGATCAACCCGAGCCTGAGCGAGGTGTTCCCCTTCGTCTACACGACGTACCGGCTCACCGAGCACCACACCGCCGGCGCGATGAGCCGGACCCTCCCGCTGCTCAGCGAGCTCCAACCGGAGCCGTTCTGCGAGGTCTCGCCGCGGCTGGCCCGGGAGCGCGGGCTCGAGCACGGCGGCTGGGCGACCGTGGTCACCGGCCGCACCGCGATCGAGGCGAGGGTGCTCGTCACCGACCGGATGCGGTCGCTCCGGCTCGGCGAGCAGTGGGTCGAGCAGGTCGGCCTGCCGTATCACTGGGGACCCAACGGGATCAGCCGCGGCGACTCCGCCAACGACCTGGTCAACGTGACCATGGACCCGAACGTCTACATCCAGGACAAGGTCGGCACGTGCGACATCCGGCCCGGTCGGCGTCCGCGCGGCGCCGCGCTCACGGCGTACGTCGAGGACTACCGTCGCCGGGCCGGCATCGGCAGCGACGAGCCACAGGACGGGGGCACGCACTGATGGGACGGCTCTCCGGGCGACTCGAGGATGTCTCGGGCGACGCCGGCTACGGCACCGGGCCGGGCGACCATCCGCCGCGGATGGGGTTCTTCACCGACACCTCGGTCTGCATCGGCTGCAAGGCCTGCGAGGTCGCGTGCAAGGAGTGGAACGACGTTCCCGACGACGGCTACCTGCTGACCGGGATGTCCTACGACAACACCCAGGAGCTGGGCGCCAGCACCTGGCGGCACGTGACGTTCATCGAGAAGTCGTCGCCGACCTCGGTGTCGGTCGATCTCGGGATGCCCGGGTCCGGCCCGCCGGGCGTCACCCTCCCGCACGGGGAGGACCAGGCGGCCGCCTCCGACGACAGCGGCGTGCGCTGGCTGATGTCGTCGGACGTCTGCAAGCACTGCACGCACGCCGCGTGCCTCGACGTCTGCCCGACGGGGTCGCTGTTCCGCACCGAGTTCGGCACCGTCGTCGTCCAGCCCGACATCTGCAACGGCTGCGGCTACTGCGTGCCGGCCTGCCCCTACGGCGTGATCGACATCCGGCCCGACGACGGCCGCGCCTTCAAGTGCACGCTGTGCTACGACCGGCTCAAGGAGGGCCAGACGCCGGCCTGCGCGCAGGCCTGCCCGACCGAGTCGATCCAGTTCGGAGAGCTCGATGAGCTCCACGAGCGGGCCGACCGGCGGTTGGCCGAGCTCCACGAGAAGGGTCTCGACGTGGCCCGGCTCTACGGCCGCGACCCCGAGGACGGGGTGGGTGGCGACGGCGCCTTCTTCCTGCTGCTCGACGAGCCCGAGGTCTACGGTCTGCCGCCCGACCCCATCGTCACCACACGCGACCTCGGCTCCATCTGGAAGCACGTCGGGGGCGCCGCGGCCGCGCTGGCCGCCGTCGGGGTCGCGGCCTTCGCGGGGAGGAAGCGATGAGCCCGCGGGGCGAGCAGTCCATGGTGCCGCCGGTGGAGTTCGAGTCCTACTACGGCCGGCAGATCCTCAAGACGCCGACCTGGAAGACGCCCGACGTACCGCTCTACCTGTTCCTCGGCGGCCTCGCGGGCGCCTCGGCCGTGCTGGCCGAGGGCGCCGCGCTCACCGGTCGACCCGACCTCGAGCGCGTGGCCCGTCTCGCCGCGGCCGGGGGAGCGGCCGGGGGGACCGTCGCGCTGGTCCACGACCTGGGCCGGCCCGAGCGCTTCCTCCACATGCTCCGCGTGTTCAAGCCGACCTCGCCGCTGTCGGTGGGCTCGTTCATCCTGGCGCCGTTCAGCGGCTTCGCGACGGTCGCGGCTGCTTCGCTCGTGACCGGCCGCCTACCCCGGCTCGGACGACTGGCCGGACTCGGGGCCGCCGCCTTCGGCCCGCCGCTGGCCACCTACACCGGCGCCCTGATCGCCAACACCGCCGTACCCGCCTGGCACGAGGCCCACCGTGAGCTCCCGTTCGTCTTCGCCGGGTCCGGCGCCACGGCCGCCGGAGGGCTGGCGATGGTCTTCACTCCGCTCTCGCAGGCCGGGCCGGCCCGCCGGATGGCGGTCGCAGGCGCGGCCATGGAGATCGTCGCGGCCGAGGGGCTGCTCACCCGGATCGGAATGGTGGCCGAGCCCTACAAGGAGGGCCGCCCCGGGCGGCTGATGAGCACCGCCCGCACGATGACGGCCGTCGCGGCCGGCGCGACGTTCCTGCTGGGGCGTCGCTCCCGCACGGTCTCGGTGCTCGCCGGAGCGACGTGCGTGGCCGCCTCGGTGCTCACCCGGTTCGGCATCTTCGAGGCCGGTCTGGCCTCCGCGCGCGACCCGAAGTACGTCGTCGTACCCCAGCGCGAGCGCCTCGCAGCCAAGGAGCGCGCCGCAGCCTCGCGTGGCTAGCGCCGACGCCCTCCTCCCGGAAAACGCGGAACGGATGGACGCGCGAGCGTCGTCGCGGACGATCTGTTCCGCGTTTTCCGCCCAGACGCCCCCTTCCGTCCGCACCAGCGTCACCTAGCCTCGAGATATGACGCTCCAGCAGCCGCGCCGCCTGACCCAGTACGCCGCGGGCGGGGGGTGCGCGTGCAAGGTGCCGCCCGGAGAGCTCGAGCGGGTCCTGGCGGGGCTGCCCGGCGGCCGCGCGACCGACGCGCTGCTGGTCGGGCTCGAGAACGGTGACGACGGCGCCGTCGTGCGCCTCGACGAGCGGCGCGCGGTGGTGGCGACGGCTGACTTCTTCACGCCGGTCGTCGACGACCTGCGCGACTGGGGCCGGATCGCCGCGGCCAACGCGCTCTCGGACGTCTACGCGATGGGCGGTGAGCCCCTGGTCGCGGTCAACCTCCTGGCCTGGCCGCGCGACGAGCTGCCGTTCGAGCTCGCCGCCGAGGTGCTGGCCGGGGGAGCGGAGATCGCGGACGAGGCGGCCTGCCATCTCGCGGGCGGCCACAGCATCGACGACCGGGAGCCCAAGTACGGCCTGGCGGTCACCGGCCTCGCCGACCCCCAGCACCTGCTCCGCAACGACGCCGGCCGGGCCGACGTACCCCTGACGCTGACCAAGCCGCTCGGCCTCGGCATCCTCAACAACCGCCACAAGGCGACGGGTGAGTCGTTCCCCGAGGCGGTGGCCGTGATGACACAGCTCAACCGCGACGCCTCCCGCGCCGCCCTGGCCGCGGGCCACACCTGCGCCACCGACGTCACCGGCTTCGGCCTGCTCGGCCACCTCCTCAAGCTCTGCCGGGCCAGTGGGGTCGACGCCGTCCTCGACGTGGCCGCCGTACCGGTGCTCGACGCGGCGCGGGCCTCGCTCGCCGACGGCTACCTGCCCGGCGGTTCGCTGCGCAACCTCGACTGGGTACGCCCGTACGTCGACAGCGCGGTCTCGGAGGACGACCTCGTCGTCCTCGCCGACGCCCAGACGTCCGGTGGGCTGCTGGTGGCGGGCGAGCTGCCCGGTCATCCGGTGATCGGGCACCTCGTGGCCCGCGCTGGTGCGGAGGCATCGATCGCCGTCCGCGCGTGAGCCCGGCGCGCAAGCACTCGCGGTGGTGGCGACTCCTCGTCGCCCTCGTGCTCGTCGTCGCCGCGTTCGTGTACGGCGTGCTGCCGAGCCTGGTCACGGCCGAGGGTGACGTCCAGCAGCTCCGCGACGCCAGCATCTGGCTGCTCGCCCTGGCGTTCCTCCTCGAGACCGCCTCGCTCGCCAGCTACACCGGCCTGACCCGCGCGATCCTGCCCGCGGGGCTGCCGGTCGGCTGGTGGACCCAGTTCGCCATCGACCTCGCCGGCAACGGCGCCAGCCACGCCCTGCCCGGTGGAGGGGCGACGGCCTCGGCGCTCCGCTACCGCCTGATGCGCTCGGTCGGCATCAGCTCCGGAGCCTCGATGGCGACCTCGGCCATGCAGCCCACGATCAGCGACCTGGCGCTCGGCACCTGCTACGTCGCCGGGGTCCTCAGCGTCCTGCCCGAGCTGCACGGCCGGCCGTCGCTGCTCCTCACCGCTGCCGGAACCGCCGCCGTGATCATCGGCGCCGTCGTCAGCGCGGCGGTGGCCGCGCGCCGGGGACAAGTGCCGGAGGCGCGGGTGAGCAACCGCCGCTCGCGGCTGGCCACCCAGCTCTCCGAGCTGTGGTGGCGGCTGCGCGTGGAGGTCCTGGAGCTCCTGCGCGACGACGTACGCACCCGGCGGGCGGCCCTCTTCGCGGTGGCGAACTGGCTCTTCGACGCGTCCTGCCTGTGGGTCTGCCTGTGGGCGTACGGCGACCGGGCCTCACCCGGGCTGGTGCTCACGGCGTACGGGTTCGCCAGCCTGCTCGGCCTGCTGCCGCTGACGCCCGGTGGGCTGGGCGTCGTCGAGGGCTCGCTGATCCCGTTGCTTGTGGCCTTCGGCGTCGCAGGACCCGTCGCGGTGCTCGGCACGCTGACCTGGCGGCTGTTCCAGTTCTGGCTGCCGGTGCCGGCCGGTGGCCTCTGCTACCTCGTCCTGAAGCTCACCGGACGCCTGGACCCCCACCGGATCGCGGTCGACGAGACCGCCCGCGGCTGAGCAGGCGTCCCAGCGGCCCACCGTGCCCGAGCCGGCGACCCACCGATCTGGGGAACGCGTCAAGGTCGCGTCAGGGTTCCGCCGTACGCCGTCAGGAACGCGTTAGGGACCACGCCCTCGCACTCTCACCTCTCGTCAGATGGGAACCGCAAGGTTTCCGTTTCCCGGAGGTGTGTGGTGCTCGATCTCGCCCTGGTGGCGCTGACGATCGCGGTGTTCGCGGTGCTGGCTCTGATCCTGAGAGGGCTGGAGCGACTGTGAGCGCGGAGAACCTGATCGGGCTGGTCCTGGCTGTCCTGCTGACCGGCTACCTCGTGGTGGCCCTGATCTTCCCGGAGCGGTTCTGATGAGCGACACCGCAGCCGGGCTGCTCACCGTCCTCGCGCTGGTCGTCGTCCTAGGCGTCACGCACGTCCCACTGGGCGACTACATGGCGCGGGTCTACTCCGCCACCACCCACTGGCGCGCCGAGCGGGTCCTCTACCGGGTGTGCCGCATCGACCCCGACGCAGACCAGACCTGGGCGACGTACGCCCTCTCGGTGCTGGGCTTCTCGCTGGCGTCGGTGCTGTTCCTGTTCGGCCTGGAGCGGGTGCAGCACCTGCTGCCGTGGTCGCTGGGGTACAGCGCGGTGGAGCCGCACCTGGCCTGGAACACCGCCGCGTCGTTCGTGACCAACACCAACTGGCAGAACTACTCCGGCGAGTCGACCATGGGCTACCTGGTCCAGATGGCCGGCCTGGCGGTGCAGAACTTCGCCTCGGCCGCGGTCGGTATCGCGGTCGTGGTCGCGCTGGTGCGCGGCTTCGCCCGGTCCCGGACCAACCGGGTCGGCAACTTCTGGGTCGACCTGGTCCGCGGCTGCGTCCGGATCCTGCTCCCGCTGAGCATCGTCGCGACGGTGCTCCTGATCGGGGCCGGTGTCGTGCAGAACCTCAACGACACCCACACGATCACCACGATCGCGGGCCAGACCCAGCACCTGCCCGGCGGCGCGATCGCCAGCCAGGAGGCGATCAAGGAGCTCGGCACCAACGGTGGTGGCGCCTACAACGCGAACTCCGCGCACCCGTTCGAGAACCCGAACGCCTTCACGAACCTGCTCGAGATCTGCATGCTGCTGCTGATCCCGTTCGCGCTCCCGCGCACCTTCGGCAAGATGATCGGCGACAAGCGCCAGGGCTGGGCGATCCTGGCGGTGATGTCGGTGATCTTCGTCAGCACGCTGGCGTTGGTCACGACGTTCGAGGCCAAGCACCAAGGTGCGGCGCTGCAGGCGGCCGGAGCGGCGATGGAGGGCAAGGAGGTCCGCTTCGGAGTGCCGTCCTCGGCGCTGTTCGCGAACGCGACCACCCTGACCTCGACCGGAGCCGTCGACTCGATGCACGACTCCTTCACCCCGCTGGGCGGCGGCGTACTGATCCTGAACATGATGCTCGGTGAGATCGCACCCGGCGGCACCGGGTCCGGCCTGTACGGCATCCTGATCCTCGCGGTGATCACGGTCTTCATCGCCGGCCTGATGGTCGGCCGAACGCCGGAGTACCTGGGCAAGAAGATCCGGGCGCGGGAGGTGAAGTTCGCCGCCCTCTACATCCTCACCACGCCCGCCGTCGTCCTGATCGGCACCGGGGTCGCGATGTCGATCCCGTCGGCGCGGGCCTCGATGCTGAACGCCGGACCGCACGGGCTCTCCGAGGTGCTCTACGCCTTCACGTCCCAGGCCAACAACAACGGCAGCGCGTTCGCGGGGCTGACCGGGAACACGAACTTCTACAACATCGCCGGAGGACTGGCCATGCTGGTCGGCCGCTTCCTGCCGATGCTGTTCGTGCTCGGCCTGGCCGGGTCCCTGGCGGCCCAGAAGCCGGTCCCGGCCACCGACGGCACTCTGCCCACTCACCGACCGTTGTTCGTCACCTTGCTCGTCGGCGTCGTGCTGATCGTGGTCGCACTCACCTACTTCCCGGCCCTCGCGCTGGGACCGCTCGCGGAAGGAATCACCCGATGACCACCCAGACGGTCGCCCCCGAGGCGCCGCACGGCGCCCCCAGGGTCGGCGCCGGACTCCTCGACCCCCTGATGCTGCTCACCCAGCTACCAGCGGCCGGCGCCAAGCTCAACCCTCGCACGATGATGCGCAACCCGGTGATGTTCGTGGTCGAGGTGGGCGCCGCACTGTCCACCGGCCTGGCGATCGCGCACCCCTCGGCGTTCGCCTGGTGGATCGTCGTCTGGCTGTGGGCCACGGTCGTCTTCGCCAACCTGGCCGAGGCGGTGGCCGAGGGCCGGGGCAAGGCCCAGGCAGCGGCGCTGCGTCGCAGCCGCCAGGAGACGAACGCCCGGCTGATCACCGACGGGGCAGAGCGGGTGGTTCCCTCCGCTGTGCTCAAGGTCGACGACCTCGTGGTCTGCGAGGCCGGCGACCTGATCCCGAGCGACGGCGACGTGATCGAGGGCATCGCCAGCGTCGACGAGTCGGCCATCACCGGCGAGTCCGCCCCGGTCATCCGGGAGGCCGGGGGAGACCGCTCGGCCGTGACCGGAGGCACCCGGGTGCTCTCCGACCGGGTCGTCGTCCGGATCACCGCCAGGCCGGGTGAGACCTTCCTGGACCGGATGATCGCCCTCGTCGAGGGCGCGGCACGGCAGAAGACCCCGAACGAGATCGCGCTGAACATCCTGCTCGCCAGCCTGACCGTCGTGTTCCTCCTTGCCGTGGTGACCCTGCAGCCGCTGGCGACCTACAGCGGGGCACCCCAGACCGGGATCGTCCTGGTCTCGCTGCTGGTCTGCCTGATCCCGACCACGATCGGCGCCCTGCTGAGCGCGATCGGCATCGCCGGGATGGATCGGCTCGTCCAGCGCAACGTGCTGGCGATGTCGGGCCGGGCCGTCGAGGCCGCCGGAGACGTGAACACCCTGCTGCTGGACAAGACCGGCACGATCACCCTCGGAAACCGCGAGGCGGTCGAGCTGCTGCCCCTGGAGGGCGTGACGGCAGCTGAGCTGGCCGACGCGGCCCAGCTCTCGAGCCTGGCCGACGAGACCCCGGAGGGCCGCTCGATCGTGGTCCTCGCCAAGCGCGAGTACGGACTGCGCGACCGCCACCCCGGTGAGCTCACCCACGCCACCTTCGTCCCGTTCAGTGCGCAGACCCGGATGAGTGGCTGCGACCTGGCCGACAACGGTCAGTCACGGAGCGTCCGCAAGGGCGCGACCAGCGCCGTCCGTGAATGGGTCCGCGAGAGCGGTGGCACCCCGCCGGGCGACCTGGGCCCGATGGTCGACGCGATCGCCGGCGGCGGCGGAACGCCGCTCGTGGTCGCCGAGCTGGGCCGCGACGGCGCACGGGTCCTCGGCGTCGTCCACCTCAAGGACATCGTCAAGAACGGCATGCGTGAGCGGTTCGACGAGCTGCGCCGGATGGGCATCCGCACCGTGATGATCACCGGCGACAACCCACTGACCGCCAAGGCCATCGCCGACGAGGCGGGCGTCGACGACTTCCTCGCCGAGGCCAAGCCCGAGGACAAGCTCGCTCTGATCCGTGGGGAGCAGGAAGGCGGCCGCCTGGTGGCGATGACCGGCGACGGCACCAACGACGCCCCGGCCCTCGCCCAGGCCGACGTCGGCGTCGCCATGAACACCGGCACGTCGGCAGCCAAGGAGGCCGGCAACATGGTCGACCTCGACTCGAACCCCACCAAGCTCATCGAGATCGTGGAGATCGGCAAGCAGCTGCTCATCACCCGCGGCTCGCTGACGACGTTCTCGATCGCCAACGACGTCGCCAAGTACTTCGCGATCCTCCCGGCGATGTTCGCCCCGGTCTACCCGGGACTCGACCGCCTCAACGTGATGCACCTCTACAGCCCGTCGTCGGCGATCCTCTCGGCAGTGATCTTCAACGCCCTGGTGATCATCGCCCTCGTGCCGCTGGCCCTGCGTGGCGTCCGCTACACGCCGTCCTCCGCGGCCGACATGCTCCGGCGCAACCTGCTGATCTACGGCGTGGGCGGCCTGATCATCCCGTTCGTCGGGATCAAGCTGATCGACCTCCTCGTCCAGTACATCCCCGGAATCAGGTGACCCTCATGAACATGCTTCGTCAGACCCTCGCTGGCCTGTTCCTCCTCCTCGCGTTCACCGTGGTGTTCGGGCTCGGCTACCCGCTGCTGATGACCGGTGTCGGCCAGGTCGCGTTCCACGACCAGGCCAACGGGTCCATCGTCAGCTCCCAGGGCAAGGACGTCGGCTCGTCCCTGATCGGACAGGAGTTCACAGGGGCACCATGGTTCCAGTCCCGCTCCTCCGCCGGCGGGTACGACGCGCTGGCCTCGGGCGGCACCAACCTGGGTCCGAACTCGAGCGATCTGCTGAAGGCGGTCCAGAAGGCCCGCGCCCAGGTCGCCCTCGAGGACGGCGTCGCCCCGGCCGACGTGCCCCCGGACGCCGTCACGACCAGCGGCTCCGGTCTCGACCCTGACATCTCGCCGGCGTACGCCGACCTCCAGGTCACCCGCGTCGCCACGGCTCGGGGGCTGAGCACCGCCGAGGTGCAGAAGCTGGTGGACGACCACACCCAGGGCCGGATCCTCGGCTTCCTGGGCGAGCCACGGGTGAACGTCCTGGAGCTCAACCTCGCGCTGGCGAACGCGGGAGGATGACCGAGTGAGCCGCGGCTGTCTGCGCGTCTACCTCGGCATGGCGCCCGGGGTGGGCAAGACGTTCGCCATGCTCGACGAGGGCCGGCGACGGGGGGGTCGTGGCACGGACGTCGTCGTCGGCATCGTCGAGACGCACGGACGCGCGCACACGGCCGCTCAGCTCGAGGGCCTCGAGATCGTCCCGCGCCGGCGGCTGGAGTACCGCGGCACGTCGTTCGAGGAGCTCGACCTCGACGCCGTGCTGGCCCGCCGGCCCGAGGTCGCCCTCATCGACGAGCTCGCGCACAGCAACATCCCCGGCACTCGCCACGAGAAGCGGTGGCAGGACGTGGACGAGCTCCTCGACGCCGGCATCGACGTCATCACCACGGTCAACATCCAGCACCTGGAGTCGCTCAACGACGTCGTGGAGCGGATCAGTGGCGTGCCGCAGCGCGAGACGATCCCCGACGAGGTGGTACGTCGCGCCGACCAGATCGAGATTGTCGACATCGCCCCCGAGGCGCTGCAACGGCGGATGGCGCACGGCAACATCTACCCGCCCGAGCGGGTCGACGCGGCCCTCACGAACTACTTCAGGGTCGGCAACCTCTCAGCCCTGCGCGAGCTCGCCCTGCTGTGGGTGGCCGAGCGCGTGGACGAGGGTCTGCACCGCTACCGGGCCGCGCACGGGATCGACCAGCCCTGGGAGGCCCGCGAGCGGATCGTGGTGTCGCTGCCCGGTGGCCCCGAGGGCGAGACCCTGCTGCGCCGGGCGGTCCGGATCACCGCACGGACGACGGGCTCGGACCTGCTGGCGGTCCACGTCGTACGCAGCGACGGCCTGGCCCGGGTCGACCCGGGCGAGATCGCCCGACAGCGCACGCTCGCCGAGTCCATGGGCGGCAGCTGGCACCAGGTCGTGGGCGACGACGTCGCAGTCGCTCTCCTCGACTTCGCGCGGGCGGAGAACGCCACGCAGATCGTGATCGGAGCCAGCAGCCGAGGTCGTTGGGAGTCGTTCCTGTCGGGGGAGGGGGTCGGAGCACGCGTCACGCGACTGTCCGGACACATCGACGTCCACCTGGTCACGCACGAGGCGGCGTCCGGCCCCGGTCTTCTCCCGAGCGTCCCGACGGCGGGCCTGACCACCTCGCTCAGCGTGCGGCGCCGGCTCCAGGGCGTGGCGCTGGCGGTCGTGCTGCTGCCGCTGCTGACGCTCGTCTTGTCCGGCCTGCGCGGCGACCTCAACCTGCCCAGCGACATCCTGCTGTACCTCGCCGTGGTCATCCTGGTCGCGCTGACCGGCGGGCTGTGGCCGGCGCTCGGCGCCGCCGTGGCGGGCAGCCTGCTCCTCAACTACTACTTCACCCCGCCGCTCTACACCTTCACGATCTCCGACAAGAACAACGCCTTGGCGCTTCTGGTGTTCGTCGCGGTGGCGGCACTGGTCTCGGCCCTGGTCGAGCGGGTCGTACGTCGTACGACGGAGGCGGGCCGCGCCGCCGCCGAGGCCTCGATCCTGGCCGGGTTGGCCGGCGGCATCCTGCGCGGCGAGACCTCGCTGCCGGAGCTGCTCGGGCGCGCCCGGGAGACCTTCGGCCTGCACTCCGTGGTGCTGCTGGAGCACACCGAGGACGGCGGGGGATGGGTCACCGTGGCCGAGGTGGGCTCCGCGGACAGCGGAGCTCCCACCGAGCTGGCACTCGGCAAGCGGCTCAAGCTTGTGGTGACCGGCCCGGTGCGGGCCTCCGACCAGAGGCTGCTGGCGGCGTTCGGAGCCCAGGCCGCCGCCGTCCGCGAACGAGCGGAGCTCGCGGGCCGCGCCTCGCAGGCTGCCGTGGTCGCCGAGGCGGACCGCACCCGGGCCGCCCTCCTGCACGCGGTGAGCCACGACCTGAGGAGCCCGCTGGCCTCGGCCAAGGCATCGGTCACCTCGCTGCGCAGCGAGCGCATCCAGTGGCCAGAGGAGGCGCGCCGCGAGCTGCTGCTCACCGCCGACGAGTCCCTCGACCGCCTCACCGCCCTCATCGAGAACCTGCTCGACATGAGCCGCCTCGAGGCCGGCGCGATGGCGGTCCACCTCGCGCCTGCCGCCCTCGACGAGATCGTGCCGCTGGTGCTCGACGCCCTCGGCTCCGAAGCCGCCGACGTGCTGGTCGACGTACCAGAGACCTTGCCCGAGGTCTGCGCGGACGCAGCACTTCTCGAGCGGGTGCTGGTCAACCTGGTCGCCAACGCGCTCCGCTACAGCCCGCGCGGCCGTCCGCCACTGGTGGCCGCCAGCGAGCTCGGGGGGCGGATCGAGCTCCGCGTCGTCGACCGCGGGCCGGGTGTCCCGCAGCTGCAGCGCGAGCAGATGTTCGCCCCGTTCCAGCGTCTGGGTGACCGCGACACCTCCACCGGGGTCGGGCTCGGCCTCGCCCTCTCCCGCGGCCTCGCGACCGCCATGGGCGGCACGCTGTCGGCCGAGGACACCCCCGGCGGAGGGCTCACCATGACCGTCACCCTGCCCGTGGCGGAGGGCCGGTCGTGAGCCGGGTCCTGGTGGTCGACGACGAGCCACAGATCGTGCGAGCGCTGGTGGTCAACATGCGCGCCCGCGGGTACGACGTGCACACGGCCGCCGACGGAGCCGGCGCGCTCCGCGTGGCCGGACTGCACCCGCCCGACCTCGTGGTGCTCGACCTCGGTCTCCCCGACATGGAGGGCACCGAGGTGATCGCCGGGCTGCGCGGCTGGACCACCGCCCCGATCATCGTGCTCACCGGGCGCACGGAGCAGATCCAGAAGATCGCGGCGCTCGATGCCGGTGCGGACGACTACGTCACCAAGCCGTTCGGGATCGAGGAGCTCTTCGCCCGGATGCGCGCGGTCTCGCGTCGGGTGACGGCCCAGCACGCGCCGAGCGCCCGGCTCGGCGACTGGGTGGTGGACCTCGCCAGCCACCGGGTCCGGCCCGCCTCGGGCGAGGGGGAGGACCAGAAGCTGACGCCGACCGAGTGGCGGATCCTCGAGATCCTCGTGCGCAACCCCGGCCGCCTGATCACCAAGCAGCACCTGCTCCACGCTGTGTGGGGACCGGGCTACGACACCGAGACCAACTACCTGCGGCTCTACCTCGCGCAGCTGCGCCGCAAGCTGGAGCCCGTCCCCGGCCGGCCGGCGTACCTGCTGACGGAGACCGGCATGGGCTACCGCTACCGACCCGACGACTCCGAGAGCGACGAGGGGGTCGACGGGTAGGCAGATCAGGCGATGAAGCCCAGCGGCGTGTAGGACCCGAGGCCCGGGAACACCGACGCCTTCGGGGCGGTGGGGAAGCGAGCGGCCACGATCTCCGCCAGCACGTGCCGGTAGTCGGTGGTGACGTGGAGGTCGGACTCGAGGTCATCGGCGAGGGGCTTCCAGCCCTGCGGGCTCACGTAGACCTGTCCGCCGTTGACGCCGGCGCCGGCCACGAACATCACGTTGCCCCAGCCGTGGTCGAGCCCGCGGTTGCCGTTCTCGAGCACCCGCCGCCCGAACTCGCTGATGGTCACGAGCGTGACCTTGTCCTTCTGGTCACCGAGGTCGCCGAAGAAGGCCGCGAGCGAGGTGCCCAGGTCGCCGGCGTTGTCTCGCATCTGGCCGCCGTTGAGGTCGCCGAGGCCGACGTGCATGTCCCAGTCGCCCTGGTCGACAGTGATCACCTCGGTGCCGACGTTGCCCCGGATGATCCGCGCCGCCGCCGCCAGGGCCTGCCCGAGGTGGGAGTTGCCGTAGCCGCTCGCGGGGTTCTTGCTGTTGTCCGTGGCGTCGATGGCGGGCTGGATGTCGGCCGTGGCCTTGAGAGTGGCGCGCATCGCGACGCCCATCGCGCTGTGGTCGTGGTCCCAGAGCGTGTGCAGCGAGCGGCGCCGCGGGCGGGTCGCGTCCGACGGGTCGTCGCCGGCGATGGTGGCGTCGTTCAGCGAGCCGATCGTCATCAGCGGCACCGGTCCCGACATCTCCGTCGGCGGCACGCCGTTCACCAGGCCGATGCCCTGGAGCGGCGAGCCGCTCGCGTGCGTGCCGACCAGGCGGTTGAGCCAGCCGACCCGGGCGCTCGAGCCGGGGCGTGCCTCCTCGACCTCCTCCATCGCGGAGAAGTGGGAGCGGTTGGCCGTGGTCAGCCCGGTGGCGTGGACGGCGGCGAGGTTGCCGGCTGTCCACATCGGCAGCAACGGGGCCAGCTTCGGGTGCAGGCCGAAGAAGTTGGTGGGGGTCTGTCCGATCAGCTGACCCGCCGGGACCGCGATGGTGGGCCGAGCGGAGTAGTAGCCGGGATCGCCGTACGGCACCACCAGCGAGAGGCCGTCGGCGCCGCCGCGCAGCGACAGCACCACCAGCACCGACGACGCGGGCGTGGCTGACGCGGCCGAGGCCGACACCGTGGCGGAGCCGACCATGAACGTCGCGCCGCCCAGCGCCAGGGCACCGCGCAGCATGCTGCGTCGGCTCATCGCCGCGAACTCGGGGCAGCAGGCGTCGTCCGGGAGGGGAGTGGTCATCGGGTCCATCGGGGTCACCGTCGCAGGAAGTCGGGAGAGTCGAAGAAGGTCGTGAGCAGGGCCGGGAACAACCACTGCATGACCGGGTGGTCCGCGGTGATCTGCTCGTGGGCACCGACGCCGCCCACAGCCTCGCGGCACGCCTTCTGCAGGGCGGGCCCGGCTTGGCGCTGGAGGATCCGCTGCGCCAGGTGGTCGACGAGATGGTCGAACCTGGTCGCCCTCGCCGGCAGCCACGACGTCCTCTCGGGGTAGTGGATCCCCTTGCTGGGCCACCACCCGCCGGACATCGCGTAGTGGGTGCTCATCGAGCCCATCACCCGTGACGGCGAGGCCCAGGCGGCGCCCACGATCGGCTGGCCGTTCGGGGCCGGCCACGACATCGGCATCATGCCCATGCCGTCGGACTGCCAGAGCAGCTGGTGGGCGGCGCGGTCTGGGTCGTCGGGCTTCGCGACCTTCACCCCCATCAAGCGGTACGTCGCGACGAGGTCGTTCTCGGGGTCGCGGATCTTCGCCCCGACCGAGTGGCGGAACTCCGCCGACTGCACCAGCGCAGTCAGCACCGGACGGATCTGGGTGCCGTGCCGGAGGTAGACCTGGGCGAGGTGGTTCACCAGGGCCTTGGACGGGTTGTCGGAGACGAACGCGACCGCGAGCTTGCCGGCGATGTGGTGGGCGGTCGCCGGGTGGTGCGCGAGGTAGCGCAGGTAGTCCCGGGTCACCTTGCGCCCGTCGGCCGAGTGGTTCCTGCTGCGGAAGCCGAGCACCCGCACCGGCTTGGTGTCGTGCGACCCCGCGTCGTAGAACGCCGCCCAGGTGTCCCACATGTCGACCCGCCAGCCGGTCAGGATCCGGGCCGAGGCGACGACCTGCGCCTCGGTGTAGCCGGCGCCGAGGCCGACCGTGTGCAGCTCGAGCAGCTCGCGGCCCTGGTTCTCGTTCGGGTGGTCCTTGTCGGAGACGGCGTTGCCGAGGTACATCCCCATGGCCGGGTGCACGCTCACGGCCTGCAGGAGCGACTCGAACGACGTGAGGGCACGCGCCCGGATCAGGTTCCCGTAGCGGACGCGCCAGGTGTAGACGCCGTCGGCGCTGACCGGCACGTTGAAGTGGTTCTCCCAGAACTCCGCCATCGTCTCGAGCACCTGGCGCTGGCTCTGCATCCGCCGGAGCAGGAGCGAGTTCTGGTAGTCGGCCATCACCTCCCAGCCGCCGACTCGGCCGCTGTCGTTCTCCTCCGCGACCGTCGCCGGCGACCACTTCAGGTGAGGGAACCAGGCGTGGAGGGCCTCGCCGGCGTGGTCCTTGACCCGGCCCGGGTTCAGCTGCCACTGGAACCACTGCTGGGCGCCGCCGTGGGCCCGCACCTGCCTGGCCAACGCCGGGGTCACGCCGTAGGAGAAGCGGCCGACGAGGTGACGGGCCTGGGTCGACAGGAGCGGGGCGCCCGCGCGTGGTGCCGCGGCGTACGCCGTGCCGTCGAGGCCGGTGACGAGCGTCGCTCCGGCGGCCAGGCCCGCTCCGGCGAGGACGGTACGTCGTGCGGCGGGGTGTCCGGACGTGTCAGCGACCGACATAACGGGGGGCTCCGATCGTGCAAACGCCACGGCGAACCCCCCGGACCGACGCGGCATGGTGTCTCAGGTCGAGTCACACCGTAGGGCCAACGGCGCCGTACGCGGAAGAAAACAGCCATACCGGTCTGGGTGAACATCAAGCGTGGGGGGTCCGATACCCCAACCTGGGGGGTTCCGTTCCTGAATCCCTCGACTACCGTGGGGAGCACGATGGATGGGGGAAAGAGCAAAACTCGGGCACCGTCGCAAGCGCACCGCGGGCGGCGGCGGTTCCGTGCGGCCGCGACCCCCTGGTTCGTCGCAGCGCTCGCAGCGACTCTCGTCGGCTCCGGCCGGGTCCCCGACCAGGCGGTGCTCGCCGACGGTCCCGGGCCCTCGAACACCGTCGACAGCCTCACCGCCGAGCAGCCGGTGACCGCGCCGCCGGAGGTCCAGATCCCAGGCACCCGCGCCGTCCAGGCACCCGCGTCGGTCTCCGCACCCGACTCCACGGCCGGCGGAGTGGCCGCGGCGGGCATCCCCGACCCGGCGCTCGCGGCCTACCAGCGAGCGGCGGTGGTCATCGACACCGCCGACCTCACCTGCCACCTCGACTGGCCGCTCCTCGCCGGCATCGGGCAGATCGAGTCCGACCACGGTCAGGTGGGCGGCAGCGTGCTGGGCAGCGACGGCGTCAGCCACCCCTCGATCCTGGGTCCGCGCCTCGACGGCAAGCACGGCACCTCCCTGATCCGCGACACCGACGCCGGCCGTCTCGACGGCGACAAGACGTTCGACCGGGCGGTCGGGCCCATGCAGTTCCTCCCGTCGACCTGGGCCGTGGTCGCGGTCGACGGCGACGACGACGGCACCCGCAACGTCGAGGACATCGACGACGCCGCCCTCGGGGCCGCGGTCTACCTGTGCGCAGGCGACGGCGATCTCTCGACCCAGGCCGGGGCCGAGGCAGCCCTGTTCCGCTACAACCACAGCAAGGCCTACGTCGCGAAGGTGATGTCCGTCGTGAACGCGCTGCGGCTCAGCAGCGTCCTCACGCCGGTCGGCACGGCGCCCAGCACCACGCAGATCGTGTCGTTCCCACAGCTGCCGGCCACGCACGGGCCGGCGGGCGGCCCGGGACCGACGTCGCACCCGACCTCGCACCCCACCGCGACGGTCTCGCCGAGCGGTGGGCCGAGCCCGATCGGCGACCCGGTCCCGTCGGGCGGCCCGACCTCGCCCCCGACCACCCCACCGTCGGGCCCGACGGGCGGCAACCCCACGGGCACCCCGACCGGCAACCCCACGGGCACCCCGACCGGCAACCCGACCGGCGGCGGCACCCCGACGGGTGGCACCCCGACGGGAGGCCCCACGGGCAACCCCACCGGCAACCCGACCGGCACCCCGACGCCCACCGACCCGCCGATCATCCCCGACCCGGTGCCCGACGCGCTGTCGTCGCTGACGCCCGCCCAGGTCCAGGCGATCGACGACGGCTGGGTCGCGTGCACCGACACGCTCGCCGCCGACTGGACGTTCGACCAGATGCAGACCTGCCTGGCCGGCGAGCTCGACGTAGCGACCGACGACCCGACGCTGGCGGTGTTCCTGCAGTGGGCCTCCGACGAGGGCCTGGTGCCCGCGAGCAACGAGACGCCGACCACGCCGTAGCGGCGTCGCCGATTCCGTCGCCCCCACCGGTGTCTCGGTAGAGTCTCCGTCAGCATCCCTCGAGTCCGAAGGACCCTGATCCGCCTATGGACGGCTCTGACAGTCGCCCTCATCGAAGCCCCCGTCCCAGCCCCCGTCCCAGCGCTGCCTGCCCCGCGGGTGACGTGCCGTGCTGACCGCCTGGATCCTGCTCGGCGTCTCGCTGCTGCTCGTGGTCGCCGCCGGCCTCTTCGTGGCGGCGGAGTTCTCCTTCGTCACCGTCGACCGCACCAAAGTCGCCCGGGCCGCCGCCGAGGGTGACGCCTCCGCGGCGGGCATCCAGCGAGCGCTGCGCTCGCTGTCCACCCAGCTGTCGGGTGCCCAGGTCGGCATCACCATCACCAACCTGGCGATCGGCTTCCTGGCCGAGCCCGCGATCTCCGAGCTCATCGACGGGCCCCTGCGCGCCCTCGGAGTGCCCGAGGGAGCCGTGGCCCCGGTCGCCGTGGCCATCGGGCTCACGGTCAGCTCCGTGGTGACGATGGTCTTCGCCGAGCTCGTGCCCAAGAACCTCGCCATCGCCCGGCCGATGGAGACCGCCCGCGCCACCCAGGGCTTCCAGCGGATGTTCACCGCGGTGATGCGCCTCCCGATCCGGCTGCTCAACGGCTCGGCGAACGCGATCGTCCGGCGGCTCGGGATGGAGCCCCAGGAGGAGCTGCGCTCGGCCCGGTCGTCGACCGAGCTCGCGTCGCTGATCTCACGCTCGGCCAACGAGGGCACCCTCGACCCCGACACCGCCGAGCTGATGGAGCGGTCGGTGGAGTTCGGCAGCCGGACGGCCGGCGAGATCATGACGCCGCGCGTGCGGACGATCAGCCTGGAGACCAACGACCGGGCCTGGTCGATCATCGAGCTCGCCCGCGACACGGGTCACTCCCGCTTCCCGGTGCTCGACCACGAGGACGCCGTCGTCGGCACCGTGCACGTGAAGCACGCAGTGGCGCTGCCGATCCCCGAGCGGCAGACGACGAGGGTCAAGCACCTGATGACGCGGCCGATCGTGGTGCCCGACTCGCTGCGGCTCGACCCGCTGCTCGCGCTCCTGCGCGAGGAGGGGCAGCTCGCCGTCGTCCTCGACGAGTACGGCGACCAGGCGGGCATCGTGACCATCGAGGACGTGATCGAGGAGATCGTCGGCGACATCTCCGACGAGCACGACCGCCTCGGCGCGCGCGCCCGTCCTCATCCCGACGGCTCCTGGACGCTGTCGGGGCTGCTGCGTCCCGACGAGGTCGAGGACCTCACCGGCATCGAGCTGCCCGACCACGAGGACTACGACACGGTCGCCGGCCTGGTGCTCCGGGTCCTCGGCCGCGTGCCCGAGCGAGGTGACGTCGCCGAGGTGCCGGTCCCGGACCGCTCCGAGCCCGACCAGTCCGAGCGCCAGCAGCTCGCTGTGCTCACCGTCGAGCACATGGACGGGCTCCGGATCGACCGGCTCTCGCTCCGGCTGCTCGACGGCACCGACGCCCCCGGCGATGGGTCCGGGCGCCGCTCCACCGGCGGGGGTGGCCAGTCATGAGCAGCAGCACGGCGGTCTTCCTCGCGGTGTTCCTCCTGTTCGGCAACGCGTTCTTCGTCGCCGCGGAGTTCGCCCTGGTCTCCGCACGTCGTACGCAGATCGAGCCGCGCGCCGAGGAGGGCAACCGCTTCGCCCGCACGACGCTGCGCGCCATGGAGCACATGTCACTGGTGATCGGGGTCAACCAGCTCGGGATCACGGTGTGCTCGCTGGTCCTCGGTGCCGTGGCCGAGCCGACGGCGGCCCACCTCCTCGAGCCGCTGCTCCACACGCTCCACGTGCCCGAGTCGTTCGTGCACCCGACCGCGTTCGCGGTCGGCCTCGCCCTCGTCGTCTACCTCCACGTCGTCCTCGGCGAGATGATCCCCAAGAACATCGCGCTGGCGGGCCCCGACCGCGCCGCCCTGGTGCTCGGCACCCCGATCTGGGCGATCGTCTCGGTCACCCGCCCGGTGATCACCGGCATCAACTGGATGGCCTCGGGGGTGCTGCGGCTCTTCGGCGTGCGGCTCATGGACGAGGTGAGCTCGACCTACACGCGCGAGGAGGTCGCGGCCCTGGTCGAGGAGTCGCGTGGTGAGGGTCTGCTCGAGGACGGGGAGTACGACCGGCTGTCCGGCGCCCTCGGCTTCACCGAGAAGACGGTGGCGACGGTGCTGATGCCGCCCGAGACCCTCCAGACCGTGCGCCGCGGCTCGACCGGAGCCGACGTCGAGGCGCTGTGCGCCGCGACCGGCTTCAGCCGGTTCCCGGTGGTGGGGGAGGAGGGCGACCTCCTGGGCTACCTCCACATCAAGGACGTCCTCGAGACCGACGAGGTACGACGGCAGCGGGTGGTCGAGGACAAGTGGATCCGGCCGTTCGCACTGGTCCGCGACGACGACCTCCTGCACGACACCCTGGAGAAGCTGCAGAGGCGTGGCGCCCACATGGCCCGGGTCGTCGACGCCGAGGGCGGCACGCTCGGTGCGGCCACCCTCGAGGACGTGATCGAGGAGCTCGTCGGCGAGATCCGCGACAGCGCCCATCTGGAGTCTCCGACACCTCGCGGCGACGGGGAAACGCGTGGTGCGGACAGTTAGGGTGTCCCCGGCACATCTGACGGGTCACAGCGGGGTCGGAGCGGGGAAGGTGCAGGCGACGGTGGCGGACGAGGCGACGCGCGACGCGCGCGTGTGGACCGTCCCCAACGCGATCAGCTTCCTCAGGCTGCTCGGCGTACCCCTGTTCCTCTGGCTGGTGCTCGGCCCCGAGGCCGACGGCTGGGCGCTCGGCGTGCTGATGCTCTCGGGCGTCACCGACTACCTCGACGGGTACCTCGCCCGCCGGCTCGACCAGACCTCGCGGCTCGGGCAGATCCTCGACCCGGTGGCCGACCGGCTCTACATCCTGGCCGTGGTGATCGGGCTGGCCCTGCGCGACATCGTGCCGTGGTGGTTCGCGATCATCCTGCCGCTGCGCGACCTCCTGCTGTGGGGGCTGGTGCCGGTCCTGCGTACCCGTGGCTACAGCGCCCTGCCGGTGCACTTCCTGGGGAAGGCCGCCACCTTCAACCTGCTCTACGCCTTCCCGCTCCTCCTGCTCGGCGACGGCACCGGCGCTGCCGCCACCTTGGCGAAGGTGTTCGGCTGGGCGTTCGCCGGCTGGGGGATCGGCCTCTACTGGTGGGCCGGCATCCTCTACGCCTACCAGGTCTACAAGCTGGTGAAGTCCACCGAGCCCCGGGCGGTGGCCCATGGCTGAGACCCCCACGACCTCGGCCCGACCCGAGCAGACCATGCCGCTGCTGGCACTGATCACCCAACGCTCCCTCGATGCCGACTACGAGCACGTGGCTGCCCGCAAGCGCGCCGCCGGTCAGAGCGAGTCGGTGCGCCAGGTGCCACGTCGCACGGCGGCGATCGTGCTGCTCGCCTTCGGGCTCCTGGTCACCGTGGCCGCAGTGCAGACCTCGCGCAACGCCACCGCCGACGAGGCCAGCCGCAGCAGCCTGATCGACCAGGTCAACCTGCGGCGCGCGGCTGTGGCGGCCCAGCAGCGCCAGCTGTCGAAGGCCCAGGCCGAGGCGCTCGCGCTCCAGCGCTCGCTGACCCGCGCCACCACCGAGTCGCAGGCCGCGCAGGCACGGCTGACCCGCATCCAGGGTCGCAGCGGCTTCGCCTCGGTCAGGGGTCCGGGCATCCAGGCGACCGTGACCAGCGCACCGGGCAGCGACCCCAACGACTTGGTCCGCGACTCCGACCTCGCGCTGCTGACCGACGCGCTGTGGTCGGCGGGTGCCGAGGCGATCAGCGTGAACGGCGAGCGCCTGACCGTGCTCAGCTCGTTCCGCAACGTCGGCACCGGGATCCTCGTGAACTCCCGCCCGGTCACCCCGCCGTACGTCTTCGACGTGGTGGGCAACCCCGCCACCCTGCCAGCCAACCTGCTCTCGAGCTCGGTGGGCGGCCAGTGGTACGCCCTCAAGGACAGCCTGGGCTTCTCCTTCGACGTGCGCCAGGACGGCAACCTCACGCTGCCCGCCGCCCCGCCACCACGCCTCCGGTCGGCCCGCACGGTCGACCTCGACGACCCGGACACGCGCACGCAGGGGGAGAGCCCGTCATGATCGCAGCACTCGGACTGCTGGTCGGTGTCGTCCTGGGGTTGATCTTCACCCCCGACGTCCCGGCCGGTCTCGACCCCTACCTGCCGATCGCCGTCGTCGCGGCCCTCGACGCGGTCTTCGGGGCGCTCCGCGCCTACCTCGAGGGGATCTTCGACGACAAGGTCTTCGTCGTGTCGTTCCTGAGCAACGTCGTGATCGCGGCCGCCATCGTCTACCTCGGCGACAAGCTCGGGGTCGGCGGTCAGCTGTCCACCGGCGTGATCGTGGTCCTTGGGATCCGGATCTTCTCCAACGTCGCCCAGATACGGCGGTACGTCTTCCATGCCTGACAACGACCCCCGCGAGGTGGGCCTACCCCCGAGCGCACCCGACGAGCATGCCGAGCCGCGACCGGCCGACGAGCTCGTGAAGAAGGGCCACCTCGAGGACGCCGGCCTCCAGCGCCTGCGCGACGCGGTCTTCCGGCCGTCGCGGGCCCAGGCCGTCGTAGGCGTGCTGCTCGCCGCCCTCGGGTTCGCCGCGATCGTCCAGGTGCGCACCAACACCACCGACAACACCTTCGCGGGCTACCGCGAGCAGGACCTCGTCGACGTCCTGTCCGGTCTGGCCGGCACGTCGCAGCGCGCCCAGCTCGAGATCGACCGGCTGGAGGCCTCGCGCCGCCAGCTCGAGGCGAACCGCCAGGCCCAGCGGGCCGCGCTGTCCGCCGCGCAGAAGCAGGAGGAGGAGCTGGGCATCCTGGCTGGACTGGTGCCGGTCACCGGCCCGGGCATCCGGGTCACCGTGACCGAGGGTCCCCAGCACGTCGACGTGGACACCGTGCTGGACACCATCGAGGAGCTCCGGTCGGCCGGCGCCGAGGCGATGCAGGTCAACGGCAAGGTGCGCCTGGTCGCCCAGAGCGCCGTACAGGCCACTCCCTCCGGCCTGGAGATCGACGGCACGCCGCTGACCTCGCCGTACGTCTTCGACGTGATCGGCGACCCTCACACCCTGCACGGTGCGCTCGTCCTCAACGACGGGCCGATCGCACAGTTCGAGGACTCCGGCGCGTCGGTCGACGTCCGCGAGGAGAAGGCCCTCGACATCACCGCGCTCCACAAGGCGACCTCGTCGCAGTTCGCCCAGGCGAACTGAGCACCCTCCGCACCTACATGCCGCGGCGGGCGGGGTCCCGGTAGCCTGCCGAGCATCAGGCCGTCGCCCCGACGGTGCCTGAGCGCACCACCTGACCGAGTCATCGAGACACCGAGCCATCGAGAAGGAGAGCCGTGTACCCCGACGACCTGAAGTACACCGCGGAGCACGAGTGGGTGCGGACGCCCGGAGACACCGAGGGTTCGGTGCGGGTCGGGATCACCCACTTCGCGCAGGACGCCCTGGGCGACATCGTCTACGTCTCCCTGCCTGCAGTCGGCGACACGATCTCCGCCGGCGCGGCGTGCGGCGAGCTCGAGTCGACCAAGTCGGTCAGCGACGTGTACGCGCCGGTCAACGGCGAGGTGGTCTCGGTGAACGAGAACCTCGACGCGACCCCGGAGCTCGTGAACAGCGACCCCTACGGCGGTGGCTGGCTCTACGAGCTGGTGCCGACGGACGCCTCGTCGCTGGACGCCCTGATGGACTCCACGGCGTACCAGGCGACACTCGGCGACTGACCGCCGAGCACCTCGTTCGAGACCCCGGGCACGCCCGGGCGAACCCGCGCGCGGTGTGCACCCGCCTGATAAGTTCGCAGCAACCATCAACCTCAGCCCTCTGCTGAGGGTTCGGACAGGAGACGATCACCGATGCCGTACTGCACCAACTGCGGCAACGCGAACCCCGACGAGGCGCGCTTCTGCTCGCAGTGCGGTTCGCCGCTGGCGCCGGAGGGCACGGGTGACTCGACCGCGACCATCAACATCGGCAGCAGCATCAGCGGTGCCGAGCGCTCCGAGATCTCCTCCGACCGGCAGCTCAACCCGGTCGACGCGGCTGCGGTGGACGCCCTGCCCGTCGGCTCGGCGCTGCTCGTCGTGCAGCGGGGTCCCGGCGCGGGCAGCCGCTTCCTGCTCGACAAGGACGTCGTCACCGCCGGTCGGCACGCCGACAGCGAGATCTTCCTCGACGACGTCACCGTGTCGCGTCGCCACGCCACGTTCACCCGCGAAGGCGACTCGTTCACCGTGGCCGATGCCGGCAGCCTCAACGGCACCTACGTCAACCGCGACCGGATCGACACCGTCCTGCTCAAGGACACCGACGAGGTCCAGATCGGCAAGTACCGGCTGGTGTTCTTCCAGGGCCACGAGGCGCGGTGAGCACCACCCCATGACGGACGCGATCGGGGCAGCGGGCGCGAGCAGGGTGCGACTCAACATCGGGGAGGTCCTCGACCGCCTGCGGCCCGACTTCCCGGGGATCACCATCCCCAAGATCCGCTTCCTCGAGGACAAGGGTCTCGTCAAGCCCGAACGCACGCCCTCGGGCTACCGCAAGTTCTCCGGCGAGGACATCGAGCGCCTGCGCTACGTGCTGCGGATGCAGCGCGACCACTACCTGCCGCTGCGGGTGATCGGCGAGCACCTCGACGCCATCGACCGGGGTCTCGCGCCGCCGCCGATCGAGCCCGTGGTGCCGACCGTGCCGACCGTCGCCCTGGCCCCAGACGGACTGCCGTCCGCGGAGTCGTTCTCGCGACGCGACCAGGTGCGGCTCTCGCGCAAGGAGCTGCTGAAGATCGCCGAGATCTCCGAGGAGCTCCTGGTCCAGCTCGAACAGTTCGGTCTGGTCACCCCGCGCACCGGCACCGGTCACTACGACACCGACGCCCTCGTGATCGCGACCACGGCCCGCGAGCTCGCGGAGTTCGGCTTCGAGCCGCGTCACCTGCGGGCCTTCAAGACCTCGGCCGACCGCGAGGTGGGGCTGGTCGAGCAGGTGGTGGCGCCGCACAAGCGCGGTCGCGACGCTGCGGCGCGCGCCCGCGCCGACGAGGCGGTCAGCGAGATCGCGGCCCTGTCGGTGCGCCTGCACGCCACGTTGGTCAAGGCCGGCCTCCGCGCCACCTGACGGGGTGCCTCGACCGGTCTCGGACCGCCCGATCCGCCTGTGCAGCCGGGGGTAGTGTGGATTCCATGCGCGAGGTCGACGTCCTGGGTGTGCGGGTCGAGATGCCGTCGAACAACCCGATCGTGCTGCTGCGCGAGGTGGAGGGCCAGCGGTACCTCCCGATCTGGATCGGCGCGGTCGAGGCGACCGCGATCGCCTTCGCCCAGCAGGGCGTCGTACCGCCGCGGCCGCTGACCCACGACCTGCTCAAAGATGTCCTGGAGTCGACCGGGAACGAGCTGACCGAGGTGCACATCACCGAGGTGAAGGACGGCATGTTCTTCGCGACCCTGGTCCTGGCCTCGGGCGTGGAGGTGAGCGCCCGGCCCTCGGACTCCATCGCGCTGGCGCTGCGCACCGGCAGCCGGATCCTGTGTGCCGACGAGGTACTGGAGGAGGCCGGGCTTGATGCGCCGGCCGAGCAGGAGGACGAGGTGGAGAAGTTCCGCGAGTTCCTCGACCAGGTCTCGCCGGAGGACTTCGAGACCCGCTGAGGCCTCGCCGTACCTTCACCCTCAACCTGAGGTTGAGGGTTGCGACACGCCGCCGCGCTCTTTGACGAGCCTCACCCGCAGCCTTACCTTGAACTGTCCTCGTTGTAACTCCACCGATGTCGTTGCCACCGCAGCCGCCGGTTTCCCCAGGGGTCACGCAGCACGAGGTAGCCGACGGAGGTCGTAGTGAACGACAACGAGCAGCACGCAGGCCAGCAGCGGGCCGAGCAGGAGGCCCGCCAGGCTGAGGCTCTGCTGGCCGCGGAGGCGGCGGAGGAGCAGGGTCTGCTCTTCGCCGACGACGTCTCGCCGCTGCCCAGCGACACCGGCTACCGCGGCCCGACCGCGTGCAACGCCGCCGGCATCACCTACCGCCAGCTCGACTACTGGGCCCGCACCGGCCTGGTCGAGCCGACCGTCCGGGGTGCCACCGGCTCTGGCTCGCAGCGGCTGTACTCCTTCCGCGACATCTTGATCCTCAAGGTGATCAAGCGGCTCCTCGACGCCGGCATCTCGCTCCAACAGATCCGCACGGCCGTGCAGCACCTGCGCACCCGCGGCACCGACGACCTGACCCGCGTCACCCTGATGAGCGACGGCGCCTCGGTCTACGAGTGCACCAGCAACGACGAGGTCATCGACCTGCTCCAGGGGGGCCAGGGCGTCTTCGGCATCGCCATCGGTGGCGTGTGGCGCGAGATCGAGGGCACCCTCGCCGAGCTGCCCAGCGAGCGCACCGTCGACGATCAGCCCGCCAACGACGCCGCCGACGAGCTCGCCGCCCGCCGCGCCGCCCGCAAGCTGGGCTAGTCACCCCTCCGTCGTCCCACACGACGCTCCCGGCCCGGTCCGTGAGGCGCCGTGTGCGTGCGGTGTGGGACCCATCGGCACCCTCCGGGCCGAGAAGTCTGCGGTTTGGGACCAAACGGCACCTTCCGGGGCTGGAAATCTGCGGTTTGGGACCAAACGGCGGGTGCGGCGTGCGTCCACGCGTCGGCGATGCCGGTACGACGGGGGAGCGGTTGTTAGAGTGGGGCCGCTGACAATCCCGCACGGGAGAGTCTCTGCCCGGGCCCCGCCCGGGAGCGGAGCGCCGAAGGGGCAACCCCTCCCCGGAACCTCTCAGGCGCCAGGACCGTGCGGACCAGGCAACTCTGGAGCGCACGCGACAGAGGGGGAGGCGAATCGACCCGTCGAGGAGCCACCCGTGACCCTGCAGCACACCTTCGCCGATCGCCACCTCGGACCCCGCCCGGACGACGTCGCCCGGATGCTCGAGGCCGTCGGCTTCGACTCGCTCGACGCCCTCATGGACTCCGCGGTGCCGGCCTCGATCGCCTCGCGCACCCTCGACCTCCCCGAGCCGCTCTCGGAGCACGAGGCGGCGCGTGAGCTACGTCGGATCGCGGCCGCCAACCGGCCCGCCGAGTCGATGATCGGCCTCGGCTACCACGCCACGATCACCCCGCCGGTGATCCGGCGCAACGTGCTCGAGGACCCGTCCTGGTACACCGCCTACACGCCGTACCAGCCCGAGATCTCCCAAGGTCGTCTCGAGGCGCTGCTCAACTTCCAGACCATCATCGGCGACCTCACCGGACTGCCGACGGCCAACGCCAGCCTGCTCGACGAGGGCACCGCTGCCGCCGAGGCGATGACGCTGGTCCGCCGTGCTCAGCGCGGCGCGACCGGGCCCTTCGTCGTGGACGCCGATGCGCTGCCGCAGACCATCGAGGTCATCCACACCCGCGCCGCCGCGATGGGGATCGAGGTGGTCGTCGCGGACCTCGAAGGCGGCCTGCCGGACGGCGACCTGTGCGGCGTGCTCGTGCAGTACCCCGGCGCGTCGGGCCGGATCCTCGACCCGCGCCCGGTCATGGCAGCGACCCACGAGCGCGGTGCGCTCGCCGTCGTCGCCGCCGACCTGCTCGCCCTGACCCTGCTCGAGTCGCCGGGCGAGCTCGGGGCCGACGTCGTGGTCGGCTCCTCCCAGCGGTTCGGCGTCCCGATGTTCTACGGCGGCCCGCACGCTGGGTTCATGTCGGTCGCCGCCGGGCTCGAGCGTCACCTGCCCGGGCGACTCGTCGGGGTCTCGGTCGACGCGGAGGGCCGTCCGGCGTACCGCCTCGCCCTCCAGACCCGCGAGCAGCACATCCGCCGCGACAAGGCGACCTCCAACATCTGCACCGCTCAAGTGCTGCTCGCGGTCGTCGCGTCGATGTATGCCGTCTACCACGGCCCCGAGGGACTGCGCGCCATCGCGGAGGACATCAAGGACCACGCCCGCCGGCTCGGCGGCATGTTGCGCCGCGGCGGCGTCGAGGTCGTGCACGCCGAGTACTTCGACACCGTGCTCACCCGCGTCCCCGGTCGTGCGGAGGAGGTCGTCGCCGCGGCGCGCGAGGAGGGCGTGCACCTTCGGCACGTCGACGACGACCACGTCGGGCTGAGCGTGGGCGAGACCTTCGGCCCAGAGGCGTTCGGCGCCGTCCTGCGCGCGTTCGGGGCCTTCGAGACCGGCAGCCACTCGATCAGCACCGACGAGACGATCCCGGAGGAGCTGGCTCGCAGCACGCCGTACCTCACGCACGAGGTGTTCTCCGCGCACCGCTCCGAGACCCAGATGCTGCGCTACCTGCGCACCCTCTCGGCCCGCGACTACGCGCTCGACCGCGGGATGATCCCGCTCGGCTCGTGCACCATGAAGCTCAACGCCACCACCGAGATGGAGCCGGTCTCGATGCCGGGCTTCGCCGACCTCCACCCGTTCGCCCCGGCGGCCGACGCCGAGGGGTACCGCGAGCTGATCGGGCAGCTCGAGGCGTGGCTGGCAGAGGCGACCGGGTACGACCGGGTCTCGATCCAGCCCAACGCCGGGTCACAGGGCGAGCTCGCCGGGCTGCTGGCGATCCGCGGCTACCATCGGGCGAACGGCGACGAGGCTCGCACGGTCTGCCTGATCCCGTCGTCGGCCCACGGCACGAACGCCGCCTCCGCGGTGATGGCCGGGATGCAGGTCGTGGTCGTGAAGGCGGGAGCCGACGGATCGGTCGACCTCGACGACCTGCGGGCCCTGTGCGAGAAGCACGCCGAGACCCTCGCGGCACTGATGGTCACCTACCCGTCCACCCACGGCGCCTACGAGGACACGATCACCGAGCTGTGCCGAATCGTGCACGAGGCCGGCGGGCAGGTGTACGTCGACGGTGCGAACCTCAACGCGCTGCTCGGCTACGCCCGTCCCGGTGAGTTCGGCGGCGACGTCTCCCACCTCAACCTGCACAAGACGTTCTGCATCCCGCACGGTGGCGGTGGTCCCGGCGTGGGGCCGGTCGGCGTGCGCGCCCACCTGGCGCCGTACCTGCCGAGCCACGGCCAGCACCCCGAGGCCGAGAAGCGCGAGGGGATCGGTGCGATCAGCGCGGCGCCGTACGGCTCGGCGGGCATCCTGCCGATCTCGTGGGCCTACATCGCGATGATGGGCGCCGACGGTCTGCGCCGCGCGACCGCGACCGCGGTGCTCTCGGCCAACTACGTCGCGGCCCGGCTGGATGAGGCGTTCCCGGTGCTCTACAAGGGGCACGGCGGGCTGGTCGCTCACGAGTGCATCCTCGACCTGCGCGGGCTGACGAAGGCCTCCGGCGTCACCGTCGACGACGTCGCGAAGCGGCTGGTCGACTACGGCTTCCACGCGCCGACCATGTCGTTCCCGGTCGCGGGCACGCTGATGGTCGAGCCGACGGAGTCGGAGGACCTCGGCGAGATCGACCGCTTCTGCGACGCGATGCTGGCGATCCGGGCCGAGATCGAGCAGGTCGAGCGAGGGGAGTGGAGCGTCGACAAGTCGCCGCTGCGCGGCGCGCCCCACACCGCCCGGGCGATGGTCGGCGACTGGGACCGCGCCTACCCCCGCGAGGTGGGCGTCTTCCCGACCGGCGTCGACCCGGACAAGTACTGGCCGCCGGTGGCCCGCATCGACCAGGCGTACGGCGATCGTCACCTGGTCTGCTCGTGCCCGCCGCCGGAGGCGTTCGCCGAGCCCACGGACTGACCCCGGCTGCTCGTCGTACCCCTGCCGTTTGGTCCCATACCGCAACATTCGGACACGAAAACCTGCGGTTTGGGACCAAACGGCGACCTCGCGCCCGACTCGCCCTCTTTGACTGTTCCGTCATTCAGTCGAGGTGGCCATACTCGGGAGCGTGCGCCCACTCCGCCTGCTCGGCCCGGCCCTCCTGACGATCTCGCTGGTATCAGGGATGGTGGTGACGGCCGCGGCGCCGGCCGGTGCCCAGGCGGAACGGCGCATCGCACAGACCGTGCAGGTCTCGGTGATGACGCAGAACATCTTCTACGGCGGCGACGACTACCAGCTGTCGACCGGCCGGTTCTGCCCGGTCGCCGACGGTTGTCCGCATGCCTTGCACCGGCTCGCGCACATCATCGCGGCCAGCGGCGCGGACGTCGTCGGCGTGCAGGAGGCCGAACGCAACACCCGGCGGCTCGCGGAGCTGCTCGGCTGGCACGCGAGCCCGCGCGCGCATGTGATCTCGCGCTTCCCGATCCTCGACCCACCCCACAGCCACGGTCTGTTCACCTACGTCGAGCCCGTGCCAGGGCGGGTGATCGCGGTCGCCAACACCCACCTGCCGTCCACGCCGTACGGGCCGTACCGAGCCCGCGCCGGCTGGTCCCACGACCGAGTCATGCGCCTCGAGCGCACCCTGCGCCTCAAGGCCCTGGCCCCGGTGTTGAAGCGGCTGCCGCGCCTCGCCGCGCGCGGGATTCCGGTGTTCCTGACCGGTGACTTCAACAGCCCCTCGTACCTCGACTGGACGCCGAAGGTCGCGCGCGCCCGCGCCGATGTGCCGTACGCCGTGCGGTGGCCGGCCAGCAAGGCTCTCGCGGACGCCGGCTTCGGCGACTCCTACCGCGACGCCCACCCCGACCCGGTGGCGGATCCCGGCTTCACGTGGTCACCGGGAGGTCCCGAGACCCTCAAGCACGACATCCCCGACCGGATCGACTGGGTGCTCCACGCCGGTCCGGCGACGACGGTGTCGAGCCGGCTGGTGGGGGAGCAGGGCAATCCGCAGGTCGACCTGGCCTTTCCGGCGCCGTACCCGACGGACCACCGCGGCGTCGTCTCGACGTTCGACCTGACGCCGGCGTCGGCGCCGGTCATGGTCTCGCCGTCCGCACGTCGTGTCATCAGCGGGTCCGGCGGGCTGCACGTACGGTTCCATGCCAAGGGCACCGCGACCGAGCGGATCGGCTTCCAGCCCGCCGGCCACCCGAACCTGCCCGCCCGTCGCGGCGTGTCAACAGGCGGTCGTCAGGACGGCACTGTGACGCTGCGGACCCAGCACCTCCGGCCGGGCCGCTACGACGTCGTCCTCTACGACGCGGCCGCGGGCCGCAGGCACGCCGTCGCTCCGATCTGGGTCTACGGCGCGCGGAGCCACTCGCGCCTCACGGCCGACCGCCACAGCTACCGCGAGGGCGCCGCGATCCGCGTGCACTGGACCCGGGCTCCGGGCAACAACCTCGACTGGATCGGGCTGTACCGCTGCCAGCGCACGTGCGGCGGGCCCGGCTCCTACCTCGTCTACCGCTACACCCGCACCGACGTCGAGGGCTCGGCGACGTTCAACGCCCACGTCTACCTCGGCGAGGCCAGCGTGGCCTGGCCGCTGCCGCCTGGTCAGTACGTCGCGCGGCTGCTCGTCGACGACAGCTACCAATCGCTCGGCACCTCCCCGCGGTTCCGGATCACCCGCCGCTGACCCGTCGTACGTCGTCTCCGCGGCCGAGAGAACCCCGCCGTTTGGTCCCAAACCGCAGATTCCGACGGCAGAAACATGTGGTGTGGGACCAAACGGCAGACATCCCGTGACAGAAGTGAACAGTCGCCGCCCGAGCGGTCAGCGGGCTTGGGAGACGCTCGACATGTTGAAGTCCGGCACCCGCAGGGCCGGCATGGCAGTCCGGGAGAAGTAGTCGCCCCACTCACGGCTGAACGCCGGCCCGGTCGCGGAGGCGTGGGTGAATCGGCGCAGCAGGTCGACCGGGCTCTCGTTGAAGCGGAAGTTGTTGACCGCGGCCGTGATCTCGCCGTTCTCGACGAGGTAGACCCCGTCGCGGGTGAGGCCGGTGAGCAGCAGGGTCTGGGGGTCGACGGCGCGGATGTACCACAGGCTGGTCAGCAGCAGCCCGCGCTCGGTGCCCGCGACGAGGTCGTCGATGGTCCCGGTCGCGCCCTCCACCTCGAGGAGGAGGTTGTCGATGGCCGGGGTGACCGGTTGGTCGGTGAGCGTCGCGGTCTCGCGGGTCTGGCGGAGGGCAGCGAGCCGGCCGTGGTCGAGCCACGCGGTGCGGCCGAGCGGCAGACCGTTGTCGAAGACGGATTCGTCGTTCCCCGACGACGACACGACGACGTGCGGTGCGCACTCGAGACCCGGGTACGACGGGTCGGACGACAGCGTCACCTCCGGTCGCACCATCTCTTCACCGATCCGGGTACCACCGCCGCGCCGGCTGTAGACCGACTGGCCGTCGTGGGCGTCACGTGCACCGGCGTACCAGTAGGCGTCGATCATCAGGTCCGCGACCGCGGTCGGCGGCAGGATCGTGTCGTAGCGGTCGGCGGGCAGGTCGACCGTCCGCCCGGCCCAGCCGAGCCGTTGCGCGACCGACGCCTCGATCTCGAGCGCGTCGACGCCGACGAAGTCGCGCGTCGCGCCGCCGATCCAGGCGCTGCTGGCGAGGTCGGAGGTCTTGCCGGTGCAGGCGTAGTGCCCGTTCGGCTGCTCGTGACGCAGCCGCATCCCGGTCGAGGAGCCGACGTACGTCGTGGTCACCTCGTGGTTCACGAAGCCGTAGAGGATCCGCCCGCCGGCGCGCGCTCGGCCGAACGCCTCTCCGAGAGCAGGCGCGAAGGCGTCGTAGACGTGGACGTCGGTCTCTCCGGGCGCGGAGTCCCACGACGGGTGCCCGGTCCCGGTGACCAGGTCCTGCGCGTCGCTCGCCGGGTCGGCCGCCCGGGCGGCGGCGTCGGCCGCGGCCACGAGCGCGTCCACCTGCTCGAGCGCGGCCGCGCTGCCCGACACCGAGCCGGCGCAGACGCCGCCGGCCCGCCGTACGAACGCGATCACGGTGACGTCGACGGCCCGCATCACGCCGTTGGTCGTGAGCGTGTTGTTGGCCCACCGCAGGTTGGCGCTCGCGCGGTGGTGCGCGATCACGATGCAGTCGTCAGCCGTCGAGGCGGCCAGGGCGTGCTCGACGAGGTCCTGGACGGTGGTGGCCATCAGTGCGCTCCCTCGTCGTTGGTGTTGAGCACACGTACGCCGCGGAACAGCGCCGTCGGGCAGCCGTGGCTCACCGATGCCACCTGCCCCGGCTGCGCCTTGCCGCAGTTGAACGCGCCTCCGAGCACCCACGTGTCCGGCCCGCCGACGGCCTCCATCGAGCCCCAGAAGTCGGTGGTGGTCGCCTGGTACGCCGCATCGCGCACCTGCCCGGCCAGCCGCCCGTCCTCGATCCGGTAGAACCGTTGAGCCGTGAACTGGAAGTTGAAGCGCTGCATGTCGATCGACCACGACTTGTCGCCCACGACGTAGAGACCCTGCTCGACGCGACCGATCAGGTCCTGGGTGGTGAGGTCGTCGGCACCAGGCTGGAGCGACACGTTCGCCATCCGCTGGATGGGGATGTGGCCGGACGAGTCGGCGTAGGCACAGCCGTTGGAGCGACCGTGGTTGAGCTCGGGGTGCAGCGCGCCCATCGGTCGGTCGAGCTGGTAGCCGACCAGCACGCCGTCGCGGACGATGTCCCAGCTCTGGGTCTCGACCCCCTCGTCGTCGTAGCCGATCGTGGCGAGACCGTGCTCGACGGTGCGGTCGCCGGTGACGTGCATGACCGGCGATCCGTACTTCAGCGATCCCAGTCGGTCGATCGTCGCGAACGACGTGCCGGCGTAGTTGGCCTCGTAGCCGAGCGCCCGGTCGAGCTCGGTGGCGTGGCCGATCGACTCGTGGATGGTCAGCCAGAGGTTGCTGGGGTGGATGACGAGGTCGAGCACCCCTGCTTCGACGCTCTTGGAGACCAGTTTCTCGTCGAGCAGCTCGGGCACCTCGGCCAGCTCCGCCTCCCAGTCCCACGCCCCGTCGGCGGCCGACCCGACGACGTACTCCCAGCCGCGTCCGGCGGGTGGGGCGATCGAGCTCATGTCGTCGAAGGTGCCGGTGCTGTCGTCGGCGCCCATCGCGGTGAACGCGGGCATCAGCCGCACCCGCTGCTGGGTGGTGCGGGTGCCGGGGAGGTCCGCGTAGTACTTGTTCTCGCGCACCTGCAGCAGGTCGGCCGTGGCATGGGCGACCGCCGGATGGCGTCGTAGCCGGCGCGTCCAGTCCTGGAGGATCGCGGCCTTCTCGGCGACGGGCACGTCGAACGGGTCGACGTCGTACGCCGAGACCCACTCGACGTCGTCGTAGACGGGCTCGGGCGCGAGCTCGACCGGCACCGTGGTCATGGCGGCCGACACCCGGGCCACCGCCACGGCCCTCTCGGCAACTCTGATGGCCTCGTCGATGGTGAGGTGGACCCCCGACGCGAAACCCCACGCCCCGCCTTGGACGACCCGGACGGCGAAGCCGAGATCCTCCACGTCGCCGACGCCTTGCACGGCACCGTCACGGACCCGGACGTGCTGGTAGCGCACACGCTCGAAGCGGAAGTCGGCGTGGTCGGCGCCGAGCTCGCGAGCTCGTGACAGGGCGGCCTCACCCAGGCTGCGGTAGGGGAGAGCGGTGAATCCGGGGTCGATTCCCGAGGGTCGAGCAGGCATGTCCCGAACCTAGCGGGGTCAGCAGGAGATGCGGACCGTGGACCCGCCGCGCGCCTTGGCGACGACGAGCTGGGTGGGGATCCGGTCGCGCATCTCGGCGACGTGACTGACCACGCCGACTGCACGACCGTTCTCGCGAAGGGTGTCGAGGATGTCGAGCACGTCGTCGAGCGTCTCGGCGTCGAGCGAGCCGAAGCCCTCGTCGACGAACAGCGTGGCGAGATCGGCGCCGCCCGCCTCGTGGGCCACCACGTCGGCCAGGCCGAGGGCGAGGGCGAGGGAGACCACGAACGTCTCGCCGCCGGAGAGCGTCGCCGGGTCACGGCTCTCACCCGACCAGTCGTCGCGTACGACGAGGCTCAGCCCGCCGCGGGACTCGCCGGCGCCGCGTTGGCCGACGTGCTCGAGGCTGTAGCGCTGGTCGCTCATCCCGGCGAGCCGGGCGTTGGCGGCGGCGACGACCTGGGTGAGCCGGTAGGCCAGGACGTAGGCCGACAGGCGCATCTGGAGGCGGTTGTCGGGCGACTTCCCCTCGGCGAACGCCGACAGCGAGGTGGCGAGCTCGAGCTGCTCGCGGAGCGGGGCCCAGTCGTCGAGCGCGCTGCCCAGCTCGCGGGCGAGCCGCGCCACGCGCACCTGTCGTCGCGCCGCGGCCTGCTGGCTCGCGCGGGCGTCCTCGAGCGCGGTGGCGGCGGCACGCTGCGCGGCGGCGAGGGTCGGGAGGTCGGGCTCGGGCGACTCCAGGAGTCGCTGAGCCTCGGGCTCGGCGAGCACGGCGTCGGCCGCAGCGAGGGCGGACCGATGGGCCTGCACCTGCTCGTCCAGCCCGGCGAGGGCATCGACGGTCAGCTCACACCGGCGTGCAGAGCCGGCGTCGTCGAAGCCCGCCTCGAGGGCGGCGCGCGCGAGTGCGAGGTCGGCATCGGCGAGGCCGGCGCGGGCCGCGGCTCGGGCCGACACGGCGTCGTACGCGCCCTGGACCGACGTACGGCGTGCGGCGAGCTCGTCGACCGCTGCCGCCAGTGCCGGGTGGTCGCCGCGGGCGGCCGCCACCTGGGTGTCGAGTGCCGCCGCCTGGGCGTCGAGGTGCTCGAGCGTGGTGGCGAGCTCAGCGGACCGGACCCGTCGTGCCTCCGACTCGACGGTCAGGGCGTCGGCCCGGGCGCGAGCCTCGGCCAGTCGTGCGGTCAGTGGCTGGTGTCGGGCAGCCCGGGCGCGGGTGTCGGCCAGCGCCGTCTCGGCAGCGTCGACCGCGGGCTGGAGGTCATCGGCGCTGACGGGCGAGGCGGCCCGTTCGGCGTGCTCGAGCGCGGAGGCCGCGTCTCGCACGCGCAGCGACAGCGCGTGCTCGACCGCCTGGGCGTCGTCGACGTGGTGCTGTGCTTCGCGCTCGGCAGCCGCGTCCGGATGCCCGGTGGCAGGCAGAGCCGGATGCGGATGGTCGACCGAGCCGCAGACCGGGCAGTCGTCACCCACCGCCAGCGCGCCGGCGAGCTCGGCCGCCATCCCGGCGATCCGGCGCTCCCGCACGCCGAGCAGCTGCTCACGCAGGTCGAGCAGCAGCCCGACGGCCGCGGTGTGGTCGGCCTTCGCGAGGGCGACCTCGACGCGCCGACGGGTGGCCTCCGCGTGGGCCTCAGCGACGGCTCGCAGACGCTCCGCCTCGGCCTCGACAGCGGTGACCGTGCGCACCGCCTCCGCCGCGTCGTCGATCTCGCGCTCGATCCGGATGAGCAGGCCGGTCAGCGTGGCGCCCTCGGCCTCGGCGAGCTCGGCGTCGCGCCGTACGGCGGCGAGGTCGACCGACCGGGCGTCGCGCTCGGCCCTGAGCTCGGTGAGCCGCTGCTCGGCCGGGAGGAGCAGCGTGAGCGTCGAGACCTCGTGAGAGATCCGGGTGAGCTCGGCTGGCAGGTCGGCCACGTCGAGCCCGGCAGGCCCGACCTCGGCCAGAGCCGCGTCCGCGGCGGCCTCTGCCTCGTCGCGCCGGGCGGTGCGCTCGTCGAGGAGCCGCGCCAGCGGGCGCAGAGCCTCGGCCCGGCGACCGGCCTCGAGCCGGGCGACGGCTCTCGCGTGGTCGTCGGCGGCGGCGGTGAGCCGCGCGTGGGCAGTCGCGGCGTCGAGCACGCGCGACCTGGATCGGTGCTCCTCGCGTGCCTGCTCCCACTGGAGGGCGGTGGCGTGGGCGGTCGTCGACGTGGAGGAGACGAGGCAGTCGGCCTCCGTGCGGCCTGCCTCGGCGGCTCGGCACAGGTTGGTCGCCCACGCCCGCAAGGAGCCGTCCCCGGCAGCAGTCGAGAGATCGCCGGTCGCGTCGGGCGCCACGTCGTCGGCCGCCTCACACAGCCGGCTGACCAGGTCGGAGACGGCGGCGTGGTGGACAGCGGACGCCCGGCGCAACGTCAGCCGGTGGTCACGGAGCCACATCTCGACGCGTTCGAACCGGCCGGTGCGGAAGAGTCGCGCGAGCAGGTGGTGGCGCTGCGCGGAGTCGGCGCGGAGGAAGGCCTGGAAGTGGCCCTGGGGGAGCAGGGCGACCTGGCAGAACTGGTCGAGGTTCATCCCGAGCAGGCCGGACAGGAGGTCGCCGGCCTCGTCGAGGCGGCTGCTGAGCGGCAGCCAGGCGTCGTCGCGGCGCTCGGAGAGCGTGACCTTGGCGGGCTCGCGGGTCAGCCCCGAGCCGCGCTTCTTCGGACGCTCCCACGCGGGGGAGCGGACGAGGCGGAAGCGTCGCCCGGAGAGCGTGACCTCGAGCTCCACACACGGAGCGAGTCCGGGAGGCGCCTGGTCGGAGCGCAACCGGCCCGCGTGGTTGCGGTCGCCGGGGATGGCGCCGTAGAGCGCGAAGCAGACGGCGTCGAGCACGCTCGACTTGCCCGCGCCGGTCGCTCCCGAGAGCAGGAACAGCCCCGCGTCCGACAGCGCGTCGAAGTCGACCTCGGCGGTCTCGACGAACGGACCGAACGCCGTGACGGAGAGGCGGTGGAGCCGCATCAGCGCACCCCGGACAGCAGGGTGTCGACGTCGGGGTCGTCGGCGCACGCGTCGCAGGCCTCGAGCAGCAGCGCGGACTCGGCGTCGGTGGCGGGAGCCCCGCGCAGGTCGGCGACGAAGTCGAGCGCGACCTCGTGATCACGTCGGCCCTGGGGTGCGGCCGTCGGCAGGGAGGGGCTGGAGGCGTCGGTGGGGGCGAACGCGAGGACGAGTGCCTGGGGGAAGCGTGCCCGGAGGCGCTCCATCGGGTGGGCCGGCCGGGTGGTGTCGGTGAGGGTCACCTGCAGCCAACGGTCCTCGACATCGGCCAACGAGCGATCGGTCAGCAACGTCTCGAGGTCACCGGTCAACCGGGCCAGACGCCGCGGCACCGGGGCCTCCACGAACTCCGCGGCCTCGACGCCATCGCGCCCGAGGTCGACCAGCCAACAGCCCTTGACGTGGTCGGTCTCGGAGAACGAGTAGGCCAGTGGAGACCCGCTGTAGCGCAACGCCGGGCCCAGCACGGCCCGGCCGTGCAGGTGCCCGAGGGCGGTGTAGGAGATGTCGTCGAACAGCGACGAGGCGACCACCGAGACCCCGCCGACGCTGATGTCTCGCTCGGACTCGCTCGGCACGCCGCCGGCCACGAACGCGTGCGCCAGCACGACCGAACGCATCGGCCGTGCGGCCAGGTCGGCGCGGACCCGGCGCATCGCCTCGGCCACGGCTGCCTCGTGGCTGCGCGCGGCCAGGTGCCACGGCTCATGGAGGGCCTGGGGATCGAGGTAGGGGAGCGCGTGCACCGCCACCGGCCCGTGCTCGTCGTCGAGCAGCACCGGCGTGCCGACCCCGGAGGCGTCGGTACGCAGAAAGACACCGGCGGAGTCGATGAGCCGCGAGCCGAAGCCCAGCCGTTGGGCCGAGTCGTGGTTGCCGGAGGTGAGCACCACCTGCGCCCGCGAGGCGGCGAGGCGCGCGAACGTCTCGTCGGCCAGGCGTACGGCGTCCACATGGGGGAGAGCGCGGTCGTAGACGTCACCCGCGACCACCACGAGATCCACCCGCTCGGCCTCGATCACCTCGAGCAGGTGGTCGACGAAGGTCGCCTGGTGGTCGAGCATGCCCACGCGGTGGAACGAGCGACCCAGGTGCCAGTCGGAGGTGTGGAGGATCCGCACGAGACGAACCTAAGGACGAGCACCGACACGGCGGCGACCCCACGCCCAGTCGGCGCGTAGAGCCGTCGAAAATCCGCCGAGTCGGCGCACACCAGCGCCCACGTGACGCGGAGTCGTCACGAGCCGACTCGGCGAAGCTCAGGCGTAGCGGACGGTGCGCTCGTCCCGGGTGAACCCGAACAGCCCGAGCCCGGCCTCACGGGCCAGGTGTACGGCGAGCGACGTGGGCGCCCCGACCGCCACCAGGCTCCCGACCCCGCTCGCGACCGCCTTCTGCACCAGCTCGAAGCCGGCCCGCCCGCTCACCACGAGGTACGACGCGGCGGGGGACTCGCCCGCGAGCACCCGGGCCCCGGTCACCTTGTCGACCGCGTTGTGCCGCCCCACGTCCTCGCGTACGACGTACCCGTCACCGTCGGCTGAGAACAACCCGGCCGCGTGCACCCCGCCGGTGCGGCCGAAGACGACCTGTCCCTCGCGCAGCAGCCCGGGCAACCGTCGTACGACGTCCGGCCGCGGCGCCGGGCCCTCCCACCGCGGACCGCGCACCGTCGTGAGCACGGCCTCGATGCTGTCCTTGCCACACACGCCGCATGCCGACGACCCGCTCGACAGACCGGCGTGCCGGTGCGCGAGGTCCACGGGTGCCGAGGCGGTCACCGTGACCACGTTGAACTCCTGGTCGGCATCGAGGTCGACGTCGGTGCAGTACGCCACCTCGCTCAGCCCCGCAGTGGAGACGAGCCCCTCGTGCACCACCCACCCCGCAGCGAGCTCGAAGTCGTGGCCCGGCGTCCGCATCGTCACCCAGGCCCGCTGCGCCCGCGCACCGGGCCAGGCCAGCCGGATCTCCAGGGGCTCCTCGGCCGCGACGACGTCCTCGCGGTCCTGGGCCCGGGCGGCATCGTGCTCCGCGACACGAACCCGCGACACGGGTCCAATCCGCCTCGCCAGGTCGCTCATGGCTCCACACTAAGCACCCCGCGCGCATCCGCTCGGGTAGCCATGCAACCAAACGCCTTCCGCGCGCGTCTGTTGGAGCAACAGCGCCGGCCACGGGGGCACGCGCTCAACGGAGGGACTTCCATGAAGAAACCAACATCTCGGGTCACCATCCTGGCCACGGCCGCGGCCACAGCCGGGCTCTGCCTCACCGGGCTGGCCGCCGTCGCCTCGCCGTCCGTGGCCGCGACCGGCTCCTGCGACACCGCGACCCCGGTCGCGAGCCTGCTCGCCGGTGACCCGGTCCACGGCTTGACCGTCACCAGCGGCACCACGCCGTCGGCGTTCACCGGCAGCGTCCTCGGCGTCCTCGACGACGGCATCGAGCCCGGCGTCGACATGGTGATGATGAAGCTCACCTCGTCCGAGATCACCGCCGTGGGTGGGATCTGGGAAGGCATGTCCGGCTCCCCGGTGTACGCCGCCGACGGCAGCCTGATCGGGGCCGTCGCCTACACCCTCTCCTTCGGCGCCACGCCGATCGCCGGCATCACCCCGTGGGAGGACATGCAGACGTACGCCGGTCACGACCCGGCTCCGCTGCGCGTCAAGGTCCCGGCGGCTGCCGCCCGCGCGATCGCCGCCCGGAGCGGCGTCACCCAGGCCCAGGCCTCGGCCGGCTTCCGCGAGCTGAAGACGCCCACGGTGCTCTCCGGCCTCAGCCCGCGCGCCCTCGCGCGTGCCACGGGTCGCGCCTACCTCAGCTCCGACATCACCGCCGCCGGGCACGTGTCCGCGCAGAACAGCCCCACGGCCGCCGACATGATCGCCGGTGGCAACCTGGTCGCGACCGAGTCCACCGGTGACATCGTCTTCGGCGGGGTGGGCACGATCACCTCGGTCTGTGCCGGCCGCGTGGTCGGCTTCGGCCACCCGATGGAGTTCGTCGGCAACAGCACCTACGGCATGGCCGGTGCGGACGCCCTCTTCATCCAGGGCGACTCGCTCGGCTCGCCGTACAAGCTGGCCAACATCGGCGACCTCCTCGGCACCATCGACCAGGACCGGATGACCGGGATCTCCGGCCCGCTCGGCCCGGTGCCGGCATCGACGCCGGTCACCTCGACGGTGACCTACCACCCGACCGGCGGAGTGGCCCGCACCCGGACGGGTTCCTCGGGTGTGCAGCTGCCCGACGCCACGGCCGCGGTCACCTTCTACGAGATGTCGGCCAACCACCAGACCGAGCTCGACGCCATCCAGCCCGGCTCGGAGAGCCAGACCTGGACCGTCCACGGTCACACGGCCGCCGGTCCGTTCACGTTCAAGGGCGGCAACCGCTACACCGACACCTTCGACATCGCCTCGGCCGCGAGCTTCGACCTCGCCGACCTGGTCTTCCTGCTGACCAACGTCAACGGGGTGAGCGTCGACTCCGTGCAGGTCGACTCCGACGTCGTCGACGACACCGCGGTCTTCAAGATCGTCGGTGCCGAGCAGCGTCGTGGCGGTACCTGGCACGCCGTCGGTGCGGGCAAGCCCGCGCTCGTCAAGGCCGGGACCAGCGCCACGCTGCGCCTGCGCTACGCCGGCGGTCTCCACGGTCCGTCGTTCAAGCTCGCGATCCCGGCCCGTGCGGCCGGCATGAGCGGCCGGGTCTTCGCCTCCGAGGTCGAGAGCTTCCCGTTCGAGCGTGACTTCCCGGGCACCCTCGGCGGGGTCAAGCGGGTGGTCAAGAACGCCCACCGCAACGACCAGGCCCAGGTGCAGTTCTTCGCCTTCGGTGGTCGGACCAAGCCGGTCCAGGGCCAGGCCCTGACCCAGCCGGGGTCGAAGGTCGTGACCGGACAGACGTCCTTCAGGTTCCGGGTGAGCTGACACACGTCGTACGCCGCACACAGACGGCCGTGACACGTCGCCCCATGTGACGTGTCACGGCCGTCGTGCGTGGTCGGGGTTCAGCGCACCCGGACGACCACGGTGGCGATGCCGTAGCTCGACTTCTTGATGCGCACCGTGTGCTTGCCCTTGGCGAAGGTGGCCGGGAACGTGATCGCGCACGTGCCCTTCGCGCGGGTGGTGCAGTGTCGTGAGCCGACCCTGACCACGGCGCCCTTCAGCGGCGCTCCGGCATCGCGGACGGTGAACACGACCTTCTGCTTGTGGTGCAGCCTCCAGGACTTCTTCGAGGCCTTCGGCGTCAGACCGGGCATGGCCTGTGTGTGCCAGACGCCGCCGGTGCCGTTGTTGATGACGACGTCAGCGCGCGTGAGGCTGCCCTCGACGGCGAGCGACGTGGTGGCAGCGCCCTTGGGCTTGCCGAGGTTCTGCACCACGCCCATCACCAGCCCGGACGCGTCGGTGCGTACGGCGTGCAGCGCGTGGGTTGCGTCGGCCCAGGCGACCCAGAGGCGCCCCGACGGAGCGGCGGACAGGGCGAGCGACGTCGCGTCCTGGCTGTGCGGCACGTAGGCCACCGCGTTGGTGCCGACCTTCCACACCCGCACCCCGGCGCAGGCGGAGCTCGGCGTCCCGGCGCAGTAGGCCACGAAGACGGCCCCACCGGCGCCGGTGACCATCGCGACCCGGCCCGTGCGCGGTGCCGCGGTGGAGCCGGGGGCCTTCAGCGTGCCGCCGACCGAGGGGTAGATCTGCTTGACGAACGTGCCGCTGCTGTCGGCGTTCCAGCCGTTCTGGTACCACCCGGCGATCACTGTCGAGCCCGTCCGGGCCATCGCAGTGTCGAACATGCAGCAGTTGGTGTTCGGCGTGACCTGGTAGTGCTGGTCGGGCTTCGAGTCGGTCCCGACGTGCCAGGTGAGCATGTCGTTGAGGGTGAAGCCGGCGACCGGGGTGCCGTCCTCCAGCGTCGTGGCGGCGGTCCCCTGGCTCGAGATGGCGTTGCCGTCCTTGCCCACTGACTCCTGCGGCAGAGCCCAGGCGTCACCCGACGGGCTGGTCGCGTGGTAGATGCGGCCGTTGGACCAGTACCCCGAGGTCTGGGTCTGCTCGCCGGCGAAGAGGACGCCGAGGGCGGTGCCGTCGGGCGACACGGCGACCGGCGATGGGTCGAGCGTGTACCAGCCGCTGCCCAGCACGTCGTTGCGCGCGACGACCGTTCCCGCGGCGTTGATCTCGGTGTGCCCGATCCGGAGGCCGTCGAGGACCGACTTGCTGTAGACGACGTGCAGCACGCCGTCCGAGGTGCGCACGAGGCTGGGCGCGGACGCCGTGCTGACGGTGCCCGTGGACACCTTGTTCCAGTGGCCCGGCGACCCGAGGGCCATGGTGCGCGCGGGAGGGTCGGATGTTGCTGCGAGTGCCCCGGAACCCCATGCAGCGAGTCCAGTGGTCAGGGCGGCTGCCGTCGTCAGGGCGAGGGCAGGCAGGGTCAGGGCTCGGCTCACGGTCCCCAATATTGAGTAGCGGCCCCGGAACGGCCATGGCCCCCGCGGGTGGTTGAGCCATCCGATCGGCCATTCCCACCCGTGGTCGGACTAGCCCGTAGCGCTCCCGGAAGCCCGCGGTCGCCGGTGCGGACGGGTGGTTCGCGCAGTCCGGGCCCTACCCTGGGAGGATGCCGGAAGGGACGTCGCCTCTGATCGACCTCGTGCGCGAGTCCGTGATCGGCGAGGACCAGGTGATGACCACGCCGTACGGTCCGCGCCGCGTGACCTACGCCGACTACACGGCGTCGGGCAGGGCGCTGAGCTTCGTCGAGGACTTCATCCGCGACCAGGTGCTGCCGAGCTACGCCAACACCCACACCGAGTCGAGCGGCACCGGGCTGCAGACCAGCCGGCTGCGCGAGGAGGCCCGCGCGATCATCCGCGAGGCCGTCGGCGGCGACGCCGACACGGTCGTGCTCTTCGCGGGCTCGGGCTGCACCGGGGCGATCGCCAAGCTGATCGGGGTCCTCGGCCTCCGCATCCCCTCGGTGCTCGACGACCGTCATGACCTGACCGCCCACATCCCGCCGTCGGAGCGGCCGGTGGTGTTCCTCGGCCCCTACGAGCACCACTCCAACGAGATCTCGTGGCGCGAGACGATCGCCGACGTCGTCACCATCCACGAGGACGCCGACGGGCACATCGACCAGGGTGAGCTGGCCGAGCAGCTCGAGAAGTACGCCGATCGACCACTGCGGATCGGATCGTTCTCGGCCGCCTCGAACGTGACCGGGATCGTGTCGGACACCTTCGGGATCTCCGAGCTGCTGCACCGTCACGGCGCCCTGTCCTTCTGGGACTTCGCCGCGGCCGCGCCGTACGTCCGGATCGAGATGGGTGCCCCCGACGGCCGGCCGCTGGCGTACAAGGACGCGCTCTTCCTGTCGCCCCACAAGTTCATCGGCGGACCCTCGACCCCCGGGGTGCTCGTGGCCAGGCGCGAGCTGTTCACCAACCGGGTGCCCGACGTGCCGGGTGGTGGCACCGTCGCCTACGTCAACACCGACGACCATCGCTACCTCGACGACGTCGCCGAGCGCGAGGAGGGCGGGACACCCGCGATCATCGAGGCGGTGCGCGCGGGGCTGGTCTTCCAGCTCAAGCAGGCCGTCGGCACCGAGACCATCCGGTGTGCAGAGGAGCGTCTCCTCGAGCGTGCCGTCGCCGCATGGCGCGAGGAGCCGGCGATCGAGCTGCTCGGCAACCTCGAGGCCGAGCGCCTGTCGATCGTCTCCTTCGTGGTGCGCTCGCCGTCGGGGCGCTACCTCCACCACAACTACGTCGTGTCGCTGCTCAACGACCTGTTCGGCATCCAGTCGCGCGGTGGCTGCTCCTGCGCCGGCCCGTACGGGCACCGACTGCTCGGCATCGACCTCGAGCGGTCCCACGAGTTCGAGCGCGAGATCACCAGCGGCTGCGAGGGGATCAAGCCCGGCTGGGTGCGGGTGAACTTCAACTACTTCGTCTCCGACACCGTCGCCGACTACATCGTGGAGGCCGTGCGGCTGGTGGCACGCGACGGCTGGCGGCTCCTCGAGGACTACCGGTTCGACACCGTGACCGGCCGCTGGCACCACCGGGGCGGCGTCGTCGAGCCGCCGATCAGCCTGCACTCGATCTCCTACGACGGCGGCCGCGCGCGGATGCCGGACGAGCGGCAGACCGGGGGAGAGGACCTGCTCGCCGAGCAGCTCCGCGACGGTGCCGAGATCCTCGAGTCGGCACCTCGTCCCGACCTCTCGGCGCACCCCGGCAAGGTCAGTGCGGACTTCGAGCACCTGCGCTGGTTCGACCTCCCGCCGAGCTGTCTCGACGCCTGAGCCTGCCCCCGCGAACAGAGGTCCGTCAGGGGTGCGCGAGATCACGTCCGGAACGGCCTCGTCGGTGCCAGGACGACGCGCCCGACGCCGTACCATGTAAGAGTCGCATAGGCGATGATGTCTCTTACACTCACGACCTGGCCCGAGGGCCGGAAGGATGCTTGCCATGAACACGCAGCTGTACCTGATGGGCGGACTCGTGGAGGCTCGCGTGCGCTCGGATCGGGACCTGCGCCAGCTCCGCGTCGTCAAGACCCTGCGCCGCCAGGCGCGCGCCTCGCGCCGTTCGGCGCAGCGCTGACGTCCGCGTCCCCACGACCGGCTCGGCAGGGGAGTGGCCCCGGTCCTCGGACCGGGGCCACTACCTTGTCAGCATGAGCGACGACACGCTGCGACAGATGGACCTGACCCAGATCGGCGAGGGTCGCTACAAGGCGGTCAACGTGCGTGGGGGAGTGCTCCCGATCGGATCGGGCGACGACCCCGACTTCACCCCGGTCGAGCTCTTGCTCGCCGCGCTGGCCGGCTGCACCGCGATCGACGTCGGGCTGATCACCGGCAAGCGCGCGCAGCCGGACGCTTTCGACCTCCACGTCGAAGGCCACAAGGTGCGTGACGACAGCGGCTCCCACCTCGTCGACCTCAGCGTCACGGTGTCGATCCGCTTCCCGGAGGGCGAGGGTGGCGACCGCGCCCGCGAGGTGCTGCCGCGGGCGATCCGTCAGACCGGCGACCGCCTGTGCACGGTCGGTCGCACCCTCCAGCTCGGTACGGCGATCGAGTACGCCGAGGGCTGAGCCTCAGCCGGTCGTGACCTGGGAGATCGTGACCGGGGTCTTCGGGTGACCGTCACCCTGGCCGTAGGCGTTGTCGGTGCCCTTCGCGGCCACTTGCTGGACGGCCTTCAGACTGGCGGCGTCGATGTGGCCGAACACCGTGTACTTCGGGGGGAGCGGGGTGTCCTGGTAGACGATGAAGAACTGCGAGCCTCCGCTGTTCGGCTGAGCGGTGTTGGCCATGGCCAGCGTGCCCGGGCCGTAGGTGTCGCTCGGGGAGAACTCGTCGGGGATGCTGTAGCCGGGACCGCCGGTGCCGAGGCCCGTGGGGTCGCCGCACTGGAGGACGTAGATGCCGGTCGACGCCGTGGTGAGCCGGTGGCACGGCGTCTTGTCGAAGTAGCCCTGCTTGGCCAGCGACACGAAGGAGTTCACGGTGCAGGGCGCCTTGTCGGCGTCGAGCGTCGCCTTCAGGTCGCCGATCGAGGTGGCGATCGTGGCGTCCACCTGGCCACTGACGGTGGGCGTCGCCGGGGGAGTGTCGACCTTGCGCGCGACCGCGCCCGTGGTGTCGGTGGGGTAGTCGCACGGGGCGGCGCCCGTGCTGGGGCTTCCGGTGTCGGTCGGCGTGCTCGACGCAGCGGGATCGGCGGCCGTGGCGCTGCTCGAGGAGTTGCCGCCGCAGGCGGCCAGGGTCGGGACGAGCACGAGAGCGGCCGCGACGGCGGCGATTCGGGTCAGCACGGCGTCGATCGTAGGAGGCAGGTGGTGACCGGGGCGAGTCGAGGCCGCCTGACGCCACCCGTGCGGCGACCTGCTAGACAATGGCCATGGCCACCACACTCCTCGGCGAGAACACCGTCCACACCGTCGGCGACCTGCCCGCGCAGGGCAGCCCGGCTCCGGCGTACACGCTCGCGGGCGCCGACGTCTCGGACTTCGGCTCCGACTCGTTCACCGGTTCGCGCGTCGTGCTCAACATCTTCCCGAGCATCGCCACGGGCGTCTGCGCGGCGTCGGTGCGCCGCTTCAACCAGATCGCGGCCGGTCTCGAGAACACCACGGTCGTGTGCGTCTCGGTCGACCTGCCGTTCGCGCTGGCACAGTTCTGCGGTGCCGAGGGGATCGAGAACGTCACCGTCGGCTCGGCGTTCCGGAGCAGCTTCGGCACCGACTACGGCGTGACGATCTCCGACGGCATGTGGCGTGGACTGCTGGCGCGCGCCGTCGTCGTCTACGACACCGACGGGAAGGTGCTCCACGGCGAGCTCGTGCCGTCGATCGGGCAGGAGCCCGACTACGACGCCGCCGTCGCCGCCCTCGGCTGACGACTCCGTCGACCTCGACGCAGGCTGACCGGCGATGCCCCGGACCGTACGACGTGTCGTCATCTTCGTCGCCGGGCTGCTGCTGATCCTGCTCGGGCTCGCCCTCATCGTGCTGCCCGGGCCGCTGACGATCCCACCGATCCTGCTGGGGGTGTGGCTCTGGTCGCTGGAGTTCGAGTTCGCACGCCACTGGCTGCGGCCGATCAAGGCCAAGGGCTCCGACGCCTGGGACACCGCCAAGGAGAAGCCGGTGCACACCACGGTGATCACCGTGCTGGGCCTGGTCGGAGCGGCGTTGCTGATCTGGATGGCCCTGCGCTACGAGCTGCTCGCCCGGGGCAAGGACTTCATCGGTCTGAGCTGATCGGGCGTGGTCGCCGGTGTAACGCGGGGTTACCACCGCCGAAGATCCTGCACGGCACGCACCCAGTGGCAACAGCACCGCGGCAGTGGCTGCGGCGGACGCGCGACGACCCCGGCACCAGATGGGGCGCCGGGGTCGTCCGTCGTACGGCGTGCCTCGGTCAGGCCTGGGGCGCGAGCGCGAACTGCACCCGCCCGGCGTCGTCGACCGACGCGTCGAGCACCTGGTCGTCGAGCTGCTGCGAGGCCGGCTCGTCGAGGTAGATGAAGGCGCCGTCGGCGGTGACGGTGGTGTCGCCGGGCACCGGCTGCTCGGCCGCGGTCACCATCAGCCCCTGGGTGGGATCCTGGCTGCTGATGCGCAGCCCGGCGCTGTCCGGGCCGCCCTGCTGGGCGGCGATGTCCTTGACGATCGTGCTGGCGTTCTCCGTGAGAGTGAGCACTGCTCCTCCTTCGTCGACTGCTGGCAGGAGCCGTCCACCATTCCCGGCATCCACCGTCGATGCAAACCCGGCGTGTCGCAAGCCGGTGGTGAGCCTGATGTTGCCGTTTGGTCCCAAACCGCATGTTCCAAGGGCAGAAATCTGTGGTTTGGGACCAAACGGCGCACAAGAGAGCCACGGACCCCGGGGCGGTCGAGGAGTGGTCATCCCCGCATCACTTGACATAATGTCAGTTATCGGCGAACCGATCACGCTCAGAAGAGGGGTCCAAGAGGGGCTCGGCGCTGTTCACCCTCGGTCAGGCGACCCGGCGGCGGCGCTGAGACGTCGTGCCACCACGACCATCGCCGCTCTGACCTCCGCGGAGCCGACGAGACGGAAGTCGAAGGGCAGTCCGGCCAGCTCGGCGGCGTACCACTCGGGCTCGTCGGTGGTCGCCACCAGTCGGGTACGGCGTTCGTCCAGCGCCTCGAGGCGACCGAACGACCGCGGCAGCCAGTGCTCGACGTCCGAGAGCGGCGCCTCGATCTCGACCTCCACCGCGTACCGCCAACCCTGTGACAGCTGTTCCTCCAGCGTCGCGACCGGGTCGAGGTCGGCCGGCGGCGTGAACGACTCGCCGAGCGTCACCACGCGGGCCACCCGGTCGACCCGCAGCACGCGCCGGGCGTCCCTGGTGTGCGACCAGCCGAGGAGGTACCAGCGCCGGTGCCGCACCACGACCGCCCACGGGTCGACGTCCATCTCGTGCTCCTCGCCCCGCCCGAAGCGGTAGCGCAGCCTGACCCGCCGCCGCGCTGCACTCGCCTGCACCAGAGCGGCGGTCGTCTCGACGTCGGGTACGCCGACGTCCCAGCCGCGCGCGGTCACCCTCCGGATCGCGTCGACCGGCCCGGCGAGCGGCTCCGGCAGCACTCGGACGATCTTGCCCAACGCACTTCCCACGGGGTCCTCCGGGTCGGCGGCGTCGTGGCCCTCGAGGACGGCCATCACGAGGGCCAGCGCCTCGGTGGACGTGAACATCAACGGAGGCACCCGCAGACCGCGGCCGACCCGGTACCCGCCGTACCGTCCCCGCGTCGACTCCACCGGGATCCCGGCCTCGCGCAGCACCGAGACATGCCGACGTACGGCGCGGTCGGACAGCCCGAGCCGTTCCGCGAGCTGGGCGGCACCGATGCCAGGCTGGTTCTGCACCATCTCGAGCACCAGCAGCGCCCGTGCGGTCGGGCTGGTGACATCCACCCGAGGAGTGTGGCACGGGTAGCGGACGCGAACCGTCCGGATGGGGTTCTAGCCTGGCAGCATGACGATCGACGACACGACAGCCACCCAGATCCTGGCCGGTCCCCCGGCGAACGGTCCCGAGATCGAGACCCTGGTCGGCGCGCTCGAGCGCAACCGGCGCACCTTCGCCTGGAAGTGCACGGGCCTCGGCGCCGAGGAGATGCGCCGCACGGTGGGCGCGAGCACGATGACCCTCGGCGGCCTGCTCAAGCACCTCGCCCTGGTGGAGGACGAGTACTTCACCCGTCAGCTCACCGGGGCGCCCTCGCTCTCGCCGCCGTTCGACGTCGTCGACTTCGATGCCGACCCAGACTGGGAGTGGCGCACCGCTGCCGACGACAGCCCCGCGGTGCTGACGGCGCTGTGGGAGTCGTGCGTGGCGCGGTCGCGGAGCAACGTCGCGGCGGCGTACGAAGAGAGCGGCCCCGACGCGCCGTCGGTGACGGCCTGGTCGTCCGGCCAACCGAGCCTGCGCCGTCTCATGGTCGACCTGATCGAGGAGTACGCACGCCACACCGGCCACGCCGACCTGATCCGGGAGTCGATCGACGGGCTCGTGGGCGAGGGGCAGCCGGCATGACCGCCACGCCCTGGGAGCCGCCGCTCGCCGGCTCCGAGACCGAGGCCCTGCTCGGTGCGCTCGACCGGCAGCGCTGGACCTTCCGCTGGAAGGCCGGAGACCTCGACGCGACCGGCCTCGGCGTCAGCGTCGGTGCCTCGTCGCTCACCCTCGGCAGCCTCCTCAAGCACCTCGCCACGGCCGAGGACTACGCCACCACGGTCAAGCTCTCCGGCGCGGACATGGACCCGACCTGGCGTGAGAACGGCTGGGACGCCGACGACGACTGGGAGTTCTCCTCCGCGGCGGACGACTCCCCCGAGACCCTCTATGCCCTGTACGACGGTGCGGTCGCGCGCGCACGGGAGCGTGTCGCCGCGGCCCTGGCCCGTGGCGGTCTCGACCAGGAGATCGCCGCCGCGGACGGCGACGGCCACCACGCCAACCTGCGCCGGCTCCTGCTCGACATGGTGGAGGAGTACGGCCGGCACACCGGGCACGCGGACCTGATCCGTGAGGCCGTCGACGGTCGCACCGGTGAGGACCCCACCCCGGGCTGGCAGCCGTGACCGCGGTCGGATCTACCCGTAGGTCGGTTGCTGTGGCCAGCCGTCGGGTGAGTCCTCCCAGTCCTCCTGCCGCCCGTACGGCGCGAGGTCGAGCAGGTTGTTGACGAACAGGAGGCGGTCCACGCCGCGGGAGGTGGTGTTCCAGGTGCGGTACACCTCGTCCCCGTCGCGGAGGAACATGCTGAGCATGAACCCGCCGTCCACGCCGCAGTCGGCCGCGAACGTCGTACCGCGCGAGGAGTAGAACGGCACGTCCCAGCCCTGCTCGGCCCAGTACCCCTGCATCTGAGCCAGCGGCATCTGCGAGACCGTCGCCCAGCTGACGCCGTTCGCGGCCAGGTCGGCCAGCGCGGTGACGTTCTTGGTCAGCCAGGTGCAGCCGGGGCAGAACGCGTCGGGCCCGACGTCCATGAACTGGTAGACCGCCAGCTGGTGCCGCCCCTCGAAGAGGTCGAGCAGCGACCTGGTGCCGTCACTTCCCTCGAACGCGTACGACGCGTCGAACCGCACCATCGGCAGCCGACGTCGGCGGGCGGCCAGGCGGTCGAGCGCCCGGGTCGCCTCCTTCTCGGCGACCATCAGGTCGTCGCGCTCCTGCTGCCATTCCTCGGCGCTGACCACGGGCGGCCGCGCGGGAGCCCGGTCCTCGGCGATGTCGGTCGTCATCGTCGACTCCTCTCCTCAGATCTCGTCCCGGCGTTGTCACCCTCTGGCCTACCACACCGCTGCGTTAGCCTGCGACGGCTAGGAGAGCCCTCATGAGCGCGCACGACCCTCACCGGGGTTTCCCGGTCGACCCCGACGTCACGTCGGACGACGTCGCAACCGTTCCTGGCCGGGCTCGGCGTCTGGTCCGCGACCGACGCGACATCCTGCTGGTGATCGCCCTCGGCGGTGCCCTCGGCGCCGCCGCCCGCTACGGCCTCGCGCAGGCGCTCCCCCACTCCCTGGGCGCGTTCCCGTGGAGCACGCTGGTCGCCAACGTCGCGGGGTGCCTGACGATCGGCGTGCTGATGGTCATCGTCGTCGAGCGCTTACCGTCGAGCCGGCTGGTGCGCCCGTTCTTCGGCACCGGTGTGCTGGGTGGGTTCACCACGTTCTCGACGTACGCCGTGGACACGCGTGCGCTGCTGGCCGCCGGGCGACCGACCCTCGCCGCGGCGTATCTCCTCGGGACCTTGGTGCTCGGCCTGCTGGCGGTCGTCGTCGGTCTGCGCGCCACCGAACGGCTCCTGCGGTGACGCTCGTGCTGGTGCTCCTCGGCGGCGCCGTCGGCGCGCCGACCCGCTACCTCACCGACGTCGCCGTCCAACGGCTGCACCGCGCCGCCTTCCCGTGGGGCACGTGGGTGGTCAACGTGAGCGGCTCGTTCGTGCTCGGCGTCGTCGCTGCCGGCGCGACGGACTGGGTCGAGACCCTGGTCGGCACCGGTTTCTGCGGCGCGCTGACGACGTTCTCCACCTTCGGGTACGAGACGGTGCGCCTCGCCGAAGAGGGCGAAGCGACCACCGCGACCGTCAACGTCGTCGCGAGCCTGGTGGTCGGACTCGCCGCGGCGGCGCTCGGCTGGTGGCTGGGAGACCTCGCCGGCGTTTGACCGGGCCCCACGCAAATGGCCCGTTGACGGTGCCTCGCCGGCGCGACACGATCACGTGCGGGATTCACACGGCTCGGGAGGCTCGGATGACTGGACGTCGCACACGCCGCGCAGGCGCGATCGCTGGAGGCGCGGGGGTCGTCCTGGCCCTGGTGGTGGCCATTCCGGCCGTCACGAGCGCCGCACCACCCTCCGGCGTCGCACCCGGTGCGCCGGGTGCGCTGAGCCGCTTCGACCTGGCCCGCAAGGACTGCGTCGGCACGGCACGCAACGACTCCTCGAAGGTGTGGTTCACCGTCGCCGACGGTGTGCTGTCCGACGTCTACGAGCCGACCATCGACAACACCAACGTCCACTCCCTGCAGTACGTCGTCACCGACGGCCACAGCTTCACCGACCTCCAGACCCGCGACCTCACCTACACCGTCGCCAGCGACCGCTCCGGCATGGAGTGCACGGTCACAGCGACCAGCGCGGCCCACGGCTACACCCTCACCACCCGCTACGTGACCGACCCCCGCCGCGACAGCGTCGTCATGCACACGTCGCTGTCGGGACGGCACGCCAGCGGTCTGAAGGTGTACGCGCGGCTCGACTCCATCGTCAACGGCAACGGCGGTGGCGGCCCTGCCAACGGTGGTGCCGACACGGGCGTGGTCACCCGCTCCGGCGTGCCCGTCGTCTCCGACACGAACACGGTCAGCCAGGCTGCCAACCGCGACTACGCCGTGCCGACCTTCATGGCCCTGACCGCCGACCATCAGGGCAAGGCATCGGTCGGGTATGCCGACTCCGCCTCCGACGGCCTCACGAGCCTCGACGCCTCTCACCGGCTCACGTCGTACCCGAGCGCGCCGAACGGCCACGTCGTCACCACCGAGGAGGTCAGGCCGCGCGGCCACGACCGCTCGTTCACCCTCGCCCTCGGCTTCGGTCGCACCCAGGACGCCGCGGTCGGCGCAGCCGGTGCGTCGGCCCGACAGCCGTTCGGGGTCACCGAGTTCCTCTACGGGCTCACCTGGCGTGCCTACGACGCGCGCCTGCGGCAGCCGCACGGGCTCAGCAACGCGCAGACCCGGGCGTACTGGCTCAGCGCCAACGTGTTGAAGGCGAGCGTGGACAAGCAGTTCCCCGGCGCCATCGCCGCGAGCCTCGCCAGCCCCTGGGGCCAGGCCGTCAGCGCCGGCGACCTGTCGGGTGGCAAGCCCGTCTACTTCGGGTCCTACCGCGAGGTGTTCTCGCGCGACCTCTACGAGGCGGTCACCGGCTTGCTGTCGGTGGGCGACGTGGCGACCGCCCGCGACGCGACGCGCTTCCTCTTCGACCGGCAGCAGCAGGCCGCGGGCAACATGCCTCGCAACTCGCTGCTCAACGGCCAGACGGCGCCCGACACCGGGGGCATCCAGCTCGACGAGACGGCGTACCCGATCCTGATGGCCTACCTGACCGGGCTCTCCGGCGATGCCGACCTCTACACCGACCACGTCAAGCCGGCGGCCGACTACCTCGTCGCGCACGGCCCGTCGTTCGGCAACGAGCGATGGGAGGAGCAGGGCGGCTACTCGCCCTCGACGATCGCGGCCGAGATCGCCGGGCTCACCGCCGCCTCTCACATCGCCCACGTGCAGGGCGACGAGGCGCACGCGCGGCTCTACCAGGCCGTGGCCGACGACTTCCAGCGCACCGTGAAGGGATTCACCGTCACCACGAACGGTCCCTACAGCTCCTCGCCGTACTTCATCCGGCTCTCGAAGAACGGCGACCCGAGCTCGGAGTTCATCTACGGACTGGGCAACGGCAGCGTCAACGCCGACCAGCGCGCGGTCGTCGACGGGGGTTTCCAGGAGCTGGTCCGCCTCGGCGAGCTGCCGGCCACCGATGCCGACGTGCAGAACTCGCTGAAGGTGCTCGACCAGCAGCTCGGCACGTCGACGCCGACGGGCACCGGCTACTACCGCTATGGCACCTCGTCGCCCGGGAGCGAGGACGGGTACGGCGACTGCTACACCCCCGACCCCACCGACTGTCCGCGCGACGGGCAGCCCTGGCCGACGACGAACACGGGGTCCGGCCACCTCTGGCCGGTGCTGTCGGGCGAGCGCGCCGAGTCGGCCCTGGCCACCGGCGACACCGCCCTGGCCCGCACCCAGCTCGGCTTCCTCCTGGGCTCCGCCTCCGGGGTCGGGCTGGTGCCGGAGCAGGCCTGGGAGGACCCCGACCTCGCCGCCTCGCCGTTCGGGACCGACCCGACCGTCGCCTCGATCGGCTACCGCGACGGCCATCCCGCCGGTTCGGCCGCACCGCTGACGTGGGCGCAGGCCCAGGAGCTGCGGCTGCTGGTCAACCTGTCCACCGGCCGGATCGTCGACCGCCCCGACCTCACCACGCGTCGGTACGTCGACCAGGCACCGCCCGCGAAGGCGGACGTCACGATCTCCTCGCCCACGAACGAGCAGACCGTGGCCGGGCAGACCACCGTGACCGGGACCGCCAGCCCCGGCGCGACGGTCGACGTGAGCCTGGTCGGCAACGACACCCCCGGCTCCGACCTCGCGACCGTGACGGCGGGCGCTGACGGCGCGTGGTCGGCCCAGGTCGGCGCGCTCTTCGGCTCCGACGCGATCACCGCCGCTGCCACCACGGCCGCCGGCGCCACGGGCGTCGCGCGGATCAGCGTGATCGGTGACCTCGTGGGCGGGACGACGCTGCTCGACGTCACCGATCCGGTCGGGGACGACAACGGTCCGGGCACCTACCAGTACCCGACGTCCGGCGACTTCAAGCCGGGGTCGTTCGACATCACCAGGTTCCAGGTGCTCCAGCTCGGTGACACCGTGTACCTGCGGACGACGCTGCAGAACCTCGTCGACACGTTCGGCAGCCCGAACGGTGCCCAGCTGCTCGACGTCTACGTCCACCGGCCCGACGCGACCTCGACGAGCACCGATGCGGCGTTCGCCAGCCGGAACTACTCGATCGCAGCGGGCGACGCGTGGAGCCAGCGCCTCGAGGTGCAGGGCTTCGCCGGGCCGGTGTGGCAGGACGCCGATGGGAACCCGGTCGGCACCGTGAGCGGTGTGGTCGCCTCACCGGCGGCCAAGACGATCACGATCGCCCTGCCGGCCGCCCAGCTCGGCACCCCCGGACCCGGCTGGTCGTTCAACGTCGTGCTGACCGGGCAGGACGGCTTCTCCGACGGCTCGGCCCGCACCTTCGCCCCGACCCCGCAGCCGTTCCAGTTCGGCGTCTGCGCAGCCGGCGACTCGTCGCCGATCTGCGCGGTCGACCCGAACGCCGTGCCGAAGGCGCTCGACGTGATCGCCCCGGCCGGGGTCTCCCAAGCCACCGAGCTCGACCCGACCCTCGGCCCCTCCGTGCTCCACGGCGTACCGCTCCCCTAGCCGCCCGACCGGCCTCACCGGACCTTCCCCCGAGGCTCCCTGAGGTCGCCGTTTGGTCCCAAACCGCAAGTTTTCGGCCCCGGAACCTGCGGTTTGGGACCAAACGGCGGGTCCAAGCCCGTCCCCGCATCGGGGTGGTGGGACCGGCAGCACCAAGCACTCGACCTGAGCCCACGTAGCGCCTCAGGACTTATACAAGGCATCTTGTACGACGGGTGACCGGCACGCGAGGCTGGCTCCATGCCCCGTCGTACTGCCGCCGAGCGTCACCTCGACTCCGTCCCCGAACCGGCACCGGACGCGAGCTCCGAGCTCGCCGACCTGCTGGTGGCCTACCACCACCCGATCCGGCGCTGGCTCAGCGAGCTGCTCGCCCTCGAGGGCCCGGCCAACGTCGGCCAGCTGGCCGCTCGCACCGAGCTGGCGGTCGGCTCGGTCAGCCACCACCTCAAGGCGATGCACCGGCAGGGGCTGGTCGAGCCGGCCCCCGACCTCGCCCGCGACACCCGCGAGAGCTGGTGGCGCCTCTGCGACCGACCGCTCAGCTGGAGCGTGGACGACTTCGAGGAGGGTTCCCTCGGCCGCCGGGTCGCCGAGACCGCGGAGGTCGAGAACTTCCGCCACCAGGTCCGCGCGGTGCGCGCCTGGCTCCAGCACCAGGCGGCCGACGAGCGCACCTGGCGGCTGGCGGCGGAGTCGGTCGACACCTTGACCTATGCGACCGTCGAGCAGCTCGACGACCTCGGTGACCGGCTGACCCAGCTGGTCACGCAGTGGGCGGCGGCGTGCGCGGCCGACCGGGCCGAGCGTCCCAAGGCCGAACGACGCCCCGTGCGGGCGATCGCGCGTGCCTTTCCGAGTGCGGCTGTCCGGCCGTGACCGTCACCTCCGACCCGGAGCTGATCGGAGCCGCTCCCCCGCCGGTCCGGCGCGACCCCATGGTCCTCGCCTGGCTGGTGGCCGTCGGTCTCTCGTGGTTCGGCGACTACGCCTGGAACGTGGCGCTGGCCTGGACCGCCGCCCACACGCTCTCGCCCGTGCTCGCCGGCGTGGTCCTCGGCGCCGAGATGCTGCCCCAGGCACTCCTCGTGCTGCTCGGCGGCGTGCTCGCCGACCGCTACGACCCACGGCGGCTGCTGATCGCCGGCCAGGTCGCCCAGGCCGCGGTGCTGCTGCTCGGTGCGGCCGGCTGGGCCTCGGGCGTGCGCGGCGCGCCGATCCTGCTCGCCATGGCCGTGGCCTTCGGGGTCGCGAGCGGGCTGACCCTGCCTGCCGGCATGGCGCTGGTGAGGCAGCTGGTCGCCGGCCAGGACCTCGGCACCGTGCAGGGCTGGAACCAGATCAGCAGCCGCACCATGCGGCTCCTGGGCGCACCCGCCGGCGGCATCCTGGTCGCGTGGGGAGGCCTCACCACGGTGATGGTGCTCGACGCAGCCACGTTCCTGGTGATCGCCCTGGTGCTAGCGCTCGTCGTACGCCCCCGCTACCGCCTCCCGCGCACTGCGCACGAGCGGTGGCGCGACTCCTTCACCGACGGCATGCGCTACCTCGGGTCGCACGAGACCGCGAAGCTCTTCGTGGTCGGCCTTACCGCCCTCAACGTCTTCGTGACCCCCGTGACCGGCCTGGGTGTCGCGCTGCGCGTCAACGGCTCGGACTGGGGCGCACACTGGCTGGGCATCGCCGACGCCAGCCTGGCGGCCGGCGCGATCATCGGCAGCGTCGTCGCGATCCGTTGGCAGCCGACGTACGGCGCCGCGGCTGGCTTCCGGGTCCTGATCGTGCAGGGGCTGGCGATCGCCGGGGTCGGGCTGGGCTGGCGACCGACCCTCGTGGTCTCGATGGCGGTGCTCGGGTTCACCGCTGGCTGCGCCTCGGTCTGGCTCAGCGCGGCGTTCATCCGCGCCATCGACCCCGCCCACCTCGGCCGCGTCTCGTCGGTCACGAGCCTGGGCGACATGATCCTGATGCCGCTGTCCGTGCCGGCGCTGGGCTGGGTCGTCCGCGTCACCGACCTCCTCACCGCGACCCTGGTCTTCGGGCTGTCGATGTCGGCGCTGTGCCTGTGGTTCGCCACCCGTCGAGCCATCCGCACGCTGGCCGCTTAGCCTGAGTCACGTCGTACGCCGTCATCCTGGGGCCCGCTCGAAGGTCGGCCGACCTCACCGAGGACGGTGCTACCCAGCGCTCCCCTCGTCCGCACACGCACCAGTCACGGCAGCAGAGGGCCGTCCGTCGCTGCTCCTGACGCGGACGAGCGTGACCACTGGTGACTTTCGGCCCCTTGTCATGGTCCTCTCGGACCATTTGCGGCGGTTCTGCGAGCACCCACCTCGGAGGACAGCGACCATGAATGTGACACCGGATACGTCGAGGAAGTGAACGTCCAATGTGGGACTCGGTCAACGACAACGAGCAGCACCTCTCGCACGACCTGCCGTGCCCTCGCTGCGGTCACGGCCTCCACACGTTCCTCGCCTGCGACGAGCGCTGCGACTGCGCGCCCTGCGTGATGCCTGGCAGCCACCTGCTGAAGGTCGGCTGACCCGTCCGAACCTGCTCGACCTCCCCCCGGCCGAGCACCCCGCGCGATCCCACCGGGATCGCGCGGTCGGCATTTCCGGCCCCTTTCGGTGGTCGCCAGGTGTGCCGTTTGGTCCCAAACCGCATGTCCAGGGGCCGGATCTCTGCGGAATGGGACCAAACGGCGGGGGTAAGGCTCCTCACCCCACCGCGGCGATGAGGCGGTCCAGCTCGGCGATGGAGCGCCCGGTGTCCTCGTGGAGCACGGCGTGCCAGCCCGCCGCGCGGGCGGCGTCGACGTTCGCAGGCACGTCGTCGAGGAAGACGATCTCGTGGGGCTCGACGCCGAGCCGAGTGGCGGTGAGGGCGTAGATCGCCGGGTCGGGCTTGCCCAGGCCGACCTCGTGGGAGTAGACGATGTCGTCTGTCATCGCCTCGAAGCCCCAGTGCCGCTCGGCCTCGCGCGCCCCCGGCCCCGAGTTCGACAGGATCGCCGCCTTCAGCCCTCTCCCCCGCACGGCGGCGAACCAGTCGACCAGCCGCTGGTCGAGGGAGCCGACGTACCAGCGCCAGTAGTCGGCCATCAGCTCGGCGGCCTGATCGGCGTCGAGCCCGAGTCGGCGCTGCCAGTGCGAGCGCATGTCGTCCTCGCTGAGCTCTCCCAGCCCGGGGTCGCCCTCGAAGTCGGCCGCTGCCACGACCGCTCCCGATGCCAGCCCGAGCCGCTCCTCCGCGGGCCCCGGGAAGACCGTGTCGTCGATGACCTCGAGCACCGAGCCGATGTCGAAGACCACCGCCTTGATCACGAATCCGCCCCCGGTAACGTCATGCCCGCATCTTCGCCCACCAGAACGCCACGACACGAGGAGTGCGGAACTATCTCACAGATGAGATACCGTGAAACCATGACCGAGGACTTCAAGGGCCGGATCGGGAAGCTCATCCGCGACGCACGCACGCACCGTGGGCTGACTCAGCAGCAGCTCGCGGACCGGCTGAGCACCAGTCAGAGCGCCGTGAACCGGATCGAGAAGGGTCACCAGAACCTCTCCCTGGAGATGGTGGCGCGGATCGGGTCCGCCCTCGACTCCGAGATCGTCGCCCTCGGCGCCGGCCCGACCCACCTGCGGGTCACCGGGCCGACCACGCTCTCCGGCGAGATCGAGGTCAAGACCTCGAAGAACGCGGGCGTCGCCCTGCTCTGCGCCTCGCTGCTCAACCGCGGGAAGACGACGCTGCGCAAGGTCGCCCGGATCGAGGAGGTCAACCGCCTGCTCGAGGTGCTCGGCAGCCTCGGCGTCCAGACGCGCTGGATCGGTGACGAGGGAGACCTCGAGATCATCCCGCCCAAGGATCTCGACCTGAGCGCGATCGACGAGGCTGCCGCTCGTCGTACCCGCTCGGTGCTGATGTTCCTCGGCCCCCTCCTCCACCGCGCCGACGCCTTCGAGCTGCCCTACGCCGGTGGCTGCCAGCTCGGCACCCGCACCATCGAGCCCCACATGGCGGCGCTGCGCCCCTTCGGCCTCGAGGTCAAGGCGACCGAGGGCTTCTACCACGCCACGGTCAACCGGGCGATCGAGCCGGTCCGCCCGATCGTGCTCACCGAGCGCAGCGACACCACGACCGAGAACGCGTTGATGGCCGCCGCTCTTCACCCCGGTACGACGATCATCCGCAACGCGTCGTCGAACTACATGGTCCAGGACCTCTGCTTCTACCTCCAGAAGCTCGGCGTGCGCGTCGAGGGCGTCGGTACGACGACGCTCACCGTCACCGGCCGCACCGACATCGACGTCGACGTCGACTACGCCCCGGCCGAGGACCCGATCGAGGCGATGTCGCTGCTCGCGGCCGCGATCGTCACCGAGTCGTCGATCACCATCAAGCGGGTGCCGATCGAGTTCCTCGAGATCGAGCTCGCGCTGCTCGAGGACATGGGCTTCAAGTACGACCGCTCCGAGGAGTACGTGGCCCGCAACGAGCAGACCCGCCTGGTCGACATCACCACCCACACCTCCCACCTGACGGCGCCGCTCGACAAGATCCACCCGATGCCGTTCCCGGGCCTCAACATCGACAACCTGCCCTTCTTCGCGGTGATCGCTGCCGTTGCCGACGGCCAGACGCTGATCCACGACTGGGTCTACGAGAACCGAGCGATCTACCTCGTGGAGCTCAACAAGCTCGGTGGCCAGGTCAAGCTGCTCGACCCCCACCGGGTGATGGTCGAGGGTCCGACTCGCTGGAGCGGCGCCGAGATCGTCTGCCCGCCCGCCCTGCGCCCGGCCGTGGTGATCCTGCTGGCGATGCTGGCCTCGAAGGGCACCTCGGTGCTCCGTTCCACCTACGTCATCCACCGCGGCTACGAGGACCTCGCCGAGCGCCTGAACCAGCTCGGCGCCCAGATCGAGACGTTCCGAGACCTCTAGGCCGGGCGCCTGTGCGGTCGGTCGTCGTCCTCGTCGAGGGCGCCAGTGACGCGGCGGTCGTGCGCGTGCTCTGCGAGGCCCGCGGGATCGACACCGGCGAGGTCGACGTCCGCGACATGGGCGGCGTGACCAACCTGGCTCACCACCTGCGGGCACTCGACGGCACCACCGCCGTCCTGGGTCTGTACGACGCACCCGAGGAGGCCGTCGTGGTCCGCACCCTGCGCCGCCTGGGGTACGACGTCGACGGTGAGCGCCTCGCGGACCTCGGCTTCCTCGGCTGCGACCGTGACCTCGAGGACGAGCTGATCCGGGCGCTCGGGCCGGCCCGGGTCGAGGCGGTGATCGAGCGGCTCGGTCAGCTCGAGCAGCTGCATGCCTTCCAGCGGCAGCCGCAGTGGCGCGGCCGCGACGCCCACGACCAGCTCCGCCGGTTCGCCGGCACGGCCTCGGGACGCAAGGCGGTGCTCGCCAGGTCGCTCGCCGAGGAGCTCACCGTGGACACCACACCGGCTCCCCTCCGGCACCTGGTGGGCGCCATCGCCGACGCGGTGGCGCGATGACGACCGGCTTCCCGTTCCTCGACGACGGTGGCCGCGTCCTCGCGTTCGCCCACCGCGGCGGTGCGCGGCATCCCGAGCTGATCGGCCGGGAGAACACCCTGGCCGCGTTCACCCACGCCGTCTCCCTGGGCTACCGCTACCTCGAGACCGACGTCCACCTCACCAGCGACGGCGTCCTCGTCGCGTTCCACGACACCCTGCTCGACCGCGTCAGCGACCGCGCCGGCAGTCTCGAGGGGCTGGACCTGGGCACCCTGGCCGCCGTGCGGGTCGGGGGTGAGCCGATCCCGACGCTGGCCGAGGTGGTCGACGCGTTCCCGTCGGCGCGGTTCAACCTCGACCTCAAGGCCGACGCGGCGGTCGCACCGCTCGCCGCGTTCGTGGCCGAGCGCGCGCTGCACGACCGGGTCCTGATCGGCTCCTTCTCGTGGCGCCGGCTCAGCCGCTTCCGCCGGCTGGCCGGGCCGCGGGTGCCGACCTGCGCCTCCCCGGGGGAGGTCGCGGCCTACGTCGTGCTCCCGGGTCGGGTGGCCCGCCGCCTGGCGCCTCACGTGGCGGCCCTCCAGGTGCCGCCCCGAGCGGGCTGGCTGCCCCTCACCACGGCCGCGTTGGTACGTCGTGCCCACGCCGTCGGCGTCCCCGTGCACGTCTGGACCGTCGACGACCCCACCGAGATGCGCCGCCTGCTCGACCTCGGGGTCGATGGCCTGATGACCGACCGCACCGAGCTACTCGCCTCGGTCCTGCAGGAGCGAGGCTTGTGGCCGCGGACGGAGGCGTGATGGGACGCGGCATCGCCGACCTCGAGCCGCTGCGCCGCGCCGACGAGCAGCGTGCGTGGAACTGGTACGACTGGGCCAACTCGGCGTACTACACGACCATCCTCACCGTCCTGTTCGCGCCGTTCATGATCACGGTGGCGGGCCGTGCCGCCGGCTGCGGCGACTCGGCCGACGACACGTGCCACCGCACGGTCGACGTCCTAGGCCTCCACCTCGCAGCCGGCTCGCTGCCGTTCTACCTGACCAGCTTCGCCACCATCGCCAGCGCCTTCCTGCTTCCCGTCGTGGGAGCGATGGCCGACCGCTCGGGCCGCAAGAAGTGGCACATGGCCGGCTTCGCCTGGGCGGGATCGTTCTGCGCCGCGCTGCTGTTCCTCATGCACGGCGACCAGTGGCAGCTGGCCGCCGTGGCGATCGTGCTCAGCAGCATCCTGGCCGGCTGCTCCCTGGTCAGCTACTACGCGATCCTCGTCGACATCTCCACCGAGAACGAGCGTGACCGGGTGTCCTCACGCGGCTGGGCGTTCGGCTACCTCGGGGGCGGGGTGCTCCTCGCCCTCAACCTCGTGATGGTGCTGCTGCACGGCAGCTTCGGTCTCGACAAGGAGCTCGCCGTCCGGATCTCGCTGCTGTCCGCGGCCCTGTGGTGGGCGGGGTTCACGATCATCCCGGTCCGCCGTCTGCGTGACCGGCCTCCGCAGGGCGTCCTCCCTGAGGGTGGCGGCCTGCTCCACCGCAGCTTCGGCCAGCTCTTCACCACGCTGCGCGAGATGCGCGGCTTTCCCATGACGCTGACCTTCCTGGTCGCCTTCCTCTTCTACAACGACGGCATCCAGACCGTGATCGGCGTCGCGTCGACGTACGGCGCCAAGCAGCTCGGCTTCGGCGACGGCGTCCTGATCGCCACCATCTTGTTGATCCAGTTCGTCGCGTTCTTCGGCGCACTCGCCTTCGGACGCCTGGCGGGCCGCTACGGCGCCTACCGGTGCATCCTGAGCGGCACCTACGCCTGGATGGTGATCGTCGTCCTCGCGATGTTCCTGCCCCGCGGCAACCTGGCGGCCTTCCTGCTGATCGGAGTCGCGATCGCGATCGTGATGGGCGGCACCCAGGCGCTGTCGCGCTCGTTCTTCAGCCTGCTGATCCCGCGCGGGCGCGAGGGCGAGTACTTCGCGCTCTACAACGCCTGCGAGCGCGGCACCTCGTGGTTCGGCACGTTCCTCTTCGGGGTGGTCTTCCAGCTGACCGGCTCCTACCGCCCGGCGATCGTCGCCCTCCTCGTCTTCTTCGTCCTCGGCGCGGTGTTCCTGCTGCGCCTCGATCCCGCCCGCGGCGTCGCCGAGGCGGGCAACTCGCTGCCCGCCCGGGTGTGACCGGGCTCGCACGAGTGGAGGAACACCGGGGCACCGGCGTACGTTGAAGAGAGCAGGACCAAGCCGGATCTGTGTGTCGTCACGAATTCCGGGTACGAACGTCTACTGGATGTACGCCTCGGGTTCGTGCCGAGGGTCAAACCAACCTGGAGGTGAACCTCATGGCAGAGCGCACACTACGTGGAGCGCGGCTGGGAGGACAGAGTTTCGAGGACGAGCGCGGCATCGAGTTCGCCGCGCGTCAGCAGAGCGGCTACCGCTGTGTGAACGGCCACGAGTTCGAGATCACGATGTCGGTCGAGGCTGAGGTGCCGGCGGTGTGGGAGTGCCCGCGCTGTGGTGCCGAGGCGCTCAGCACGTCGGGCATCCTGCGTGAGGAGAAGGCCGAGAAGCCGGTCCGCACCCACTGGGACATGCTGCTCGAGCGTCGCTCCGAGAAGGAGCTCGAGGACATCCTCAAGGAGCGCCTGGAGCTGCTGCGCGACGGCGAGATCGGCCCCGCGCACCTGCACCGCGCCAACGCCAAGCGTCGGGTGAGGTCGAAGGCGTAAGCGCCTTACTCGTCCACCACCTCGCCCTGGACGACGGGTCCCTGTGACCCGGGTCCAGGACGTCGTGCGTCCGGGGCCAGGACGACCAGCCGACGGCTGACGACGCGGGTGAGCACTCGCCGGGCGACCGGGCGCGTGAACGGGAGGATCAGCAGGATCCCGAACGCATCCGTGACGAAGCCCGGGCTCAGCATCAAGGTGCCGCCGACCAGGATCAACGCCCCGTCGGCCAGCTCGCGCGCCGGCATCTGGCCCGACGACAGGGCCGAGTTGAGCGCCTGCCACGCGCGCCGTCCCTCATGGACGATCAGCCAACTGCCGAAGATGCTGTCGGCGATCAGCAGCAGGATGGTCCACCACGCGCCGATGGCCTGGCCGACCTGGATGATCACGTAGATCTCGACCAGAGGCACGACGATGAATGCCGCGACCAGCAGCCACATCCTCAGGCTGCGCCGCCGCCGGCGGCGCCGGGGAAACATCGCTCCGTTCACGAGCGTCGCCAGAGGCCGGTGACCTGCTCACGCCGCTCGCGCAGGCCCCATGCCGTGATCCGTCGCAGCGACTCGGTCGCGACCTTGCCGCTCATCTTGGAGTCCCCGCGCACCCGCTCCACGAACTCGATCGGCACCTCGCGGACGCGCAGCCCCTGCCGCAGGCAGCGCACCACCATGTCGGTCTGGAACACGTAGCCGGTGCTCTCCACCGAGGCGAGGTCGATCGCCTCGAGCGTGCTGCGCCGGAACAGCCGGTAGCCCGCCGTGGCGTCGCGCACCGAGACGCCGAGGAGCATCCGGACGTAGAGGTTGCCGCCGCGCGAGAGGGCCTCGCGGCGCCTCGGCCAGTTGACGACGCTCCCGCCACGCACCCAGCGCGAGCCGATCACGAGGTCGGCGTCGACGAGGGCGTCCAGGAGCCGGTGGAGCTGCTCGGGCTGGTGGGAGCCGTCCGCGTCCATCTCGCCGATCGCGTCGTACCCGGCGTCGAGCGCGACCTGGAAGCCGTGCTTGTACGCCGCGCCGAGGCCGCCCTTCTCGGTGCGGTGCAGCACCTCGACCTGTTCGTCGGCCGCCGCGAGCTCATCGGCGATCTTGCCCGTGCCGTCCGGGGAGTTGTCGTCGACGACGAGGACGTGCACGGCCGGTTGGGCCTCGCGGAGCCGTCCGACGATCCAGGCGAGGTTGTCGGCCTCGTTGAAGGTCGGCACCACCATCACGACGCGGCCCAGGGATGCGGGCACACCTGCCCCCGAGGCGCTCACGGGCGCACCTCTGGGCGGGTGCGGCGCGGCGGCGTGAACGGACGGCGGGTCATACGGGTGTCCTGTCGGTGGGTGCGGACGCGAAGCTGACCACGGGGGCGGATCGACGGGCCCGACGATACTGGCCCAGGCCCAGCACGAGGGCCCACACCAGGCCGACGACGACGAGTCCGACACACGTCCGCCCGACCCACGGCCCGATCCGGACGGCCGGGGTCACGACGTCGTACAGCCCCACGCGGGCCTGGGCGTACGACATCGTGCGCGGCGGCGTGGAGGTCACCACCGAGCCGTCGGGGGCGATCACGCCGGTCAGGCCGTTGATCGCCGCCACCACGACGTAGCGATGGGTCTCGATCGCCCGCAGCCGGCTGATCGCGAACTGCTGGTCGATCTGGTCGGTGTGGATGAACATGGCGTTGCTCGTCTGCACGACGATCAGCTGGCCACCGCGGGACACCTGGGCGTACAGCCCGTCGTCGTAGGCCACGTCGAAGCAGATCGCGTCGGCCACCCGGGTCCCGGCGACGTCGAGGGGCGTCTCCCGGGTGCCGGCCATCATGTCGCGCGGGATCTGGTTGAGCTGGGCGAGGTGGGTGCCGAAGAGCCAGCGCCACGGGATGTACTCCCCGAACGGCACCGGGTGCCACTTGGTGTAGCGGTCGCCCGCCCCGGTGACCGGGTCGAAGACGATGCCCTGGTTGAGCACGTGCTTGGGGCCACCGTCCACCACCACGCCGGCGAGCAGCGGCACGTCGATCGTGGTCACCGCCTCCTCGATGTCGGAGCGCATCTCCTCGTCCTCGAAGGGGTCGATGGCCGTCGAGTTCTCCGGCCAGACCACGAAGTCCGGCTTCGGCGTGCGTCCGGCGGCGACGTCCGCGGCCAGCCGCGCCGTCTCGTCCGCGTGCTGGTGGGTGATCTCGCGGTAGTGCGCCAGCACGTCGGTCCCGTCACCCGGCACGTTCCCCTGCACGGCGGCGACGCGGGTGTGCGACGCAGCGGTCGCCTCGTAGGGAAGCGCCAGCGGTACGACGGCCACCGTCGCCAGAGCGACCGCCGCCACCGCCGGACGCAGGCGGGCCCGACCGTGAGCCGTGTACGTCGCAGCGAGCAGCGAGCCGAGCAACGCGAGCAGGAGACTGACCCCGGTGGACCCGAGGTACGGCAGAGCCGCCGAGACCGGGGTGTCGACCACGGCGTAGACGAGCCGGCCCCAGGGCATGCCGCCGGCCGGCCAGTCGGTGCGGATGTTCTCCATGGCCACCCACGCGACGGCCAGCCAGACCGGCGCGACCGGGAGCCGGCGCAACGGCACCGCGACGAGCGCCAGCACGGCGTACCAGCCGGCCTGCACCGCCGAGAGGCCGATCCAGGGCACGACGCCCACCGCGTGCATCCACCACAGCAGCGTGAACTGGAACGCGACCCCGAAGGCCAGCCCAGGGATCCACGCCCTGCGGGCCGGGAGTCCCGCCGTCACCACGAAGAAGGCCGCCACCGACAGCGGCAGCAGCCAGAAGGCGTGGGTGGGCGGGAAGCAGAGCGCAAGCGCAAGACCTGCTGCGAGAGCGACGAGGCAGCGGGTGCGCATGAGTAGAAAATAGCCGCGAGTTCGACCGGAGGGGTGTTCGGCCCTTCGGGCCGACCGGGCCACGGCTGGCTGCCGCGACTCCGGAAGTTGTCTAGGGGGCACCGAATCCCCTCCGGCCTCGCTCTCGTGGGGCAGGACCGATCTCCGCGGACCGGCTCAGCCGAGTGGGCGGACTCCCACCGGATGACCCGGTCTCTCGGACGTCGGTCCCACCGACACGTTCGCCCAAGCGATTGGTGGGAACCCTCTGCCGTCAGGCACCGGATTGTCAACCGGCCGCTGACCTGCGAGTACGCACAAAGGCGCAGGTCAAGCGCCACCCGACGGGGTGGAGTTCATCCAGAATTTGCCTCGATTGGCGGCGTGTCGGCCCTCGACACACCACCGTGGTGAATGCTTGTTAACTCCCGCCGAAGGGTCTCAGGCTCGCGGCGGCACGACCACCGTGCCGGTCGCGGTCGTCGCCACCAGGGGCGGGTCGAGCATCTCGGCCGCACCCGGCTGGTCCACGGTCGGCGCACCCCTGCCCACCACGGTCACGGCGAGCTCGAGCACCCGGCTCCGCGTGCCGGCCCTGACCAGCTCGCAGGTGATCTCCAGGACGTCACCGGCGCGCACCGGTGCCCGGAACTGCACGTCGGAGTACGACGCGAAGAGCCCCTCGTCGCCATCGGTGACGATGCACATCTCGGTCGCCACGTCGCCGAACAGGCCGAGGCTGTAGGCGCCGTCGACCAGGTTCCCGGCGTAGTGCGCGTGGGAGTACGGCACGTAGCGTCGGTGCACGACGCGCGTCCCGACCTCGGGCCCGTTCGCCATCTCAGCTCGCCTTCCGGGTCGTGAGCCGGTGCACCAGGAACGACGCGACCTCGCCCGGCGTCGTACCGCGGGTGAACACGCGGTCCACCCCGAGGTCGCCCGCCATCGTCTCGTCGAAGCGCGGCCCGCCGACGATGAGCAGCGGGCGCCGGTCGGGCGGGTAGGACTCGCGGAAGGCCGCCGACATCTCTCGGGTGTTGAGCAGGTGGGCGTCGCGCTGGGTGACGACCTGCGAGACGAGGACGGCGTCCGCCTTCTCCTCGCGGGCCCGCTCGACGAGCTGGGGCACGCTGACCTGCGCCCCGAGGTTCACGACCTTGAGCTCGCGGTAGTACTCCAGACCCTTCTCACCGGCGAAGCCCTTGATGTTGAGGATCGCGTCGATGCCGACGGTGTGGGCGTCGGTGCCGATGCAGCCGCCGACGACCACGAGCCGGCGGCGCAGGCTGCGCTTGATGGCGGCGTTCGCCTCCTTGGGAGTCAGCAGCGGGTAGTCGCGCTCGACGACCTGGACGGTGGAGGGGTCGACGAGGTGGTTCACCCGGCCGTAGACCACGAAGAAGGTGAAGCCCTCCCCCATCGGCTTGGCGTGCACCACGAGTGCGGGGTCCATGCCCATCTTGTTGGCGAGCTGGGCCGCGGCGCCCTCGGCCACCTTGGAGTGGGCCATCGGCAGCGTGAAGCTCAGCTGCACCATGCCGTCGCCGGTGGTGTCGCCGTACGGCCTGATCGGCCCGGCCACCTCGTCGGTCGAGCTCGTCGAGACCACGCTCACTTCGCCTCCAGGATCTCGCTGGCGGGGTTGAGGTACCCGTCCGCCTTCTCGGCCACGCCCTCGAGCCCACGGCCCTTGTCGGCGGGTCGCTTCATCAGGCCGAACGTGCCGTCGGCGATCGCCTCGAGCAGCGGAGCCTTGCCCGGCTCGGCCTCGATCTGCTCGAGCAGGTCGATGGTCTCGCCCAGCACCTGGCGCGCGCGGTCGGCGATGAAGCCGTCGGGGGCCGGCCGGAAGTCCTCGTGCAGCTTGCCGGCCGCGTTCATCACGTAACGGACGTTCTGCAGGGCCAGGTCGCGGTCGGACAGCCACGGCGTGACCACTGCTTCGGTCATCATCCCGACCAGGAGGATGCCCTGCCCGGTGAGCGCGCCGACCAGGTTGAAGAACCCGTCGAGCAGGTAGCCGCGGAAGACGTCGCCGGTCATGTGTCGGGTCGGCGGCATCCACTTCAGCGGCGCGTCCGGGAAGAGGTCGCGCGCGAGCATCGCGTGGGCCAGCTCGAGCCGGAACGAGTCGGGGAGGTCGGGATCGATCTCGAACGCGTGGCCCAGGCCGAGCTGCCAGTCCTCGAGGCCCGCCTCCTTGGCGAAGTACTCGTTGAGGAGCTGGCTGGTGGTGACGGTGTGGGCGGCCTCGACGGCGTCGGCGGTGGTGAGGTAGTTGTCCTCGCCGGTGTTGATGATGATCCCCGCGCGGGCATGGACCTGGCGGCTGAAGCGCTGGTCGACGAAGGTGCGGATCGGGTTGATGTCGCGGAAGAGGATCCCGTACATCGAGTCGTTGAGCATCATGTCGAGCCGCTCGAGGCCCGCCAGGGCCGCGATCTCGGGCATGCACAGCCCGCTGGCGTAGTTGGTGAGCCGGACGTAGCGGCCGAGCTCCTTCGACGTCTCGTCGAGGGCCGCGCGCATCAGGCGGAAGTTCTCCTGCGTGGCGTAGGTGCCGGCGAACCCCTCGCGGGTCGCCCCCTCGGGCACGAAGTCGAGCAGGCTCTGACCGGTCGAGCGGATCACCGCGATCACGTCGGCGCCCTCGCGGGCTGCGGCCTGGGCCTGCGGGATGTCCTCGTAGATGTCGCCGGTCGCGACGATCAGGTAGATCCACGGCTTCGCAGGCGCGTCGCCGACGCGGGCGATCAGGCGCTCCCGCTCCTTGCGTCGCGCGTCGATGCGCTTGATGCCGGCGCCCACCTGACGACGGGCGGCGTTCCCGGCGCGCGTGGCGTCGGTCCCCTCGGGGAGGCGGAAGCGGACCGAGCCGGCGGACGCCTTCTCGGCGAGTTCGCGCAGGTCGGCGCCCTCGCCCCGGCGTACGGCGTCCCAGACGGGCAGCGCGACGCCGTGCTCGAGCCCGACGTCGGCGCGGACGCAGTCGACGAGCCGGTTCACCCACGGCGTGCCCTCGGTGTCGGCGCCCTCGAGACCGGCCAGGCGCAGCGTCGCCCGCTCGACGGACACCGTGGTGTGTTGCTGGGCGATCTTGACGATCGGCCTGCCGACCTTGCGGGCCAGCGACCGGGCCTTGCGGACGGTCACCGGGTCGAGGTCGAGGGCACCCCTGCGGGACCGGGTCGTCGTCGCCATCACAGTCTCCGCTCGAAGAGTCGTCGTACGCCGTCGCTCTCCCGCAGGAGCCGCATCGCGTACGCCGCGTGGCCGGGTGTGTAGCCGTTGCCGACCAGCATGGTCACGTCGGCCGCCACGCCCTCGGCACCGAGCGCGGCCGCGGAGAACGACGTGGCCATCGAGAAGAAGATGACCGTGCCGCCGGGCGCCGTCGCCAGGATCGCCCCGCCCTCGCAGCCGGGCACGTCGACACACACCACGGTGACGTCGGCCGGTCCGCCGGTCGCCTCGACGGCATCGCGCAGGGCGACCGGGTCACGGGCGTCGGCGACCACGACGTGGTCGGCCAGCCCGCTGTCGCGCAGCAGCGCGGCCTCGGCCTCGTGCGGAACGACGCCGACGGTACGGGTGGCACCCGCGTCACGGGCCGCGGCGAGGCTCAGGGAGCCCGACTTGCCGGCGCCGCCGATCACCACGACCGACGCCGCGTCGTACTGCTTCACGACCCGGTGGGCCAGGGCGGGGGCTCCACAGACGTCCATCACGGCCAGGCTCAGCGCCGGCGGGAGGTCGTCCGGGATGACCGCCGCGATCGAGCGGCCGAAGAGGATGGCGTAGCCGTCGGCGGGCACCTGCTCGCTGCGGCCGTCCCACCGGGTGAGGCCGTCCTCGATCACCAGCGGGGTCAGGCTCAGCGACACCAGCGTCGCGATCCGGTCGCCCACGGCCAGGCCCAGGGTCGACTCGGGGCCGGCCTCCTCGACGGTGCCGATCAGCATGCCGCCCGAGCCGGTGACGGGGTTCTGCATCTTGCCGCGCTCGGCGATGATCGAGAGCACCTCACGGCGTACGGCGTCACCGTCCACCACGTCGTCGTGGGTGTGCTTGCCCTCGAGCTGGCGGAACGACGCGGCGTCGAGGTTCAGCGTCTCGACCCGGATCCGCACCTCGTCGGGCCAGATCTCGCGGCGGGTGTCGAGCCGGTGGGCCGCCTGGGGCAGGTGCCGGCCGTGGGAGGGGTCGTCACGCACCCGGTGCAGGCCGGTCGGGTCGCTCGCACGGCGCGCGGTCGAATCGGTACTCAGCGCCGACATTCTCGGAGTATCCTCCCTTGTAACCAGGAACTGACAGAAGAATCTGCGGCGTTGCATTGGACTCGCCGTATGTTCTCCGCCTACTCTGACATGAGCGCGCCGGACGACACAACCGGCACGCCGACCTGCCCGGCCCCGGGCCACCCGTCCTCGCAGGAGCACCCGATGAGCACCGAGACCTTGCCCGGTCTGGAGACCGGACAGCCGTACCCCTACCGCCGTACCGAGCTCGTGGAGCCGGACTGGACGCGCTTCCCCGGCTGGAAGGGCGTCACCGCCGCCGACTGGGCCTCGGCCCAGTGGCAGCGCGCGCACTGCGTGAAGAACGTCAAGCAGCTGCGCGAGCTGATGGGAGACCTCGTCGACGAGCGGTTCTACGCCGACCTCGAGCGCGACCAGGCCGAGCGCGCCACCATGTCGATGCTCGTGCCGCCGCAGATGATGAACACCATCGCCCGTCACGAGGAGGTGGGCGGACCCGGCTCGCTGACCGACGCGTTCTACGCCGACCCGGTGCGCCGCTACATGCTGCCGGTGTTCAGCGACCGTCGTACCGACTGGTCCTCGCACCCCCACGCCACCCGCGACTCGCTCCACGAGCACGACATGTGGGCGACCGAGGGTCTCACCCACCGCTACCCGACCAAGGTGCTCGCCGAGCTGCTGCCGACCTGCCCGCAGTACTGCGGTCACTGCACGCGGATGGACCTCGTCGGCAACTCCACGGCGGTCATCGACAAGCTGAAGTTCGTCGGGAAGCCGAACGACCGGCTCGGCGACATGCTCGACTACCTCCGTCGTACGCCGGGCGTGCGCGACGTCGTCGTCTCCGGCGGCGACGTGGCGAACATGCCGTGGGCCCGCCTCGAGGCGTTCCTCACCTCGCTGCTCGAGATCGAGAACATCCGCGACATCCGGCTGGCCACCAAGGCCCTGATGGGGCTTCCCCAGCACTGGCTGCAGCCCGACGTGGTCGAGGGGATGACCCGGATCGGCACGATGTCGCGCGAGCGCGGCGTCTCGATCGCGATGCACACCCACGTCAACCACGCCAACTCCGTGACCCCCCTGGTCGCCGAGGCGACTCGGACGATGCTCGACACCGGGATCCGCGACGTGCGGAACCAGGGCGTGATCCTCAACGGCGTCAACGCCGACCCGCACACGCTGCTCGACCTCTGCTTCGCCCTGCTCGATGGCGCGCAGATCATGCCGTACTACTTCTACATGTGCGACATGATCCCGTTCTCGGAGCACTGGCGGATCTCGGTCGCCGACGCCCAGCGGCTGCAGCACGCGATCATGGGCTACCTGCCCGGCTTCGCGACGCCGCGCATCGTCTGCGACGTGCCGTACGTCGGCAAGCGCTGGATCCACCAGCTGCACTCCTACGACACCGAGCGCGGGATCAGCTACTGGACCAAGAACTACCGCACCTCCATCGAGGCCACCGACCCCGAGGCGCTGACCCGGACCTACGAGTACTACGACCCGATCCACACGCTGCCCGAGGCCGGACAGGAGTGGTGGGCCCAGCACGGCCGGCTCGACGAGTCGGCGCTGAAGGCGGCCGAGGTCGCCGAGGCGTCGCGTCGTACGGCGGCGCTCCAGGCCCACTGAGCGGGTCGGCCGAGTTGCCCACGCCGTGACCTCGGCTGACCTACCATTCACGTGAGGTAGCACGGTCTCGGGGCCCGCACGAGCACGACCGACGCCTACGAAGGAACTCAGCGATGCCACGACACCCGAACCGTCGCACGGTGGTGCGGACCGCCGTCTGGACCGCACCGGCCGTCGCCGTGGCGACCGCAGCCCCGGCCCTGGCCGCCTCGGTCGGCTCCTTCCAGCTGTCGTTCGACACCCTCAACCTGTTCCCGGCCGACTTCAACGACAAGGGCGTCCCCCAGTCCCTGGAGTCCGAGGTGCAGGTCGAGAACCGGTTCCAGCAGAACGGCCCGACCCTCACCACGCTGACCCTGACGATGAGCTACCCCGACACCAGGACCAACGGCGGGGCACCGACCCACGTCACCGGTGCGGGCTGGAGCTTTGCCAGCGCCACCCACATCGGCGCGACCTGGGTGTACACGTTCCTGTTCGTCGGCAGCGTCCCGACCAGCAAGTCCACCCCTGAGCTCGACTTCCGCGTCCCGATGACCGCCAACACCGGCCCGGTCACGGTCACCGGCACCGCCTTCGCGGCCGGCAGCTCCGTGGTCGGCACCGACACCTGGAACGGCAAGTAGGCCCCTCCCCCGCTGAGAGCAGGTCACCGGGCGCCCTTTCGCCACAGCCCTGTCCCAGAACGGCTGCCTAGGCTGGCCGCGTGGGCGCGTCACGACGAGGAGTGCTGCTGGGCGGCATCGGGCTGCTCGCGGCCGGTTGCTCCAGCGGCCCGTCGGACGAGGAGCAGTCGTCTCCATCGACGGCGCCGGCGACCTCCGCCCCGACCAGCGCGACTCCTTCGGCGAGCACCGGCCCGTCGCAGACGGCTCAGACCCTGCCGGACGTCACGCCCTGGCGGCCGGGCCCGGGCGAGCTCGTGCCTGCCTGCAAGCTCGCCGCGGCACGACGTGTGGAGCGGGCTGGCAACGGGCGTGACACCGCTCTGCAGGTCATCGACGCACAGTACGGCGGGCTGCTCACCGACACCGCCAGCGTCCTCGTCGTGACCCGCTCATGGCGCCGCGCTGGCGACCGGGTGGTCGGGGGCGGTCACACGTACGACGTACGCCTCAGCCGGGCGGGCGCGACGTGGCGGGTGACCGGCGTACACCCGTCCCGTCCCGGGCCGGCGACGACACCGCTCAGCCGGTCGGCACGGAAGGTGCTCGCCTCGGAGCGGATCCACCTCCCCGCTGCGGCTGCCGCCGACGTCCGCGCCGGGCGGATCCACGACTCCGTGCTCGCCGCGCTCCTCGCCGTCGCACGCACCCACCGCCCGACCGTGAGCGTCATCCGCTCTGGCCACCCGTTGTACGTCTTCGGGACCGACCGGCTCAGCGACCACCCCCAGGGCCGCGCCTTCGACACCTGGGCCGTCGACGGGCACCCCGTGGTCGACCCGCGCACCCCGAGGTCGCTCGTGGAGGACTACATGCACGCCGTCGCGGCTGCGGGCTCGTACAACGTCGGTGGGCCCTACCTCCTGGGCTCCGCACCCCAGTGGTTCAGCGACGACACCCACCACGACCACGTCCACGCCGGCTTCGCGACCTGATCGGGAGGCGATCCCGGCGCGACCTGCCGCGGCCGTTCACCCCACCGTTTGGTCCCCAACCGCAGATTCTGGGGCCTGATTACCTCCGTTTGGTCCCAAACCGCATGCCTCAGCCGAGTGGCGACACCGGGGCAGGCGCATGTGACGACCGTCACCGGGTACGTCCGATGCCATGCGCGTCCGCTCGGGGCGCGTGCAGGACGTCGGCCAGGGAGCGGCCCGGCGTCACGCGAGAGGGGAGGAACCAGCATGGGAGTCACCCAGAACGCCAACCGGGGCCTGGTGAGCACGCTGGTGCACGGGGCCAAGGACATCCCGCGGAACGCCTCGTGGCTGGCAGCCAAGGCAGTGCCGCACGAGCACCACACCAGCCTCGGTGCCGGCAGCAGCGGCCGCAAGGCTGCCAGCAACGGCGGCAACGGCAGCCGTGGCAAGGACACCGACGAGAGCAACGGGAGTAGCAACGGGATGTCGCCTGACCTGAAGTCGATCGCCCAACGTGCTGGCCGTGCGGTGCGCGACGTCATGCCGAGCACCGAGTCCTCTGTGGAGTCGGGGCTCGGCCGCGCCCGCCAGAGCGCCGAAGAAGCCCGGCAGGCGGAGGACCGCGCCGTGGCCGCCGCCGAGGAGGCCCACGCTCTGCGCGAGCGGGCCGACGCGGTGGCCGCCGAGGAGGCAGAGCGGCTGAAGGAGATCGACGAGCAGCAGCGGGGGGAGGTCGACCAGCGCGTCGCCACCGCGACCAAGGAGGCCGAGGACCACATCAGCCAGGTCCGGCGCGAGGCCGAGGCCGAGGCCGAGCGGGCCCGGGCCGAGGAGCAGGAGGCATCGCAGTCTCGCGTGGAGCGAGCACGCGCGGAGGCCGATCGTGCGCAGGAGGAGGCCCAGCAGCGTCTGACCGAGGCCACCGAGCGTCTCGCCCAGGCGCGCAGCCAGGCAGAGGAGGCCGCGGCCCTGGCTCAGCAGGCCGCCGACCGTGCCAAGGCGGACGCCGAGCGGATCAGCGCCCAGGTGCGTCACGACCAGGCAGAGGCCGATGAGGCCGTCTCTCAGGCAGTGGGCCTGCGCGAGCGGACGACCAAGGAGGCCGCCAGCGTCACCCGGACCGTCCGGCGTACCGCACGGCCGGTCCTCGCCGAGATGTCGAAGGCGGACCTCCTGCACCTGGCCGCCGAGCGCGAGATCCCCGGCCGTTCCTCGATGTCGAAGAAGCAGCTCACCTCAGCACTGGAGAAGAAGCAATGAAGCTCATGGACGCCGTGACCGGCACGGTACGCCCCTCGAGCGGGATCTCGAGGGTGCTGCCGAAGGTGATCGCGAGCCAGGTCCCGACCCGTGGCTCGTCGCCCATCCCCTCGTCGGTGCTCAACCGGGCGGTGCGCTCGGGTGTGACTGCGAGTGCCGCCCTGGTCGCACTCTCGGCGGCGAGCGCGGTCGCCAGTGCCGTCCGGCGCCGGACGGAGTCGGCATGAAGCTGCGTGGGCTGGCGCTGCTGGCCGTCGGCTACGTGGTCGGCACGCGAGCCGGGAGGGAGCGATATGAGCAGATACGGCGACTGGCGGGCGAAGCGGCGGAGAGGCTCGAGGCGTACGGCGAACGCGGCACCCTGGCCGCCCGTCTCGAGCGCGGACCGTCGTCCGGGGACCCTGGCACCTGACGCAGCCAGTCATCTGTCTGACGGCGTGGTCGTCGAGACCAGACTGGTCGCCCGGCTGCTGGGGATGCGGATCCTGCGCGTGGACGGCGTCGTCCATCTCGCTCCTGCGCGGCTCGAGCGACCCGGACCGCCCCCACTCGGCAACGGCACCATCGCCGGGCTCCCCACGGTGGCGGCCGACCGGGAGCTCGGCGCCGGTCTGGCCCGGGCGTCACGCCTGCTCGAGGACTGCGATCCCTGACCGTCAGGTCACCGGGCGACTCTCGTACGGCGTGCTGAGCACGATCGTGGTGCGCGTCGACACGTTCGCCACCGATCGGATCCGGGCGATCAGACCTTCGAGCGCCGACGGCGTGGCCACGCGCACCTTGAGGATGTAGGACTCGTCCCCGGCCACGGACCAGCACGACTCGATCTCCTCGATGTCGCGCAGCCGGTCGGGGTAGTCGTCGGGCTGGGAGGGGTCGATCGGCGTGATCGAGACGAACGCGGTCAGCGCGAGCCCGAGCTCTTCGTGATCGATGCTCGCGCCGTACCCGGTGATCACGCCGCGCTTCTCCAGGCGCTTCACGCGCTGGTGCACCGCCGAGGTCGAGAGGCCTGTGGCCTTGCCGAGATCGGTGAACGACATGCGGCCGTCAGCGGCGAGCAGCCGGACGATGGTGCGGTCGGTGTCCTCCACGCCGCCGACCCTAGCGGGCCGCGGGAGCGGCATGAGGCAGACTCGGGCTTCGTGGCGACCGAACAGCGACTGATGGTCCTCGACTCCGCGTCGATGTACTTCCGAGCCTTCTTCGGCGTGCCCGAGGTGCTGGCCCCGGACGGGACACCGGTGAACGCCGTACGCGGGTTCCTCGACTTCATCAGCCGCCTCGTCGCGGACTACCGGCCGACCCACCTCGTCTGCGCCTGGGACAACGACTGGCGGCCGCAGTGGCGGGTCGACCTGATCCCCTCGTACAAGGCCCATCGCGTGGTCGCCGAGCGACCCGGGCCCAAGCCCGACATCGAGGAGGTGCCCGACCCGCTCGAGCGCCAGGTGCCGATCATCCTCGAGGTGCTCGACGCGTTCGGGATCTGCGTCGTGGGGGCGGACGGCTACGAGGCCGATGACGTGATCGGAACGCTTGCGACCGGAGCACCGATGCCGGTCGACGTGGTCACCGGTGACCGTGATCTGTTCCAGCTCGTGTCCGATCGCGACGGCGTGCGGGTGCTCTACATCGCCAAGGGCGTGGGGAACCACGAGCGGGTGACCGACGAGTGGGTCGTCGGCAAGTACAGCGTCCTGCCGAGCCAGTACGTCGACTTCTCCACGATGCGCGGCGACGCCTCCGACGGTCTGCCCGGCGTGCCCGGGGTCGGCGAGAAGACGGCCGCCTCGCTGCTGCTCAAGTTCGGAGACCTCGAGGGGATCGTGGCGGCCGCAGCCGATCCCGACTCGGAGATGTCACCCTCGCCTCGGCGACGGATCCTCGACGCCGCCGACTACCTCGAGGTCGCCCCCACGGTCGTGCGGGTCGCGCGTCACATCGACCTCGCGCCGTACGACGCGACGCTGCCGGCCGAGCCGCGCGACGCCGCGCTGCTGGCCGAGCTGTCGGAGCGCTGGGGCTTGGGCAGTGCCCCGGGGCGCCTCACCGGGATCCTCGCCGGCTGACCCCTGCCCCCGCGCCATCTCGGTCTGGGGAACGGTCGCCGTTTGGTCCCCAACCGCACGTTTCGGGCCCTGGAACATGCGGTTTGGGACCAAACGGCGGGTGGGAGGGCGGGTCAGTCCTCCAGGGGCGCGACGGCGACGACGCCGCGCCTGATCCGTCGTACGACGTCGCGGGCGGTTTCGCGGAGGTCGCCGGGGCCGGCGGCGTCCGCGACCTGACCGCACAGGTCGATCAGCTGCTTGATCCAGCGGACGAAGTCACCGGCGGTCAGGTCGCTCTCGTCGAGCACCTCGGACAAGTCGTCACCCTCGCACCATCGGTAGGCGGCCCAGGCCAGCCCGGCGTCGGGACGCCGCAGGAAGTCGAGCCGATGCTGGCGCTCCACCTCCGAGAGGTCGCGCCAGAGAAGCTCCAGTGCGTCGATCGCCCGCCGGGTGTCGCCGCCGGGGATCCGTGCCGACACGACGTCCTCCGGCCGGCGTGCCTCGTAGACCAGGGTCGAGAGGGCGGCGGCCAGCCCCGACGGCCCCAACCGGGCGAGCACGCCGGTGCGCAGCGCCTCGGCCACGACCAGGTCGAGCTCGGAGTAGATCCGTCGCAGCGGCCGGCCGAGGTCGGTGACGTCGTCGTCGGCGAGGTAGCCGAGCGTGACGAGCACGTCGCAGACCCGGTCGAACTGGCGTGCGACGGTGTTGGTGCGCTGCTCCACTCGGCGCTCGAGAGTCTTCGCGTCACGATCGAGCTTGAACCACCTCTCCGCCCAGCGGGCGTGGTCCTCGCGCTCGGGACAGTCGTGACACGGGTGCGCACGGAGCGCGGCGCGCAGCCGCTCCACCTGGGGATCGTCCGAGGTCGCCTCGCGCTGGCGGCGGAAGCTCTGCGGGGGCGGGGTCAGGTTGTGGGTCGCCGCACGCAGCGACGACGCCAGGTCGCGTCGCATCTGGGGGTTCCGGGGGTTGAAGCCGCGCGGCAGGCGCAGCCGGGTCGTTGCGGTGACCGGCGTCGGGAAGTCGGTGAGGCTGAGTCGCCGCGCCTGGCGTTCGGCGGTCAGCACCTGCGGACGCGGGCCGTCCGACGACGCGCCGGGGTCGAGCACGACCGCGAAGCCGGCGAACTTGCCACCCGGGATCTCGATCACGTCGCCGCGGTGGAGCCGCGCCAGGGAGTGCAGCACCTCCTCGCGGCGGTCGGCCTTCCGGGCTCGGGCGGCCCCCTTCTCCAGCTCGGAGACGCGGCGGCGGAGCTCGGCGTACTCCATGAAGTCCCCCCGGTCGCACGCCGCCGCCTCGGCGTACCCCCGGAGCGCGTCCTGGCTCTTGGTGAGCTGCCGGGCGAGGCCGACGACGGCCTTGTCCGCCTGGAACTGCGCGAACGACATCTCGAGCAGCTCCCGCGCCCTGAGCCGGCCGACCTGGTGCACGAGGTTGACCGCCATGTTGTACGACGGGCGGAAGCTCGACCGGAGCGGGTAGGTCCGGGTCGAGGCCAGGCCGGCGACCTCGCTCGGGTTCATGCCCTGCTGCCAGAGCACCACGGCGTGGCCCTCGACGTCGAGGCCGCGGCGCCCGGCCCGGCCGGTCAGCTGGGTGTACTCCCCCGGCGTGATGTCGGCGTGCGTCTCGCCGTTCCACTTCGAGAGCTTCTCGAGCACCACCGTGCGAGCCGGCATGTTGATCCCGAGCGCCAGCGTCTCGGTGGCGAAGACGGCCTTGCAGAGACCGCGGACGAACAGCTGCTCGACGCACTGCTTGAACGCCGGAAGCATGCCAGCGTGGTGGGCGGCGACGCCGCGCGTCAGTCCGTCGAGGAAGTCGTGGTAGCCGAGGACGTGGCGGTCCTCGTCGGGCAGGTCGGCGCAGGCCTCCTCGACGAAGGCGTGGATCTCGTCGCGCTCGTCGGGCGTGGTCAGCCGGATCCCCGACCTGAGGCACTGCTGGACGGCGGCGTCGCACCCGACGCGGCTGAAGATGAACACGATGGCCGGCAGCAGCCCGGCCGCGTCGAGCTGGTCGAGTACGTCGACCCGGCTCGGGATCCACACCCGGCGGCCGTTGCCCACGGGGCGCCCGCGTCCGCGTCCCTGCGGCCCCTTCGACTTCGGCGCTCGCCGGTCCCGCAGCCTGGTGCTGGCGAAGTCGTCACGGGCGATCCGCAGCAGCTCGGCGTTGACCGGAGCACCCTCCTTGACGAAGCCGGCCGCCGCGTCGACGTCGGACGTCGCGAAGAGGTCCATCATCCGCTTCCCGACGAGGACGTGCTGGTAGAGCGGCACCGGGCGACGCTCCTCGACCAGGGTGTCGGTGTCGCCACGCACGGTCTCGAGCCACTCGCCGAACTCCTCGGCGTTGGAGACGGTGGCGGACAACGACACCAGCGCGACCGAGTCGGGGAGGTGGATGATGACCTCCTCCCAGACCGCCCCTCGGGAGCGGTCCGCGAGATAGTGCACCTCGTCCATCACGACGTACCCGAGGCCGGACAGCGTGCCGGAGCCGGCGTAGAGCATGTTGCGGAGCACCTCGGTGGTCATCACCACGATCGGTGCCTCACCGTTGACCGTGATGTCACCGGTCAGGAGGCCGACCCGCTCGGCGCCGTACCGCGCGACCAGGTCGTGGTACTTCTGGTTCGACAGCGCCTTGATCGGCGTGGTGTAGAAGCACTTGCGACCCGTCTCGAGGGCGAGATGGACGGCGAACTCGCCGACCACTGTCTTGCCGGAGCCCGTGGGCGCGGCGACGAGAACGCCGCGGCCCTCCTCGACGACGTGGCAGGCGCGCCGTTGGAAGTCGTCGAGCGCGAACTCGTACTGCCCGGAGAAGGTGTCGAAGACCGGGTGCGTCGTGCCGGTCATGCCAGGACCGTGAGCGCGCCAGCGGCGCACTCGACGGTGAGGGGTAGCGGTCCGAACCGCTCGCCGTCGGCGTACGACACGATGCCGGGGGCGGCGACGGTCACGGACCGGGCGAGATGGTGCTCGTACTGCGGGTGCGTCACGTGGGTGCCCTTGAACAGCTTGGGGTAGGTCCGGATCAGCCCGGGCTTCGACATCGGCTTGATGATCACCACGTCGAGCATGCCATCGTCGAGCAAGGCCCCCTCGGTGATCCGCAGACCACCTCCGAACGACGGCCCGTTGCCGACGGCGACGAGCATCGCGTCCAGCTCGATCTGCCGGTCGTCGATCTGGAGGGTGTAGGGCAGGGGCTCGAAGACGCGCAGCTCCGCGAGGGTCGCCAGGTTGTAGCGCATCTGCCCCTTGGGCCATCTCATCCGGTTGGCGCGCTCGTTGACGATGGCGTCGAAGCCTGCGGCGAGCACCGTGACGAAGTAGCGCGACCCGCTCCGGGCCAGGTCGACGGTGCGCCTGTTGTTGGCGATGACGAGGTCGGCGGCTGCCACGGGGTCCTTGCGCGGGATGTCGAAGTAGCGGGCCACGTCGTTGCCGGTGCCGGACGGGATGATGCCGAGCGGCGTCGAGGTCGTGGCGACCGCCTGGACGGCGAGGTGGACCATCCCGTCGCCACCGCACACGACGAGAGCGTCGACGCCGTCGGCCACGCACTGGTGAGCCAGGTCGAGCGCCTCGTCGGCGTCGCGGCCCTGGAGGCTGCGGACGCTGAGCCCGGCCCCCCGGAGTCGCGCGAGGGCGTGGTCGCGCACCGAGCCACCCTTGCCCTTCCCCGCGGCCGGGTTCGTCAGGAGCGCGATCTCGCGTGTCGGCACGCGCGCAGACTATCGGGCGGTAAGGGTCGCCGTTTGGTCCCAAACCGCAATGTCACGCCCCGAAATCACGCCGTTTGGTCCCAAACCGCAGATCGGGGCGCCCTCGAAGCCCGGAGGCAATCAACGGCGGTCGTGCGAGACGCGGAGCCGCACGGCGTACGAGCCGGACTCGGCACCGACAGCTCGGGCGAACCGCCCGATCGCAGCGATCACCGTGTCGGCATCGAGCCGCGACCCGGGGACGGCGAGCACCACCCGGCCGGCGTCGGAGACCAGCAGCACCTCGCCGTACTGCCAGACCTGGTGCGCCCGGACCCGTACGACGTCCGAGGCGACCGGCGTGGGGTAGGCGTCGTCGATCGCGAGCAGGTCGCAGGGCAGCGGCTCGGCGCCGTCGGCGCTGAGCGCGCCGTCGACCCGGTGCCCGGTGGCGAGGCCACGCTCGGAGGTCCAGGTCACCTCGCGCTCTCCCAGCCAGCCGGGCAGGTCGAACGGATCGACCTCGTCGTACGACGGGGGCTCGGGCGGACCAGAGGTCACAGCGGCGAGGCCTGGTCGTCCGCCCACTGGTCGGTCGCGTCGGGACGATGAGCCCCGCGACCGCGGATCCGGTCGAGGATCCGGGCGGCGATCTCCGAGAGCATGAACAGGATGAGCATCGGGATGCCGAGCATCAGCATCGAGAACGGGTCCGTGGACGGGGTGGCGACGGCGGCGAAGACCATCGTGCCGACCACGATCCAGGGGCGGGCGCGACCGATAGCCGCGCCCGACACGACGCCGGCGAGGTTGAGCAGCAGCACGAAGAGCGGGATCTCCATCGCGATGCCGAACACCAGGAGCATCCGCATCAGGAACGAGAAGTAGTTGCTGAAGTCGATCAGGTTGGTCACGCCGTTCGGCGTGAACGAGATCAGGACCTGCAGACCCTTGGGGAGGACGTAGTAGCCCAGCGCCACGCCCGCGATGAACAGCGGCCCGGCGACCGCCGCGAACATGCGGGTGTACTTCTTCTCGTTCGGGTGCAGCCCCGGCACCACGAACGCCCAGATCTGATACAGCCAGTACGGGCTGGCTGCGATCAACGCTACGACGCCGCAGAGCTTCATCTGCAGCAACAGACCGCCGGTGGCGTCGTTGACGACGGCGATGGTGCTGGTCTGGCCCTTCAGCTGCTGTTGGGCCTCGTTGTACGGGCGCTGCACGAGCTCGAGGAGCTGGTCGTAGAAGAAGATGGCGACCAGGAAGAGGACGACGAGGATCAGCGCGGAGCGGATCAGCCGTGCGCGCAGCTCACGGAAGTGGTCCGCAAGCGCCATCCGGCCGTCGGGGCCGACGGGATTGTGCGGCTTGCCGCGCAGAACGTCGACGACACCGACGATGGACAACGCAGGCCTCGGTCAGGCAGTGGTGTCGTCGCGACGCTCGACCGGCTTGATCACCGGGGCGTCGCGTTCGGCGGCCTGGCGCGCCTCGAGCGCGTCACGCTCGGCGGCCTGACGGGCCTCGAGCTCGGCCTGGGCGTTGGCCGCGGGGTCGTCGGCCTTGTCGTCGTCGACGAGGCCCTTGGTCTCGGCCTTGAAGATCCGCAGGGCGCGACCACTACCGCGAGCCAGCTCCGGCAGCTTGGAGGCGCCGAAGATGAGGACGACGATCGCCAGCACGATGAGCAACTCGGGGGCGCCGATGTCGCCGATGAGCAGGGACTGCATGAGGTGGTCCTGACGTGAGACGGAAGGTCTGCTCGAGTCTAGCCCGGGGGCTGGTCGTAGAGGGCCAAAGCCTGACGGATCGCCTCCGCCGTCCCGCTCGCGAACCCGGGCGGTGAGACCACCTCGGCATACGGCGCGAGGCGGAGCAGGAGCCTCTGGAGCCACCGCTCGTCGCCGACCAGCAGGTCGACCTCGGAGCCACCGTCGCGGGTGGGTCTGACGTCCTGCACCGAGTAGTACTCCTCGACCCAGCGCGACTCGGGTCGCAGGGCCAGGGTCACCAGCGTCGACTCCTCGCCGGCGAACATCCCGGCGGACAGGTCGCGTGGCTGCGCGGGCTCGGTCTCGACGGCGCTGTCGAGGACGTGCGCCTCGTGGATCCGGTCGAGCCGGAACAGTCGTGGCGCCTCCGCGCTGTGGCACCACGCGTCGAGGTAGTCGACCCCGTGGTGGGAGACCACCCGATGGGGGTCGACGACCCGCTCGGACTCCTCGTCCCGAGCCGGCACGTAGTACGTCAGGCGCACCTGGCGCCCACGTCGTACGGCGTCCTCCAGCCGGCCGTGGAGCGCGAGCGTGGACGGTACAGCGTCGCCCGGGTCGACCAAGGGCGGAGCACCGGCCGCGGCCTCCTCGAGCTTGGCCAGGGCCCGATCGACGACGTCGCGGGTCTCACCAGCGGCACCCGCGCGCAGGGCACGCAGAGCCACGATGATCGCCGTGGCCTCCGTCGGGGTGAGTCGTAGGGGCCTGGCCAGGTAGTCGGCGTTGGACACCCTGATCACACCCTCGCCCTCGAGCGCCTCGAGGTCGACGTCGATGAGGTCGTCCGGGTAGCCGCCCGGCAGCCCGCAGAGGAAGAGGACCCGCAGGTCCTTCTCGAGCTGTTCGGGGGGCACACCGATCACGCGCGCCGCTTCGTCGAGCGGGACCTGCTCCCGGCCATGGAGATAGGGCACCAGCCGGAGCAGTCGCCCGACCTGGTCGCGGGCCGCACCCGTCGTCGCGGTGCTCATGCGAACGCTCCCGCCGCGGCCCGCAGTCGCGTCACGACCTCGGTCCGCAGGGACTCCGGCTGCTCGACGTACACGTCGGGGCCGAGCGCCAGCAACTCTTCGATCTGCGCGCCGCTCGGAAGGTGGAGGCGATCCCACGGGGTCGACTCGTCGGGGCCGTCGACGTCGGGCTCGAGCGTCTCCGCGGCTCGCCGCAGCACTGCTCCGGCGCCGGGCCTGACCAGGACGACCGCCTTCTCGGACGGCGCCGTGGGAGCCAGACGTCGGGCGACGGCGCGGACGTCGGTGCCCGCCGGGACGTCGAACGACCCGGCTGCACCGGTCGCCTTCGCCGGGCCGACCACCCGGGAGAGGCGGAAGACCCGCTCCTCGCCGCGATCGGTGTCGAGTCCGACGGCGTACCAGCGTCCGGAGAAACGTACGACGCCCCAGGGCTCGAGGTGTCGGGTGAGTGGCGCGTCGTACCCGGGCCGCTGGTAGTCGAAGGTGACCGGGCGACGCGACACGGTGGCCTCCCAGAACACGTCGAACGCCGGCTCGTCGGCGCTCAGCCGGGGCTGGGCGATGTCGAGGGCGGCGAGATCGAGTGCGAGGCCAGCGGCCGAGAGCTTGCTGACGGCGTCGGTGGTCGCCTCCGCGAGCCGGGCGTGCTCCCAGACCTTGGTGGCCAGGGCCACGACCGAGGCCTCGTCGGACTCGAGCGAGATCTCGGGCAGGGCGAACTCGTCGGCGCGGATCCGGTACCCCGGCTCGTCGTCGAAGTAGGCATCCATCTGCCCCACCTCGATCGGGACCCCGAGGCTGCGCAGCTCGTCCTTGTCGCGCTCGAACATCTTCTCGAAGGCGTCGTCGGAGGCCTCCGCGTAGAGGATCGCGCGGATGCGCTCCTTGGAGACGTAGTTGCGCTGGACGAGCAGCATGATCAGCAAGTTGAGCAGGCGCTCGGTCTTCGACGCGCTGCTCACCTGCGGACTCATCGGGGACTCCGTGACGGCATGGGCCCCATGGTGGTCAGGCGGCCCCGAGGATGTCGACCACGAAGTACAGCGTGTCGGTGCCCTTGATGCCGGCGGTCGGCTGGCCCTTGGAGCCGTAGCCGTCCTTCGGCGGGATCGCGACCACGACGCGGCTGCCGACCTTCTGGCCCACGAGGGTCTTGTCCCAGCCCTTGACGACGCGGCCCACCCCGATCGGGAAGGAGGCCAGGTCACCGTCGAAGTTCTGGTCGAAGGGCTTCTTGCCGCCGTAGACCTGGCCGAGGTAGCGCACCATGATCGTCTGACCCTTGGCCACTGTGGCGCCGGTGCCGGTCTTGAGCACGGCGACCTTGGTCGCGCCGTCAGGCTTGGGCGTGCCCTTGAAGTCGAGCCCGGAGACGACGCCCTTGGTGGTGACGATCTTCGGAGCCCACGCGGGCGCGGCCTTCGACGTGCCGTCAGGCTTGTCGAGCGGCTTGGCGACGAGGTCGAAGATGAGCAGGACGGCGTCCTTGTTGGAGATGCCCAGCGAGCTGTTGCCCTGGGGGCCGAAAACCTTGTCGGCCGAGGTGTAGACGAGGACCCGCGAGCCGATCTTCTTGCCGGTGAGCGCGTCGAGGAAGATCGGGCTGACCTTGCTCGAGAGCGTCACGACCTGCGGCTGCTTGTCCTTGTACGACGAGGCCACGGTCTTCTGGGTGTAGCCGTCGGCGATCACCGTCTGGATCATGACGGCGTCGCCCTGCTCGATCGTCGGCCCGTCACCCTCGATCAGCGTCTTGGTGGTGCTGGTCGTGTCGGTCACCTGGCCGGAGAAGTCGACCGTCGGGTCGGCACCGAGCTCGCCGGAGATCTTGACGGAGTCCAGGCCCAGCGACGAGCCGCTGCTCGCCGAGGAGCTGGTGCTGCTCCCGCAGGCCGCGAGGACGACCGCCGTCGCGATCGCGGCGACGGGCAGGAGGAGGAGACGGGTACGACGGTGCACAGGAGGAGGTCCTTCGGATGACGACACGGACTGCCCAGCCTATCCGGCTCCCCCCAAACCGCCCGCATCCGCTGGGGCGGGTGTCAGGTCACCGTTTGGTCCCAAACCGCAGATCCGACCGCGCTGCGATTGCGGTTTGGGACCAAACGGCGCATGAACGACCTTCTGCCGAAGTCACATCCCGTCGATCAGACGCTGCACACGCTCGTCGTAGGCCCGGAACGGGTCCTTGCAGAGCACCGTGCGTTGCGCCTGGTCGTTGAGCTTCAGGTGCACCCAGTCCACGGTGAAGTCGCGTCGCCGCTCCTGGGCCTTGCGGATGAACTCGCCTCGCAGTCGCGCGCGTGTGGTCTGCGGCGGAACGGACTTGGCCTCGAAGATCTTCAGGTCGGTGGTCACACGGGTGACGGCGCCACGCTTCTCGAGCAGGTAGTAGAGCCCGCGGTCGCGGCGGATGTCGTGGTACGCCAGGTCGAGCTGTGCGATCCGGGGATGACCCAGCGGCAGCCCGTGCTTGGCGCGGTAGCGGTCGATCAGCTTCCACTTGATCACCCAGTCGAGCTCGCGGTCGACCAGGCCAAGGTCGTCGGACTCCACCGCCTTCAGCCCGCGCTCCCACAGATCCAGCGCCATCTCGATGATCGGCGTCGAGATCTCGCGCCGGTCGACGAAGTTGCGCGCCTTCGAGAGGTACTCGTGCTGGATGTCGAGCGCACTCGCCTCGCGGCCGTTGGCCAAGCGGACCTTCCGCGAGCCGGTCACGTCGTGGCTGATCTCACGGATGGCCCGGATCGGGTTTTCCATCGTGAGGTCGCGCATCACCACGCCCTCCTCGATCATCCGCAGCACGAGGTCGCAGCTGGCCACCTTGAGCATCGTGGTGGTCTCGCTCATGTTCGAGTCGCCGACGATGACGTGCAGCCGGCGGAACCGCTCAGCGTCCGCGTGCGGCTCGTCACGGGTGTTGATGATCGGGCGGGAGCGTGTGGTCGCGCTGCTGACGCCCTCCCAGATGTGCTCGGCGCGCTGGCTCACGGCGTACGACGCGCCCCTCGCGGTCTGCGTCACCTTGCCGGCGCCGACCACGATCTGGCGGGTGACCAGGAACGGGATCAGCACGTCCGCCAACCGGTTGAACTCTCCGGAGCGGCTGACCAGGTAGTTCTCGTGGCAGCCGTAGGAGTTGCCCGCCGAGTCGGTGTTGTTCTTGAACAGGTAGATCTCGCCGGCGATGCCCTCGTCATGCAGCCGTTGCTCGGCGTCCTTGAGGAGCCCCTCGAGGACCCGCTCCCCCGCCTTGTCGTGGGTGACCAGCTCACCGACGTCGTCGCACTCGGGGGTCGCGTACTCCGGGTGGCTGCCGACGTCGAGATACAGGCGGGCGCCGTTGCGCAGGAAGACGTTGCTGCTGCGACCCCAGCTCACCACCTTGCGAAACAGGTAGCGCGCCACCTCATCGGGGCTCAGACGGCGCTGTCCCTTGAACGTGCACGTCACGCCGTACTCGTTCTCGATCCCGAAGATCCGCCGGTCCACAGCCTCAGCCTAGGCTGCGGCCCCTCATCTGGCTCCCCCTGCCGAGCGCGGCGCTCGGATTTCCACGGTTTGGTCCCAAACCGCACGGATGAAGGCCGCCATGGTGTGGTTCATGCCCAGTCCACGACACCCATCTGGCGGCGCCAGCGATTGAGGAGCCTGTCGCGTCCCGCAGCCGAGTACACCGAATGATCCACCAACCGCTGCCATCGCCTCAGTCGGCGGATCTGATGCGAGCGACCGAGTGCACGATCGAGCTCGTGCATGGCGACGCCGGCGTGGTTGAGCAGGTCGTCGAGCGTGAAGCCGCGCCTGACGTACGGCGTCCCCGCAAGCCGTCGCTCGCGCCGCAGGTCCGATCTCTGCTGAGCCCGGTCGCGGTGGCCCGCGCCGTCGTACTCATGGAGGTTCCACGTGCCGACGACCAGCAGGTCGGCGCGTCCCAGGACGTGCCCCTCCGCATCGACGATGTCGACCTGCGGCTCGACCGGGATCTCCATGGCATCGTGGAACAAGCGGAGCAACGTCTCTCCCCCGGACTCCGCGCGCGGGTGCGCCCGTTCGTACGCTGCGCGGAGTTGGCGTACACCAGGCCTGCGCGAAGCCAGCAGGGCGCGCATGCGCTCGTGGTCGATGTGGCCCAAGGCCAGCGCGGAGTCGAGCAGCACGACCAGGTCGAGATGACCGAGATCGCGCGCGCAGCGGAGCAGGACCTGCTCGGCGGCGTCGACAGGCAGCCCGTCGATCAGCTCAACGGCGCCGGGATCCGGTTCGTGGTCGACCAGTCGGGAGCAGATCAGCCCCGGTCTTCGAGGGCGACGATGCGTGCCACGCACCGCCGCGAAGACCGGGACCTGCTCCGGGAGCGCCGGGAGACGCCACCCTCGCAGGCGTGCTGCTGTGAGGTGGGTGAACACTGCTCCACGCGGGAGGACGAGCAACCAGGCGAACAGCTCGCGCCGGAACTCCTCCTCGTGGGTGAGGCCACCGACGTCCGGCAGGAACAGCCCATGGCTGATCCTGCGGAAACCGGCCAGCCGTACCTCGCCCCTGATCGGTGCTGTCTGCTTCGGCATTCCTCCATCGTGATCTCGAGCCGAGATCTCCGCTGACCCGAAGCCGATGCCTGTGGACAAGTCCGTCGATCACGGTCACCTCGAGCGAGGTTTGGTCCCAAACCCCATGGTTGCGGCGGGCGAATCACGCCGTTTGGTCCCAAACCGCAGAGCGTCCCGACCGCCTCGGCGCCGCTAGCTCACGCTGAGTCTGTGGGCCCGTGGGCGGTCTCGCCTGAGTCAGGAGCATCGGCCGGTGTCTCAGGCGTACCGTTCGACCCTCGAGGCTGGTCGGCATGCTCGGTGGGTCCGCGGTCGCCGAGGAGTGCCTCGAGGCGTGCCGGTCCCAGTCGGCTGAACTTGCGCGGCTGGGCGCGTGTCCTGTCGAGCACGGCCACCTCGAGATCACCCGCAGGGATCACGCGGTCGCGGGTCGTGCCAGTCTCGTCGGGCGTATGCCCCAGCGCGGCGACCGCCACGTGCAGGGCACCGGACAGCGAAGCGTTCTCGGTGTAGTGCTCGGCGAGGTAGGACGCGACGACCTCGTCGGCGCCGCCCATCACGGCGTACTTGTGTTCGTCGGTGACCTGCCCCTGATACGTGAGCCGGTAGATCTGGTCGTCGGCTGCGTTGTCGCCGATCTCGGCTACGAACAGCTCCACCTCGTACGGCTTCTCGCCACCACTGGAGAAGATCGTGCCCAGAGTCTGCGCGTAGGCGTTGGCCAGGCCCCGCCCGGTCACGTCGCGCCGGTCATAGGCATAGCCCCGCATGTCGGCCAGACGGACGCCGGCGATCCGGAGGTTCTCGAACTCGTTGTAGCGACCCACCGCCGCAAAGGCGATCCGGTCGTAGATCTCGCTCACCTTGTGGAGCGCCTGCGACGGGTTCTCCGAGGCGAACAGGATGCCGTCGGCGTACTGGACGGTCACCACCGATCGGCCTCGGGCGATGCCCTTGCGCGCGAAGTCGGCCCGGTCCTTCATCAACTGCTCGGGGGAGACGTAGAACGGCATGCTCATGGGTCTGGAATCCGATCAGGTGAGGGCCGCGGCCGGGCCGTCGGGACGGTTCATCCGACCGGCGATGACAGCGTCGGCGACCTCGGCGACCTCGGAGTCGGGGAGCCGGTGACCGCCCTCGGCGGTGATCACCTGCACGACCGGGAAGATGCGCCGGGTCAGGTCTGGGCCGCCGGTGGCCGAGTCGTCGTCCGCGGCGTCGTAGAGCGCCTGCACGATCGCGGTCACGCACTGCTGCTGGTCGAGGTCGTCGCGGTAGAGCTTCTTCAGCGAGCCGCGGGCGAAGAGCGAACCGGACCCGACCGAGTGGAACGCGGTCTCCTCGTAGCGGCCGCCGGTGACGTCGTAGGAGAAGATCCGCCCGGAGCCGGTCGAGAGGTCGAAGCCTGCGAAGAGCGGGACGACGGCGAGACCCTGCATGGCCATGGGGAGGTTGGCGCGGATCAGGGCGGCGAGGCGGTTGGCCTTGCCGTCCATCGACAGGGTCATTCCCTCGATCTTCTCGTAGTGCTCGAGCTCGGTCTGAAACAGCCGGACCAGCTCGACGGCCAGACCTGCGGATCCAGCGATGCCGACGCAGGAGTACTCGTCGGCAGGAAAGACCTTCTCGATGTCGCGCTGGGCGATGATGTTGCCCATGGTGGCCCGCCGGTCACCGGCCATCAGCACGCCGCCGGCGAAAGTCGCGGCGACGATGGTGGTGCCGTGGGGCGCGAGGTCGCCGGCGTGGCCCTGAGGCACGGCGCGGCGTGACGGCAGCAGGTCGGGTGACTCCAGCGCCAGGAAGTCGGCGAAGCTGGAGGTGCCGGGCGCCATGAACGACGCCGGCAGGCGGGAGTCGGACAACTACTCGCCGCCCTTCTGGATGAACGACTTCACAAAGTCCTCAGCGTTGGTCTCAAGCACGTCGTCGATCTCGTCGAGGATGGCATCGACGTCGTCGTCCAAGGCTTCCTTGCGCTCGGCGACATCGCTCTCGGGGGCGACCTCGGTGACGTCCTCGGACTCCCCTGACTTGCGAGGCTGCTTCTGCTCCTGGGCCATACGTTCACCCTAGCCGCTCACCCCGTATCGCGAGCCGGGACCTCGGCTCAGGGCAGAGGTCGCCGTTTGGTCCCAAACCGCAGACAGACACGCCGAGAACGCACCGTTTGGTCCCAAACCGCAGACCACGAGACCCGAGGAGCCCGGGTCAGGTCTGGGGCGGAGCTCAGCGCGTGAGGGCGCGGAAGAGCTCCTCGGCGGTGTCACAGCGGTCGATCAGGTCGGCCACGTGAGCCTTCGAGCCGCGGAGCGGGTCGATCGTCGGCACGCGTTGGAGCGACTCACGCCCGGGCAGGTCGAAGATCACCGAGTCCCACGACGCGGCGGCAACGGAGTCGGCGTACTTCTCCAGGCACCGGCCCCGGAAGTACGCCCGGGTGTCGTCGGGAGGTGTGTGCATGGCGCGCTCGACCGATGCGTCCTCGAGCAGCCGCTCGATCCGGCCGAGCTGCACGAGCCGGTGGTAGAGCCCCTTGTCGGGTCGGATGTCGCTGTACTGGTAGTCGATCAGCTGCAGCTTGGCGCTGTCCCAGTCGAGGCCGTCGCGGTCGCGGTAGGAGTTGAGCAGCTTCAGCTTCGCCACCCAGTCCAGCTCGCGAGCGCAGAGCATGGGGTCCTGCTGCAGCCGGGCGAGCACGGACTCCCAACGTTCGAGCACATCGACGGTCTGGGCGTCCGCATCAGAGCCGAGCCGGTCGTCCACGTACTTCCGCGCGAGCTCGAGGTACTCCTCCTGCAGCTGGATGGCGGTCAGCCTGCGCCCGTCGTTCATGGGGATCAGCTCACGCAGCGTCGGGTCGTGCGAGACCGCCCGCAGCGCGGCCACCGGTCCATCGATGCCGAGGTCTGTGGTGATGAAACGGTCCTCGATCATCGCCAGCACCAGGGAGGTCGTGCCGACCTTGAGGTACGTCGAGATCTCGGCGAGGTTGGCGTCGCCGATGATCACGTGCAGGCGGCGGTACTTCTCGGGGTCCGCGTGCGGTTCGTCGCGGGTGTTGATGATCGGCCGCTTGAGCGTCGTCTCGAGGCCGACCTCGACCTCGAAGTAGTCGGCACGCTGGCTGAGCTGGAAGCCGTGCTCGCGACCGTCCTGGCCGATCCCCACTCGACCTGAACCCACCACGACCTGGCGACTGACGAAGAACGGCGTCAGGTGGCGCACGATGTCGGCGAACGGCGTCGCCCGGCTCATCAGGTAGTTCTCGTGGGCTCCGTACGACGCACCCTTGTTGTCGGTGTTGTTCTTGTACAGGTGGATCGGGGTGGTCCCCGGGGTCTGGGCCGCCATCCGTGCGGCATCGAGCATGACCTGCTCTCCCGCCTTGTCCCAGCGCACGATGTCGAGCGGCGTGGTCACCTCGGGCGTGGAGTACTCCGGGTGGGCGTGGTCGACGTACAGCCGGGCTCCGTTGGTCAAGATCACGTTGGCCAGGCCGAGGTCCTCGTCGGTGAGCTGGCTCGGGTCGGCCAGCTGGCGACTCAGGTCGAAGCCGCGCGCGTCACGCAGTGGCGACTCCTCCTCGAAGTCCCACCGCGCCCGCCGCGCCTTGATCGTGGCGCTCGCGTAGGCGTTGACCACCTGCGAACAGGCGACCATGGGGTTGGCGTGGGGCTGGCCTTGCACCGAGATGCCGTACTCGACCTCGGTGCCCATCACCCGTCGTACGGTCACGGGCCGAGCCTACGCGTCGCCGGGGACGGCTCCCCACCGGTGCCGCTAGCGTGGTCGCGTGGCTTGGTGGGGTGAGTACGTCGTGCCGCGGGCCACCGATGCCGCGCTCAAGGGGCGCGAGCTCGGGGACACGCGAGCGCGTGCCTGCGCCGGACTGGGCGGGCGGGTGCTCGAGCTCGGCTTCGGCAGCGGCCTCAACATGGTCCACCTCCCGCCCGAGGTGGAGTCGATCGGCGCCGTTGAGCCGTCCGACACCGGGTGGCGTCTCTCGGAGAAGCGCCGCGACCGCACGCAGGTGCCGGTCGAGCGGATCGGGCTGGACGGCCAGTCCATCGCTGCCGACGACTCATCGTTCGACGGCGCACTGTGCACGTTCACGCTGTGCACGATCCCCGACCCGTTCACGGCCCTGGCGGAGGTACGACGTCTCGTGCGGCCGGGCGGCACGTTCCACTTCCTCGAGCACGGGCTCGCCAGCGATCCGAAGGTGGTCCGGTGGCAGCAACGCCTCGATCCGCTGCAGCAGCGGTTCGTCGGTGGCTGCCATCTCACCCGCGACCCGGGGACCCTGGTCGAGCAGGCCGGCATGGTCCTGCAGTGGCTCGAGACCGGCGACCTGCCCGGCCTCACCGGTCCCGCCGCCCTCGCCTACGGCTACCTGGGCGCTGCGCAGGTCTGATCCCGGGGAGGCCGCGCTGACTCTGCGGTTTGGGACCAAACGGCGGATTTCGGCGGCCAGAACATGCGGTTTGGGACCAAACGGCGCACTTGTGACGCCACAGCCCGAGCGCGAGGACGACCTAGAGGTATTGACCGGTGTTGGGCACCGTGTCGATCGATCGCCCTGGCTCGGTGCCCTGCTTGCCGGTGATGAGGGTGCGGATGAAGACGATCCGCTCGCCCTTCTTGCCGGAGATCCGCGCCCAGTCGTCGGGGTTGGTGGTGTTCGGCAGGTCCTCGTTCTCCTTGAACTCGTCGACGCACGCCTGGAGCATGTGCTGCACCCGCAGACCACGCTGGTCGTGCTCGAGGAAGTCCTTGATCGCCATCTTCTTGGCGCGGTCGACGATGTTCTGGATCATCGCCCCGGAGTTGAAGTCCTTGAAGTAGAGGACCTCCTTGTCACCGTTGGCGTAGGTGACCTCCAGGAAGCGGTTCTCCTCGGTCTCGGTGTACATCCGCTCGACCGTCGCCTGGATCATGCCGTCGACGCAGGAGATCCGGTTGCCGCCGAACTCGGCGAGGTCGTCGGCGTGCAGCGGCAGCTCGGGGATGAGGTACTTGCTGAAGATGTCGCGGGCCGACTCGGCATCGGGGCGCTCGATCTTGATCTTCACGTCGAGGCGTCCGGGCCGCAGGATCGCGGGGTCGATCATGTCCTCGCGGTTGGAGGCACCGATCACGAGCACGTTCTCCAGCGCCTCCACGCCGTCGATCTCGCTCAGCAGCTGCGGGACGATGGTGTTCTCGACGTCGGAGGACACCCCCGAGCCGCGGGTGCGGAACAGCGAGTCCATCTCGTCGAAGAACACGATCACCGGGGTGCCGTGGCTCGCCTTCTCGCGCGCCCGCTGGAACACGAGGCGGATGTGACGCTCGGTCTCACCGACGTACTTGTTGAGCAGCTCGGGACCCTTGATGTTGAGGAAGTAGGACTTCCCCTCCTGTCCGGTCCTCGCGGCGACCTTCTTGGCCAGCGAGTTCGCCACCGCCTTGGCGATCAGCGTCTTGCCGCAGCCGGGAGGGCCGTAGAGGAGCACCCCCTTGGGCGGCTTGAGTTGGTGCTCGAGGAACAGCTCGGGGTGCAGGTACGGCAGCTCCACGGCGTCACGGATGGCGTCGATCTGGCTGACCAGGCCGCCGATGGCGCCGTACTCGATGTCGGGCACCTCCTCGAGGATCAGCTCCTCGACCTCCGACTTCGGCACCCGCTCATAGGCGTACGCCGCGCGGCTGTCGAGCAGCAGCGAGTCGCCCGCTCGCAGCGTGTCGGCCTTCAGCGGGTCGGCGAGGCGGACCACACGCTCCTCATCGGCGTTCGCGATCACCAGGGCCCGCTCGCCGTCGGCGAGGAGCTCCTTGAACATCACGACCTCGCCGATCTGCTCGAAGTCGAGCGCTGCGACGACGTTGAGGGCCTCGTTGAGCATGACCTCCTGGCCACGCACCAGACCGTCGAGCTCGACGCCGGGGCTGACGTTGACGCGCAGCTTCCGGCCGCCGGTGAAGACGTCGACGGAGTCGTCGTCGTTGCGCTGGATGAAGGTGCCGAACCCGGCGGGCGGCTGCGCGAGGCGGTCGACCTCCTCCTTCAGCTTCATGATCTGGTCGCGGGCCTCGCGAAGAGTCTGGGCGAGGCGCTCGTTCTGGGAGGTGACGGCCGAGAGCGACCGCTGCGTGTCGGCGAGACGAAGCTCCAGCCCACGGGTCTGGGCCGGTGAGTCGGACAGGCGGCGCCGCAGGTCGGTCACCTCGGACTCGAGGAACCTCACCTGCTCGGCCAGCTCGCGCGCGCTTCGATCCGCGCCGCTCGAGGCGTCCTGACCACTGCTCATGCGTCCCACCTCCTACGTCGACCCTACTCGTCCACAGTCGCCGTTCACGCTCCCATCCGCATGCGTTTCTCACGATTTGATCTCGGTCGCAGGCGTGAACAGGAGGCTCCGTCAGCCCTCGGCGGCCTCCTCGGGTACGCCGGGCGGCCGCGGCCCGAGGTAGTCAGGACCGTAAGCGCCCGGGGCCGGACGCCTCTTCTTCATCGGCGGCCGTTGCCCGGCTGCCATCCTCCGGGCGGTGACGAGGAACGCCGTGTGGCCGATCATCGAGTGGCCCGGACGGACCGCCAGTCCCTCGACGTGCCAGTCGCGGACCAGCGACTCCCAGGCCGACGGCTCGGTGAAGCCGCCGTGCAGCCGGACCGTCTCGACGAACCGCGACAGCTGGGTGGTGGTCGCGACGTACGCGCAGACGATGCCGCCGGGGCGCAGCGCGCCGGCTGCGGCCTCGAGACAGTCCCAGGGCGCGAGCATGTCGAGGATGACCCGGTCGGCCTTCTCGCCCGAGGCAGGGAGCTGGTCGGCCAGGTCGCCGAGGGTGAGGTGCCACGCCGGGTGAGCGCCGCCGAAGAACTGGGTGACGTTGGCGCGCGCGACGTCGGCGAACTCCTCTCGGCGCTCGTATGACGACACCCGGCCGTGCGGACCCACGGCGCGGAGCAGGGAGCACGTCAGGGCCCCGGAGCCGACCCCGGCTTCGACGACGTCCGCGCCGGGAAAGATGTCGGCCATCGCGACGATCTGGGCGGCGTCCTTGGGATAGACCACGGCGGCGCCGCGCGGCATGGAGACGACGAACTCACTCAGGAGCGGCCGGAAGACCAGGTACTCCCCACCCGCCGACGAGGCCACCGTGAACCCTTCGTCGCGGCCGATCAGCTCGTCGTGCTCGAGGTGGCCGCGGTTGGAGAAGAAGCGCTTGCCCGGCGTCAGCTCGAAGTTGTGTCGGCGACCCTTCTGGTCGGTCAACCGCACCCACTCACCGGCCCGCAGCGGCCCCCGGTGGACGCCGGCCCAGGCCTCGGGCGGGACGTCGGGCCGGGCGGTCTCCTGGGGCTCGTCGGACATGGCCGCGACCCTAGCGTCCGGCCGTCGGGACTGCGGTTTGGGACCAAACGGCGACGTTCCGGCGCAAAAATATGCGGTTTGGGACCAAACTGCGGGGTCAAGCCGCCCCCAGAGGGAGACCCCGGGGTCAGGCGCTGGCGCGGAACGCGCGGTCGACGTCGGCGGTGGAGAGCACGCCGAAGATGCTTCCGTCGGCGTCGAGGAGCAGGTACTCCCCCGCCGGCCGCGAGCTGATCGCGCGGATCAGGTCCTCGCCGCCGATGCCGACCGGTAGCCGCAGCCCGTCCTCCAGCGTGCGGGTCACCGACGAGACCGGCACCCAGGCGCGCCGTTCGACCGGCACCGACATCAGCGCGGCCTCGTTGACCACGCCGATCGGTACGCCGGTCGCGGTGACGGTGACGATGCTGCCGGCCTCGACCTCCTGCGCACGACGTACGGCCTCCGCGAGCGGAAGCTCCCCCGGGACCGTCAGCGTGCGTCGCGCGAGGTCGCGGGCGACCAGGTACGGCATCCGCGAGCGGACCTGCGCCGACTGCAGGGCCGCCGAGGCACCGGTCCACAGGAACATCGCGATCACGCCGGCGAAGATGAAGTCGACCGCGGACACTGGCTGGTCGTAGATCCGGCTCACGAGCACCGGCCAGCCGAACGCCAGGAACGCGACGCACCGGCCGCCCCAGGCGGCGACGATCGTGCCGCGGTGGGTGTCGCCGGTGGCCTTCCAGACGGCGGCCTTGAGCACGCGACCGCCGTCGAGCGGCAGCCCGGGCACCAGGTTGATCACACCGACGAGCAGGTTGGTGAAGGCGATGCCGTTGACGGCCAGACCAATGAGTCCGCCGGGCGTGACGAAGCCGACCAGGAACGCGGCGCCCGAGACCGCCAGCGACGAGATCGGGCCGACGACCGAGACCCAGAACTCCTGCCTCGGCGTCGCCGGCTCACCGTCGATCGAGGTCATGCCCCCGAGGAAGTGCAGCGTGATGGACGAGACCGGCAGCCCGAAGCGCTTGGCGACCAGCGCGTGCGACGCCTCGTGGACGAGCACGGACAGGTAGAGGAGCACCGCCAGCATCAGCCCAGCGACGTACTTGAGGCTGCCGAGCCCCGGCTCGGCGCTGTCGACGGCGGGGGCGACCATGACCGCGATCAGGGCAGCCACCAGGAACCACGAGCGACTGATGAGCACGTCGCTGCCCGCGATGGACCCGACCTTCAACGTCCCCGGTGGACGGCGCGCCGGACCGCGGGAAGCACGGTCGTCACTCATGTGTCGAGGCTAACCGACGGTCCCACCGAGCGCGGCTTCCCCGCGCTGTCGGCGGGCTCGCCTAGATTCCGGGTATGAGCAGTACGCCGTCTCCGGCGGCCTCCCCGGCCGAGCTCCGGTCGACTCCCGTCGACGGAGTGGAGGTGCTCGGTGCGCTCTCGCCCAGCCGCGCGTCCGACTTCATGACGTGCCCGCTGCTCTACCGCTACCGGACCATCGACCGGCTGCCCGAGGAGCCCTCGGCCGATGCCCTCCGCGGCACCCTCGTCCACAAGGTGCTCGAGGACCTCTTCGACCTCCCGGCCCACGACCGCACCCCCGAGCGGGCCCGAGACCTGCTCCTACCGACGTGGGACCTCCTGCTGGCCGCCGAGCCCGAGCTCGCCACGATGTTCACCGACGAGGGGCCCGACGTTGCCGACTGGCTGGGCTCGTGCCGCGTCGTGCTCGACCGATACTTCACCCTCGAGGACCCGCGCCGTCTCGAGCCGGCCGAACGTGAGCTCTACGTCGAGGCGCTGCTCGACTCCCGCCTCCTGCTGCGGGGCTTCGTCGACCGCCTCGACGTGGCGCCCGACGGGGCGCTCCGAGTCGTCGACTACAAGACCGGACGGTCGCCGGGCGAGATGTTCGAGGCCAAGGCGCTGTTCCAGATGAAGTTCTACGCGTTGGTCCTGTGGCGCACGCGCGGCGTCGTACCCGCGATGCTCCAGCTGATCTACCTCGGCAACGCCGAGATGCTGCGCTACGTGCCCGACGAGGCAGACCTCCGCGCCACCGAGCGCAAGGTCGAAGCCGTGTGGCGGGCGATCCGGCTCGCGGAGGAGACCGGCGACTGGCGGCCGCAGCGCACGCGGCTGTGCGACTGGTGCTCGTTCCAGTCGCTGTGCCCGGCCTTTGGCGGCACCCCGCCTCCGTTGCCCGACCGCGTCGGCGGCAGCGGCGAGATCACGGCGGCGGACCTCGACGTCGCGGTCACCCAGCCCTGAGGTGGGCGCTCGCCGACAAGCGGTCAGCCGCCGAGGCCGTTCCGCTCGGCCCAGAGCGCGGCCTGCGTGCGGTCCACGACCCCGATCCGCTGGAAAGCGGAGGTCAGGTGCGCCTTCACCGTTCGCTCCGAGATCCCGAGCCGGCGGGCGATCTGCTTGTTGGCCATCCCCTGACGTACCAGGATCAGCACCTCGCTCTCGCGCGGCGTCAGGTCGGCGGCCGAGACCCCCGTCGTACGGCGTGCCCCGAGCAGCTCGCGGGCCGCGCGCGGGTTGATCGGCGACTCACCGCGAGCCACGGCACGGATGCCGCGCAGCACCTCGTCGGGCTCGGCGTCCTTGAGCAGGTAGCCCATCGCGCCGGCGTCGAGGGCCCCGATGATCCGCTCGGCGTCGGAGTAGGACGTCAGCACGAGCACGTCGGCGAGCTTCTCGCCGACGATGGTGCGGGTGGCGGCGACGCCGTCGATGCCAGGCATCTGGAGATCCATCAGCACGACGTCGGGTCGCAGCGCGCGGACCAGGTCGATGGCCTCCTCGCCCGAGGCTGCCTTGCCGACGACGTCGAGATCCTGCTCGCCACCGAGCAGCTGGTCGAGGCCGGCACGCAGCACGGCGTGGTCGTCCACGATCACCACGCGGATCGTCTGGTCGCTCATCCCCGGTCCACCACCATTCTCACCGTCGTACCGGCGCCGGGCGCCGACTGCACCTCGAGCCGGCCACCGCCGTCCTGCACCAGGCTCTGCAAGCCTCGCAGACCATAGGAGTCCTCCCGTCCAGCGGTCCCGGGATCGAAGCCCGCACCGTCATCGGTCACCTTCAAGCTGACCTGTCGGCCGTCGCCGTGCACGTCCACCAGGACCGAGCTGGCCCCGGCATGTCGGACGGCGTTCCGGATCGCCTCCTGGGCCACTCGCCACACCAGCGCGACCACGTGCTCGGGAGTGCCCTCCATGCCGGAGACACTCACCGTCGGGGTGACTCCGGAGCTGGCCGCCTGCGCGGTCAGGTCCTCGAGCGCGGCCCCTAGTCCGCTGGCGTTCAGGCCTGGTGGATGGATCTCGACCAGCAGGGAGCGCAGCTGGCGCAGCGTGCGACGGAGGGCCTCGCTGGCGCTCAGCAGGTCGGAGCGCAGCTCGCCGGAGACGGAGGGCTCACGGGCTGCGCCGGAGAGCGCGAACGCCGTACCGGCCAGCTCCTGCACCACGCCGTCGTGGAGGTCGCGGGCGATCCGGCGGCGCTCGGCCTCCGAGGAGTCGATCGCACGCTCCATCAGCCGCTCCCGGGCGCGGCTGGCGCGGGTCAGCCGCAGGGTCAGTCCGAGGATGATCGGGACCCCGAGCAGCAGGATCGCAGCAAGTCCGAGGGTGCTGATCCGCCGAAAGGGGTTGAGCACTTCAGAGGCGCGTACCTGCACCGTCTGAAGCGGGTAGTAGGCCTCGAAGAGCAGGGGCTTGCCCTCGGGCGAGTCGATCCGGGTGTAGACCTCGAGCAGGCCGTCCTCCTCGGTCTCGAACTTGTTCTCACTGCGTCGTAGGTCGGACACGCTGCCCTCGGTGGCGCCGCTGTTGAGGACGGCGACCTGCTCGGGGTCGAGCTTGAACTTCTTGAGGACCAGTTCTGGCAGGTCGCTGTAGACGACGGTGCCGTCTGCGCTCCAGATCTTGATCCGTTCGACCGAAGCCGCTGTGGTCGCGACGAGGTCGTCGCCTACGGCCCGGCCGAACCGGTCGATGGCCCCTGGGTCGCCCTCCGCCATCCCCTTGGGAATGTTGGGCTCGGCCACCGAGTGGGCGAGCAGCTCGGTGTTGACCTGGGCGTCGGCGAGGGCCTCGTCACGCGCGGCGGTCTGCGACAGGCGACCGGTGACCAGCCAGGTGAGCCCGAACAGCACCAAGCTGGCGACCACGAACTGCAGCACCGGGCTGCGCAGCACCCTCATCACGCCGCCCCCCTTCCCCGGCCGCAGGCGGGAAGGACCTGCGTCGACGTTCAGAAGGAGATGCTCCCACGGCAGACCGCGCCCGTGGAGCGACGCTCGGCACGGAACGTGAAGTGGTCGGTTCCACTGAGGTTGATCATCCGGCGGCCCACGGAGAAGGAGCCACTGGCGCCGTGCGTCTTCTGCGCGCCCCTGGAAGAGACACTGCCGTTGTGCTTGAGGGTCCAGTCCCAGACCTGGCCGGCGTGGTTGCTGTCGACCTCGGCCTCGAGCTCGATCCGGCCGTCGTCGGCTTTGGCCTTCAACCTCCACACGGTCGGGCCGCCGCAGGCGCCGTGGGTGCGAACCCCGCCGCCACCGCCGCTCGCCGACGCGGGGGCGATGGCAGCGAGCGGCAGGGCCAGGGCCGAGAGTGTGAGAGCGGCGACAGCCGTACGAATCTTCATGAAGAGGTCCCCTGTTGGTGGTCTGTGTAGGCACCAGCATCCCGGCAGCCCGGTAGGAGTCACCATTGGTCGCTGGTACTACGACCTTTCGGCGCCGCTCGGGGTCGCCGTTTGGTCCCAAACCGCATTCTCCGGCGGCCGAAACATGCCGATTGGTCCCAAACCGCAGACCCACCCGACGCAGAATCGGCCGCCGGTCACGCGTCCGGCAGCCTCAACCGCCGGCGGGCTGGTCGGGGTAGAGGATGCAGGCGACCTCGACGCCCCCGGCGCGGCGCAGGGCGGGGGATTCGGCCTCGCGGAAGCGCACGCGGACCCCCGAGCCCTCGGGCTCGAGGCTCTCGACGCCCGTCCACATCGGCTCGTCGGGATCCTCGGCGCGGATGGTGTCGAAGATCGCGCCGACCCGCTCGCTCCCGCCGCGCCCGACAGTCGCGGTCACCGACGGGCTGTCGAGGTGGTCGAGGTCGCCGAGCACCGACTGCTCCTCGTCGTACGCCGTGTCGGGGCGCGTCCAGTGCGTCTCGATGAGCGCGCGCAGGTCGCGTGACTCCCAGCCGCACTCGGCCACCGCCTCGGGGCAGCGCGGGTGGAACGAGCAGCCCAGCGGTGGCTCGGCGGCGTCGGGGATCTCACCGCGCGGCAGGTTCCGGGGCAGCATCTTCTCGGGGTCCGGCTCGGGGATCGCCGCGAGGAGCGCCTTGGTGTAGGGGTGCCGCGGGTTGGCGAAGATCTCCTCGGTGGGCCCGATCTCGACCACGCGGCCGAGGTACATGATCGCGATCCGGTCGCAGAAGTACTTGGCGCTGGCGAGGTCGTGGGTGATGTAGACGTAGGTGAGACCGAGGTCGTTCTTGAGGTCGAGCATGAGCTGGAGGATCTTCGCACGGACGCTCATGTCGAGCATCGAGACCGGCTCGTCGGCGACGAGCACCTCGGGGTCGAGGATGATCGCCCGGGCGATCACCGCTCGTTGCTTCTGACCACCGGACAGGTCGGACGGGTACTTGGTGAGGAACCGCTCGGTCGGCGACAGCCCCACCCGCTCCAGCGCCTGCTCGACCCGCGCATGCAGGTCCGCGCCCTTGGCGATGCCGTGGATGACCAGCGGGTGACCGACAGCCTCCTCGATCGTCATCGAGGGGTTCAGGGCGGCGTTCGGGTCCTGGAAGACCATCTGCAGGTCGGTGCGCAGGCGGCGCAGCTCGGCTCCCCGCATCTCGGAGACGACGCGTCGCCCGCGGTCTCGGCTGTGGTAGGTGATGCTGCCCTCGGTGCTCGGCGCCAACCCCAGCAGCGCACGGCCCAGGGTGGTCTTGCCGGACCCCGACTCCCCCACGACCCCGAGGACCTCACCGCGAGCGAGGGTCAAGGAGACGCCGTCGACAGCCTTCACGCGGCGGCCCCTGAGGCCGATCAGTCGCGACAGCGCGCCGCCCTGCAGCTGGAAGTGGACGGCGAGGTGGTCGAGCTCGAGCACCGTGGCCGAGCGCTCGTCGGTGACGGCGGCGTCCTCAGGCTTCGTCGGCAACGGCGATCTCCTCCCGTGACAGCGGTGACCGCTCGGACTCGCGGAGCTCGAGGCCCTCGGCCAGGTCCGTGGCCCAGCAGGCTGCCCGGTGCCCGTCTCCCCGGTCGCGGTCGACGGGTGCACGCTGCGCGCACACCGCCATCGCCTCGGGGCAGCGCGGGTGGAAGTGGCAGCCCGACGGCGGCTCCACGAGGTCGGGCGGTGCCCCGTCGATGAAGTGGAGTCCGGTGGTCGACAACGAGATCGTCGAGCGCAGCAGGGCCTTGGTGTAGGGGTGCTTGGGCCGCGAGAACACCTGCTTGGCGTCGCCGATCTCGACGATCTCGCCGGCGTACATCACCGCGACCCGGTCACACGCCTCGGCGACGATCCCCAGGTTGTGGGTGATCAGCAGCAGGGAGGTCTCGAACTCGGTGCGGAGGTCGTGCAGGATCCGGATGATCTGCGCCTCCACCAAGACGTCGAGCGCCGTCGTCGGCTCGTCCGCGACCACGAACGCCGGTCGGAGCACCAGCGCCAGCGCGATCATGAGCCGCTGCCGCATCCCCCCGGAGAACTCGTGCGGGTAGGCGCGGTAACGGGTGGGCGGGATCCCCATCACCCGCAGGACGGCGAGGGCTCGCTCCTGGATCTCGGACTTGCTGAGGCTCGGCTCGTGGACCTGGAGCGTCTCCTCGAAGTGCTCGGAGATCCGCATCAGCGGGTTCAGCCGCGTCAGCGGCTCCTGGAAGATCATCGCCAGGTCGGGCCCTCGCAGGTCCCGCTGCTCGCGGGCAGAGATGGAAAGCAGGTCTCGCCCCAGGAACCGCAGCTCGCCGTCGCGGGCCGACCCGTCGGGGAGCAGGCCGATCAGACCGCGTCCGAGCGTCGACTTGCCGCAGCCCGACTCCCCCACCAGGCCGAGGATCTCGCCCCGTCGCAGGCTGAAGCTCACGCCGTCCACGGCCCGGACCGGACCGCGTTCGGTGGCGTACCAGACCCGCAGGTCCCTGGCCTCGATGACGGGCACGTCGTTCAGCGGGCTCTCGTCGCGCACCTGGGTCACGCGATCTCCTCCTCGAGCTCGTGGGGGTGCCCGAAGGTGAACGTCTGCAGCCGCCGCCTGCGCAGCGCGGGGTTCAGAGTCTCGTTGAGGCCCTCGCCGACCAAGGTAAGACCGGTGATCAGCATGACGATCATCAGGCCGGGCCAGAAGGCGGGGTGCCAGTTGCCGGCCTGGGCGTCGTCCAGCGCGCGGCTCAGGTCGTAGCCCCACTCCGAGGCCTGGGTCGGCTGGATCCCCAGGCCCAGGAAGCCGAGGGCCGCGAGGGTGCTGAGGGCGTCGGCGGCGTTCAGGGTGCCGAGCACCGGCACCGACTGCACGACGTTGCCGAACAGGTACTTCCGCATGATCGTGAACGGCGGCGCGCCGATGGCGCGGGCTGCCTCGATGTACGTCGACTCCCGGGCGGAGACCGTGGTGCTGCGCACGACCCGGTAGTACTGCGGGATGTAGATGGCGGTGAGCGAGACGGCCGCCGAGATGATCCCGCTGCCGAACTTGTCCTTGAGGAGGAAGGAGAACACGATCGCCAGCAGCAGTGAGGGGAAGGCGTAGAGCGCGTCCATGATGAAGACCAGCACCCGGTCGATCCAGCCGCCGATGAAGCCCGACAGCAGCCCCAACGGGACGCCGATCACGGCCGACATGACGACCGATGCGACCACCACCTCGAGTGCGGTGCGGGCTCCCCAGATCATCCGGCTGTAGATGTCGTAGAACTGGTCGTTGGTGCCGAGCCAGTGCTCGGAGCTGGGCGGAGCCAGCTTCGGGAAGTCGACGCCGTTCGCCGAGGTCTGGGAGAACCCGTACGGCGCCACCCAGGGCGCGAAGATCGCGCAGAAGACGAACACCGCGGTGATGACGACGCCCGCCCAGAACATGTAGCGGGCCAGTCCCTTGGTGCGCCAGATCGAGCCGAGGAAGCCCGTGCCCCTGACCGCCATCAGTACCTCACCCTCGGGTCGACCAGCGCGTTCAGGATGTCGACCAGCAGGCTGACGACCACCACCACGACCCCGAAGAACGTCACCAGTCCCTGGATCGCGGTGTAGTCGCGGGCGTTGAGGTAGTTGAACAACGCAGTGCCGAGACCGGGGAGGTTGAACGTCGTCTCCGTCAGGATCGCCCCGCCCAGGCTGAGTGCGAACAGGAGCCCGATCACGGTGATCACCGGCACCAGCGCGTTGCGGAACGCGTGCCGACGTACGACCTGACGCTCGGGGATGCCGCGGGCACGGGCCGCCTCGACGTAGTCACCCTTGAGCGTCTGGATCACGTTGACCCGGACCAGCCGGATGATCACGCCGACGAGGAGGAGACCGAGCGTCAGGCAGGGCAGGACCATGTGCTGCAGGATGTCGAAGACGGCCGGCCAGTCCCAGGCGTAGATCGCGTCGACGATCAGGATGTGGGTGTGCGTCGGCACCTCGAACGTCGTCTGCGCGGACGCGACACCGAAGGTCGGCCAGGACGGGAAGTGGGCCGCGACGAACGCCACCAGCAGGACGCCCACCCAGAAGAGCGGTGCGGCGTAGGTGACGATGCCGAACACGCGGATGCCGGCATCGGCGCCGCTGTCGCGGCGGCGTCCGGACATCCGGCCCAGCGGAAGGCCGACCGCCAGGGCCAACGCGAACGCGCCGAGGGTGAGCATCAGCGTGGTGCCGAACTTGTTGCGGATCACGTCGACGACCGGCTGGTTGTCACTGATGGTGGTGCCGAAGTTGCCGCGCACCACCTGACCCAGGTAGTCGAAGTACTGCACGTACAGCGGCCGGTTGAGACCCAGGGCCTCCTGCTTCTGCGCAAGGACCGCCGGGTCGAGCTTGCCGCCGACGGCCGCGCTGACCGGGTCGCCCGGGGCCACGCGCAGCAGCAGGAAGGTGAAGGTCAGCAGGACGAGCATCATCGGGATCATCAGCAGCACGCGGACCACGATGTAGCGGGCCAGGGACCCCGATCCGCCCGAACTCATCGAAACCTCCTGTGCTCTGGACTGAGCCTGTCACCCGCGAACCACGTGGCCGCGGCCGTAGGGCGCCGTCCCCGAAGGTACGACGCCCTACTCAGCCGATGGTCAGCCGGTCTTCTCGGGAAGCCACATCCGGAAGATGTAGGCCTGGTCCAGGGTGTCGGCCACGCCCGTCACTCCCTTGACCGCGACGGCGTTGTTCTGGCCGAACCAGGAGGGGATCAGCGGCGCGTCCTGCGCCGTGAGGTCCTGGATCTGGCCGATCTGCTTGGTCCGCTTCGCGGTGTCGGTCTCGGCACGCTCCGCGGCGATCAGCTTGTTCATCTTCTTGCTCGAGTACCCGTTGGCGAAGAAGCCGCCGTCGTGCAGGAACGGGCTGATGTAGTCGTCCGGGTCGAGATAGTCCGGGAACCAGCCCAGCTGGAACAGGTCATAGGCGCCCTGCTTGTAGAGGTCCTGGTACTGGGTGAACTCGGCGTCGTCGATCGACACCTTGAACAGCCCGCTCTTGGTGAGCTCCTGCGCGAACTCGTTCGCCTCGTCGACCGCGTTGGGACCGTAGTGCGACGGGGTGTAGCCGAGCTTGATGGCCACCGGCGTCGAGACCCCGGCCTGCGTCAGCATCTGCTTGGCCTTGGCGACGTTCGGCGCGCCGTACTTCGCCTTGAACGCCTCGTTCGCGCCCAGGAAGCCGGGAGGGACCGTGGAGTAACCGGGGGTCACCGTGCCGTCGTAGGCCTTCTGGGCGATCGCGTCGCGATCGATGATCTGGGCTGCCGCGTTGCGCACGGCGACGGACTTGCCGGGCCCGGACTGGGTACGGAACACCCAGTAGCGGAACTCCGCGCCCTTGCCGGTCAGCACGTCGACCTTGCTGTTGCTCTTGAGGCTGTTGAGCTCGGTAGGACTGAAGGTCCGCCACGCGACGTCGACCTGGCCGGCTCCGATCGCGGTGGTCAGCGCGGTGTCGCTGTTGAAGTACTGCACCGTCACCTGAGCGGCCTTCGGCGTGTTCGGGCCGGAGTAGTTCTTGTTGGCCGTCAGCACCGCCTGCTGACCGGGCTCGAACTGGCTGAGCTGGTAGGGACCCGAGCCGATGGCGTCGGCGTCGGGCAGCAGCTTGTCGGCGGGGTAGACCTTCGGGTCGATGATCGAGGCGGCCGGGGTGGTCAGCGCCTGGATGAACGTCGTGTCGGGGGCGTTCAGGTGGAAGATCACCGTCGAGTCGTCGGGCGTCTCGATGGCGCCCTTGGCCAGGTTGGGCTTCTTGGCGTCGCCGTCGCTGAGGTCAGCGAGCAGCGACGATGCTGCGCTGGAGTCGTTGATCACGATCGAGCGCTGGAAGGAGTAGGTGACGTCCGAGGCCACCATCGGGTCGCCGTTGGAGTACTTGATGCCGGTGTTCAGCACGCACTTGACGGTCTTCGCGTCGGTGTAGTCGCACGACTTCGCGGCATAGGGCGTGGGCTTGGTGGAGTTCGGCTGGTAGGTGACCAGTTGCTGGTAGATGTTGTACTGAATCGTCCAGGACGGCAGGTCATAGGCGCCGGCGGGGTCGAGCGAGGTCACCTGGGTGTCGGTCGTCCCCAGGATGTAGTTGCCCGAGGCGGATCCCGCCGCGGGCGTGTTCTTGGTGCCGCACGCTCCGAGCGCGGCCACCACCGCTGCCGCTCCCGCAACAGCGATCAACTTCTTGGTCCCGTCCACTATTCACGCCTCCGATGTCCATGACCTCTCGGAGGTACCCGAGAGGCGATCAGTCACGAGAACATAGTCCTTGACCACCCGCCGGTCTATGCACCCGCGCCGCGTCGAGGTCGCGATCCGGCAACGATTGTGCGGGTCGGTCTGAGGCGCCGTTTGGTCCCAAACCGCACGTTGGATCGATCCGAATCTGCGGTTTGGGACCAAACGGCAATCAACCAGGCAACCGCGACGAGGGGCCGAGGCCGACGAGGGTGTCGCTGAAGTGTCGTCGAGGCCCCGGCTGCACGGGGACGTGCAGCGGGACACAGAGCACCGTGCAGCCCGCGGACGCCGCGGACGTGGCGCCGACGTCTGAGTCCTCGATCGCCAGGCAGTCCGAGGCCAGGACGTCGAGGTCGCGGGCGGCTGCGAGGTAGGGCTCAGGGTGCGGCTTGCCCCGATCCACGACGTCGCCCGTCACGACCACGCTGAACGTGTCGGCCGGCAGGGCCCCGAGAATCGGCTTCACGAAGCGCGCGTACGACATGGTGACGAGCGCGCACGGCACGCCTGCCGCCTCGAAGGAGCCGAGCAGCTCACGCGCCCCGTCTCGCCACGGCACGGCGCGTTCGACCTCCTCGATGACGCCGTCGAGCAGCTCCTCGACGATCTGCTGCGGCGAGACGTCGATGCCCATGTGCTCGCGGATGTAGCGACCGGAGTCGAGCAGGTCGTTGCCGACGAGCCGGAGGGCGTGCTCACGCGACCAGCTGCCGCCGTACCTCTCGGCCAACGCGAACTCGGCGGCGATCCATGCGGGCTCGGTGTCGACGAGGGTGCCGTCCATGTCCCACAGGACCGCGGCGAAGGAGTCCAGGCGGCGTCCCGATCCCTCCGTCTGCACCCACCGAGGCTATCGGTGGCTGCTTGATGTCGCCGTTTGGTCCCAAACCGCAGACTCCGGGGCCGAAATCATGCGGTTTGGGACCAAACGGCGTAGGTCAGTCCTCCGGGTCGTAGCCCAGGTTGGGCGAGAGCCAGCGCTCGGCCTCCGCGAGGGTCCAGCCCTTGCGGTCGGCGTAGTCGGCGACCTGGTCGGGGCCGAGGCGGCCGACGACGAAGTACTGCGACTCGGGGTGGCTGAAGTAGATGCCCGACACCGACGCGCCCGGCCACATCGCCATCGACTCGGTCAGCTTCATCCCGGTGTGGGCCTCGACGTCGAGGAGGTCCCAGATCGTCTGCTTCTCCGTGTGGTCGGGACTCGCGGGGTAACCCGGCGCCGGCCGGATCCCGGCGTACTGCTCCTTGAGGAGTCCCCGCTGGTCGAGGTGCTCGTCGGGCGCGTAGCCCCACAGCTCACGGCGCACCCGCTCGTGCAACCGCTCCGCGAACGCCTCCGCGAGACGGTCAGCCAGCGACTCGAGCAGGATGCCGGAGTAGTCGTCGATCTCCGCCTTGAACTGCTCGATCTTCTCGTGCGTGCCGAGCCCCGCGGTCACCGCGAACATCCCGACGTAGTCCTTGAGCCCGCTCCCCTTCGGCGCGACGTAGTCGGCCAGGCAGCGGTTGGGCACGCCCTCACGGTGTGCGCCCTGCTGGCGCAGGTGGTGGAGTACGGCGTGCGGGTCGCCGCGCTGCTCGTCGAGGTACACCTCGACGTCGTCACCCACGGCGTTGGCCGGGAACAGCCCGACCACACCCTTGGCGGTGAGCCATCGCTCGTCGACGATCCGATCGAGCATCGCCTGCGCGTCCTCGTACAGCTTGCGCGCGGTCTCACCCGACTCGGCGTCGTCGAGGATGTCGGGGAACGACCCCTTCATCTCCCACGCGTTGAAGAACGGCTGCCAGTCGATGTAGCGGCGGATCTCGGCGAGGTCGACGCTCGGGAAGACCCGCACGTGCTGTCCCGCGCCCGGCAGCCCGATGTTGGGCGACACGTCGTGGTCCTGCTGGAGCAGCAGGCGCGGTCGCGGCGGGCGGTAGCCGGTCCACGCGATCGGGGTCCGGGCCGCACGAGCGTCGGCGACGGTTGCCAGCGGGCGGTCCGTCTTGGCGGCGTGGCGGGTGCGCAGCCCGTCGAAGTCGGCCTTGACGTCGGCGAGCAGCTTCGGGCGCTGCCGGTCGTCGAGCAGCGCTGCCGTCACCGGCACCGAGCGCGAGGCGTCCTTCACCCAGACCACGGGTCCGTCGTACTTCTGGTCCACCTTGACCGCGGTGTGGGCGCGTGAGGTCGTCGCGCCGCCGATCAGCAGCGGGATCGTGAAACCCTGCCTCTGCATCTCGGAGGCGACGTTGACCATCTCGTCGAGGCTGGGCGTGATCAGGCCCGACAGACCGATCACGTCGGCGCCGATCTCGCGCGCGGTGTCGAGGATCTTCTGGGCGGGTGCCATCACCCCCAGGTCGACGACCTCGTAGTTGTTGCACTGCAGCACGACCCCGACGATGTTCTTGCCGATGTCGTGGACGTCACCCTTGACCGTCGCCATCACGATCGTGCCGTTGGTGTCCTTGGCGGTGGCGAGCTCGGGGCGGTCGAGCTTCTCCTGCTCGATGAAGGGAATCAGGTAGGCGACCGCCTTCTTCATCACCCGGGCGCTCTTGACCACTTGTGGCAGGAACATCTTGCCGCTGCCGAACAGGTCGCCCACGACGTTCATGCCGTCCATCAGCGGGCCCTCGATGACCTCGATCGGCCGGCCGCCGCGCTCGGCGATGACCGCGCGCAGCTCCTCGGTGTCCGCTTCGACGTGGGCGTCGATCCCCTTCACCAGGGCGTGGGTGATCCGCTCCTCGACGGGCAGCTCGCGCCACTCCTCGGTGGCCACCTCGCCGACACCGGCCGCGATGTTGAACCGCTCGGCGATCTCGAGCAGACGCTCTGCGGCGTCGGGGCGCCGGTTGAGCACGACGTCCTCGATCCGCTCGCGCAGATCGGGGTCGACCTGGTCGTAGACGACGAGCGCGCCGGCGTTGACGATGCCCATGTCGAGGCCGGCCTCGATGGCGTGGAACAAGAACACCGCGTGGATCGCCTCGCGCACCGGGTTGTTGCCCCGGAAGGAGAAGCTCACGTTGGAGATGCCGCCGGAGACCAGCGCGCCCGGGAGGTTCTGCTTGATCCATCGGGTCGCCTCGATGAAGTCGCGGCCGTACGTCGCGTGCTCCTCGATGCCGGTCGCAACCGCGAACACGTTGGGGTCGAAGATGATGTCCTCGGCGGGGAAGCCGACCTGCTCGGTGAGAATCCGGTAGGCACGCTCGCACACCTGCGTACGACGTTCGAGGCTGTCGGCCTGGCCGTCCTCGTCGAAGGCCATCACGACCGCGGCCGCGCCGTACCGACGACACAGGCGAGCCTGCTCGATGAACTTCTCCTCGCCCTCCTTCATCGAGATGGAGTTGACGATGGCCTTGCCCTGCACGCACTTCAGACCGGCCTCGATCACCTCCCACTTGGAGGAGTCGACCATCACCGGGACCCGCGAGATGTCGGGCTCGGAGGCGATCAGCTTCAGGAAGCGGTCCATCGCGGCGACGCCGTCGATCATGCCCTCGTCCATGTTGACGTCGATCACCTGCGCGCCGGCCTCGACCTGCTGCGCGGCGACAGTCAGCCCGGCGTCGTAGTCGCCGTCCTTGATCAGCTTGCGGAACCGGGCGGAGCCGGTGATGTTGGTCCGCTCGCCGACGTTGAGGAAGAGGCTCTCCTCCGTCACGGTGACCGGCTCGAGCCCCGAGAGCCGCAGGGCCGGTGAGACCGACGGCAGCGCTCGCGGCGCGACGCCCTTGGCGGAGTCCGCGATCGCGGCGATGTGCTCGGCAGTGGTGCCGCAGCAGCCGCCGACGATGTTGACCAGGCCGCTGCCGGCGAACTCGCCGAGGATCTCGGCCATCTGGCCGGGCGTCTGGTCGTACTCGCCGAACGCGTTGGGCAGTCCGGCGTTGGGGTGGGCCGACACGAAGCAGCCGGCGACCCGCGACAGCTCAGCGACGTAGGGACGCAGCTCCTCCGCGCCGAGGGCGCAGTTGAGGCCGACCGCCAGCGGCCGCACGTGGCGCACGGAGTTCCAGAACGCCTCGGTGACCTGCCCCGACAGGGTGCGGCCGCTGGCGTCGGTGATGGTGCCGGACACGATCACCGGCCAACGTCGGCCGTGCTCCTCGAAGAGCGCCTCGAGGGCGAAGATCGCGGCCTTCGCGTTGAGGGTGTCGAAGATCGTCTCGATCAGGAGGAGGTCGGCGCCGCCGTCGACGAGGCCGCGCGCCTCCTCGAGGTACGCCGTGACGAGCTCGTCGAAGGTGACGTTGCGGGCGCCGGGATCGTTGACGTCGGGCGAGATGGACGCGGTCTTGGACGTGGGGCCGAGCGAGCCGGCGACGTACCGCGGCCGGTCGGGAGTCGTCACCTCGTCGGCGGCCTCGCGCGCCAAGGCCGCGGCAGCGACGTTGAGCTCGTAGCAGATGTCCTCGAGGCCGTAGTCGGCCTGTGAGATGCGCGTGCCGTTGAACGTGTTGGTGCAGATGATGTCGGCGCCGGCCTCGAGGTAGGACCGGTGGATGCCGCGGATGACGTCGGGGTTGGTCAGCGAGAGCAGGTCGTTGTCGCCGGTGAGATCGCCGTCGTACGACGCGAAGCGCTCGCCACGGTAGTCCGCCTCGCCGAGCCGATGTCCCTGGATCATCGTGCCCATCGCTCCGTCGAGCACCAGGATCCGGTCGTGGAGCAGCTCGGTCAGCTCCGCGGTGGCATCGGTTCGGTGCGACTGGGCAGTCACGGTCAGGACACTCCTCGTCTCGCGGGTCACCAGCCTAGGAACCCCGTCCGACCGATGGACCTCGTTCCCGCATCGTGACACCGCAGCGAGGACCGGACCAATTCCCGGGCGCGGCGTGCCGGGTCGAGGCGTGGCCCGGGTGACTACTGTTGTCGAGTGATCGAGATCGAGCAGATCGACGACCTGATGGAGCCGGTGGTCATCGCCGCCTTCGAGGGCTGGAACGACGCAGCCGACGCCGCCTCGTCCGTCATCGACCACCTGATCAGGGTCTGGGACGCCCGGATCATCGGCGCGATCGACCCCGAGGAGTTCTACGACTTCCAGGTGAACCGGCCGATCGTCGGGCTCGACGAGCTCGGTCACCGCCGCATCACGTGGCCCAGCACCCAGCTGGCCATCGCCTCGCCCCCCGACCTGGAGCGCGACGTGATCCTGGTGCGGGGCATCGAGCCGAACATGCGCTGGCGGCAGTTCTGCGCCGAGATCCTCGCCGCCTGCGACGACCTCGGCGGCGAGTTGGTGATCACCCTCGGCGCCCTGCTCGCCGATACCCCGCACACCCGGCCGATCCCCGTGACGGGCACGGCGACCGAGCCCGACCTGGTCGACCGACTGAAGCTCGAGCAGTCGACGTACGAAGGGCCGACCGGGATCGTCGGCGTGTTCCAGGACGCCTGCATGCGCCTCGACGTGCCGGCCGTGTCCTACTGGGCTGCGGTGCCCCACTACGTGGCGCAGCCGCCGTGCCCCAAGGCGACGCTGGCGCTGCTGGGCCAGATCGAGGAGCTGCTCGAGGTGAGCATCCCCCTCGGCGACCTGCCGGAGGACGCCCGCGCCTGGGAGCGCGGCGTCGACGAGCTGGCCGAGGAGGACGAGGACGTCGCCGACTACGTCCGGGCCCTCGAGGAGACCCGCGACACCACCGAGCTGCCGGAGGCCTCGGGCGAGGCGATCGCCCGGGAGTTCGAGCGCTACCTCAAGCGTCGTACCGAGGACGGCTGACCCACACCCCCGCGCAGGCTGACCGGCGCACCAGGTGCGCCGTTTGGTCCCAAACCGCAGATCTGCGACGCCGAATCATGCGGTTTGGGACCAAACGGCAGAGGTCAGAGCGCCAGGCCGAGGGCGGCATCGAGGAGCGCGTACACGGTGGCGGACGCGTCGGGGTCCCCGGTCTCGGCGAGGCCGTGGGTGCCGAGGGTGGCGTCGACCCAGGCGTCGACCGACGCCACCGCGGCGGGGGCGTCCAGGTCGGTCGCCAGCGCGGTGAGTACGGCGTCCACGACCGGCGCCGCGGGGGCACCGGCGCCCAGGGCCAGCGCCCGACGCCAGCGGTCGAGCAGGTCGACCGAGTCCCAGAGCTCGGCGTCGGTCCACTCCCAGTCGCTGCGGTAGTGGTGGCGCAGCAGCGTGAGGCGGATCGCCATCGGGTCGACGTCGCTGAGCCGGAGCGCCGACACAAAGACCAGGTTGCCCCGCGACTTCGACATCTTCGCGCCGTCGTAGCCGACCATCCCGGCGTGCACGTAGGCCTGGGCGAACGGCTTCCCGGTCAGCACCTGCGCCTCGGAGGCGCACATCTCGTGGTGCGGGAAGACCAGGTCCGAGCCTCCGCCCTGCACGTCGAACGTCTCACCGAGGTACTCCAGCGCCATCGCCGAGCACTCGACGTGCCACCCGGGGCGCCCGGGGCCGAACGGGCTGTCCCACGCCGGCTCCCCCGGCCGCTCGGCACGCCACACGAGGCAGTCGAGCGGGTCCTTCTTGCCGGGGCGTTCTGGGTCGCCGCCGCGGTCGGCGTAGATCTCGAGCATCTGCTCGCGCGTCCAGCGCGACTCCTGCCCGAACGCCGGGTCGGCGGAGACCGAGAAGTAGAGGTCGTCCTCCACGGCGTAGAGCACCCCGGCGGCGTGGAGCCTGCCGATCAGCTCGGTGATCAGCCCCATCGACTCCACTGCGCCGACGAACTCCGCCGGCGGCAGCACGCGCAGCGCGGCCATGTCCTGGCGGAACAGCTCGATCTCACGCTCGGCCAGGTCGCGCCAGTCGACGCCCACCTTGTCCGCGCGCTCCAGCAGCGGGTCGTCGACGTCGGTCACGTTGAGCACGTACGTGACGTCGTGGCCCGCGTTGCGCCAGGCCCGGTTGAGCAGGTCGAAGGCGATGTATGTCGCGGCGTGGCCCATGTGGGTGGCGTCGTACGGCGTGATCCCGCAGACGTAGAGCCGGGCCGGGCCACCCGGTGTGGACTCGACCAGACCTCCACTGGGCGTGTCGTGCACCCGCACCGCCGGTCCGGTCGCCGGGCGGCCGGACAGGGTCAGGGCAGGCAGATCCGGAGAGGGCCACGCGCGCATGCGTGGAGACTACGGCAGGCCCGACCGGTCACCCACGGGGTGTCTGAGCCGCAGTCGCTCGGCTCAGAACGGCGGCCACGGGATCGCGCGCCACCCCTGGCCCGGCTCCGGGAGGGTGCCGATCCGCAGCAGCCGCTTCACGCGTCGCCGCGTCGCCTCGACCTCGTGCCAGGTGACGAAGTCGCCCAGCTGCTCCCCGAGGTCAGCGTCGAGGTCGTCGGACAACCGCCCCAGACAGGTGCGGTCCTCGTCGGTGAGCAGCTCACCGGCCCAGCCCCACAGCACGGTGCGGAGCTTGTGCTCGACGTGGAAGGTGAGGCCGTGGTCCACGCCGTACCGGTGACCGTCGGTCATGGCGAGCACGTGGCCGCCCTTGCGGTCGGCGTTGTTGACCACCGCGTCGAAGACCGCCATCCGGCGCAGCTCGGCGCTGTCCTCGTGCACCAGCGACACGACGTGGTCGCGGTCGTCGAGACCGTCGAAGACGTGGAGGAAGCCATCGGGCACCACAGCGTTGCTCACGAGCGTGACGGCCTCCTGCACCGGGTCCGGTTCCTGCCAGAGCTGCACCATGCCCGGTCCGTGGGGACCGTCGCGTCGCCAGGTGAGGGGTACGACGTGCCAGCCGAGCGCCTCCGAGACGACGTACGCCGCCTCCTCGCGGGCGGCGAGGGTGCCGTCGGGGAAGTCCCACAGTGGGCGCTCCCCAGCCACCGGCTTGTAGATCACCCGGCGGCCGTCGATCTCGCCGACGAACGTCGCGTTGGACGCGGGCATCACCCGTCCGTGGAGCGTGAGCTCCCCGGTGAGGAGGCCCTGGTCGATCGTCACGGGCACTCAGGCCGGGTCGCGGCGACGGTACCCGTTCGCCCGCACGCAGAGATGCCCCTCGGGGTCGATCGGGCTGCCACAGAAGGGACAGTCGGGCCGCCCCGCCTCGATCACCAGGGCGGCGCGCTGCACGAAGGCGCGGGCCGGACCGGCCTCGAGCCGCACCAGGAAGACCTCCTCCGGCTCGGGCTCGGGCTCGTCCTCCTCGTCGTCCTCGTCGCTGGTCTCCATCAGCGGGAAGACCTCGATCACGATCCGGGCGATGCCGGGGTCCCAGGAGAGCGTCATCGTGCCGGCTCGGAACTGCTCGTCGATCGGCTGCTCCAGCGGGCCGGAGTCCTCGAGGCCCACGGGCGCCACCGCAGGGATCAGCGTCTCGGTGTCACTGCTCGACATCACCTCGTCGAGCAGCTCGTCGATGCGCTCGGCGAGGACAGAGACCTGCTGCTTCTCGAGCGCGACGCTCACCAGACGCGGACCGGAGCGGGCCTGGAGGAAGAACGTGCGCGCTCCAGGCTCGCCGACGGTGCCTGCGACGAAGCGCTCCGGCGGATCGAACTCGTGGACCACGGGCATGTCTCCACCTTATGCAGGCGGCGTAGCGGGTCCGGCTCCGCCGCCCACCTCGGCGCCCCGCTCGCGTCGACGGGCCTTGCCCTTCTGGGGCTTCGGGGCCAGCCACGAGAGGTCTCCCTCGTGGGTGTTGGAGGCCAGCACGTAGGGCCGGGCCTCGGTGTAGCGGATCACCGAGATCGACGCCGGGTCCACCTGCAGGCGCTGGAAGAGGTCGAGGTGCATCCCGAGGGCGTCTGCGAGCACCGACTTGATCACGTCTCCGTGGCTGACGGCGAGCCACACCGCATCGGCTCCGTGGGCCGCCGAGACCGCCGCATCGCGCCGTCGTACGGCGTCGACCGCCCGCGCCTGCATCTGGGGCAGCGACTCACCGCCGGGGAAGGTGGCCGCCGACGGGTTGGTCTGCACGGTCTTCCACAGCGCCAGCTTGGCCAGCTCGCGAAGGGGTCGGCCCTGCCACTCGCCGTAGTCGCACTCGGTGAGGGCCTTGTCGCTGTGCACGCGCGGTCGCGCCGACTGGCGGGTGGCGACGGCGCGAGCCGTCTCGCGACACCGCTCCAGCGGGCTGCTGACCAGCTCCGCGAGCGGTACGACGGCGAGACGGTCGCCGGCCCGGTCGGCCTGCGTCTTCCCGAGGTCGTCGAGGTGCACGCCCGGGGTGCGCCCGGCCAGCGTGCCGGAGGCGTTCGCGGACGTGCGGCCGTGCCTGAGCAGGATCACCGTGGCCATACCCGGAGCCTAGGGGTGCGGTCGCGGCGACCGCGTGCGGCTGCGCGGCGCCCGCCCCACGCCGTACCGACGGACTAGCGTGAAGGCTGTGATCGTCGACAGCGCCGTCTACCGCCAGGGGAAGCGGATCGTCGACGACCTGCCGCCCAGTGAGCTGGGGCGGGTGCGGAAGCTGGCGTGCGAGCCGGGCGACTTCGTCTGGGTGGGGCTGCACGAGCCGAGCGAGGCCGAGCTGGCGACGGTGGAGGAGGAGTTCGGACTGCACCCGCTGGCGGTCGAGGACGCCTTCAACGCCCACCAGCGACCGAAGCTCGAGCGGTACGGCGACACGCTGTTCCTCACCTTGAAGTCGCTCTGGTACGTCGACGAGAACGACGCGGTCGAGACGGGCGAGATCAACATGTTCGTCGGCGACGACTTCATCATCACCGTGCGCCACGGCTCCGGCTCCGAGCTGCACACCGCTCGCCGCGACCTCGAGGCGCGGGCCAAGGTGCTCACGCACGGGCCGTCGGCGGTCGTGTATGCCGTGTGCGACCGGGTCGTGGACGGCTACCTCTCGGTCATGGACTCCCTCGAGGAGGACGTCGACGAGGTCGAGACCTCGGTGTTCTCCGACCAGCGGACCAACGACTCGGCGCGGATCTACACCCTCAAGCGCGAGATCGCCGAGGCGCGGCGCGCGGTACTGCCGCTGCGGGAGCCGATGCGGCGCTTCGCCACCGGCGCCGTACCCGGGATCCACGAGGACGCCGCGCCGTTCTTCCGAGACGTGCTCGACCACCTGACGAAGGTCGCGGAGACCGTCGACGGTCTCGACGCGCTGCTGTCGACGGCCTTCGACGCCCACCTCGCGCAGATCTCGGTGAAGCAGAACGAGGACATGCGCAAGATCTCCGCCGGCGTCGCGCTCGTCGCGGCGCCGACGCTGATCGCGGGGGTCTACGGCATGAACTTCGACCACATGCCCGAGCTGCACTGGCACCTCGGCTACCCGCTCGCGATCGCGATGATGCTGCTGATCTCGGGCGGGCTGTGGGTCTGGTTCAAGCGGTCCGGCTGGCTCTGAGCGGTCCCACCACGACGGCCCGGGGTGAGGCGTCGTACCCCGCCGTTTGGTCCCAAACCGCATGTTTGCGCGGCTTGGATGCGCCGATTGGTCCCAAACCGCAGACCCAGCGACCCCGGACAGCCGCCAGAAGTCGAACCGGCCAGGATCAGGTCGCGGTCAGGACGTTCGTCGAGAGCAGGATGATCAGCAGGACACCGAGGGCCACGCGGTAGGGGATGAACCACGTGATCGCGTGGTGGGCGACGAAGCGCAGCAGCCAGGCGATCGACGCGTACGCGACCAGGAACGCCACGAGGGTCCCGACCAGCGTCACGCCGACGCTGATCGACCCGCCGAGCGCGTCCTTGAGCTCGAACAGCCCGGCCGCGAGCAACGCCGGGATCGACAGGAAGAACGACAGCCGCGTCGCGGTGACCCGGTCGAGCCCGCGGAAGAGGCCCGCCGAGATCGTGGCGCCCGACCGGGAGACACCGGGGATCAGCGCGAAGCACTGCATGACTCCGACCACGACGGCGTCCTTGAGGTTCAGCTGCTTCTCGCCTCGGGCCTGGGTCGCGACCCGCTCCGCGGCCCACATCACCACGCTCCACAGGATCAGCGCGAACGCGACGACCCACAGACTGCGCAGCTGGTCCTTGATGACGTCGCGGAACACGAACCCGACGATCCCCACCGGGATCGTGCCGATGATGACGTACCACCCCATCCGGAAGTCACGGTGTCCGCGCCACTCCGGCTGCACGAGACCGCGCAGCCAGGCACGCGCGATCGCCCAGATGTCACGGGCGAAGAACAGGATCACGGCCGCGATCGCACCCATCTGGACGACCGCGGTGAAGCCGGTGACGGCCGGGTCGTCGACCTCGAGCCCGAGGAGCTGCTCGGCGATGGTGAGGTGGCCGGTGCTGGAGATCGGGAGGAACTCGGTCAGCCCTTCCACGATGCCGAGGATGATCGCGTCGAAGTAGTTCATCGAGTGCTTTCGGGCGTCGGGGGTCGGGCGGGCGCACCCAGGCTAGGGCCCCGGTCGACCAGCGAGCCGCACGCCCCCGGCGTGCCGCGGACCGGCTACCTTTGGGCGCATGAAACAGCGGGCGGTCGGTGCCACGGGCCTCACGGTTTCGCGGCTCGGCCTGGGGACCATGACATGGGGTCGAGACACCGATGAGCACGAGGCCCGCGACCAGCTGATCGCCTTCGCCGAGGCCGGCGGCACTCTGGTCGACACTGCGCACGGGTACGGCGACGGCGCGTCCGAGGAGCTCGTCGGCCGACTGATCGGCGACGTCGTCGCCCGCGACGAGATCGTTCTGGCCACCAAGGCAGGCATCTCGCGCCGCACCGGCGAGCGGGAGGCCTACGCCTCCCGCGGCCGCCTCCTGACGGCGCTCGACGAGTCGCTGCGGCGGCTCGGCGTCGACCACGTGGACCTCTGGCAGGTCCACACCTGGGTCGACGGCGTCCCGGTCGAGGAGACGATGACCGCGCTCGACCTGGCGCTGACCTCGGGCCGCGCGTCGTACGTCGGGATCTCCAACTACACCGGCTGGCAGACCGCGCAGGCCGCGACCTGGCAGCGCGCCGTGCCGGGCCGCGCCACGCTGGCCTCTACCCAGATGGAGTACTCCCTGCTCAACCGACGCCTCGAGCTGGACGTCGTCCCGGCCGCCGACGCGTTGGGGCTGGGCATCCTGTGCTGGTCACCGCTCGCGGGCGGTGTGCTGACCGGCAAGTACCGCACCGGTACGCCGTCCGACTCGCGCGGGGCGTCACCGTCGTTCGCCCGCTTCGTCGACGTCTACCTCGACGACCGCAGCCAGGGCATCGTCGAGGCGGTCGCGAAGGCCGCCGACGGACTCGGCTGGTCGATGACCGAGGTCGCCCTGGCGTGGGTGCGCGACCGGCCCGGCGTCGCGGCGGCGATCCTGGGGGCGCGCACCTCCAAGCAGCTCCTCGAGGCCCTCGCCGTCGAGGACCTGACCCTGCCCGCCGAGATCGTCGCCGCTCTGGACGACGTGTCGGAGGACTGACCCGTGCCCACCGCCTTTCGCCGTCCGCCCACACGCCAGGTGGAGTGGGAGTTCGAGAAGCTGACCATCGCGCGCGACTACTCGCGCAACGTCGTCACCAAGATGCTGGTGGAGCGCGCCGAGCACGGCGGCTGGGAGCTCGACCGGGTGCGTGTGGCACCCGACGGCACCCGCCGGGTGATCCTGCGCCGCAAGATCATCCGGATGCGACCGACCTTCTAGAGCCCGTCGCGGCCAGCGATACGGACGCCGGCGGCCACGATGTCGTCCTCCGACAGCAGCACGGTCGCGGCGGCCGGCCCCAAGGGCACGAACGAGTCGGCACTGGTGACCCGCGCCAGGCGTCCGCGGTGACCGCTCTGCACGAGGCCGGTCAGCACGCCCTCCGACACTCCCCCGCTCGCCCGCGTCTCGTCCGCGACCAGAACGGCGGGGAACTCGGCCGCCAACGAGGTCAGCGCCTCCACCGGCAGCGGCGCGAGCCACCGCAGGTCCACGACCGTGGTCGCGACGCCGAGGTCGTCGAGCCGCGCCTGCGCGCGCAGGCTCATCGGCACGCCGTTCGCGAAGGTCACCACCAGCAGGTCGCGCCCCATGCCGTACGTCGCGACCTCGCCCAGACGAACCCGCGAGGCGGACGACGCGGCCTTGCTGAACGGCGCGGTCCAGCGGCCGTCGGACTCGTCGAGCAGGTCACGCGCGTGGTAGAGCGCGATCGGCTCCAGGAAGACGCACACCCGACCGCCTCGTGCGAGGTCGAGGCAGCTGCGCAGCATCCCGGGGGCGTCCGCGGGATGACTCGGCACGGCGAGCACCAGCCCGGGGATGTCGCGCAGCACCGCCACGGAGTTGTCGTTGTGGAAGTGCCCCCCGAAGCCCCGCTGGTAGGCCAGCCCCGCGACCCTCACCACCATGCCGTTGGTGTAGCGCCCGTCGGAGAAGAAGGGCAGAGAGGCCGCCTCGCCGCGCAGCTGGTCCTCGGCGTTGTGGAGGTAGGCGAGGTACTGGATCTCCGGCACCGGCACGAAGCCGGCGAGGGCCGAGCCGAGGGCGACGCCGAGGATGGTCTGCTCGTCCAGGAGGGTGTCGAAGACCCGGCGCCCGCCGAACCGCGCCCGCAGCCCGCGGGTCACGCCGTACACCCCGCCCTTGACCGCGACGTCCTCGCCGAAGACGAGGACCTCGGAGTGACGCTCCATCAGCTCGGCCAAGGTCGCGTTGATCGACTGGGCCAGGGTCAGCCGCGGCCCGTCGTCGTCTGGCCGCTCCATGCTCCGAACGGCCACCCTCCTCGCAGCTCCACGAGATCCGCAGCGGCGACATCACCTCGGCGGCCGTGGACAGGTGGGGCTCGTCGAGGACCCGCCCCGCCTCGGCCATCACCCGGTCGCGGGTCTGCTCGTAGCGATGCAGGATCTCGCCGGGCGTCGTGTGCCCCGCCGCGAGCAGGCACCGTGCGGTGGCGAGCAGCGGGTCCTGCTCGTGGTCGGCCGCGATCTCGCCGCGTGACCGATAGGCGGTCTCGACGTCGGAGCCGGCGTGACCCATCAGCCGGACGACGTCGAGGTGCAGCACCGCCGGTCGTCGCGTCTCCCTCACCAGGTCGACCACCTCGCCCGCCCGCTGGAGGAGCGTCAGCGGCTCGGCGCCGTCGGCGCGCACGTAGGCGACGCCGGGGATGCTCCGCAGCATGGCGTCGGGCCAGCCTCGGGGAGAGCGCGTGCTGATCCCGATCCGGTTGTCCTCGCAGACGAGCAGGATCGGGCACGCGAGCCCGCGGTGCCCGAGGTACGACGCGGCGTTGAGCGCCCCGGTCACGGTCGAGTGGTTGGCCGAGGCGTCACCGAAGCTGCAGAGCACGATCGCGTCGGAGGGCCATGGCGTCGGGTGGTCGAGCAAACTCGCCAGGTCGAGCGCGTAGGCGAGGCCGACCGCACGCGGCAGGTGCGACCCGATCGTCGAGGTCTGCGGGACGATGTGGAGATCGCGGTGGCCGAACACCTTGTGCCGCCCTCCCGAGATCGGGTCGCGGGTCGACGCCGTGAGGCTCAGCAGCAGGTCGCGCACGGGGTTGTCCTGGCCGGCGCGCGCCGCCCTGGCGAGATAGAGGCCCCCCGATCGGTAGTGCAGCAGGGCGGGGTCGTCCACGCGGGTCGCGAGGCCCAGCGCGGCATTGCTCTCGTGACCTGCCGAGCCGATCGTGTAGTAACCCTGGCCCTCCGCCTGGAGCCACCGTGCGGCGAGGTCGACGTGGCGGCTGGCCGCCTGGGCGTCGAAGAGCGACCAGAGGGTCTCGGCCTCGGCGTCCGGCGGGTGCGGCACCTCCCCCGGCTGCCAGCCCTCGACGGCACGCGTGAAGTGCTCGTCCACCGCCTCCATCGAGGTACTCGGCTACACCTGGTCGAGGAACCGGTCGAAGACCCGCGCCCCGAACTCCAGCGCGTCCACCGGCACCCGTTCGTCGATCCCGTGGAAGAGCGCCGTGAAGTCGAGGTCGGCGGGCAGCCGGAGCGGGGTGAAGCCGTAGCTGCGCAGGCCGAGCTTGTTGAAGTGCTTGGCGTCGGTGCCACCGCTCATCAGGTACGGCGCGACGCGGGCGTCGGGGTCCTCGGCCAGCAGGCTGCGGGTCATCGCGTCGACGAGGTCACCGTCGTACGGCGTCTCCCACGGCTGTTGGTGCGAGACGAACGAGCGCTCGACGCCCTCGCCGCACAGCTCCGCGAGGGTGTCGAAGAACTCGTCCTCGAAGCCGGGCAGGAACCTGCCGTCGACGTGAGCGGTCGCCTCGGTCGGGATCACGTTCACCTTGTAGCCCGCGCCGAGCATCGTCGGGTTCGCGGTGTTGCGGATGACCGCGCCCATCATCCGAGCCGCCCCGCCGAACTCCTCGATCAGCGCCTCGGAGTTCTCGGGCGTCGCCTCGGTGCCGGCCATCTCCGCCACGGCGGCCAACAGGGTCTGCATCGTGGGCGTCAGCCGCACCGGCCAGTCATGGGCACCGATCCGGCCCACCGCAGCCGAGAGTCGGGTGACGGCGTTGTCGTCGTTGATCATCGACCCGTGACCGGCCCGGCCGCGCGCGGTGAGCTTCATCCAGGCCATGCCCTTCTCGGCGGCCTCGATGAGGTACAGGCGCTGCCCGCGGATCGTGGTGCTGAAGCCGCCGACCTCGCCGACCGCCTCGGTACAGTGCGCGAGGTGCTCACGGTGGTCGTCGACGAGCACCTGCGCGCCGTGATGTCCGCCCGCCTCCTCGTCGGCGGTGAAGCACAGCACGATCGGCCGGTCGGGCACGGCGCCGGCCCGAGTACGGGCTCGGACCACCGACAGCAGCATCGCGTCGAAGTCCTTCATGTCCACGGCGCCGCGACCCCAGACGTAGCCGTCCTGCACCTCGCCCGAGAACGGGTCGACCTGCCAGTCCTCCGCCGCGGCCGGTACGACGTCCAGGTGGCCGTGAAGAAGCAGCGCCCCCTCCTCGCCCGGACGACCACCCCACTGGGCCACCAGCGACGTCCGGCCGCTCTCCAGCTCGAAGAGCTCACTGGAGATCCCGACCTCGTCGAGCAGCGTCGCCACGTGCTCGGCGGCCTTCCGCTCCCCCGGCCCGGTCTCGTCCCCGTAGTTCGTGGTGTCGATCCTGATCAGGTCGCGACACAGGTCGACGACCTCGGCGGTCGGGTCGTAGGAGGGGCTGGACGACGACTGCCCGTGCGGCTCTGACTGGTCGTGGGACATGTCCCCATCCTGGCACTCACCGGCCCACTCCCGATGTGAGGAATGGGCTCGCCGGTTGCTAGAGTTCCCTCCGCACTCGTCCGGGTGGCGGAATTGGCAGACGCGCTAGCTTGAGGTGCTAGTGCCCGTATTAGGGCGTGGGGGTTCAAGTCCCCCCTCGGACACCGAAACTGTGACGGGGTGGGACCCCGTCCCCGACCGCACTGCCACCCGCGAGGGTGTGACGAGCGACGTCCTACCCGCCGTACCTTGGCCACAACGGTCGGGCGGTACGCCCGCCTGGCCCAGCGCCCCCGCTGTCCGGTCATCGGCTTGGTCGGACCGCGGGGGCGTGACCAGCGGCTCAGACCTCGCTGCGGTCGGGAGTCGGGTCGAGGAACACGTACTGCACCTCGGGGAATCGCTCTCGGATCCGGCACTCCACGTCGTCGGCGGCGTGCTCGACCTCCTCGGGCGACAGGTGGTCGGCCAGGTCGACTCGAGCGGCCACGAGCACCTGGTCGGGCGAGAGGCGCATGGTCAGCAGCTCGAGCACCGAGTCGACGCCCTCGGTCGAGGTGATCAGGCGACCGAGGTCCTCACGCAGGCCCTGCGGAGCGGCCTTCCCGATCAGGTACTGCTGGTTCTGCCGGCCCAAGCCGTAGGCGACCCCGACGAGCAGAGCCGCGATCAACAGCGACGCCACCCCGTCGAACGTGCGGCCGCCCGTCACGGCGTCGAGGGCCAGCCCACCGGCGGCGAACAGGATGCCGACCAGCGCGATGCCGTCCTCCCACACGACCGCACGCAGGGCGGGGTCGGCCTCGTGGGCGAGGTGGTCGCCCATGCCGGTCCCCGCGGTGCGGGCGTTGCCGCGCAGCTGCCAGAGCGCCCGGAGGAACGACGTGCCCTCGAAGACGAACGAAAAGGCGAGCACCACGAACGGCCATGTCGGCGAACCGGCCGGCTCCGAGCTGGTGAGCGCCTTGACCCCTTGGTACGCCGAGAAGCCGGCGCCGAGCACGAAGATGCTCACCGCCGCGAGCAACGACCAGAAGTAGCGCTCCATGCCGTAGCCGAACGGATGCTCCTCGTCCGGCGCCTTGCGGCTGCGTCGCAGGGCCGCCAACAGGAAGACCTGGTTCATCGTGTCGCCGATGGAGTGCGCGGCCTCCGACAGCATCGCCGCCGAGCCGGAGGCGAGGCCCGCGGCCAGCTTGGCGAGAGCGATGAGCAGGTTCGCGACACCGGCCAGCAGCACCGTCGGGGTGGACTCGTCCTCGGCCATGGCAGCGTCGTACCCGATCGTCGCGGACCTACCGGGTCGCGGCATGTGGCCGCAGCGGGCGGGTACGACCCAGCATGACCTCATCGCCGCAGGAGCCCGCCGAGCCGGTGCAGCCTGCGCCGCCGGCGCCGAAGGACCCGTTGCGCTCCTCCAAGGTCGGCCGGTTCTGGACCGCCCTGGCCGCGCTCGTGGTGCTGCTGGTGTTCCTCGTCGTGTTCGTCGCGCAGAACACCGAACAGGTCTCGGTGTCGTTCCTGGGCTGGGACTGGCACCCACCTCTGGCGGTGGCGCTGTTGATCGCCACCGCGCTGGGGCTGGCGATCAGCGTCGCCGCCGGCACCCTGCGCATCTGGCAGCTCCACCGGCGCGTACGACGTACCGACTGATCGCCCGGCATGCCGCCCGACCGCCCGGGGTACGACGTGGTGAACGGCGAGAGGAGCAGACCGTGCCTGACCAGCGGCCCAGCGGGGACGCAGGGGTGGCCGGGCCTGCCACTCCTGAGGCCTCGACCGTCCGGTCACGTCTCGGCGACGAGATCGACGAGGGCAGCCATCCGGTTGCCCTGTGGCTGCGTCGCGGCATGCTCACCGTGATGGCGGTCGCGGTCGCCCTCGGCCTGCTGAGCCTGCTCGGCGTCCGCACGAGCACGGTCTCGGCGCACGAGGACGGGTACGCCGTGTCCCTGCACTACCCGTCTGTCGCGCGGGCCGGGCTCGACGTCCCCTGGCGAGTGACCGTCACCCACCCCGGCGGCTTCGGCAAGGAGCTCACCCTCGCGGTGACCGGCGACTACTTCGACATCTTCGAGACCCAGGGCTTCCACCCCGAGCCCGCCGAGGAGACGCGCGACCGCGACACCCTGTACCTCACCTTCACCGCTCCCCCCGGTGACACGTTCGTGGTCGACTTCGACGCCTACATCCAGCCCGCCAGCCAGCGGGGCCGCTCGGCCACCCTGTCGGTCGTCGACGGCGGGACGCGGAGGGCGACCGTCGTCTTCGACACCCGGCTCCTGCCGTGAGCACCCGACCAGTCAAGGAGAGAGGCCGCCCGTGGAGATAGTGATCCGAGCCGCCGTCATGTTCCTCTTCCTCTGGGCGGTGACCAGGGCCGTCGGACGCTCGACGCTCGGCGAGCTCAGCACGTTCGAGCTCCTCCTGTACGTGACCATGGGCGACCTGATCCAGCAGTCGGTCACGCAGCAGGACTACTCGGTGACCTCGGGCGTCCTGGCGATCTCCGTGTTCGCGCTCCTCACCGTCGTCCTGTCGTGGACGCAGTGGAGGTTCCCCCGCACCCGCTCGGTGATCCGGGGCAAGCCTGTCGTCGTCGTGCGCGCCGGTGTGCTGCTGCCGGTGCCGGCCCGGCAGCAGCGCTTCACGGAGTCCGACCTCATGGCCACCGCACGGCAGCAGGGCATCCGCGAGCTCACCGACATCGAGCTCGCGATCCTGGAGGCGGACGGCAAGGTCTCGTTCTTCACCGCCAGCCGGCAGTCGCAGGGCGCGCCCGACAGCGGAGTGTCCTCGTAGACGCACGGCGATCTGCCGCTGAGCCCGGCCGTGTCGCTCAGGACGGCGGATACGCGGCTCCCTGGAGGAGCCGGGCCAGGTGTACGGCGTTCGCGGCCGCGGACCTGGTCGCCGAGGTCGTCTCCTCCGGACTCGGGTGCAGGTCCTTGTAGTCAGTGGTCTGCATCGCTCGCCCGACCCAGTAGGTGCCGGCGTTGGGGGCGATCGAGAACCCGGTGTCGTTGAGGGCCTGGAGGCACTCGGCGACCACGTGATGGGCGCCGTCCTCGTTGCCGACGACCGCGATCATGGCGACCTTCCCATAGGTCAGCAGCCGCCCTTCGTCGTCGCTCTCACTGAGCTCGGCGTCCAGGCGCTCCAGCACCATCTTGCAGACCGACGACGGCTGTCCCATCCAGATCGGGGTCGCCAGGACCAGCACGTCGGCACTGAGCATCTTGGTCCGGATCTCCGGCCATCCGTCACCGTGACCCTCGTCGGTGCTGACCCCGAAGCGGACCCCGTGGTCCGCGACCCGGAGCACCTCCCCCTCGGCCCCCTCCTCTCGGAGGGCGTCGAGCACCTGGTGGGCCAGCAGGTCCGAACTCGACTCGGCGGGCGACGGCTTGAGGGTGCAGACGAGCACCAGCGCCGTGATCGTGCTGCTCATCCGTCGCCCTGGTCGCCGCCGGTCTCGTCCGCCGACGTCTCGGACCACACCGGGTCGACGCGGTTCTCCTGCTCCTCGGGGTCCTCGTGCGTGCGTTCGGCGGCGTCCGCGGGGGAGATCTCCTCGCCTGCCGGCACGTCGGGAAGCTCGATCGGTCGCTCGTGCTCTGACATCTCGCTCATGCGGGGTCCGTACCCAGTTCGGCAGCCGGCACCGTGGATTCGGGCGGGTGGACGTCTGCAGACGCCGAGGCCCCTTGCACCGACCGATAGCCTCCTGTCCTCTCGACCCGCTCTGCCGATCCGAAGGACCCCATGAGCCGCGACCGACACGCCCGGAGCATCCTGCCGATCCCCGACCGCCCGGCGCACGGCCTCACGACGTACGACGCCAAGGACCCGGACACGTCGTTCCCGCCGATCGAGCCGCTGCTGCCGCCCGAGGGCGCCCCCAACGTGCTGATCGTGCTGCTCGACGACGTGGGCTTCGGAGCATCGTCGGTGTTCGGGGGGCCCTGCCAGACGCCGAACGCCGAGCGCCTCGCGGCCGGCGGGCTGCGCTACAACCGCTTCCACACCACGGCCCTGTGCGCTCCCACCCGGCAGGCGCTGCTGACCGGACGCAACCACCACTCGGTCGGGATGGGCAGCATCACCGAGACGGCGACCTCGGCCCCGGGCATGAGCTCGCTGCGGCCGAACACCAAGGCCCCCCTGGCGACGACCCTCAAGCTCAACGGGTACTCCACCGCGCAGTTCGGCAAGTGCCACGAGGTGCCCGTCTGGCAGTCCTCGTCCATGGGGCCCTTCGACGCCTGGCCCACCGGCGGTGGCGGGTTCGAGACCTTCTACGGCTTCATCGGCGGGGAGAACAACCAGTACGACCCGGCCCTCTACAACGGCACCACCCCGGTCGAGCCCCCGTCGACTCCCGAGGAGGGCTACCACCTCACCGAGGACCTCACCGACCACGCCATCGGCTGGGTGCGTCAGCAGAAGGCGCTGATGCCCGACAAGCCGTTCCTCGTCTACTTCGCGCCGGGGGCCACCCACGCACCGCACCACGTGCCCCTGGAGTGGGCGGACAAGTACGCCGGGCAGTTCGACGACGGCTGGGACGCGCTGCGCGAGCGCACGCTGGAGCGTCAGAAGGAGCTCGGCGTCGTACCCGCCGACACCGAGCTGACCGCGCGTCACGCCGAGATCACCGCCTGGGACGCCATGCCCGACGAGCTCAAGCCGGTGCTGGCCCGCCAGATGGAGGTCTACGCCGGGTTCCTCGAGCACACCGACCACCACGTCGGCCGCCTGATCGACGCGCTCGCCGACCTGGAGATTCTCGACGACACGCTCGTCTACTACATCATCGGCGACAACGGCGCCTCGGCCGAGGGCACCATGAACGGCGCGTTCAACGAGATGGCCAACTTCAACGGCATGGCCGCGGTGGAGACGCCGGAGTTCATGGTCAGCAAGATGGGCGACTTCGGCACCCCCGACTCCTACAACCACTACTCGGTCGGCTGGGCGTGGGCGATGAACTCTCCGCTCCAGTGGACCAAGCAGGTCGCCTCCCACTGGGGCGGCACCCGCAACGGGACGATCGTGCACTGGCCTCGCCGCATCGAGGAGAAGGGTGGGCTGCGGTCGCAGTTCACCCACGTCATCGACATCGCACCGACCATCCTGGAGGCGGCCGGCCTTCCCGAGCCGACGCTCGTCAACGGCGTGCTGCAGTCGCCGATGGAGGGCACCTCCATGCTCTACAGCTTCAACGACGCCGAGGAGCCGGAGCGCCACGACCTCCAGTACTTCGAGATGTTCGGCAACCGGGGCGTCTACCACCGCGGGTGGAGCGCGGTGACCAAGCACAAGACGCCATGGATCATCGTCGACCCCGACATGGGGCCGTTCGACGCCGACGTCTGGGAGCTGTACGACGGCAGCAGCGACTTCAGCCAGGCCCGCAACCTCGCTGCCGAGCACCCGCAGAAGCTCGCCGACCTGCAACGGCTCTGGCTGATCGAGGCCACGAAGTACAACGTCCTCCCCCTCGACGACCGGTCGGGCGAGCGGCTGAACCCCGACCTGGCCGGCCGGCCGACCCTCATCCGCGGCGATTCCCAGCTGTTTTTCCCGGGCATGGGCCGACTGTCTGAGAACAGCGTGGTGAGCATCAAGAACAAGTCGTTCTCGGTGACGGCCGACGTCGAGCTGGGCGACGCGCCGGCCACCGGCGTGCTGATCGCCCAGGGTGGCCGGTTCGGTGGCTGGGCCCTCTACGCCCACGACGGCAACGCCAAGTTCGTCTACAACGTGCTCGGCATCCACGAGTTCACGACGGAGTCGGACGCGCCGCTCCCGACCGGCCACCACCAGCTGCGCATGGAGTTCGCCTACGACGGAGGGGGCCTGGCCAAGGGCGGAGGGGTCACCCTGTACTGCGACGGCGACCAGATCGGCGCCGGCCGGGTCGAGATGACCCAGCCGATGGTCTTCTCCGCCGACGAGACCACCGACATCGGCTACGAGTCGGGCACCACCGTCACCGCCGACTACACCGCCGCGACCAGTCGGTTCAACGGCGCGATCAACTGGGTGCAGATCGACCTCGGCGCCGACGACCACGACCACTTCATCGACCCCGAGGAGCGGCTCCGCGTCGCAATGGGGCGTCAGTAGACGAGACTTCGTCAGCCACCGGCGCGGCCATCTTCGGCAAGGGGTCGACGGGGCTGTGATCCGCCAGGACTCGAGGAGGTCGTTGGTGAGTGCACCGGAGAGCCCAGGCGGATGCTGCGCACCCGCCGAGACGGAGTTCCCCTCGACCGCCGCCGGCCGCGTCGCGGACGTCGTACCGAGGTCGGGAGGCCGCACCCAGGGCATGGTGCCGGTCCCAGCCGGGCAGCTGGTGATGGGCGACTCTTTCGATGAGGGCTATCCGGGCGACGGTGAGACCCCGGTGCACGCGGTCGACGTGCCGGCGTTCCTCGTCGACGCCACCCAGGTGACCAACGCGCAGTTCGCGACGTTCGTGAAGGAGACCGGGTGGGTCACGGACGCCGAGGACCTCGGGGTGTCCCCGGTCTTCCACCTGGCGGTACGGGACAACCCCGGCCTGCGCCGGTCCGACGTCCTCCACGCCGTCGAGGCGACCCCGTGGTGGGTGGCGGTGCGCGGCGCGACCTGGCGCGCGCCCGAGGGCCACGGCTCCGACGTGCAGCGTCGGCAGAACCACCCCGTCGTGCACGTCTCGTGGTACGACGCGCAGGCCTACGCCCGGTGGGCCGGCAAGCGGCTGCTCACCGAGGCCGAGTGGGAGTACGCCGCGCGCGGCGGCGTGGTCGGAGCGCGCTACCCCTGGGGTGACGACCTGGTGCCGCGCGGTCGGTGGCGCTGCAACATCTGGCAGGGTGACTTCCCGCGCGACAACACGCTCGACGACGGCTTCCTCACCACCTGCCCCGTCAAGACCTTTCCCGCCAACGGCCACGGCGTCTTCGGGACCTCCGGCAACGTGTGGGAGTGGTGCGGCGACTGGTTCTCTCCCACCTACTACGCCGAGTCGCCCGCGGCCTCCCCCACCGGGCCCGAGGACGGCACCCAACGCGTCATGCGGGGTGGCTCGTACCTGTGCCACCACTCCTACTGCAACCGCTACCGGGTGGCCGCCCGGTCGTCGAACACGCCGGAGTCGGCGTCGGCGAACATCGGGATCCGATGCGCCGCGGACGTGCTGCCGAGGTAGGCGGGCCTCAAATCAGGTGCAGGGTGCGCGCCACGGCGAGCGCCTCGCTCCGCCTGCCGGCGGAGAGCTTGGAGTAGAGGCTCGAGATGTGCGTCTTGACGGTGTTCTCGCTCACGAACAGGTTGGCCGCGATGTCGGCGTACGTCGCGCCGCGCGCCAGCTCGATCAGGACCTCGTGCTCGCGCGGGCTGAGGGCGGGCGTGTTGACCGGAGCCGTCACCGTCCCGAGCTCGCGCTCGGTCGCGACTGCGGAGCGGAACCTCGCCACGATCGACGGCCGGTCGGCACAGGCGCGTCGTACCTCCTCGGTCCACTCGGTCTCCGTGTCCGGCGCGAGCAGGCCCATCAGCTGACCCACCCGCGTCCCGTGGGTGCTCCACCCGAGGAACGACCAGCCGCAGCGGTCGCGGCTCGTCAGGTCCAAGGCCTCCGTCAGCCTCCGTCGGGCGCGCTCCGGGTCTCCCATCGACGCGTGCACCTGGGCGGAGCAGACCAGGGCCAGGGCCTCCAGGCGTGGCGCCCGTCGTTCGGCGCCTGCCACCCGCGCGGCGTCGTAGCGGAGAGCGGCCCGGCGGGCGTCGCCGTCGAGATCCGCCAACGCACCCTCGACCCAGGCCCGCTCTCCGTCGGCGCCGAGCCGTTGGAGGTCTGCCGTCACGGCTCGCAACGACGGGCGGTCACCCGCGGCGACGGCGACGGTCGCCCGCTCGAGCAGCAGGACGGCGAGGAGGTGGGACGGCGGGCGGGTCCCGCGTCCGCGGAGGTCGAGCGCGCGCTCGGCCTCGGCCAGGCTCCCGTCCCGGAGCGCCCGGCCGGCGGCTGCCATCCGCTGCCAGAAGGCCGCCGTCGGGTCGTCAGGCGTCGCGACCGGCCTCGGCCCGGGTCCGGGAGCGTCGGCGGTCGGCAGGGCGCCCAGCCGGACGAGATCACGGGCCACCCACGCCCTCGCCACGGCGTCCGGGGGTACGACGGAGCGCTCCTCGGCCGCGAGGACCCGCTCGGCCAGGGCGAGGCACGGGGCGTCCCGGCCGATCATGAACTGCGTCAGCGCCAGGTGGCTGCAGGCCTCCACGACGAGGGTCTCGAGCCCCGACGCCTGACCCAGAGCGATCGCCTCTCCGAGATGCTCCTCGGCGTCGGAGAGCAGCCCCAGCCAGTTCTCGGCGACGCCGACCTCGAGGAGCAGGGCGGCCAGCCAGGGGTCGCGGCTGCGGACCTCGCGCTCGCGATCGAGCCAGGCGAGCCCGTCGACCAGCGCGACAGCGGGGTGCTCCCCCGCGTACCTCGTCGCGCGCAGCGCCACGGCGGCGGCCCGCACCGGCTCCACGGCGGTCCGCGCTCCGGTCACGCGCCGTGCCCAGTGCTCGGCCCGCTCGCGCGCGCCGCGTGCCGCGGCGCTCCACACGATGGCCGGCCACACGTCGGGTCGCGCCTCGATGGCACTGCCGGCCGACCGGACGAGCGCGTCCACCCCGGCGGCCTGCCCCTGACAGGCCATCCACAGCCCGTGGTCCGCCACCACCTGCAGGGCCTCGTCGTACTCACCCAGGGTCATCAGCCGTCGGAACGCGACCGCGATGTCGCCGTGGGCGAGGTCCACCCTCGTCTCCGCCACCACGCTCGCGCGTGCCCGCTCGGCGCCGGCACCACCCGCGACGAGCCGTCGCCGAGCGACCTCGCGCAGCAGCGGGTGCACGAGGTAGCGGACGTCGGCGCGGTCCGCGTCCTCGACGCGGCTCACCAGCAGCCCGGTCTGCTCCAGGGTGGCGAGGGCGTCACCGGCACCGGGGTCACCGGTGAGCCGGTCGGCGAGCGCGGCGGTCAGGTCTGGCTCGGCCGCGCAGCACAGGAGCAGGTGCTGCTCCTGAGAGGTCATCCCGGTGAACACCTCTCCGGCCACGAGGTCGGCGACGCCCGGCCCAGGCGCCCGGAGCCGGCGTACGACGTCGTCGGTGCTCGGCGAGGCCGCACTCGCACGTGCGGCCAGCACCACTGCGGCGCACCACCCCTGCGCCTTGGCCGCGATGGCGTCCACGAGCACGTCGTCCGCCTCTGGCACGTGCACGCGCACGAGCGCGGCGGTCTCGGCGTCGGTGAGCCGGAGGGCGTCGCCTCGGATCACGGTCAGGTGGCCCATCAGCTGCGGGGCGAGCCGGTCCAGCGGCAGGTCCCAGCGGGTCAGCAGGACCACGCGCAGCCGGTCCGGCGACGCGGCGAGCCTGCTGTCGAGCACCCGGACGGCGGTTGCCGGAAGCTCGTGCGCGTCGTCCACGACGACGAGGGCCGGCCGGCCGTCCGCCGTGACGGCGTCGTCGAGGAGGCGCGCGAGGGTCGGCGCGTTCTGCCGGTTGCCGTCGACCCAGAGCGTCGGCTCCGGCGCTCGCTCATGGAGCCAGCCGGCCACGCCCAATGTCTTGCCGGCGCCGGCGGGCGCCACCACCATGGTGATCCCACCCTCGGCGCTCCGCTCGAGGGTCGTCCAGAGGTTGCGCCGCTCCAGGTAGCTCCGCGGGAGCCACGGCGATCCCGGCACGGCCACGTGGCGCGGTGACGACGGCAGCCGTCGTACGGCGACAGGGCTCGCCTCATCGGTCACCGTCCGCGTTCGGGGTCCCCGTCGTGCAGCCACGCTTGCTCCCTCGGACGCGCGCTGCGGGGGCACCGCTCAGCCGGTGCTCTCCCTCACCTTTCACTGCACGTCCCGTCGACTGTAGGGCACCGCACGCCACGGGATGCGTCGCCCGAACGGGACGAGTCGGCCCTGGCGAGGTCGCCCGAAACCGGTGAGGAGAGCCGAGGCGCGCGCCCCTAGCCTGACCGGGAACGACGTGGGACCGAAGGGGGTGGCGCACGTGACCAGGGTGCTGATCCGGCTCGACGACGAGGTCACCGACGAGATGATGTCGGCCTTTCCTCACCTCACGCCCGCGGTGCAGCGCACCCAGACCACGCTCCGCGGCGACGTCGCGGACCAGGAGGAGCTGCAGGGAGTGCTCAACTTCCTGAGCTCGATGGGCATCACGATCGTCGACGTCGTCACCATCCCCGACTAGCCCCGGCCTCGTTCCGGGACGTGCGGTCCACTCCAGCCGTGCTCCACCAGCGGCTCGGTCGGGCACGGCGAGGCCGACCCGATCGCCAGCAACCGACCGACCCGGGGGCGCCAGCAGAACCGGAGGGTCACGATCACGCTGCCCCGATCCTGACCGCCTACGTTGGTGGCATGGCTGAGCCGCTGCGCGTGGCGTTCGTGACGGGGACGACCCCGGACAAGTGGGCGCGCGCGTGGCGCGAGCAGGGTCGCTCCCGGCTGGAGCTGGTCCCCGTCACTGAAGAGGACCAGGAGTCCGTCGTCCGTGGCGGCGAGGTCGACCTGGCGCTGGTGCGGCTGCCCGTCGACACCGACGACCTGCACTGCGTCCGGCTGTACGACGAGCTGCCGGTCGTCGTCGCGGGCCGCGACCACCTGGTCTCGGCCGCCGACGAAGTGACGCTCGACGACCTCACCGAGGAGCAGCTGGTGCGAGCCCATGCCTCCGGCTGGCGCCCGAGCGCCGACCAGCTCGACTGGCCGACCATGACCGAGCAGGAGGCCGTCGAGACGGTGGCCGCCGGCACCGGGATCGTGCTGCTGCCGATGTCGGTGGCGCGGCTCCACCAGCGCAAGGACGTCGTCCAGCGCGTGGTGACCGACCTGGCGCCGACCACGGTCGCGCTCGTCTGGCGTCGCGAGCGCGACGACGACACCACCCAGGCCTTCGTCGGCGTGGTCAGGGGTCGCACGGGCAACAGCTCGCGGGGGTGAGCCTAGGCTGGCCCGCATGCCCGCGCTCGTCGCCTCGGCCCCCGGTCGGGTCAACCTGATCGGCGAGCACACCGACTACAACCGGGGTCTCTGCCTCCCGCTCGCCCTCCCCCAGCGCACCACCGTCACCCTCACACCCCGCCACGACCTGCGGCTCGTCCTGTCGAGCGCCCAGGAGGACGACTGGGAGGGCGTGGTCGAGGACCGACCGGACGGTTGGGCTGCCTACGTCGCGGGCGTCGTCTCGGTGCTCCGCGACGACGGGTACGACGTGCCCGGCCTCGACGCCCGCATCGACTCCGAGGTGCCGGTGGGGGCCGGCCTGTCCAGCTCGGCGGCCCTGGAGTGCTCGGTCGCGGTCGGCGTCGCCGGGCTGCTCGGCCTCGACCTCGACGACGACCTCCGGCGAGCACTGGCGGAGGCCTGCATCCGGGCCGAGAACGACTACGTCGGCGCCCCCACCGGGGGCATGGATCAGACCGTGGCCATGCTCGGACGACCGGGCTTCGCGCTGCTCCTCGACTTCGACGACCACAGTGTGACGCCCACCGCGCTCCCCCTCGACGACGCCGGACTCGCACTGCTCGTCATCGACACCCGCGTCAGCCACAGCCTGACCGAGGGATCGTACGGCGACCGCCGCTCCGAGTGCGCGAGGGCGGCCGAGGCGCTCGGTGTCGACTCCCTGCGTGAGGCCGACCTGGCGGAGGTCGAGCGGATGGCCGACCCGGTCCTGCGCCGGCGTGCCCGTCACGTCGTGACCGAGAACCAACGGGTCCTCGACGTGGCTGCGTCGCTCGACGTGGCGGGCTGGACCTCGCTGGCCGCCACCCTCGACGCGTCGCATGCCTCGATGCGCGACGACTTCGAGATCTCCTGCCGCGAGCTCGACCTCGCCGTCGAGACGGCCCGAGCGGCGGGGGCGCTCGGCGCCCGGATGACCGGAGGAGGGTTCGGCGGATCGGCGGTGGCCCTGGCGCCGACCGTGGCCCTCGACGCGATCCGCGACGCCGTCACCGCGGCGTTCGCCGACGCCGACGCCGCCCCACCGGCGTACCTCGTCGCGACGCCGGGCGACGCCGCACGGGTCGACCGCGTCAGGTGAGGTGCGCGGGAACAGCCAGGCCGGCGTCGCGCAGCTCCAGCCGCGCGAGCGCCGTCACGATCTCCGGGTCGCGTGCCCGCCAGGCACCGGCGGGGTCGTCGCTGATCGTGGCCAGCACGTACATCGGCTGGCGAGTCAGGGCCCGGAGGGCGAAGAGGTCGAGATCCTCAGCGGCATCGATGAAGCGAGCCCCGGCCGTCGCCTCGCGGATGAACCGCCATCGCAGAGGAACGAAGAACACCCCGACGCAGAGGATCGGGATCACCGCGATCGAGATGCCCAGCGCCCACGAGAGCCGGTGCACGGCGGTCACCTGGGCCCGACCAGCCTCGGCGAGGGCCTGGGAGGCCGACGACATCTGGTCGAACGGCGCCGAGACGCCGCCGCCCACCAGCGGGATGCCGCTGAGGGTGTCGCCGGCGCTGGTGAGACCGTTGGCCAGTGAGGTCGCCGACTGGTCGGTCTGCCGGCCAACGCCGGCCAGCTCCATCGTGCCGTGCTGGACGACGTGCCCGGCCCACACCCAGGCCACGATCCACACCAGGAAGACCAGGTCGGCGAACAGCTGGCGGGTACGACGTGCGGGGGCGTCGGCGTAGAGCTTCATGGCGCCCATCCGACCAGCACCCGGGCCGCAGGTCGAGTGTGCGTACTCAGACGTACTAGGTGTCCGTACGGATCCGCGGATGGGTATGCCGCGGCGACGATCTGAGCATGACAACTCCTGACACCACCCAGAAGAACACCAGCGCGTTCTTCCTGCAGGCCGCCGCTGCGTTCGGCGTCTCCCTCTTCGCCATGGTCGTCGCGATCTACTACCTCCCCGCAGACCCGTGGGTGAAGGCGTTCCTCGCGCTCGGCACGATGTTCCTCGTCACCTCGAGCTTCACCCTCGCCAAGTGCGTCCGCGACGCGCAGGAGGACCAGATGGTCGTCCGGCGCCTCGACCAGGCCCGTCTCGACCGGGCCCTCGCCAACCACGACCCGTTCAAGAACGCGGGCTGACCCTCGGCCCGCCAGGGCTGCCACAATCCGATCGTGTCCTTGCCCGATCCCGCAGTCGTCGTCCTCATCGGCGCCGCGGGGTCGGGCAAGTCCATGTGGGCCGGCGACCACTACCGCCGCGCCGAGATCGTCTCCTCCGACGACCTGCGCGGCGTCGTCGGCTCCGGCCCCGCCGACCTCGACGCCTCGGCCGACGCCTTCGACCTCCTCGAGCGGATCGTCGCCGCGCGGCTCGGTCGGGGCCTCACCACCGTGATCGACACCCTCGGCCTCGACACCGGCCGGCGGCTCGCGTGGCTGGCGTCGGCCCGCGCCGCCGGCCTCCCGGCGGTCGCGGTGCTGCTCGACACCCCGGGCGAGGAGTGCCGCCGGCGCAACGCCCGACGTGACCGCCCCGTCCCCGCGCGGGTGCTGGCCGACCAGGTACGCCGCGTCGCTGCCCTCCCCGACACCCTGGGCGCCGAGGGCTGGGACCACCTCGAGGTCGTCTCCGGTGCCGCCGACCCCCGCCGTTTGGTCCCAAACCGCAATATCCAGCCCCAGAAATCTGCGGTTGGGGACCAAACGGCAGGGTCAAGCACCAGCCACGAGCTGAAGGTGGTCTTGCAGATCTCGCGGTTCCCGTGGGGCGAGGAGCCGGGCACCTGGCTGCGTGACATGGCGCTCGCGGCGCACGAGGCGGGCTTCGCCGGCATTGCCGTGATGGACCACCTGCTCCAGATTCCGCAGGTCGACACCGCCTGGCAGCCGATCCCCGAGCCCTGGGTCACCCTCGGCCTGGTCGCCGGGCTCGACACCGACCTGACCCTCGGCACCCTCTGCACACCGGCGACCTTCCGTCCGGCCGGAGTCACCGCCAAGGCGGCGGCCACGCTCGACGCACTCTCGGGTGGGCGGGCGTTCCTCGGTCTGGGCGCAGGCTGGTGGGACCGCGAGCACGCCGCCTACGGCATCCCCTTCCCGCCGGCCCGCGAGCGCCTCGACCTCCTCGAGGCCACCATCGAGACCTGTCGGGCACTCTGGGCCCCCGGCACCAAGGCCTACGACGGCGAGCGCGTCGCGCTGCCCGAGACCACGTCCTACCCGCGGCCCGCCCACGACGTCCCGATCATCGTCGGCGGCAGCGGCGAGCGTCGCACGCTGGCGATCGCCGCCCGGCTCGGCGACGCCTGCAACCTGCCGTCCGACCCTGAGGTGCTGCGCCACAAGCTCCAGGTCCTCGACCGACACCTGACCGACGCCGAGCGCACCCGCGACGACGTCGCCATCACCGTGCTCGACCTGCCGGTGGTCGGCCGTGACCGCGACGACGCGTGGGCGCAGGTCGAGCGGCTCCGCAGCCGGACCGCGGCGGCGGCGTTCGCGCGTCGTACGCATGCCGGCACCGTCGACGAGCACCGCCGACGGTACGACGACCTCCGCGCGCTCGGGGTGAGCACCGTCTTCGCCGGCGTGCGGGGCCTCTCCGGACCGGACGACGTGCTGGCCCTCGCCGGCCTCAACCGGTGAGCTACTTCAGCTCGGCACTCGAGAGCCCCAGGACCCGCCGGGCGACGATCAGCTGCTGGATCTGCTGGGTGCCCTCGAAGATGTCGAGGATCTTGGAGTCGCGCGCCCACTTCTCGAGCAGCTCCCCCTCGCTGTAGCCCACCGAGCCGCACAGCTCCACGCACGACAGCGTGACGTCGGAGGCGACTCGCCCGGCCTTGGCCTTGGCCATCGACGCCTCCATCGCGTTCGCCTTCCGGTTGTCGGCCATCCAGGCCGCCTGGAGCATCAGCAGCCGGGCGCCCTCCCAGTCGGCCTCCAGCTGCAGGAGCCTCGCCGCGGCGGCGCTCTGCACGAGCGCCGGCCGGTCGTAGTCGACGGTGACGCCCGCCTGCTCGAGCAGGTCGCGGGTCAGGTCGAGCGCGGCCTTGGCACATCCCACCGCCATCGCCGCGACGAGCGGACGCGTGTTGTCGAAGGTGGCCATCGCTCCGGCGAAGCCCTGGCTGGTGTCGATCTCGGGCGAGCCGAGGAGGTTGGCTGCCGGAACGCGGCAGTCGTCGAACCGGATCGCAGCGGTGTCGGAGGCCCTGATGCCGAGCTTGTGCTCGAGCCGCTCGACGGTCATGCCCGGTGTGCCCTTCGGCACGACGAACGACTTGATCGCGGCGCGGCCCAGCGACGGGTCGAGGGTCGCCCAGACGACCACGGCGTCGGAGCGCTCGCCGGAGGTGACGTAGATCTTCTCGCCGTTCAGCACGTACTCGTCGCCGTCGAGGACCGCCGTCGTGCGGATCTTCGCGGTGTCGGAGCCGGTGTCGGGCTCGGTGATCGCCATCGACGCCCAGAGCCGACCGAACCGCTCCTGCTGCTCCGGGCTGCCGACCGAGGCGATCGCGGAGTTGCCCAGACCCTGGCGCGGCAGCGACAGCAGGAGGGCCACGTCGCCCCAGCACATCTCGGCGATCGACATCACCGAGGCGAGGTTGGTGCCGTTCCTGACGCCGGCCGAGTCGGCCTCGGCGTCGTCGCGCTTCACCCCCGAGGCGCCGGCACCCGAGCTGGCGCCGGACTCGGAGAGCCCGTCGATCATCGCGGCCAGCAGGTCGAGCTCCTTCGGGTACTCGTGCTCGGCGCGGTCGTAGGTGCGGCTGATCGGCCGCAGCATGTTCATCGCGACCTGGTGCGCCTGGTCGCGCAGCTGGCGCAGCTTCTTCGGGTCGTCCAAGGAGATCGGCATCAGACCAGCACCCCGCCTTCCACGACCGAGATGGCCCGGAGGTCGCGGTACCACCGCTCCACCGGGTGCTCCTTGACGAAGCCGTGGCCACCGAGCAGCTGCACGCCGTCGAGGCCGATCCGCATGCCGTGGTCGGCGCAGCGCGACCGGGCCAGCGCGACCTCGCGCGCGAAGTCCTTGCCGGCGGCCGCCCGCGAGGCGGCCTTCCAGGTCAACAGCCGCATCGCCTGGAGCTCGATCGCGATGTCGGCGACCATGAACGCGACCGACTGGCGGTGGGCGATCGGCTCGCCGAACGCCTCGCGCTCCTTGACGTACGGCGTGACGTAGTCGAGGACCGCCTGGCCGACCCCGACGGCCAGCGCGCACCACGCGAGCCGCGAGAGCCGGAGGCACTCGGCGTACGTCGTGCCGTCGGTGGTGCCGAGCACGGCACCCTCCGGGACCCGCACGCCGTCGAGGGTGAGAGTGGTGAGGGAGGCTGCCCGCACGCCCATCGCGGGATCGGCCTCGACTGCCAGGCCGTCGGAGCCGGACTCGACCAGGAACAGCACGTTCGCGTCGTCGAGACGGGCGCCCACGACGAAGAGCTCGGCCTCGGCACCCCGGGGCACCATCGACTTGATGCCGTCGAGGACGAAGCCGTCGTCGGTCCGTGTGGCCGTGGTGGCCGGCTCGAGCGCGTCGTACAGGGGGCGTGGCTCGGTGAGGGCCAACGCTGCGGCAGCCACGTCGGCGCCGGTGAACGCGGGGAGGTAGGTCTGCTGCTGCTCGTCGGTACCCCAGGTCGCGATCGCCGTGGCAACCGCCCCGGGCGCGAGCGCCGCGACCGCGAGCCCGAGGTCACCGTGCGCGAGCGCCTCGGCGACCAGGGTGCCGGCCATGACGGCCCGCTCCTCCGAGATGCCGCCGAGCGACTCGGGCACGCCGAGGAGCGGCAGCCCGATCTCGGTGCTCGCCGCGAGCACCTCGGGCGGTGCGGCGCAGGCGGTGTCGGCGTCGGAGGCGGCCGGGCGCAGCACCTCGGCTGCGAGCTCGGCGACGACGTCGACGAGCATCTGCTCGTCCTCGGTCGGCGTGAGGTCGAAGATGCCGGTGGCCGGAGTGGCCGCGGCCCGCGCTCCGGGCCGGCCGCGGCGACCCGCCCTGGCGAAGGCGCGACCGGCGGTCGTCGCGGTGCGGAAGCCGCCGCGGGTCACGGTGAAGACGGTCTGCTCGGCGTGCTTGCGCAGGCCGACGCGGTCGAGCAGCTCGCTGCGTGCCAACCGGTTGAGGGCAGCGACCGCATATCCGATCGGGTCGCGCGACTCGTGGCTCGCGACGCCGTTGCGACCCCCGGGACGAAGGTTCCTGGTCAAGGACATGGGGCCCAATGTAACTCGGAGTTACATTTTGCGGCCACCCGCCGCGCAGGTGCGCCCGCTCACACCGCGCTCGCAGGATCCCTACCATCGGTCGCATGCCGCTCGAGCCCGCCGCTCCCGACCACGCGCCGTACGGCCAGCTGCCCGACGGCGGCAGCGTGCGCCCGATCGTGCGCTGGGGCAGCGACGTCATGCACCGAGCCAACCTCCCCGTCACGTCGTACGACGACGACCTGCGCGCGCTCGCGGCCGACATGGTCGCCACGATGTACGCCGCGGAAGGTGTCGGGCTGGCCGCGTGCCAGATCGGGGTCGACCTGGCGATGTTCGTCTTCGACTGCCACGACTCGTCGGGCGAGCGCACCGTGGGCGTCGTGTGCAACCCGGTGGTGACGCTGCCCGAGGACCGCACCCGCAGGCTCGACGAGGACGACGAGGGCTGCCTCTCGCTGCCCGGGGCTTACGTGCCGCTGGCGCGCCCCGACACGGCGACCGTCGAGGGCTTCGGCCTCGACGGCAAGCCGGTGGAGTTCAGCGGCGACGGCCTGCTCGCGCGTGCCCTCCAGCACGAGACCGACCACACCCGCGGCACCGTCTTCGGCGACCGCCTGTCGAGCCGCTGGCGCAAGAAGCTCCAGAAGGCGCACGACAAGACAGCCGACGACTACCCCGCTGACTGGCCGGTCACCGACGCGCGGTGACGTAGCAGGCGACCGCTGTCGCCGCGGCGACGTTGAGCGAGTCGATGCCCTCACGCATCGCGATCACCGCGCGGCGCTCGGCGGTGCGCTCCCAACGCTGCGAGAGCCCGTGGCCCTCGGAACCGAGCACCAGGGCCACCCGGTCCAGCCCGTCGACGGCGTCCTCGACCGCGACCGCGTCGTCGGCGAGGGTGAGCGCGACGGTCGTAAACCCCCGCGCGGCGAGGTCCGGCAGGGCGTCGTACCAGTCGAGGAGGCGGGTCCACGGGGTCGTGAACACCGCGCCCATGCCGACCTTGATCGAGCGCCGGTACAGCGGGTCGGCGCACCGCGGCGCGAGCAGCACGGCGTCGAAGCCGAACGCCGCGCCGCAGCGGAAGATGGCGCCGACGTTGGTGTGGTCCACGACGTCCTCGAGCACCAGCACCTGGCGGGCACCGTCGAGCACCTCATCGAGCGTCGGGAGGGGGCGGCGCTCGAGCGAGGCCAGGGCGCCGCGGTGCACGTGGAAGCCGGTGACCTGCTCGGCCAGGGCCTCGCTCACCACGTAGCACGGAGCATCGCTCGGTCCGAGCACGTCAGCGAGCCCCTCGAGCCAGCGCGGCGCCATCAGGAACGAGCGAGGGGTGAAGCCGGCCTCGACGGCGCGGCGGACGACCTTCTCGCCCTCGGCCAGGAACAGCCCGTGCTCGGCCTCGAGGTGGGTGCGCAGCTGGACGTCGCGCAGGTCGCGGTAGTCGGCGAGCCGCAGGTCCTCCGGGTCGCCGATCTCGATCAGCTCGGCCATGCCGAGAAGTGTTGCGGATGGGCGACGGCCACGACACCACCCACCACGATGATGGCGGGCGGGCGTACGGCGTGCCGGTCGAGGTCGGCGCCGAGGTCGCCGAGCGTGGAGAGCACGGTCCGCTCCCCCGGCATCGACCCGTCGCAGACGACCGCGACCGGGGTCTCTGCCGGTCGGCCCGCAGCGAGCAGCGCGCTCGCGATGTGGGGGGCGTTCTCGACGGCCATCATCAGCAGCAGCGTGCCGCGCAGTCGCCCGAGCGCCTCCCAGTCGACGAGGGACTCGGCGTGGCCGGGCGGCAGGTGGCCGGACACGACGGTGAAGTCGTGGGCGACGGCACGGTGCGTGACCGGGATGCCGGCCACGGCCGGCACCGCGAGCGGGCTGGACAGGCCGGGGATCACGCGCACCGGCACCCCCGCCTCGCGGCACACCTCGATCTCCTCGAAGCCGCGGCCGAAGACGAAGCTGTCGCCGCCCTTGAACCTGGCCACGCGTTGGCCCGCGAGGGCACGCTCGACGATCAGCCGGTTGATCTCCTCCTGGCGTGCCGACCGGCCGCGGGGCAGCTTCGCCACGTCGACCACCTCGGTGGTGGCGGGCAGGTCGCCGAGGAGCTCGCGCGGGGCGAGGCGGTCGGCGACCACGACGTCGGCCTCCATCAGGGCCCGGCGACCGGCCACCGAGATCAGCTCGGGGTCTCCCGGGCCACCGCCGACGAGAGTCACCCCGGGCACCGACGGACGCCGCTCGCTGGCGGCGATGGTGCCCTCGTGGAGCCCCGTCACGATCGCGTCGCGGACGGCCGCCGTACGCCGTGGCTCGCGGCGTCCGAGCACCGCCAGCGTCAGCCCGTCGTACCTCCCGACCGCGGGGGTCCAGGCCGTCGCCGTCGTGGCGTCGTCCGCACGGACGCAGAAGATCCGGGACGACTCGGCGGCGCTTGTGACGTGCTCGTTGACCGACGGGTCGTCGGTCGCCGCGATCACGTACCACGTGTCGTCGAGGTCCCCGTCGGTGAAAGCGCGCTCCACCCAGGCCACCTCCCCGGCCAGCACCTGCCCCTCGATGGCGGGCGTGACCTGCGGCGAGACCACCACGACCCGGGCGCCGGCGGCGAGCAGGCCCGGGATCCGCCGCTGCGCGACCTGACCACCACCGACGACGAGCACGCGTCGTCCCGAGAGCCGCAGGCCCGAGGGGTACGGCGGATGGTCGGTCACCGCCTCATCATCGTCGGGCGGTCGTGGTCTCGACGGGCTCGACCGACGAGCGAGACTCGGGCGCGCTAGGTTCGGAACAGACCTGCCGCCCACTGCAAGGAGCGTCCATGAGCCTCGATCGTCCCGTGAAGCCCGACCCGTACGAGCTGCTGCCGAAGGTCCCCTCGTTCAGCGTCACCAGCGACGACGTCACCGACGGCCAGCCGCTCAAGGACGACCAGGTGGCCGACGCCGGCAACACCTCCCCGCAGCTGTCGTGGTCGGGCGCCCCGGAGGGCACCCAGAGCTACACGGTGACCTGCTTCGACCCCGACGCACCGACCCCCAGCGGCTTCTGGCACTGGGCGGTCGTCGACCTGCCGGCCGACGTCACCTCGCTGGACGCGGGCGCGGGTGCCGAGGGCGCGAGCCTGCCCGGGAGTGCGTTCATGCTCAGGAACGACGGCGGAGGCGTCGGCTTCATGGGCGCCGCGCCGCCACCGGGCGACCAGGTGCACCGCTACTACTTCGTCGTGCACGCCGTCACCGAGGACAGCCTCGGGATCGACGCAGACGCGTCGTTCGCGGTGATGAGCTTCAACCTGGCGTTCAAGACGGCCGGCCGCGCGATCATCACCGGCACCTACCAGCACTAGGCACGACGGTTGCCAGTCTCGCCCGCCTGGGCGAGACTGGGCGGCCGACAACCACACAGCTGCACGCCTCCTGCACCCCCGCCTCATCGTGAAGCGGGGTCGCTCGGCGTGCGCGATCGGTCTCGACCAGCTCGACCGACGCCGAGGGAGGAGCCAGAGCCGTGCTGCCGCTGTACGCCGCCGTCGCGCGGCGCTCCTTCCGTCGCTACAGCACCTACACCGCAGCCACCCTGGCGGGCATCTTCACCAACTCGGTGTTCGGCCTGATCTACTCCTTCGCCTACCTCGCCCTCTGGAAGGAGGCGCCCGACGCCGGCGGCTACGACAAGCTCGACGCGGTCACGTTCGTCTGGCTCGGCCAGGCACTGCTGATGACGGTGGCGCTCTGGGGCGGCGGCACCACCGACGACCTGGCCGAGCGGATCCGCACGGGCGACGTCGCGATCGACCTCTACCGCCCGACCGGTCTGGTCGGGTGGTACCTCGCCGGCGACCTGGGCCGAGCGTCGTACCACCTGGTGACGCGTGGCCTCGGGCCGACCTTCATCGGACTGATCTTCTTCCACATCAAGCTGCCGCCGAGCCCGGTGGACGGCGCCGCGTTCGCGGTCAGCCTGGTGCTGGCCGTCGTCGTCAGCTTCGGGCTGCGGTTCCTGGTCGCGTCCACGGCGTTCTGGCTGCTCGACGCCAGCGGCCCGCGGTTCTTCAGCGGTGCCTTCGCGATCTTCTTCAGCGGGATGATGCTGCCGCTCGTGCTGTTCCCCGGATGGCTCGGCGCGCTCGCCCGGGCGCTGCCGTGGGCGGCGATCATCCAGGTGCCGAACGACATCTGGCTCGGCCAGTACGACGGATGGGCGCTCGCGGGCGCGCTCGGCTTCCAGGCGCTCTGGGTGGCGTTGCTGATGGCGTCGTGCGAGAGCGTGCTGCGCGCGGCCACCCGCAAGGTGGTGGTGCAGGGTGGCTGAGGTCTCGACCGGCTCGCCCGGCTCGACCCGCACCGCCCGGGGCTGGACGTTCGCGATCCGGAGCTACTCCGACATCGCCCGGCTCTGGGTGCGCGCGTCGCTGTCCTACCCCGCGTCGTTCGCGCTGATGGCCGTCAGCGGGTTCCTGATCACCGGCCTCGACTTCGTCGGTCTGTGGCTGATGTTCTCCCACCTGACCAACCTCGGTGGCTTCTCCCTCATCGAGATCGCCCTGCTCTACGGCGCGAGCAGCGTCGGCCTGCGCTTCGCCGACATGCTGATCGGCAGCGTGGAGCAGATCGGTCGCCACATCCGCACGGGTCGGCTCGACCAGATGCTCACCAAGCCGGTGCCGCTGCTCGTGCAGGTCTGCGCGGACGAGTTCGCGCTGCGTCGCTTCGGCCAGATCAGCCAGGCGGTGATCGTCTTCACCTGGGGGTGCTTCGCGGTCGACTGGACGCCGTCGCGGGTGCTGGTCGCGGTGTTCATGGTCGTCTCGTCAGGCGTCATCTTCTTCGGGCTCTTCGTGGCCTTCTCCTGCGTGCAGTTCTGGACCACCGACTCCACCGAGTTCGCCAATGCGTTCACCTACGGAGGCAACACCATCACCCAGTACCCGATGTCCATCTATCCCCCCGAGCTCACCAAGGGCCTCACCTTCCTGCTCCCGATCGCCTTCGTGAACTGGTACCCCTGCCTCTACCTGCTCGGCCGCGACGATCCCTTCGACCTGCCGTCGTGGCTGCAGTTCTGCTCGCCGATCGCGGCCGCGGTCGTGCTCGGTGCCGCCATGCTCACCTGGCACCACGGCGTCCGCCACTACACCTCCACGGGGAGCTGACATGCCACTGATCGAGGTGGAGGCGCTGGAGCGGACGTTCGTGGTGCGCAAGCGGACGGGTGGTCGGCGGCGTACGACGACGGTGGTGCCGGCGGTGCGCGACCTCGACTTCGGGATCGAGGCGGGCGAGATGGTGGGCTACATCGGGCCCAACGGCGCCGGGAAGTCGACCACGATCAAGATGCTGACCGGCATCCTGGTGCCGACCGCCGGGCGCGTGCGGGTGGCCGGTCTCGACCCCAGCCGGCAGCGCACCGAGCTGGCCATGCGGATCGGGGTGGTCTTCGGGCAGCGGACGACGCTGTGGTGGGACCTGCCCCTGCGCGACTCCTTCGAGCTGCTCCAGAAGCTCTACCGGGTGGACCCGGCGCGCCATCGGCGCAACCTCGAGGAGTACGTCGAGCTGCTCGACCTCGGTGACCTGCTCGACATCCCGGTCCGGCAGCTCAGCCTGGGTCAGCGGATGCGCGGCGACATCACGGCCGCGCTGCTCCACGACCCCGAGATCCTCTACCTCGACGAGCCGACGATCGGCCTCGACGTGGTCAGCAAGGGTCGGCTGCGCGACTTCCTGCGCACGCTCAACGCCGAGCGCGGCACCACCCTGCTGCTCACCACCCACGACCTGCAGGACATCGAGGCGCTGTGTCGCCGTGTGATCGTGATCGACCACGGCACGGCGGTCTTCGACGGCGCCCTCGCCGACCTCCACCGCCGCGGCGGCTCGAACCGCACGCTCGTGGTCGACCTGGTCGACGAGGCACCGCCGATCCAGGTGGACGGCGCGGTCACGCGACGAGTGGAGGGGCCGCGGCAGTGGCTGTCCTTCCCGGCCGACGCGAGTGCCGCTCCGATCGTGGCGGCCGTCGCCGCGTCGTACGACGTCGCCGACCTGTCGATCCAGGAGCCCGACATCGAGGACGTGATCCGCCAGATCTACGCCGGCGCCTGACCGCGGCCGGGCGCCCATCGTGCCAGCCGCGCCACCCGTCCGCCCGGGCCGACCAGCGGCTGCGACAGGGGGCCGAACGGCTGCGGGTCGTAGGCGCCGTGCAACCGGGTGCGGTCCGCCTGCTCGCCCTGCTGCAGCCAGCGCAGCCGCTCGAGGAGCATCCGGGTCGTGTCGTCGCCGCCGGCGAACGGCGTGCCCACGGGACCCGGGAAGCTGACCTCGGCGAGCCGTCGCGCGAACTCGGGGTTCTCCTGTCCGGCCTGGTGCACGTGGGCCAGGCCGTTCCTCTCCAGGAAGCCGACGTAGGTGTCGAACAGCTGCGGCTGGCGGGCGTTGAACTCGGTGAGGTCGGTGCGCTCGTACAGCACGGCCGGGTCGACGTCCTCGGGCACCGAGCCGAGGCGTGCGTGAGGCATCGCGTGGTACTCGGCGACCTCGCTGGTGCGGGAGTCGAAGGCCAGGAGGTACGCCGGCGTGCCCGACGCCAGGGCCGCGATGTTGCCGTGCAGGCGCGTGCCGAACGCGAACTGCTGCTCGCGCATGAAGGCGTGCCAGGTGGCCGGGTCGACGAACATCCGGACCCGATCGGCGCGATAGAGCGGATGGTCGACCGTCGTCACCATCGAGGGGCCGAAGTCACCGGGCACCGGTTGGCCCCACAGGAGCAGAGCGAGCTCCACGCGGGTCTGCGGCACGTACGTCAGGCGGGGGTACCGCTCGGCCGCATGTTCCAGGATCCTGCCCATCCGCGACTGCGTGAGCGTCACGTTGGCCACCATCGGGCTCTCCGACGTGAGCCCGTCGGTCCCCCGGTGCACGGGCGCGCTCCGGCCGCCGGCGAAGAGCGACGGGCAGCCGATGACCTCGACGTGCTCGTCGCCGAAGCCGAGCGAGGCCAGGCAGCGCTGGGTGACCTCGCCACGGACGCCGACCTTCGCCGACCGGTCGAGCACCGCGCGCAGGAACGCGGCGGTGTCCTCGCGCACCTCCGGGGGAAGCTCGACCGCGCTCGCCCTGGTCTGCGCGCCGACCCCGACCACCACGACGGGGATGGTGAGCTGTCGGATCAGGGCCGTCATGCGTCGCAGCTCGGTCAGGAACGTGGTCCGGAAGGCGTTGGCCAGCGGGATGACGAACGCGTCGAACTCCTCGTTGATCCGCGCGACGACCTCGGGCGAGAGGTCCACCCGGTCGTTGACGTAGCCGTTCGAGACCACCTCGACGCCCGGCACCGACAGCACCTCGTGCACCGACTGGGTGAAGAGCATGTTCCCGGGGTTGCTGGCGAAGACGTTGCGGGCCAGCGTCGCCTCGGGGGTCAGCGCCAGGAAGGGGTCCTTGGCGGAACGGATGAGGATGCGTCTCATGGCGCGCCATGCTCCCACGGATGAGCCTGGCGCCCGCCTCAGCGCAGCGGCGCGGCGAGGGTGACCCGCGCGGCACACCGCTGACCGGCGAGGTCGACCTCGAAACGCGGGGCGTCGAGGTCGCTCTGCCGGACGGGGCCGTCGGCGCGCAGCAGGGCGAGCCCGACGGCGGCCCCGACCGTCGCGCCGTACGCCGCGCTCGTCACCTGGCCGGCCGGCTCACCGTCGCGCAGGAGGAGCTCCCCGCCCCACAGCATCGGCGCGGGGTCCTCGAGCGCGAACGACACCACCCGCCGCCGGGGTCCGCCGCCGGCGAGCTCCGCGCGGTGGGCGGCGAGAGCGGTCCGGCCGAGGAAGTCCTTGTCACTGCCGGCGCGCGCGCCCAGCGCGGTGGCGAACAGCAGCCCGGCCTCGATCGGCGTGAGGTCGGGGTTGAGCTCTCGGGGGAACGCCCGGTAGCCCTTCTCGAGGCGCAGCGACTCGATGGCGTGGTAGCCGGCGTCGCGGAGACCCCCCGGCAGCAGGTCTCCACCGGCCTCCTGGAGCGCGTCGTACACCGCTGCCGCGCCGCCCACCGGCACCATCAGCTCCCAGCCCAGCTCTCCGACGTAGGTCATCCGGGTGGCACGCGCGAAGGAGCCGGCCAGCACCACCTGGCGGCTGGTGGCGAACGGGAAGCCGTCGTCCGACCAGTCGGTCACGCCGTCGAGCCGCGTCATCAGCTCGCGCGCCTGCGGCCCCATCACGCCGAGCACGACGTGGTCGTCCGTGACGTCGCCGACGGCGACGTCGTGGTCGGCGACGTGGCGTCGGATCCAGTCGAGGTCGCGGACGGTCGTCGCCGAGCTGCTGACCATGAGGAAGGAGTCGGGGCCGGTGCGCGTGACCGTCAGGTCGGCCTCGTAGGTGCCGCGCGCGTTGAGCAGGGGCGTGTAGACGCACTGCCCGACGGGCACGTCGACGTCGGCCGCACACACCCACTGCAGCCCGGCCACCGCGTCCGGCCCCGAGACGACGTACTTGGAGAAGGACGTCTGGTCGAAGACGGCCACCGCGGTGCGGCAGGCGACCTGCTCGGCGGCCGAGGCGTCGAGCCACCACGGTCTGCCCCACGAGGGCTGGCCCGGCTCGGCGCCGAGCACGTTGACCCGCTCCCACCCCATCTTGGTGCCGAACACCGCACCCTTGGCGGCCAACCGCTCGTGCAGCGGCGAGAGGCGTACGTCGCGTCCGGTCTCGGGCTCGCGGTCGGGCCACGGGACGGCGTAGTGGATGCCGAGCGTCTCGACGACCCGCTCGCGCAGCCATCCGTGGTCTCCGGCGTACGGAGCGAAGCGGCGCAGGTCCACAGCGACCATGTCGCTGGTGGGCTCGCCGGCGACGACCCACTCGGCCAGCGCGCGTCCGGCCCCGCCGGCCGATGCGATGCCGACCGAGTTGAACCCTGCGCCGACGAAGAAGCCGCGGAGCCCGGGCGCCTCACCCATCAGGAACTGGTTGTCGGGCGTGAAGCTCTCGGGTCCGTTGTAGAACTTCCGGATGCCGGTGTGTTCAAGGGCGGGGACGCGGTGCACCGCCTCGTCCATGAGCACCGAGAAGTGCTCCCAGTCCTCCTCGAGGAGCGCGAACTCGAAGGGGTAGGGGATCCGGTCGGGGGCGACCCAGGGCTTGGCCTCGGGCTCGAAGCCGCCGACCACGAGCCCGCCGACCTCCTCCTTGAAGTAGGTCCAGCCGTCGGGGTCCCGCATCACCGCGAGGTCGGGACGGGTGCCGTCGACCTGGTCGGTGACGACGTAGAAGTGCTCGGCGGAGTGGAGGGGCACGAGCACACCGGCCAGGTCGCCCAGCGCCTTCGACCACTGGCCGGCACAGACCACGACCGCCTCCGCCTCGATCTCGCCGTGGTCGGTGCCGACCCCCGTCACGCGGCGCCCGGTCGGGCCCTCCTCGATGGAGAAGCCCGTCACCCGCACGCCCTCGGCCACCCGCGCGCCACCCTGGCGCGCGCCCCTCGCGAGCGCCTGGGTCAGATCGGTCGGGTTGACCTTGCCGTCACCCGGCAGCCAGATCGCGCCGAGGAGGTCGTCGGTGCGCATCGGCGGCCACCGCTCACCGGCCTCGTCGGCGGTCAGCATCCGGCAGTCCAGGTCGTAGGCCTCGGCGTTGGCTGCGGTGCGCCGGAGCTGCACCATCCGCTCCTCGGTCCGGGCGACGATCAGGCCACCGACGTTGCGGTAGCCGGTGGCGAGCCCCGTCTCGGCCTCCAGCGACGCGTAGAGCTCGGCGGAGTACTGCACCAGCCGGGTGCCCGCCTCGGTCGCCCGCAGCGGCCCCACGAGTCCCGCGGCGTGCCAGGTGGTGCCGCCGGAGAGGTGGCCCTGCTCGAGCACGAGCACGTCGGTGACCCCGAGCCGGGTCAGGTGGTACGCCGTCGAGCAGCCCACCACTCCCCCGCCGATGACGACGATCTGGGCGCGGGTCGGGAGGGAGCCGTCGCGAGGCGTGGTCTCGACAGGCTCGACCGACGGTGGGCCGTCCTCAGCCACCGGTGGCTACCTCGGCCAGCAGCAGGGGGAACTGGGGCGAGGTGAAGGTACGCACGGCCTTCTCGAACCGGTGCATCCCCCAGGCGTGGAAGTCGAAGTCGAGGTCGCTCGAGCCGGCCTGGATGAAGCCCCACAGCGACCACCCGTACTCGCTGCACAGCGCCTGGAGCCGGACCCGCGCGAGCAACCGCGGGTCGTCGCGCTGGAAGTACGCCGCGACCCAGGCCCGGGTCAGGTCCGTGTCGAACTCGCACTCGGTGGAGGTGTTGCCGAGCTCGAAGCACGGGTCGTTGTTGCCGGAGTAGTCGTAGTCGATCAGCCAGACGCGTTCGCCGTCGTCGATGAAGTTGCCGGCCAGCAGGTCGTTGTTGCACGGGACGGTCGGCCCGGCGGTCGCGGTGAGCGCTCGCCGTACCTGCTCCCAGGCGTCGGCATGGTCGTCGTACGACGGGGGCAGCGGGAAGCCGTGCTCGCCGACCACCTCGCGGTACCAGCGCTGCCGCGCGAACATGTCGAAGTCGTTGACGAACCGCGGCCCGGAGTGGAGCCGGCGTACGGCGTGCGCGGCTCGCGCGAGTACGTCGGGGTCGGCGAAGTCGTCGTCGGCCAGGGTGCGACCGGGCAGGAACTCCAGCACCGTCGTCCCCAGCTCCGGTCGGTGCTCCAACACCTGGGCGCCCACGCCCGCCTCGGCGGCAGCCAGGGTGTTCGCGTGCTCGGCCTCGCGGTCGATGGCCAGCAGGCCGGCGTCACTGCGCACCTGGCGTACGACGACCTCCCGGTCCTCCAGGGTGACTCGGAGGTTGAGGTTGGTCAGCCCGCCGGGGAGCTCTGCGACACGCCTCGACCGCCCCGCCAGGCAGGCGAGGCGGTCGAGGTCGGTGTCGGTCAGAGGATCCTGTCGTCGAACGCCGCGACGACCTCCGGGTCGATGGTCTGCTTCGGTCCGGTGAACCAGTGCTTCACCGAGACGTGCCAGTAGATGGTCAGCAGGATCAGCGCCACGGGCACCACGATGATCGCGTAGTTCACGTACTTCCACGCGAACCCGTCGTTCCACCAGATGCCCACGCTCGCCGTCGGTAGCAGGCCGACGATCGACATGATCACGATCTCGACCACGGCGATCGGGTTCATCCACTTGTACTTCTCACCGTTGTTCCAGGTGCCGACCTGGAAGCTCGAGCCGAGGCGCCACCGGAGGAAGATCGGGATCGCGAAGGCCAGGTAGAGCCCGATCACGCCGATCGAGACCACGGCGAAGAAGGCCACCGGCACAGGGGCTCCGCCGATGTCGACCGTGATCAGCGCCGGCAGGGTCAGGATCAGCGCGATGATCGCCGCGGCGATCACCGCGTTGGCCGGGACCCGGCTGCCGTTGAGCTTCGCGAAGTGCTTGGCACCCGGCATGGCACCGTCCCGGCTGAAGGCGAAGAACATCCGGCTGGTGCTGGTCATGCAGGCCACCGTGCAGAAGAACTGGCCGGCAGCCGAGATGGCCACCACGAAGCCGGCCATGTGCGGCGTGAGCGCCTGCCCGAAGATCGAGAAGACGCTGCCGCCGGCGGCGGTCACGCCATCCTTGTCCTGCACCGCGAAGAGGAACGACAGCAGCAGGATCCAGCCGCCGATGCCGGAGTAGAAGATCGAGCGCCAGATCCCCTTGGCCGCCCCGGTCGACGCGGCCTGCGTCTCCTCGGAGAGGTGGGCGGAGGCGTCGTACCCCGTGATCGTGTACTGCGTCAGGATGCCGGACAGCGGCAGGACGTAGAGCAGGAAGCCTGCGCCACTCGTCTTGCCTCCGAAGAGACCGGTGTTGTTGACCGTCGAACCGAACACGTCGCCGATCGACGCGTGGCTGGTGCCGTCCTGGAGGAAGAACCACAGGATCAGCACGATCACGGTCGCGCCGATCACGTGCCACCACACCGAGATGTTGTTGAGCACGGCGAGCAGGTGGCTCGAGAAGATGTTCAGGACGGCGGCAAGGCCGAGGATCACCACGAACAGGATGAACACCCGCGTCAGCGAGTAGTTATCGGCCCACGACGTGCTGAAGTAGCCGATCGTGGCGTCGGTGAACGTCGCACACCCGTAGGCCACCGAGGCGACGATCGCGACCAGGCCGATCAGGTTCAACCAGCCCGTGTAGAAGCCGGCCGCGGGGCCGCCGAGCTTGGAGGCCCACCAGTAGATGCCGCCCGACGTCGGGTACGCCGACACCAGCTCGGACATGCACATGCCGATGACGAGGATGAAGACGGTGAGGATCGGCCAACCCCAGGCGATGGCGGCCGGGCCTCCGTTGTTCCAGCCGAGCGCGAAGCTGGTGAAGCAGCCCGCCAGGATGGAGATGATCGAGAAAGAGATCGCGAAGTTGGAGAACCCCGACCAGGAGCGGTTGAGGTCCTGGCTGTACCCGAGTTTGGCCAGATGTTTCTCGTCGTCGGTGAGCTCGTGATAGGCGACGGGTTCATGCGATTCGGGCATCGGTGCACCCTTTCAGGGACGGATCCGGTTGCCCGGAGGCTAGACCCGTCGCGATTGCGTCGTAAAGGGTCAGAGCCATATTCGGTCTGAACCCAGACCATTGACAGGTGTGGCGCGCCTGCCAGACTGACCCGCGTGACCGCCGAACCGCTGCCTCTCGCCGAGGTCGTCGTACGCCCGGTGCGCGGTCACCACGCCTTCGAGGCGTGCGTCGAGCAGCTGGCCACCGCGATCCGGCTCGGGGTCTTTCCGTTCGGCAGCGCCCTTCCGCCGGAGCGCGAGCTCGCGGAGCGGCTCGAGGTCTCGCGGGCCACGCTGCGCGAGGCGATGGCGGCCCTGCGCGCGGCCGGTCTGGTCGAGACCAGGCGCGGGCGCGGCGGCGGCACGGTGGTCACGATGAAGCCGCAGGGGCCGTCGGCACGCACGGCCGACCGCACCACCGCCGCGCAGCGGCAGGACTGGAACGACGCACTCGACTTCCGCCGCATCGTCGAGCCCGGCGCGGCCGCACTGGCCGCCTCCCAGCAGCTCGGGGAGCGCCAGCGCGCCACCCTGGAGGCGGCCCATCGCGCGGTCGCCGGCGCCTCCAGCAGAGCCCGGCACCGGCAGGCCGACTCGCGCTTCCACCTCACGATCGCGTCGTTGTCGGGGTCGGCGCGCGTGGTCGAGTCGGTCACCTCGGTGCAGGCGAGCCTCCACGAGATGCTGAGTGCGATCCCGGTGCTCCGGACCAACATCTCGCACTCCGACACCCAGCACGCCGCGCTGGTGCGCGCCGTGCTGGAGGGGCGGCCCGACCGCGCCCACCAGACCATGGAAGAGCACTGCGACGACACGGCCGCGCTCCTGCGCGGGCTGCTCGGCTGAAGGAACAACGAGGAGACCCATGCCCCCCAACGACCGCTACCTCACGCTGGAGCAGCTGCGTGCCCGGATCGGGGCCGGCGACATCGACACCGTCGTCCTCGCCTTCACCGACATGCAGGGCCGGCTCCAGGGCAAGCGCCTGCATGCGCAGTACTTCCTCGACGTCGCGCTCGAGGCCGGGACCGAGGGCTGCAACTACCTGCTCGCGGTCGACATCGACATGAACACCGTCGACGGCTACACCATCTCTTCGTGGGAGAAGGGGTACGGCGACATGGAGTTCGTGCCCGACTACGACACGATCCGGCTGCTCCCCCACCTGCCCGCGAGCGTCCTCGTGCAGTGCGACCTGGTCTGGCTCGACCACGCACCGGTCCCCCAGTCGCCGCGCACGATCCTCAAGACCCAGCTGGACCGCGTCGCCGAGCGGGGCATGGTCGCCCTGGCCGGCACCGAGCTGGAGTTCATCGCGTTCGACACGTCGTACGAGGAGGCCCACGACCGCCGCTGGCGCGACCTGACGCCGGTCAACCAGTACAACGTCGACTACTCCATCCTCGGCACCGCCCGCGTCGAGCCACTGCTGCGCGACCTGCGCAACACCATGTACGCCGCGGGCCTCGACGTCGAGGGCGCCAAGGGCGAGTGCAACTTCGGGCAGCACGAGATCGGCTTCCTGTACGCCGAGGCGCTGGTCACCGCGGACAACCACAGCGTCTACAAGACGGTCGCGAAGGAGATCGCCGCTCAACGGGGGCAGGCGATCACGTTCATGTCGAAGTACGACCAGCGCGAGGGGAACTCCTGCCACATCCACCTGTCGCTGCGCGGTGAGGACGGGAAGGTGGTCTTCTGGGAGGACGGTGCCCGCACCCCGCTCTACGACCGGTTCATCGCCGGCATCCTCGCCACGATGCACGACTTCACGCTGCTCTACGCACCGAACGTCAACTCCTACAAGCGTTTCGCGGCCGGCTCCTTCGCGCCGACGGCGATCGCCTGGGGTCTCGACAACCGCACCTGCGCGGTCCGGCTGGTCGGGCACGACAGGAGCGCCCGGATGGAGAACCGTCTGCCGGGCGGCGACGTGAACCCGTATCTCGCGCTGGCCGCGATGCTGGCGGGCGGGCTCCACGGCATCGAGAACGAGCTGGAGCTGGAGGACGAGCTCGTCGGCAACGCCTACACCTCCGACGCCGAGCACGTGCCCCACACGTTGCAGGCGGCCCGCGACGCCTTCCACGGGTCCGCGACGGCGCGGTCCGTGTTCGGCGACGACGTGGTCGACCACTACACGAACATGGCCGACGTCGAGCTCGCCGCCTTCGATGCGGCGGTGACCGACTGGGAGCTCGCACGCGGATTCGAGCGCATGTGATGACGACGACGCTGATCAACCCGGTCACCGCGGAGGCGTTCACCGAGGTGCCCTCCACGGACCTCGCCGGCACCGACGTCGCGATCGAGGGGGCGCACGAGGCCTTCCTGACCTGGCGCTCGGTCGCGCCCGGCGAGCGAGCGCGCCTGTTGCGGTCGTTCGCGGCGATCGTGGACGCACACAACGAGGAGCTCGCTCAGCTCGAGGTGACCAACGCCGGCCACACGATCGGCAACGCCCGCTGGGAGGCGGGCAACGTCCGGGACTGCCTCAACTACTACTCCGCCGCTCCCGAACGGCTCTTCGGTCGCCAGATCCCGGTGCCGGGTGGCGTCGACCTCACGTTCCACGAGCCGCTCGGCGTGGTCGGGGTGATCGTGCCGTGGAACTTCCCGATGCCGATCGCCGGCTGGGGCTTCGCCCCGGCGATCGCCGCCGGCAACGCGGTCGTGCTCAAGCCCGCGGAGATCACTCCGCTGACCGCGATCCGGATCTCCGAGCTCGCGGTCGAGGCCGGGATACCGCCGGGCGTGCTCACCGTGGTCCCGGGCAAGGGCTCGGTGGTCGGGCAGCGCTTCGTCACCCACCCGCTCGTGCGCAAGGTCTGCTTCACCGGCTCCACCGAGGTCGGCAAGCAGATCATGGCCGGCTGCTCCGACCAGCTGAAGAAGGTGACTCTCGAGCTCGGCGGCAAGAGCGCGAACGTGGTCTTCGCCGACGCCGACGTCGCTGCGGCCGCGGCCAGCGCGCCGTACGCCGTGTTCGACAACGCCGGCCAGGACTGCTGCGCCCGCTCGCGGATCCTCGTCGAGCGGTCGGCGTACGACGAGTTCGTCGGCCGGCTGGAGACGTCCGTGCGCGCGCTCCGGGTGAAGGACCCCGCGGCCGAGGACAGCGAGATGGGTCCGATGGTCTCGGCCGGCCAGCGCGACTCCGTGCAGCGCTACGTCGACGCCGCGACGGTCGCCTTCGCCGGCTCGGCGCCCGACGGACCCGGCTGGTGGCTCCCGCCGATGGTGGTCGAGTCGCGCGACACGGCCGAGCCGATCTGGCGCGAAGAGGTCTTCGGGCCGGTCGTGGCCGTGATGCCCTTCGACGACGAGGAGCACGCGATCGCGCTGGCCAACGACAGCGACTACGGCCTCTCGGGATCGATCTTCACCTCCGACCTCGGCCGCGGGCTGCGGGTCGCGCGCGGCGTCGAGGCCGGCAACCTGAGCGTGAACTCGCACTCGAGCGTGCGCTACTGGACGCCGTTCGGGGGCTACAAGCAGTCCGGTCTCGGCCGCGAGCTCGGGCCGGACGCTCCGTATGCCTTCACCGAGGAGAAGAACGTGTTCATCAGTCACTAGCTCGCGACAGGCTCGGCCAGAGAACCCACGGAGGAGAACCACACACATGGCAGGACGCATCGATGGCAAGGTCGCCGTCGTCACCGGAGGCTGCTCCGGGATCGGGCTGGCCACCGTCCAGCGCTTCGTCGAGGAGGGCGCGAGGGTCGTCATCGGCGACATCGACGACGAGCGCGGGCACACCCTCGTCGGCCAGCTCGGTGGCGCCGACATCGCGACCTATGCCCACGTCGACGTGACGAGCAAGGAGGAGGTCGACGCGCTGTTCGCGCTGGCCAACAGCACCTACGGCTCGGTCGACATCGCGTTCAACAACGCCGGCATCTCGCCCCCCGATGACGACTCCATCCTCGACACCGAGCTCGAGGCGTGGCGGCGGGTGCAGGAGGTGAACCTGACCAGCGTCTACCTGTGCTGCAAGGCCGCGCTGCCCTACATGCTCGAGCAGAAGTCCGGCTCGATCATCAACACCGCGTCGTTCGTCGCGGTGATGGGGGCCGCCACCTCGCAGATCTCCTACTCCGCCTCGAAGGGCGGCGTGCTGTCGATGTCGCGCGAGCTCGGCGTGCAGTTCGCGCGCGAGGGCGTGCGCGTGAACGCGCTCTGCCCGGGCCCGGTGAACACGCCGCTGCTCAAGGAGCTGTTCGCCAAGGACGCCGAGCGCGCCGCGCGCCGGCTGGTCCACGTGCCCATGGGCCGCTTCGCCGAGCCGGAGGAGATGGCGAACGCCGTGCTGTTCCTGGCCTCCGACGACTCCTCCTTCATCACGGCCAGCACCTTCCTGGTCGACGGCGGGATCTCAGGGGCCTATGTCACCCCGCTCTGACCCGCCGCTGATCGGCGTCACCACCTACCGCGAGCAGGCGCGGTGGGGTGTCTGGGACACGCGCGCGGACGTGCTCCACGCGCAGTACGCCGACGCCGTGGTCGCCGCGGGCGGCGTGCCCGTGCTGCTGCCACCGGCGTCCGCCTCGGACGAGGTGGCGGCGGTGGTCGTCGGCAGGATCGACGGGCTGCTCGTCAGCGGTGGTGCGGACGTCGACCCCGCGCGCTACGGCGAGGAGCCGCACCCCGCCACCGCTGCGTGGCGTGAGGACCGCGACGCCTGGGAGACGGCGCTGCTGCGAGCGGCGGACGCCGCCGGGCTGCCGACGCTGGGCGTGTGTCGTGGCATGCAGCTGATGGCGGTCGCGGCCGGTGGGTCGTTGGAGCAGCACACCCCCGACGTGGTCGGTCACGACGGACACAACCCCGGCGCCGACGCGTTCGGCACGACCGAGGTCACCACCGCCGAGTCCTCGCGGCTCCGCACCCTCGTCGGCTCCCACGTCGAGGTCGGCTGCCACCACCACCAGACGGTGGTGGCCCACCCCGGCTTCGAGGCGGCCGCCTGGGCGGCGGACGGCTCGCTGGAGGCCATGGAGCAACCTGGTGCACGCTTCTGCCTGGCCGTGCAGTGGCACCCGGAGGTCCGCGACGACGCCAGCCTCTTCACCGGCCTGGTCGACGCGGCGCGGACCGCACGCACGGGCTGACCGAGCCCGTCTGATACCCATGCACGCGTGAGCTCGGACCCGGAGGTGGCGCCTGCCTCACTCAGCATCCGCCGGATGCTGACGCTGACCCTGTCGGCGTTCCTGGTCCTGGCCGCCGAGCCGCTGTACCTGCTCGTCGACACCGCGGTCGTCGGTCATCTCGGAACCGAGGCCCTGGGCGCGCTGGGGATCGGGACGACGTTGATGGCGCTGCTGGCCATCGCCGGCACGTTCGTGGAGTACGGCACCACGTCACGGGCTGCCCGGTGGTTCGGCCAGGGCGACCGCGACCGTGCGGTCGACGAGGGGGTCCAGGCCACGTACCTGGGCCTCGTCATCGGGGTCGGGGTAGTGGTCCTCGGGCAGGTCTTCGCCACCCCGCTCGTCCACCTGCTCGCAGGCCCCTCGTCCTCGCTCAGCGAGCCGGCCGAGGAGTGGTTCCGGATCGCGGTGTGCGGCATGCCGATGATCCTCGTCGTGCTGGCCGGCAACGGGTGGATGCGCGGCGTCCAGCTGACCCGCTCGCCCGTCGTGATCGTGCTGGTGGCCAACGGCCTCTCTGCCGCTGCCTCTCCCCTGCTCGTCTACACCTTCGGCCTGGGCCTGGTCGGGTCGGCGTACGCGAACGTCGGCGCGCAGGTGATCGCCGCCTCCTTCTTCGTGCGCGCCCTGGCCCGCGAGTCCGTGCCGCGACGGGCCGCGCCACCGGTGATGCGCGCCCAGCTGGTCCTCGGCCGCGACCTGATCGTGCGCGCGGCAGCGTTCCAGGTCGCGTTCATGGTGGCGGCGGGCGTGGCGGCCCGGATGGGTGCCGCGCAGATCGCCGCGCACCAGATCGGCATGCAGCTGTGGGCGTTCACCGCGCTGCTCCTCGACTCGTTCGCGATCGCGGCACAGTCCCTCGTCGGAGCCGCCCTCGGCGCGAGCGACCCGCGTACGGCGCGTCACCTCGCCCGCCAGGTCGCCCTGTGGAGCCTCGGTGCCGGGACGGTCTTCGCGGCCCTCTACGCCGCCGGCTGGTCGGTGATCCCGAGGCTCTTCAGCTCCTCCCCCGAGGTGTGGCACCAGTGCCACCTGCTGTGGCCGTGGTTCGTGCTCATGCTGCCGGCCGCCGGCGTCGTGTTCGGGCTGGACGGCGTACTGATCGGTGCCGGTGACGTCGCCTTCCTGCGCACCGTCACCATCGTCGCCGCGCTCGGCGCCTTCGTCCCGGTCACCCTCGCCGCGGCCCGGTTCGACTGGGGCCTCGGCGGCGTGTGGGCCGGTCTCACGTCGTTCGTGCTGGTCCGGCTGGTCCTCATGGTGTGGCGGGCGCGGACCGATCGTTGGGTCGTCCTCGGCGGCGCCTGAGGTGACTGCGAGGATGGGTGCATGACCGCCCGTCGTGACGTCCTCGGGTCGCCGTACACCGCGGAGACGATCGAGCTGCCGGACGACGACGAGGGGCCGGTCGTCGCGACTCTGGTACGACGACCCGCGGGGCGTCGTACCCAGCGGGCGGTGCTCCATGTCCACGGCTTCGCCGACTACTTCTTCCAGACGGCGTACGCCGAGTGGTGGTGTGCCCGGGGCTACGACTTCTACGCCCTCGACCTGCGTAAGTACGGCCGCTCGCTGCTCCCCCACCAGACCCCGAACTACACCACCGACCTCCACGACTACTTCCCCGAGCTCGACGCCGCATGGCAGCGGATCGGGGCCGGGCACTCCCACGTCGTGCTGAGCGGTCACTCGACCGGCGGCCTGACCGTGCCGCTGTGGGCCGACGACCGCCGGGTCGAGGCCCGCGGGATCGCGCTCAACGCGCCGTGGTTCGACCTCCAGGGCTCGCTGCTCGTGCGCCACGCCCTCACCCCGGTGGTCGCGCAGCTCGGACGACGCCAGCCGAAGCGCGTGATCCCCCGCTCCGTGACCGGCTTCTACGCGCGCAGCCTCCACCGCGACCACGAGGGCGAGTGGGACTTCGACCTCGCGTGGAAGCCGATCGAGTCGTGGCCGGCGTACGCCGGGTGGCTGGCCGCGATCCGCCGCGGCCATGCCGACCTCCATGCCGGCCTCGACCTGCCCTACCCGGCGCTCGTGCTGGCCAGCGAGTCCTCCGCGCGACCGACCGAGATGGGTGACGACGTCCACCGCCACGACATCGTGCTCGACGTGGAGCAGATCCGGCGGTGGACCCCCGCCTTGGGCCGACACGTGACCTACGTCGGCATCCCGGGTGCGCGGCACGACGTGTTCCTCTCCCGCGAGGAGCCGCGGGCAGCCGCCTTCGACGAGCTCGAGCGATGGGTGCGCGCCTACGTCGACACCGACCTCGCCGTCAGTCGCTGACCAGGGTCGTCAGGATCTCGCGGGCGTGCTCCATGACGCCGGTGTGGCCGTCCCCCGGACGCAGCACCAGCGTCGCGGTGGGCAGGCGCTGGTCGAGCCACTCCCCCGCCCCTTCCGCGGCGAGCGGGTCGTCACCGCCGTACCAGAGCCACACGGGCCGACCGATCGCGTCGAGGTCGATGTCCCAGGGTCCGACCCATGCGACGTTGTCCCAGCCGGCCCCGCTGGTGCCGTGCGGCATCGCACCCCTCATCGCGGCCGCCAGCGCACGACCGAGCTCGGGACGGTCGAGCACCTCCGCGTCGTGCCGGCTGAGCATCCTCTTGAACCCCGCGAGGATCTCCGCGTCCGACGCGTGCGCGAGCTGCCGGAACGGCTCGAAGCCGACCGCGAACTGCGCAGCGGCCGCCTGCTCGTCGGGCAGGAGCGCGAGCGCCTTCCGGTCGCCGTCGTCGAGGCTGTCGAGGAGCCCCGGCATCTCCTGGTACGGCGCGGGACCACTGGCCACGCCGGCTCGGCTGACCCGGTCACCGAGCACGGACGCGCAGGCCAGCGAGAACGGCCCACCGCCCGACTGACCGAGGGCCGCGAAGCGGTCCACCCCCAGAGCGTCGGCGATCGAGGCGGTGTCTTCGGCGATCGAGGAGAGGCTGAACGGCGCGGCGTCCGACTCGCCGTACCCCGGGCGGTCGAAGGAGACCATCCGGATGCCCAGCTCCCCGCAGAGGTCGTCTGCGAACGCGGCGTCGAGCCGGCAGGACGGTGTCCCGTGCAGGTAGACCACGGGATGTCCGTCCGGCGTGCCGGCCTGCCGTACCGCCACAGCCCGGCCCCGTACGTCGATCCGGCTCTCCTCGACCCACGTGTCCGTCATGCGCGGAGTGTAGGGGGCGGCCCTGGCCTCAGCGGGTCAGGAACACCGCGAGGGAGACCAGACCGACCACCACGATGAAGATCCGCAGCGCGAGCGGCGAGAGGCGGCGGCCGACGGTGGCGCCGACCTGACCACCGATCACGGACCCGGCCGCGATCAGCGCGACCACGGTCCAGTCGACGTGAGCGACGGCGATGAAGATGACGCCGGCCACGCCGTTGACGATCCCGGCCAGCACGTTCTTGAGCCCGTTCAGGCGCTGCAGCGAGTCGTCGATGCCGATCCCGAGGACGCCCATCAGGATCACGCCCTGCGCGGCGCCGAAGTACCCGCCGTACACGCCCGTCCCCGCCACCGCGGGCCAGACCCACCACGGGCCCTGCTGGCCGCGGATGCCCTCGTGGCGGGCGTCGACCCACGCGGTGATCCGCGGCTGGAAGACGACCAGCAGCAGACCCAGCACGATCAGCGCCGGCACGATCGCGGAGAACGCCGACGACGGCAGGGAGAGCAGGAGCACGGCGCCGATGACGCCGCCGATCAGCGAGCCCGCGCCCAGCCGGATCGCCCGGCTGCGCTGCCCGCTCAGCTCGCGGCGGTAGCCGTACGCCCCGGACACCGTCCCGGGCACCAGGCCGATCGTGTTGGACACGTTCGCGGTCACCGGCGGCACCCCGAACGCGAGCAGGGTCGGGAACGTGATCAGCGTTCCCGACCCCACCACCGTGTTGATGGTCCCGGCGGCGAGCCCGGCTAGGAGCACCGCCGCCATCTGGAGGGGCGTCACCGGGCCGGGGCGTCTCCCGTCGGACCGTCGTCGGCGAGGTGGGCACCGGGCTCCTCCGGTGCCACGTCGGGCGCCACGCCCTCGTGGTTGCGGCCCGGGTTGGCCGACCGCTCGGCCTCGGCGATGGCGTCCTCGACGGCCTTGTTGGTCTTGGAGAGCTCACGATCCAGCGCTCCGGACCCTCCGAGGACGCTGGGATCGCTCGGACCCATGTCGACGCGCTTGAGGGGTCCGTCCACCTTCTTCGGGATCCCGGCGATCTCGTGGACCGAGGACCCGAGGCCCTCGAGGGCCTTGGTGATCTCCGAGGGGATGACCCACACCTTGTTGGCGTCGCCCTGCGCGATCTTGGGCATCATCTGGAGGTACTGGTAGGCCAGCAGCGACTGGTCGGGCTGGCCGTCGTGGATGGCCTGGAAGACGGTCTGGATCGCCTGGCCCTCACCTTGGGCCCGAAGGATCGCGGCCTCGCGGTCGGCCTGCGCTCGCAGGATCAGCGACTCGCGGTCACCCTCGGCGTTGAGGATGGCGGACTGCTTGTTGCCCTCCGCCGAGAGGATCGAGGCCTGGCGCTGGCCCTCGGCGGTGAGGATGACGGCCCGCTTCTCACGGTCGGCCCGCATCTGCTTCTCCATCGAGTCCTTGATCGACGGCGGCGGGTCGATGCCCTTGAGCTCCACCCGGTTCACCCGGATGCCCCACTTGCCGGTGGCCTCGTCGAGCACGCCCCGCAGGCCGGAGTTGATGGAGTCGCGGCTGGTCAGGGTCTCCTCGAGGTCCATGCCACCGACGATGTTGCGCAGGGTGGTCATCGTGAGCTGCTCGATGGCCTGGATGTAGTTGGCGATCTCGTAGGTCGCCGCCACCGGGTCGGTCACCTGGAAGTAGATGACGGTGTCGATCGAGACCACCAGATTGTCCTCGGTGATCACCGGCTGCGGCGGGAAGGACACGACCTGCTCGCGCAGGTCGATCATGTAGCGGAGCCGGTCGACGAACGGGACGACGACGTTCAGGCCCGCCGGCAGGGTCTCCTTGTACTTGCCGAAGCGCTCGAGGATGCCGGCGCGGGCCTGCGGGATGATCCGAACGGTCCGGGCCAGCATCACGAGCACGAACACGACGATCAGGGCCAGCAGTGCGTACACGACAGCCATCGGGGAACTCCTTCTTCTCGGTGGAACGGGTCAGGGCATGAGCTCGCCGACGGGATGGACGTACGCCGTGGCGCCACGGATCGCGAACACCTCGACCTTCGATCCCGGCGCGATGGTGAGCGACTCGTCGTACGGGCAGGCCGACCAGATCTCACCAGCCAGCTTGACCCGGCCCGGGTTCATGGCCGACAGCTCCTCGGTCACCACGCCCTGCTGGCCGACCAGTCGGTTGTGCCCGCTCACCAGGTCGGGGCCCTGGTGCAGGCGGGCGACGAGGCTCGGACGCACGAGCATGAGCATCGCCGCCGAGGCTCCCGCGCCCAGCAGGACCTGGAGGATGATCGGTGCACCCGCCAGGGCCACGACGGCGGCCACGAGCGCGCCGGCCGCCATCATCAGCAGGATCAGATCGAGGCTGACCATCTCGGCCACGCCGAGAGCGACCGCCAGCAAGAGCCAGGCGGCCCACAGGTGATCACCCAGCCACTCCACGCTTTCAGCCTATCCGTACGCAGGTCACGCAGAGGGACGTTGGCGCACTCGGCGGCGCGCCGCCCAGCGGCCGGCCTCGTGGGTGAGGACGAGCGGCATCTCGAAGGTCTCTGAGAGGCGCTGCTCGGTGATCACCTCGGCGATCGGACCGGCGGCCACGACGCGCCCGGACCGCAGCAGGAGCGCGTGGGTGAAGCCCGGCGGGATCTCCTCGACGTGGTGGGAGACGAGCACCGTGGCGGGCGACGCGGGATCGAGCGCCAGCGTCGAGAGCGTGGAGACCAGGTCCTCGCGCCCGCCGAGGTCGAGCCCGGCGGCGGGCTCGTCGAGCAGCAGCAGCTCGGGGTCGGCCATCAGCGCCCGCGCGATCTGCACGCGCTTGCGCTCGCCCTCGCTCAGGGTGCCGAACGTGCGGTCGAGCAGGTGGTCGGCGCCGACCTGCGCCAGCAGCTCGCGGGCGCGGTCGTGGTCGAGCTCGTCGTAGGCCTCGCGCCAGCGGCCCACCACGCCGTACGACGCGGACACGACGACGTCGCGCACCAGCTCGTGGCGCGGGATGCGCTCGGCGAGGGCCGCGCTGGTGAGCCCGATCCGGGGCCGGAGCTCGAAGACGTCGACCGTGCCGAGCACCTCGTCGAGGATCCCGGCGACGCCGTCGGTGGGATGGATCTGCGCCGCCGCAACCTGCAACAAGGTCGTCTTGCCGGCGCCGTTGGGCCCGAGCACCACCCAGCGGTCGCCCTCGGCGACCCGCCACGAGATCTGGTCGAGCAGCGTCGCCTGGCCCCGTCGGACGGTCACCCCGGCGAACTCGAGCACCGCGACCATGCGGCAACCCTAGCGAGGCTGAGGGCTGCCGCGGGCGCGTATGGTGACGGCCCGTGCAGACCGTCCTTCCCGTCTCGGCACGGCTGGCCTGGTGGGGCACGGCCTGGCTGCGTGGGCACGTCGTGACGGACCTCGTGGTCGACGCCGTGCTCGCGGGGGACGCCACCCACGTGGTCGCCGGGCTGCCCGGGGTCGCGGGCTCGGCGTCCCTCACGCGGACCCTCGCCGAGCTCCGCGCGACCGGCGCGACCGGGGTCGGGCTCGCGCTGCCCGTCGCGGGCGATCCGGTGGGGCTCGGCGGACCGGCGGGCTTCAACGCCGCCGCGCTCGAGGCCGGCGAGGCCGCGGTCTGCGGTCACGTCGGGCTGGTGCCGCGCCAGGTCGGGGCGGCGGTCGAGTGGACGGCGTACGACGCGGGCCTGCGGCAGCTGACCGACGTCGGCGAGGCCGACCGGGCGCTCCGACATGCACTCCAGCGGGCTGCCACGGCCCTGGCCGATCTCGACGTCGCGCGCTGGCGGCCCGAGGCGGCCGATGCCCTGATGAACCTGCACCACCGCCCGGCCCTGGCGCCACCACCCGGGACCCCGGCCCGCTGCGCCGACCTCGCGGCCCGCTCGCTCCAGGCCCTGGCGATCGTCGACCTCGCGCTCGAGGACGACGGCGGAGCCCTCAGCGGCGCCCAGGCGACGCTGCGCCGGGAGTCGCTCCAGCCGCTCGGCGGAGCGGCCCGCCGCGGCCTGGTCGCGGCCTGCTCACCCGAGGTGTGGCCCGAGTGAGGACGCACCGACCCGGCGAAGCCGGGGCGGTGCGGCCGCAACGAGCGGCGAAGCGAGCTTGCTCGCGAGCCGACCGACTCATCTCGTCGCGGTGCGGCCGCAACGAGCGGCGAAGCGAGCTTGCTCGCCAGCCGACCGACTCATCTCGTCGCGGTGCGGCCGCAACGAGCGGCGAAGCGAGCTTGCTCGCCAGCCGACCGACTCATCTCGTCGCGGTGCGGCCGCAACGAGCGCCGAAGCGAGCTTGCTCGCCAGCCGACCGACTCAGGCCGGGGCTGCCTGCCGGAGCGGTGAGGGACCGTAGCGGTTGTCTCCCTGGCTCTCCCGGAGGAAGAAGAAGAGCAGAGCGACGTTGCCGCACGGCACCAACACGATCAGCAGCCACCAACCGCTGAGCCCGGCGTCGTGCAGACGACGAGCGCCGGCCGCCAGCAAGGGCAGCAGCACGACGAGGAGCGTCGCCGACGCGAGGGCGCCGTAACCGCCCTTCTCGGTGCCGAGCACCGCGTCGATCGCCCGGGTCGCGACGAAGCCGACCACGACGAGCAGGACGAACCACCACAGCTCCGCAGGTCGCGCACGGCCGCTGAAGTCGGCGTACTTGCGCAGGCAGGTCCTGATGGCAGTCGAGAACGACACCGCCCACCTCCGCTGCACGGAACGGCCGACCGTCGGTGGGCCTCGGGGAGGCTACCGCGGGCGGTCACGTCGGAGGACGGGAATCAAGCCGTCTGCCAGACCGCCAGGGAGTTGCCCGCGGGATCGGTGAAGTGGAAGCGCCGGCCGCCGGGGAACTCGAAGGGCTCCTCGTCGATCGTGCCGCCCGCCGACCGGACGGACTCGAGGGTCGCGTCGAGGTCGTCGCTGTAGAGGATCACCAGGGGCAGCCCCGAGCCGGCCGGGCGCTCGGGGTTGAGACCGCCGATCTCGCCCTCACCACCGGGACGCCGGATGCCGGTGTAGTCGGGGCCGTAGTCGGTGAAGCTCCACCCGAGGGCGTCGGCGTAGAACCGCTTCGCGGCAGCGAGGTCGGGCGCCGCCAACTCGATGTAGTCGAAGGTGTGGTGTCGCTGACTCATGCGCGACACAGTACGGACCACCGCCGACACCCCGACCCGGCCGCCGATAGCCTCGACGAGCGATGAACGACCAGAAGCCGGAGACCCTGCTCCTCACCGTCTCGGGGAAGGACCGTCCCGGCGTCACCTCCGCGATCTTCGCGACCCTCACGCGCGCCGGCGTCGAGGTCCTCGACATCGAGCAGATCGTGCTCAGGCGGCGCCTGATCCTCGGCATCCTGGTCACCGCTCCGCGCGACTGGAAGCGGCTCCGCGACGCCGTCCAGGCCACGGCCACCTCGCTCGGCATGAGCGTGGACATCGACCGTGGCACCGGCGACAACCGCGGCCGCGGCGAGGGTCGCTCCCACGTCACCGTGATCGGCGCCCCGCTGCGCGCCGCAGCGATGGCTGCGATCGCCGGCCGGATCGCCGACAGCGGGGCCAACATCGACCGGATCGAGCGGATGGCGCGCTACCCGGTCACCGCGATCGACCTGCACGTGTCCGGCGCCCACCCGGAGCGGCTGCGAGCCATGCTCGCGCTGGAGGCGGCTGCGCAGGGCGTCGACGTCGCTGTCCAGCCAGCCAGCCTGCTCCGCCGCGCGATGCGACTGATCGTCATGGACGTCGACTCGACCCTGATCCAGGGCGAGGTGATCGAGCTCCTCGCCGCCTACAGCGACCATGCCGACGAGGTCGCCCGCGTCACCGAGCGCGCGATGCGCGGCGAGCTCGACTTCGAGGAGTCCCTGCGCGCCCGGGTCGCGCTGCTCGAGGGAGTCCCCAGTACCGCCCTCGACGAGGTGTACGACGAGCTGGTCCTGGCCCCGGGGGCGCGCACGCTGGTGCGCACCCTGCGCCGACTCGGCTACCGCTTCGCGCTCGTCTCGGGGGGTTTCAGCCAGATCACCGACCGGCTCGCCGACGACCTCGGCATCCACTACGCCCGCGCCAACGAGCTCGAGATCGTGGACGGCACGATCACCGGCCGGATCCTCGGCGACGTCGTCGACCGGGCCGGCAAGGCGGCCGCGGCCCGCTACTTCGCCGAGCAGGTCGGCGTGCCCCTGGAGTCGGTGGTCGCGATCGGTGACGGCGCCAACGACCTCGACATGCTCGAGGTCGCCGGGCTCGGCATCGCCTACAACGCCAAGGCGCTCGTGCAGGAGGCCGCCGACACCACGGTCAACGTGCCGTACCTCGACGCGATCATGTACCTGCTCGGCATCAGGCGCGAGGAGATCGAGGCGCTCGACGCCGAGCACGGCGTCGTCACGCCAGCTCCCCCGGTCTGACGTTCAGGCCCGGCCGACGTGGAAGCCGACCAGCCGAGCCGACGCCAGGTCCAGCTCGACCCAGGGGCCGGTGACCTCGAAGCGGGCAAGGGCACCGGTCGGGAAGCCGGTGGCCATCTCGCGGCCCGCGTCCTCGTCCCCCGTGCCGTCGTCCAGCAGCTGGGCCAGGTAGGCCATCGTCGGGTTGTGCCCGACCACCACGAGCGCGGACACCTCGTCGGCGGTCTCGCGCACCAGGTCGAGGGCGGTCTCGGGCCCGGCCGCGTAGAGCGACTCGGAGCTGACCATCTCGGCCTCGAACGAGCCTCCCTCGGCGAGCGCCTGCCAGGTCGACGCCGTACGACGCGCAGACGAGACCAGCGCGAGGTCGGGGACGAACCCGCTGTCGGCCAGCCACCGACCGGCCGCGAGCGCGTCGTCCCAGCCGCGCTGCGCGAGCTCGCGCTCGTGATCGGTCTCCCCGCCCGGCTCGGCCTTGGCGTGCCGCATCACCACGAGGTCCCTGGACTGCCCACTCACAGGGGCACTCTGGCACCGGCTAGCCTTCCCTGTCATGCCTGAGCACGCCGATCCGGGACCCGCCGGGCCGTTGATGATCATCGGCGGTGCGGAGGACAAGCTCCGCAAGCGAACCATCCTCAAGGACTTCGTCGCCGCCAGCGGCGGCGCCGACGCCCGGGTCGTGGTGATCCCGACCGCATCGAGCCTCGGTGACGAGGTCGTCGAGGTCTACGACGCGCTGTTCCGGCGGCTCGGCGCGGGCAGCGTCGCGGCGGTGCGGCCCGGCAGCCGCGACGACGCCCACGACCCCGACCTGGTGGCCGTCGTCGACGACGCCACCGGGGTCTTCATGACCGGCGGCAACCAGCTCAAGCTGTCCGCGATCATCTGCGGCACGCCGCTCGGCGACGCCGTGGTCCGAGCCCACGAGCGGGGAGCCGTCGTGGCGGGCACCTCGGCCGGCGCCAGCATCCAGTCGTCCCACATGGTCGCCTTCGGCGTCGGGGGCACGACCCCGAAGCAGCGGATGACCCAAGTCGCTGCGGGGCTCGGGCTGCTGCGCACCACGGTGATCGACCAGCACTTCGACCAGCGCAACCGCTACGGCCGCCTGCTGATGATCGTCTCGCAGTCACCGCAGCTGCTCGGGATCGGCGTCGACGAGGACACCTGCGCCACGGTCACCGTCGAGGGCGGTCACGAGGTGCTGCGGGTCAGCGGCCGCGGCGCGGTCACCGTGTTCGACCCGCAGCGGTTGGTCACGAACTCCTACGAGGCCAAGCGGTCCACTCCGTTGCTGGCCAGTGGGATCATCCTCCACGTCCTGCCGGCGGGCGCGTCGTACGACCTGACGGCGCGTGAGCTCCAGGGGCAGGCGGCGCGCGTCTCGGACGAGGACGCCGCCGAGCTCGCCGAAGCGCAGGCCGACCTCCGTCAGATGGCGCGGGACATCGCGGCCGGCGACCGGTCACCAGCCACCCTGCGCCGGCGCCTGGCACGCAAGCGCCCACCCCGCAAGACTGTCCTCACCGAGCCCCCCGTCGAACCAGCAGCCGAGCAGGATGGAGCATCGCGGTGACCGAACGCCCCACCCCTGACCTGACGATCCTCGAGACCCGCGTCTACCGCGGGCCCAACATCTGGTCCTACGACAAGGCGATCCACCTCGTGGTCGACCTCGGTGGGCTCGAGCAGTTCCCCACCGACAAGCTCCCCGGTTTCACCGAGCACCTCCTCGAGGCCCTGCCCGGACTCTCCCACCACTCGTGCTCGCGCGGCCGCAAGGGCGGCTTCGTGGAGCGGTTGCAGGAAGGCACCTGGCTCGGCCACGTCACGGAGCACGCGGCGCTGGCCCTCCAGCAGGTCGTCGGCCACGACATCCGGCGTGGCAAGACCCGCGGCGTGAAGGGCGAGCCGGGCCACTACAACGTCATCTACGGCTACATCGACGAGAACGTCGGACTCGCCGCCGGCCGGCTGGCTGCCCGTCTGGTGAATCACGTCGTGCAGGCCGATCCGGAGTTCGACTGGGCCGACGAGCTCGAGTCCTTCATCCTGCGCGCCGAGCGCACGGCGTTCGGTCCCTCGACCCAGGCCATCATCGACGAGGCCGTCAGTCGCGACATCCCGTGGATCCGGCTCAACCAGTACTCCCTGGTGCAGCTCGGCCAGGGCGTCCACGCCAAGCGGATCCGCGCCACGATGACCTCCGAGACCAGCTCGATCGCGGTCGACATCGCCTCCGACAAGGACCTCACCACCAAGCTCCTCGGCGCGGCTGGGCTGCCGGTGCCCAAGCAGGAGTCGGTGCGCTCTGCCGATCAGGCCGTCGCCGCCGCGCGGCGGATCGGCTTCCCGGTGGTCGTCAAGCCGCTGGACGGCAACCACGGTCGCGGCGTGTGTCTCGACCTCCAGAGCGACGACGACGTGCGGGAGGCGTTCGTGATCGCCGAGGAGCAGTCGCGGCGCGGCGTGTGCATCGTGGAGTCGATGGTGGTCGGCAAGGACTACCGGTGCCTCATCATCGACGGTCGGATGGCCGCCATTGCCGAGCGGGTACCGGCCTCGGTGACCGGTGACGGCCGCGCGTCCGTGCGCGAGCTGGTCGACCTCACCAATGCCGACCCACGCCGCGGAGTCGGCCACGAGAAGGTGCTGACCCGGATCAAGATCGACGAGGCCGCCGAGGAGGTACTCGCCGGACAGGGCCACACGCTCGACTCGGTGCCCGCCGAGGGCGAGATGGTGAAGCTGGCGCTGACCGGCAACATGTCGACCGGCGGCATCTCGATCGACCGCACGTTCGAGGCACACCCCGAGAACATCGAGATCGCCGAGGAGGCGGCTCGGATGATCGGGCTCGACATCGCCGGCATCGACTTCATCTGCCCCGACATCACCGAGCCCGTGCGCGACACGGGCGGCGCGATCTGCGAGGTCAACGCAGCACCGGGCTTCCGGATGCACACCCACCCGACCATCGGCGAGCCGCAGTTCATCTCCAAGCCGGTGGTCGACATGCTCTTCCCGCCGGGTGCCCCCTCGCGGATCCCGATCGTGGCCGTCACCGGCACCAACGGCAAGACCACGACGTCGCGGATGATCTCCCACATCTTCAAGGGCATGGGCCGCAAGGTCGGCATGACGTCCACCGACGGTGTGGTCATCGACGAGCGCCTGCTGATCCGCGCCGACGCGTCCGGGCCGCGGAGCGCCAGGATGGTGCTGCAGAACCCCCGCGTCGACTTCGCGGTCTTCGAGGTCGCGCGCGGCGGCATCCTGCGCGAGGGTCTCGGCTACGAGCGCAACGACGTCGCCGTCGTCCTCAACGTGCAGCCCGACCACCTCGGCCTGCGCGGCATCGACACCGTCGAGCAGCTCGCCGACGTGAAGGCCGTCGTCGTCGAGGCCGTGCCCCGCGACGGCCACGCCGTGCTCAACGCCGACGACCTCCTGGTGCGCGAGATGCGACGCCGCTGCTCCGGCCAGGTCGTGTGGTTCTCGATGGAGGAGCCGGGCTCCGAGGCACGCGAGATGATCGAGGCCCACTGCCGCCGTGGTGGCAAGGCACTCGTGCTGAACCCCTCCGACCGCGGCGAGATGATCGTGGTCAAGCACGGCCGTCGCGAGATGCAGCTGGCGTGGACCCACCTGCTGCCCGCGACGTTCAAGGGTCGGGCCCGGATGAACGTGCAGAACTCCCTGGCCGCCGCCGCGGCCGCCTTCGCCGCCGGTGCACCGCTGCACGACATCCGCCAAGGGCTGCGCACCTTCTCGACGAACTACTACCTCTCCCCCGGCCGCCTCAACGAGGTCGAGGTGAACGGCGTGAACGTGATCGTCGACTACTGCCACAACGCTCCCGGCATGCGCGCGCTCGGCGACTTCGTCGACCGGGTCGGCGAGACGCTCACCACGACCTCCGAGCTGGGGAAGCCGTCCCGCATCGGCGTCATCGCGACAGCCGGTGACCGCCGCGACCAGGACATGCGAGAGCTCGGCGAGGTCGCCGCCCAGCACTTCGACGTCGTGATCGTGCGTGAGGACGACAACCTGCGGCGACGCGCCCGCGGCGAGACGGCGGGGCTGGTCGCCGACGGGGTGAAGGCGGCCATCGCTGCAGGATCGCGGTGCAAGCAGGTGGAGATCATCCTCGACGAGATCAAGGCGGTGAGGCACGCGATGGCGCGCGCCAACCCCGGCGACCTGGTGGTCTTCTGCGTCGACAAGCACGGCGCGGTGATGAGTGAGCTCGAGAACTGGTCGAGTTTCGCCCAGGCCGGCTCGAGCGAGAATCCCGACGCTCCTTCCGCCGACCCCGACTACACCCCGGTGCCCGAGCCCGCTCAGGCGTGAACCCGGATCGCGGCCTCGAGCCGGGCGAGCGCGTCGGGGATCGCGTCGGGCTCCACTCCTGCGAACCCCAGGGCCAGCCCCGGTCGCACGGGCTGGTGCAGGTGGTAGGCCGACAGCGCCTTCACCCGTACGCCGAGGGCTGCCGCCCGCCGGACGACGGCGAGGTCGTCGGTGTCTGGATCGCGGAACCGGGCGCTCACGTGCAGCCCCGCCACCGAGGGCACCACCTCGAGGACCTCGTCGAGACCGCCCAAGCCCTCGAGCAGCGCGGCCCGGCGCGGGCGGTAGAGCTTGGCCGCACGTCGTACGTGAGCGGCGTGATGGCCCTCGGCGAGGAACTCGGCCAGGGCGCCCTGCGTGGTCAGGTCGCCCTCCCAGGTCGTGACCCGTTTGGCCTCCGCGAGCGCTCCGTGCAACGACCGCGGTGCGACGAGGAACCCCACGCGCAGCCCGGGCAGCAGCGACTTGGAGAACGTGCCGACGTAGACGACGCGGCCGTCCCGGTCGAGGCTCTGCAACGGTTCGAGGGGTCGGTCGGACCAGCGGAACTCGCTGTCGTAGTCATCCTCCACGACCACGGCATCGTGCTCGGCCGCCCACTGCAGCAGCGAAGCCCGGCGCCTCATCGACAGCAGGACACCGGTCGGGAACTGGTGGGAGGGCGTCACATAGACCAGCCGTGCGTCCGCCGGGAGTGCCTGTACGACCAGGCCCTCGCCGTCCACCGGCACGCCGCGCAGGTCGGCGCGGTGGGACTCGAGCAGGCGGTGCATCGCGGCGTAGCCAGGGTCCTCGACCGCCACCACCGTGCCCGGCTCGACCAGCACCCGGCAGACCAGGTCCACCGCCTGCTGGGCCCCGACTGTGACGACGACGTCGTCGCCGGTGGCGGCCACCGAGCGGGAGAGCCCGAGGAACCGCGCGATCTCGTCGCGGAGCCGCCAGGAGCCGCGGCCGCCGTACGTCGCGTCGGTGAGTCGCGAGCGGCGCAGCTGGTCGCCGACCAGGCGCCGCCAGACCTCGAGCGGGAAGAGCGTCGGGTCGGGGAGCCCGATCCCGAGGTCGTGGAGGCGGCGGGCGCGCGGCGGAGGCTCGACCTCGTGGTGCTCCCACAGGGCGAGCGGCCGGACGGCGCCGTGCCGGGCCCGGCGCCCGTCGTCGGGAGCGAGCGCGACGCTCGTGACGTAGGTGCCCGAGCCGGGCCGGCTCTCGAGGAAACCCTCCGCCACGAGCCGGTCGTAGGCGACCGTCACCGTGCCGCGTGCGACCCCGAGCTGCCGCGCCAGGTCGCGGCTGGCCGGCAACCGGTCGTCGGCCGCCAGCCGGCCCTCGAGCACCGCCTCGCGGACCGTCAGGTAGATGCGCGTCGCCCGGTCGCCGGGCCCGTCGAGGGAGACATGGAGGTCCATGCGCGCCGGCTGCTCAGCGCGCCAGCACCGGCTCCCAGGCTCGGGTCGCCACGGAGATCGCGTTCCAGGCGTTGATCGCCACGATGAGCGACAGCAGCGCACCGACTTCGTCGGGCGACCAGTGCGCCGCGACGGCGTCGTACTCCTCGGCCGGCACTCGCGTCGACGCGACCAGGGTGACGGCCTCGGTGAAGCCCAGCGCGGCGCGCTCCCGCTCGGTGAAGAACGGCGACTCGCGCCAGATCGCGACGGCGTTGATGCGCTGGGCCGACTCACCCGCGGAGGCGGCGTCGGTGGCGTGCATGTCGACGCAGTAGGCGCAGCCGTTGAGCTGGGAGGCGCGCAGCCGCACCAGGTCGCGCAGCCCGGCCGGGAAGTCCACGCGGTCGAGCTCGCGGGTGGCGCTGGTGTCGAGGTGGCTCATCGCCTTGCTGAACGTGGGGACGGCCGCGTCGAGGTCGAGACGGCTCGGGATCTGGTGCAGGGTGTCGGTGGTCATGCCCTCACGGTAGGCGCAATCCGGACCCCTGGGATGAGCCGGTTCGAGCAGACTCGGCTGGTCCACTCCGGGCCGGGTCGGCCGAGACCGGCCGCGGCCGCCCGACGACCAGCACCACCAGGGCTCCCACGAACGAGACGGCCATCGTCACCAGCACGGCGCGGTTCCAGCCGTCGACGAGCGAGGCCGAGGTGACGACGCCCGACGGGGCCGCGACGATCGACACGACCGTGACGCCGAGCGCAGAGCCGAGGTAGCGCGCCGTGTTGTTGGCACCGCTGCCGAGGCCACCTTGGCCGGCGGGCACGCTCGCCACACTCTCGCGGCCGAGCGCGGCGTTGAGCACGCCGCTCCCGATGCCGGCGAGGAGCAACCCGGGCACGAACCGCTCTGCGCCGTCGCCGGGCGCGATGTTCCACAGCAGCAGCTGGCCGGCCCCGACCACGACGAGGGTGGCACTGAGCCGGGCGCGCCCGCTCCACGCGACCGGAAGCCGGCGTGCCGCCAGGGCCGTCACGACGCTGGTGCCGCTCCAGGCCAGCATCAACCAGGCCGCGGTCCACGACGAGAGCCCGAGGGCGACGCCGACGAAGCCGGAGAGGTAGGACAGCAGGGCGATGATGCCGCCGCCGGTCGCGACTGCGGCCAGCGTCACCGCCGCGAACGCCGGGCGCTGGAAGAGAGCGAGGTCGAGCATCGCGTGGTCGGAGTGCTGCTCGACGTAGAGGAACGCGGCGAGCAGCACGACACCCGTGACGAGGAGACCCAGCACGAGCGGTCGTCCCCAGCCCTCGCGTCCCTCGGTCAGGCCGGCGAGAACGGTGGCCATGCCGAGCGCCAGCAGCACCACGCCGGGGACGTCGAGCCGAGCCCGATGACCCACGCGCGACTCGTCGCAGCCGCGCGCGCTGAGCGCGAGCACGAGGCCCGCCGCCACCAGGACGACGTACACGTCGCGCCAGGAGCCCACCTTCGCCAGGCCGGCGGAGAGCAGCGGGCCGAGCGCGATGCCGGCGCCCACGCTGGCGCCCCAGACGCCGGTGGCGTGCGCGCGCTCGCGGGGGTCGGGGAACGCGACCGCGATCATGCCGAGCCCCGCCGCGATCAGCGCGGCGGCGCCGATGCCCTGCACGATCCGGGCGACCACGAAGGTGACGACCTCGGGAGCGACCAGGCCCAGCAGCGAGCCCGCGGCCAGGACCAACGCCCCGGCCACGAACGTGCGTCGCCGCCCGAAGTCGTCGGCGACGCGGCCGGCGGTGAGCAGGAACGCGCCGAGCCCGATGCTCATCGAGCTGAGGATCCAGGTGCGCCCCGACGTCCCGGCGTCGAGGCCCGCCACGGTGAGGTTGACCGTCGCGAGCGGCGCGGTGAAGGCCACGAGCGCGACCAGGGTGCCGAGTGAGGCGGTGGCGAGGGTACGGCGGACGGCGGTCACGGAGGCTCCGGTTTGGTCTGGTGATCGGACCAACAAGACGATAGCATGTAGTCTGTTCATCAGACCAGCCCCCGTCAGAGCGACTTCCAACAAGGAGACCCGATGCCCCTCGGCACCGACTACGCCCGCCAGGACTGCTCCCTCGCGCGCTCCCTGGAGATCGTCGGCGAGCGCTGGACGCTCTTGATCCTGCGCGACTGCTTCCTCGGCGTACGCCGCTTCTCCGACTTCTGGGCCCACCTCGACATCTCCAAGGCGGTCCTGTCCGCCCGGCTCGACGCGCTCGTGACCGAGGGCCTGCTGGTCCGGGTCGGCACGGGCCACCCGGAGTACGAGCTGACCGAGGAGGCGGAAGGGCTCTGGCCGGTGCTCTACGCGCTCGGCCAGTGGGGCGACCGTCGTACGACGCCCGGGGCGCCGCGGCGCCTGTACGCCCACATCGGCTGTGGCCCGCTCGGCCCCGACGGCCGCTGCCGCACCTGCGACCGCGCGCCGGCCGTCGGTGACATCGAGGTCAGCCCCGGCCCGGGCGCCGACCCCACGCTCCGCGACGACCCGGTCTCGGTCGCTCTCCGCCGACCCCACCGGATGCTGGAGCCGCTCGCCGTGCGCTGAGCCGCCTCAGGGGGTCGCGGCGCGCACCTTCGAACCGAGGACCGCGGGCGTGTCCGGCGTGCCGCCGTGCTGCTCGATCCACGCGTAGACCTCCTCGCGCTGGGCGTGGCACATCAGCCCGACCACGTCGCCGGGGTGAGCCTGCTCGACGAGCCCGGCGAGGCAGTCGACCTCCGTGTCGTACGACGTGATGTCGGTGGTGCCGACCCGCTCGGCGCCGTCGCGGAACAGGCCGTCGAGCTCGTCGCGGGTGCGGCCGCGCAGGTATCGCTCCTTGTGGGCGATGGCCACGACGTCGGCGCCCATCGCACCGATCTCGCCGAGTCGGCCGAGCAGCTCGTCGGTGCGGTCCCCCACCGCTCCGAGGCCGAGCAGCAGGCGCGCACCGGGCGGACGCACCCCGGCCATGATCTCGAGCAGCGCCTCGAGCCCCGCCTCGTTGTGCGCGAGGTCGATCACCACCGTGGCTGCGCCCTCGCCGGCCGGCACGGTGAACAGGTTCATCCGGCCCGGGTTGTGCTCGACGTCGGGTCGGAACGTGCGCAGCCCCGCGATCACCGTCTCGCGGGGGATGCCCGCAGCGAGCGCTGCCGACGCGGCGGCCAGCGTGTTCTCGACGTTGAAGCGAGAGAGCCCCGCCAGGGTCATCGGCACGTCCACCAGCTCGACGAGCGGATCGGGGTCGGCGCCGGGCCGCAGCACCGCCACCCAGCCGTCGATGACGGTGGTGGCCCGGCCGCGCTCGTCGAGGGTCTCGCGGATGGCCGGCGAGTTCGGGTCGCGGGAGAAGACCCACGGGCGGGCCCGGATCACGCTGCGCATCGCGAAGACCCGCGGGTCGTCGCCGTTCAGCACGGCCCAACCGCGACGCCGGGTGATCCGCGGCACCACGGCCTTGACCTCGGCGAGCTGGTCGAGGGTGTCGATGCCCTGCAGGCCGAGGTGGTCTGCGCTCACGTTCGTCACCACCGACACGTCGTTGCGGGTCACGCCGATGCCCTTGAGCAGGATCCCGCCGCGCGCGGTCTCGGTGACTGCGAACTCCACGCCGGGCAGGCCGAGCACGGTACCGGCGCCACTCGGCCCGGAGTAGTCACCCGCCTCGACGAGCTCGCCGTCGAGGTAGATCCCGTCGGTGTTGGACCAGCCGACCACCTTCCCGCCGGTGCGCGCGATGTGGGCGATCATCCGGCTGGTCGTGGTCTTGCCGTTGGTGCCGGTGACCGCGACCACCGGGATCTCGGGCGTGATCGTGTGGGGCACCGGGCCCTCGGGCGACGCGCCCACCTGCTCGGCCGCGCGCCCGACCGCCTCCTCCACGTCGGCACCCGGGACCGCATCCAGCACGCTGGCGACCGCCCGACCCATCGCTTCCGCGCGCCCGCGATGGCGCCACGGGTAGGCCACCACCACGACGTGGGGGTCGTTGGTCGGCCGTACCCGGACGGCGAGCCGCACCGCCCCCGACTCGTGCGCGATCGCGCGCACCAGCCGCGCGACCGCCCGCAGCGCGAACCGCTGCCGGAACCCGGTGTCGGGCTCCCCCGGCCTGGCCGCGGGCAGCCCGATCCGCCGGGCCAGCCGCTCCGCCGTCGCGGTCGGGGCCGACGCCAGGGGCGAGATGTCGAGGGTGAGCTTGATCGCAGCCCGGGGGAAGTAGAGGTTCGGTCCCTCGAGGACCCGCAGCTCGATCAGCGACGTCACCGAGGCACCCTAGCCAAGTCCAGGTCCAGGCCGCCCCACCCGCCCGACGCCCGCAGCGCGGTCAGGCCCCCATCGCGTGGAAGCCACCGTCGACGTGGACGATCTCGCCGGTCGTGGCGGGGAAGAAGTCCGAGAGCAGGGCGCAGACGGCGCGCGCGGTCGGGCCCTGGTCCTTCTCGTCCCAGCCGAGCGGCGCGCGGTCGCTCCACATCGTCTCGAGGTCCTCGAAGCCCGGGATCGCCTTGGCGGCCAGGCTCTTGAGCGGCCCGGCGCTGACCAGGTTGCAGCGGATGCCCTCGGGGCCGAGGTTGCGGGCCAGGTAGCGGGACGTCGACTCCAGGCCGGCCTTGGCCACGCCCATCCAGTCGTACGCCGGCCACGCGACGGTGGCGTCGAACGTCATCCCGACCACCGATCCGCCCGGGCCCATCAGCGGGCGGCAGGCCTCGGTCAGCGACATCAGCGAGTACGCCGACACCTGCACCGCCTGGGCGACGTCCTCCCACGGTCCGCCGAGGAACTTGCCGCCGAGGATCGTCTCGGGGTTGCCGAAGGCGATCGAGTGGACCACGCCGTCGAGGCCGTCGACGTGCTCACGCAGCTTGTCGGCGAGGCCGTCGAGGTGCGACTGGTCGGTGACGTCGAGCTCCAGCACCGGTGGCTCGGTCGGCAGCCGCTTGGCGATCCGCCGGGTGATGCCGAGCGCACGCCCGAAGTTCGAGATCAGGACGGTGGCTCCCTGCTCCTGGGCGACCTTGGCCACCGAGAAGCCGATCGAGGAGTCCATCGTCACGCCCGCGACCAGGATCCGCTTGCCGTCCAGGATGCCCATGTGCTGCCTTTCGTAGAGTGTCTCGACGTCGTGCGACCGACGGGATCGATCAGTGGCCCATGCCGAGGCCGCCGTCGACGGGGATCACGGCGCCGGTGACGTACGCCGCCCCCGGCGAGGCCAGCCACACCACGGCCGAGGCGACCTCATCCGGTGAGGCGTAACGCTGCAGCGGCACCTGCGTCTTGATCGCGGCGCGCTGGTCGTCGGTGAGGACGGCGGTCATGTCGGTCTCGACGAAGCCGGGCGCCACGACGTTCGTGGTGATCGAGCGGGAGCCCAGCTCGCGCGCCAGCGAGCGTGCCATCCCGACCAGGCCGGCCTTCGAGGCGGCGTAGTTGACCTGACCGGCCGAGCCGAGCAGGCCGACCACCGAGGAGATCAGGATGATCCGCCCGCGCCGCTGCCGCAGCATGCCCTTCGCGGCGCGCTTGGCGAGCCGGAAGGTGCCGGTCAGGTTGGTGTCGATGACCGACGACCAGTCGTCCTCCGACATCCGCAGCAGGAGGGTGTCGGCGGTGATGCCGGCGTTGGCCACGAGCACCTCGACCGGGCCATGGGCGGCCTCGGCGTCGACGAACGCCGTCTCGACCGCCGCCGCGTCGGTGACGTCGCAGCGCAGGTCGAGCGCACCGTCGGGGCCGCCGCCGGAGCGCGAGGTGACCGCGACCTTGTCGCCCTGGGCGAGGAACGCCTCGGCGATCGCACGGCCGATGCCACGGTTGCCACCGGTGACCAGGACCGACCTGGGCGCGACATCTGGCACGGGGGTCTGCTCGGAGTCGCTCACGGCCACGACGCTAGTGACTACCCACGGGTAGCCACAATCACCCTGACCGCGAGACCCGACCGCTCAGCGCAGCCGGACGGTGTCACCGAGGACGCCCGCGGCGAAGCGCAGGTCGTAGCCGAGCGAGGACAGCACACTGCGACGGCCCGTCGAGGGCTCGTGATGGGCCGGCTTCCGACGCCGGCGCACGCTGCTTCCACGCATACCTCGAGGAGGAGGCAGGGCGCGGGCGTGATACCTCAGTCGTCCTCGAGGCGGAACCCGACCTTGAGCCCGACCTGGAAGTGCTCGACGTCGCCGTCCTTGACCTGTCCGCGCACCTGGGTGACCTCGAACCAGTCGACGTGACGCAGCGTCGTGCTGGCCCGTCGGACGGCGTTGCGGATGGCCTCGTCGATCCCCTCGGGGGAGGTGCCGACGAGCTCGGTGACGCGATAGGTGCGGTTCGTCATGGTCCGATGCTAGGACCCCCGCACACCCATCCGTCCGCCCCCAGGTGACGAACCCCGATGGGCGGCGCTCCGCCCCGAACTCCGACTTAGGATGGAACGATGGCGAGGAAGCGGGCGGCCGACGCCCCGATCCGGATCACGACCGCTCACACGAGCGCCGGGGCGGACATCGCACAGCGCCAGCGGCGCTACCTGATCGCCATGGGAGTGCGTACGGCGTGCTTCCTGGTGGTCGCGCTGCTCGCGGTCACGCACCTCGGTCCGGGCTGGCTTCCGTGGATCTTCGTGGTGGGCGCCGTGCTGCTCCCCTACGTCGCCGTGGTGATGGCGAACGCCTCGGGCACGAAATCAGATGGATTCGAGCTCATGGACGGCCCATCGCAGGATCGACAGCTGCCTGGAGGTACGGAATCCGAATGAATTACGGCCGTTTCGGCTTGGATCCCTCCGGTTGATCGTGCAACAATCTCGCTCGTGTTCGCCGGGTTCCCCGAGCCGGTGAGCGCCGACGAGTGCCGGAAAGCTTCCCCCGTGGCTGTCTGGCACTCGTCGTCATTTCACGCCCGCGACCGACGGTGAGGCGGGCTCGTCAGCCTCCGATGGCCGACATCGGGCGGTCGGGCTGGAGGAACGTCGGGTCGTTGATCCCGTGGCCGGGCAGCTTGCCGGCCATCGCGGTCACCCAGCGCCGGGCCAGGTCGTCGTCGGACGCGCCGGCGCGCAGGGCGCCGCGCAGGTCGGACTCCTCGCGGGCGAACAGGCAGTTGCGGACCTGACCGTCGGCGGTGAGCCGGACCCGGTCGCAGTCGCCGCAGAACGGGCGGGTCACCGAGGCGATCACGCCCACGGTCGCCGGGCCGCCGTCGACCAGGAAGAGCTCGGCCGGCGCGCTGCCGCGGGGCTCGCTGACCGGGCTGAGGGTGAACCGACGAGCCAGCTTGGCGAAGATCTCGTCGGCGGTCACCATCTGGTCGCGGTGCCAGTCGTGCTGGGCGTCGAGCGGCATCTGCTCGATGAAGCGCAGCTCGTACTCGTGGTCGACCGCCCAGTCGAGCAGGTCGCAGGCGTCGTCGTCGTTGACTCCCCGCAGGAGCACGGCGTTGATCTTGACCGGGCGCAGCCCCGCGTCGTGAGCGGCCTTGGCGCCGCGCAGCACGTCGTCGAGGCGGTCACGCCGGGTGATGGTGTGGAAGCGCTCGGGATCGACGGTGTCGAGGCTGATGTTCACGCGGTCGAGCCCAGCGGCGGCCAGAGCGCGGGCGTTGCGCTCGAGTCCGAGCGCGTTCGTGGTGATCGACAGCTCGAGGCCGTCGCCGAGCGCCCGGGTGCGGGTGACGATGTCGACGAGGCCGCGGCGTACGAGCGGCTCACCGCCGGTGAAGCGCACCTCGCGGACCCCGAGCCGGTCGACGGCGATCGTGATCAGCCGCACCACCTCGTCGTCGGTGAGCACCTCGGCGTGGGGCAGCCAGTCGAGGCCCTCGGCCGGCATGCAGTAGGAACAACGCAGGTTGCAGCGGTCGGTGAGCGAGACGCGTAGGTCGGTCGCAACACGACCGTAGGCATCCGCCAGGGGCAGCTGGTCACTCACTCGACCCATCCTAGGTGCCTGCACCCACACCCGGGCGATCGCGGCCGATCACCCGTGGCCGGATAGCCTCGAACGGTGCGGAGTCTGCGGTTCCTCGTCAGCCGGCGCTGGCTCCTGCTCCTGGCCACCGTCCTGCTGCTCGCCTACGCCTGCCTGCTGCTCGGGCGCTGGCAGTGGCACCGACTGGAGTCGAAGAAGACCAGCAACGCGATCATCCGCACCAACGAGAGCGCCGCGCCGGCGCCGGTCGAGCAGGTGCTGCGAGAGGGCCGCGATCCCGACTCGTCGCAGCAGTACGCCGTCGTCTCGGCGACCGGCACCTACGACGTGGCCAAGACGGTGATCATCCGCTACCAGACCGACGACCACGGCGCGTCCGGCGTGGACGTCGTCGTACCCCTGGTGACCGACTCCGGGACCGCCCTCCTCGTCGACCGCGGCTGGGTGGCCACGAGCAACCAGGGCCTCACCGACCCGTCCCAGGTCCCGTCCCCACCCTCGGGCACCGTCACCGTCACCGGCTCGGTGCGGCGCGACGCCGACGGCGGCTCCGCCCGGGTGGTCGACGGCTCGGCGCGCGCCATCTCGAGCGCGCAGATCCAGCCGGCGATCGGGATCCCGACGTACGGCGGGTTCGTGGACCTGAAGACCGAGACGCCGGCGCCGGCCACACCGCTGGAGGCCGCAGGGCTGCCCGACCTCAGCAACGGGCCGCACTTCTTCTACGCGCTGCAGTGGTGGTTCTTCGGCCTGCTCGCGCTGTTCGGGTTCGGCTACCTCGCCTGGGAGGAGAAGACGGGGCGCGCCGAGCTGCGGCGTGCCCAGCAGCCCGCCAAGAAGCCCAAGCGGACCAACCTCGGCATGGTCGGGGTGCCGTCACAGGGCGCGGAGCATCCCGCCGTCGACCGGGAGCATCACGCCGGTCAGGAACGAAGCGGCCGGGCTGAGCAGGAACGCCGCGGCACGGCCGAACTCTGACGGCTCGCCGTAGCGTCCGAGCGGGATCGTCCGCAGCGACGCCGCCTTCACGGCCTCCGGGTCGCCCTTTCGGGCGTCGAGCTCTGCCACCCGCTCGGTGCCGATCCGACCCGGCAGCAGGCCGTTCACCCGCACGCCGCGCGGGCCGAGCTCGTCGGCGAGCTGCTTGGTCAGCATCGCCAGGCCCGGGCGCAGGCCGTTGGAGATCGCCATGTCGGGCAGCGGCGACCGCACGCTCGAGGACAGCACGAGAGCCAGGGCGCCGCCCTCGCCCAGCGCGGCCGACACCTCGCGCGCCATCCTCACCGCCCCGAGGAAGACCGTCTCGAACGACGTCGTCCACTGCTCGTCGGTCACCGCGGTCACCGGCCCGGTGGGCGGCCCGCCGACGCTGACCAGCGCGCCGTCCAGCCGGCCCCATCGCTCCTCGGCCTCCGCGAGCAGCGCGGCGGGGGTGCCGGGGTCGGCATTGTCAGCGACGACGTACGACGCGTGGTCACCGAGGGCGGCGGCCGCGGCTGCAAGGGACTCGTCGGTGCGCCCGGAGAGCACCACCCGCGCACCCTCGGCGACCAGCACGTCCGCGGTCGCACGGCCCAGGCCACGGGCGCCGCCGGTGACCAGGAACACCCGATCGGTCAGTCCCAGATCCATGCGGCGGACCCTACTGCGACACCGCGGGTGTCATCGTCACGTCGGGCAGGAACTGCGTGCGGTAGAGGTCGGCATAGAGGCCGCCTTGGGCGAGCAGCTGGGCGTGGGTGCCGCGCTGCGCGATGCGCCCGCCTTCGACGACCAGGATCAGGTCGGCGTCGCGGACCGTCGACAGCCGGTGGGCGATCACCAGCGAGGTGCGGCCTGCCAGCGCCGCGTCGAGCGCGCGCTGCACCGCGACCTCCGACTCGCTGTCGAGATGGGCGGTCGCCTCGTCGAGCACCACGATCGGGGGCGCCTTCAGCAGCAGTCGGGCGATCGCAAGCCGCTGTCGCTCACCACCGGACAACCGGTAGCCGCGGTCGCCGACCACGGTCTCCAGCCCGTCGGGAAGGCTCTGGATCAGGGGGGCGATCTGTGCCGCCTCGAGCGCCGCCCAGATCTGGTCCTCGTCGGCGCCGGGGCGGGCGTAGACGAGGTTCTCGCGGATCGTGTCGTGGAACATGTGGGCGTCCTGCGTCACGTAGCCCACGACGTCCTCGAGGGACTGGAGCGTCACTTCGCGCACGTCCTCGCCGCCGACGCGCACGACGCCGGAGGTCGCGTCGTACAGCCGCGCGACGAGGTGCGTGACCGTCGTCTTGCCGGCGCCCGACGGACCGACGAGCGCGACCATCTGTCCCGGCTCGGCGGCGAAGTCGAGGTGGTGGAGCACCTCGCCGGAGTCGCGCGACTCGGTACGCGCGACGCTCTCCAGCGAGGCGAGCGAGATCTCGTCGGCACGCGGGTAGCTGAACGACACGTCGTCGAACTCCAGCGCCGCGGCGGTGCGCGGGAGCGCGACGGCGCCGGGCTTCTCCTGGATCGGCGAGGGCAGGTCGAGCACCTCGAAGACCCGGTCGAAGCTGACCAACGCGGTCATCACGTCGATCCGGACGTTGGAGAGCCCCTGGAGCGGGCCGAGGAGGCGCAGGAGCAGGGTGGCGAGGGCGATCACGGTGCCGACCGAGAGGTGGCCGTTCACGGCGAGGTAGCCGCCGACGCCGTACACGATCGCGGTGGCCAGCGACGGCACCAGCGTCATCGCGGCGAAGAACAGCCGGCTGAGGATCGCGATCCGCACCCCGAGGTCGCGCACGGTCGCGGCCTTGCCGGCGAACATCGCATCCTCGGACTCGCGGTGGCCGAACAGCTTGAGCAGCATGGCGCCGCCGACGTTGAACCGCTCGGTCATCGCATTGCCCATGTCGGCGTTGCCGTTCATCCGGTCGCGGGCCAGGGTCGCCATCCGTGCGCTCACCCATCGCGACGCCACCAGCAGGATCGGGAAGAGCAGGAGGGGCAACAGGGTGACCTGCCAGCTCAGCGCCAGCATGGTGATCCCGACGACGATCACCGAGATGATGTTCGAGACGGTGCCCGACAGCGTGGACGTGAACGCGCTCTGGGCGCCGATCACGTCGTTGTTGAGCCGGCTCACCAGCGCGCCGGTCTGGGTGCGGGTGAAGAACGCCAGCGACTGGCGCTGCACGTGGGCGAACACCTTGGTGCGGAGGTCGTAGATGAGGCCCTCACCGATCAGGCTCGAGAGCCACCCGCTGGCGAAGCCGAGTGCCGAGTCGGCGACTGCGGCAACCCCCATCAGCACGGCCAACCAGACCACCAGGCTCGCGTCGCCGCCGTTGATCCCGTCGTCGACCAGCTTCTGCACGAGCAGAGGAGGTACGACGACCAGCCCGGCGTCGAGGACCGTGATCACCAGGAACCAGACGATCAGCCGGCGATGGGGCCGGGCGAACCGGAGGATGCGGAAGACGGTCGCCCGCTCGATCTTGTTCTCCACGACGGAGTCGTCGCGGTGCATCGACCGCCACGCCTGTGCGTGCAGACTCGACATCCCGGGCTCCTCCTCCCCTGTCTAGCCGCTCATCATCCGGCTCAGCTCCCGGAACCTCCGGGTCTGTGCCTCACGTTCGTGTCGCCGTTGCTCGTCGAGCGTCCGGCTCGCGGCACCGAGCAGCAGCGCCTTGGTCTCGCGCACCGCGCCGGGCAGCGGCGCCGTCAGCGCCGCGACCAGGTCGGCCACGGCAGCGTCCAGCTCGGCCACCGGACAGACGACCGTCGCCAGCCCGATCTCGAGAGCCTCGGCAGCACCGACCATCCGTGCGGTGGCGCAGATCTCCAACGCCCTGGCGTAGCCAACGCTCTCGACGAGCGGCTTTGTTCCCGTCAGGTCGGGCACCAGGCCGAGGGCCGACTCCTTCATGCAGAACGACGCGTCGTCACCGACGACGCGCAGGTCACACGCCAGCGCGAGCTGGAAGCCGGCCCCGATCGCGTGGCCCTGGACGACCGCCACCGAGACGAAGCGCGGATCGCGCAGCCAGGTGAAGCCTCGCTGGAAGGCGTCGATGGTCTCCGAGACCTGCTCGTCGGGCTGGGAGAGCAGCGAGGCGACCGACTCCACCCCGTCGCCGGCGCCGGCCGGGTCGAGCATGGCCCGGTCGAGCCCCGCCGAGAAGCTCTGGCCGGCGCCGCGGAGCACGACGACCCGCACGTCGTCGGGGATCTCGTCGCCGATCGCCGCGAGGGTCCGCCACATCAGGGGCGTCTGCGCGTTGCGGACGTCGGGCCGGTCGAGCGTCACGGTGGCGACCACGCCGGACACGTCGTACCGGAGTCCAGCCCCACCCAGCTCCTCGGGAGTCATGCGGTCACTCTAGGAGCGGCCGCCGACCGCGCGGAAAACGCGGAACAAGTCAGCCGACACGCCCGGTGGCAGCCGCACTCGTTCCGCGTTTTCCCGACGCGGCCGCGCTCACGCCAGCGACACCAGGTCGGCGTAGGAGTCGTTCCAGAGGTCCTCGACCCCGTCGGGCAGGATCAGCACGCGGTCGGGCTGGAGCGCCCGGACCGCCCCCTCGTCGTGGGTGACCAGCACGATGGCGCCCTGGTAGCCGCGGATCGCTGCCAGCACCTCCTCGCGGGAGGCGGGGTCGAGGTTGTTGGTCGGCTCGTCGAGCAGCAGCACGTTGGCGCTCGAGACCACGAGGATCGCCAGTGCGAGACGGGTCTTCTCGCCACCGGACAGCACGCGGGCCGGCTTCGTCACGTCGTCACCGGAGAAGAGGAACGAGCCGAGCACGGACCGCGTCTCGGTGTCGGTGAGGCCGGGGGCGGCGGTCCGCATGTTCTCCAGCACGGACCGCGAGGTGTCGAGCGTCTCGTGCTCCTGGGCGTAGTAACCGAGCTTGAGACCGTGGCCCGGCTCGACCTCTCCGGTGTCGGGCCGGTCGACCGAGGCCAGGATGCGCAGCAGCGTGGTCTTCCCGGCGCCGTTGAGTCCCAGGATGACGACCCGCGACCCCTTGTCGATCGCGAGGTCGACGTCGGTGAAGACCTCGAGCGAGCCGTAGGACTTCGAGAGCTCGGAGGCCGTGAGCGGCGTCTTGCCGCACGGCGCCGGCTCGGGGAACTTGATCCGCGCCACCTTGTCACCGCGGCGTTCCGCCTCGATGCCGCTCATCATCCGCTCGGCGCGCCGCATCATCGACTGCGCGGCCTGGGCCTTGGTGGCCTTGGCGCGCATCTTGTTGGCCTGGTCCATGAGCTGGTCGGCCTTGCGCTCGACGTTCACCCGCTCGCGCTTGCGACGCCGCTCGTCGGACTCGCGCTGGGCGAGGTACGCCGTCCAGCCCAGGTTGTAGACGTCGATCTCCTGGCGGTTGGCGTCGAGGTGGAAGACCTTGGTCACGGTCTGCTCGAGCAGGGCGGTGTCGTGGCTGATCACGACCAGCCCGCCCCTGTGGGCCCGCAGGAACTCCCGCAGCCACACCACCGAGTCGGCGTCGAGGTGGTTGGTCGGCTCGTCGAGGAGCAGGGTCTCGGCGCCGGAGAACAGGATCCGCGCCAGCTCCACGCGGCGCCGCTGGCCACCGGAGAGGGTGCGCAGGGCCTGGGTCATCAGCCGCTCCTCGATGCCGAGGGAGGCCGCGATCTGAGCGGCCTCCGCCTCGGCGGCGTACCCACCTCCCGCATGGAGGTCGGCGTCGGCCCGCTCGTAGCGCCGCATCGCCCGGTCCCGGACTCCCGGGTCGTCGCTGGCCATCTCCTGCTCGGCCGCACGGAGCCGTCGTACGACGGAGTCGAGGCCGCGCGCGGACAGGATCCGCTCGCGCACCGGCACCTCGGGGTCACCGGTGCGAGGGTCCTGGGGCAGGTAGCCGATGGAGCCGGTCGTGTGGACCGTCCCGGACGCGGGCAGGCCGTCGCCGGCGAGGATCCGGGTGAGGGTGGTCTTGCCGGCACCGTTGCGTCCGACCAGGCCCACCTTGTCGCCGGGACCCACCCGGAAGGAGACATCGTGCATCAGCAACCGTGCCCCGGCTCGCACCTCGAGCTTGTGGGCACTGATCATCAGGCTGGTTAGTCTAGGGCGGCCCGGTCCCCAGGCCTGACGGAGGAGTCGCCCGATGCGTTTCAACCCCAAGGCCCGGCTGGACACCAGCCGGATGCGCGACTCCGGCGCCGGTGGCGGCGGGGGCGGCATGGGCGGAGGTCCCGGCGGCGGCTCCGGCACCCGGATCCCCCTGCCCGGCGGGACCAAGGCCGGTGGCGGTCTCGGCGTGGTGCTGATCATCGTGGTGATCCTCCTGCTCAAGGCATGTGGGGGCGTCGACCTCACCGGCGCGATCTCAGGCACCGGCGCGAGCGGGTACGACTCGTCGCGCTTCACCGGCGACTCGGCCGTGTACACGAGCTGCGAGACCGGGCAGGACGCCAACGACAAGCCCGAGACCTGCGGGCTGGTGGCGGTCGAGAACTCCCTCAACGACTACTGGAAGGGCACGATCGCCCAGCAGGCGCCGAACGCGCAGTGGCAGCCCGAGACCGCCGTGACGACGTTCAACGGCGGCACCGCCACCCAGGGCTGCGGCCAGGCGTCGTCGGCGATGGGCCCGTTCTACTGCCCGTCGGACGGCACCATCTACTTCGACCCGAGCTTCTTCAAGCAGATCCTCCAGGGGCAGCTGAACGGCCCGTCGGGCGCGTTCGTCGAGCCGTACGTCGTGGCGCACGAGTACGGGCACCACATCCAGAACGTGCTCGGCACGTTCAACAAGGTGAAGACCCAGCAGGGGCCCAACAGCGACTCGGTGAGACTCGAGCTCCAGGCCGACTGCTACGCCGGCATGTGGGCGCGCAGCGCCACGACCACCCAGGACTCCCAGGGCAACGTGCTGATCGAGGACCTCACCCAGCAGGACGTCGACGAGGCGATCGCAGCCGCCAAGTCGGTGGGTGACGACACGATCCAGCAGGAGACGACCGGACGCGTGAGCCCCGAGCAGTGGACGCACGGCTCGTCCGCCGCCCGCGCGAAGTGGTTCGCCACCGGCTTCAACAACGGCACCCTCGCCGCCTGCAACACCTTCAACGGCCAGCCGGTCGAGTAGCCGGCTCCTACAGCAGCCCCTCGATCTGACCGAACTGCCGCTGGAGCGCGCGGAGGTACGGCGCGACGGCGGGGTGGCGGTACTTGCCGGCCAGGGCGCCCTCTCCCCCCGCGACCCGGGCCAGGGCCCACTCGGCGCGTGAGAGCGCGGTGTACGCCGCGCTGACGCGCATCCCGAGCGTCACCTCCTCGACCGTGGCCAACCCGTCGGGCAGCCCCATCAGGTAGGCGTCGAGAAGCGGTTCGGGGGCCTCGCGGGCGTGCTGGAGGAAGATCCCGAGGTCGGCGCCGACGGGTCCGTGGCCCAACGTGCTCCAGTCGATCGCGACGACGTCGTCACCGTCGCGACCAGGCAGGTTGGACGACGCGGGGTCGCCGTGCTGCGGCACCCGCGGCAGCGCGTCGACCTCGCGCAGCAGCGTCTCGCGGCGCTGCCAGAGGCGGTCCGCGACGTCGGCGACCGTCGTCCGGGCCAGGGTCGGCCAGCCGCCTCGGCGCTCGACCCGCGTCATCCGGTCGCGGAGCTGGTCGACCGCGAGCCAGGCATGCCGGCCCAGGTCGGCGCCGGCGAAGCGGCCCATGGCGTGCGCGAGGTAGAGCCCGTTCAGTGCGGCGTCCTCGACGAACTCGCGGGTCAGGGTGATCCCCTCGTCGTCCTCCGCGACGTCGAGCGGCGCGCTGCGGAGGCCCGGGGTGTCGTCGACGACGCGGGCGACGGCGACGTCCGCCTCGCGCCGCCAGTACGCGAAGTGGCGCGGGTCGCTCAGCTCGCGGGGGTCGTCGGGAGCGGGCGCGGCGATCCGCTTCACCACCAGCGCCTGGCCCTGGCGCTCGGTGCGCCACACCCCCACGGTCGAGGTCCCCGTGCCCCCGGACACGGGGTGCCACCCGGGGTCGGGCTCCCACATGCCCCGGACGCTAGCCGATGTCGCGCGCCCGGTAGCGCCACCAGGCCGTGGCGACCAGCACCGCTGTCAGGGCGAGGAGGGCCAGCTCGGGCCCGATCGCGAGCGACTCTGCGGGCACCTTCGACACGTGCGAGTACGGCGAGAGGTCGGCCACCCAGCCCGGTAGCTGCAGGAGCTCGGCCAGTGGGCCGACCACGAAGAACACGACGAGCACCGCCCATCCAGCGACCGCCCAGCGACTCCCCTGCGCCAGACCCACCAGGGCCAGGGCCCCGACGACCCACACCGCGGGGATCTGCACCAGCGACGCCGAGAGCACCCCGCCGAACGAGACCGCCGTCCCGACCGCGCCGATCGCCATCCCCAGACCGGTGACGAGCAGGAGCCAGGCCGCGCCCCCCAGCGCGACGAGGCCGACGGCCAGGAACGTCGTGGACCGCCCCGTCGCGGTGGCGAGCACCTCCTCGGTGCGTCCGTCGTGCTCCTCGACGCCTCCGTGGGAGACCACGGTCACCGCGAAGCACGAGACGATGATCGCCAGCACCGACACCAGGGCCGCCACCAGCGTCTCCTGGAGCGCACCCACCCCACCCAGCCGCGCGATCAGGTCACGCGCGCCGGCTGAGTCGAGCAACGACTCCGCCCCCGGGATGATCGCCGCCATCAGTGCACCCATCACCGCGCAAGCCAGGGTCCAGACCACCAGCGACGGCGTGTGCACGCGGAGGTTGAGGGCGAGCGCGTCACCGAGCCGCGGCGACCCCGTCGCAGGCCCCGGGCGTTCGGCGAGCAGCCCCGAGCCGAGGTCGCGGCGCGCCCGCAGCGCGATTGCCGCAGCACACAGGACCGCCGCCAGGGCCACGTCGAGCAGCAGCACCCAGCCCCTCGGGTCGGACCAGGCGCGGAGCTGGGTCGACCAGCCGAAGGGTGAGAGCCAGCTCAGCCACGACACCGTGGTGTCGCCGATCGCGCGCAGGAGGTAGAGCACGGCGACCGCACCGGCCGCGATCGCCCCGCAGGTGCGCGCGCTCGCCGACAGCTGGGCGGAGACGGCCCCGATCCCGGTGCCGACCAGTCCGAGACCCAGCCAGGAGCCCGCGAACCACAGCGACCCTGCGACCGGCAGCCCGCCGGCGATGTCGGCGAGGCCGGCGACGACCGCCACGAGCAGCGCGGCGATCGCCCCGACCAGGACGGCGCTGACCAGAGGTGCGGCCGGCTCTACAGCGAGGGCGCCGAGGAGCTCGGCCCGGCCCGACTCCTCCTCGACGCGGGTGTGTCGCCGTACGAGCACCAGGCAGAGCGCCATCACGAGCACGGCGTAGGTGATGGTCGTCTTCGTCATCGCCACCTCGCCCAGGCTTCGGACGTCGAGGATCGGGCCGTAGAGGGCCACCAGCGCCGAGCTGGCGTTGATCGACTCGGCCGCTGCGACCCGCTCGGCGGTCGTGTCGTACAGCGAGCCGGTCGCCGCAGCCGAGGCGTAGCACATCACCCCGAGCAGCGCGGTCCAGACCGCGACCAGCACCCGGCTGCGCCGGAGGGAGAACCTCGTCAGCCGCCAGACGCCGGTCATCGCACGGGCTCCCTCCCGCGGTACGCGTCGAGGAACAGCTCCTCGAGCGTGGGCGGGGTGCTCGTGAGGGAACGCACGCCGGCCTCCGTGATGGCCGTGAGCAACGCCGGCAGCCCCTCGGGCTCGACGGTGCACGAGACGACCGAGCCGTCGACGGTCAGGTCGTGCACTCCCGCCACGCCGGACAGGTCCGGAACGGCGCCGACGAGGTCGGCGCGCACGCGCGACCGGTGCAGGTGCCGCATCTCGTCGAGGCTGCCGGACTCGACGACGCGCCCGTCGCGGATGATCGTGACCCGGTCGGCCAGCCGCTCCACCTCGCTGAGGATGTGGCTCGACAGAAGCACGGTGGTGCCCGCGGCGCGGACCTCGGAGACACAGGACGCGAAGACCTCCTCCATCAGCGGGTCGAGCCCGGAGGTCGGCTCGTCGAGCACGAGCAGGTCGGTCGGCGCCGCGAACGCCGCGACCAGCGCCACCTTCTGCCGGTTGCCCTTGGAGTAGGCGCGGCCCTTCTTGGTCGGGTCGAGGTCGAAGCGCTCCAGCATCTCGGCACGCCGCGGGTCGTCGACCGGCGCGCCACGCATCCGTAGCAGCATGTCGATCACCTCGCCGCCGCTGAGGTTGGGCCACAGGCTGACGTCACCGGGCACGTAGGCCAGCCGGCGGTGAAGGTCGGCGGCCTCGGCCCATGGGTCGCCACCGAAGAGCCGCACGTCTCCGGCGTCCCTGCGGATCATGCCGAGCAGGATCCGGATGGTCGTGGACTTCCCGGCGCCGTTCGGCCCGAGGAAGCCGTGCACCTCGCCGGGCATCACCGCGAGGTCGAGGCCGTCGAGGGCCCGCGTACTCCCGAACGACTTCACCAGACCGCGGATGTCGACGACGGGCTCGGCACTGCTCACGGCGCCACTCTAGGGCGGCTCGGCGCGCTAGGTTCGGCCCATGCCACCCCTGCTCGAGAGCACCACCCGCCACCTCCATCGCACCGCACTGGCTCGCCAGCGCGACGGGCGGCTGCCCGGCCTCTACGCCGCGGTGTCCCGTGGTGGCGAGCTGGTCTGGGGCGACGGGATCGGTGTCGCGGACATCGGGTCGGACCGGGCGCCCACCGCTGACGACCAGTTCCTGGTCGCCTCCAACACCAAGACGTTCACCGCTGTGATGGTCATGCAGCTGCGCGACGAGGGCCGCCTCGCCCTCGACGACCACCTCGGCGACCACGTGCCCGAGGTGTCGCACCCGCTCACGATCCGTCAGTGCCTCGCGCACGTGTCGGGGATGGCGCGCGAGCCGCTCGGCGACGTGTGGGAGACGCTCGACCAGCCCGACTCCAAGACGCTGCGTCGCGACTTCGACGACGTGGAGCGGATCGGCAGGCCGCACGACCACTGGCACTACTCCAACGTCGTCTACGCGATGCTCGGGCAGCTCGTCGAGGAGCTCGACGGTCGCTCGTGGGAGGAGTCGCTCCGCACCCGACTGCTCGACCCCCTCGGGATGCGGCGTACCACGGTCGGCTTCGACGACGGCCCGCACGTCACCGGCTACTACGTCGCGCCGTACGACGACGTGCCGCGGCCGGAGCCGGTCCTGGACTTCAAGGCGATGGCACCGGTGGGCGGTCTCGCCAGCACCGCCAACGACCTGGCGGTCTGGTCGGCGTTCATCGCCGATCCCGGGTCGCTCCTGTCCGCCGATACCCTCGAGGAGATGTGCCAGCCGCAGGTGCTGCTCGACCCCGAGCAGTGGACCGGCGCGATGGGCCTCGGTCTCTTCCTGATGCGCTCCACGAGCGGTCGCACCTGGGTCGGCCACACCGGCGGCATGCCGGGCCACATCACCGGAGTCTTCACCCACCGTGCGTCCGGCACCGGCGGCGTCGTGCTGATGAGCTCCACCGCCTCACCGGCCCCCGACGCGTTCGCGATCGAGCTCGCCGACCACGTCGTCGAGCACGACCCGGTGGAGGACGCCCCCTGGCGGCCCGGGACCGAGGTCCCTGACGAGCTGCGTCCGCTGCTCGGGCGTTGGTTCTCCGAGGGGCAGCCCTTCGTGTTCTGGGTGGAGCAGGGTGAGCTCCGCGCTCGCATCGACAAGCCCGGAGCCCAGCGGCTGACGGCGTCGCGCTTCGAGAAGGTCGCCGACGGCGTCTACCGCGACCTCACCGGCCGCGAGCGCGGCGAGCTCCTGCGCGTGACCCGCGCCGACGACGGCACGGTCACCAAGCTCAACTGGGCGACGTACCTCTTCACCCGGGAGCCGCTCGCCTTCGGCGAGAGCCTCAACGGTTGACGACCTCGAACGCGACTGCCAGCGCGTCCTGCACGGCGGCATCGAGCACGGCCCGCCGGGGGTCGGGGACGGCGAGCCACGGGCCGACGACCGTCGTCTGACGGAGCCGTGGATCGGCCAGCACTTCGTCGACGGCCCCGTGGTCGCCGCCGGTGACCAACGGCAGCGGGCGGTGCCCGAGGATCCGGGCAGCGTGGTCGGCAGCGGCCTCGTAGGCCTGACGGGCCTGGTTGTCGCGACGCCTGGCGAACCGCTGCTGGCTCTGCCCGCCCGCCTTGGTCCGCCCCTGCACGTGGCGCTGCCCGATCTTGTGCTCGACCAGCGACTCACCGTGGAGCCGTGCCACGGCGAAGCCGCCCTTGCGCACCAGCAGCACGCCCCAGACCGCGGGTGGGGTGGCCGCCGCAGCGAACGACGCAGCCTCCGGCGGCCCGGCGTACGACGCGGCGAACGGCAGCCGCGCCGCGAAGGTCGACCCGTCTCCGGCCTCCCCCACCAGCGCACCCTCACGGACCGCCAGCCCGGCCTCGCCATGCCGGGACGCGAAGTTCTCGATCCAGCGCACGACGCGCGCCGGGGGCACCAGGACCGTCGCGGCTGCAGTCATGCCCAGGTCACGCGGGCGCCCTCGGCCCAGAGGTCGAGACCGGTGTCGGACAGCTCGTCGCTGCGGTTCCACAAGGTGAGGTAGAGCGCGACGGCGGAGCCCGACAGCACGACGTCCGCGTCGTCCGGCCACGCCTCCCGCACCGTCGTCGGCGGCCGTTGGGTCACCGTGACCGTCCACCGCAGGTCGGAGTCGTCGGGCAGCACCGCGATCGTCGTGGGGGCCTCGGACCGCAGGCGCGAGCGGGGCCGCGGCATGAAGCCGGTGAGCAGCTCGTCGATCCCGTCGAGGGCGAGGTCGTGGGCGATCCAGGTGTCCTCCGCGCGCGGGCGCCGCCCGAGCTCCGCCGACAGCGCGTCGACCGCGTGGATGGTGGTCTCGTGGCACTGCCTCCGCGCCCAGAACTGCTTCGCCGGCGGCGCGTCGACCAGGAAGACCAGCGCGTCGAGGTCGTCGGGGGCCGCCTCGAGGGTGGCGGTCAGCCGGTCGGCCCCCCGACGCAGCCAGGCGACCGGGTCCGCTGCGTGGAGGCCCTCGCGCTCCACGGTGTCGTCGTCGAGCTCCTCGCCACGAACGACCGAGGTCGCCCAGCGGTGGACGAGACCCTGGTGGGCGAGCAGGCGACGCACGTCCCAGTCGGGCGTGGTCGGCACGGGTGCCTCGAGCCCGGCCGCGGTCGCGTGGGTGGCGAAGGCGTCGATCGCTTCGCGGATCCCGGCGAGGTGGCGGCTCAGCGCGAGTGGCTGCTCCATGCCCGAAGTCTGGCAGTCGGTCCCCGCGATCGCCTCCGAGTTCTCGGCCGGCCGGTGACCACTAGCCTGAGCCGATGCTCCCCCGCGTCGAGGATCTCGTGACCGCGGCTGACGACGGACTGCATCCGTGGGTCCACGAGCACGTCGCGACCCCGGTACGGCGAGCCGCTCTCGCCGAGGAGCTCGACTTCTGCCTCAACACCGCCGCCCAGGACCTGGCCTACGCCGCCGCCTTCGCGGACGTGGCGCCCCCGGTGGGACAGCCGGTCACGGCGTACCTCGACCGCTGGCTGGCCGTCGGCGACGCCCACGTGATGCTCGGGCCGCGCTATCTCGGCCGCGACCCGAACCTGCCCTTCGTGATGGTCACCGCGAGCGACCGTCCCCTCACCCCGGCCGACCGTCGGCCACTCGAGGCCGTGGCCGGGGAGGAGTTCGCGGCGTTCTCCCCAGGGTTCGTGATGCTCACGACCGCGGAGCCGATCGGGTCCTGGCCCGACACCCAGCCGGAGCAACGTCAGGTGGTCGGGCTGCTCGGCGACCTGCGGACGCGTGACCTGCCTCCCGAGCTGTCCGTGGCGCCGCGGCGGGACGCCGACTTCTACGACGCCTACCTCCGGCTGTTCGACCACGACGTCGCCGTCGACCCGGCCCACGGGCGGCACACCCGGGTGGAGGACCGCGCCGACCTGCAGGACCTCGCGGACCGGGGCTTCCTCTACGACGTGCTGGTCGACGGCACCTGGGGAGGTGTCCTGGCCGCTGAGCCCGACGCCCGCCGCGGGGTGCGGGGCGCGACCGTCGTCGAGCTGATCCTCGACCACCGACATCGGGGTCGCGGCTACGGGCGCCACCTCAGCACGCTGCTCGCCCGAGCCGTGTCGCTGCCGGACGACCAGTGCCTCCTCGGCACCATCCACGCCGACAACGTGGCGTCGTACCGCTCGGCGCTCGCTGCTGGACGCGTTGACGTCGGCGGCGAGATCGTCATCCCGCTCTGAGCGCGTCGAGCGACGACATGTCGTCGACGGTCAGCGTGAAGTCGCCGACGTCGGCGTTGGACCGGATCCGGTCGACGTTGACCGACTTCGGGATCACCACGATCTGGTGCTGGAGGTGCCACCTGATGATCACCTGTGCCGGCGTGCGCCCCTCGCGCTCGGCGATCGCGACGATCGTGGGGTGCTCCAGCGTGCCGCCGCGCAGCGCGCTGTAGCCCTCGAGCACGATCTCCCGCTCCCGGTGCGCGGCGACCACGTCCGCGTCGTACAACAGCGGGCTCCACTCGACCTGGTTGACCGCCGGGGCCTCACCACCGGCCTCGGTGACCGCGTCGACCAGTGACGCGTCGAAGTTGCTGACCCCGATCTCGCGGGTCAGTCCCTCCTCGCGCGCCTCCACGAGCCGGCGCCAGAGGTCCTCGTTCACCGAGCCGTCACCCGGCCAGTGGATCAGCCACAGGTCCAGGTGGTCGGTCTGGAGCAGGTCGAGGCTCTCGCGCAGGGTGTCCAAAGCGCGGCCGGCGCGGTCGGGTGGGCACTTGGTGGTGAGGAAGACGTCGTCGCGGGCGACCCCGCTCTCGGCGAGGGCGCGACCGACCTCGCGCTCGTTGCCGTACACGGTGGCCGTGTCGAGGTGCCGGTAGCCCGCCTCGAGAGCGGCCGACGTCGCGCGGACCGCGTCGTCACCCTTGATCTGCCAGGTGCCGAAGCCGAGCAGCGGCATCCGCGCTCCGTGACGGAGCGTGGCGTGGTCGTCGGGGAGTCGGGGTGCGACAGGGCTCATGGGGCCGATCGTAGGTGCGAGGTCGGGCCTGCGGCTCATCCCTTCGAGTGCGTGAGGTGAGGCAGCCTGATCCCCGCACCTCGAGGAGGTCGCCACCATGGGTGACCTGCTGGCCGTGGTGCGTCGTCACGTCGGAGACGTCGAGAACATCGAGGAGCACGTCGCGCGCGAGCAAGGCTTCGAGCGCAGCGACGCCGGCGCCCCGAGAATCGCCGGCGGCCAGGCGTCAGCAGGTGCCGCCGCTGGAGGCGCCGACGCTGTTGCAGGTGGTCTGGAAGATGTTCTTGATGACCCCTCCGAAAGCGAAGACGACGACGACGATCAGCGCCGCGATGCCGGCGATGAGCAGGCCGTACTCCACGGCCGAGGCGCCCCTCTCGTCGAGCTTGGCCAGCCGTGCGTCGAGCATGATGCGTAGGTAATCGAACATGATGTGTCTCCCCATGCGTGGGTGCATCCCGGTGATGCACGCGCCCCCCAGGGTGGGTCCAGTGCCGCGGCGCCGCCAGACCCAGAATGACCCCTCAGGGTGAGCCGTTCGGGCTAGTCAGGAGGCTTCCGGGTACCAGATCAACCTGGGGTGTCGCGCCACTCAGAGGTGGTCGGGCACCTCGAGGGTGTCGGGGTCGCTGCGAGGCGGCAGGTGTGAGAGCGCCGACTGCACCAGCGCGGTGCGGGTCTTGACCACGACCACCCGCTTCAGCCTGCTGAGGTCGGCGTCGACGAGGGACTCCACGGTCTCGGTGACCTGGTGGTCGGTGTACGTCGCTCGCGCGCCGGACGCCACCTCGACGTCCGGCAGGGCGACGAGCACCGGCAGGATCTCGCTGCCGAGCCCGTCGAGCACCTGAAATCGCTGGAAGCGGTCGAGTCCGTCCCACACCGTGTCGATGTCCACCCGACCCTTGCGGACGTCCTTGGTCTGGGCGGCGAGGACGTCCTTCGCCGCTCCCGTGAGCGCGGCCGTCAGCTCGTGCTCGGTGAACCTCACGAAAGTCCCGTCGGCAGGCCGTCGAGGCTGGTGGTGTTCTTCTCCGCCCAATACGCCGCGAGACCGTCCGGCCCCTTCTTGGTGGCCCAGGTCGGCATCAGCTCGCGTTGGGAGGTCGGCTCCATCAGCGGGACGCCGTACCCGCACGAGGTGAGCACCAGGTCGACGGCCACGTCGAACACCTGGCGGGCGCCGGGCAGCGGTGGGAACAGGCCGACCAGCTCGTCCCAGTCCTCGTCACCGGGCTGCACCGTGCGCGCGGGGCCGAACAGGCGCAGGATCAGCGGCTCGCGCGCGAACGAGCAGAACATCACCGTCATCCGGTTGGTGTCGAGCAGGTGCGCCGCCGTCTCGTTCCCGGACCCCGTGCCGTTCAGCCACGCGACGCGGTTCGGCCCGAGCACGCGGAAGGAGTCGAGCCCCTTCGGCGAGACGTTGACGCGTCCCTCGCGAGCCGCCGTCGCCACGAAGAACATCGGCTGCCGCTCGATGAACGCACGATGGCCGTCCGAGATGGAGTCGAACTGCTGGGACATGGGCTCACCCTTTCAGGCCAACCGGCTGTGGAGCAGCGCTCACACGTTGAAGCCGAGGGCCCGCAGCTGCTCGCGGCCGTCGTCGGTGATCTTGTCGGGGCCCCAGGGCGGCATCCAGACCCAGTTGATGAGGACGTCGTTGACCATGCCTTCGAGGGCGGTGTTGGTCTGGTCCTGGATCACGTCGGTGAGCGGGCACGCGGCCGAGGTGAGGGTCATGTCGATGACGGCGTTGGTGTCGTCGTCGAGGTGGACGCCGTAGACGAGGCCGAGGTCGACGACGTTGATCCCGAGCTCGGGGTCGACGACGTCCTTGAGCGCCTCGGTCACGTCGTCGATGGTGGTCACGGAGCCGGCCGGCGCGGTGGCGCCGGGGGCCTGTGCCTCCGGCACCTCGGGCAGGTCACCGTGGTCAGTGGTCGTCACTTCGTCTCCTCCATCTGGGCGGTCGTCGTCGCGTCCTTCCAGGCCATCCAGGACAGCAGGGCGCACTTGATGCGGGCGGGGAACTTGGCGACGCCGGCGAAGGCGATGCCGTCCTCCAGCACCTCCTCGTCGGGCTCGACGGTGCCCTTGCCCTGCATGAGGGTCAGGAACTGCTGGTGGATCGCCATCGCCTCGTCGACCGGCTTGCCGATCACGAGGTCGGTCATCACCGACGCGGACGCCTGTGAGATCGAGCAGCCGAGGGCGTCGTACGACACGTCCTCGACCCGTCCGTCGGCGACGTGCACGCGCAGCGTCACCTCGTCGCCGCAGGTCGGGTTGACGTGGTGCACCTCGGCCTCGAACGGCTCCCGCAGCCCCTTGTGATGGGGGTTGCGGTAGTGGTCCAGGATGATCTCCTGGTAGAGGGAATCGAGCTCAGTGGACATCGTTCAACTCAACTTGAAGTAGCGGCGGGTGTATTCCAGGCCGTCGACGAGGGCGTCGATCTCGGCCGGGGTCGTATAGAGGTACGACGACAGTCGGGTCGAGCTCTGCACCCCGAAGCGGGCGTGGGCCGGCTTCGCGCAGTGGTGGCCCGCCCGCACCGCGATGCCACGGGTGTCGAGCACGGTGGCGACGTCGTGGGGGTGCACGCCCTCGAGCTCGAACGAGATCGCTCCCCCGCGCTCGGTGGCGTCGAGCGGCCCGAGCACGGTGAGTCCGGGCACGGTGGCGAGCCCCTCGAGGGCGTACGCGGTCACGGCCTGCTCGTGGGCGTGAACGTGGTCCATGCCCAGGAACGAGAGGTAGTCGACCGCGGCCCCGAGGCCCACGACCTCGACGATCGGCGGCGTCCCGGCCTCGAACTTGTGGGGCACCGGCGCGTAGGTCGACCGCTCCATCGTGACCGTCTCGATCATCTCGCCACCACCCAGGAACGGCGGCAGCTGGTCGAGCACCGCGCGCCGGCCCCAGAGCACGCCGACGCCGGTCGGCCCGACCACCTTGTGACCGGTGAAGGCCAGCAGGTCGGGGCGCTCGTCGTCGGCCATCGCGGCCAGGTCGATCGGCAGCTGCGGCGCGGCCTGGGAGGCGTCGACGACGACCAGGGCGCCGACCTCATGGGCCCGACGCGCGATCTCGGCGACGGGGTTGATCGTGCCGAGCATGTTGGAGACCCAGGTGAAGGACACGACCTTGGTGCGCTCGGTGATCAGCCCGTCGAGGTCGCGAGAGGTCGAGCCGGCCGTCGTCGGTGATACCGAACCAGCGCAACGTCGCGCCGGTGCGCTCGCAGAGCAGCTGCCACGGCACGATGTTCGAGTGGTGCTCCATCTCGGTGATGACGATCTCGTCGCCCGGACCCACCTGGCGCTCCCCCGGCCAGGCCAGGGTGTTCGCGGCCAGGTTGAGCGCCTCGGAGGCGTTCTTGGTGAAGATCACCTCGTCGCGGTCGGGGGCGCCGAGGAACGCCGCCACCTTGTCGCGACCGCCCTCGTAGGCCGCGGTCGCCTCGGCGCCGAGCTGGTGCATGGCCCGGGCGATGTTGGCGTTGTGGCGCTCGAGGTGGTCGACCATCGTGTCGATCACCACCTGCGGCTTCTGGGAGGTGTTGGCGGAGTCGAGGTAGACCAACGGCTGACCGTTCGCGAGCATGCGCGACAGGATCGGGAAGTCCTTGCGGACGATCTCCAGGTCTGGCAGTAGGCCTTCCATCGGGTCTCCTCTCATGTCGCCGGGTTTCCAGGCAGGCGCTGGCGCGACTTCCTCAACCACCGGCGACAGCGGCCTTCACGTACTTGTCGTAGCCCTCGGCCTCGAGCGCCTCGGCGAGCTCGGGGCCGCCCTGCTCGGCGATCCGGCCGGCCACGAAGACGTGGACGAAGTCGGGCTCGATGTAGCGCAGGATCCGGGTGTAGTGGGTGATCAGCAGGACTCCCTTGCCCTCCTGTGCGCGGAAGCGGTTGACGCCCTCGGCGACGATCTTGAGGGCGTCGATGTCGAGGCCGGAGTCGGTCTCGTCGAGCACCGCGAGCTTGGGGTTCAGCAGCTCGAGCTGGGCGATCTCGTGGCGCTTCTTCTCGCCACCGGAGAAGCCCTCGTTGACCGAGCGGGTGCCGAAGGTCGGGTCGAGGTTCAGCTGCTCGAGCGCGGCGTTGACGTCCTTGACCCAGGTGCGCAGCTTCGGGGCCTCGCCGTCCAGCGCGGTCTTCGCCGTACGCAGGAAGTTGGAGACCGAGACGCCGGGCACCTCGACGGGGTACTGCATGGCAAGGAAGAGCCCGGCCCGCGCCCGCTGGTCGACGGTCATCGCCAGGACGTCCTGGCCGTCGAGGGTCACCGAGCCGCTGGTGACGGTGTACTTGGGGTGGCCCGCGATGGAGTAGGCCAACGTCGACTTGCCGGACCCGTTGGGCCCCATGATCGCGTGGGTCTCGCCGTCCTCGATGGTCAGTGTGACGCCCTTGAGGATCTCCTTGTCCTCCTCGTCGGTCTTGACCGTGACGTGGAGGTCCTTGATCTCGAGCCTGCTCATTGGGGTGTGACTCCGTTCAGGGTGGTGGTGACGTCGACGTACACATCCGTGCCGCGTACCTCGACGGGGAAGGTCGCCACCGGTTCGGTGGCGGGGAGTCCGGTGGGCTTGCCGGTGCGGAGGTCGAAGCGCGAGCCGTGCAGCCAGCACTCGACCGTGCAGCCCTCGACCTCGCCCTCGCTCAGGGCGACGGCTGCATGGGAGCAGATGTCCTCGACCGCGAAGAGCTCGTCGCCGTCCTTGGCGACCGCGATCTCCTGGTCGCCGATCTTCGCGGCGAGCGCCTCGCCGTCGCGGAACTCGTCGAGCGAGCAGGCCAGCTCGAAACTCACGACTCATCCCCCCGAGACCTCGGGGTCCCCGCGGCGTTGTCGGCGGGAGGAGCGGAGCGGGGGGAGCCGAGAACGTCGTGGGGTGAGAGAACGTTCTTCGCGAGCTCGGCTTCGACCGTTGCTGCCAGCTGCTCCTCGAGCTCGGGTACGTCGATCCGGCGGATCAGGTCGTTGAAGAAGCCGTGGACGACGAGGCGTCGCGCCTCGTCCTCGGGGATGCCGCGCGAGCGGAGGTAGAACAGCTGCTCGTCGTCGAAGCGGCCGGTGGCCGACGCGTGGCCGGCGCCGGCGATCTCGCCGGTCTCGATCTCGAGGTTGGGCACCGAGTCGGCCTGGCAGCCGTCGGTGAGCACGAGGTTGCGGTTCTCCTCGTAGGTCTCGATCCCTTCGGCGACCTTGCGGATCAGCACGTTGCCGATCCAGACCGTGTGGGCACCCTCGCCCTGCAGCGCGCCCTTGTAGGTCACGTGGCTCTTGGTCTTCGGCGCGGTGTGGTCGACGAACAGCCGGTGCTCGATGTGCTGGCCGGCGTCGGCGAAGTAGAGGCCGAGCATCTCGACGTCGCCGCCGGGTCCGGCGTACTCGGCGGTGCTGTCGTGACGTACGACGCTGCCGCCGAAGGTGACGTCGACGTGCTTGAAGTGCGCGTCGCGCCCGATCTGGGCGTGGCGGTGCCCGACGTGGACGGCGTCGTCGTCCCAGTCGTCGATGCTGACGACGGTCAGGTCGGCGCCGTCGCCGACCACGATCTCGACGTTGTCGGCCAGGGTGGCGGAGCCGACGAAGCGCAGCACGACCGTGGCCTTGCTGTGGGCGCCGGCGCTGATGACGGCGTGGGTTGCCGTGGCGGGCTCCACCGAGGTGCCGGTCAGGGTGACGAACGCCGGTCGGTCGAGCTCGACGTCCGCCGGGATGGTCACCGCGAACCGCTGTCCACTCTCGTGCCACACGCGCGCGGCGATCCGGTCGGTCGGCACGAAGCCGCTCGAGCCGAGCCGCGGACTGTCGGCGGCGAGTGGCTCGACCACCACCGCCTCGGGTCCGTCGTACTCGGCGCCGACACCGCTGCCGTCGAGCGCCGCGTCCGCGTGCAGACCGCGCAGCCGCTTGAGCGGCGTGAAGCGCCAGATCTCCTCACGGCCCGTCGGCACCGGGTGGTCGGCGATCTCGAACGACCCCGCCGGGTGCAGGTGGGACTCCACGCGTGCCTCGACGGCACCCGCGAGCGCTTCTTCAGTGAGTGTCACCAAAAGTTCCTTGATCTAGATCGTGACCGGACAAACCGCAACCACAGGCTGCGCCTCCCACGGGGCGGTGGGCGAGAGGCCGCAGGCCTCAGCCCACGGCGCCCTCCATCTGCAGCTCGATCAACCGGTTGAGCTCGAGGGCGTACTCCATCGGGAGCTCCTTGGCGATCGGCTCGACGAAGCCACGCACGATCATCGCCATCGCCTCGTCCTCGGCCATCCCCCGAGACATCAGGTAGAACAGCTGGTCGTCGGAGACCTTGGAGACGCTCGCCTCGTGGCCCATGGACACGTCGTCCTCGCGGATGTCGACGTAGGGATAGGTGTCACTACGGCTGATCTGGTCGACCAGCAGCGCGTCGCACAGCACGTTGGACTTCGAGCCGTGGGCGCCCTCGTTGATCTGGATCAGCCCGCGGTACGACGTACGCCCACCGCCGCGCGCCACCGACTTCGAGAGGATGGACGACGACGTGTTCGGCGCCGCGTGCACCATCTTGGCGCCGGCGTCCTGGTGCTGGCCCTCGCCCGCGAACGCGATCGAGAGCGTCTCGCCCTTGGCGTGCTCGCCCATCAGGTAGATCGCGGGGTACTTCATCGTCACCTTGGAGCCGATGTTGCCGTCGACCCACTCCATGGTGGCGCCGGCCTCGCAGGTCGCACGCTTGGTGACGAGGTTGTAGACGTTGTTCGACCAGTTCTGGATGGTCGTGTAGCGGCAGCGGCCGCCCTTCTTGACGATGATCTCGACCACCGCGGAGTGCAGCGAGTCGCTGCTGTAGATCGGCGCCGTGCAGCCCTCGACGTAGTGCACGTAGGCGTCCTCGTCGACGATGATCAGGGTCCGCTCGAACTGGCCCATGTTCTCGGTGTTGATCCGGAAGTAGGCCTGCAGGGGGATGTCGACGTGCACGCCCGGCGGCACGTAGATGAAGGAGCCACCCGACCACACCGAGGTGTTGAGCGCGGCGAACTTGTTGTCGCCGACCGGGATCACGGTGTTGAAGTACTCCTGGAACAGCTCGGGGTGCTCCTTGAGCGCGGTGTCGGTGTCCTTGAAGATGACGCCCTGCGCCTCGAGGTCCTCGCGGATCGAGTGGTAGACGACCTCCGACTCGTACTGCGCGGCGACGCCCGCGACGAGGCGCTGCTTCTCCGCCTCGGGGATGCCGAGCTTGTCGTAGGTGTTCTTGATGTCCTCGGGGAGGTCCTCCCACGACGCGGCCTGCTTCTCGCTGGACCGCACGAAGTACTTGATGTTGTCGAAGTCGATGCCCGACAGGTCGGAGCCCCAGGTCGGCATCGGCTTGCGGTGGAAGAGCTTGAGGCCCTTCAGGCGCAGGTCGAGCATCCACTGCGGCTCGGACTTCTTCGACGAGATGTCGCGGACGACCTCCTCGCTGAGGCCGCGCTTCGCCGCGGCACCCGCGTCGTCGCGGTCGGCCCAGCCGAACTGGTAGCGGCCGATGCCCTGCAGCTCGGGGTTGAGCTCTTCGATGGACGTCATCGCGTCTCCTCGTCGGTCGAGCGTGTCGAGACCAGCGGCCTCTGGATGGTGTGGGTGGTCTGGGCGTGGGGGATGCAGGTGGTGCAGACGCCGTCGCCGTGGGCGATGGTGGCCAGGCGCTGCACGTGGCGGCCGAGCACGCGACCGATGGCCTCGGTCTCGGCCTCGCACAGCTGCGGGAACTCGTGGGCGACGTGGGAGACCGGGCAGTGCTGCTGGCACAGCTGCTCGGCGGCGCCGTCTGCTCCGGCGTTCAGCAGGGGCAGCGACCGCACCGACGCGGCGTAGCCCTCGCTGGAGAAGACCCGCGCCAGCGCCTCGGCCGGGCTGAGGTCGGGGTGGGTCGCGGTGACCACGTCGTAGTCGCGCTCGATGAACGCCACGCGCCGGCGGGCGAACTCCAGCACCGCGTCGTCGCCGCCGGTCTCGGACAGGTAGCGCAGCGCCTGCACGGCGAGGTCGTCGTACTGCTGGTCGAAGTGCTCACGACCGGTCTCGGTGATCGCGAAGACCTTGGCCGGCCTGCCCCGTCCGCGGGCGGCCGACGGGCGGGGTTCGCGCGCCTCGAGGGCACCCTCGGCGAGCAGGTGGTCGAGGTGCCGGCGTACGGCGGCGGGCGTCAGGTCGAGTCGCTCGGCGAGGTCGGCGGCCGTCGACGGACCGCTGACGAGGATCGACCGGACGACGCGCTCACGCGTCGGCTGGTCGACCGCAGGCACGGTCCGCTGGAATTCCACAACACCAGTGTGCCGTTATTACCGTTGACCCTTCAAGTAAGGGTCACCTAACCCCTGCCCCTGACCCACCCGTCGTCCGCCGTCATCCATGCGACGGGTCTCCCTCATCCTCCAGACGGATTCCCCGGCTTCCCCGTATCGCCCCCCGCCCGCCCGGCTCCTGGGCCGTCGAAGGTGCGGGCCGGGGTTCCGCACCACGACCAGGAGGATCACCCATGAAGCTCTTCACCAGTGGCCGCTACGCGACCGTCGCGTCGACGTTCGCGCTCGTGGTGGCGCTCGGCGGCACGTCGTACGCCGCCGCCCAGATCACCAGCAACAACATCAAGGACGGCACGATCCAGACCAAGGACCTCTCGCTCGCGGCGCGGACCCAGGTCCACCAGGTGCACAACGACAGCGGCACCACCATGGACGGCTCGGACAAGACCGTGCTGAGCATCCACCTCAAGGCCGGCACGTTCGCGCTGTCCTCCAAGGTCCAGGCGTTCTACAGCAGCGCCTCGCCCTACGTGAACTGCTCGCTCGTCGGTCCGGGCGGCAGCCTGGACACCGCCTACTGGTACGACGCGGGGATCGCCGGCTACGGCGAGGTCGTCAACCAGGCCGTCTTCACCACGAACAGCGCCACCAACGTCCAGCTCAACTGCACCGGCTCGAACGCCAGTGTCTACTACAAGAAGCTGACCGCCATCCGAGTGGCTCAGGGCACCGACAGCCTCGGCGCCAACGTCGCCAAGACCGCTCTTCCCAAGAACCTCCGCTGACCGGCACCACCCGACGGCCCCGCCCCCACGGCGGGGCCGTCGCGCGCATCCACGACCCTCCTTCCGGAGAGCGTCGCCGGTTCGGGGCTAGGCTGGACGGCATGCCCGGATCGATCCTCGGAACCGAAGTCCGCCGTGTCGAAGACCTCGAGCTGCTGCTCGGTCAGGGCACGTTCGTGGACAACCTCGAGAGCGCCGACGTCGCGCACGCGATCTTCGTGCGCAGCCCGTTCGCCCACGCCCTCATCACCTCGATCGACACGAGCCGAGGCGGCCGCCGCAGCCGGCGTGCTCGCGGTCTACACCGCCGACGATCTCGGCCGCGACCCGTTGTCCGGCTTCGCGGACGTCAACAAGCAGGCGCCGCGCTCGGCGCTCGCCGTCGACAAGGCACGCTACGTCGGCGACCCCGTCGCTCTGGTGATCGCGGAGACGCGAGCCCAGGCCATGGACGCCGCCGAGCTCGTCGACATCGACTACGACGACCTGCCGGTCGTCACCGACGTCGAGGCCGCGCTCGCCGACGACGCCCCGCTCCAGTTCGAGGCGATCGGCTCCAACATCGCGACCCAGCGGGTCGCCAAGGAGCCCGTCGACGTGCTCGACGACGCCGACCACGTGACCCGGGTCCGGATGGTCAACCAGCGGATCGCGACCGCGCCGATCGAGGGCAACGCGATCCTGGTCCGGCCGACCGCCGACGGCATGGAGGCCTGGGTCTCGACCCAGCACCCCCACATGGCCCGCGACCTGCTCGCCCAGGCGATCGGCGTTGAAGCGTCCCACGTGCGCGTGGTCGCCCCTCATGTGGGCGGTGCCTTCGGCGGCAAGGCGGGCAGTGGCCCCGACCACGCCGCGATCGCGCTGGCCGCGCGGAAGCTGGGCCGGGCGGTGAAGTGGTCCGAGACGCGCAGCGAGGCGATGCTCTCGATGCAGGGCCGCGGCCAGGTGCAGTACGCCGAGCTCGGCCTCAAGGACGACGGCACCATCACCGGCCTCCGGCTGCGCGTGCTGGGCGAGTGCGGTGCCTACGCCGGCTTCGGTGGCGCTCTCGCGGTCGGCCCGACGTACATGATGGCCCAGGGGCCCTACGTGATCCCGCGCCTGCGCTTCGACGCGCTCGCGGTGATGACCAACACCGCACCGGTCGGCGCGTTCCGCGGGGCCGGTCGGCCCGAGGCCGCCGCCGCGCTCGACCGGGTCCTCGACGTCGCCGCCCAGGAGCTCGGGCTCAGCCCGGAGGAGATCCGCAGGCGCAACCTGATCCCGGCCGACGAGTTCCCCTTCCAGACCCTCACCGGGGTCACCTACGACAACGGCGACTACCGCGTCCCGCTCGAGGAGGCGCTCCGGATCGCAGGCGTCGACGACGTCCGCAAGGAGCAGCAGCGACGGATCGAGGCCGGCGAGAGCAGGCTGCTCGGCATCGGCATCTCCACCTACGTCGAGATCACCGGCTTCGGCGGCTCGGAGTACGGCTCGGTGCACATCCACCCCGACGGCTCGGCGACCGTGATGTCGGGCACGTCCGCCCACGGCCAAGGTCACGCGACGTCGTTCTCGATGATCGTGGCGGACCGGCTCGGGCTCCCGCTGGAGAAGATCACCTACCGCCAGTCCGACACGGCGGTCGTGCGCACGGGTGGTGGCACCGGCGGGTCGCGATCGCTCCAGCTCGGGGGGAACGCCGTGTCGAAGGCGTCCGACGAGATGCGCGAGAAGGCGATCGCCGTCGCCGCCCGGATGCTCGAGGCCAGCGCCGACGACGTGACGCTCGACGACGAGGGCTTCGGCGTCGCGGGCGTCCCGGGGGCCCGGGTGTCGTGGCCCGACCTGGCTTCCTATGCCCACGAGCACGACGGCAGCCTCGCCGTCGACACCGACTTCACGCAGCAGGGCGCGACCTTCCCGTTCGGCGCGCACGTCGCCATCGTCGAGGTCGACGTCGAGACCGGCCAGGCGAAGCCGCTGCGCCACGTCGCGGTCGACGACTGCGGGCGGATCCTGAACCCGCTGATCGTGGCCGGCCAGCAGCATGGCGGTGCGATCCAGGGGATCAGCCAGGCCCTGTGGGAGGAGATGCTCTACGACGACCAGGGCACGCCGATCACGAGCTCGTTCGCCGACTACGCCATCCCGACCGCGGCCGACGCGATCACGTTGGAGGCCTCCAACACCGAGACGCCGACGCCGGTGAACCCGATGGGGGCCAAGGGGATCGGTGAGTCCGCCACCATCGGGGCGACCCCCGCGGTGCAGAACGCCGTGGTCGACGCGCTCAAGCACCTCGGGGTCAAGCACATCGACCTGCCGTGCACGCCAGAGCGGGTCTGGCGCGAGATCCAGCACCCCCGCTCGGACGTCTGGCGCGAGCCACCGGCCGCCTTCGACGCGCTCGCCGACGACGGCAGCGAGCCCGACATCGTCGAGGCCTGACCCCGTTCCTACACTTGGGGCGTGTCGGCGCCCTTCTCCCCTGCCTCTCCTGTGTCGCAGGAGGGGGCCGGCCCGGCGGTCGAGATCGACGGCCTGGTCATGCGGTACGGCGAGAAGGTCGCCGTCGACGGGCTGAGCCTCACCGTCGAGCGGGCCTCGATCACCGCCGTGCTCGGGCCGAACGGCGCCGGCAAGACCACGACCCTCGAGACGGCCGAGGGGTACCGGACGCCCCACGCAGGGCGGGTCCGCGTCCTGGGGCTCGACCCGGTGCGCGAGCGACGGGCCCTCCTGCCGCGGATCGGGGTGATGCTCCAGGCGGGAGGCGCGTGGAGCGGCGTACGAGCCGACGAGATGCTCCGCTACCTGTCCCGGCTGCACGCCCACCCGCTCGACCTCGACCTGCTCCATGACCGGCTCGGGCTCGCAGAGTGCGGCCGTACGCCGTACCGCCGGCTCTCGGGCGGCCAGCAGCAGCGGTTGGGGCTGGCGATGGCGATCGTGGGGCGTCCCGAGATCGTCTTCGTCGACGAGCCGACCGCCGGGATGGACCCAGCCGCCCGTCGTACGACGTGGGCGCTGCTCGAGGAGCTCCGCGCGTCGGGCGTGACCGTGGTGCTCACGACCCACTACATGGAGGAGGCCGAGCGCCTCGCCGACCGGATCCACATCATCGACCACGGCCGCCTGATCGCGAGCGGCTCGCCGCTCGAGCTGACCCGCGGCGGGGGCTCGGCGACGATCCGGCTGGTGGTGACCAAGCCGTTCCCCGTCGACGCGCCCGAGTCGCTGCGAGCGGCGCTCGGCGAGCTGGTCGAGGTCACCCTGCTCGACGAGGTGAGCATCATGGTCACCGGCCCGGCCGACGCCTCCAGCCTCGGGATCATCTCCCGCTGGTGCGAGGCCAACGACGTGCTCCCCGAGTCGCTGACGCTCGGGCAGCGCACCCTCGAGGACGTGTTCCTCGAGCTCACCGGACGGGCGATGACCGCATGAGCCTCGACCTCACCCCGCGCCCGGGGGCGGCGCCCTTCCCGCGACAGGTCAGCGCGCAGGCCGGGATGGAGGCGCGGCTCATGCTGCGCAACGGCGAGCAGCTCCTCCTCGCCGTCGTCATCCCGGTGATCGTGCTGATCGGCGGCGTGACCGGTGCCGAGCACATCGGCATCGATCTCGCCCATCCGGCCGTCGACGTCTTCACGCCGGGCGTGCTCGCCCTCGCGGTGATGTCGACGTCGTTCACCTCGCTGGCGATCGCCACCGGCTTCGAGCGGCGCTACGGCGTGATCAAGCGGCTCGGGTCCTCGCCGCTTCCTCGCTCCGGCCTGCTCGCCGGCAAGATCGGTGGCCTCCTCCTGGTCGAGGTGCTGCAGATCGCGGTGATCTCGGTCGTCGCGCTGCTGCTCGGCTGGGCCCCGGCCCCAGGACTGGCCCCGGCGGTCCTCGCCGTCGTGCTCGGCACTGCCGCCTTCGCGGCGCTCGGTCTCTTCCTGGCCGGGGTGCTGCGGGCCGAGGCCACGCTCGCCGCCGCGAACCTGATCTACCTGCTGCTGCTGGCGGGCGGAGCGGTCGTGCTGCCGACCTCGTCGTACGGCGCGTTCGGGCGCGTCGTCGGGCTGCTGCCCTCCGGGGCGCTCGGCGACGCCATGCGGCGGGCGCTCATCGACGGAACCACGGCCTGGCGCGACCTGCTCGTGCTGCTCGTCTGGGCCGGCATCGGCACGGTCCTCACCGCGAGGACGTTCCAGTGGGAGTGACCATCTGGCTGCGCCGCTTCGCCTGGGCCACCCTCGTCGCCAACATCGCGCTCGTCGTCACCGGCGGTGCCGTTCGGCTCACCGGCTCCGGTCTCGGCTGCCCGACCTGGCCGCGCTGCAACGGCGACTCGTTCACCCCGCACGGGACCATCGGCCCCCACCAGCTGATCGAGTTCGGCAACCGGACGCTCACCTTCGTGCTCGTCGCGATCGCGGTCGCGACCTTCGTGGCCGCACGTCAGAGCGGGCGTCGGGACCTGGTGCGGCTCTCGGTGGTGCTGGCTCTGGCGATCCCGGCCCAGGCCGTGCTCGGCGGGATCACGGTGCTGACCGACCTCAACCCGTGGGTGGTCTCGCTCCACCTGGTCATCTCGCTGGCCATCATCTCGGTGGCGGTGCTGTTCCTCCACCGGCTCGACCACCCGCCCCTCCCACCTGCGCGCGGCTGGCTGCCCGCGCTCGCCTGGACGACGTACGGCGTGACCTGGCTGGTGCTCTACGCCGGCACCGTCGTCACGGGCTCGGGCCCCCACGCCGGCGACGCCGACTCACCGCGCAACGGACTCGACCCGCTCCAGCTCAGCCAGCTCCACGCCGACCTGGTGTTCCTCCTGATCGGCCTCACGGTCGGGATGTGGTTCGCGCTGCGGGCCACCGGCGGTGACGTCAGGCCGGTGACGGCGCTGGCTGCGGTCGAGGTGCTGCAGGCGGCCGTGGGCTTCGTGCAGTACTTCGCGGGGCTCCCGGTGGGGGTCGTGATGCTTCACATGCTCGGAGCAGGTCTCGTCATCTCCGCAGCGACGTGGCTGCTGGTGACGGTCCTCGAGCCCGCGTCCGCCGGCGATCAGCGGGTGATCAGCGGATCGAGCGCGACCGCGACGAAGAGCAGCGAGAGGTAGAGGTTCGAGGCGTGGAACAGCACCATCGGCCGGATCACCGAGAGGTCCTCGGTGCCGCGCGTGCGTGACCACATCCGGTGGGCCTGCACGAGGAAGACCGCGCCGAGCACGGCCGCCGCGACCGGGTAGAACCAACCCGTGTCGGCCACCGGCCAGAGCAGCATCGACGTGGCGACCATGAGCCAGCTGTAGACGACGATCTGACGCCCCACCACCTCCGCCTTGGCGACCACCGGCAGCATCGGCACGTCGACGCCGGCGTAGTCCTCGCGGTAGCGCAGCGCGAGCGCCCAGGTGTGCGGCGGGGTCCAGAAGAAGACGACGGCGAAGAGGACGACGGGCGCCCAGGCGAGCTCGTTGGTGACGGCCGTCCAGCCGATCAGCGCCGGGAAGCAGCCGGCGAGGCCGCCCCACACGATGTTCTGGGTGGTACGTCGCTTGAGCAGCATCGTGTAGACGAAGAGGTAGAAGCACTCGGCCGCCAGCGCCAGCGCCGCCGACAGCGGGTTGACCCACACGTAGAGGATCACGGTGGCGAGGACCCCGAGCGCGATCCCGAACACGAGCGCGGCCCGCGTCGAGACGATGTGGCGCGGCAGGGCGCGACGACGGGTGCGTCGCATCTGCTCGTCGATGTCGCGGTCGTAGACACAGTTCAGGGCCGAGGCCGACCCGGCCGACAGCGTGCCTCCCACGACGGTGGCGATCACGAGGCCGAGGTCGGGGACCCCGCGCGCGGCGAAGAACATCACCGGGACGGTGGTCAGCAGCAGCAGCTCGATGACGCGCGGCTTGGTCAGCCCGACGTACGCCGCGAGCACGTCTCGGGCGGACGAGCGGTCGGCCGACCGGGGCGATCCCGACTCGGAGGGAGCCGTGGCGCGGTCGCCGACGTATGTCACGGAGCTCCTCGGGTACAGGGATGGAGAGCAAGACGCGCCTCGCAGTCTATCCCCGCGTGTGAGTAGGCTCGGAGACGCCTGGAGCCGACATCGGAGCACCACCCTCGAACCCTCCTGTGGAAGGGAAAACCGCGTGAGCACGACACCCGCGAAGCTGGACTGGACCGAGCTGGACGACAAGGCCGTGGACACCGTGCGGGTGCTCGCCATGGACGCCGTCCAGAAGGTCGGGAACGGCCACCCCGGTACGGCGATGAGCCTGGCGCCGGCGGCGTACCTGCTGTTCCAGAAGGTGATGCGGCACAACCCGGCGGACCCGCACTGGCCCGGCCGCGACCGGTTCGTGCTGTCGTGCGGCCACTCCAGCCTGACCCTCTACATCCAGCTCTATCTCGGCGGCTGGGGCCTCGAGCTCGAGGACCTCAAGGCGCTGCGCACCTGGGGCAGCAAGACCCCCGGCCACCCGGAGTACGGACACACGGCCGGCGTCGAGACCACGACCGGCCCGCTCGGCCAGGGCATCGGCAACGCCGTCGGGATGGCGATGGCGGCGCGCAAGGAGCACGGGCTGTTCGACCCCCACGTCGCGCTCGGCGACTCGCCGTTCGACCACCAGATCTACGCGCTGTGCTCCGACGGCGACATCGAGGAGGGCGTGTCGGCCGAGGCCTCGGCCATCGCCGGGGTGCAGGAGCTCGGCAACCTGACCCTCATCTACGACCACAACCGGATCTCGATCGAGGACAACACCGACATCGCGCTCGGCGAGGACGTCGGCGCCCGCTACGAGGCCTACGGCTGGCACGTGCAGCACGTCGACTGGACCCAGGGCGGCACGACGTACCGCGAGGACGTGCCCGCGCTCTACGCCGCGATCCGCAAGGCACACGCCGTCACCGACAAGCCCAGCTTCATCGTGCTCCACACGATCATCGCCTGGCCGGCCCCGAACGCCCAGAACACCGGCAAGGCCCACGGCTCGGCCCTCGGCCCCGACGAGGTGGCGGCCACCAAGAAGGTGCTCGGCTTCGACCCCGAGCAGAGCTTCGAGATGCCGACCGGGGTGCTCGAGCACACCCGGCAGGCCGTCGAGCGCGGCCAGGCGGCCCAGGCCGAGTGGGACACGGCGTACGCCGCGTGGGCCAAGAAGCCGTCCGCCGACACCGCGCTCTTCGAGCGGCTCCAGACGCGCACCCTGCCCGACGGGTGGGACAGCAAGATCCCGGTCTTCCCGGCCGACGAGAAGGGGATGGCGACGCGGGTCGCCTCCGGCACCGTGATCAACGCGCTCGCGGAGACGCTGCCCGAGCTGTGGGGCGGCTCCGCCGACCTCGCCGGCTCCAACAACACGACCATCGAGGGCGCCCCGTCGTTCCTGCCGACCAACCGCGCCACGAAGATGTGGAAGGCCGACCCGCTGACCGGGCGCGTGCTCCACTTCGGGATCCGTGAGCACGGTATGGGCGCCATCATGAACGGCATCGCGGCCCATGGCGGCACGCGCGTCTTCGGCGGCACGTTCCTCACGTTCTCCGACTACATGCGCGGCTCCGTGCGGTTGGCCGCGTTGATGGGGCTGCCGGTCACCTACGTCTGGACCCACGACTCCATCGGACTCGGCGAGGACGGCCCGACCCACCAGCCGATCGAGCACCTCGCCGCGCTGCGCGCCATCCCCGGGCTCGATGTCGTACGCCCGGCGGACGCGAACGAGACCGCGGCCTGCTGGCGAGCCGTGCTCGAGAACAAGCACGCGGCGGGGCTGGTGCTGTCGCGCCAGAACCTGCCGGTCTTCCCGCGCGGCGAGGACGGCTACTCCGACGGCAGCAACGTCCACCGCGGCGGCTACGTGCTCCTCGACCCGCCCGACGACCTGCCGGGCGGCCTGCCCGACGTGGTGCTCGTCGGCACCGGCTCCGAGGTGCAGCTGGCGGTGCAGGCGCGCGCCCTGCTGGCGGCCGACGGCGTTCGCGCGCGCGTCGTCTCGATGCCGTGCCGGGAGTGGTTCGACGCCCAGGAGACGTCGTACCGCGAGACGGTGATCCCGCCGACCGTGAAGGCGCGCGTGTCGGTCGAGGCAGGCGTGGCCCAGGGCTGGCGCGAGGTCGTGGGCGACCACGGTCGGATCATCTCGCTCGAGCACTACGGCGCGTCCGCCGACTACGCACGCCTCTACCAGGAGTTCGGCATCACCGCGGAGGCCGTGGCCGCGGCCGCCACCGACAGCATCCGGAGCGCCACCGACTAGGAGACACCATGACCGACCGCTTGCAGCAGCTCACCGAAGCCGGAGTGTCCATCTGGCTCGACGACCTCTCCCGGGAGCGGCTCGAGACCGGCAACCTCGCCGACCTCGTGGAGAGCTCCCACGTCGTGGGCGTGACCTCGAACCCCTCGATCTTCCAGGCGGCGCTCAGCAAGGGCGAGCGCTACGACGCGCAGATCCGCGAGCTGGCCGGCGTCGGCACCGACCGCGACCAGGCCGTGCGGGTGATCACCACCGACGACGTCCGCGAGGCGTGCAAGGTGCTGCGGCCGGTCTACGACGCCACCGACGGGGTCGACGGACGCGTCTCGATCGAGGTGTCCCCCGGCCTGGCCCACGACACCGAGCAGACCGTCGCCGAGGCCGCCGACCTCTGGAAGACCGTCGACCAGCCGAACCTGATGATCAAGATCCCCGGCACGGTCGAGGGCGGCCCGGCGATCACCGAGACGCTGGCAGCGGGCATCAGCGTCAACGTCACCCTGATCTTCGGCCTCGACCAGTACCGCAACGTCATGGAGGCCCACCTCGCCGGCCTCGAGAAGGCGCGGGAGAACGGCCACGACCTCACCACCATCCACTCCGTGGCGTCGTTCTTCGTCTCCCGCGTCGACACCGAGATCGACAAGCGGCTCGACGCCACGACGTCCGGCCCCGGCACCGACCCCGACCTCAAGGGCAAGGCGGGCGTGGCGAACGCGCGACTGGCCTACCAGGCCTACGAGGAGACGCTGGCCAGTGACCGCTGGGCCTCGCTCGAGGCCGACGGAGCCCGGCGGCAGCGGCCGCTCTGGGCCTCGACCGGCGTCAAGAACCCCGACTACCGCGACACGATGTACGTCGACGACCTCGTGGTCGAGGACACCGTGAACACGATGCCGGAGAAGACCATGCACGCCGTCGCCGACCACGGCGACATCAAGGGCGACCAGGTGCGGCCGTTCTACGCCGATGCGGCGGCCACGATGCAGGCGCTGGCCGATGCGGGCATCGACTACGACGACGTCATCGAGGTGCTGATCCGCGAAGGCGTGGAGAAGTTCGTCACCGCGTGGGACGAGCTCCTCGACTCGGTGAGCACGGCCCTCGAGGCGGCCCGCCAGTGAGCGAAGCGGGAGCGCGCGTCGGTCTGAGCGCTGTCGTCGACCGCGGCGTCGCGGGCGAGCGGCGAGCCCACCAGAGGGCGCAGTGAGCGAGGCCCCCGTCGATCCGTCCACGACGAAGGCCTGGTCGCGGCTCGCGGCTCTGGCGGAGGGCTTCGAGCCCGACCTGCGGGCGTGGTTCGCCGCCGAGCCCGACCGGGTCGATCGGCTGTCGTTCACCGCCGCCGACCTCCATGTGGACCTGTCCAAGTCGTTCCTCACCGACGAGGTGCTCGCCGCCCTGCTCGCCCTGGCCGACGAGGTCGGTGTCGAACGACGTCGCGACGCGATGTTCGCCGGCGAGCACATCAACGTCACCGAGGACCGCGCCGTGCTGCACACGGCCCTGCGCGACCCGGCCGGGATGACCCTCGAGGTCGACGGGCAGGAGGTCGTGAAAGACGTGCACGCCGTGCTCGACCGCGTCTACGCGTTCGCCGAGCAGGTGCGCAGCGGTGCCTGGACCGGCGTGACCGGCCAGCGGATCCGCACGGTCGTGAACATCGGGATCGGTGGCTCCGACCTCGGCCCGGTGATGGCCTACGAGGCCCTCGCGGCGTACCGGCACCCGGAGCTCGAGTGCCGCTTCATCTCCAACATCGACCCGACCGACGCCGCCACCACGCTGGCGGGCCTCGACCCCGAGACGACGCTCTTCATCGTGTCGAGCAAGACGTTCGGCACCCTCGAGACCCTGACCAACGCGCGGCTCTGCAAGGCGTGGCTGCTCGACGGTCTCGAGGGACACGACGCCGACGAGGCCGTGCGGAAGCACTTCGTGGCGGTGTCCACCGCCCTCGACAAGGTCGCGGCCTTCGGCATCGACCCCGACAACGCCTTCGGCTTCTGGGACTGGGTGGGCGGTCGCTACTCGATGGACTCGGCGATCGGCACGTCGTTGGTCGTCGCGATCGGACCCGAGAGGTTCGCCGAGCTCCTGGCGGGCTTCCACGCGATGGACGAGCACTTCCACTCCACCGAGCTCGCCCGCAACGTGCCGGCCCTGATGGGGCTGCTCAACGTGTGGTACTCCAGCTTCCTGGGCGCCCAGACCCATGCGGTGCTCCCCTATGCCCAGCTGCTGCACCGGTTCCCGGCGTACCTCCAGCAGCTGACCATGGAGTCCAACGGCAAGAGCGTGCGCTGGGACGGTAGTCCGGTCACCACCGACACCGGCGAGGTGTTCTGGGGCGAGCCCGGCACCAACGGCCAACACGCGTTCTACCAGCTGATCCACCAGGGCACCCGGCTGATCCCGGCCGACTTCATCGCCGTGGCGAACCCGTCGTACGCGCTGGTGGACGGCGAGACCGACGTCCACGAGCTGTTCCTGGCCAACTTCTTCGCCCAGACCCGCGCGCTGGCCTTCGGGAAGACCGCCGACGAGGTGCGTGCCGAGGGGACGGCGGAGGCGATCGTGCCGGCGCGGGTCTTCTCGGGGAACCGTCCGACCGCGTCGCTGATGGCGCCCGAGCTGAGCCCGTCGGTGCTCGGCCAGCTGGTCGCGCTCTACGAGCACATCACGTTCACCCAGGGTGTGGTCTGGGGCATCGACAGCTTCGACCAGTGGGGTGTGGAGCTCGGCAAGCAGCTGGCCCAGCAGGTCGGCCCCGCCATCTCGGGCGACGACGAGGCGTTCGGCGCCCAGGACGCGTCGACGCAGGCACTGATCTCCTACTACCGGAAGCAGCGGAAGCGATGAGCGACTGGGTCAACCCCCTGCGCGACCCCGAGGACCGACGTCTCCCGCGCATCGCCGGCCCGTGCGGGTTGGTGCTCTTCGGCGTCACCGGCGACCTGTCCCGCAAGAAGGTCATGCCGGCGATCTACGACCTCGCCAACCGGGGCCTGCTCCCGCCGGGCTTCAGCCTCACCGGCTTCGCCCGCCGCGACTGGGCCAACGAGGACTTCGCCCAGGTCGTCCACGACTCCGTCAAGGAGCACGCACGCACGGAGTTCCGTGAGGAGGTCTGGAAACAGCTCGCCGAAGGCTTCCGCTTCGTGCCCGGCAACTTCGACGACGACACGGCGTTCAACACCCTGCGACGCACCATCGAGGAGCTCGACGAGGTCCGCGGCACCGGCGGCAACCACGCCTTCTACCTCGCGATCCCGCCGGGCTTCTTCGGCGACGTCGTCGGGCAGCTCAAGGAGCACGGGCTGGCGGACCCCGAGCCGGGCTCGTGGCGCCGGGTCGTGGTGGAGAAGCCGTTCGGGCACGACGAGGAGTCGGCGCGCGAGCTCAACGCGACGCTGGCGGACGTCTTCCCCTCGGGCTCGATCTTCCGGATCGACCACTACCTCGGCAAGGAGACGGTCCAGAACATCCTCGCGCTGCGCTTCGCGAACGCGATGTTCGAGCCGATCTGGAACTCCAACTACGTCGACCACGTGCAGATCACGATGGCCGAGGACATCGGGATCGGCGGCCGGGCCGGCTACTACGACGGCATCGGTGCCGCGCGCGACGTGATCCAGAACCATCTGATGCAGCTGATGTCGCTGGTGGCCATGGAGGAGCCCACGTCGTTCGGGGCCGAGGACCTGCGGGTGGAGAAGCTGAAGCTGCTCTCGGCCGTCAGCCTGCCGCGCCGGCTCGACCTCACCACCGCACGCGGACAGTACGCCGCAGGGTGGCAGGGCGGCGAGAAGGTCGTGGGCTTCCTGGAGGAGGAGGGGGTCCGCAAGACCTCCGGCACCGAGACCTACGCCGCGGTGACGCTCAACGTCGACAACCGTCGCTGGGCCGGCGTGCCGTTCTACCTGCGCACCGGCAAGCGGCTGGGCCGCCGCGTCACCGAGGTCGCGATCGTCTTCAAGCCGGCTCCACACCTGCCCTTCAGCAAGGACGCGACCGAGGAGCTGACCCACAACGCGCTGGTGATCCGGATCCAGCCCGACGAGGGGATGACGATCCGCTTCGGGTCGAAGGTGCCCGGCACCGCCATGGAGATCCGCGACGTGAACATGGACTTCGCCTACGGCGGCTCGTTCACCGAGTCGAGCGCCGAGGCCTACGAGCGGCTGATCCTCGACGTGCTCCTCGGCGACCCGCCGCTGTTCCCCCGCCATGCCGAGGTCGAGCGGTCGTGGCAGATCCTCGACCCGATCCTGGCCCACTGGGAGAAGAAGGGCCGACCCGAGCCCTACGACTCCGGCACCTGGGGCCCACCCTCCGCCGACGCCATGCTGGCCCGCGACGGCCGGGTCTGGAGACGACCATGAACTCACCCGACGGGACCCCGAGATGATCGAGCTGATCGACACCAACGCGTCGGGCATCGCCGGCGAGTTCGTCGCCGCCCGTCTGCGCGCCGGGAGCCCCGCGATGGGGATGGTGATGACGCTCGTGATCGTCGTCGACGAGGACCGCGCCGGCGAGGCGATGCGCGAAGCGCGGCAGGCGTCCCACGAGCACCCCGCGCGGGTGCTCGGGATGATCCTCGGCGACGCCCGTGGGGCGGCCCAGATCAACGCCCAGGTCGGCACCGGCGACGGCTGGGGTGGTGAGACCGCCCTGATCCGACTCAAGGGCGAGGTGGTCAAGCACCCCGAGTCCGTGGTGCTCCCACTCCTGCTCCCCGACTCGCCGGTGGCGATGTGGTGGCCGACGGACGCGCCGGAGAACCCGGCCGAGGATCCGATGGGTCGGCTCGCGCAACGGCGGATCACCGATGCCGCCGCGGCCCGACGCGGCAAGGGCCGAGCGATCCACCAGCAGTGCTCGTCGTACTGCCCCGGCAACACCGACCTGGCCTGGACACGGATCACGCCGTGGCGTGCCCTGCTCGCCGCTGCCCTCGACCAGCACCAGCCGAGGATCACCGGTGGTTCGGTGACCGCGGAGCGGATCAGCCCGAGCGCCGAGCTGCTCGTGGCGTGGCTGTCCGACCGGCTCAAGGTGACGATCGACCGGAAGAACTCCGGTGGACCCGGGATCACCGAGGCCAGGCTCGACACCGCGGACGGCCCGATCGTGATCTCGCGTCGCGACGGACGGCTCGCGACGTTCTCCTCCCCCGGCCGCCCCGATCGGCCGGTGGCTCTCAAGCGCCGTCAGATCCCCGAGCTCCTCGCCGAGGAGCTGCGCCGCCTCGATGAGGACGCGGTCTACGCCCGCACGGCCCGCAAGCTGTTGAGGCTCGGCGCATGAGCACCCGTCCTCCTGCCCGGGTGGAGGTCCACGAGTCCCGCTCCGACCTGGCCACGTCGGTGGCGGGCGCGTTCCTGCGCCTGCTCACCGTGGAGCAGGCGAGGGGCGAGGTGCCGCAGATCGCTCTGACCGGTGGCACCATCGCCGACGAGATCCACCGCGAGATCGCGCGCCTCGCGCCCGGCACCGAGGTCGACTGGACGCAGGTCGACTTCTTCTGGGGTGACGAGCGTTTCGTGGCAGCCGACTCCGAGGACCGCAACGTCCTGGTGGCCCGCAACGACTTCCTCGACCGGGTCGGGGTCGATCCCGCCCGGGTCCACGAGGTCCCGTCCACCGCCGACGCCCCCGACGTCGAGGCCGCAGCGACGTCGTACGCCGATCGGGTGCGCTCGGTCGGCGCGGGCCGCTTCCACCTGGTGATGCTCGGCGTCGGACCCGACGGCCACGTGGCCTCCCTCTTCCCCGGCTCGCCGCACCTCGACGTCGACGACGCGATCGCGCTCCCCGTCACCGACTCCCCCAAGCCGCCGCCGGAGCGCGTGACGCTCACCTACCCCGCTCTCAACCGGGCCGACGAGGTGTGGTTCGTGGTCAGCGGTGCCGACAAGGCCGAGGCCGTCGGCCGAGCCCTCGCCACCCCACCCGCGGACCTGCACGAGATTCCTGCCGTCGGCGTGCGCGGCGAGGTCGAGACGATCTGGTTCCTCGACCACGAGTCCGCCTCGCGACTCTGAGCCAGCCAGTAGGCCGGCTCGTGGCCTCGACTCCGATTCCGTCGTCGGGCGGCTCACGCACCGCCGCCTACCTCGTCGCGGGAGCCCTGGCGACCGTGCCCGCGTTCTTCGTGCTCCTGTTCTTCGGTCCCTACGTCGCTCTCGGCGGTGTGGTCGTGATGTGGACGTCAGGGATCGTCTGGCTCCTGAAGCGACGCCAGGAGGATCCGACCTGGGACCGCCGCACCTCCTCCGGCCGCGGCTGAGCCCGGCGGTCACGATCCGCTCGACCGACGGGCGCGGATCCGAGCGTTGAGGAAGGCGCTCCGGCGCTCGACCGACGGGCAAGGGGTGGTTGCGAGACGGTCGCAGAGCGACCTCCTCAACCACCGGGCCAGCCGTGGTCTCGACCCGCTCGACCGACGGATGCAGGCTCGCCCGACGGGCGCCGGTGTGGAGCGATGGCGCACACTGGACCCCCGACGAGAGGAGTGGGTCGATGAGGCTGGTGCTGAACCTGCTCTGGCTGGTGCTGTGCGGGTTCTGGATGTTCCTCGCCTACCTCGCGGCCGGCGTGCTGTGGTGCATCACGATCCTGGGCATCCCGTTCGGGATCGCGTCGTTCCGGATCGGCTTCTACGCGCTCTGGCCGTTCGGACGGTCCGTCGTCGACAAGCCGGGCGCGGGCGTGGGCTCCGGCATCGGCAACATCTTGTGGTTCATCTTCTCCGGGGTCTGGCTGGCGCTCGCCCATGCCGTCACCGGCGTGCTGCTGTGTCTGACGATCATCGGGATCCCCCTCGGGATCGCGAACTTCAAGCTGATCCCGGTCTCGCTCTTCCCGCTCGGCAAGGACATCGTCCCGTCCGACAACCTCGTCCGGACCTGACCTGCTTCACTGTGCCGTCAGCGCGAAGGCGGACAGGTCGATGGCGCTCTCGCCCACGGTCGCGAGCTGGGCGAGAGACTCGCCGATAGCGGCCGAGTGCTTGAAGCCGTGGCCCGAGCAGGGCGAGGCGACGATGACGCGCGGGCTCGACGGCAGCCGGTCGATGAGGAAGCGGCTACCCGGCGCCTCGGTGTAGAGGCAGACCGCCGACTTCACGCAGCGCCCCGACAGCGCCGGCAGGCGGTGGCGGACGTAGCGCTCGTACATCTCCTCGGTCTCGTCAGCAGTCACCGTGCGGTCGACGTCGTCGGCCGTCGTCTCCACGACGTACTGCTCGCGCGCGACCTTGGCACCGCCCGCAGCGCCGTCGACCATCGGGAAGCCGTAGATCGCGTCGTCGGGGTCGTCGCCGGAGCACCAGATGTAGACCGGTGAGTCGCGCAGCCCCACGTACGACGCGGGGTCGCGCAGGTCGAACCAGAACAGCACCTGCCGCAGGATCCGCACCACCGGCGCCAGCTCGGGCACCAGCTCCGAGACCCACGGGCCCGTGGTGACGACCAGGCTGGAGGCCTCGACCGTCCGGTACGTCGTGTGGACGCTCAGGTGGGTGCCGTGGTCGTCGTAGCCGACGACCCGTTCGCCGAGCGCCCACGTCGCACCGAGCTCACCGGCGCGCCGGAGCTGCGCTGAAACGGCGGCCTCGGGCCGCACGAAGCCCGCGCCCGGCTCGAAGCAGCCGTGCTCGTCGCTGACCGCGAACCACGGGTAGCGCGCAACCAGCGCGGCGGTGTCGAGTCGCTCGTGGTCCACGCCGTAGGCGTCGGCGGCGTCCACCGTGTGCTCGAGGAAGCTCTCGCTCCCGTGCATGGCGAAGCTCGCCCGGGGCGGCGCGATCACCAGCCCCCCGCACTGGGTCAGGATCTCCGCGCCCGACTCTTGCTCGAGCTCGCGCCACAGCTCGTGCGAGCGCCGCACGAGGGGCACGTAGGCGAGACCCTCGCCCACCGCCACCCGCGTGATGCGGGTGTCGCCGTGCGTCGAGCCGAGCGTGTGCGGTGGCTCGAACCGGTCGACACCGAGCACGCTGACGCCGGCCTTGGCCAGCTGGTAGGCGGTGGCGCTGCCCATCGCGCCGAGTCCGGCGACGACCACGTCGTACCTCATCGTGGTCTCGACGGGCTCGAGCGACGGCAGTCGATGTGGTGGGCTCTAGAAGACGATGTCGCCCGACTTGCGACGGCTGCGGAGCAGCTGGATCGCCTCGTCGAGGATGTTGGCCGCCTCGGCGTCGGAGCGTCGCTCCTTCACGTAGGCCAGATGGGTCTTGTAGGGCTCGATCTTCGGCGCCGGAGGGGGGTTGTCGGAGTCGAGGCTCGCCGGCAGCCCGCACTTGGGGCAGTCCCAGGACTCGGGGACCACGGCGTCGACCGCGAACGTCACCACCGAACGGTGCTCGTGCGAACAGAAGTAGGTGACCGCCTGGCGAGGCGCGGCCTCACCACGCTCAGCCTCTCCCATGGGACCTGCTCCGACCCGGCTTCCCCGGATCGCGTTTCCTCCACCAGCCACGTGCGACGAACCTCTTTCAGTTCTGGTAGGCCAGCAGAAGGCCCAGGGCGATGACGCAAGCGAACCAGATGACACCGACACCGATGGTGAATCGATCCAGGTTTCGCTCCGCCACGGATGATCCCCCGAGCGAGCTCGACACACCGCCGCCGAACATGTCCGACAAGCCGCCCCCGCGGCCCTTGTGGAGCAGGACGAGCAACACCAGCGTGCAGCTGGTGATGACAAGCAGAATCGTGAAGACGGTGGTCACAGCGCCATAGCCTACGTCACGGTTCCGGCTGTTCCGAGACGGCCCGCCCACCGGTCCAGACCGGTTCGTCGTACGTCGGGCAGCGGCGTCACAGAGCGGGCATGTCGTAGAAGCGGCAGATCCCGCCGAACTCCTCGGCCTGCAGGCTCGCGCCGCCCACCAGCGCACCGTCGACGTCGGGCTTGGCCATGATCCCGGCGATGTTCGCGGCCTTCACCGACCCGCCGTAGAGGATCCGGCAGCCGTCGGCCGCATCGTCGCCGGCGGTCGCGCGCAGCCGCTCTCGGATGGCGGCGCAGACCTCCTGCGCGTCCTCGGGTGTGGCGACCTCACCGGTGCCGATCGCCCAGACCGGCTCGTAGGCGACCACGAGCGACGCGATCTCCTCCGGCGTGAACCCCGACAGCGATCCATCGGTCTGGCTCGTGCAGTGGGCCACGTGCCTGCCCTCCTTGCGGACGTCGAGCGCCTCGCCCACGCACACGATCGGCGTCATGCCTGCCCCGAGGGCCCGGCGAGCCTTGGCGTTGACGAGCTCGTCGGTCTCGGCGTGGTACTCGCGGCGCTCGGAGTGCCCCACGACGACGTAGGAGCAGCCGAGCTTGGCCAGCATCGTCGCGGAGATCTCGCCGGTGTAGGCACCGGAGTCGTGCGCGGAGACGTCCTGCGCGGCGTAGCGCACCGAGAGGTGGTCGCCGTCGACGACGGTCTGCACCGACCGGAGGTCGGTGAAGGGAGGGACGACGACGACCTCGGTCTTGGTGTAGTCGTGCTTCTTGTCCGCGAGGATCCAGGCGAGCTTCTGGACCAACGCCACCGCCTCCGGGTGGGTCACGTTCATCTTCCAGTTGCCCGCCATCAGCGGGGTGCGGCCGGTCATGGTGTTCCTTCCGATGTCGCCGTGGTCTCGACTGGCTCGACCGACGGGCGCGCGATGTTTGTCAGCGCTCGAGGACGGCGATCCCGGGGAGCTCCTTGCCCTCCAGGAACTCCAGGCTGGCGCCGCCGCCGGTGGAGATGTGGCCGAACGCCTGCTCGTCGAAGCCGAGCTGGCGCACGGCCGCGGCCGAGTCGCCGCCTCCGACGACCGACAGGCCGTCGACCTCGGTCAGCGCCTGGGCGACCGCCCGGGTGCCCTCGGCGAAGGCAGGGGTCTCGAACACGCCCATCGGCCCGTTCCAGAAGACCGTCCTCGCCTCGGCGATCGCAGCCGCGAACGCCTTGCCCGACTCGGGGCCGATGTCGAGACCCAGGCTGTCGGCCGGGATCTCGCCCGCAGGTACGACGTGGGGCTGAGGCTCGCGGTCACCGGACGGGAACGCCGTGTCGACGACGATGTCGGTCGGGAGGATGATCTGGACCCCCGACTCCTCGGCCCGCTGCAGGTAGGACCGGCACACGTCGAGCTGGTCGTCCTCGAGCAGGCTCTTGCCCACCTCGTGGCCCTGGGCCTTGAGGAAGGTGAACACCATGCCGCCGCCGATCAGCAGCCGGTCGGCCTTGCCGAGCAGGTTGTCGATCACCCCGAGCTTGTCGGAGACCTTCGAGCCACCGAGCACCACGACGTAGGGCCGAGCGGGGTCGACGGTGAGTCGACGCAGGACGTCGATCTCCTTGGCAACCAGCCCACCCATCGCGGACGGGAGCCGCAGCGCCACGTCGTACACACTCGCCTGCTTGCGGTGGACGACCCCGAAGCCGTCGGAGACGAAGCAGTCGGCCAGCTGGGCCAGCTGGTCGGCGAACGCGCCGCGCAGGTCGTCGTCCTTGCTGGTCTCACCGGGGTTGAAGCGCACGTTCTCGAGCAGCGCGACGCCGCCATCGGCCAGTCCCGCGACCGCCTCGGACGCCGCCGGCCCCACCGTGTCATGGGCGAAGACCACCGGGGTGCCGAGCAGGTCCCCCAAGCGCTCGGCCACCGGCGCGAGCGAGTAGCGGTCCTCGGGCGCGCCCTGGGGGCGACCCAGGTGCGCCACGACCACGACGCGGGCGCCCGCGTCCGACAACGCGCGGATGGTGGGCACGCTGGCCCGCACCCGCCCGTCGTCGGTGATCCGGGTGCCGTCGAGCGGGACGTTGAGGTCCGAGCGGACCAGGACTCGCTTGCCGCGGAGGTCGCCGAGGTCGTCGAGAGTCGAGGACACGGTCAGAGCGAGGCGCCGACGAGGGCCGACAGGTCGATGAGGCGGTTGGAGTAGCCCCACTCGTTGTCGTACCAGCCGACGACCTTGACCTGGTTGCCGTTCGCCAGCGTGCAGCCGGCGTCGATGGTGCAGGAGGCGGGCCAGGTGACGATGTCGGAGCTGACGATCTCGTCCTCGGTGTACTCGAGGTACTTCGACAGCGGGCCCGACTCGGCGGCGGCCTTGAACGCGGCGTTCACCTCGTCCTTGGTCACCTCCGCGTTCAGGGTGACGGTGAGGTCGGTGACCGATCCGGTGGGCACCGGGACGCGCAGGGCGTAGCCGTCGAGCCTGCCCTTGAGCTCCGGGAGCACCAGCGAGATCGCCTTCGCTGCGCCGGTGGTGGTCGGGATGATGTTGGTGGCGCCGGCGCGGGCACGACGCAGGTTGATCTGGCCCTTGCGGTTGACAGAGATCTGGTCGAGCAGCTGCTGCTCGGTGGTGTAGGCGTGAACCGTGGTCATGAAGCCCTTGTCGATCCCCCAGTTGTCGAGGAGGACCTTGGCCATCGGGCCGAGGCAGTTCGTGGTGCAGCTCGCGTTGGAGATGATGTGGTGCTTCGAGCCGTCGTAGTCGCCGTCGTTGATGCCCATCACGATCGTGATGTCCTCGTCGCTGGCGGGCGCGGAGATGATCACCTTCTTGGCGCCGGCGTCGATGTGCTTGTGGGCGTCGGCGGCCTTGGTGAACAGCCCGGTGGACTCGATCACGACGTCGGCGCCGACGTCGCCCCACGGGAGGGCGCCGGGGTCGCGCTCGGCGCTCGCGTGGATCTTGGTGCCGTCGATGGTGATCGACGACTCGTCCGAGTCGACGTCGCCGGGGAAGCGGCCCAGGATCGAGTCGTACCGCAGGAAGTGGGCCAGGATGTCGTTGCCGGCGAGGTCGTTGATGCCCACGACCTCCACGTCCGCACCCGACTCGTGCACGGCGCGGAGGAAGTTGCGGCCGATCCGACCGAACCCGTTGATGCCTACCCGAACTGTCACTGCTGCTCCTAGGTCAGAGGTCCGTCTCTACTGCTCCCGGCGACCTGTGTGGCAGCCGGTAGGTCGACCCTATCGCCCGTTCGGAGACCGGCCGAGGGACGTTCAGAGTTCGTACCGGTAACCAAGGTCCCGGTGTCGGTCGGGCGTCGAGACCACGGCAGCCACACCGACGGTCGAGCCTGTCGAGACCATCGGGAGACCCGTCGGTCGAGCCTGTCGAGACCATCGGGAGCCGCTTCCAAGGCACCCCACCGGGTTTCGACTCGTGCCTCGGGCTCGACTGCGCGCTTCAGTCTTCCTCGGCGAGCATCTCGGGCGTCAGGGACGCCTCGGTGTCGGGGATGCCGAGCTCCTCGGCGCGCTTGTCGGCCATGGCCAGCAGCCGGCGGATCCGGCCGGCGATGGCGTCCTTGGTGAGGACCGGGTCGTGCAGCTGCCCGAGCTCCTCCAGAGACGCCTGCTTGTGCTCGAGACGCAGGCCACCGGCCATCTTCAGGTGGTCGGGCACCTCGTCGCCGAGGATCTCCAGCGCCCGCTCGACCCGGGCACCCGCGGCGACCGCGGCGCGTGCGGAACGACGGAGGTTGGCGTCGTCGAAGTTCGCGAGCCGGTTGGCGGTCGCCCGCACCTCCCGGCGCATCCGGCGCTCCTCCCAGGCCATCAGGGCCTCGTGGGCACCGAGTCGGGTCAGGAGCTGGGAGATCGCGTCGCCGTCGCGGATCACGACGCGGTCGACGCCGCGCACCTCGCGTGCCTTGGACGGGATGCCGAGCCGACGGGCCACACCGACGAGGGCCAGGGCGGCCTCGGGGCCGGGACAAGTCACCTCGAGGGACGACGAGCGGCCGGGCTCGGTCAGCGAGCCGTGGGCGAGGAACGCCCCGCGCCAGGCAGCCACGGCGTCGCACGCGCCACCCGAGACCACGGCCGGCGGCAAGCCGCGGACCGGACGGCCGCGGTTGTCCAGCAACCCGGTCTGGCGGGCCAGTGCCTCGCCGTCCTTGACCACCCGCACCAGGTAGCGGCTGCCCTTGCGGATGCCGTTGCCCTGCACCATGGCGACGTCGCTGTGGTGACCGAACACCTCCGCGATGTCCTTGCGGAGCCGACGGGCCGCGGCGCCGGTGTCGAGCTCGGCCTCCACGACGATCTTCCCGCTCACGATGTGGAGGCCACCGGCGAACCGGAGCATGGTCGACACCTCGGCCTTGCGGCAGCAGGTCTTGGTGATGTGGGTGTTGGCGATCTCCGCCTTCACCTGAGCCGTCATCGCCATGGCGCCGATCCTGCCATGGCCGTCAACAACCCTCCGGGCGCGGTCCGGCGAGGTAGCCGAGGGACCGATCAGCGAGGAGGACGAGGAGACTCGACGGAGCTCGGCGCGCCAGCCACGAGCCCCGTGAGGCGCCTCGAAACCCAATCGTCCAAGGGGAAAGTCTCGGGCGGTCTCGACCGGCGGTGTCTCAGAGATCCTCGATGATCCCGGCGTACGCGGAGGCCAGCTTCGCGGGGTCGTGGCGGGCGGTGCCGTCGTCGCGGGCGACGTCGGCGACGACCACTCGCGCGCCACACTTCTCTGCCAGCACCTCGAGGTCGTCGGTGCCGGCGACGGCCCCGGACCGGTCGACGAGCACGGTGCCGAGCGGCAGGTCGTGGGCGTGGTCGAGGAGCACGGCGAGGTGGTCGGCAGCGGCGTACCCCTCGGTCTCGCCGTCCTGGGGCGCGAGGTTGAGCACGACGACCAGATGGCCCTGGGTCTCGACCAGCGCCTGGCGGAGCGACGGCACCATCAGGTGGGGCAGCACGGACGTGAACCACGAGCCCGGGCCGAGCACGACGAGGTCGGCGTCGTGGATCGCCTCCACGGCCTGGGGGCAGGGCCGCAGCTCGGTGGGCAGGAGCGCGATCGACTCGATGGTGCCGTCGGAGGTGGCCACTGCGACCTGGCCACGGACCGTGGTGAGGGCCTCGGGACGGGCCGGGTCGAGGCCGCTCACCTCGGCGATGATGTCCACCGGGGACAGCGCCATCGGCAGCACCCGGCCGCGGGCACCGAGCAGCCGGCCGACCCAGTCGAGGGCCGCGACGTGGTCGCCGAGCTGCTCCCAGAGGCTGACGATCAGCAGGTTGCCGACGACGTGGCCGTTCATCTCGCCGGTGCCGGCGAAGCGGTGCTGCAGGACGCTCGCCCAGGTCTCACCCCACTCGTCGTCGCCGCAGAGCGCGGCGAGCGCCATCCGGAGGTCGCCCGGAGGCAGGACGCCGAACTCGGAGCGCAGCCGGCCCGACGAGCCGCCGTCGTCGGCCACCGTCACGACCGCCGTCAGCTCGACCGGCAGCCGGCGGAGGGCGGACAACGACGCGTGCAGCCCGTGCCCGCCACCCAGCGCGGTGACACGACGGGCCAGCCCCTGGGTGAACGGCGTCATCTCACTCCCGCCCGAGGTCGCGATGCACCGGCATCACGTCGTAACCCGCCTCGCGGAGCTGACGCGAGATCTCCTCGGTCATCGCGACGCTGCGGTGCTTGCCGCCGGTGCAACCGATGGCGACGGACATGAACCGCTTGCCCTCGCGGAGGTAGCCCCCGACCACCCCGCGCAGCAGCTCGACGTAGGCGTCGACGAACTCGCGAGCGCCGTCCTGGCCCAGCACGTAGTCGCTCACCTCCTCGGCGCGTCCGGTCTTGCCGCGGAGCTCGGGGATCCAGAACGGGTTGGGCAGGAAGCGCATGTCGGCGACGAAGTCGGCGTCGATCGGGATGCCGTACTTGAAGCCGAAGCTGATCACGGTGACCTTGAGCCGCATCGTGTCGGGCGTGCCGAAGAACTCCGAGATCCGGTCGGTGAGCTGGTGGACGTTGAGGTCGGAGGTGTCGATGACGAGATCGGCGTCCGCGCGCAGGTCGGCGAGCACGGTGCGCTCGCGCCGCAGGCCCTCGATCAGGCGGCCGCTGCCCTGCAGCGGGTGAGGTCGCCGGGCGGCCTCCTGGCGGCGCACGAGCACCTCGTCGGCGGCGTCGAGGAAGAGCAACGTCGTACGGCGCCCGACCTCGTGGTGGGCGAGGTTGGCCTGGAGGGAGTCGAAGAACGCCCCGGACCGTACGTCGACCACGACCGCGACGGGCTGGCTGGTACCGCGGCTCTCGTCGACGAGGCTCACCACCTGGCGGAGCAGCGAGGGTGGCAGGTTGTCGACGACGTAGAAGCCGAGGTCCTCCAGCTCCTTGGCGGCGGTGCTGCGGCCGGCGCCGGTCATGCCGGTGACGACCACGACCTCGCCGGTGTGGTCGGGCTTCTCGGGCTGCTCGGTCATCGCTCTCCTGCTACGAGATCTCGCCGGTGGCGGTGTTCACGGTCTCGCCCTCAGTCTGGCCGCTCGCCCGGGTCACTGCATCCCTGATGGCCACCGCGGTGCGCGGGCCGATGCCGGGCACCTGCGCGATCTCGTCGACGTCGGCCGCCCGCAGCTTCTTCAGCGAGCCGAAGTGCTTGACCAGGGTGCGGCGGCGTACCTCGCCGAGACCGGGTACGTCGTCGAGCAGGCTCTCGACCATCGACTTCGAGCGGCGCGACCGGTGGTGGGTGATCGCGAACCTGTGGGCCTCGTCGCGCACCCGCTGGAGGAGATAGAGGCCCTCCGACGAGCGCGCCATGATCACGGGGTCCTCCTGGTCGGGCAGCCAGACCTCCTCGAGCCGCTTGGCCAGGCCACACACCGGGATGTCGACCACGCCCACCTCGCGGAGGGCCGCCTGGGCGGCCGCGACCTGGGGCGGGCCGCCGTCGACCACCACGAGCCCCGGCGCGTAGGCGAACTTGCGGGGCCGGCCGGTCTCCGGATCGACCAGCATCGGACCTGAATCGGTCGCGATCTCGGTGGACCGCGCCTGCTCGTCGAGCAGCCGCCGGAAGCGACGGGTGATCACCTCGTGCATCGAGGCCACGTCGTTCTGCCCCTCGACGCCCTTGATCACGAAGCGGCGGTACTCGCTCTTGCGTGGCAGGCCGTCCTCGAAGACGACCATGCTCGCGACGACCTCGGTGCCCTGGAGGTTGGAGATGTCGTAGCACTCGATGCGCAGCGGTGCCTCGTCGAGACCGAGCGCCTGCTGGATCTCCTCCAGCGCCTGGTTGCGGGCGGTGAGGTCGCTGCCGCGCTTGGTCTTGTGGAGCATCAGGGCCTGCGCGGCGTTGCGGGCGACGGTCTCCTGGAGCGTCTTCTTGTCCCCACGCTGGGGCACCCGGATCCGCACCCGGCTCCCCCGCCGCTCCGACAGCAGCTCCTCGAACGTCGCGGTGTCGGGGGGCAGCACCGGCACCAGGATCTCGCGGGGTACGACGTCGTCGTCCTCGGCGCCGGCGTAGAGCTGGAGCAGGAAGTCCTCGACCAGGTCAGGGGTGCCGCCCTCCTCGACGCGGTCGGCGACCCAGCCGCGCTGCCCGCGGATCCGCCCGCCCCGCACGTAGAAGATCTGCACCGCGACCTCGAGCGGGTCCTCCGCCAGGGCGATCACGTCGGCATCGGTGCCGTCGCCGAGCACCACGGCCTGCTTCTCCAAGGCCTTCGAGATCGCCCCGAGGTCGTCGCGCAGCCGGGCGGCCTTCTCGAAGTCGAGCGCCTCGGACGCGGCGTACATCTCGGACCGGATCCGCTTGATGAAGGTGTTGGTGTTGCCGGCCATGAAGTCGCAGAAGTCGTCGACGATGTCGCGGTGGTCGTCGGCACTGATCGTGCCGACGCACGGCGCGGAGCACTTGTCGATGTAGCCGAGCAGGCAGGGCCGGCCGATCTGGCCCGACCGCTTGAAGACGCCGTTCGAGCACGAGCGCATCGGGAAGACCCTCAGCAGCTGGTCGACGGTCTCGCGGATCGCCCAGGCGTGGCTGTAGGGGCCGAAGTAGCGGGTGCCCTTCTTCTTCGCGCCGCGGCCCACCATCACCCGCGGGAACTCCTCGCCCACCGTGACCGCGAGCCACGGGTAGGACTTGTCGTCGCGGTACTTGACGTTGAAGCGCGGGTCGAACTCCTTGATCCAGCTGTACTCCAGCTGGAGCGCCTCGACCTCGGTGTTGACCACGGTCCACTCGACGCCTGCGGCGGAGGTGACCATGGTCGCCGTGCGGGCGTGGAGGTTGCCGACGTCCTGGAAGTACGACGACAGCCGAGCCCGCAGGTTCTTGGCCTTGCCGACGTAGATCACGCGCCCGCGGGCGTCGCGGAACCGGTACACGCCCGGCTGGGTGGGGATCTCCCCCGCCTTCGGTCGGTACGACGCCGGGTTGGTCACGATTCAACCCTACGGGCAGACGGGGACAGCCCCGAGCGGCACACTCGGCCCATGCGTCGCACGGTGGTGCTCCTCGTGGCTGCGGTTGCCGCCGCCGCGATCGTCACCTGGCGCGTCTGGCCGCGCGACCCCGGCCCGGTCGCCCCCGCCCTCTCCGCCGCCGACGAGCACTGGGTGGCGCACCGGCTCCAGGGCTCGGTCACACTGCTCCCCGGCGGGTCACGTCCTGACGCCCACCGGCTGTGGTCGCGCTACCACCACCAGAGGTGGGGCAACCCTGACGGCACGAGTCCCCGGCTGGTGGCGATCTCCCTGGCACACGTCGAGTCCGAGCTCGCCACCGGGAACTACTGGATCGTCTACTCCGACCACGTCTACATGGTGCCGTTGGGAGGCCCGGGCCACGGCGGGTACGGGCGGGCCTACCAGCTCGTCGACCCCCGCGACCTGCGTGCGGCGTCGGGGATCTCCATCAGCTGAGCTCGGTCAGGAGATGCGGACGGTGCGCGCCGAGGTGAGGGCCCGGGTCGTGTAGCCGGTGTGGGTGCCGGTGACCCTGACCGTGATCCGCTTGCCCTTCTGCGCCTTCGCCAGCACCAGCTTCGGGGCCGTGGCGTGCTTGATCGCGACGCCGTTGGCGAACCAGGCGTAGTGGAACGTCGTGCCGGCAGTCCAGACGCCGTGGTGCGCCGTGAGCGTGCGGCCCACCGTGGGCTTGCCGGTGACGGTGGGCTTCACCGCAGCGAGTGTGCCGAGGGCGACCGTCGCGGTGTCGGCCGAGGTCGTGGTCACGTCGGGGTAGCCGGCCCGGGTGGCGGTCACGGCGACGTGGACGGTCGTCCCGAGGTCGGCCGGCCGCGGCGTGTACGACGTGCCGGTGGCGCCCGGCACGGCCACGCCGCCGACGTACCACTGGAGGCCGAGGGCGACGCCGCTCATCCACGTCCCCGTGGCTGCCTGGAGCGGTGCGCCGACCCGCGGCGCCCCGGTGATGGTCGGCGTCGGAGCCGGCGAGATCACGGGCGCGGGCACAGCGGCGGTCGCGCCCGAGACGATCGTGGTCTGCGCGTAGCCGGCCGCGGTGAGGGTCTGGGCCAGGCTCAGGGTCTTGCCCACGTCGCCGGGCTGGACGACGTACGTCGGCGAGGTCGCGCCGGGGACGTCCACGCCGTTCGCGCGCCACTGCCAGCGTCGAGGACACCGGGCTCAGGAGGGCACCCCAGGTGCCCGAGTGTGACCTTGTACGGCTCGACCCCACCTGCACTGCTCCGGTGATCGACGGGTTCGCGGTGACTCCGATCGTCCCTGACGACACGGTGACCGGCGCCGACGCCACGGTGGTCGGGGTGATGCCCGCGGCGGACCTGGTGACCGTCGCCACCAGCGACTGGCCCGCGAGCGCGGCGGGCACCACGAACGAGGTCTTGTCGTTCGTGCCCACCACCGGCGACCCGTTGGCGGTCCATCGGATCGTGGTCGACGTGGGCGTGGGGCTCCAGGTGCCCAGGTCGAGCGTGGCCGTGCCGCCCACGGTGGCGGATCCGCCGATCACCGGCGTGCCGACCGTGGTGAACGGCTGCGGGGCCGCTGGGGGTGTGAAGTCGACGCTGACGGTGGCCCCGGCCGCGCCGATCGAGGTGACGTGGACGGTGAGCTGCCCGGAGGCGCTCGTCCAGGTGCCGTTGGAGGGGACGGAGGTGTCACCCCCGGCGTCGACCACGAGGTCGTCGACGGCGCCACCCGGGTGGGCGGCCTGGATCACGACCCCGGGCGCGTAGTGGACCGTCCCGCTGGCCGAGCCGAGCCCGCCCTGGAAGGCGTAGAGGGAGCCCACGTCACGGCCGAGTCCGGAGCGATAGTCGAGGTACAGCGTCTCGCCGGTGTCGGGGTTGACCACCCGCACGCTGCGCAGTCCGCTGGCGTCGGTGCGTGGCTTGATGGTGGCCGTGGTGTGCACGGGCTGCGTCTTGTCGCCGAGCGACACGTCCTGGATCTCGCCGGCGTCGGTGATGCCCTGGAAGACCCGCAGCGGCGTGCTGAGCGCGGTCAGCTGGTTGAAGTTCCCGCCACCCGGGGCGCCGCTCACCGCGAACCCCATCACGTCGTACACGCCGTAGTACTCCAGGGCGGTGCCGGACCAGCGCGCATAGGCGTGTCCGAAGCCGTAGTTGTGCCCGGTCTCGTGGCCGTAGATGCCCTCGATCCCGGTGGTGGCCTTGACGATCAGCACTCCCCCGTTGGCGAAGCTCGATCCGACCGACCCCTCGCCGACGATGCCCCCGCTCACGCAGGCATCGGAGACGAACACGACCAGCTGGTCCCCGGCGGCCTGGTTGAAGCCCGCGAACTTGCCCCTCGCCTCCTGGATGACGCTGGTGAAGTCGCTGCCCAGACCGCAGTCCGTCGTGCTCAGCGAGGAGTTGTAGTGGGTGACCGTCGCGGGCACCACCAGGCTGCTGATGGCGCCGTTGGACTGGTCCTGCCAGTAGGAGCCGACCGTCGAGACGTAGCCCAGCAGCGTGGCGTCGTTCTCGCCCAGGGCTCCCTTGTTGTCGATCGCCGCGACGAACTGCCGGTGCACGGTGGCGGTCGCTCCGACGCTCGGCGCGGCGGTCACGGTCGGCGTGCCGACGACGGACAGGGTCAGCGCGCGGCGGTCGGCGATCCGTAGTGCGGAGGCGGCGGACGATGCGACGCTCGCCACCGAGGCCGGCACCGCGAGCCTGCCGTGGAACGACGCGCCGGTGCGGGCGTCGGCGGGGAACTCGCCCCGCAGCGGCACCAGGTCACCGCCGGCGAGCTCCACGGCGTACGACGTGCTGCCGCCCGCGGACCCGTCGGACTGCGCGACCAGGAGGGTGCCACGTACGTCGATCGTGGTGACCCCGGGGACCGCTGCCGAGACGCCGGCGAGCGGCGCGGCCGCGAAGGCCAGCCCGAGTGCGCCTGCGAGCAGGCCGATCCGTCGCATGACCCGCATGTCGTCTCCCTCGCCCGGTACCTGGGGAGGAGGCTAGGGCGGGATCCCTGCACAAACCTGGGATTGAAGAGGAATTGACCTTGGCTGCGTCAGCCCGAGACGACGTTGCTGCCTTGCACCTTGACCGCGACCTTCCCCAAGGGGGCCACCGAGCCGGCAGGGCTGCCGGACGGGCCGGTCACGTTGCTGCCGTCGGTGATCGAGAACTGGCTGCCGTGGCAGGTGCAGTTGATGGTGCCCGAGGCGACGCTGGTCAGCGGGCATCCCTGGTGGGTGCAGGTGGCCGTGAAGCCCTCGAACGTCCCCTTGGCCGGCTGGGTGACCACGACGTTCTGGTCGGACAGGATCACGCCGCCACCCACGGGCACGTCGGCGGTGGCGACCAGCGCGTCGGCGCTCGGCGCCGCGGAGCCGGTGGATCCCCCGCCGCTCGGGGTGGAGGCAGCCGGCGGTGACGACGCGCCGCCCGCCGACGGGGTGCTGGACGAGCCCCCGCCACCACAGGCCGCCAGCAGCGGGAGGCTGAGGCCACCCATCGCGGCGCCCGCGACCAGGCGGCGTCGGGTCAGGTCGGGTGGGGGCACGGAGAACTCCTGGTGGTCGGCTGCTGTGGAAGCGACGCTAGCGGGCGACACTGTGGAAACCCTGTGGGGAGTCCGCGGGACCAGCCGGGCGCCCCCCACGTCTACGAGGCGCGTCCGCCGGCCAGCAACGGCGCCAGGAACTGCCCGGTGTAGCTGTCGGCGTCCGCCGCGACCTGCTCGGGGGTGCCCTCGGAGATCACGATGCCGCCCCGCGACCCGCCCTCGGGACCCATGTCGATGATCCAGTCGGAGGTCTTGATCACGTCGAGGTTGTGCTCGATCACCAGCACCGTGTTGCCCTTGTCGACCAGGCTCGAGAGCACCCCGAGGAGCTTGCGGATGTCCTCGAAGTGGAGGCCCGTGGTCGGCTCGTCGAGGACGTAGACGGTGCTCCCGGTGGACCGCTTCTGGAGCTCGCTGGAGAGCTTCACCCGCTGCGCCTCGCCCCCCGAGAGGGTGGTGGCCGGCTGGCCGAGCCGGACGTAGCCCAGCCCCACCTCGCACAGGGTCTTCATGTGGCGCGCGATCGGCGGCACCGCCGCGAAGAAGTCGGCGGCCTCCTCGATCGGCATGTCGAGGACCTCGGCGATGGTCTTGCCCTTGTAGTGCACCTCGAGCGTCTCGCGGTTGTAGCGGGCGCCGTGGCAGACCTCGCACGGCACGTAGACGTCGGGCAGGAAGTTCATCTCGATCTTGATCGTGCCGTCGCCCGAGCACGCCTCGCAGCGACCGCCCTTGACGTTGAACGAGAAGCGGCCCTGGAGGTACCCCCGCATCTTCGCCTCGGGGGTCGAGGCGAACAGCTTGCGGATGTGGTCGAAGACCCCGGTGTACGTCGCGGGGTTGCTCCGCGGCGTCCGGCCGATCGGCGACTGGTCGACGTGGATCACCTTGTCGACCTGGTCGACGCCGTTGATCCGCTTGTGACGGCCGGGCACTGCCCGCGCGTTGTAGATCTGCTTGGCGAGGCTGGTGTAGAGGATGTCGTTGACCAGCGTGGACTTGCCGGATCCGGACACCCCGGTCACCGAGACGAACAGCCCGAGCGGGAAGCTCACGTCGATGTCGCGCAGGTTGTGCTCCTTGGCCCCGACCACCTTCAGCTCACGGCCCTTGGTGCGCGGACGGCGCACGGCGGGGACCGGGATCTCGCGGCGACCCGAGAGGTAGAGCCCCGTCAGCGAGTCGCGGTGCTTGAGCAGGCCCTTGACCGGCCCGGAGTGGACGACCTGGCCACCGTGCTCGCCGGCCCCCGGCCCGATGTCGACCACCCAGTCGGCGGTGCGGATCGTCTCCTCGTCGTGCTCGACGACGATCAGGGTGTTGCCGAGGTCCTTGAGGCGGACCAGCGTCTCGATCAGCCGCTGGTTGTCGCGCTGGTGGAGACCGATCGACGGCTCGTCGAGGACGTAGAGGACGCCGACCAGACCGGCACCGATCTGGGTCGCGAGTCGGATCCGTTGGGCCTCGCCACCGGACAGCGAGCCGCTGGGCCGGTCGAGGGAGAGGTAGTCGAGCCCCACGTCGAGCAGGAAGTTGAGCCGCTCCTGGATCTCCTTGAGCACCCGCTCGGCGATCTGCTTCTCGCGGGTCGAGAGCTCCAGCTCGCGCAGGAACTCGGCCGTCTCGTTGATCGGCATCGCGCAGACCTCGGCGATCGACCGGCCGCCCATGGTGACCGCGAGGCTGACCGGCTTGAGCCTGCTGCCCTGGCACGCCGGGCACGGCACCTCGCGCATGAAACCCTCGAAGCGCTCGCGGCTGGTGTCGGACTCCGCCTCACCGTGCCGCCGCTCGACGTAGGAGCGCACGCCCTCGAACTCGGCGTAGTAGGCCCGCTGGCGGCCGTAGCGGTTGGTGGTGACGACGTGGACCTTCGTCGGGTGGCCGTCGAGCAGCGACTTGCGGGCCTTGGCGGGCAGCTTGTCCCACGGGGTGTTGAGGTCGAAGCCGAGCTCCTCGCCCAGCGCACCCATCAGGCGGAGGAAGTAGTCGGCGACGTGGGCCTGGCTCCACGGCTGGATCGCGCCCTCGCCGAGCGTGGCCTGGCCGTCGGGCACGACGAGGTCGGGGTCGACCTCCATCCGGGTGCCGAGGCCGTGGCACTCGGGGCACGCGCCGAACGGGGAGTTGAAGGAGAACGACCGCGGCTCGAGCTCGTCGGTGTCGATGGTGTGGTCGTTGGGGCACGACATCTTCTCGGAGAACTTCAGCTCGCGGCCGGGGTCCTTGGCCGGCAGGTCGACGAAGTCGAGGAGGACGAGCCCGTTCGCCAGGCGCAGGGCGGTCTCGACCGAGTCGGTGAGCCGGCGCTTGGACGAGGCCTTGACCGCCAGGCGGTCGACGACGACCTCGATGGTGTGCTTCTTCTGCTTGTCGAGCTTGGGCGGGTCGTCGAGGGTGTGGGTCTCGCCGTTGACCCGCACCCGCGAGAAGCCGTCGGTCTGGAGCTGCCGGAACAGCTCGACGTACTCTCCCTTGCGGCCGCGGATCACCGGCGCGAGCACCTGGAAGCGACGACCCTCCTCGAGCGCGAGCACGCGGTCGACGATCTGCTGCGGCGTCTGCCGCTCGATCGGAGCGCCGCAGACGGGGCAGTGCGGCCGCCCGGCGCGGGCGTAGAGGAGCCGGAGGTAGTCGTAGACCTCGGTGATGGTGCCGACGGTGGACCGTGGGTTCTTCGACGTGGACTTCTGGTCGATCGACACCGCGGGCGACAGGCCCTCGATGAAGTCGACGTCGGGTTTGTCCATCTGGCCGAGGAACTGGCGGGCGTACGCCGAGAGCGACTCGACGTAGCGACGCTGGCCCTCGGCGAAGATGGTGTCGAAGGCCAGGCTGGACTTGCCCGACCCGGACAGACCGGTGAAGACGATCAGGGAGTCGCGCGGGAGGTCGAGAGAGATGTCCTTGAGGTTGTGCTCGCGGGCACCCCGGATGATGAGCTGGTCGGCCACTGGCTTCCTCGGCTGGCTGTTGTCTGCTTCGTACGGCGTCCGGCGACGTGGTTCGAACACATGTTCGCCCGCCGCGCGCTGCCGGCGCAAGCCTGACACGGCCCACCGACAGTCTCGATTCTACGAGGAGACCGAAGGGGGTACCTCACCCGGATTGCTGGGAAGCGACGGCAGGGACGGGTGGTGTTGGATGGATCCATGACCCCGACCGGGACCTCGGACCGCCTCGTCGCCCTCGACCTGCTCGACCACGCGGCCCCCAGGCTCAACCGGACCGTCGACGGCCTCGTCGACGACGAGTGGCAGCAGCCGTCGCTCCTCCCTGGCTGGACCCGGGCGCACGTCGTCGCCCATCTCGCCCTCAACGCCGAGGGGTTGGCGCGCGCGCTGCACGGCGTCCTCGGCGAGGAGCCCGCGCCGATGTACGACTCCGACGAGAGCCGCGACTCGGACATCGACGACCTGGCGACCGCCCACCCGAACGAGATCCGCGACCGCCTCCTCGGCGGTACGACGGTCCTGCACGACGCGTTCGCGGCCCTGCCCGACGACGCGTGGGGTGAGCGCATCGACCGGACACCGGGCGGGCGCTCGATGCGCGTCGCGTCGCTGCCGAGCATGCGGCTGCGCGAGCTCGAGATCCACCATGTCGATCTCGGCGCCGGCTATGCGACGTCCGCCTGGACGCCCACGTTCGCGACCCTCCTGATCGATGCGATGACCAAGCGCGCCGAGCCGCCCGAGCGCATCGAGATCCGCCCGCTCGACGTCGACCGCAGGTGGGCCCTCGGCCCCGACGGCCCCGACGGCCTCGTGATCACCGGCCCGGCGGCCGAGCTCGGCTGGTGGCTGACCGGGCGGCCCGCGGCCCCGACCCTGTCCTGCTCGCGCGGCGAGCTCCCCGAGATCGAAGGTTGGTAGGCATGAGCGACTACACCGGTGAGGTGTCCCCCGGCGGCGAGCCGGATCGTCGTACCGCTGGAGCCCTGGAGATCACCAAGCTCGCGGTGGACGAGCAGATGCACAACAACTGCTACCTCCTGCGCTGCACCGACACCGGCGAGCAGGTGCTGATCGATGCGGCCGACGAACCGGAGCGCCTCCTCGAGCTGATCGGCGACGGGGGTCTCACGACGGTGGTCACGACCCACCAGCACTGGGACCACCACCGCGCCCTGCCGGCGGTCGTCCAGGCCACCGGCGCCAAGGTCGTCGCCGGGGAGCCCGACTCCGACGCCATCACCGAGCAGACCGGTGTGGCCGTCGACGAGCGCGTCGGGGCCGGCGACCGGATCGCCGTCGGCACCTGCTCCCTCACCGTCATCCCGGTCGCGGGACACACTCCCGGCTCGATCTGCCTGGTGTACGACGACGGGTCGGGCAGCCCCCACCTCTGGACGGGCGACTGCCTCTTCCCCGGTGGCGTGGGGAACACGCAGAACGACCCCGAGCGCTTCACGCAGCTGATCGGCGACGTGTCGACGCGGATCTTCGACACCCTCCCCGACCAGACCTGGTTCTACCCCGGCCACGGGAACGACTCCACGCTCGGCGCCGAGCGACCCCACCTCGAGGAGTGGCGCGAGCGGGGCTGGTAGCGGTCAGGGGTGACGATTGGCCACCCGAGAGGACGCTCGTCATCACAGAGTCACCGACCAGGCGCGGCATCGCCGCCGTTCTGCTCGTCTGCGGCGTCGTGGTCACCGGTTGCGGTGGCCACGACGCCTCGGCGCCACCCGACGTCGGTGCGGCCGCCACGCTCGTGGTGACCAGTACGGCGTTCGCGGCGGGCGAGGCCATCCCGACCCGGTTCACCTGTGACGGCCAGGAGGTCTCCCCTCCTCTGGCCTGGACCGCCGGCGACGGTCCCACCACGACCCGGCCCGAGGCATGGGCCCTCGTCGTCGACGACCCGGATGCGCCCGGAGGCACCTTCGTGCACTGGGTCGTGCTCGACATCCCGCCGGCCACCCGGTCCGTGGGCGTGGGCCAAGTGCCCGCAGGGGCCGCCCAGGCGGTGACCTCGGCCGGCTCCGCGTCGTACGCGGGACCGTGCCCGCCCAGCGGCACCCACCACTACCGGTTCACGGTCTACGCGCTCTCGGAGCCCACCGGGCTGTCCGACGGCGCGTCGACGGACGACGCGCTGGCCGCGATCCGCTCCCGGGCGGACGCACAGGGCACGCTCGTGGGGGTCTACTCCCGCACCTCGTGACGGGTCAGGCAGCGGGGTGGGTCACCGCGTCGCGCTCGACGTACCAGCGTGCCTCCATGCGCACGCGACCGTCGGCGTCCTGCACCGGGACCCAGGCGCAGACCAGCCCGTTCGTGTGGGTCGACTCGGTCGCCAGATCACGCATGAGACACCTCCCGTTCACCTTCTGTTCACCTTCACTATGTCACATCGCGGCCTCCGAGGCAGGAGGTTGCTCCACATGCGTGTCGGAACGCCCCGATCCAGCGGTTCGACCCTCCACCTGGGCCCGCGTACGAGCGTGCCACCTGAAGGCGCTCCCCCACTGTCAGACAACCCCGCGGCCTGGACGAGTCACTGGGCTGCGACCCGCACGCAGCAGTGGTCCGCCGCGGGTTGCAAGCGTGCTCGGGCGGAGGAGCAGCCGAGCCCGTCGAGGACGCCGGTGACGAAGTCGAGGTTGAGGCCGCAGACCAGCGCCGTGTGGTCGGTCGCGAGCGCGTCGAAAGGACAGTTCCGCAGGCAGACGTCGTCGCCGTCACGCCGCGGCTCGAAGCCCTCGGAGGCGAGCACGCCGGACGCGCGGTCGAGGTCGTCGCCGCTCCCGTCGCCCACGCCGTACGACGCGCCGATCGCCCGCCCGCGCGCCTGGGCCTCGTCGCTCAGCGAGGCTGCCGCCTCGTCGCCGGCCAGCGTCCGCTCGAAGGCAGCGGCGAGCACGCCGCCCACCAGGTCGTAGCTGCGCTGCGGTACGGAGACCTCGACCGCGACCGCCGAGCGGCGGTAGAGCTTCGCCGGGCGCCCGGCCCCCGGCCCACTCCGACCGCTGATCCGCGCGAAGCTCACCTCGAGCAGCCCGGCGTCGACCAGCCGCTCGAGGTGGAACCTCGCCGAGTGCAGTGGCACGCCGGCCAGACTGGCGGCCTCCTCGCGGCCGATCGGACCGGAGGCCGCGGCGACGGCATCGTAGAGCCGATGACGGACGGGGTCCGCGAGCACCGCCACCGCACCGAGCTGGTCCACCCTGGCGCCTCCCCTTGACCCGGGCCGATCCCGGACACTAACGTCCACTCTATTGTCTTTTAGAAGATCTGCCCAGCCCCTGGAGGCCGTGTGACCACCGAGCTCGCCGCCCCGCTCGACCCGCCTCGGCCCCACCGCCTGCGGATCACACATCCCGCTCCCGAGGTCGACCTCGACGCCGCCCGCGACGCCGCCGCGGCGCTGCTCACCGCGCTCGGCCTCCCCGTCGACGGGCCCGACATGGCCGAGACGCCGCGCCGACTGGTCGACGCCTACGCCGAGCTGCTGACGGTGCCCGACTTCGACCTGACCACGTTCGACAACGCATCGGGGTACGACGAGCTGGTGCTGGTGCGCGACATCCCGCTCCGCTCACTGTGCGAGCACCACCTGCTGCCGTTCACCGGCGTCGCCCACGTCGGCTACCTGCCCGCCGGCCGGATCCTCGGGCTGTCCAAGCTCGCGCGCACCGTGGAGTTCTTCGCCCGCCGGGTCCAGACCCAGGAGCGGCTCACCTGCCAGGTGGCCGACCACCTCCGCGACCGCCTCTCGCCGCGCGGCGTCGGGGTCGTGATCGAGGCCGAGCACAGCTGCATGAGCCTGCGCGGCGCCCGGGCCGAGGGCGCACGTACGCTCACCACCGTGCTCCGCGGACACCTGCGCGACGACCCCGCGGCGCGTGCCGAGTTCCTCAGCCTGACCCGAGACAGGAGTTCCCGATGAGCGCACCGATCGTCGTCGTGGGAGGCGGCCTCGCGGCCGGCACCTTCGTCACCCAGCTCCGCGAGCGCGGCCACGACGGCCCGGTGGTGCTGATCGCCGAGGAGGCCCACGCGCCGTACGAGCGACCCCCGCTGTCCAAGGACCTGCTGCTCGGCAAGGGCTCGCCCGACGACGCCGCCGTCCACGAGACCGCGTGGTACGCCGAGCACGACGTCGACCTGCGCACCAGCACGGCCGCGACCGCGATCGACCTGGCCGGCCGCCGGGTGCAGGCCGGCGGCGAGTGGATCGAGTACGACGAGCTGGTCCTGGCCACCGGCGCCCGCCCGCGCCACCTCGCGATGGCCGACGAAGCGGGTGTCCCGGTCGTCTACCTCCGCACCCTCGACGACTCGCTGGCCCTCCGCGAGCGGCTCACCGAGGGAGCCCGGATCGGCATCATCGGTGGCGGCTGGATCGGCCTCGAGGTCGCCTCGGCGGCCCGTCAGCACGACGCCGAGGTGACCGTGCTCGAGTCGCTCGACCTGCCACTGCTGCGGGTCCTCGGCCCCGAGGTGGCGCAGGTCTTCGCCGACCTCCACCGCGAGCACGGCGTCGACCTCCGCACCGGCGTCGAGGTCACCGGCATCACGCCTCGCGGTGACGGCGCCACGGTCGCCCTGCACGGTGGAGGGAGCGACGGCGGCGCCCTCGACGTCGACCTCCTCGTGGTCGGGGTCGGGGTGCAGCCCAACGTCGAGCTCGCCGAGGCCGCAGGCCTGACCGTCGACAACGGCATCCGCACCGACGCGCGGCTCCGCACCTCCGACGAGCACGTGCACGCGATCGGCGACGTCGCGAACATCGACCACCCGGTGCTCGGCCATCCCCTGCGCGTCGAGCACTGGGACACCGCGAGGAAGCACGGGGCTGCCCTCGCTGGGACCCTCAGCGGCACTCCCACCGAGGCGGCGGACCTCCCCTACTTCTTCACCGACCAGTACGACCTCGGCATGGAGTACGTCGGCAACCCCGGCCCCGACGGGTACGACCGCGTGGTGCTGACCGGCGACGTGCCCGGCCGCGTGTTCCGGGCCTGGTGGGTGCGCGGCGACCGAGTGGTCGCCGGGATGCACGTCAACGACTGGGACGCGATCGACGAGGTGCGTCGGGTGGTCGGCACGACCGACGTCCCGTCCGAATCGTGACCTGAGGAGATCCTGAGCCCGCTTGCTCTCCTCGCGGCCCTGAGGAAGAGTGGCCGGGCCGCCCACACCGGCGGCCTGCGCAGGGGGAGTTCCATTGAGCCATCGTTTCGGGTCCGGCCGTCGCCGGAGCACTCTCGCCGCGGCCTCGGTCGCGGCGTTGTCGTTGACAGCCCTGGCCGCCACCACGTCGTACGCATCCGGGAACGGCGCGCCGCCGGCGTCCGGAACGGCGCACTCCACGCATCAGCTGGCCGCCCGCGGCTACTACGACGTGCGCACGAGCAGCCCGCAGGCAGAGGTCGCCGGTCTCCGCAGCGTCCAGCGAACGGCGGCGCGGCCCGAGGCCAGGTCGTTCCAGAAGGCGGCGCCCGCCGACCTGGTGACCGACCTCGGCACCACCGGCACGGTCCGGATGCAGACCCGTCTCGCCGGCTTCCTGACCGGCCCCAGCCGGGCCCCGGCGCTGAGCATCGTGCGCGGCTACGTCAAGGCCAACCTGGCGGCGCTCGGCCTCCACCCCGGCGACTGGCCGACCTTCCACCTGGCGCGCAGCTACCTCGACATCACCGGCGCCCACCACCTCTTCTTCACCCAGCGGGTCGGCGGCCAGAACATCCTCGGCAACGGCCTGACCGCCACCGTCAACAAGCGTGGTCACCTGCTGACCGTGGGCGGCTCCCCCGTCTCGGCCACGGCCGCGCTCACCGTCGCCGGCACGACCGGATCGGCCGACCTGCCGACGCCCGACGCCGCTCTCGCGGCCGCCCGTGACGCCACCGGCTCCGAGGCGACGGTCACCACCGCGACCGACGCGGCCCAGGACGGCGTGACCCGAGGCCTGTTCGTGGACGGCTCGACGGCTCTCCCGGCGTGGCAGGCCGTCGTGATGTCGGCGAAGTCGCCGGCGCTGGTGGTCCTCGACGCCCAGACCGGCGACGTGCTGCAGCGTCAGCCGCTGGTGAACTACGAGCGCAGCGACAGCACAGGCCGCGCCTACCCGTTCTTCCCGGGCGCCCGCAAGGGCGGCAAACAGGTGTTCGTCAACTTCACCAAGCGCCACTGGCTGCCTCGCAACGCCCGGATCCTCAAGGGCAACAACTCACACACCTACTCCGACGTCAACGACAACCAGCGTCCGTCGCCGAGCGAGGAGGTGCACCCGCAGGGCCAGCACTCGTGGGGGTACCGACTCAAGCCGTTCCACCTCGGCTTCGCCCGCTCCTTCTGCGGCAAGCCATGGCCTTGCTCGTGGAACCCGAACAAGCGCGGCTCGTGGCGCACCAACAGGGCGCAGAACGCCACGCAGGTCTTCTTCTTCGTCAACAACTGGCACGACCATCTCCAGAAGGCGCCGATCGGTTTCACCGAGGCCGCGGGCAACTTCCAGATGGTCAACCACGGCAAGGCGGGCAAGGGCGGCGACCCGGTCAACACCCAGACCGACGACGGTGCCGACACCGCCGGTGGTCTCCCCGACGGCAACCACATCGACAACGCGAACATGAGCACGCCGCCGGACGGCAAGCGCCCGACGATGCAGATGTACCTCCAGCACCAGCCGTTCACGAAGTACCCGAGCGGCGATGCGTTCTCGCCGACCAACGTCGGCGACGAGGCCGACACCGTCTACCACGAGTACACCCACGGCCTCTCCAACCGCCTGAACGTCGACGTGCAGGGTCGCTCGACCCTCGGCGGCGTGCAGGCGGGGGCGATGGGTGAGGCGTGGAGCGACTGGTACGCCATGGACTACCTCGTCGACCGTCACCTCCAGCGCGACCGCCCCGCCAAGGCCGACGTGCGCCTGTTCCTCTACGACGGTGCGGGCGTCGACCTCGACCGCACCGAGCCGATCGACTGCAAGGTGGGCCAGGCGGTGCGGCTGTGCAACGGCGGCCTGACCGGCCACCGCGGCGGCTATACCTACGCCGACTACGCCAAGGTGGCCGGCATCCCCGAGGTGCACAGCGACGGCGAGATCTGGGCCCAGACGCTGTGGAGCCTGAGGCGAGCGATCGGCTCGAAGCGCTCCGAGGCCGTGGTGACCCGCGCGATGGAGATGGCGCCGTACAACCCGTCGTTCCTCGACATGCGCAACGCGATCATCGTCGCCGACAACTCGCTCTACAACGGCAAGCAGCGCGCCACCATCTGGCAGGTCTTCGCCAAGCGCGGCATGGGCTTCTCGGCCGGCTCGCTCGGTGGCAACGACGCCTCGCCGAGCGCGAGCTTCGACACGCCGCCGGCGACCATCACGCTCGGCACGATCACGGGTGTGGTCACCGACGCCGACAGCGGCCTCCCGGTCCCGAACGTCCACGTGACCCTGGCCTTCCAGGGCGCGGGCCTGGTGAACCCGACGGTCACGACGGGGCCTGACGGCAGCTACAGCCTGACCGTCCCCGAGGGCGACTACGGCAAGCTCCAGGTGCAGGGCCAGGGCTACTCCGAGCAGGAGGACGTGCAGGTCGCGGGGGGCGCCACCACCACGGTGGACCTCGACGTCCGCAAGGACCTCGCCACCAAGGCCGCCGGCGCCACCACTCCCTCGCAGACCGGTGTCCTGTTCACCGGCTGCAGCCCGCGTCAGGCGGTCGACCAGAACCTGGCGACCGGCTGGAGCACCAACATCGACACCGGCACCAGCCAGGCCGCGACCAGGCACTTCGTCCCGAAGAACTTCGTGGTCAGGCTCGATCAGAAGTACGACGTGAAGGACTTCCAGGTGGATCCCTCGGCGTCGTGCGGTGACGGCGCCAGCGCCTCGACCGGGGCGTACCACATCGAGACGTCACCGGACGGCACGACGTGGACGACGGTCAACAGCGGTGCGTTCACGAAGGCGGACAACGGTCACCTCAACGACATCACGTTGGCGACGCCCCAGACCGACGTGCAGTTCGTGCGGTTCTGGGTCGACGGCAACCAGACGCCGGCGTTCTCCACGAGCTGCCCGGGCGGCGCGTTCTCCGGCTGCCAGTTCGTCGACCTCACCGAGCTCGAGATCCACGGGAAGCCGTCGGCTCCCTGAGCGGCTGAGCAAGGCGCGGCTACCTCAGTCCGAGCACCGCGCACCGATCGGTCACGCCCCGGCAGAGGTCGGCCCTGGTCACCAGGCCGGCATCCACGACGTCCTGCAGGTTCGCCTGGGTGACCACCGGGGCGGGCAGGAGCATGGCGAGCACCTCGCGGCCCGGCGTCGCCGGATCCACCATGGCCACCAGGTGCAGCCCGACCGCGGAGGGCGCCCTGCCCTCGACCAGGGCGACCGCCAGGCGAGCAGTCATCTCGCTCTCGAGTCGAGGACTCTCGAGCACCGTCAGACTCTGTCGACCGGTCACGATGCCGCGCAGTCCGTGGACACCCGAGCCCAGGCCGGTGACGACCACCGCACGGTCGAGCCTGCTCTCCCCCAGCACCCCGATGACCTGGTGGGCGATGTCGTCGTTCGCTGCGAGCACCGCATCGACGCTCCCGCCCGAGGCTTCCAGGGCCTGCCGGAACGCCGGAGCGGCCTTCGACTCGTCCCATCCCTGGACGGTGGCCTCCCCCACGATCGTGACCTTGCCGGCCGCGACGAGAGGGTCGAGCACCTCGTGCGCACCCTTGTCGAGCAGGACGGCGCCGTCGTCCACGTCGGTGCCGCCGTCCATGATGAGCACCCGCGGGTCGGTCACGCCTCGCCGGGTCAGGCAGTCGACCATGGTCTGCGCCTGCAGCCGGCCGATGGCCTCGGAGTCGAAGGAGACGTAGTAGCTCGCGCTGCCTCCGAGGGTCAGCCGGTCGTAGTCGATCACCTGCGCGCCTGCTGCTTGGGCCGCGCGTTCGATCCTGATCCCCGACGCATCGTCGACGGCGTCCACGACGAGCACCGTGGCCCCGTTCGCCAGCATGTCCCGGGCCTGGGAGACCGATCCCCGCGCGTCACCGTGGGCGTTCGCCGCCTCGACCGTGAGCCCGGCTCGCTCGAGCTCCGTCGTGAGGTGCTGGGCGTCGGTCCCGGCGGATCCGGCCGCCCCGGGCGTGCCAGGAAGGAGCACGCCGACGCGGCCGTGTGCCCGATCCGCCCCGACTCGGGGCGACAGGGCGGGATCTACGGCGACCGGGGCGGCGACGTGGCAGGCCGCCGTGCTGACCGGCCCGGTGGGTGGGCCCGCCGCCGACGGGCTGCTGCTGTCGCCGTCGCCGCTGCAGGCACCCAGGCCGAGCGCCGTCGCGAGACCGAGCGCGGCCACCCAAGCCGACCCCGTGCGCACTGACCTCTCCCCTTTGTCCGAGCCTGGCGTACTCGAACCTATCCCGACCGGCTCACGCGGCGCCGGGGCTGGGCCGGTGCGACGCGTCTCGCTCGGTCCCGGCTGACGGAGGTGCGGCGGGGAGGCGCGCCTCGTGATACTTCGTCATCACGCTGATCGGGTCGGCCAGGAGGGGGGCGAAGGCGACCTCGGCCGCGCCGAGGAGCGGGGCGTGAGAGCCGAGCGCTCCCGACCGGACCACGACGTTCTGGGCGAAGTCGATGCCGTCGCGCTCGTGGAGGGTCTCCATGACCTGGTCGTTCCGCGCGTCGAGGACCTGCCCCAGCGTGCCGCCCAGGACGATGACCTCGGGGTTGAACAGGCGCGCCAGCGCCCGCAGACCGAACCCCATCCAGTACGCCGCCTCGTCGAGGGCGTGCACCGCCTTGGGGTCGCCGCTCTGCGCCGCGAGCACGACCTCCTTGACAGCCGCGCGCCCGCCTCCGGTGAGGCGACCGGCCAGACTGAGCAGGCGATTGGCGCCGATCTTGGTCTCCCAGCAACCGCGGGAGCCACACCGGCAGCGCGCTCCTTCGCTGTCGACCATCAGATGACCGACCTCGCCGGCGTACCCCTCCACCCCCCGCAGGGGCTGACCGCGCACGAGGAACCCACCACCGATGCCGACGGTCCCGCCGATGTAGGCGACCTCCGACGCGCCGATGGCCGCACCGTACAGATGCTCGGCCAGGACGCCGAGATCGGCGTCGTTCCCGACGACGACCGGGAGCGACACCGTCTCTGCGAGCAGGTCGACGAACTGGACGTCGGTCCACCCCAGGTTGGGGGCGAAGTGCACGAGGCCGTCCGCCGAGCGGACCAGTCCAGGCACCGACACGCCGACGCCGAGCATCGCCATCTCGGGCATCGCACTGAGCACCTCGCGGCACATCTGGGCAGCCGAGTCGACCACCGGTCCGACCTCGTGGGTGCCCGGCTGGTGGAGCCGTTCGCGACGGTGGTGCATCTCGCCACCCAGACCCACGATGCCGACCACGATCCGATCCACGTCGAGCATCACCGCCAGCACGCCCACGTCGGCGCGCGGCGAGACCACCAGCGAGGGGCGTCCCGATCGCCGGGTGCGCTCGACCTCGACCGTCAGCTGGTCGGGCTGGAGCTCCTCCACCAGCCCGATGTCCTCGAGCAACGAGGTGAGGTCGCCGATCGTGCTCCGGTTCAGCCCCAGCTCCTGGGTCAACCGGGCGCGCGTCGTCGCCCCGTGATGGTGCACCCAGGTGAGCAGGGCGCTCGTGTTGACGCGTCTCAGCTCCTCGTGACTGATCCCCGTCTTGGTCGGCATGAGCGAGCTCCCGGGCTCGGGGTCAGACCCGCCCCGAGGCCGAGGCCCGGCGCCGGCTGATCGCGTCGACCGAGGCCGCGAGCAGGAGGACCGCTCCGGTGATGATGTAGACGCGCCCCTGCGACTGTCCCTGGAGGGTCATCCCGTTGATGATCACCGCGATCACGGCGGCGCCGAGCAGCCCGTCCAGCGGACGACCCTTGCCACCGAAGAGGCTGGTCCCGCCGATGACAGCGGCACCGACCGCGTAGAGCAGCGTCTCGGCACCACCGGTCTGCGGGTTCACCGAGTTCGTCCTGCTGGCCAGCAGGACGCCACCGACGGTGGCCAGCGTCGAGCACATCATGAAGCACGAGATGCGCACCCAGGAGACGCTGATGCCAGCGCGTCGGGCCGCCTCGGCGTTCCCACCGACCGCGTAGACATGGCGACCCCAGGCCGTGCGGGTGAGGAGGAAGGTGAGCAACACCAGCAGGGCGCCGACGATGGGCACCACGATCGGGACGCCCTTGAGGGAGGCCAGGAACACGTTGCGGCTGCGCTCCTGGGAGAGGTACGCCGTGGCGCCCAGCAGGAGGACGGCCATGGTGACCGACTTCAGAGCCCAGACGATCAGAGGCGGGGTCGGGAGTCCGGCTCCGGCCCTCGAGATCTGCCGCCGCAGCGACAGTCCGGCATAGGCGACGACCACCAACACCGCGAACACCCAGCCCAGCCACACCGGCATGTTCTTGTTCATGATCGCGAGGATCGCGTTGTTCCGATAGGCGATCGTGCCGCCGGCCCCGGTCTCGATGAGGAGGACACCCTGCAGGGCCAGGAAGTAGGCCAGGGTCACCACGAACGACGGCACGCCCAGCCGCGCGACCAGGAGGCCGATGCTCAGACCGATCGCCGTGCCGCAGAGCAGCGCGACGATCAGGGCGGGCACCCAGGGCCAGCCGTGGTTGGTCATCAAGATGCCGAGCACGCCGGCGGTGACACCACCCGTGTAGCCGGCCGACAGGTCGATCTCGCCCAGCAACAGCACGAAGACCAGGCCCATCGCGAACACCGCGATCGCCGACCCCTGCAGGATCAGGTTCGCGAAGTTGAACGCGTTGGTGAAGGCCGAACCGGAGAGGACGGTGAACACGAGCACCAGCACGATGAGGCCGGCGATGGCCGGCAGAGCTCCGACGTCGCCACCGCGGAGCCGAATGACATAGTCGTCGAAGGTGCCCTTGAGGGATTGGCGGACGACGGGCTGCTCGCCCTCGCGGACCACGGGCTGCTCGTCCTGGGACGTGGTGCTCATGCGTCGGCCCCCTTCGTGGTCGGTTCGTAGCCAGTGGCGCGTCCGGTCGTGATCAGCTCGACGACCTGGCTGTTGGTGACGTCGGCGGTCGATACCTGCGCGACCATCTCGCCGAGGTAGAGCACCGCGATCTCGTCGGCGACCTGGAAGACGTCGTTGAGGTTGTGGCTGATCAGGGCGACGCCGAGGCCGCGGTCGGCGAGGCGGCGTACCAGCGCCAGGACCTGCTCGGTCTGGGCGACGCCGAGCGCGGCGGTCGGCTCGTCGAGGATGACGACCTTGGAGTTCCACAGCACGGCGCGGGCAATGGCCACGGTCTGCCGTTGGCCACCGGACAGGGATGCGACCGGTGTCCGGACGGACTGCAGGGTGCGCACCGAGAGCCCGTCGAGCGTGGTGCGAGCCTTGGTCTCCATCACCGGCTCGTCGAGCAGGCCGTACTTCTTCTGCTCGCGGCCGAGGAACATGTTGTGGACGACGTCGAGGTTGTCGCAGAGCGCGAGGTCCTGGTAGACGACCTCGATCCCGAGGGCGTTGGCGTCACGGGGGCTGTGCACGGTGACCGGCTGGCCCTCGAAGAAGTACTCACCCTTGTCGAAGGCGTGGATGCCGGCCACCCCCTTGATCAGGGTGCTCTTGCCCGCGCCGTTGTCGCCGACGAGCGCGGTGACCTGGCCGGGGAAGATGTCGAAATCGACGCCGCGTAGCACGTGGACGGCGCCGAAGCTCTTCTCGATTCCGCGCAGGCTCAGCAGCGGACCTCCGGTGGCGGTGAGCGGATGCTCGGTGTCAGTGGCAGTCATGTGGTCGAGACCTCCCGGCTCTGGGCAGGCTGCAGTGGAAAGGCTCACGAGGGTGCCGGCCCGGAGGCCGACACCCTCGTGTGCAGGATCAGCTGATGCCAGCCTGCTGACAGAGCTTGGCGTACGGCCCGGTGCAGACATCGGAGGCCTTGACGAACCCGTCGTCGAAGGGCTTCTTGATGTTCGCCTTGGTGATCGACTCAGGTGTGGCCAGAGCCGACTTCACGGGCTGCTTGGTGGTCGGGTCGGTGACCGACCCGGTCGCCAGCGCGTCAGCGCCGGCCTTGTCACCGTTGATGATGTCGATCGCGAGCTTCGAGGCCAAGGAGGCCTCGAGGTCGGTGTTCTTGTAGACGGTCATGCACTGGTTGCCGGCCATGATCTGCTGCAGACCCCCGACGCTGGCGTCCTGCCCCGTGATCGGGACCTTGCCGGCGAGGCCGTTGGCCTTGAGCCGGGCGATGATGCCGCCGGCCATCGTGTCGTTGGCGGAGACGATGCCGTCGATCTTGCCGTTGTTCTTGCTGTAGAGACCGTCGAAGGCGTTGGCGGCCTTGTTGGCGTCCCACTCACCGGAGACGTCACCGACCAGCTTGTAGTCGCCCGAGTCGAGCTTCGGCTTGAGCGCCTTGGCGTAGCCCTCCTTGAACAGGGACGCGTTGTTGTCGGTCTCGGCGCCGTTGATGTAGATGATGTTGGCGGTCTTCTTGCCATCGGCCGTCAGGCACTTCTCCAGTCCCTGACCCATCAGCTCGCCGACCTTCACGTTGTCAAAGGACACGTAGTAGGAGGCGCCGCCGCCCGGCGTGAGCCGGTCGTAGTCGATGCTGCTGATTCCGGCCGCGGTGGCCTTCTTCAGGCAGGCCGCACCCGAGTCGGGGTCGAGGTTGACGATCATGAGGACCTTGACGCCCTCGTTGATCATCGAGTCGCAGATCGTGCCGAACTTGGCGGTGTCACCACCGGCGTTCTGGATGTCCGAGCCCACTCCGGCGGCCTTGAACGCTGCGGTCAGGCTGGGCCGGTCGTTGTTCTCCCAGCGCGGCGACGTCGTCGCGTCGGGAAGGATCACGCCGACGGTTCCCTTGGATGAACCGCCCGACGACCCTGCGCTGGCGTTGCTGCTGTCGCTGCCGCCGCAGGCCGTCAGCGCAAGGGTGCACAGTGCTCCCACGGCTGCGAGGCTTGCCCACTTCGATGTTGCCATCGACTTTCCCTCTTTTCCTGCTCGGACGTGCCTTCTGCGGTCACACCTGCTTGTGACCACCTTCACGCCGTATGTTGTCGGCCACAACTTAACCGGCTAGGGTTGGCCTGCCAACCCCCTAGAACGGCGAGTTTGTTGGAATGCGGGATAAATTGGTCACGATTTGGTGACGAACCCGTCAACGACACCGATCCTTGATCGAGAGGAAGCGCATGCCGGACCTGACCCCGACGCCCGACGACAAATTCTCTTTCGGCCTCTGGACGGTCGGTTGGCAGGGGGTGGATGTGTTCGGTGGCGCGATCCGCCCACCGATGGACCCGGCGTACGCCGTCCACCACCTCGCCGAGCTGGGGGCCTACGGCATCTCGTTCCACGACAACGACGTGTTCGCCTTCGACGCCGGCGACGGGGAGAAGGAAGCCGCGCTCACCTCGCTGCGCCGTGCCCTCGACGAGACCGGCCTCGGCGTCCCGATGGTCACCACGAACCTGTTCTCCCACCCCGTCTTCCGCGATGGCGGCTTCACGAACAACGACCGCGACGTGCGGCGCTTCGCGCTGCGCAAGGCCGCCGACAACATCGACCTGGCAGTCTCCCTCGGTGCCAAGGTCTTCGTCGCCTGGGGCGGTCGCGAGGGCGCGGAGTCAGGCGCCAGCAAGGACGTGCGTGCTGCGCTCGACCGGTACGCCGAGGCGTTCAACGTGCTGGGACAGTACGTGCTGGACCAGGGCTACGACCTCCGGTTCGCCATCGAGCCCAAGCCCAACGAGCCACGCGGCGACATCCTGCTGCCGACGGTCGGCAACGCCCTCGCCTTCATCAACGAGCTGGACCACCCCGAGCTGGTGGGGGTCAACCCCGAGGTCGGGCACGAGGAGATGGCCGGGCTCAACTTCTCCCACAGCCTGGCTCAGGCGCTGTGGCACGGCAAGCTGTACCACGTCGACCTCAACGGCCAGCACGGGCCGCGCTTCGACCAGGACCTGCGGTTCGGCGCGGGCAACGTGCGCGGGGCGTTCTGGACCGTCGACATCCTCGAGTCGGGCGGCTACGACGGTCCCCGCCACTTCGACTTCAAGCCTCCCCGCACCGAGGACGACGCCGGGGTCTGGGCGTCGGCCGAGGGGTGCATCAGGAACTACCTGATCCTGCGCGAGAAGTCGCGGGCCTTCCGGGCCGATCCGGAGGTGCAGCGGGCGTTGCAGGCTGCTCGGGTCGACGAGCTGTCCGTCGCCACCGTCGCGGCCGGCGAGACCCTGAAGGACCTGCGCGCCGAGTCGTTCGACCCCGACGCAGCGGCCGCGCGCGGCATGGCCTTCGAGGCGCTCGACCAGCTGGCGCTCGAGCACCTCTACGGCGTGCGGGGCTGACCGTGCCGCTGGTGGCAGGGATCGACTCCTCCACCCAGTCGTGCAAGGTGCTGGTGGTCGACGCCGACACCGGCGCGGTCGTCCGGCGGGGCCGTGCGCGGCACCCCGAGGGCACGGAGGTGCACCCCGACCACTGGTGGTCGGCCCTGCGTGAGGCCGTGGCCGACTGCGGGGGCCTCGACGACGTCGCGGCGGTGTCGGTGGGAGGCCAGCAGCACGGCATGGTCGCCCTGGACGATGAGGGACGGGTGGTACGCCCAGCCCTGCTCTGGAACGACACCCGGTCGGCGACGGCCGCGACCGACCTGACCGCCGAGCTCGGCGGTCCGGAGGTCTGGGCACGCGAGGTGGGCCTGGTTCCCGTGGCGTCGTTCACCATCACCAAGCTGCGCTGGCTCGCCGAGCACGAGCCAGACCACGCTGCCCGCACGTCCACGGTGTGCCTGCCGCACGACTGGTTGACCTGGCGGCTGGCCGGGTCTCCGGCCGAGATCGTGACCGACCGCAGTGACGTCAGTGGCACCGGGTACTGGTCCTCCGCCACCGGCGCCTACCTCCCCGACCTCGTCGTTCGCGCGCTCGGGCACCCGGCCCGCACACCGCGCGTGGCGGCCCCCGACGAGACCGTCGGCGCCGGCGCCGGCGCCGAGTGGGTGCTCGGGCCCGGATGTGGTGACAACGCCGGAGCGGCCCTCGGGCTGGGCGCCTCGCCCGGCGATGTCGTCGTCTCCCTCGGAACCTCCGGTGTGGTCACGGCCGTGTCGCTCGTGCCGGCGGCCGACAGCACGGGCGCGGTGGCCGGGTTCGCGGATGCGTCCGGCCACTTCCTTCCCCTCGTGGCGACCCTGAACGCGGCGCAGGTGCTCGACGTCAGCGCGGGCCTGCTCGGCGTCGACCACGCCGGTCTCAGCGATCTCGCCCTGTCCGCACCCCCGGGTGCTGACGGGGTCGTGCTCGTCCCCTACCTGCAGGGCGAGCGCACGCCCGATCGGCCGGACGCGACCGGGTCCTTCCTGGGACTGACCCTGGCCGGCACCACCCCCGCGAACCTGGCACGCGCCGCAGTCGAGGGGCTGTGGTGCGGGCTGGCCGACGGGCTGGCCGCGCTCCGCGCGCAGGGCGCGATCGTCGACCGGGTGCTGCTGGTCGGTGGCGCCGCCGCCTCACCCGCGGTCCGGCAGATCGGGTCCGAGGTGCTCGGCGTGCCGATCGACGTGCCCCCCGCCGAGGAGTACGTCGCCCTGGGAGCCGCGCGTCAGGCGGCCTGGGTGCTCGACCCGGCGTCCGGCCTCCCGGCCTGGGAGGTCTCCGGTGCGATCCGAACCCTGCCGCAGACGGACACCGGGGACGACGTGCGGATGCGATACGCCGAGGCGCGCGACCTCACCCTCACCCGGCTCCCTGCCCGGCTCCGGTGACCCCTCAGTAGCATCGGCCGGGTGTCCTACCTCCGACGTCAGCTGGTCACCGCCGCCCTCACGGCGAACGCGCTGCGTCCGCCGCCCACGAGCAACATGCGGGTCGGGTTGTGGTCCTTCGTGCTCGGCTGGCCGACCGGTGAGCTCGCGCCCCAGATCCTCGCGCTGACCACGGCTGACACCGCCGCCCACCTGGCCCGCGGCAAGCGCAGCAGGCTCGGGCTGGTGCTCGCCGCTGCGAGCACGGCCGGACTGGCCCACCTGGTGCGGCAGAGCCGTCAGGTGCAGGTGCTCGCCGAGCAGTCGCTGGTCGACAGCCTCGGCGAGGAGTACGTCGACCGGCCGGGCGATCGCCCGACCACCGTCGACCTGGCGACCCCGTGGCGCAAGCTCTTCAACCCCTTCGGCCGTCGCAACCCGCACGTCCGGGTCGACAAGAACGTCTGCTACAGCGACGCCGGGAAGCGTGGCCTGCTCGACATCTACCGCCCGCTGGGCCGCGAGGTGGTCGGTGCGCCGGTGCTGGTCCAGGTGCACGGCGGCGGCTGGACGCTCGGCTCCAAGGACGATCAGGGCATCCCCCTCATGCAGCGGATGGCCGAGCGCGGCTGGGTCTGCGTCGCCATCAACTACCGGCTGGCGCCGCGCGACGCCTTCCCGGCCCAGATCGTCGACGTGAAGAAGGCGGTCGCGTGGGTCAAGGAGCACATCGAGGAGTACGGCGGCGACCCGTCGTACGTCGTGATCACCGGCGGCTCCGCCGGTGGCCACCTGGCCGCCCTGGCCGCGCTGACGCCCAACGACCCGGAGTACCAGCCCGGCTTCGAGGGCGCGGACACCCGGGTGCAGGCGGCCGTGACGTTCTACGGCGTCTACGACTTCGCCGGCGCGACCGGGCTCACCAACGCCCTCCTGATGCGTGACCGCTACCTCGCACCCAAGATCGTGCAGCGGACCTGGGACGACGACCCCGAGGTCTTCGAGCACGGGTCACCGATCCTGCGGATCACGCCCGACGCCCCTGACTTCTTCGTGCTGCACGGCGACCACGACTCGCTGGTGGCCGTCGAGCAGGCCAGGCTCTTCGTCAGTGCGCTCCGCGAGACCTCGAAGAACAGCGTGGCCTACGCGGAGTTCCCGGGCACGCAGCACGCCTTCGACATCTTCCCGTCGATCCGCTCCGAGCACGTCGTACGGGCCGTCGAGCGCTACCTCGAGTGGCATCGCGCGCGACGGTGAGCCCCGCCGACTCCGACGCCCTGCTGGCCCGGGCGCGCGACGCCAAGGGCTTCATGCCGGAGGACGAGGGGCTCGCCCTGCACCGCCATGCGCGCGAGCGGCTCCCCCACGGGCCGGCCCTCGAGATCGGCACCTACTGCGGCAAGTCGGCGCTCTACCTCGGTGCCGCTGCCCGTGAGGTCGGCGGCGTGGTCTTCACCGTCGACCACCACCACGGGTCGGAGGAGAACCAAGCGGGCTGGGAGCACCACGACCCCACGCTCGTCGACCCCGTGACCGGCCGGATGGACACGCTGCCCTTCTTCCGGCGTGCGGTCGAGGGGGCCGGGCTCGCGGACGTCGTGGTCGGCGTCGTCGGAGCCTCCGCCACCGTGGCTGCGCACTGGCGGACGCCGCTCTCACTGCTCTTCATCGACGGCGGGCACGGCAACGAGCCTGCACACGCCGACTACCACGGCTGGGCGCGCTGGGTGATGCGCGACGGGCTGCTGGCGATCCACGACGTGTTCCCGGATCCCGCCGACGGCGGCCGCCCGCCGTACGACATCTACCTGCGCGCCCTGGACTCCGGTGCCTTCACCGAGGCCGACGTGGCCGGTTCGTTGCGGGTGCTGCGACGGGTGTCAGGCGCGGCCGGCGAGAGCGTCGGCTGACGCACACCCGCACTCGAGGGCGAGCGGCACGGGATCGGCCACCAGTCCGGCCCCGCGGACGACGTCGGCCCCCGGGGTCTGCCCGGCGAGCGCGTCGTGGGCGAGCAGCACCGCGGCCGTCGTGAACGTCGTGTGCTCGGCCGGCCAGTGCACCTCGTCGGGGTAGACGTAGCCGGTCCAGTAGCCGCCGTCGTCGTTGCGCAGGTGCTGGACGGCGGCGAACAGGCGCAGTGCGCGCTCGCGGTCGCCGAGCGCGTCGAGGGCGAGCACGAGCTCGCACGACTCGGCGCCGGTCACCCACGGGTCGGTGTCGACGCAGCGCACGCCGAGGCCGGGCACCACGAAGTCGTGCCAGCGGCTCTCGATGAGGGCGCGGCCGGCGTCGCCCCGGACGGCACCGCCGAGGACCGGGTAGTACCAGTCCATCGAGAAGGTCGACTTGTCCAGGAACCGGTCGCGGTGGTCGCGCAGGGCGTGGCCGAGGCGACCGGCAGCCAGCTCCCACTCGGGCTGCGGGTCGTCGAGGAGCTCGGCGAGGGTGAGGCCGGCGCGCAGCGCGTGGTGGATGCTCGACGACCCGGCCAGCAGGCCGTCGCGGTTGACCCGGGCGGGGCCGTCGTCCGACCACTCCTGCGACCAGGCGATGCCGCCGAAGGGCAGCTGGAGCGAGCACGCGAAGTCGAGGGCGCCCCGGACCGTCGGCCACATCCGGGCGACGAAGCGCTCGTCACGGCGTACCAACCAGTGGTGCCACACGCCGACCGCGACGTAGGCCGCCATGTTGGTCTCGCCGCTGGCGTCCTCGACGACTCCGCCGACGCTCTTGAGCGGCCAGGACCCGTCGTGCCGCTGGGTACGTCGTACCCAGGCCCAGGCGTGGTCGACGGCCTCGTGACGCCCGGCCACGAGCAGGGCCATCGCCGCCTCGACGTGGTTCCAGGCGTCGGCGTGCCCGCCGACGGTCCACGGGATGGCACCGTCGGGCTCCTGCACGGCTTCGATCGCGCGGCCGGACTCCGCCACCTGGGCAGGGGTGAGCGGCTCAGGACGCATCGGAGACCTGCTCGTCAACGGGCTTGTGCAGGTAGACCACCAGGCTCTTGCCGATCACCGGGTTGAGGGCCTTCTCGGCCCAACGGGTCGTGCGCGGCGCCTTCATGATGTCCCACACCAGCAGGCGGTGGTATGCCCGGGCGAGCGGGTGCCGGTCGTTCTCGACGCCGACCGCGCACTTGATCCACCAGTACGGCGCGTGGAGGGCGTGGGCGTAGTGGCGCCCGTCGTAGACCAGACCGGCGTTGACGGCCTTCGTCACCAGCTCGGCGTCGGAGTAGATGCGGATGTGGCCGCCCGGGTTGCTGTGGTAGTCGTCGGAGAGCTTCCAGCAGACCACCTCCGGCAGCCAGCGCGGCACGGTGAGGGCGATCGTGCCGCCCGGTCGCAGCACGCGGACCAGCTCGCCGAGGGCCTGGATGTCGGCCGGCACGTGCTCGAGGATCTCGGCGGCGACGACCCGGTCGAACTCGCCGTCGCCGAACGGCAGCGAGAGCGCGTCGCCCTCCTTGACGTCCGCCTCCGCCCCGTCGGGGACCTCGCCGGCCTCGGCCATCGCCACGAACATCTCGCGCACCCGCGACAGCTCGTCGGCGTCCTGGTCGAAGGCGACGACGTCGGCACCGCGCCGGTACATCTCGAAGGCGTGCCGCCCGGCACCGCATCCCAGGTCGAGGACGCGGTCGCCCGGACGGAGCCCGAGGCGGTCGAAGTCGACGGTCAGCACGGGCTCTCCTCGCGGAAGTCGGCGACGGCATCCTGGTACGCCGCGGCGGTGGCGGCCGCGACGGCACGCCAGCTGAACAGCTCCTCGACCCGGCGGCGGCCGGCCGCGCCGTAGCGGGCACGGCGATCGGGGTCGTCGAGCAGCGCGTCGACGGCCGCCACCAGCTCGGCCACGTCGCCCGGCGTGACGAGGTCGGCGCAGAGCCCGTCCGGCCCGACCACCTCGGGGATCGCCCCGGCCCGCGAGACGACGAGCGGAGTCGCGGTGGCCATCAGCTCCGCGGTCGGCAGTGAGAACCCCTCGTAGAGGCTGGGCACGCAGGCGATCTCGGCCGAGCCCATGAGCGCGACCAGCTCGGCGTCGCCGACACCGTGCACGAAGCGCACGTGGTCGCGGATCGCGAGCTCGTCGAGGAGCCGCTCGGTGCGGCTGCCGGCGACCGGCTTGGTGACCAGGACCAGCTCGAGCTCGGGCCGCTCGGTGCGGAGCTTGGCGAACGCCTCGAGCAGGGTCGCGATCCCCTTCATCGGCGCATCGGCGCTGGCCATGGCCAGGATCCGGCCGGGCACCCGAGGCTCCGTCGGAGGGACGAATCCCTCGTCGACGCCGAGCAGCACCACCCGGGCGCGCGCCGCGTCGACGCCGAACTCACGGACCACGTCGGTGCGCGAGGACTCCGACGGCGTCAGCACCATCCGCATGGCGCGTGCGACGCGAGCCTGCATCCGGACGAAGCCGTACCAGCGCCGCAGGGTCAGCCGTTTGTGCCAGGTCGGCGCGGAGGCTAGGTCGATCCGCCGGTCGATGCTGATCGGGTGGTGCACCGACGCCACCAGCGGAAGCCCCGTCGCCTCCTCGAGGCCCAGCAGCGGCGACCCCAGCGTCTGGTTGTCATGGACGACGTCGAACTCGTGGGCACGTGCACGCAGCAGCTTGACGACCCGGCGGCTGAAGGTGCGGGGCTCGGGGAAGCCCGCCGTCCACATCGTCAGCACCTCCTCGACGTCGACGAGGTCGCGCAGCTCGGAGGGTCGCGGAGTGCGGAACGGGTCGGGTTCGCGGTAGAGGTCGAGGCTCGGCACGCGGGTCAGCCGGACACCCTCGTCGAGCTCGGGGTAGGGCTGGCCCGAGAACACCTCGACCTCGTGACCCAGGCGCACCAGCTCGCGGCTGAGGTGGCGGACGTAGACGCCCTGGCCACCGCAATGAGGCTTGCTGCGGTACGACAGCAGTGCGACGCGCACGGGCTCCGCCTTCCGGTCCGGATCGGACGGCGCGCGATGCTACCGACCGGTACGCCGACCCTAACCGGGGACTCTCACCGATGGTCGAGGAGGGCGCCCCGGCACCCGTCTCGCACCCCGCCGTGACCGGACGGCTACGTGCCCTCGCTGGAGTGGCCGGGGAAGACGTGGGCCGACGGGTCGATCACCACGGCGGCGTTGTTGACCGCGGTCGCGGCCTCGCCGAAGCCGACGGCGATCAGCCGGACCTTGCCGGGATACTCGGTGATGTCGCCGGCCGCGAAGACCCGCGTCAGGTTCGTGCGCATGGCGGCGTTGACCACGACGTGCCGCTTCTCGACCTCGATCCCCCAGTGCTGGAGCGGGCCCAGGTCGGCGATGAAGCCGAGGGCCGCGACCACGGCCTGTGCGGGACGTCGTACCGGATCCTGACCGTCGACGCTGATCTCCACCTCCGCCACGGTCGGTTCGCCGAAGAGCCCGGTGACCTGGGCCTTGGTGACGATCTCGACGCTGGAGTCGCGCACCGCCTGCACGGTCCGCTCGTGGGCCCGGAACGCGTCGCGGCGATGCACGAGGGTGATCGAGGTGGCCACCGGCTCGAGGTGGATCGCCCAGTCGAACGCCGAGTCGCCGCCGCCGACGATGACGACGTCCTTGCCGGCGTACGGCGCGAAGCTGGGCACGAAGAACTCCATGCCGCGGCCGAGCCAGCCCTCCCCCGCCGGCAGCGGCCGGGGGCTGAACTTGCCGATCCCCGCCGTGACCAGCAGCGCCTTGGCCCGCACCTCGGTGCCGTCGTCGAGGGTGACCGTGACGTCGTCGTCGGTGTGGGCCAGGCCGACCGCGGTGCGGTCGAGGAGGTAGTCGGGCTCGGCGGTGTTGGCCTGCTCGACGAGGCCCTCGACCAGGTCGCGACCCTTGATCGTCGGGAAGCCGGCGACGTCGAGGATCTGCTTCTCGGGATACATCGCGGTGATCTGCCCACCGAGCTCCGGCAGGGAGTCGATCATCGCGACCCGCAGCCCGCGGAACCCGGCGTAGTAGGCGGCGTACAGGCCGGTGGGCCCAGCCCCGATGATCGCCAGGTCTGTCTCGAGTTGTGCCACGTCGCTCCCTTTCCGGAGTGGGTCACCCAGTCTGCACGTTGCCGACGAGCCAGCCGCGGTCCGTTCGCACCATCGTCACCAGCGCACGGCGTGCGTTGTACGACGGCGGGCCGGTGCCGGCGACGACCCGCTGGTCGAGGAAGAGCAGCGCCTGCACCTGGTCCGGTGAGGCGCGCACCACGCCGGACGACGCCACGCGCGTCGTCGTCCGAGTGCGAGAGGAGACCACCTGGGCCTTCACCGGCGCGGCGGTCGTCCGGTAGGCGGCCGCGAAGGTGTCGGTCATCAGGGCGGTCGCGCGGTCGAGGTGGCCGTCGTAGTCGTCCCACGAGACGGTGAAGATGGCGGCGGCGTCCTGCGCGGCGGTCTCGACCACGCTCTGCGCCTCGATGTCGCCGACCACCACGGGCCGGGCAGCCGACGGCGACGGGTCGTCGACGCCCCACAGGTACCACGCCTCGGCGGCCAGCAGGGCGGCCAGCACGAGGGCGCAAGCCGTGAGCGCCTGGGTGGACCGCCTTCTCATCGGGCATCCCCCACGAAGGAGATGTCGGAGGTGAGCCAGCGGCCATCGACGTGGCGCAGGGTGAGCCGGAGCCGGTAGTGACGCGGGACCTCCCGGCCGCCGGTGCGTCGGTTGGAGACGGTGCCGCTGGTCGCCACGATCACGGTGGCGCGGTCGGGCGCCACGGCGGTGACGCCGGACGACACGACGTGGCCGCTCAGCACCGACCGCTGCTCGGCCAGGGCCGTGGCGAGCCGGCGCGAGGAGCTCTCGTAGTGGGTGCGGAACTCTCCGGTGGCACCCGAGGCCACCGCGCGGATCCCCTCGTCGGCCCGGTCGTAGCGCAGGTTCACGAACGCCGTGGCCTCCGCATCCGCCGCGGCCAACACATCGCCGTACCGCTCCTGGCGCGTCTGCGCGTCGGCCCGGTCGCCGTGGGTGCGCACCACCAGCGCCGCTCCCAGGACCGCGAGGAGCAGGAGGAGCACGACGAGGGCGGCCAGCCACCGGTGCGCAGCGGTCACGACGCCACCCTCACGGTGTGTCCCTCCCAGGCTCGACCGGTCCTCGCCCGCGCATCGTACGGTGCGAGGGGCCTCGCGTGCCGCGCCGGGCGGTGCGTGTTCCCTACGATGCCCCTGTGACAGTCAGCGACGTCTCGGTCTCTCCGCGGGCCGGCTCGATGGTGGGCGCCCTGCGGCGCAATCCGTCCGCCGTGCTCCTCGCCGCGCAGCTGTTCTCGATCCTCGCCTACCCCTTCCTCGACGAGTCGGCCTTCGGTCGGGCCGGGGTGGGCGTGGCCGGGTTGATCGTGGTCGCGGCCGCGCTGTGGGCCGTCCGCCGTACGCCGGCCCTCACCTGGGTCGCGCTGGTGGTCGGTGTGCCGGCGATGGTGTTCACGGTGCTCGAGGCGATCTACCCGAGCCACGACTCGATCGTGCTGATCTCGGCGGCGCTGCACGCACCGCTCTACCTCTACATCTCCTACGGGATGATCCGCTACGTCTTCGCCGACGAGCGGGTGACCTCCGACGAGATCTACGCCGTCGCGGCGGCGTTCACGGTGGTGGCCTGGGGCTTCGCCTACGTCTACTCCGGTGCGCAGGTGATCTGGCCCGGCTCGTTCGCGAACGCCGCGGGCAACGTCGACCAGAGCTGGTTCGAGCTGTTGTTCCTCTCGTTCACCACGCTGACCAGCACCGGCCTCTCCGACATCACCCCCGTGCTCGCCCATGCGCGGTCGCTGTCGATGGTCGAGCAGGTGACCGGTGTCTTCTACATCGCCTTCGTAGTGGCCCGGATGGTCGCGCTGACCGTCGTACGACGACGCCCGGAGAACCCATGACCGAGAACCTCGCCACCGCTGTCGACGCCGTACGCCGTGGGTCGGGGACGGTCTCGATCGCCGTCCGAGTCGCCGGCGAGGAAGTCGCACGCGTGGCAGTCGAGCCGGACGCCCAGCACTACTCCGCCAGCACGATGAAGCTGCCGATCCTGGTGGCTGCCCACCGGCGGGCAGAGCGCGGCGAGCTCGACCTCGACCGCCCTGTGACCGTTCACGACGACGTCGCCTCCGTGGTGCCCGGGGTGCGCTTCCGGGTGGACGAGCGCGAGGACTCCGATCCCACGACCTGGGCGGCGATCGGGCACGACGTTCCGCTGCGCGAGCTGGTCGAGCGGATGGTCACCGTCTCCGGCAACCTCGCCACCAACCTGGTGCTCGAGAACGTCGGGCTCGCCGAGGTGGCCGCCGTGCTGTCGGAGGCCGGGTGCTCCGAGCGGACCCAGGTGGTGCGCGGGATCGAGGACTACGCCGCCCGCGACGCCGGCACCGACAACGTGGTGACCGCCGACGACCTGGCCCGGCTGATGGTGGCGCTGGCGGAAGGCCGGCTCGCCGGCCCCGATGCCACGGCCGCCTGCGAGCGCACCCTCCTCGCCCAGTCCTACCGAGACGGGATCCCGGCTGGTCTGCCACCCGACGTCGTCGTCGGCAACAAGACGGGCTGGATCGACGGGGTCAACCACGACGTGGCCCTGGTGCGGGGGGCCGGGCTGCCACCGGTCGGGATCGCGGTGCTGGTCACCGCGCCCGGGCTGCCCGCCGAGCGCGAGGCCGGGATCGCCCGGATCACCCGCGCCGCCTGGGCCGAGGCCGTGACCGCCCGCGGCGGTCCTACGATGACCCGGTGACCACGGGGAGCGTCTGGCGCGAGTTCGAGCACGACCCTCGCGACCCCGCGTACGCGGCGATGCGCGCCTCCGACCGCGACCGGGCCGTCGTCCACGACGTGCTGGCTGCGGCGTACGCCGAGGGGCGGCTCGATCGTGAGGAGCTCGACGAGCGCACGGCGGCGGTGACCGCCGCCAAGACCTACGCCGAGCTGTTGCCGCCGATCCGCGACCTCACCGCCGACGCCGTACCGGCCAGGTTCACGCCGGACACGCCGTCCGACCTGCGACGAGCGGCGGAGATCCACTACGCCGGCGAGCGCCGCGAGGCCTTCTTCGGGTTCCTGATCCCGAACCTGATCGTCTGGGCGATCTGGTACCTCACCGGCCACGACTACTTCATCTGGCCGATCTTCGTGACCATCCCGACCGGGATCAACCTGCTGCGCGTCCTCACCAGTCGCCAGGAGATGGTCGAACGCCGGATCGAGAAGCTGCAGCGCCGCCAGGCCAAGGAGCTCGAGGCCAAGAAGGCCGAGCCCGAGTCCGGGACGTCGGGCGACACCACCGGCGAGATCCTCGAGGAGAACAGCGAGAAGCCCGAAGAGGCCTGACGCCTCCCGCTGATGGTTGAGGAAGGCGCGCCAGCGCCTGTCTCGAAACCCGGTGACGGCCGCAGGACGGTGGCCCGTGGTCTCGACAGGCTCGACCGACGGTGCGCGACCACCTCTGGAGCGGACGATCGATCAACACGTCGTGGGCCGGGTGGTTTCGAGACGGTCGCAGAGCGACCTCCTCAGCCAGCGGTGGGAGGTGGTCAGGCGTCCCAGCCGTCGGGGCGGAGCTTCCTCGGGAGCTTCTCGACCACCAGGCGGTAGGACTCGTCGACGGCCTCGAGCAGCTCGTCGTCAGGGATCCGGCCGTCGAAGGCGAGGTCGTTCCAGCCCGAGCGGCCGATGTAGGCCATGACCGACGCGCTGCCGGGGTAGCGGTGCAACCACTCGTCCGCCACCTCGCGGGTGGTCGCGGCCTTCACCCCGACGCCTTCACTTCCGAGGAACGCGAAGATCTTGCCCCGCTCCCCCGGGCCGACCTTGAACACCGGGTGGTCGTGGTCCCACGGGTTGTCCGGCCAGGCTCCGGGCTTGCCGGCGCAGTGGGCGTGCATCCGTCGGGGATCCATCAGCGCTACTTCGTGGCCTCCATCATCTGACGGAGCTCCTTCTTGAGATCGCTGATCTCGTCGCGGAGGCGGGCGGCGAGCTCGAACTGCAGCTCGGCGGCCGCGGCCTTCATCTGGTCGGTGAGCTCCTGGATGAGTGCCGCGAGCTCCGAGCTGGGCAGGCCGGCGAGGTCCTTGGCGTGCTGGCCGGAGTTGAGCTGGCCGAGGGCGGGCACCGGCTGCCGAGCCTTCACACCTCCGGCCCGGCCCTTGGCCTCGGTGCCGGCCCAGGTCGCGAGCAGCTCCTGGGTGTTCTCGTCCTCGCGGGCGAGCATCTCGGTGATATCGGCGATCTTCTTCCGCAGCGGCTGCGGGTCGACGCCGCGCTCCTTGTTGTAGGCCACCTGCTTGGCCCGCCGACGGTTGGTCTCGTCGATCGCGGACTCCATCGACGGGGTGATCTTGTCGGCGTACATGTGGACCTCGCCCGACACGTTGCGCGCGGCGCGACCGATGGTCTGGATCAGTGACTTGTCGGAGCGCAGGAACCCTTCCTTGTCGGCGTCCAGGATCGACACCAGCGACACCTCGGGCAGGTCGAGCCCCTCGCGCAGGAGGTTGATGCCGACCAGCACGTCGTAGTCGCCGAGGCGCAGGTCGCGCAGGAGCTCGATCCGCTTGAGGGTGTCGACCTCGGAGTGGAGGTAGCGGGTGCGGACGCCGGCATCGAGGAGGTAGTCGGTCAGGTCCTCCGACATCTTCTTGGTCAGCGTGGTGACGAGGACCCGCTCGTTCTTCGCGGTGCGCTCGCGGATCTCGTGGATCAGGTCGTCGATCTGGCCCTTGGTCGGCTTCACCACGACCTCGGGGTCGACCAGGCCGGTCGGCCGGATGATCTGCTCGACGACGTCCCCCTGCACCTTGTCGAGCTCGTAGTTGCCCGGGGTGGCCGAGAGGTAGATGGTCTGGCCGATCCGCTCGAGGAACTCCTCCCAGCGCAGCGGGCGGTTGTCCATCGCGCTCGGCAGCCGGAAGCCGTGGTCGACGAGGTTGCGCTTGCGCGACATGTCGCCCTCGTACATCCCGCCGATCTGCGGCACCGCGACATGCGACTCGTCGACGACGAGCAGGAAGTCCTCGGGGAAGTAGTCGAGCAGGCAGTTCGGCGGGGTGCCGTGGTCGCGACCGTCGATGTGCATCGAGTAGTTCTCGATGCCGGCACAGGAGCCGACCTGTCGCATCATCTCCACGTCGTACGTCGTGCGCATGCGCAGGCGCTGGGCCTCGAGCAGCTTGCCCTGCCGCTCGAAGGTGGCCAAGCGGTCCTCGAGCTCGGCCTCGATGCCGTTGATGGCCCGCTCCATGCGCGCCGGGCCGGCGACGTAGTGGGTGGCGGGGAAGACGTAGAGCTCGTCGTCCTCGCTGATCACCTCGCCGGTCACCGGGTGGAGCGTCATCAGCCGCTCGACCTCGTCGCCGAAGAACTCCACCCGCACGGCGTGCTCCTCGTAGACCGGGAAGATCTCGAGGGTGTCGCCGCGGACCCGGAAGGTGCCGCGGGTGAAGGTCATGTCGTTGCGGGTGTACTGGATCTCGACCAGCCGCCGCAGGATGGAGTCGCGGTCGCGCTCGTCGCCGACCTTGAGCTTGAGCATCCGGTCGACGTACTCCTGCGGGGTGCCGAGACCATAGATGCAGGAGACCGTCGACACCACGATCACGTCGCGCCGGGTGAGCAGCGAGTTGGTCGCGGAGTGGCGCAGCCGCTCGACCTCCTCGTTGATCGAGGAGTCCTTCTCGATGTAGGTGTCGGTCTGGGGGACGTAGGCCTCAGGCTGGTAGTAGTCGTAGTAGGAGACGAAGTACTCGATCGCGTTGTGGGGGAAGAGCTGGCGCAGCTCGTTGGCGAACTGCGCGGCGAGCGTCTTGTTCGGCTGCATCACCAGGATCGGCCGCTGCACCTGCTCGGCCACCCAGGCGACCGTCGCGGTCTTGCCGGTGCCGGTGGCACCGAGCAGCACGACGTCCTGGACGCCGCCCTTCACGCGGTGCACGATCTCCTCGATCGCGGCCGGCTGGTCGCCGCTCGGCTGGTAGTCGGAGACCACCTCGAACGGCGCCAACCGGCGCTCCAGGTCGGTGACAGGTCGCATGCGACCAGCCTACGGGCGACCGCCGACAGCCCCGCTGGGTAGCGTGGCGGCGTGGCTTCCTCACCGTCCGCCGACCGATGGCTCACCGTCGTACGCCGGACCGTGCTGGCGGTCGTCTCCGCGCCGTTCCTCGTGGCGATCGCGATGACGCTGGTGGACTCCTACCGCCGGCGCGGCAAGCGGCGCGCGGTCTCGTTCCCGACCGGGGCTCCGGCCACCGTGCCGGTGGGCGACGGCGAGGTCACGACGTACACGTTCGGGACCGACCTCTACGACGCCATGATCGCCGCCATCGACGGCGCACAACGGCAGATCCTGTTCGAGACCTACATCTGGAAGGGCGACGAGATCGGGCAGCGGTTCAAGGCCGCGCTGTCGGACGCCGCGGCCCGCGGCGTCGAGGTGTACTGCATCTTCGACGCCTTCGCGAACCTCGTGGTCCCGCCCGCGTTCAAGAGGTTCCCGCCGGAGGTCAAGGTGCTCCGCTACCCCGTGTACGGCGCGGGGTGGCGGCCGTTCGACCTGCGGCGCTACGGGCGCGACCACCGCAAGATCCTCGTGGTCGACGACGCCGTCGGGTTCGTCGGCGGCTACAACATCGGTGACGCCTACGCGACCGAGTGGCGCGACACCCATGTGCGGATCAGCGGCCCCGGAGTGTGGGACCTCAAGCGCGCGTTCGCCGACTTCTGGAACCTCAACCGGCGCCGCCGGATCCGAGCCAGCGAGCGGCCGCTCCTGCTCGAGACCGCGTCGACCTGGGAGCCCACGATCCGGTTCCACCGCAACGTGCCGCGGCTGTGGATGTTCCCGATCCGCGCCATGTACCTCGAGGCGATCAACCGCGCCAGCCGCAACATCTGGATGACCTGCGCCTACTTCATCCCCGACCAGGACTTCGTCGACTCACTGACCATGGCCGCCCGCCGAGGCGTCGACGTGCGCCTGCTGATCCCGGCCAAGTCCAACCACGTGGTCGCCGACTGGATCTCGCGCGGGTACTTCTCGCAGCTCCTCGACTCGGGCGTGACCCTGCTGCGCTACCGCGACGCGATGGTGCACGCGAAGACCTGCACGATCGACGGCACCTGGTCGACCGTCGGCACCGCCAACGTCGACCGGCTCAGTCTGTCCGGGAACTACGAGATCAACGTCGAGATCATCGACCACGGGCTGGCCGCGTCACTCGAAGAGATCTTCCTGCTCGACCAGAGCAACTCCCTCGAGCTGACCAGCGCCGAGTGGGAGGCGCGCGACGTCTACCGGCGGTTCACCGAGTTCGTGCTCAACCCGCTGCGGCCGCTGCTGTAGGTCAGCGCGCGCTCGGGATGTCGAGGATCGAGCTGAGCTGGAGCGCCTTGCCCTTGTCGCCCCTGACCCGGAGCTCACCCTTGAGCACGCCCATCACCGGGCTGAGGTGGCCGGTGGCCAGGCGCAGGTAGTCGTACCCCTGGCAGGTGATGGTCGCGTCGCGCGGCTCCCCCTCGTCGCCGCGGTGGACGGTCGCGACGCCCTCGTGCACCTGCACGACGTAGCGCTCGATCTCGCCGCTCGGGTTGCCGAGGAGTCGGAAGGCCACGGTCAGGTGCACGTTCTTGGCCTTGCGCTGGTTGACGAACTCGGGCAGTCGGCGCGAGATCTCGCTCAGCACCACCGGCCGGAAGCCCGATGCCATCACGCCGCGCAGGTGACCCAGCGGGACCGTGCGGAGCACGGTGGCGACGTCGACCGGGTCGAGCTGGGTGGGGTCCATCGCGACCTGGGCGGTGCCGGGGACGCGGAAGATGCCGCCGAGGCCGATCGCGAGGGCGGCGTCGCCCTCGATGTCGAGCGTGCCGGCGAGGTACTCCAGGCCGGCGTTACGCTCGCCGCTGACCAGGCGCAGGAAGCGGAGCACGTCGGTGGTCAGCACCACGTCGACCGGCTCGTCGGAGCCCAGGTGGGGCCGCGCCATGATCTCGCCGCCGCGGAGCTCGAGGCCGTGCCGCTCGAGGAGCCGGTCGCGGCGCTGGAGGTCGAACCTCACCACGCCGTGCAGCAGCGCCAGCCGCTCCGGTACGGCGTACTCGTGGAGGCGCGCGAGGATCACCTCGACCGCGACGGGCCGGATCTCGTCTCGGCCGACCAGGGCCACGAGGTCGTCGTCGGACGACGTACGGATCGCTGCCACCAGGTCTTCCGCGGGGACCTCGAGCAGGAAGGCGCGGGCACTGTCCGGATGGGCGTCGCGGAGCGGGGACAGGCCGGTCACGACACCTCCAGCCGCTCGGGATGACCGACCCTAGCGTCCGGGCTCACGGCCGGACCGGAAGATGCGTGCGGGGCGCCATCCGCGGGCCGTGGCGCGGTCGGCCGCCGGCGAACCCGTGGATCAGGGCCACCGTGCGGTTGCGGTGCGGGCGCCACGGCTCGAGGAAGACGCGCAGCTCGTCGTCGTCGTACGGCGTGCCGGTCACGGCCCAGCCGATGTCCTTTGCGATGTGGTAGTCACCGAAGCTCACCGCGTCGGGGTCGCCGAACGCCCGCGAGCGCACCTCGGCGGAGGTCCACTCGCCCACGCCCGGGAGCGTGCGGAGGCGACGGTCGGCGTCGGCGGCCGTGAGGCGCTCGAGGGTGTCGGCCACCGACGCGGCACGCACCAGGGTGCGTGAGCGGGCGGGGTCGATGTGCATCCGCAGCCACTCCCACGAGGGGATACGACGGAGCGTCTCCGCGCTGGGCTGGATCCACAGCTCCAGCTCCCGACCCGCGCCGGGCGCGCGCTCGCCGTAGCGGTGCACGAGGCGACGGAAGCCGGCGAAGGCCTCCTGACCGGTCACCTTCTGCTCGATGACCGCCGGGACGAACGCCTCCCACAGGCGGTGGCTGGCCCCGAAGCGGACGTGGGGTCGACGCCGCCACGCCTCGGCGACGAGAGGATGCAGGTCGGGACGGAAGCCGGCGGGATCGTCATCGGCGCCGAGCATCGCCGGGAGATGGTCGAGCGCCCAGTCGGCGCCGTCGCCCCAGGCCTGGGCACGGATCTCACCCTCGGACGATCGAGTCGCGACCCGGAGCGAGGCGGGTCCGGTGGGGGTCCTGATGCCACGCCACACGTCGTCACCGTGGCGCCGGAACGTCGGGTCTCCCGCGCCGCGACGGTGGGGACCGAGCAGGCCCAGCACCGAGACGGGTCGGTCGGGCCGCCACACCCGCTCCGCCGCCGTCACGTGGCCCACGCTAACCGGCGCCCCCGACCTCGGGGTGGGGCGGCTGGGGCGGCCTGTCGCAGCTTCACCATGTTCACATGGTGAAGCGCCACTTCTCGTGTCGAATTCGACGTGAGAAGCAGCGGCTCATCCACTTCACATGATGAAGCTGGGGCGCGTGGGACGGACGATCAGCCGACCGCAGCAGCCGCGGCACGGCCCGCCGTACGGCCGGAGAACAGGCAGCCGCCGAGGAAGGTTCCCTCGAGGGCGTTGTAGCCCATCATCCCGCCGCCGCCGAAGCCGTTGACCTCACCGGCGGCGTACAGGCCCGGCAGCGGCTCGCCGGACGACGTGAGGCAGCGCCCGGACAGGTCGGTGACGAGGCCGCCGAGGGTCTTGCGGGTCAAGATGTTGAGCCGTACGGCGATCAGCGGGCCGTTGGCCGGGTCGAGGATCGGGTGGGGGTGGGCGACCCGGATCAGCTTGTCGCCGCGGTAGGACCGGTGCTGCCGGATGAACGTGACCTGCACGTCCTTGGAGAAGCCGTTCTCGAGCTGGCGGTCGCGCGCCTCGATCTGCCGGCGCAGGTGGTCCTCGTCGATGACGGCGCCGCCCTGGTCGGGGCCGCCGACCCGGTTCATGCCTGCAACCAGCTCGGTGAGGGTGTCGGCCACGACGAAGTCCTCACCGTGCTCCTTGAACGCCTCGACCGGCCCGGGCGCCCCCTCGCCGACGACCCGGCCGAGCAGCAGCTTCACGTCCTTGCCGGTGAGGTCGGGGTTCTGCTCGGAGCCCGAGAGCGCGAACTCCTTCTCGATGATCTTCTGGGTCAGCACGAACCACGAGTAGTCGTAGCCCGTCTGCCGCAGGTGCCGCAGGGTGCCGAGGGTGTCGAAGCCGGGAAGGTACGGCGGGGGCAGGCGCCGCCCGGCCGCGTCGAACCACATCGACGACGGACCCGGGAGGATCCGGATGCCGTGGTTGTCCCAGATCGGGTCCCAGTTGCGCAGGCCCTCGACGTAGTGCCACATCCGGTCCTCGTTGATGATCTCGGCGCCGGCCTCGTGGGTGATGCCCAGCATCCGGCCGTCGACGTGGGCCGGCACGCCGGCGACCATGAAGCCCGGCGGCGTGCCCAGGCGTGCGGGCCAGGACTTGCGGACCAGGTCGTGGTTGCCGCCGATGCCGCCGCTGGAGACGATCACCGCCTGGGCGCCGAGCACGAAGTCGCCGAGCTCCTCGCGCGTGGTCGGGCGACCCCTCTCGGCGTCGTCCGGCGCGAGCACCGCCCCGCGTACGCCGGTCACCGCGCCGCCCTCGACCGCGAGCGCGTCGACGCGGTGCCGGAACTCGAACCTCAGGCGGCCGCTGGCCACGTGCTCGCGCACCCGTCGCTCGAAGGGCTCGACCACGCCGGGCCCGGTCCCCCAGGTCAGGTGGAACCGCGGCACCGAGTTGCCGTGCCCGTCGGCGCGGCCGTCGCCCCGCTCGGCCCAGCCGACCACCGGGAAGATCCGGTGACCCATCGCACGCAGCCAGGACCTCTTCTCGCCGGCCGCGAAGTCGACGTACGCCTCGGCCCAGCGCTGGGGCCAGAGATCCTCCACACGGTCGAACTGCGCGCTGCCCATCCAGTCCGACAGGGCGAGGTCGTGGCTGTCGTTCACGCCCATCCGGCGCTGCTCGGGGGTGTCGACCAGGAAGAGGCCCCCGAGGCTCCAGAAGGCCTGGCCGCCGAGCGACTGCTCACCCTCCTGGTCGACGAGGATGACGCGTCGCCCGGCGTCGGCGACCTCCGCGGCTGCGGCGAGCCCGGCCAGGCCGTGGCCCACGACGATGACATCGGTGTCCATGTGCGGAGACTACGACCGCCGCGACCCCAGGCGGCCCGGAGAGCCCGTCAGTAGCCGGAGCCCTGCTTGACCTTCGCGCGCTCGGCCTCGGTCGTGCCGCCCTTCTCGTCGAGCGTCTTGCAGGCGTCCTCGATGTCGACGAGGAGCTGGTTGACCTGCTCGCGGCTCATCGTCTCCTTGACCAGGGCCCGCATGATCTTCACGTCCTCGGCCTTCGGGGGCAGCGTGTACGCCGGCACCATCCACCCGCGCTCGGCCGAGAGCTGCCAGGCGATGTCCGACTCGTCGTAGGCCGCGTCCTTGTCCTTGAGGCGGAACGCCACGAGCGGCAGCTGCTCGAGCTCGTCACCGATCACCTCGAAGCGCCCGTTGGCCCGCAGACCGGCGGCGAGCGCCCGGGCGTTCTGCTGCATCTGCTCCATGACGTAGGTGTAGCCGTCGCGCCCCAGGCGGACGAAGTTGTAGTACTGCGCCAGCACCATCGACGCACCGGTCGAGAAGTTCAGCGTGAACGTCGCGTCGGTCTTGCCGAGGTAGTTCTCGTAGAAGACGAGGTCCTCGGCCAGGTCGGACTTCTCACGGAAGACCAGCCAACCGATGCCGGGGTAGACCAGTCCGTACTTGTGGCCCGACACGTTGATGGACCTCACCTGCTCGAGCTGGAAGTCCCACAGCGACTCCGGGTAGAGGAACGGCCAGACGAACCCGCCGCTGGCACCGTCGACGTGCATCGGGATGTCGAGGCCCTTCGCCGCCTTCAGGTCGAGGAGCAGCCGGTTGATCCCGACGATGTCGTCCATGTGCCCGGTGAACGTCGTACCGAGGACGCCGACCACTCCGATCGTGTTCTCGTCGAGGTGCGGCTCGACGTCGTCCGGGCCGATCGTGTACTTGCCCTCGGCGAGCGGGATGATCCGCGGCTCGACGTCGAAGTAGCGGCAGAACTTCTCCCAGACCACGTGCACGTCGCCCCCGAAGACGAGGTTGGGCTGGTCCACGGACTTCGAGGCGGCCTGCCGGCGCTCCTTCCACTTCCACTTCAGCGACAGCGCGCCGAGCATGATCGCCTCGGAGGAGCCCTGGGTACGACAGCCCGTGGTCTCGCCGGGAGCGTGGAAGAGGTCCGCGAGCATCCGCACGCAACGCTGCTCGATCTCGGCGGAGATCGGGTACTCCGCGTGGTCGATGAAGTTGGTGTGGAGGTTCTCGGCGATGATCCGCTGCGCCTCCGGCTCCATCCACGTCGTCACGAACGTCGCGAGGTTGCGCTGGGGGTCGCCCTCCATCGCCAGGTCCTCGGCGACCAGCCGCATCGCCTCCACCGGGGTCATGCCGCCGTCGGGGAAGTGGGTCGACGGAGCAGCCTCGGTGAGGAAGCGGTTGCCGAAGAGGGACTGGGCGGGGCTGTCCGGTGCGCGAGTCATGGTTCCGATGCAAACACGACCGGATCTGACCGGCATCACCCGTCCTGGGTTAGGTCATCCCCCGTCAGGGCTGTCGAAGGCCTGGACGACTCCGCCGATGACGAAGCAGACGGCGCCGAGGAAGGTCCCCCAGTTGGCGAGACCGAGGTCGAGCGCCGTCGAGGTGGCCGGCTGCGTGTACGCCGCGAGGCCGGCCAGGAAGAACAGCACCGACCCGACCTGGTTGACGAACACGATCCACCAGCCGATCTCGTGGACCCGGATGCCGACCCGGCCGTGGCAGATCTCGAGGACGGCCAGGTGACCGGACACCAGGAAGCAGACACAGCCCAGCATGTCGGGGATCCAGATCCAGGTGTTCTCCTGGCGCACCGTGAGGTCGGCGGCGAACGCCGCGACGAGGCTGACCGCGAAGAGCAGGGTGCCGAGGAAGAGCACCGCCGCGCTGAGCCAGCCCAGGTTGTGGGGCCGCAGGTCCCACCACCGCCAGCGGGCCGAGGTCAGCGACCCCTGCTGGTCGATCTCCGTCGGTGCGTTGCCGGCCTGCAGCACGGAGGCGTAGCCGCCGGTGCTGAAGAAGACGCCGCCGACGAGGTAGACGACGTCGATGTTCCGGGAGGCGTCGTCGCCGGTCTGGGCCAGGAACGCTCCGATCGCGAACAGCGAGCCGCCGAGCACGAACGAGATCGCGGCGACGAGGTTGATCCGGGCCAGCCGGTGGGCGGTCGCCGGCTCGGGGCGTGCGGAGTGGACGGCGCCGTTCGCGTCGCGGAGCTCCACGAGGCCACGGCGCCGGGCGCGGCGCGAGGCCCAGCGGGCCGACATCCCGTCGGGCAGGTCCCAGGTGACGCCGGTGGTGAACCAGCCCGCGTGGTCCACGCCGCGGAGGTGCCAGCGCCCGGGCCGACGCAGCCTCGCGCGCGACTCGGCGGTCTCGGACACGGCGCGACTGTAGCGTGCCGCGCGACGACTACGGTGGACGCATGCGTGACCTCGAAGACGGCATCGAGCGCGACTTCAGCGGCCAGATGTCGTACGGCGACTACCTGATGCTCGACCGGCTGCTGTCGGCCCAGCGCCCCCAGAGCCATCCTCCGCAGCACGACGAGCTGCTCTTCATCATCCAGCACCAGACCAGCGAGCTGTGGCTCAAGCTGCTCGTCCACGAGCTCCGCTCGGCGCGTGCGCTGCTCGCGACCGACGACCTCGCTCCCGCGCTCAAGCGGTTGGCCCGGGTCAAGCACGTGCAGCACACGCTCGCCGACCAGTGGTCGGTGCTGGCGACGCTGACGCCGTCGGAGTACGCGCTGATCCGGCCGTTCCTGGCCACGTCGTCGGGCTTCCAGTCCGCCCAGTACCGCGAGGTCGAGTTCCTGCTCGGCAACAAGCACCACGACATGGTCAAGGTCTTCGCCCACGACCCCGACGCCCACGCCGCGCTGACCACGCTGCTCTTCCAGCCGTCGTTGTACGACGAGTTCCTCGCCCACCTCGCGCGCCAGGGGTACGCCGTACCGCAGGAGTGCCTCGACCGCGACTGGTCGCAGCCCTACGTCTCGAACGCCGCGCTGGTCGACATGTTCGCCGAGGTCTACGCCGCGCCCGAGCAGCACTGGGGCGTCTACGAGACCTGCGAGGAGCTGGTCGACCTCGAGGACAACTTCCAGCAGTGGCGCTTCCGCCACCTCCAGGTCGTGCAGCGCACGATCGGGCACAAGACGGGCACCGGCGGCTCGTCGGGCGTCGACTTCCTCCGCCGCGCCCTCGACCTGACGTTCTTCCCCGAGCTCTACGAGGTCCGCACCCGCATCGGCCAGTAGGTGTCGGGGCCCTCGGGCAAGATGGCCGCATGCTGCTGCGCGACGTGGTCGAGACGTCGAACGTCGTCGCGGCCACCCGGTCGCGCAAGGCCAAGGTCGCGGCGATCGCCGAGCGCCTGGCCCAGGCCGACGTCGACGAGCTGACCGTGGTCACGGCGTACCTCGGCGGCACCGTGCTGCAACGGCGTACCGGGGTCGGCTGGCGCGGCGTCAGCTCGCTGCCAGACCCGGCCCTCGAGGCCACCCTGACCGTGCTCGACGTCGACACCACGCTCGAGCACGTCGCGGCGCTGTCCGGCGCCGGCTCTCAGGAGGCGCGAGCGTCGGGCGTCCGCGCGCTCTTCGCCCGCGCGACCGCCGACGAGCAGCGCTGGCTGCGCGGGGTGCTGACCGGCAACGTCCGTCAAGGGGCCCTCGACGCCCTCGTGCAGGAGGCCATCGCCGCCGCCTCGGGGGTGAAGCTCACCGTCGTACGCCGCGCGGCCATGCTCGCAGGCGGCACCGTCCCGATCGTGGTCGCCGCGATGACCGGCGGGGAGGACGCACTCTCCGAGGTCGGTCTCGAGGTCGGGCGGCCGGTGCTGCCGATGCTCGCCTCCAGCGCACCCGACGTGCCCTCGGCCATGGACAAGGCTGGCGGCGGGCGGGTCGCGGTCGACGTGAAGCTCGACGGCATCCGGATCCAGGTCCACCGTCGCGGCGACGACGTGCAGGTCGCGACCCGCAGCCTCGACGACATCACCGCGCGGTTGCCGGAGGTGGTCGCGGTGGCGCGGTCTCTGCCGGCGCAGGAGTTCGTCCTCGACGGCGAGGCGCTGGCCCTCGGCGCCGACGGCCGCCCGAGGCCGTTCCAGGAGACCGCCTCGCGCACGGCCCAGGCGGACCACACCGGCGGCGTCGCGGTCACGCCGTACTTCTTCGACGTGCTCCACGTCGACGGCCACGACCTGCTCGACGCGCCCGGCGACGAACGGCTGGCGGCCCTCGACGCGCTGGTGCCCGAGGAGCACCGCGTCCCGCGGCTGGTCACCGACTCCCCCGACGCCGCCGAGCAGTTCGCGCAGGCGGCGCTCAGCCAGGGCCACGAGGGGGTCGTGGTCAAGAGCCTCTCGATCGGGTACGCCGCCGGACGTCGTGGCAGCGGGTGGGTGAAGGTGAAGCCGGTCCACACCCTCGATCTCGTCGTCCTCGCCGTCGAGTGGGGCAGCGGCCGCCGCGAGGGCTGGCTGTCCAACATCCACCTCGGCGCGCGCAACCCCGACGGCACCTTCACGATGCTGGGCAAGACGTTCAAGGGGATGACCGACGAGATGCTCGCCTGGCAGACCGAGCGTTTCACCGACCTCGCGCTCGAGCCGAGCGAGATCCGCGCCCACTACGTCGTGGAGGTGCGGCCCGAGCAGGTCGTCGAGATCGCCTTCGACGGCCTCCAGCGCTCCACGCGCTACCCCGGCGGCCTCGCCCTGCGGTTCGCCCGGGTCGTCCGCTACCGCGACGACAAGGGCGCCGACGAGGCCGACACGCTCGAGACCGTGCGGTCCTTCCTGTGACGCAGCCGGTGAGCCAGCCTGGGAGCCAGCCTGTGAGCCAGCCTGGGAGCGAGGTCGGGTCCGCCGGCTGGAGGCGGGCGGAGGCTGTCCGTCTGCTCGGGTTCGCAGCCGGGGCACGGGTCGAGGGCGGCTTCGGCTGGCTCGGTGACGACGGCCGCCTGCTCGCGGCCGACCGCCGCGAGCTGTGGATCAACGCCCGCATGACCTATGTCTTCGCCGAGGCCCTTCGCAGGGGCTTCCCCGACACCGACGACCTGGCGAGCCACGGGGTGCGAGCCCTGCTCGACGACCTCCGCGACGTCGAGCACGGTGGTTGGTTCCGGATCGCCGGCCTCCACGGCCCGGTCGACGACACCAAGTCGTGCTACGAGCACGCCTTCGTGGTCCTGGCCGGCAGCGCGGCCGCTCGGGCCGGCCTCGCCGGAGGCGACGACCTCCTCGAAGAGGCCCTCGACGTCCACGCGCGTCGGTTCTGGGACGACGCCGCCGGCCGCTGCGTCGAGGAGTGGTCGCGCGACTGGTCCAGCCTCGACGCCTACCGCGGCGCCAACAGCAACATGCACACCGTCGAGGCGTACCTCGCGGCCGGGGCCGTCACCGGCGACCCGGTCTGGGTCGAGCGTGCCGCCTCCATCGCGAGGTCCATGGCCGCCGTGGCCCGCGACCACGGCTGGCGGTTGGTCGAGCACTTCGACGCGTCCTGGACCCCCCTGCCGTCGTACAACGAGGACAAGCCGCGCGACCCGTTCCGCCCCTTCGGGGCCACCCCCGGTCACGGGTTCGAGTGGGCTCGCCTGCTCGCCGACGTCCACGCCGCCACCCGCGACACCGCCCCCGACCCCACCCTGCTCGAGCGTGCGGTCGCCCTCTTCGACCGGGCGGTCGCCGACACCGGCGGCGGCGCCGAGGGCTTCTGCTACACCACCGACTGGAGCGGGCGCCCGGTCGTCGCCGAACGCTTCCACTGGGTCACCTGCGAGGCGATCCTGGCCGCCGACGCGCTGCGGCACGCCGTACCCGAGGAGCCGAGGTTCGCTGCGTTCTACGCCGCGTGGTGGCGCTTCGCCGACCAGCACTTCATCGACCGCGCGGCGGGCTCCTGGTGGCACGAGCTCTCGCCCCGGCTGGGCCCGTCGGCGACGACCTGGCAGGGCAAGCCCGACGTCTACCACGCGTTCAACGCCTGCGTGCTGCCCGACCGGTAAGTTCGAGCCACACCACCGAGGGGAGGGTCGCGTGATCGAGCTGACCAGGGGCCAGGAGCTGGCCCTGGAGACGGCCGACGGCCGGCCGTTGACCCGGATCCGGATGGGCCTGGGCTGGGACAAGGAGCCCGGCGCCGGCTTCATCGGCAGCGGACAGGCCGACGTCGACCTCGACGCCACGGCGGTGCAGTTCGCCGGAGGTCAGCTCTTCGACATCGCGTTCTACAACCACCTCGAGACCCGCGACGGGTCCGTCGTCCACCTCGGCGACAACATCAGCGGCCGGGGCGAGGGCGACGACGAGCAGCTCACCGTCGACCTGACCCGGGTCCACCCGCCGGTCGAGACGATCCTGTTCCTGGTCAGCAGCTACCAGGGCCACACCCTCGACTGGGTGGATAGCGCCTACTGCCGCCTGGTCGACGACCACGACGTCGAGCTGGCGCGCCTCACCCTCACCGAGGGCGTCCCGCGCACCGGGCTGGTGATGGCGAAGCTGTTCCGCGACGGCGAGGGTTGGCGCCTGCGGGCGATCGGGCAGGGTGTCGCCGTGACCGTTCCGACCCAGGCGATCGACGCGCTCACCCGCTTCCTCTGAGGCTGCCGCGCCCAGCGCAGCTGTTCGTCAGCGCACCTGTTCGTCAGCGGACGGGACAGTTGAGCTCGGCGCCGTTCGGGTACTTCACCGGAAGCGGTCCGCCCGCCACGGGGTACGTCGCCTGCCCCGTGAGCACCTGCGTGGTGTGGTTGCCGGCGGCCTCGTCGACCTGCAGCTGGGCCACGACGTGGTCGCCCTGCGGGTGGACCATGGTGCTGACGGTGTCGCCCGTGCCGTAGGTGTAGCCGAGCACGAGCCTGTCACCCTGCCAGTGGCACGACTCGAACCTCGTCCCGCCCGGGTGCGCGGCGAGGTACCAGCCGACACCGGTGACCAGCAGCCCGAGCGCGAGCAGGGCGATGACGCCGTAACGCACCAGTCTCATGCCCCCAGTCTCGATGGCTGCGGCCTCCAGCCGTCGGCAGGGTGGCCCCCGGCGCGTCGTCACGGTTGTGCAACTCACAGTTGCACGGTCGTACGATGCGGCCATGCCGACCCGTGCAGACCAGCCGGTACGACGGACCAGCACCGCCGCGCGCCGGCGAGCCCGGGAGTCGGCGATCCTCACGGCCACGCGGAGCCTCTTCGACGAGCGCGGCGTGGCCGAGGCCCAGATCGAGGACATCGCCCGCGCCGTCGGCATCAACCGCGCGATCGTCTACCGACACTTCACCGGCAAGGAGGAGCTCTTCGCGCTCGCCCTGGTCGGGTACCTCGACGAGCTCGCCGCCGAGCTGGGCGAGGCAGCCGCCGGGTCGACGGCACCGCGCCAGCAGCTCGCGGCGCTGGTCTCGACGTTCGTGGACTACGGCGTCGCGCACCCGGCGTTCGTCGACTGCGCGCACAGCCTGATGCGTCGCACCGGCAGCGAGCTGTTCGACGAGATCTCCGAGGGCGCGATGCTGCGGCTCGGGCGCGCCATCGCGTCGTGCCTGGCGACCCTGCGCACGACCCTCGAGGCCGGCGCCGACGCCGGGACGTTCCGGATCGAGGACCCCGTGCTGCTCGCCAACACCCTCTACGCCACGGGGCTCGGCGGCCTGCAGCTCGCCCGGGTCGGCCTCGTCATCGACGAGACGTCACCGGGAGTGCCCAAGGTCGGGCGGATCGAGGCCGACCAGGTCAAGGCGCTGCTGCTCACCTCGGCCCTGGCGATGGCGCAGGGCTGATCCTCGGGGACACGCCGGGGACGGAAAACGCGGAACAGATCGCCGACACGCGCGGACCTCGCGTCATCCGTTCCGCGTTTTCCGCAGTGGGATCCGGCCCTCAGCCGGCCCCCCTCAGCGCTCCAGGATCGCCGTCACACCCTGGCCGCCGGCGGCGCAGATCGAGATCAGCGCCCGGCCCGAGCCGCGCTCGGCGAGGAGCTTCGCGGCGACGTTGAGGATCCGGCCGCCGGTCGCGGCGAACGGGTGGCCGGCGGCGAGCGAGGAGCCGTGCACGTTCAGCTTCGAGCGGTCGATCTCGCCCAGCACGGAGTCGAGGCCCAGCCGCTCCGTGCAGAACACCGGGTCGTCCCAGGCCTTCAGCGTCGCCAACACCTGGGAGGCGAAGGCCTCGTGGATCTCGTAGAAGTCGAAGTCCTGGAGGGTGAGGCCGTTGCGCGCGAGCAGCCGCGGCACGGCGTACGCGGGAGCCATCAGCAGCCCCTCGTTGCCGTGCACGAAGTCGACGGCGGCGGTCTCGTGGTCGACGAGGAACGCCAGCGGCTCGAGGTCGTGCTCCGCGGCCCACTCCTCCGACGACAGCAGCACCGCCGACGCACCGTCGGTCAGCGGCGTGGAGTTGCCGGCCGTCATGGTGGCCCCTTCGCCCTTGCCGAAGACCGGCTTCAGCCTGGCCAGTGACTCGACCGAGGAGTCCGGGCGCAGGTTCTGGTCGCGCTCCAGCCCGCGGAACGGCGTGACCTGGTCGTCGAGGAAGCCCGCGTCGTACGCCGCGGCGAGGTGCTGGTGGGAGGCGGCGGCGAGCTCGTCCTGCTCCTCGCGCCCGACCCGCCACTCCAGCGCGGTCAGGGCGGCGTGCTCCCCCATCGAGAGCCGGGTGCGGGGCTCACCGTTCTGGGGGATCGACAGCCCGATGTCGCCGGGCCGGATCTGCGCGAGCGCGGTCAGCTTCCCCTTCGTGTCGCGCGCCGCGTTGACCTTCATCAGCTTCTTGCGCAGCTTGTCGCTGATCGCGACCGGGGCGTCGGACGTGGTGTCGGTGCCCCCGGCGATGCCGACCTCGATCGCGCCGAGCGCGATCTTGTCCGCGACGATCGCGGCGGCCTGGAGACCGGTGCCGCAGGCCTGCTGGATGTCGGTCGCCGGGGTCTCGGGCGCGAGCTTGGACCCGAGCACCGACTCGCGCACCAGGTTGAAGTCACGCGCGTGCTTGAGCACCGCACCGGCGACGACCTCCCCCATCCGCTCGCCCTCGAGACCGAACCTGGTCACGAGGCCGTCGAGGGCGGCGGTGAGCATCTCCTGGTTGGAGGCGTCGGCGTACACGCTGTTGGACCGGGCGAACGGGAGGCGGTTGCCGCCGAGCACGGCGACGCGACGGGGCTGGCTCTTCATAGCGCCTATCCTGACCGTTCCCCTGTCGACGACCAATGCAATGAGCGCCACGTCACGAAAAGTGGACGGTCAGTTACACATCGAGTTACATGAGGAACCATGACGGACCGCTACCAGGACTTCGTGTCCTCCTCCCTCGGCCAGCTGCTCGTGAAGAACCTCGGCCTGCCCAACCCGATCGCCCTCGACCGGTACGTCGAGGGGTCACCGCTGGTCGACGGCACGGTCGTGGTGGGTGGCACCGGTCGGCTGGCCGAGCACCTGCCCGACATCCTCGAGACGCTCGACATCGACGTCGTCGCGACGGCCGAGGCGGGCGCCCGCTACCGCGGTCTGGTCCTCGACGCGACCGGACTCACCGACCCTGCCCGGCTGGTCGGGTTGCGCGACTTCTTCGCTCCGCTGATGCGGAGCCTCGAGCGGTGCTCCAGGCTGGTCGTGATCGGCACGCCTCCGGAGCGCGTAGCGGGCCAGGAACGGATCGCCCAGCGCGCCCTCGAAGGCTTCACCCGCAGCCTCGGCAAGGAGGTCGGCCGGGGCGGCACTGCCCAGCTCGTCTACGTCGCCGACGGCGCCGAGGGCGCGGTGGCCTCGACCCTCGGCTTCCTGCTGTCGCCGAAGTCGGCCTACGTGTCCGGCCAGGTGGTGCGGATCGGCACCTCGACCACCGACGTGGCCGCGGAGGTCGACTGGCAGCGCCCCCTGGCCGGCAAGGTCGCCCTGGTGACCGGCGCTGCCCGCGGGATCGGTGAGCAGATCGCCCGGGTGCTCACCCGCGACGGCGCCACCGTCGTCGGGGTCGACGTACCGCAGGCCGCGAGCGACCTGATCACCGTGACCAAGGAGCTCGAGGGCGACTACCTGACGCTCGACATCACGGCCAAGGATGCGCCGAAGCGGATCGCCCAGCACCTCTCCAACGCCCACGGTGGGGTCGACGTCGTGGTGCACAACGCGGGCATCACGCGTGACAAGCGGCTCGCCAACATGGACGAGGCCCGCTGGAGCTCCGTGCTCGACGTCAACCTCGTCGCACCCCAGCGGATCACCGACGAGCTCCTGGCCCAGCAGATCATCCACGCCAACGGGCGGATCATCGGCGTCGCCTCGATCGCCGGCATCGCGGGCAACCTGGGCCAGACCAACTACGCCGCGTCGAAGGCAGGCGTGATCGGCTTGGTGGACGCGCTGCGCGACGGTCTGGAGAACGGCGTCACGATCAACGCAGTGGCGCCGGGCTTCATCGAGACCAAGATGACCGCTGCCGTGCCGTTCGCGACTCGCGAGGTCGGGCGCCGCCTCAACTCGATGAGCCAGGGCGGTCTGCCCGTCGACGTCGCCGAGACCATCGCGTGGTTGGCCAGCCCCGCCTCGACGGCCGTCAACGGCAACGTCGTGCGGGTCTGCGGCCAGATGATGCTGGGGGCGTGACGGTGACGGCGGCCGACGAGGCGCGCATCGTCCATGGCGACGGGGGCGGGGTGGCGACGCTGCTGCGGGCCGCGCTCCCCTCGATCCCCGTGGTCAACCACCTGCCGGGCATCCGCAAGACCGGAGAGTTCGCCGGCCTCGCGTTCAAGCGTCCCGCGGTCACCGTCGAGCGGCCCCACGTCACGGCGTACGCCGGGGTGTGCGGGTTCCCGGTCAAGGACACCGCGCCGCTGACCTACCCCCACCTGCTGGCGTTCCCGCTCCACCTGGCGATCCTCACCGACCCGAGCTTCCCCTTTCCCGCGGTCGGCGCAGTCCATCTCCACAACTCGATCACCGGGCACCGCCCCGTCCGCATCGGTGAGACGGTCACCGTGACCACGCGCGCTGACGAGGTCCGGACGCACCCCAAGGGCCGCACCGTCGACCTCGTCACGGCCGTCGACGCGGGCGGCGAGGTGGTGTGGGAGAGCACGTCGACGTACCTCGGCCGCGGTCACGGCGAGGGAGCCGGCGGCGCGACCGACGAACGCGGGCCGGCCGAGGTGCCGCCGGGCAGGGTGACGTGGCGCCTGGCCGGCGACCTGGGGCGTCGCTACGCCGCGGTGTCGGGCGACCACAACCCGATCCACCTCTTCCCCCTGACCGCGAAGGCGCTCGGCTTCAAGCGCCAGATCGCCCACGGCATGTGGAGCCTGGCGCGCTGCGTGGCCGCCGTCGAGAACCGCCTGCCCGAAGCCGTCACGGTCGACGCGTCGTTCAAGAAGCCGATCTTCCTGCCGGGCTCGGTCGCCTTCGGCGTCGTCCGGTACGACGAGGGGCTGGCCTTCGCGCTGACGTCACCGGAGAGCGGCGCTCCCCACCTGGTCGGCCGCACCCACCCCGCGTGAGACGTCGAGGTCGAGGCGCATCAGGAGTCAGTCCGGCGTCCCGAACTGCTCGGTGTCGAAGGACCGGGCAGCCAGCCTCATCGCCGCGGCCCACTCGCGCTCCTCGAGCACCCGGAGGGTGAGCCCGCCGGTCACCGGGTGCGCTGGCGGATCAGGCCCTCCTGCGCCACGGTCGCGACGAGGCGACCGTCCTCGGTGAACACGCGGGCCAGCGACAGGCCGCGGCCACCGCTCGCCGACGGCGACCACTGGTCGTAGAGCCACCAGCGGTCGGCGCGGAACGGGCGGTGGAACCAGATCGTGTGGTCGAGGGACGCCGGCATCAGCCGCGGCGAGCCGATCTCCACGTCGTGCGGCACCAGCGCGGCGCCGAGCAGGGTCAGGTCGCTGGCGTAGGTGAACGCCGCGACGTGGAGGTCGGGGTCCTCGCCGAGGTCGCCGTCGACACGGATCCAGACCTGAGCCCGGGCTGGTCGGTCGGTGTCGTCCTTCAGGTGGGTGTGACCCGGGTGGACGGAGTTGCCCAGGTAGCGGGTGTCGAGGGCGGCCCACTCCTTGGCGAACTCGGCCCCTGCATCGGGGTCACCGGTGCGCCGCTGCGCGATCTGGGTGAACGTCAGCCCCTCATCCGGCGTCGGCACCTCGGGCATCGCGTCCTGGTGGTCGAAGCCCTCCTCGGGACGCTGGAAGTTCGCGGTCAGGTAGAAGATCGGGCGGCCGTGCTGACGCGCCACCACGCGCCGGGTCTCGAACGAGCGGCCGTCGCGGATCCGTTCCGCGTCGTAGATGATCGGGATGGTGGTGTCGCCCGGGCGGAGGAAGTAGGCGTGCATCGAGTGCACATCGAGACCGGGCTCGGAGGTGCGGATCGCCGCGATCAGCGCCTGCGCCGCCACCTGCCCGCCGAACACGCGCTGGCGGTCGGTGTCGGGGCTGCGCCCGCGGAACAGGTCGGTGTCGAGGGTCTCGATGTCGAGGAGCTCCACGAGCTCCGCGGCCGACGAGGGCATCAGAGGTTGTCCTCCGGGGTGTCGAGCCCGGCCAGGAACTGCTCGAACTGTCGCCCGATCTCCTCGCCGGTCGGGATCGGCTCGTCGTCGGCGAGCAGGCTGTTGCCCTCCTGCTCGGCGCGCTGGAAGGCGTCGTACTGCTGCTCGAGCGCCTGCACGACCTCGGCCACCTCGGCGTTGTCGGACAGGTAGGTCGTGACCTCCTCCGCACGCGACCGTGCGCCCTCACGCAGCTCGGTCAGGTCGACGGCCACCATCGCCGCGCGCTCCACGTGCTCGAGAAGCGACAGCGACGCCTGGGGATAGTCGAGCTGGGCGAGGTAGTGCGGGATGTGGGCGACGAAGCCCATGGCGTCGTGGGACGACTCCCCCAGGCGGAGCTCGAGGAGAGCCTGGGCGCTGGACGGGATGCGGAGCTCACCGCGCCAGGGACTGTCGCCGGACAGCAGGTCGGGGTTGTTCGCGTGCTGGGTGATCGCGATCGGCCGGGTGTGGGGCACCGCCATGGGCACCGCGCCCAGCCCGATCACGCGGCTGACCCCGAAGCGCTCGACGACCTGCCGGACCGCGACGGCGAACGCCTCCCAGCGGTTGTCGGGCTCCGGCCCGTGCAGCAGCAGGTACGGCGCGCCGCTGGCGTCGCCGAGCAGCCGCACCACCAGCCGGGGGGCGTCGTACTGCTCGTAGTGGTCGCGCACGAACGACATGGCCGGTCGGCGGGCGCGGTAGTCGTGGAACTCGTCGACCTCGAAGGTGGCGACGACGCGCCCTCCCCCGGACTGGTCGACGAGGTGGCGCGCCGCGATCGCCGCGGCGTTGCCGGCGTCGAGGAACCCGTCGAGGACGAGCACCATCGCGAGCTCGGTCAGACCTTCGAGCTCGGGCACGTCATCGACGATGTGGACCAGACGGTCGGGATCGGGCACGGGGACCTCTCTGTCGCGGGGCTACCAGCGGGTAGCGCTCCCGGCCGCCAGCCTATTCCGTCGGGGCAGCTGGCCGGGTCTCGATCAGGTTCCACGAGGTCGCGGTGTCGGGCACGACGCCGGACGCGAAGCCAGCGGCGGTCAGCAGCGCGTCGTACTCGCCCTGGGTGCGTTCGCGGGCACCGAACATCACCAGCATGTGGAGGTCGAGGAGGGCCAGGTCGCGCGCCTCGGCGGGCGGGCGTCCCGGGGCGTCGAGCAGCCTCTCCACGATCACCAGTCGCGCGTCGTCGTCCATCGCCGCGCGCACGGTGCGCAGGATGCGCAGGCAGTCGTCGTCGTCCCAGTCATGCAGGACGTTGGAGAGGAAGTAGACATCGGCGCCCGACGGCACGAACGCGAAGAAGTCGGAGGCCACGCCGTGTGCCCGGTCGCTCAGGCCCGCCTCCGCGAAGGCGCTGTCCGCCTCGGTGGCCACGTCCGGCCGGTCGGCGACGACGCCGGTCAGGCGGGGCCAGGCCCTCAGCACGCCGGCCAGCATCGCTCCCCGGCCGCCGCCGACGTCCACGGCCGTCTGCGCGTCGGCGAGGTCGATGCCCGCGACGATGGCCTCGACCTGGCCGTCCGCCCGCCGGGCCATCGACTGGTTGAACAGGGCCTCCTGATCGGGGTGGGCGCTCAGCTGCTCCCACGGGGGCGCGCCGTTGACCCGCTCGTAGACACCCGATCCGCTCCGCACGGCGTCGTCGAGGTGGTTCCACGACGCGATGTTCGGCAGCCAGCTCTGCATCAGCACCAGGCTCCGCAGGCTGCCGGGGTGATCGGTGCTGAGGGTCGACCCGAGGTCGGTGTCGACGAACGCGCCGTCGCCACGCTCCTCGAGCAGCCCGAGCCAGGCCAGCACGCGGAGCAGCCGGAGCAGCGTCGCCGGGTCGGCCTCCGTCGCCTCGGCGAGCCAGTCGGCCGAGCGCGGCTCGGTGAGGTGGTCGAACACCTCGAGCAGACAGGCGGCGCGGATCGACATCGTGACCCAGGCACCCCGGACCATCCACATGACCTCGGCGACCGGGTCCTCGCTCATCGGCTCTCCCCTGCTCCCCGCCAGCGTCCCACGACGCGTGCCGAATTCAGTCAGGGAGCCTGATGCGATGCTGACCCGGTCTACGCCGAACCTTTCGCGGACCCCACCTCGTCAGGGCAGGTGAGGGGTCCACCGGCAACTGCTCGAGAAGGACGTGCACCGTGAGTCGACGCGACATGGCGGGGTTCGCCGAGTTCGCCACAGTGCGGGGCCGGGCGTTGCACCGGGCGGCGTACCTGATGGTCGGTGACCCCCAGCTGGCCCAGGACCTGGTGCAGGAGGCGCTCACGAAGACGTACGTCGCGTGGCCGCGGCTGCGGGATCCCCACAACGCGGAGGCCTACTGCCGCAAGGCGATCACGACGACCGCGATCTCGTGGTTCCGTCGCAAGGGCTGGGACAACGAGCGGCCCACCGCCGAGGTTCCCGAGACCTCACAGCGCGGTCACGACACCGCGGTCGCCGAGCGCGACGCGGTGTGGCGGGCACTGCAGGATCTGCCTCCGCGACAGCGGGCTGCCCTGGTGCTGCGCTACTTCGAGGACCTCACCGAGGTCCAGACCGCGGCCGCGATGGGCTGCGCGGTCGGCACGGTCAAGAGCCAGGTGTCGGCGGCCCTGAGCAAGCTCCGCGAACGGCTCGGCGACGACGTCGAGCTGCTCTCCTCCGACGAGATCCGCGACCAGATGGTGGTGAACCGATGACCGGACAGCTGCGCACGACCCTGCACGACCGGGCCGACGGACTGGAGGGGTGGGACGTCGACCTCTCCTCCGTCGTCCGCGACGGCGACCGGCAGCTGCGGCGACGTCGTACGGCGTTCGCCGGCGTGGCCGCGGCGCTCGCCCTGGCCGTGGGGCTGGGTTCGCTCGCCTACGCTCATCGGCCGACGGGGAAGGCAGGCCCCGCCGGACAGGAGTCGACGCCGTTGGTCTATGCGTCCGGCAGCGTCATCCACACCGGTGACAGCACCATCGATGTCGGCCAGAAGGTGGTCGAGCTCGTCCCGACCCACTGGGGCTTCGTGTTCAGCACTCCCGATGGAGCGCTCTACCAGGAGCGCGACGGCGTGACCGAGCCGATCACCACCTTCGACGGTCACCCCGGTCATCTCGCCGATCCCTCCTCACCGATCGTCGTCAGCCACGACGGCCTGTTGACGGCCTGGTGGGACGGAGCGCGGATCCAGACCTGGCCCGGCTATCGGGACGGTGGCGGCATGGTGGACGCCTTCGACAAGACGAACTCGTTCAACGCCGCGAGCTCCTGGTCGAAGGACGACCCGCCCCGCATCCAGGCGGTGTCGGACGGGCACCTGTGGTTCTGGGACGGCCGGCACACCGTCACCGCGGAGGTCAGGCCGCTCACGACCACCGCGGGGTGGAACGACTCCGCGTTCACCGACGGGAGAGTGATCCGGTCGGCGGCCGGGGACCGACTGCTCATCCGGATCGGGACCGAGAGCGGGCCGTCGGGTCTGACGGTGGTCCGTGCGAATCTGCTCCCGAAGCCGCACGACCCGGGCTGGGCCGACTGGCAGCCGGGCACCGATCTGACCGGCGTCGAGCCGCAGGTGCGCGACGTCGCCTCGGGTGACCTGGCGCCGGACGGGAAGCACTGGTTCACCGACGACGGCGACGCCTTCGCCGTCTTCGACTCGACCACGGGCGACCGGCAGGAGCCGTCGTACCAGGGGCTCGGGTTCCGGTTCGCCGCGCCGTACCAGTGGCTCGACGACGACACGATCGCCGCCCTGGCCCTTCCGAAGGCCACCAACGACCCGCAACCGATCTCGCTACTCACCTGCAACGTGTCCACCAATGACTGCGAGGTGGCGGAGCCGGACATCGGGACCTCGACGCAGATCGCTCTCCCGATGGGACAGCGGATCGACGACTAGTCCCGGGCGGCGCGCTCGGTGATCGGGAGCGACTCGTGGCCCTCGGCGGCGAGCCGCTCGACGATGCCGCGGGCCATGGTCTGCGCGTTGAGGCCGATGCGGTCGAGGATGACCTGGCGCTCGGCGTGCTGCAAGAACTCCTGCGGGATTCCGTGCAGGGAGTACGGCGTGGTCACGCCCTCGTCGGTCAGCCGCTGGAGCAGCGCCGCGCCGGCTCCCCCGATCCGGCCGTTGTCCTCGATGGAGACCACCAGGCGGTGGTCGCGGGCCAGGCCCACGAGCGCGTCGTCCACCGGCTTCACCCAGCGCGGGTCGACGACGGTGACGCCGATGCCCTGTGCCGCCAGGCGCTCACCGACCTCACAGCCGACCGACGCCATGGAGCCGACACCGACCACGAGCACGTCACGGGTGCCGCGCCGCAGCAGCACGTCGCAGCCGCCCACGCGATCGACGGCTTCGAGGTCGTCGGGCGGCGCACCCTTGGGCAGGCGAACGACGGTCGGCGCGTCGGACACCGCGACGGCTTCGCGCAGGAGCTCCCGGACGCGCGCCCCGTCGCGAGGCGCCGCGATCCGGAGCCCCGGCACGACCTGGAGGATCGAGAGGTCCCACATGCCGTTGTGGCTCGCCCCGTCGGTGCCGGTGACACCGGCCCGGTCGAGGACGAAGGTGACGCCGCAGCGGTGGAGCGCGACGTCCATCAGCACTTGGTCGAAGGCGCGGTTCAGGAAGGTCGCGTAGATCGCGACGACCGGGTGCATGCCACCCATCGCGAGCCCGGCGGCGCTGGTGACGGCGTGCTGCTCCGCGATGCCCACATCGAAGATCCGCTCGGGGTACGCCGCGGCGAAGCGGTCGAGCCCGACCGGGTAGAGCATCGCTGCGGTGATGCCGACGAGGTCCTGTCGCTCGGCGCCGAGCGCCACCATCTCCTCGGCGAAGTGGTCCGTCCAGATGCGTCCGGCAGGCCGCGCCTCGCCGGTCTCGACGTCGAACGCGCCGATCTGGTGGAACTGGTCGGCCTCGTTGCGCTCGGCCGGGTCGTAGCCGAAGCCCTTGTGGGTCATCACGTGGACGATGACCGGGCCGCCGAAGCGCTTGGCCTGGGCGAGGGCCTGCTCGACGGCGTGCCGGTCGTGGCCGTCGATCGGACCGACGTACTTGAGCCCGAGGTCCTCGAACATCCCCTGCGGGGCCAGGGCGTCCTTCATGCCCTTCTTCATCGCATGGAGCGCGTCGTAGACCGCCGGGCCCACGCCGGGCACCTTGTTGAGGCGGCTCTTGACGGCGTCGAGCACCTCCTCGTAGCGCGGGTTGGTGCGCAGCGAGGCCAGGTGGGTGGCGAGGCCGCCGACGGTCGGCATGTAGGAGCGACCGTTGTCGTTGACGACCATCACGAGCTTGCGGTCCTCGCCGACCGCGATGTTGTTGAGGGCCTCCCAGGCCATGCCTCCGGTGAGTGCACCGTCGCCGATCACCGCGACGACGTAGCGGTTCTCACCGCGCAGCGCGTAGGCCTTGGCCAGCCCGTCGGCGTACGACAGGGAGGTCGAGGCGTGGGAGTTCTCGACCACGTCGTGGTCGGACTCGGCCTGGCTCGGGTAGCCGGACAGACCGCCCTCGGTCCGCAACGTGTCGAACTGGTCGGCGCGCCCGGTCAGCATCTTGTGGACGTAGGCCTGGTGGCCGGTGTCGAAGACCACGCGGTCGCTCGGCGAGTCGAAGACCCGGTGGATCGCGAGGGTGAGCTCGACGACGCCGAGGTTGGGGCCGAGGTGGCCTCCGCGGGGTGCACAGGTGCGCACCAGCTCGTCGCGGATCTCGCTGGCCAGCGCGCTGAGCTGCTCGTCGGTGAGGTCGCGGAGGTCGCCGGGACCGGTGACCTGCTCCAGCACTCCCATCAACGCCCTCTCGTCCGGCGGTCGGTGTCGACCGAGTCTAGACGTCCGGCCGTGAGGTGAGGGATCCGCGGGAGTCACCGGGGTTTCGAGACAGGCGCCACAGCGCCTTCCTCAACCACCGGGTAGATCCGGTGGTTGAGGAGGTCGCGCAGCGACCGTCTCGGAACCACCCCGCACAACTCTTGGACGAACGTTCGTACCAACGCTCTTTTGAACGAACGTTCGACCAAAGCGGCGAGAGGTCACTGTGAGACGTCTGTCGGGTCGAGCCTGTCGCGACCACGGCCCACCGCCCTGCGCACCGCAGCGTGGCGGGCAGGGCGGTTTGTGCGGGGTCCGGACCATCGTGGCTCTTGTGCCGGTACGGCGGTCGGTGGAAGGTCCACCTATGACCCCCGTCACCTCCCTCGGGCGGAGCGCTGCACGGCGTACCCGCTGGTCCCTGTTCATTCCCCTCTTCGCGATCCTCGCCTGGTGCCTCGCCGCGCCGACTCCCGCCACGGCCACCGCACCGACCCTGGCTCCCGCCCACCACCAGCCCGGCGCGCCGGACCTCGGGCCGAACGTCTACGTCTTCGACCCGTCGATGTCGGTCAGCCAGATCAAGGCCACCGTCGACGCCGTCACCGCCCAGCAGGTGCCGAACCAGTTCGGCACCCAGCGATACGCCCTGCTCTTCGAGCCCGGCACCTACGGCTCGGCGGCAGATCCGCTCAACCTCCAGGTGGGGTACTACACCGAGGTCGCCGGGCTGGGCCGCGACCCGGGCGACGTCACCATCAACGGCACGGTCGACGTGTTCAACCAGTGCGACGCCGGCGGCTGCCTGGCCCTCAACAACTTCTGGCGCTCGCTGTCCAACCTCACCATCAACGCGACCCGCCCCGACGCCGGGTGCCAGACGAACACCGAGTTCTGGGCGGTCTCCCAGGCGTCCCCGATGCGGCGCGTGCACGTCAACGGGCTGACCAGTCTGATGGACTTCTGCAGCGCCGGGCCGCAGTTCGCCAGCGGCGGGTTCATCGCTGACTCCCAGTTCTCCGGCAGCACGGTGGTCAACGGATCGCAGCAGCAGTTCTACGTGCGCAACACCGACCTCGATGGCTGGTCGAACAGCGTGTGGAACCAGGTCTTCTCGGGTGACACCGGCGCCACCCCGGCCGAGTGCTTCGGCTGCGCACCGGCCACGTTCTACACCACTCAGGCCACCACCCCGGTCACACGCGAGCGGCCGTACCTCTACGTCGACGACGCGGGTGCCTGGCAGGTGTTCGTGCCCGCGGCCGCGCACGACTCGGCCGGCCCGACCTGGGCCGCCGGCTCGACCCCGGGCCGCTCCCTGCCGCTGTCGGACTTCTATGTCGCCCACCCTGGCGACTCCGTCTCCGACATCAACCGAGCGCTCTCCCAGGGCCGCGACCTGCTCCTCACGCCCGGGGTGTACGACGTGGACCGCACGATCGAGGTCAAGCGCGCCGACACCGTCGTGCTCGGGCTCGGCCTGGCCACGATGACGCCCCAGCGCGGGCAGGTGGCGCTCTCGGTCGACGACGTGCCCGGCGTGGACCTGGCCGGCTTCACCGTCGACGCCGGCCCGGTCAGCTCTCCGGTACTGGTCCGCATCGGCAAGGAGCACGGCAACAACCACCGCTCCGACCCCACGAACCCGACCGCCCTTCAGGACGTCTTCTTCCGGATCGGCGGCCCGCACGCCGGACGCGCTCGAGTGAGTCTGGAGGTCGACAGCGACCACGTGCTGCTCGACGACATCTGGGCCTGGCGTGCCGACCACGGCAACGGCGTCGGCTGGACCCAGAACACCGCCGACACCGGCCTCGTGGTCAACGGCGACCACGTCTCCGCCACCGGGCTCTTCGTCGAGCACTACCAGAAATTCCAGGTGGTCTGGAACGGCGAGCACGGCTCCGACCTGTTCTTCCAGAGCGAGATGCCGTACGACGTGCCGTCGCAGGCGGCGTGGCGCTCCTCACCCACCACCGACGGCTACGCAGCGGTGAAGGTCGGCCCTCACGTCCGGCACTTCACCGGCTCCGGGATGGGCACCTACAGCTTCTTCAACCAGGGCGTCGACATCTTCGCCGACCACGCCTACGAGGTGCCGACCACTCCCGGCGTGCACCTGCACGACCTCCTGACGATCTTCCTCGACCCGACCAACGGCAGCGGCGGCATCCGCCACGTCGTCAACGACACCGGTGGCTCGTCGACGATCGCCAACCCCTCGGTGCCGGTGACGGTGGTCGACTACCCCTAGGCCTCAGACCGTCACCACGGCGACCGCGGGCTCGTGCAGGGAGCCGAACCAGACGCGGCCGTCGTGCTCGCGGACCCCGGTCACCATGTGGTAGCGGTCGGTGCTCACGTCGAGGTCGTGCACGAGGGTGCCCGCGTCGTCGTACGCCTGGGCCCGGACGGTGCGCTGGGGCTTGGGCTGGAGAGCCTCCGGGACCTTGGTGACCGCCTTGCGGACCCACAGCGGCGCCGACCGCAGGCTCTCGACCACGGGGTCGCGGGGCGAGGCGAGGCTGACCCAGATCAGCCCGTCGCTGCCGCGGGAGATGTTGTCGGGGTACCCGGGCAGGTCGCTGACCAGGAAGTCGCGGGCACCCGCCTCAGGGCCGGTGAGCCATCGTCGTACGACGGTCCGCGCGCCGGTCTCGGCCACCGCGACGAACGACTCGTCGGCGGCGAGGGCGACGCCGTTGGCGAACGCGAGGCCGTCGAGCACCACCTCGACCCCGCCGTCCTGGTCGAGCCGGAGCAGCCGGCCGGTGCGCGTGTCCTGGACGAAGTCGTCCTTCCAGCGTTCGATGCCGTAGAGCGTGGAGGTGTCGGAGAACCAGACAGTGCCGTCGCCGGCGATCGCCGCGTTGTTGCAGAAGACCATCGGGACGCCGTCCACGCGGTCGGCGACGGCCTCGATCGCGCCGGTGCGGGTGTCGATGCGCAGGAGACCCTTCTTGGCGTCGCACACGAGGAGCCGGCCGTCGAGGTCGATCTCGAGCCCGAGCGGACGGCCGCCTGTGTCGGCGATGGTGTCGATGCGACGCCCGTCGTGGGTCAGCCGCCAGATCCGGCCGTCCTCCGTGCCGGTGAAGACCGCACCTTCGTCGGGACCGTGGGCCGCCACGACGACGTCCTCTGCCCCGGGGCCGGGGACGGGGAACACGTCGATCGTCATGAGGTCATCCTGGTGTAGACGTCCGAGTCGAGGAAGGACGGTACGACGAGGACCCCGGTCATCGTGAGGTCGAGGTCTCGGGCCCGGCCAGGCGGAACGAACACGATCTGGCGGCCCTCATGGCACTCGATGTCGGCGTCGGTGAGGTCGACGCGGGCGGCGTAGACGTGCACCCGGTCGACCGAGCCGTAGTGGGGGTGGAAGACGTGCGCGGTCTCGAGGTGTTCGAGCGTCCCGGGCGCGAGGCGGACACCCGTCTCCTCCTCGAGCTCGCGGTAGGCGCCCTCCTCGGGGCCCTCCCCCGGCTCGAGGTGACCGCCGACCAGACCCCAGCGATCGGGGTCGATCGGTGCGTTCTCGTCGCGCTCCTGGAGCAGCACGCCACCCGCGGCGTCCACCAGCAGCACGCAGCCGAACTCACGGCGCTCGCGGACGCCGAACCGTTCGCCGTACGCCGGGTTGCCGATGATCCGTGGGAGGGACACGGCGAGTCCGCGGTTCCAGGGCAGCGTGTCGACCGCGGTCGGGTCGACGAAGACGATCTGACGGCCCTCGTGGCACTCGACGTCGGCGTCGGTCAGCGCCGTGAACGCCGTGAAGAGGGCGACCTCGTGGGCCTCGCGGCAGCCGTCGCAGTAGAACGCGAAGATTCCGAGCGAGTCCAGGTCGATCCCGGTCAGCCCGGTCTCCTCGGCCAGCTCGCGCACCGCCGCCTCGGCGTCCGACTCGCCGTCCTCGATGCCGCCACCGACCGGCGACCACCGGTCTGGGTCCACCGGCGCGCGGTCGTCGCGCTCCTGGAGCAGCACCCACCCGCGTGCGTCGACGAGAGCCACCGCGGCGGTGCGTCGATTCCCCTCGGGCGTGCTCATGGCGCCCGGAAGGTGACGGCGACCGGCTCTCCGCCGAACGCGCCGCGCAACGTCGTCATGGCGCCGAGGCGCCGGGTGGCCCAGGCGCCGTGCAGCATGCCGTGGCGGCCGTGGGACCTGACGGAGAGGTCGACGGTCATCCGGTTGGCGTAGCGCTGCCAGGTCGCGGTGCCGCTGACCGCGAGGTCTCGGGTGAGGCGGACGCCGTGCAGGTGGAAGACCGTCGTCCGGTCGCCCGTGTAGCTCCAGGTGCCGCCGCGCAGACCGAAGGAGTGGCCGGTGTAGTTGTTCCACCAGCGGTCGATCAGGTCGGCCACGGTCGCGGCCGCGGCGGGGGCCGCACGTCGAGCGAGCATCGATCCGCGCCCGCTGCCGGCCGGCACGGCCATCACGGTCCGGGGGAAGCTGCCCATCGTGCGCACCGGCGCGACCTTCGCCGCGCACGCGTGGCGGGGCCACTGCGACGGCGTACGGACGAAGCGGCGCAGGATCCGCACGGCGCAGTCGTCGGTGTCGCCGACCGCGTCCACGTGGAAGCTGTTGGCCACGACGATCTGCTTCGAGCGTGGGAACTGCTGGGCCACCAGCGCGCCCTCGGCGGCCGTCGTGATGGAGTCCAGCTCACCGCTCAGCACCAGCGTTGGCACGCGCGAGTAGTGGCCGCCCTCGGGTCGCGGCGGGCGGGCCGGGTTGTCGGCCGCGGCCTTCGGCCACCGCGTGCACCAGTTGATCTCCTGCCAGTCGGAGCGGGCGTACTCGCGGATCGTGAAGGGGCCGTAGGTGGTCGGGTTGCTCGCCGTACGACGGCTGAGGGCGTCCTGGAACTGGCGGAGCCGGGTGGTCGGTGGCGCGGTCATGTCGAAGAGCTGCGGGTAGTCGTGGCAGGCCACCGCCGCATCGAGCCCCTCGCTGTAGTCGCGGACCGGGCCGGCGTTCGTGCCGCCGCCCTCGGCTTCGGCCACCTCGCGGAGCAGGGGCGCACGGTCACCGCGCAGAGCGGAGCGGAGGGCAGCGGTGAGCTCGCGGTAGGTGTAGGGGCCGTAGGTCGCGCCGAACGCCGTCGTGGCCAGGGTCTCGGCGTCGACGGTCACCCGGGCCGGCCGTCCGTCGGCGTCGTGGGACCTGCCGTGCCACGGGTGACGGCGTACCTGCTGGAGCACCTGCCTCATCGACCGGCCGAACCCCGGCCCGTGGCCGCGGCACTCCGGGGACCGTCGGCAGGTCTTGGCGAACGCCCGACGCATCGCCGGACCCTGGGTCGGGTACCACGCGGTCTCGCCGTGGGTCGGGTAGGCGCCGTCGAGGACGAGGCTGCGCAGCAGCTCGCGGTGCCGGCCGGCGAAGACCTGGGCGAAGAAGGTGCCGTAGGAGTCGCCGTACATGTCGATGCGGCCCAGGTCGAGCCGGTGGATCACCGCCGCCAGGTCGTCGGCGGAGCGCGCGCTGGTGTAGTCGTCGCTCCGGGTGCCGAGGGCGCGACCGCAGCGGCCCGCGGCGACGGAGTAGGCGATCCTCAGGTTCTGCAGATCGGGGCACCTGAGGGCGGTGGAGAGGCCCGTGCCCCGTTGGTCGACGAGCAGCAGGTTGTGGCGCCGGAGCAGTGGCCCGTACATCTGGGCGTACGACGTGCCCGTGCCCGTGGTCGCGTAGCCCGGGCCGCCCTCGTGGGGCACATAGGTGCCGAGCGCGGGGCGTGAGCCGTCGCGAGCCGGGGCGAAGGCGAAGCCGATGCGCAGCATGCCCTGCGCCGGGTGTGCGGGGTCCCAGGGGCGGCGGAGGTGGCCGCACCAGGCGTGGGCCACGACGCTGCAGGGCCGCAGGGTGAGGTCACCGACGGTGATCGGGGCACGGCCTCGCTGCTCGAGGGTCCGGGTCTGCGCCAGGCGGTGCTGGTACGGCGAGGGGGTGTCGCCGTCGGCCGCGAGGGCGGCCGGGCCGAGGCCGAGAGCCAACGCCCCGACGACGACGGGGACGAGGAGGCGCAGACGCATGTCGGTCAGCATCCCTCATCGACCCCGGGACCGGAACCGTCAGCCGTCAGCGTGTCCGTCGAGGTAGGCCGCGACCAGACCGCCGAGGCTCGGCAGGTGGTAGCCGCCCTCCTGCACGACGACCGACGGGACCCCCAGGGAGCCGAGCAGCCGGCCGGCCGACCGGTATCCGTCGGCCGTCACGAGGAGCGGGCTCTCCGGGTCGTCCGCAGCGGCGTCGACCCCGAGGGACACCACGAGCGCGTCGACCCCGCTCGCGTGGTCGGCCAGCCGGGCGACCGCATCGAGCCAGGCGTCGTCGCGCGTGCCCTCCGGCAGCGGCAGGTTGAGCGTGGCGCCCTCCCCCGCTGCGTCGCCGGTCTCGGAGGCATGTCCGAAGAAGTGCGGGAACCATCCGGCTCCCGGGTCGACGTGGGTGGAGGCGTAGCGCACGTCGGATCGGTCCCAGAAGATCGCCTGCGTGCCGTTGCCGTGGTGGGCATCGAGGTCGACGACCGCGACCTGAGCGTGCCCGACGTCACGCAGCGCCTGGGCGGCGACGGCGGAGTTGTTGAGGTAGCAGGACCCGCCGTACCCCTGGCGGGTGGCGTGGTGGCCGGGCGGGCGGCACAGCGCGTACGCCGCAGGGGCACCTGCGGTGACCAGGTCGACCGCGGTGAGTGCACAGTCGACGGCAGCGCGCGCGGACTCCCAGGTGCCGGGCCCCACGAGGGTCATCGTGTCGTAGCAGTACTGCCCGGCCCGGCCGTGCGTAGCGGCGGCCGGCGTCGGTGGCATGCCCTGAGTCATCGCCGGGGTGGGGAAGACGTAGGGCACGACGCGGTCCTGGCCGACGAGATCGTCGTACGGCCCACGACTCCACTCCTCGTGGATCCTGCGGAGGTGGTCGACGTACGCCGGGTCGTGGACGCGGGTGAGCACCCCGTCGTCGTGCGGCGTCGCGAGGACCGGCTCGTGCGCGGCCAGCGCCTCGAGGATCCGGTCGACCCGCCCGGGCAGCTCGGTGCCCTCGGTCGGCACGCCGACCCAGACCTCGCGCATCGGCTCGTGCCGCCGCGTCAGCGGAGACCACACCACGGGGATCGGCATGGGGAGCAGCATGTCAGTCCCGGTGGGTGGTTTCGAGACGGTCGCTTGTGCGACCTCCTCAACCACCGGAAGCCGCGGGTTGAGGAAGGCGCCCTGGCGCCACCGCGGGTTGAGGAAGGCGCTCTGGCGCCACCGCTGGTTGAGGAAGGCGCTCCGGCGCCTGTCTCGAAACCCGGTGACGTACGCAGGGCGGTGAGCCGTGGACTCGACGGGCTCGGCCGGCGGCGTACCAGCGCTCTCATGGCGCGCACCGGCCGTACTGGTTGGATGAGCGCATGCCGCGCGCCCGCGACCTGGGGATCGTGATCGGGTCACTGCCCACCGGTCCCACCAACTCCGTGCTCGACGTCGCCGGGGTGGGGCTCGGGCACGCCACGGTGCACCGCGACGAGCGACCGCCGCCCGAGGGCCGCGGGATCGCCCGCACGGGCGTCACCTGCCTGGTGCTGGCCGAGGACGCGTTCACCCGGATGGTCCCGGCCGGTGGAGCCGTGCTCAACGGGGCCGGCGAGTGCACGGGTTTCATCACCGCGGCGGAGTGGGGCTCGGCGGAGACGCCGGTCTATCTGACGTCGACCCTCCAGCTCGGCCGTGTCTACGACTCCGCCTGCCGGATCGAGCTCGCGGTGAACCCTGAGTCGGCCACCGACTTCATCATCCCGGTGGTCGGCGAGTGCGACGACTCGTGGCTCAACGACGCACGGCGGATGCAGGTCGAGCACGAGGACGTCGTCGCCGCGTGGGAGGCCGCGATGGCCTCGCGGGGCACGAGCTCGGCACCCGCCGAGGGAGCCGTCGGGTCGGGCACGGGGATGTCGTGCCTGGGCTTCAAGGGCGGCATCGGGACGGCGTCCCGGGTCGTGTCGACCGAGGGGGGCGAGCACACGGTGGCGGTGCTGCTGATGACCAACTTCGGGTCCCGCGAGGAATGCATCGTGGACGGCGTGCCGCTCGGCAGGCGGCTCGGCCCCGTGGTCTCGACAAGCTCGACGGACGGCGGAGGCTCGACCGACAAGGGAGGCTCCGCCGACGAGGAACGCAAGCCAGCAGGGTCGTGCATCGGGATCGTGGTCACCGACGCGGCGGTCGACGGCGCGTCGTGCGCCAGGCTGGCCCGGCGGATCGGCCTCGGCCTGGCCCGCGCGGGGTCGGTGGCCCACCACGGCAGCGGCGAGATCTTCATGGGCTTCGGCACCGGTATGCGACTCGACCGCGACGGCAAGCCGGACGGCACGCCGGTGGTGACCGGACGGGCCCTCGACCCGTTGTTCGCGGCGGTCGTCGAGGCCGCCGAAGAGGCGGTGCTGAACTCGATGTTCACCGCTCCGACCGTCGTCGGTCGCGACGGGAACACCAGCGAGACGGCCCACACCGAGGAGGTCCTTGCCCTGCTCGGAGTCTCGACGAGCTCGACCGACGGCACCGCCGGATGAGGGTGCAGGAGGTGCGGATCCCGGTCAGCGACGGGAGCCACCTGGCAGCCACGCTCTACCTCCCCGACCCGGCCGCCGGTCCGCAGCCGTGCTTGCTGGAGGCGCTGCCCTACCGCAAGGACGACCTGACCTCGTCGTACGCCGAGGGCTACCGCTCACTGTGCGAGGAGCACGGGTACGCCGTGTGCCGGGTCGACGTGCGCGGCACCGGGTCGTCGCCCGGCGACCCCCTCGACGAGTACCAGCAGGCCGAGCAGACCGACCTGCCGGACGCGATCGGCTGGCTCGCGGCGCAGGAGTGGTGCGACGGCCAGGTCGGCATGTTCGGCACGTCGTACTCCGGCTTCAACTCCCTCCAGATCGCCTGCGAACGACCGCCGGCGCTCAAGGCCATCTGCGCGATCTACGCCACCGACGACCGCTGGACCGACGACGTGCACTGGCGCGGCGGCGCCCTGAGGCTCGTCGACCTCGTCGACTACGACCACTACATGACACCGATGTGCGTGCTGCCGCCCGTGCCGGCGGTGTGGAGCTCACCGGACGGTCGCAGCTGGTACGACGAGTGGCTGCGGCGGCTGGAGACCTGCGAGCCGTGGGTGCTGACCTGGCTGCGGGAGAACCGGCACGGAGCGTACTGGGACCACGGCTCGGTGCGGCTCGGCGGCACCACCGAGGGCTACGAGCGGATCGAGTGCCCGGTGATGATCGTGGCCGGCTGGGCCGACGGCTACCGCAACAACTCCTTCCGCACGGTCGCCGAGCTCGGCCGGCACGGCGTACCGCACCGGCTGCTGGCCGGCCCGTGGGCGCACGCCGACCCGGCCACCGCGATGCCGGGACCACGGATCGACTTCGACGCCGAGATGGTGGCGTGGTTCGACCACTGGCTGCGCGGCACGGGCGCCCATCAGGACCGTTGCGACGTCTTCGTCCGCACCTCGACCAGACCCGAGATCGACCTCGACGTCCACGAGGGCTGGTGGGTCACCCTGCCGACCGTGCCGGTGGTCACCGAGGCGGCCCTCGACCTCACCGCTCCGGTGTCGCTCGGTGTGGTGCCCGACGTCGGCACGGCCGCCTGGATCGACTGCGCAGGCCACCTGCCCTGGGGGCTGTCGGGCGACCAGCGGCTCGACGACGAGCGCTCGCTGACCTGGGAGATCGACCCGCCGGAGGCGCCCGTCGTCGGGCATCCCGTGTTCCGCGCCAAGGTCTGGGCGACCCAGCCGGCGGCGAGCCTGTCGGTCAAGATCTGCGACGTCTTCCCCGACGGCACGTCCGCCCTCGTCACGCGCGGCACCCTCGACCTCGCCTACCGCGACGGCGTGCACGGCTCGCCGTCACCGCTGGTGCCCGGTCGGGAGTACGACGTCGAGATCGTGCTCGACGCCTGCGCCTACCAGTGGAGCCCGGGCCAGACGCTGCGGGTCTCGGTCGCCGGCTCCGACTGGCCGAACACCATCGCGCCACCGGAGCCGGTGTCGTTCACGCTGCGCACCGCCTCGCTGACCCTCCCCCTGCTCGACGAGGCCGACTTCGACATCCCGGTCTTCGGCGACGGTGCGGAACACTCCTCGGAGTCGACCGAAGGGGTCGGCTGGTCGATCCGCCACGACGTCCTCCACCGGACGACGACGGCCACGACCAGGTCCGACAGCCGCTACGTCACGCCGTACGACGGGACCGCGCACGAGCTGTACCTCGGCGAGGTGTCGGTCGACACCCGGACCTTCGCCCAGAGCGCCGACGCGCACACGGTCTACGACCTCACCTGGCCCGGCATCGAGGTCACGGTGCGCTCGGGGATGAAGGTCGAGGTCACCGCCGAGAGCTACGACGTGTCGATCTGGGTGATGGCGTCCTACAACAGCGAGGAGATCAGCCACCGCACGTGGCAGGAGTCGATCCCGCGCTGACCGGGTCAGGCGGCTGCAGCGACCGCGGCGGAGACCGGGACGGACACGGGAGCCGGAGCCAGGAGGCCCTCCTGCCGGCCGACGAGGACCGACCAGACCACCGTGGCGGCGGCGGTGGTCAGGGTGATCGAGATGATCACAGCGCCCTTGATCAACACGAAGTCCACCGTCGAGAGCGAGACCAGCAGCCACAGTGTGAGGCTGCCCTTGAGCACGATCACCAGGCCCCACATCAGGGTGAGTCTGTGGAACAGCCGGCGCACCCGGGGGCTCTCGGCCGTCGCGGCGTCGAGCGGGAAGAAGTCGGGCGCGAGACGCGCGACGAGCGGCCGGCCCGACCACAGCGAGGTGAGGAAGAGGGTGGCGACGATGGCGTCGACGAAGATCGGCTGCACGAAGTAGATGAACGTGCTGCCGGTCGCGAACGCGATGGTCGTCTTGATCACCATGATCACGAGCGTCAGCATCAGCAGACCCGAGACCCGACGTCCGGTCGCAGCGCGCCACGTCATCGCGCCGGTCATCCAAGCCAGGGCCACGATCATCGCGGGGTGCACGCCCAGCACGACCACGGTCGTCGCGAAGAGCACGGCCGGCGCGACCACCGCGGTGGCGAGGGTCACCGCCACCCGTGTCACGATCTGACGGAGGTGAGGTGTCGCGGGCGCAGCCAGCGCCGGAGCCGAGGTGGCTTCTGCCAGCTGTGCGGCCACGCGTTCGCCCCGTCCTTCGGCCGACGTGGCCGAGTGGTCGTCGTACACCGAAGACGACGGAGCGGGTCACTCTGCGTGCTGGAATCCTCGGCTCGGCCAGGCTACGTCGGGCGTCGCCGGCCCGCTGGCGGTTGCCGAAAAACTGTGGGTTCTCACCCCGCTACTCGCCGGGCATCCCGGTCTCGACGGCCCGACCGTCGACCTCGACCGTGGCATCGCGCCAGAAGCAGAGCAGGTCCTTGACCGGCAGCGCGTCGTGCAGCGGGTCGGGGTAGAACCAGGCGACGTCAGGGGCCTCCTCGGCACTGACGTACGACGCGGTTCCCTTGTAGGCGCACTGGCTGTGGGTCTCCGACGGCGTGAGCAGGTCCATCCGGACGTCGGCAGGTGGCAGGTACCACCGCACCGGCAGGCTGGTCTCGACGAGTGCGACGGGTCGGTCCGACTCGGCGAGCACCGTGTCCCCGACCGTGACGCGCACGTGACGGTCGCTCGGCAGCACGTCGATGCGCGCGAACGGGTCGTGCGGGTGACCGATCACCGCCTCGTCCTCCTCCCGCCAGGAGAACGGCTCCCAGTGCATGATCACGCGCCCGCCCAGCGCCGGGTCGTCGGGGCGGAACGCGATCTCGCCCAGACCGTCGGCGTGCAAGGAGACGCCGGGTGTCGTGTGGCCGGGGTGCTGCGGACCCAGCACCGGTCCGGGGAAGTCGGGCGGCGGGCCGGGCTCGTGCTCGGTCGTGTCGAGGTGCAGGTCGCCCTCGGGTACCGCGTACCAGGGCACGACGCGGCGCGGCTCCCAGACGAGCAGGGCGTCGTCGCTGTCGAGCACCGTCTCACCGTCGAGGTCGGCGCGGATCCGCTTCGGGGTGGTGGCGAAGCGGAGCTCGGTGAGGTTGCGGAACCAGTCCTGGCGGAGGTCGAGGGCCATCCGCCGAGTCTGCATCGCCGAGCGCGACCCGTCGAGTCGTGTGCTGGATCGGCCCGTTGGCGTGCGGGGGCCGGGTCACGACTCGAGGTGGCTGGGGCTGGCCCTGCCGCGGAAAACGCGGAACGAATCGCCGCCTGAGGCCGAGTGAGGCCGATCTGTTCCGCGTTTTCCCTCACCCGCCGCTCCGCAACGCCCGCACGCGGTGCTACGTCGCTGGGTCGGTGGTCCTCGGACGCTCGCCCCGTACGTAGCCGTCCTGGAGGTAGCCCCCGGCGGCGTCGAGCGCACGTCGGCACGCTGCGAGCAGGGACTGTCGGTCGCGGTCGCCCCCGGCGGAGGCCCAGGCCACGAGGCCGTGGTCGTCGCCCGTGCGCAGATTCCGCACCAGCCACTTCCCGGAGCCGAGCCAACGGCGGTCGATCAACAGCGCCAGCTCGGCGGCCTCGCGGAAGGCGGCGGCCTGCACGACGTACTCCTCGGCCGGGTCGGCGCCACCCTCGAGGTCGTCGACGAGCCCGGACAGCGTGTAGCGCCGTACGTCGACCTCGGCGGCGTCTGCTGCACGCGGGCCGGCGGCCAGGGCGGCACGGGACCGCTCCGCCCAGGCGTGCGTCTCCTCACCCTCGGTGAGTGGCAAGCCGGTCGCCACCAGCGAGTCGAGGACGGGCCGGCGGTCGTCACGCCCCTTCTCCAGCCAGCGTTCCGCGGCGGTCGGTCCGTACACGAACGCCTCCACGAGCCAGCCCCGGTGGCTCGTGGTCTCCACGTAGGAGACGTCGGCGTGCTCGTCGGTCAGGAGGATGAAGATGTCGAGGTCGGAGGTCGAGGTCGCGGTGCCCGTGGCGACGCTCCCGCCCAGGAAAGCGACGGCCGCTTCGGGGTGGCGGTCACGGACGAAGTCCCGTGCGGCAGCCGGTGCGTCCACGAGGGCATCCTGCCAGCCTGGCGAGGGCTCAGACCATCCAGTTCGGCTCGAAGTCCGGGTCGGTGAGGCCGGGGCGGTCGAAGCCGAAGGCCGACACGTCGGAGGTCGTGGTCCCGGTGGTGGCGAGGTCGGCAAGGATCCGGCCGAACGTCGGGGCGAACTTGAAGCCGTGCGCCGACCCGAGCCCGACGACGACGGACGGGTGACCCGGGACGGGCGCGAGCACGAAGTCGCGGTCGGGCGTGAGCGTGTACTGGCAGCGCAGCGACCGCACCGGCTCCCCCGATCCCGGCAGCAGCGTGCCCACGAACGACGCCAGTCGCTCCCGCATCTCGGGGTCGGGCTCGGTGGTGCGCGCGTCGGGGTCGACGGCCGGGCCGCCGCAGTCCTGCGCGGCCTTGATGGTCGGCTCTCCGTAGCAGGGGAAGCCGTAGTAGCTCGGCTCGTCCATCCAGATCCACAGCGGCATCGAGGCGTACGGCGTGGGGTCGGGCGGAGCGAAGTAGGTCACCTGCTCCAACGTCACCGTCAGCGGCACCTCGACCCCGAGGCCGGCCAGCACGTGGTTCGTCCAGGCGTCCGCGGCGACGACCACCCCACCACACGTGTACGACGTCCCGCCGGCCTCGACGACCAGGTACGAGCCGTGGTCGGTCAGCGAGGTGACCGGGGCGGAGCCGAGCAGCCGCGCACCGGCCTCGCCGGCGAGCCGCTGCATCGCGGCGGTGCCCCGAGCGGCCGGGACGACGGCCCCGCGCTCCTGGAAGAGACCGACGGTGCCGTCGGGGACACGGAACTGCGGGAAGCGGGCGGCGATCTGCGAGGCGTCGAGCGTCTCGAAGTCGATCCCCACCTCCTTCATCGACGCGGTGTAGTCGTCGGGGGCGATCACGCACTCGGGCGGGAACAGGTCGAGGCCCCCGACCACGGTGACCAGCGACTCGCCCGACTCGCGCTCGAGCCGCGCCCAGTCGTCGTACGCCTCCTGGGTCAGGCGGACGTAGGCGGGCGTGTGGTAGCTGTGGCGCAGGATCCGCGAGGTGTCGTGGGAGGCGCCGCGGCTGTGGCCGAGCTCGAACTGCTCGAGGCCGAGCACCGAGTGGCCCCGCGAAGCCAGCTGCCAGGCGGCACCGGATCCGAGCGCACCGAGGCCGATGACGAGGTAGTCGGCGTCCAGGTGGTTTCGAGACGGTCGCAGAGCGACCTCCTCAACCACCGGACGAGTCCAGACGAGGGAGGAGCCAGCGACGGATGTCGGCGGAGTCGTCCTCCATCGGCGCGAACCAGCCGTGGGAGTAGGCGCGCGACGACATGCCGCGCTGCACCGACTCGCAGATCGCCCAGTCCTGCCGGTTCACCATGTCCCAGAAGTCGCCGGCGTCCGACGGGTCGAAGGCGGGCGACCCCACCTCGTCGGCAGCGAACAGCAGACGGCACTCGATCGCCGTGCGGTCGACCGCGAGCGGCCGCAGCACGAACGCGGCGACGTGGTCGGCCGAGCACGACAGCATCAGGTTGGGGTAGACCAGCTCGCCCTTGTGGCGCACCTTCTCGGCCTCGTTCAGCCCGGGCAGCGGTGAGCGCGCGGTCGTGCCCGACATGGTGAACGTCCAGGCACCCTCGCGGTGAGGGATGCCCTCGTCCCAGTCGAGCCCCTGGCCACCACCGGCGAACGACGGCACCAGCCGCGACAGCTCGGGGTGCACGGGGCCGCAGTGGTAGCACTCGTTGTAGTTCTCGGCCACGACCTTCCAGTTGGCCGCGACCTCGTAGGTGTAGGTCTGGCCGGTGACCAGGGAGGCGAGGTCGTAGTTGGCCAGCGTCCGCGTCGCCCGGCCGACGCTGTCGCCGAGCGGTGCCGCAGCCTCCGGTGTCGGGTGGACGAACACGAAGCCGCCCCACACCTCGACGCCGAGCGGGTGCAGCGAGAAGTCCGCGACCTCGACCTCGCCCTCCTCGGTGTGCGGAGCACGCAGCAGCGAGCCGTCGAGCGCGTAGGTCCACGAGTGGTACGGGCACCGGATCGACCTGGCGCCGCACAGCTGCGGCCCGCGGCCGGGCTCGATCGGGAACAGCTGCGAGCCGCGATGGCGACAGACGTTGTACGCCGCATGCAGGGCGCGGTCGGCGTCGGAGGTGAGCACCACCGACTCCCCCAGCACCTCGACGACCGCGACCTGCTCCGGCCGGTGGAGGCCGAGGTCGCCGACCCTGCCGACGCACGTCCACTCGCGCAGCAGGACCTGCTCCCGCTCCCGCGCGTACGACGCCGGGTCGACGTACAGCTCGCGCGGCAGCGCGGCCTGCAGGGTCACGTCGGTGCGCCTTCGCGCGCCGCGACCAGGTGGCACGCGGACCGGTGACCACTGGGGTCGGAGGGCAGGATCGGCAGCGCGGTGCCCCGGCACAGGTCCGCCACCGCTTCGGCCTCGCCCGACGCCAGCGCCGGGCACCGCGGGTGGAACCGACAGCCAGACGGGATCCGCGTCGGGTCGGGGATCTCGCCGCGCAGCACGATCGGCTCGAGCCGCTCCATCTCCGGTACGACGGACAGGAGCGCCTGCGTGTAGGGGTGCTGGGGCGCGGTCAGCACCTCCTCGGTCGGACCCGACTCGACCACGCGGCCCAGGTACATCACCGCGATCCGGTCGGCGATGTTCCACGCCAGGCCGAGGTCGTGGGTGACCACGAGGACCCCGAGCCCGAGCTCCTCGCGGAGCTTGAGCAGCAGCGCCAGGATCTCGCCGCGGATCGAGGCGTCGAGGCTGGAGACGGGCTCGTCGGCGATCAGGAGCTGCGGCTGGAGGGCCAGGGCTCCGGCGATCAGGACGCGCTGCCGCTGTCCTCCGGAGAGCTCGTGGGGGTAGCGCAGGAACAGCGCCTCGGGAGGCCGCAGCCCCGCCGACGACATGGCCGTCGCGACCCGCTCGGTCTCGCTCGGCCCGTCGCGGGTGACCAGGCCGTGGATGCGCAGCCCCTCGGCGACCGACTCGTAGACGGTGTGTCGTGGGTTGAGCGCGCCCAGGGGGTCCTGGAGCACGAGCTGCACGTGGCGGCGCAGCGCCTTGAGGTCCTTCTGCGAGCGACCGAGGGTCTTGCCCTGCCAGCGCACCTCGCCGACGACCGGTTTGGTGAGGCCGACCAGGGTGCGGGCGAGGGTCGTCTTGCCCGACCCCGACTCCCCCACCAGGGCCACGACCTCACCGGCGCGCACCACGAGGTCGGCGCCGTCGAGCGCCTTGGCGACCCTCCCGGTGCGGGTGGTGAACTCGACGCGCACGCCCTCGGCCGACAGCTCGGCGGCACCCGCCCCGGTGGTGGGGGTGGTGACGTCGTCCACGGCGGTCACTGTCCGATCCTCACGCAGGCGGCCTGGCGGCCCTCGGCGTACGTCGTGAGCACGGGCTCGGCGATCAGGCACTCGTCGGCGGCCCGCGGGCAGCGAGGGGCGAACGAGCAGCCCTGGGTCAGGTGGCGCGGGTCGGGCGGGTCGCCGGGCAGGCCCGCCGGGGCGAAGCGGGCCGCGGGGTCGCCGACGCGCGGGAACGCTGCCGAGAGGGCGCCGGCGTAGGGGTGCAGCGGCGCCGCGAAGATCTCCTCCGCCGGGCCCGACTCGACCACGCGTCCGGCGTACATCACGGTGATCCGATCGCAGAGCTCGGCGAGCACCGAGAGGTCGTGGCTGATCATCATCATCCCGACGCCGCGCTCGCGCACCAGCGTGGACAGCACGTTGAGCACCTGCGCCTGCACCATCACGTCGAGGGCGGTGGTCGGCTCGTCGGCCACCACGAGGTCGGGATCGCAGGCCAGGGCCATCGCGATCATCACGCGCTGCTTCTGACCGCCCGACAGCTGGTGGGGGTAGTTGCGCGCGCGATCGGGATCGAGCCCGACCTGCTCGAGGAGCTCGGAGATCCGTCGCTGCACGGTGTCGTCGCTGAGCCCCGGCATGTGCACCTGGATCGGTTCGGCGATCTGCCGGCCGATCCGGTGCACCGGGTTGAGCGAGTGGAGGGCGCCCTGGAAGACGATCGACGCTCCCGCCCACCGCACGGCCCGGAGGTCGCCCCACCTCATGGTCTGCACGTCGTTGCCCTCGAAGAGCACCTCACCGGTGACCGTCGCGCTGGTCGGCTGGAGCCGCAGGATGGTGCTGGCCAGGGTCGACTTGCCGCAGCCCGACTCCCCGGCCACGCCGACGATCTGGCCGCGCTCGACCACGAGGTCGACACCGCGTACGGCCGGCAGCCCGTCGCCCTCGCCCGTCGCGTAGGTGACGCAGAGGTCGCGGATCTCGAGCAGGGGCGTGCCCGGGCGGGCTGCGGGCACCTCGCTCTCAGGAGTTGTCGCGGCGCTCATTGGCGAGCCCTGAGCCGCGGGTTGAGGACCTCTTCGAGGGCCTGGCCGATCAGCGTGAAGGAGAGCACGACCAGCACCACGCAGATGCCCGGCGGCAGGATGTACCACCAGCTGCCGGTCGTGATCGAGCCGACCTCGAAGGCGTCGTCGAGCATGGTCCCCCACGAGGTACGGGTCGGGTCACCGAGGCCGAGGAAGCTCAAGGTGGTCTCCGTCAGGATCGCGATCGCCACCGTGAGCGTGGTGTTGGCGAACACCATCGGCATCACGTTGGGCAGGACGTGCCTGGTGATCTGATGTCGTCGCCCGGCCCCGATCACCTGGGCGCGCTCGACGTAGGGGCGTTCCTTGATCGACAGCGTCTGGCTGCGGATCAGCAGGGCGGTGCCGGGCCACGAGGTCACGCCGATGACCAGCACGATGTTGAACAGGCCCCGTCCGAGCACGGTCGACAGCACGATCGCCAGCGGCAGGAACGGGATCACCAGGAACCACTCGGTGAGCCGGAAGGTCAGTGCGCCCACCCACCCGCCGAAGTACCCGGAGACCAGGCCCATCACGGTGCCGATCACCATCGAGATCAGGGTCGCGAGCAGGCCGACGAACAGCGAGACCCGGGCGCCCCAGATCAGGAGGGTGAGCACCGATCGGCCGTTCTCGTCGGTGCCGAGCCAGTAGTCCGAGGACGGCGGCGCGAGGACCGGCCCGGTCGCCGCTGTCACGTCGAGACCGCTCTTGTCGGCGAGGAGCGGCGCGGCGATGGCGGCCACCACGAAGACCAGCAGGATGCCGAGGCCGATCATGCCGCTGCGGTGGGCGCGGAACTGCTTCCAGCTGCGCCCCCACGACGCCGAACGACGCTGCCAGGCGAGCTGCCGCGCGGAGTAGCGAGCCGCGGGCGCGGCCTCGGCGCTCATGCGGGGTCCCCGCGGCGTTGTGTGGCGGAGGAGCCAAGCGGAGGGGACGAAGAACGTCGTGGGGTGATGGTCATGTGCGCACCCTCGGGTCGAGCCATCCGTAGACCAGGTTCGCGGCCAGGTTGGCGAGGATGACACCGGTCGCGGCGATCAGGAAGGTGCCCTGGAGGACCCAGAAGTCGGGCACCTGGATCGCCTCGGTGGTGAGCAGCCCGAGGCCCGGGATGGAGAACACCGTCTCCACGGTGATCGCGCCCGAGACCACGAAGCCGAGGTTGAGGGCGATGATCGTGGTGGTCGGCAGCATCGCGTTGCGTACGGCGTGCCGGTTGCGCACCTGCACGTCGCGCAGCCCCTTGGCCCGGGCGGTCTGGAGGTAGTCCTCGCCCAGCTCGTCGAGCAGCGAGCTCCGCATGATGAGCAGGTAGTCGGCGAGGTAGGCCAGGGTCAGCGTCGTCACCGGCAGCACGAGGTGCCAGATGGTGTCGAGGATGTACTTGGGGGTGCCGGGCTCGAGGTCGGGCGAGTGCAGCCCGCCGGTCGGGAAGATGCCCGGGACGAACCAGAAGCCGACGCCCAGGGTGGCGATGAACAGCAGCCCGAGGAACCACTCGGGCATCGAGTAGAGGATCAGCGAGCTGCCGGTCGAGAACCTGTCGAACGCCGAGTTGCGTCGCCAGGCCCCCTTGATGCCCATGTAGACGCCGATCACGGTGGCGAAGATCGTCGAGGTGCCGACCAGCAGGATCGTCGGCCAGAGCCGGTCCTGGATCAGCTGCGAGACCGGGATCCGGTACTGCAGCGAGATCCCGAGGTCACCGGTGAACGTGTTCTTCAGGAAGGTGAGGAACTGCTGCGGCAGCGGCTCGGTCAGCCCGTAGGTCTTGTTGAAGGCCTCCCGCTGGGCGTCGGTGGTCAACCGGCCGCGTCCGAGGCTGCGGGCGGGGTCACCCGGCAGCACCCGGAAGAGGAAGAAGTTGACCAGCAGCATGAACAACAGGCTGCCGATCGAGCCGAGCACCTTGCGACCGACGTAGGAGCCGTAGCCGTGCCGCCGGGGCTGGGCCTCCTCCTCAGCCTTGATCAGCCCCGGGTCGGCGACGAGCGTCATGTCGCTCCCTCACCCCTGACCCGGCCGGTCACTCGCGGTCTCCCGTGGTGGCCCGGCGACGCATCGCGACGACGCCGCCACCGGCGGCCAGGGCCAGGATCACCACGCCGGCCCCGATCAGGAACCCGGTGTTCGACGACGAGGACGAGTCGCTCGTGGTCGCCTGCACCTCGCCGGTGAGGGTGTCACCGGCCGAGACGGTGGCAGTGTCGCAGGTGCCTGCCTCGGCGGCCGGCTTCATGTGGATGTAGTTGTAGACGCCGTACTGCTCGATCCAGATGCCCCCCGGGTTGGGCTGCGGCACGAAGCAGGCGAACCGGTCGCTGCGGACGGCCTCGCCGATCGCGGAGTAGGCCGTCACCAGGTACGGCGAGTCGCGGTACAGGATCTGCTGCATCTTCTTGATCTGGCTCTCACGCGTGGCCTGGACGGTTGCGACGTGCTGCTGCTGGTACAGCTTGTCGTAGGCCGGGTTGCAGTAGAACGAGTCCGAGGATCCCTGGCGCTGGCCGCAGGTCATGTAGCTCAGCATCGAGTCGGGGTCGGGCTCGACGAACCAGCCCCACTGGAAGGCGTCGAAGTTGCCCTTGTAGATCTCGTCCGTCAGCTGGCTGGAGCTGTACGTCGAGACCTCGCCCTTGATGCCGAGGTCCTTGAGCCATTGCTTGAAGAAGTCCATGGTGCTCAGCGACGTCGGCGAGTCCGAGCGCGCCGCGAGTCGCAACGTGCCGATCGGCTGCCCGTTGGGCAGCGTGCGCAACCCGTCGGATCCCTTCGTGTACCCCGCGGCGTCGAGGAGGGCGCCGGCCTTGGCGAGGTCGAAGGTGAACTTCTGGGCGGCGGGCGGGTCCCAGTGGTAGCGGTCGTAGTTGGGCGGCACGATCGTGGAGCCCGGGAGCCCGGCGCCCTGGTAGACCTTCTGGATCAGCTGCGGCAGGTTCAGCGCGTAGCCCAGAGCGTGCCGGAACTTGGGGTCCAGCACGGCTGGGTTGGGGTTGCCGATGGGGTGCCCGCCCGTGGCGGCTGAGACCGAGCCGGTGTTGAAGGCGATCTCGTCGAAGCCCGGGGAGTTGCCGTTGTGCGCGGTGATCCCGGCCTTCCCCTCGAGGCTCTTCACCTCCAGCGCGGTGATGTTCTCGACGAAGTCGATCTCGCCCTTGATCAGCGCCTGCACCGCTGAGTCGTCGTTCTTGTAGAACTGGAAGTCGACCTCGTCGATGTGCGGCGTGCCGCCCCAGTAGTCGGGGTTGGCCTCGAACTTGAAGGTCGAGCCGTCGGCGGTGCCGCTGACCAGCCGGAACGGGCCGGAGCCGACGACCGGCTTCCCGCCGGTCGGCTCGGCCGGGTAGCTCTTGATCTCCTTCTCGCTGACGTTCTTCCACACGTGCTCGGGCACGATCGGGATCGGGAGCAGCGGGAGCGTCGCGACGGGCTGCTTCAGCTTCAGCACGACCGTGGTGGCGTTCGGCGCGGTCACCTTGGTGACGCCGTTGAGGTAGGACAGCCAGTTCGACTGCTCGACGGTGCCGTGGAGGATCCGGTTGTAGGTGTAGGCGACGTCGGCCGCGGTCAGCGGGACGCCGTCGGACCAGTTCACGCCGCTGCGCACGGTGAAGGTCCAGGTCTTGCCGTCGGGCGAGGCCGTCCACTTCGTGGCCAGGCCCGGCGCCGGCGACATGTCCTTCATCGTGTAGCCGGTGAGGTAGTCGTAGGTGAGGCCCCACATCTCGTACGACGGGGCCTGGAAGCCGAGGAACGGGTTCAGGGAGTCGACTCCCTCACCGAGCATGCCGACGTGGAAGACGACCTTGTCGTCGGCCGCGGCCGGACTGGTCGTGGCCAGGCCGCTGAGCAGCGAGGCCACCAGCAGCCCGAGCACCGCGAGGAACGCACCGGCGGTACGGTGACCGCCGTGCCGACCCCACCGACCGCGCCCCGCACGCCGTACACCCATTCCGAGCACGGTGTCGCGCGCTCCGACCCCTACCACTGGCTGGGCTCCGACGAGCCCCGCGTCCTGGACCACCTCGTCTCCGAGCGTGGTTTCTACGACGCGTCGTGTCTTCATCTGGACTCCCTCAGATCCGCCCTGAAGGCGGAGATGCTGTCTCGGCTGCCGAGCGCCGACGAGTCCGCCCGCTGGTCAGGCAGGCGTTACACCTACTGGACCCGCCACCCCGTGAACAGCGACTACGCCGAACTGTGGCGACTGAATCACGATTCAGAGGGAGGGTCAACAACCGAATCCGAATCGTCATCCATGTTTTTCGACATCTCTCAGCAAGAGGTCGGTACCGGCTATCTGGACGTCGGGCTCACCCTCGTCAGCCCCGACGAGGACCTCCTCGCCTACAGCGTCGACACCGAGGGCGACGAGGTCTTCGAGCTCCGCTTCCGCGACCTCCGCACCGGAGAGGACCTGCCGGACACGATCGCGCGCAGCTACTACGGAGGTGCCTGGAGCGCGGACTCGCAGTGGTTCTTCTACACCGTCCACGACGAGGCATACCGCCCCTGGCAGGTGCTGCGACACCGGCTCGGCACCGACCCCGCCGACGACGTCGTGGTGCTCGAGGAGCGCGACCCGCGGTTCGAGCTGAGCCTGCGGTCGACGCGCAGCGGCGGCCTGATCACGATCTGGAGCGAGAGCCGCTCGACGACCGAGACCTGGGTCGTCGACGCCGCCGCCCCGGAGTCGACGCCCAGGTCGGTCGGCGGTCGGCGGCACGGCGTCCTCTACCGCGTCGAGCACGCTCCGTCCGCCGAGGGCGATCGGCTGCTGGTGGTGACCAACGACGGCGCGATCGAGTTCCGGCTGATGACGGCACCGATCCCCCGCGACGGCGACCAGGACGCGTCGACCTGGGTCGAGGCGCGACCCGGGCGCGATGACGAGCGGCTCTGGCAGGCGGACGCCTTCGCCGACGGGGTGGTGCTCTCCTACCGGTCCGGCGGCGAGCACCGCCTGCGGATCGTCGGGCACGACGACCTCGGCGGCGAGGGCCGCGTGCTCAGGAGCCGGTACGACGTGGGCTACCTCGACCTCGCCCGCAACGGCCTGTACGACGCGCCCAGGGTGACGGTGGCCGACGAGACCTACCTGCATCCGCCGGTGTGGGCCACGGTCGATCTGCGCACCGGCGAGTCGGTCGACGTGCACCGCAACGACGCACCGGGCTTCGACCCCGACGCCTACGCCGTGGAGCGCCGTACCTTCCCCTCGCCGGACGGCACGCAGGTTCCGGCGATCGTCGTACGCCGTCTCGACACGCCGCTCGATGGCACCGCTCCGTGCCTCATCTACGCCTACGGCTCCTACGAGGCCGTCGACGAGCCCGAGTGGGACGACGCCCTCCCGGCGCTGCTCGACCGCGGCGTCGTGTGGGTGCACGCCCACCCTCGCGGTGGCGGCGAGATGGGTCGGCGCTGGTGGCTCGACGGGAGCCTGCGCCACAAGCAGCACACCTTCGACGACGTCGCGGCGGTCGCGGACGGGCTCGCTCGCGAGGGACTGGTCGACGGCGCACGGATCGCGACGCGCGGGCTGAGCGCGGGCGGGCTGCTCCAGGGGGCGTTGTTCAGCCAGCGCCCGGACCGGTGGCGTGCCGTGGTGGCGGAGGTGCCGTTCGTCGACGTGGTGACCACGATGTTCGACGCATCGATCCCGCTGACCATCAACGAGTGGGAGGAGTGGGGAGACCCGCGGATCCGCGAGGAGTTCGACTGGATGCTCGCCTACTCGCCGTACGACCAGCCACCGCCCGCGGGCTCGCGACCCGACCTGCTGGTGACCGGCGCGGTGCACGACCCTCGAGTGATGGTGCGCGAGCCGGCCAAGTGGGTCGCCGCGCTGCGCGAGTCCGACCCCGACTGGTCGCCGCGCTGTCTGTTCCGGGTCGAGACCGGCGCCGGCGCCCACGTCGGGCCGTCGGGCCGCACCGGCCACCTCGGCTACGAGGCCGAGATCTACGCATGGGTCCTCGACCGACTGGGAGCTTCCGCATGAGTGAGTCGCTGCACGACGAGGTGATCCGGGTCGCGCGCGACCTGATCCGGCACGACACCACCAACGCCCGGGAGCCCGGGCTCGGCAACGAGACGCTGTGTGCGGAGTACTTGCACGGCTACCTGAGCCCGTACGGCGTGGAGTGCGAGATCGTCGCCCGCGAGGACCACCGGGCCAACCTGGTGGCGCGGATCCCCGGCACGGACCCCGGTGCCGACTCGCTGGCGTTCGTCGGGCACACGGATGTGGTGCCCTGCGACCCGCGCGACTGGACGCACCCGCCGTTCGAGGCGGTCGTCGACGACGGCGGCTGGCTGTGGGGCCGCGGCGCCGTGGACATGAAGAACGAGGTGGCGGCACGCGCGGTTGCGATGGCGGAGCTGGCCCGGAGCGGCTTCCGACCCCGAGGCGACCTGTGGTTCCTCGCGGTCGCCGACGAGGAGGACGGCTTCGCCGACGTCGGCATGCGGTGGCTGCTCGAGGAGCGCACCGACATCCGGCCCACCCACAGCATCAACGAGGGCGGCGGCGAGCGGATGCCGCTGTCCGACGGGCGCGAGGTCGTGGCGGTCTCGGTGGGTGAGAAGGGCACCCTCCCGGTGCAGGTCGTCGCCCTCGGCGAGGCTGGCCACGCGTCCATCCCCACCCTGGGGAACAACGCCGTACCGCTGCTCGCGCGGCTGGTCGCGCGGCTCGGCGACGGCATGCCCGAGCCCGCGACGAACCCGGTGGTCGCGACCATGCTGGGCGTTCTGCTCGGCCGCGACGAGCCCGACCTGGCGCGGGCGATCGGGGAGGCCGAGGCGCTGCACCCGAGCCTCGAGGGCTCGATCGCGGCGCTGATGGGGTCGACGCTCGCGCCGACGATGCTCTGGGGCTCCAACAAGCGCAACGTGATGCCCGCGCGCGCCATCGCCGAGGTGGACTGCCGGATCCTGCCGGGGACCACGCCCGCGGACGTCGAGGCGCTCGTGCGCTCGCTGCTCGGCGACGACCTGCCCTACACGCTCGAGTGGCCGGAGGTCATCGTCGAGGCGTCGAGCTCACCGGTCGACGGCATCGTGCCCGCGGCGATCGCGGCGTTCCTCGCCGCCGAGGGCGACCCGGCCACCGTGCTGCCGACGATGTGCACCGGTTTCACCGACAGCAACTACCTCCGCGCGGCCGCCGGCACCTCGGCGTACGGCTACAGCCCCACCCGCACCACTCCGATCGAGGTGCTGGACGCCGGCTACCACAACGCCAACGAGCGGATCCACGTCGACGACCTGCTCCTGTCGACCCGCTTCCATGTCGACCTGGCCCGGCGGGTGCTGGGCTGAGACGTCGGCGCGGATGCGGACGGTGCGGGGGTGCGGGGGTGCGGAAAACGCGGAACGGATGCGGATGACCGTCAGCGTGTCGCCAATCTGTTCCGCGTTTTCCGAGACCCACACCTCCGCGCCCCACACCTCCGCGCCCACACCTCCGCGCCCACCACCCAGCGCCCACCACCCAGCGCCCACCACCCAGGCCCACCACCCAGGCCCACCCCCAGAGTGAGGAGAAGCCATGCCGGCCACCGTCTTCCCGGAGCCCGCGTCGACGCCCGACCTGCGCGGGCTGATGCTCGACTACCTCGACTTCCTGCGCGGCGTCGTGGCCGACAAGCTCGAGGGACTGAGCGAGGAGGAGCTCCGCTCGTCGGTGCTGCCGTCCGGCTGGACGCCGGCCGGGCTGGTCAACCACCTGGTCAACGTCGAGCGGCGCTGGCTGCGGTGGGGATTCCTGGCCGAGCCCGTGCCCGACCCCTGGCGCGACCACGCCGATGGCGACGGCTGGGTCACGCCGGACGCGACGGCCGCCGAGCTGCGGTCGCTGCTGGAGTCGGCGGGTGCTCGGTCGCGGGCGATCGTCGAGGAGCACGAGCTGACCGAGACCGCGGCCGTCGGTGGCCGGTTCACCGAGGCGACGCAAGCCCCTCAGCTGCAGTGGATCCTCCTCCACCTCATCCAGGAGCTCGCCCGGCACGCCGGCCACCTCGACATCGCCCGCGAGCTCGTCGACGGGGTGACCGGCGAAGGCGGCTGACTGCCGCCAGTGGCTACGATCACGAGATGGCCTACGTCTTCGGAGTGCCCGCACTGATCTTCCTTGTGGTGGTCGTGGTCGGCGGGCTCACCGGCCGCATCCGTCTGACGTCGTGCTGCACCGTGGCCGACCCCCGCCGAGACCTGCGGATGCGCGCCGCCTACGAGGACAGCGACCTGGAGTCCCCGCGGCACTGACGCGGCTTCTCAGAGGCGGATCAGGCCCGCCCGCGTCGGCGTGAAGCCGCAGGCCTCGAGGTAGAACGACGTCAGGTGCTCCTCGAAGTCCACGTGCAACCACTCGCAACCCGCCTCCCGGGCTCCCTTCGTGGCGGCGGCCACGAGTCGGGTTGCGATCCCCTGACGGCGGTGGGCACCGGTGACGATCGTGTCGAGCACGAACGCGTGCCCGGCGCCGTCCCACGCCACGTTGACCCACCCGACGAGCGCCACACCCCCGCGGGCGCAGACCCAGCCGAGGCTGTGCCGCTCGACCTGGCCGGCCCAGTCCCACTCCTCGGGCTGGCGGTCGAAGCACTCGGCGTGGAGCACCTCCACCTCGGCGCTGTCGAAGGCGCCACGCCAGGCGTACTCGATCATCCGGGCATCGTAGGGCGCTAGCCCAGCCGCAGCGCCCGCATCGTCCGCGCTGCCATCCGCTTCTCCCCCAGCGCGTTCGGATGCACGACGACCGGGTTCGTGCCCTGGAGCACGGGCTCGATCCAACGCACGCCGCTCGCCTGACAGGCGTCATGGCCCTCGGACACCTTCGCGAAGCTGACGTACGTCGCGCCCGTGGCCGCGGCCGCACGTCGTACGGCGTCGTTGAGCGTGGCCTCGACGTGGCGGAGGTACGGCACGTCGCCGCTCGCCACCGGCATCTTGTCGAAGCAGCCGGCCTTGCGGGGAAGGATCCAGGGGTAGCCGAGGATCGCCACGCGTGCGTGCGGTGCCCGCTTCATCACCGCGCGGAGCGAGCGCTTCAGCGCCGGGAAAGTGTGCTGCCGGATGTCGGTGGCGAAGGACGCGCCGTACCGGTCGCGACACGGGCTGCCCTGGCCCAGGGTCGAGAGCCCGGCCACGCCGCACTCGACGATGGCGCCGATGAACGTGTTGTCGTCGTTGCCGCCGATGGTCATCGTCACCAGCTGCGTACGACGGCCGAGGGCGTCGAGCTGCGGCGCGACGCCGGGGTACTGGCCGGTGAAGAAGTCCTTGGTCTCAGCCGCCCCGCAGGTCACGTCGGTGAGTCGCGCACCCGTCGCCGCGGCGATCAGGTGGGGGTAGTTGCTCGTCGACCGCGCGCACAGCGGACTGCTCGGGTCGGGCGGCAGCACGCCCGACGCGGCGCTGTAGGAGTCGCCCAGAGCGACGTAGCGCACGGGCGCGGGCGCGGCCGCGGACGGCGTGGGCGCAGCCGCGACCAGGGCAACCGGCAGGGCGGTGGCAGCGGTGAGCAGGAGCGTGAGGGTGCGACGCATCGGTGGCCTTCCGGTCGGGGACGCCTGCTCAACGAGCGCACGTCGCCGCGGTCACGACGCGCGCTCGCCCAGAGTCTGTCGACAGGTCGCTCAGAGCCGGGCGACGTAGCGACGGCCGCGCAGCGCCTCCTCGACCAGCCCGGCGCCACGTCGTACGCCGAGCAGTCGGGCCTCCTCGGCCTGCCAGGTGATGATGGCGGCCTCGACGACATCGACGTCGGCGACCTCGCGCAGCCCCGACCGTGCCTCGCTCAGGCCGCGCTTGCACGCCGCCTGGTTGGCCTCGATGTGCAGCACGGCGAAGCGGGCGAGCACGACCGGGTGCTTGCGCAGGGCGGGGTAGGCCCGGAAGTCGGGCGGGCACTGGTCGAGCAGCCAGTTGCAGGCCGTGCGCTCCCAGTCGGGGGCGTCGGGTGGCCGTACCTCACGGGGCCAGCCGGGCGGGGCGACGAGCATGCGGTCATTGTGGATCGAACAGGTGTTCGAGTCAATCGAGGGAGGCGAACCGCTCCTCCAGCTCGGCCAAGGCCGGGTCGCGCAGGCCGGCGGCCCCGTGCTCCCACCAGACCGAGGGGTAGATCAGCTGACCGGTCATCCAGGGCTCGTGCCCGTCGAAGACCACCACCTGGAAGCCTGCCCGCGGCGTGCGCTCCAGCGCTGCGGGCAGGAACCCGTGCAGGTCGGCACGCTCGAAGCCACGGGATCCGTAGTAGAGGGGGCTCCCCTCGAGGAAGAGCGCCGGAGTCCCACTCCCCCGGGCGGTCTCGATCGCGGCCGCCACCAGCGCCGTGCCGAACCCCTCGTCCTGACGCTCCGGGACCACGGACAGTGGGCTCAGCACCCAGACCTCGACCAGCGCGCGTCGCGCGTCGACCCAGCCCTGGCTGAGTCCCACGTGGCCGACCACGACACCCCGCTCCTCGGCGACGAGCCCGGGGCGCCGGTGGTGGCCGAGGCTCTCCCAGATCTGGGCGACATCCCGGCCGTGGACCGGGTCGTCGGCGCCGAACGCGGCGGTGATCACACGTCGTACGGCCTCACGGTCGGCGGCCTGCTCGGGACGCACCTCGAAACTCACGAGCCTCACGGTGCCATGCCTTTGTACGGTGCCGCCATGGAGATCTCCTCGCTCGGCAACCGCACCGACCTCGCGATGCTCGAGCGGTCGGGCAGCGAGATCACCGACCGGGGCGACCACCTGGTGGTGCGCACGTCCGACAACCCCACGTTCTGGTGGGGCAACTTCCTGCTGCTCGCCGAGACGCCCGCCGACGAGGAGCGGGCCGCGGAGTGGCTGCGGGTCTTCGAGCGGGAGTTCCCCGCGGCCCGTCACCGGGCCATCGGCCTCGAGGGCACCGACGGCCGGCTCTCCGACCTCGCGCCCTTCATCGCGCTGGGGTTGGAGGCCGAGGAGTCGTCGGTGATGACGGCCGAGGCGGTGCACGAGCCGGCACGGCCCAACACCGGGGCGACGTACCGCCCCCTCGCGTCGGACGACGACTGGGCGCAGCAGGTCGAGCTGTCCGCGGCCGGTGAAGACGTCGGCTACGAGCTCCCCTTCGTGACCGCGAGGGCGCGGGCCGACCGACGCCTGGTGGACGCCGGGTACGGCGCATGGTGGGGCGCCTTCGAAGGGGGCCGGCTGCTCGCCTCGATGGGGCTGTTCACCGCTTCACCGGGGCTGGCCCGCTTCCAGAACGTCAAGACCCATCCCGATGCCCGCGGCCGCGGGCTGGCCGGCACGCTGGTGCACCGGGTCAGCCGGTACGGCTTCGACGAGCTCGGCGCGCAGACCCTCGTGATGGTGGCCGATCCGGAGTACCTCGCGATCCGGATCTACCGCTCGGTCGGGTTCGCCGACACCGAGCGGCAGCTCCAGGTCGCCCGCAAGCCACCGAGCTGACGTCGCTCGGTGCTCAGGGGGTGTCGGCCGAGGCGAGGATCTGCTTGCCTCCGGCGCACGACGCCATCGCTGCCTCGGGAGCGGTGTGTCCGTCGCCGTAGAAGTCCAGGAAGGTCTGGAGGCGCGGGTCGGAGGCGCCGTCGAGCTGGAGCTGGGCGTTCCAGACGGTGACGACGACGGGCGCCGGCAGGCCGGGGTACGGCGACAGGATGGTCTTCTTGTCCTTGACCGAGCCGAGCGCGGTCTCGAGCGCCTGCACGTCGTCGGCAGACGTGCCGGGTCGGTAGGTGACCCAGACGGTGCCGTGCTCGAGGGAGTGGACGGCGTTCTCGTTGCGGACCTGCGCGGTGTAGACGCCGCAGTCCTCCCAGACCGGGTCGTGCTGGCCACCCGCCGGCGGGGTCTCGGTGTAGCTCACCGGGTCGCTGGTGTGCTGGTTGCCGACGTAGTCGAAGGTCTGCGTCGCCGAGAGCGCCGGGATGTCGTTGCTCGGGTCGCCGCCCTTCGGGTTGCTCGGCGAGATGATCGGCTTGAGCACGTAGTAGGCGCCGAGCACCACCACGACCACGCCGACCGCCAGCATGATCCGCTTGACGGCGGGGCTGGCGGCCTGGGGCTGCTTCGTGGCGGTCGGCACCCCGGAAGCGTAGCCAACGACGGCGTGCGATCAGGGCGAAACGAGCGCGTCCACCAGATCGGGGAGCGACGTGCGCAGCCGCCTCAGCGCGTCGCCTCCCAGGCGCAAAACGCGGAACGGATCGTCCGACAGCCCGGCGCGTCGCCGATCTGTTCCGCGTTTTCCCGCGGGTGACCAGCGGAGGCGTCAGGCGACCGAGCGGACCAGCAGGGCGAGCGCGGACGCCGTACAGACGACGAGGACGCCGGCCCGGAACGCGTCGCGGTGGATGCGGTCGCGCACCGCGCGGCCCACGAGCATCCCGACCACGACGCCGGGGGCCAGCACCAGCGCGACCTGCCACGACTGGGCACTGATCGAGCCGGAGAGCCCGAGGCCGGTCAGGCTCAGCAGCACGCCCACGAAGAAGAAGACCGACAGCGTCGAACGCATCACCGCCGGTGGCTCCCGCTGGAAGAGCAGCGCGATGGCGGGGCCGCCGATGGAGGTCGCCGTGCCGGTGACGCCGGCCCCGAACCCGGCCGCCAGGAGGGTGCGCGGGTTGACCGGGATGTGGGCGGCGCGTACGGCGACGCCGACGGCCAGCAGTGTCATCAGGGCCAGGGCGATCCCGATCTGCTCCTCGGTGAACTGGAGCACGAGCCAGGCGCCGACCAGGGTGCCCGGCACGCGCGCGGGCAGCGCCCAGGCCAGCGCCTGCCAGTCGATGTGGGCGCGTTCGCCGGCGAGCATCAACCCCGAGATGAGCAGGGCGAGCCAGAGCGGCAGCGCGGGCACCAGTGACGGGGCCGCCAGCCCGACCACGGGCGCGGCCACCAGCCCCATGCCGAGCCCGACGACGGCCTGCACGAACGCGCCGAGCACGGCGGCCAGGCCCAGCACGATCAGGACCTGCGTGGAGAGGTCGGCCAAGGTCAGCCGCGCATCGGCCCGCCGGGCCGCCCGTAGGACTCGGCGACGATCTCCGCGACCACCGAGAGCGCGATCTCGCCGGGCCCCTTGCCGCCGAGATTGTGGCCCGCCGGCACGTGGAGCTTCCCCAGGCCGGGGGCGCCCTCGAGCTCGGCGACCATCCGCTCCGCCCGTCGGCGGCTCGCCATCATCGCGACGTACGACGCGGAGGAGGCGAGCGCGTCGCGGAGGAACCGCGGGGCGTCGGGAGCGTCGTGGTCGCAGAGCACCACCGCATCGCCCTCGACCGGGCCGAGCGACCCGAGGCCCGGCCCGCCGTCGTCCTCGGCCACCACGACCACCTCGCGGCCGACGGTGGTCGCGATGGTGTCGATCGCGGCGGAGATCGGGTTGGCACTGAGGACCAGGATCCGTCCGTGCTCCGCGCGGTCGTCGGACCAGGGCTGCTCGCGAGGCGTGGCGCTCATGGGGCCAGCCTGCCAGTCAGCCTTCGAGGAAGGACAGCCGGATCTCGCGGTCGGGGTTGTCGATGTTGAGGTCGACCAGGCAGATGCTCTGCCAGGTGCCGAGCATGAGGCGGCCCCCGACCACGGGCACCGTCGCGTACGGCGGCACCAGCGCGGGCATCACGTGCGACCGGCCGTGGCCGGCAGAGCCGTGCCGGTGGCGCCAGCGGTCGTCGGCGGGGAGCAGGTCGTCCAGCGCCGCGAGCAGGTCGTCGTCGGAGCCGGCCCCGGTCTCGAGGATCGCCAACCCGGCGGTCGCGTGGGGGACGAAGACGTGCAGCAACCCGTCGCCGTACGACGAGACGAAGTCGGCACACTCGCGGGTGATGTCGTGGACGGTGTCACGTGCGCCGGTGTGGACCTGGAAGGTGTCACTCAGCATGGGTGCCGCCGGCCAGCCGCTCCTCGACGCGCGCGACCTTGCGCATCAGCTGCCCGGTGTCGTGCCCGGCGCGCAGGTCGGCCTTGAGCACCAGCCCGACGCGCGGCGACGTCTCGGCGACGGTCATCACGGCCCGCTTCACGACGTCCATCACCTCGTCCCACTCCCCCTCGATCGTGGTGAACATCGAGTCGGTGTGGTTCGGCAGGCCGGACTCCCTGATCACGCGGACGGCCTCGGCCACGGAGGCGCTCACGCCACCCGTGTCGTCGCCGGCCGAGGGACTGATGCTGATCGCCACGAGCATGCCTCCACGCTAGCCGTACCCTGAGCCGGACGCCTGCCACCCCCTAGGGGTCTCGGGGTCGGTGCCAGGTGTCGGATCAGCAGGCTCCCCGATGTGGAGGGAGACCGTCGGACGGCACAGTCCTCGACATGATCCAGATCGACGCACTGACCAAGACCTACGGCGGCTTCACCGCCGTCGACCACGTGTCCTTCAACGCCGAGGCCGGCCGGGTGACCGGCTTCCTCGGCCCCAACGGTGCCGGCAAGTCGACCACCATGCGCATCCTGGTGGGCCTGACCCCCGCATCCTCCGGTACGGCGACCGTGCTCGGCCGCCGCTACTCCGACCTGCCCAACCCCGGTCGCGAGATCGGCGTGCTCCTCGACGCCTCGGCGCAGCACGCCGGGCGCACCGGTCGCGAGATCCTGACCCTGGCGCAGCGCACCACGCGGATGCCCAAGGGACGGGTCGACGAGATGCTCGACCTCGTCAGCCTGACTCCCGAGGAGTCCGGGCGCCGGGTGCGCGACTACTCGCTCGGCATGCGCCAGCGGCTCGGCATCGCCACCGCGCTGATCGGGGACCCGGAGGTGCTCGTCCTCGACGAGCCCGCCAACGGGCTCGACCCGGCCGGCATCCGGTGGATGCGCGACCTGCTCCGCGGGTACGCCGACCAGGGCGGCACCGTGCTGCTCTCGTCGCACCTGTTGCACGAGATCGAGGTCGTCGCCGACGACCTGGTCGTGATCGGCAACGGGCGGATCGTCGCTGCCGGCACCAAGGGCGACCTGCTCGCCTCGGCGGGCACCTACGCCGCCGCCCCGGACCCGGCCACCCTGGCCGCGGCTCTCACGTCGGCCGGTCACTCGGCGCAGCTCTCGCTGGGTGGGCTCCGCACCGACGCCGAGACCGCCGAGGTCGGGCGCATCGCGCTCGCGGCCGGCGTACCCCTGACCGAGCTCCGCCCCGCCGACGGGGCAGGCCTCGAGGAGATGTTCCTCGAGCTCACCGCAGACAACGCACGAGAGGACGTGGCGGCATGAGCCACTCAGCAGTCATCGAACCCACCACCGCGGTCGACCGCGCTTCCGGCCGCCCGCGGGCGGAGCACGAGCCGATACCGTTCCGCACCATCGTCGGCGTGGAGCTCCGGAAGGCTTTCGACACCCGTTCCGGCTTCTGGCTCCTGGTCTCGATCGCGGCCGCCGGGATCCTCACCACGGGCGCGGTCCTCGCGTTCGCCTCCGACAGCGACCTGACCTACGACAGCTTCGCCGGCGCCATCGGCGTCCCGATGACGATCCTCCTGCCGGTGGTGGCGATCCTCGCCGTGACCGGCGAGTGGAGCCAGCGGGCCGGGCTGACGACGTTCACCCTGGTGCCGCACCGCGGACGGGTGATCCGGGCGAAGTTCGCGGTCACGATCGCGATCGGCGTCGCCTCGATGGCGCTCGCCCTCGCCGTGGGCGCCGTCGGCAACCTCGTCGGCACGTCGCTGATGGGCGTCGACACGGTCTGGAACCTGTCGTTCACCTCGATGCTCTACATCGTGGGCGCCGACCTGATCGGGATGACGGTCGGCTTCATGCTGGGCGTCCTGACCCGCAACTCCGCCGCTGCCATCGTGGGCTACTTCACCTACTGGTTCGTCGTACCGACGCTGTCGATGGTGCTGGCCGCCAACCAGGCGTGGTTCGAGAAGGCCCAGCCCTGGGTCGACTTCAACTTCAACCAGGGCAAGCTCTACGACGGTGGCTTCTCCTCGCAGGACTGGGCGCAGCTCGCCCTCACCGGCGCCGTCTGGCTCGTGCTGCCGCTGACCTTCGGCCTGTGGCGCCTGCTCCGGGCCGAAGTGAAGTAGCCCGCCACTCCCCCTGCGGGACGTCGTACGGAACCGAGCGCCACTGGGCTCGGAACCTACGACGTCCCGCTCTATCATGCGGGGATGGCGGAGGCCGGTCGCAGCGGACGCATCCCCCTGCTGGCGTTCGCGCTCGGGGCCGTGGTCGCCGTCCTGCTCGGTGTCAACGATCGTCGCCACCCCGGCAGTGCGGAGCCGATCCATCTCGGCTTCGACTCCATCGTGGCGATGAAGACCTGGCTCGGCTTCGCCGTCGGCGTCCTCGTGGTGCTCCAGATGCTCGGCGCGCTCTGGATGTACGGGCGGCTCGGTCGCCCGGCCCCGTCGTGGGTCGGTCCCACGCACCGGCTCCTGGGAGTCCTCGCGGTCGTGATCAGCCTCCCGGTCGCCTACGACTGCCTGCTGGCCTTCGGGTTCCAGAGCTACGAGCCGCGCGTGCTCGTCCACTCCCTCGCCGGCTGCCTCGTGTACGGCGCTCTCGTGGTCAAGGTGTTCGCCGTCCACAGCCATCGGTCACCCGGTTGGTTCCTGCCGGTAGCGGGCGGGCTGCTGTTCACGGTCCTGATGGTGACGGTGCTGACCTCGGCCGTGTGGTGGTCGGTCCAGTTCGGCGTCCCGACCTGACCCTGATCGATCTCTGCTCGCCGCCGTCCGGCCGTCACGATGACAGCAGTGGCGACGCCACGTCGATGGCGCCGGCGTCCGGCCCGCCACAGCTCGGCGCCGTCGAGCGTCACCGGCGCCTCGTCTGCGAGGGCGCGCAGCCGCTCAGGCAGCCGCGTCGTCACCGGGACCTCCCGTGCATCCGACCATCACACGCGACATCACGTCACGGTGGTGCCGTTGGGAGGGGTCGACGCGGGAAGCTTCTCGATCGAAGCGGGTGCGCGACGGCGACCATCGGCCCACATCGCCCGGGGGCTCGCCCGAAGCTCTCTCCCGCCTCTGCGGTCGGGATACTGACCCCATGACGGCCGCAGAACCCCCTGCCCTCGCGGGCGACGTGTGGGACGACCCGACCGGCCCGGCGCGGCGCCGGCGGGTCGTGTTCGACGTGGGCGTCGCCCTCGTGTTCACCCTTGCTGTCGGAGCCATCCAGCTGGCGATCGCGCCGCCCAGCGCCATCGCCGCGGTGCTGCTCGGCGTCGCGCTGGCCGTCCGCCGGCTGTCGGTCCCGATCATGGTGGCGGCGGCCATCGCGGCGTCGGTGACCCAGCTGCTGACCTCGCAGCTCGCGCTCGTCGCCGACCTCGCCTACTTCCCGCTCTTCCTCACCCTGGGTGCCCATCACTCCCGCTCGGTCCGTCGGCTCGGGCTCGCGGCCGTGGTGGCCGCGGTCGCCGTCGCCGCCGCCTGGGCGGCCTCCCATGGCCTGGTCGGCTCGACATCGGGGGGCAACGCGGCCCTGACCACCGCCGCCCTGACCGCGGTGATCACCGGTGGTGGCTGGCTGACGGGGCTCCTGCGCTGGCAGCGCCGTCAAGGGGTCCAGGCGCGGGTCGAGGCGACGATCGCGGCGGTCGAGCGCCGTCGGCTCGAGGAGCTCTACGAGGAGGAGCAGGCACGCGCCCGGATCGCTGCCGACATGCACGACGTGGTCGCGCACTCGTGGGCCGTGGTCGCCGCGCAGGCCGACGGCGCGCGCTACCAGATCCGCCACGACCCCGCGCGCGCCGAGGAGGCGCTCGAGGTCATCGGCCGGACCGCGCGGTCGGCGATGGGCGACGTCCGGGCACTGCTCACGCAGCTGCGCGAGCGCCGCGAGCCGGACCGGCCCTTGGGGGTCGAGCGCGCGGAGGACGTCGTGGCCCGGATGCGCGACTCGGGCATGGAGCTCGACGTCGAACGACGCGGTGAGCCGCCGGCGCAGCCGGCGGACACCGTGCTCGTCACGGCCAGGTTCGCCCTTGCCGAGTCGCTGACCAACGCCCTCAAGCACGGCGACCTGGCCCGGCCGGTCGCGATCCAGGAGGACTGGACCGACGGCTACCGTCTGCGCGTGGTGAACGACCTACCGCGCCAGCGGCCGTCCGCCGACCGCGCGGCGGGCCATCCAGCCGTCGCGGGCCACGGTCTCCTCGGGATGACCGAGCGCGTGGCCGAGCTCGGGGGCCGCGTCACTGCCGGCGAGAGCGCCGGTCGCTGGGTCACCGAGGTCACGATCCCGGGGCGGGCGTGGTGAGCGTCCGGGTCCTGCTGGTCGACGACCAGGCCATGTTCCGCGCCGGCATCGCGATGGTGATCGGCTCCCAGCCCGACTTGACCGTCGTCGGCGAGGCCGGCGACGGCGACGAGGCGCTCGAGCAGGTCGCCGCTACTTCCCCCGACGTCGTGCTGATGGACCTCGAGATGCCCGGCACCGGCGGCGTCGAGGCGACCCGCACCCTCGTCGAGCGGTACGCCGACGGGGCTCCCAAGGTGCTCGTGCTCACGACCTTCGACCTCGATGAGGCGGCCGCCTCCGCGATCGAGGCCGGCGCCAGCGGCTTCCTCCTGAAGTCGGCCGACCCCGAGCTGCTGCTCGCATCGGTGCGCGCCGTCGCGTCGGGCAGCAATGTCGTGGCGGCCGGCGCGACCCGCCGGCTCTGGGAGCGGTTCCGTGCCCGTCCGACCCGCTCCCCGGGGCCGGAGTACGACGCCCTCACCGACCGCGAGCGCGAGATCCTGCTCCGCGCCGCCGCCGGCCTCTCCAACGCCGAGATCGCCGAGCTCGAGGTGCTCGCCGAGGGCACCGTGAAGACCCACGTCTCCCGGATCCTGGGCAAGCTCGGCCTCCGAGACCGGGTCCAGCTGGTCGTCTACGCCTACGAGCACGGCCTGGTCTGAGCAGCTGCTCCGGCCGACCGGCGTACCTCTCGAGACGTACGCCGCATCACCACCACAGCCAGATGTCAGAGCGCGCCGCCGCTCCTAGCGTGGCGGCATGACAGATCAGCTCGCACCCGTTGTCGCCTTCCGCGGCGTCTCCAAGACCTACGGCAGGGGAACCGCCAGTGTCGAGGCCCTCATCGAGGTCAGCGTCGACATCCGGCCCGGCGAGTTCACGGCCGTGATGGGGCCGTCCGGCTCCGGCAAGTCGACGTTCATGAACCTGGCGGCCGGCCTCGACGACCCCACCTCCGGCGAGGTGTGGGTCGCCGGCCACCCCCTCCACCAGATGGACGACGATGCCCGGACGCTGCTCCGGCGCGAGCACGTCGGCTTCGTCTTCCAGGCCTTCAACCTGGTCCCGACGCTGACCACCGTGGAGAACGTGCTGCTCCCCTTCGAGCTCGCCGGCCGCCGCGTCGGACCCGACGAGCGCGCCTGGATCGACACCCTGGTGTCGACCCTTGGTCTCGCGCAAAGGGCGGATCACCGGCCGTCCGAGCTGTCGGGCGGACAGCAGCAGCGGGTCGCGATCGCCCGGGCGCTGGCCTCCCGGCCGCGGATCGTCGTCGCCGACGAGCCGACCGGCAACCTGGACACGGGCTCGTCGCGCGAGGTGCTGGCTCTGCTGCGGACCGCGTCTCGCGAGTACCAGCAGACCATCGCGATGGTCAGCCACGACCCCGTCGCGGCGTCGTACGCCGACCGGATCCTGGTGATCGCCGACGGCCGGATCGTCGGCGACCACGGTGCCCTCACCCCGCAGCAGATCTCCGACCTGCTGATCTCCCTCGAGGTCGGTGCCGCATGAGGCGCGACCTGGTGCTGGGGAGCGCCCGCGAGCTCGGCACCGTCGGGCTCGTCGCGGGCCTGAGCGGCTGCTACGCCGGAGTGTTGGTGACCACGAGCAGCTTCCTGTCCGCCAACAGCGACGTCGGCGGATCGTCCGGGGCGATGCTCCAGGTGGTGGCGACGGTCTTCATCCTGATCGCCGTGTTCGTCGCCGGCGTCGTGATCGCCAACGCCGTCGACACCGTGCTCGCCGGACGCCTCGGCCAGATCGCCCTCCTCCGCCTCTTGGGCGCACGCGCCACCTCGTTGCGCGCCGCGGTGATGAGGGGCGTCGCGTCGGTGGGCACGCTGAGCGCGATCGCCGGCGCGGTCATCGGTACGGCGGCCGCCGACGTGCTCCGCATCGTCCTGGTCGACCAGGGGCACCTCCGAGCGACGCACTACCCGATCACCAGCGCGTGGCTGGTCGTCCCGGTCCTCACCATCGGCGTAGCGTCCGCGCTCGCTGGTCGAGTCGGCGCACGTCAGGTCCTGACCGTCTCGCCGGCGGCCGCGCTGGGCGGGTCCACGAGCGCCGCGACCGGCGCCGGTCGCGGCGCGACCCTCCGGATGGTCGTCTCGCTCCTGCTCGTCGCCGTCGGGGCGCTCCTGCTGGTCCTGGCGATGCTGCTGGGTGAGGCCGGCACGCTGGCCGGCTTCCTGGTGGCGGCGCTCGGCTCGATGACGGCCTCGACCGGGCTGCTGGTCGGCGCCCGCCTGGTGATCCCCGGTCTGGTCGGGCTCACCGGCCGCCTGCTCGGCACGACGCCGGCGGCCCGGATCGCCGGACGCAACGCCGTCAGGGATCCGTTGCGCACCACGCGCTCGACGATGGGCCTGGTCATCGGCGTCACGCTGGTGACCACGATCGCGTCGGGCCTGACCGCCCTCAGGCACTCGGTCCACTCCTGGCCCGACCTCACCCCCGCGCAGGAGGCCAACGCCGAGAGCACGCTCACGGTCACGACCCAGGTGCTCGTGGCGGTCGTCGTCGTCTCGTCGCTGATCTCGGCCGTGGGTTTCGTCAGCACCATGTCGCTGACGGTGATCCAGCGCCGGCGGGAGATCGGCCTGCTGCGCGCGCTCGGCCTGACCCGGCGGCAGGTGAGCCGGATGATCACCTTGGAGTCGGCCGCGCTGTCGGCCACCGCCATCGCCTTCGGGATCGCGCTCGGGCTGGTCTTCGGATCGGTGGGGGCCCAGTCGCTGGTCGGGCAGTTCACCCCGGGCTTCGTCTGGGGTCTGCCCTGGTGGGTGCTGGCCGGCACCGTGGTCGGCGCCCTGGCACTGGTCCTCGCCGCTGCCCGCCCGCCGGCTCGCCGCGCCGTGCGCGTCACGCCGGTAGAGGCGTTGCGCACCGACTGACCCGCGACCGTCGGCGACGTCGTACGGGGCGAGCCCGAGAAGGCCCCGCCGTACGACGTCGTGCCGCGCTCAGCCCTTGAGCAGGTTCCGCAGGACGAACTGCATGATGCCGCCGTTGCGGTAGTAGTTCGCCTCGCCGGGGGTGTCGATGCGGACGGTGGCCTCGAACTCGTCGGCGCGCTCGCCGTCGGCGGACTCGACCTTCACCGTCACGGTGCGCGGCGTCGAGCCGTCGTTGAGCTCGGTGATGCCGGAGATCGAGATGGTCTCCTCGCCGGTCAGCCCCAAGTCGTCGGCCGTCTTGCCACCCGGGAACTGCAAGGGCAGCACGCCCATGCCGATCAGGTTCGAGCGGTGGATCCGCTCGTAGGACTCCGCGATGACCGCCTTCACCCCGAGGAGCGCCGTCCCCTTCGCCGCCCAGTCGCGCGACGAGCCCGAGCCGTACTCCTTGCCGGCGAGGACGACGAGCGGGATGCCGTCGCGCTGGTAGTTCTCGCTCGCCTCGTAGACGCTGGTGACCTCGCCGTCCCGGGTGAAGTCGCGGGTGAAGCCGCCCTCGGTGCCCGGGGCCAGCTGGTTGCGCAGGCGGATGTTGGCGAAGGTGCCGCGGATCATCACCTCGTGGTTGCCCCGGCGCGAGCCGTAGGAGTTGAAGTCGCGCTGCTCGACACCGTGCTCAGCGAGGTACTTCCCGGCCGGGCTGTCCTTCTTGATCGCACCCGCCGGGCTGATGTGGTCGGTGGTGACCGAGTCGCCGAGCTTGAGCAGCACGCGAGCACCCTCGATGTCGGTGACCGGCTCCGGCTCGTCGGGCATGCCGTCGAAGTAGGGAGGCTTGCGGACGTACGTCGAGTCCTCGGCCCACGCGAACGTGTCACCCTCCGGCGTCGACAGGTCCTTCCAGCGCTGGTCGCCGGCGAACACGTCGGCATAGCCGTCGGTGAACATGCTGGAGGTGATCGACTCGCCGATCACCCGCTCGATCTCCTGCGGCGAGGGCCAGATGTCCTTGAGGAACACGTCGTTGCCGTCGGAGTCCTGGCCCAGCGGGTCGTTGAAGAGGTCGACCGTCATCGAGCCGGCCAGCGCGTAGGCGACCACCAGCGGCGGCGACGCGAGGTAGTTCATCTTCACGTCGGGGTTGATCCGGCCCTCGAAGTTGCGGTTGCCCGACAGCACGCTGACCACGGCGAGGTCGGCCTCGTTGACGGCGTCGCTGACCTCGGGGATGAGCGGGCCGGAGTTGCCGATGCACGTCGTGCAGCCGTAGCCGACGAGGTTGAAGCCGAGCTTGTCGAGGTACGGCGTGAGACCCGAGCGCTCGTAGTAGTCGCTGACCACCTTCGATCCCGGTGCCAGGGAGGTCTTGACCCACGGCTTGCGCTCGAGGCCCTTCTCCACGGCATTCCTGGCCAGCAGCGCCGCACCGATCATCACGCTCGGGTTGGAGGTGTTGGTGCACGAGGTGATCGCGGCGATCGCGACCGCCCCGTGGCCGATCTCGACCTGCTGGCCGTCAAGGGTGGCCGTGGCGGTGGCGTCCTCGTGGTCGGTGTAGTCCTCGAGCGCCTTCGCGAACGACTCGCCCGCCTTGGTCACCTCGACCCGGTCCTGCGGGCGCTTCGGGCCGGCCAGCGACGGTACGACGGTCGAGAGGTCCAGCTCGAGCCGCTCGCTGTAGCGAGGCTCCACGAACCCGGGGGCGCTCGGGTCGTGCCAGAGCCCCTGCTCCTTGGCGTAGGCCTCGACCAGGGCGAGCTGGTCGTCGGGGCGGCCGGTCAACCGGAGGTAGCTGATGGTCTGGTCGTCGACGGGGAAGACCGCGATCGTCGAGCCGAACTCCGGGCTCATGTTGCCGATGGTGGCGCGGTTGGCCACCGGCAGTGCGCCGACGCCGTCGCCGTAGAACTCCACGAACTTCCCGACCACGCCGTGCTGGCGCAGCATCTCGGTGATCGTGAGGACGAGGTCGGTGGCGGTCGAGCCCTCGGGCAGCTCGCCGGAGAGCTTGAAGCCCACCACGCGCGGGATCAGCATGCTGACCGGCTGGCCGAGCATCGCGGCCTCGGCCTCGATCCCACCCACGCCCCAGCCGACCACGCCGATGCCGTTGACCATCGTGGTGTGGGAGTCGGTGCCGACGCAGGTGTCGGGGTACGCCGTCGTACCGCCCTCGCCGTTGTCGCGGGTGAACACCACGCGGGCGAGGTGCTCGATGTTGACCTGGTGGACGATGCCGGTGCCCGGCGGAACGACCTTGAAGTCGTCGAAGGCGTCCTGTCCCCAACGCAGGAACTGGTAGCGCTCCTCGTTGCGCTGGTACTCGATCTCGACGTTGCGCTCGAACGCCTCGGGCGTCCCGAAGACGTCGGCGATCACGGAGTGGTCGATGACCAGCTCGGCCGGGGCGAGCGGGTTGATCTTGGTCGCGTCGCCCCCGAGGTCGGCCATCGCCTCGCGCATGGTGGCGAGGTCGACGATGCAGGGCACCCCGGTGAAGTCCTGCATGATCACGCGCGCCGGCGTGAACTGGATCTCCTTGTCCGGCTCGGCCTCGGCGTCCCAGCCCGCCAGCGCCCGGATGTCGTCAGCTGTGATGTCGGCGCCGTCCTCGGTGCGCAACAGGTTCTCCAGCAGGATCTTCAGCGAGTAGGGCAGACCCGCGACGTCGAGTCCGTCACCGGTGACGGCGGAGAGCCGGTAGATCTCGTAGCTCTGGTCTCCGACCTCGAGCGTGCCCTTGGCCCCGAAGCTGTCCTGACTCGCCATCCGTCACATCTCCTCGATACGTCGCCGTCTCCCACCCATCTTGCCGCCGTACGACGTCGAGAGGGTAGGTGGGTAGATCTCTTGATATCAAGATACATGACGTCCTGAGAGGTGCGCCAGTCCGTGAACACCGCCACCTGCTCGACGCGGGCGACCACCATCGGTAGCCAGGCAGGGATCAGACCGGCAGGGTCTCGCCGCGATCCTCGCGGACGGCCGCGGGCGCGCTCAGCCGCCAGGCCTCGAAGACCAGCTCGGCGAGCTCGTCGCGCTCGACGCCGTCGAGGTGGACGACCACCCAGCCGTAGCCGTAGGCGGTGAACTGGATCTCGAACACGTCGGGCCGCTCGGCGACCAGCGCCGTCTGCTCCGCGATCGTCTGCTTGAGACCGACCGTGGCGGTCGGCTCCCAGAGGTAGCCGAAGGTCCGACCCTCGACCTCGAACTTCGTGTAGCGGTCGAGCTCGGTCACCGCCACCGCGTCGAGCTGACCGATCAGCTCACGCGCGTCGGGGATGTCGCACGGCATGCACCGAGCCTGTCACACGCCACCGACCTTTCGGTCAGGCCCGTTCGCGCAACGCCACGAGTGTGGAGGTCCGGAACCGACCGCGATCAGGAGTTCCTGATGGTCACCGGGGCTCGGAGTGCGCAGCGGCTAGAGCAGGGCGCTCGCCAGGGTGGTCTCGACGAATCGTGCGTAGCGCCGCAGGGACCAGCCCCCGCGCACGACGAGGAGGTCGTACATGTCGGGGGAGGACACAGCGAACATGACGTCGGTGGCCATGGCAAGCGAGACCCCGGAACGAAGGTGACCCGACCGCGCCAGGGCGCGTGCATTGGCGTGCATACGGCGGCGTCGGTCCGCTTCCAGCTCATCGAACAGATCACGCAGCCCGACGTCCACCACCGCGGCCTCGCGCACCAGGAGAAGGACCGGCGCAACCCTGGGCGCTACCTCTGCCGCCAACCGGGCCCAGCCCCGCACCAGGTCGTGGGGATCGGCCAGGTCGCGTAGCCGGTCGGAGCGACGTTCGGCCGGCACGTCGCCGACGCCCAGCAGGGCTCGGCGTCGCAGCGCTCTGACCAGACCGGGCTTGCCACCGAAGGACTTGTAGACCGTTTCAGGGGACACTCCCGCCGCCGACGCGATGCCGGCGATCGTGGTGGCCGTGTACCCCAGCTCGAAGAACAGAGACTCCGCTGCGTCGAGGACGGCTCGCTGTCGTTGTCTGGCCTGGTCCTGACGCCTGGTCCCGTCGTACCGGCGGGTCTTGACGGGAGTACTCAACAGGGCCATCCTCAATATTAGTTACAGAGTACTGTAACAAATATGGAGGCAGCCATGAAACATGCCGCATTCGCCCTCACACTCAGAGACGCGACCAACACCCGGGATGTCGAGAGCGTCGTGGCATGTTTCGCTCCGGACTACGTCAACCAGACGCCCGCGCACCCGGCGCGTGGCTTCACGGGGATCGACCAGGTACGACGCAACTGGACCCAGATCTTCGCTGCGGTGCCCGACCACACGGCTGCGCTGGTCGCCTCCGCGCAGGACGGCGAGACCGTCTGGACCGAGTGGGAGATGAGCGGGACGCGTGTTGATGGTGGTCGACACCGCATGCGAGGGGTCATCGTGTTCACCGTGCGCGGTGACCTGGCATCCGAAGCGCGGTTCTACGTCGAGCCGGTGGATGATGCGGACGTCAGCGCGGATGCAGCCGTACGACGGACCGTGACTCGATGATCCTCGTCGCCGGCGGCACCGGCAGGCTGGGGTCGCTCGTCGTGGAACGGCTCGAAGCCGAGGGAGTGCGGGTGCGGGCCTGGGGCCACGCCAGCGACGGTGACCTGAGACAGGTCACCGACGAGAGCATGGACGGCGTGTCGGTGGTCGTCTCCGCCGTCACGGGGTTCCCCACCCAGCCCCCATCCGGCGTGGATCGGGACGGCAACGTGGCGCTCATCGATGCCGCCGAGCGGGTCGGCGCCGACGTCGTTCTGGTGTCGGCACTCGGCGCCACAGCCGACAGCCCCATGGAGCTCTTCCGGATGAAGCACGCCGCCGAGGAGCACCTGCGGCGGAGTAGCTGCGCCTGGACGATCGTTCGGCCGGACGCCTTCGAGGAGACATGGGTCGAGATCCTCGAGCAGACCGCAGGGAGGCGACACCGACCCCTGGTGTTCGGTCGCGGGGACAACCCGTTCGCCTGGGTGTCGGTCCAGGCGGTCGCCGCGGAGGTCGCCCGGGCAGCGACCGATCCGTCGACCCGCGGCCACACCCTCGACGTGCGTGGCCCACACCAACGAACCCTTGACCAGCTGGCCCGGCGCGTGATGGCGGACCACGGCTGGGAGGGCGACCCTCGGCACGTCCCGCGAGCGATCCTGCACCTGATGTCGCTGGCTCCGGGAAGGCAGGGGCGGATGGCTCACGCGTCCCTCGCCATGGACGTGGTGGAGACCGGGTAGAGGGCCGCTCGCGTCGTGACGCGAGTAGCTCGTCAGCATCGGGAGGGTCGAGTGGTGCGGTCAGGACAGTCGGCGCTTGGTCCACCAGAAGCAGAGGGCGGCGAGGACGGCTGAGGTGGCGAGGTACAGACCGGTCTCGGCCCATTGCAGCGCCCAGAAGCGACCCTTCGGCTGATAGACGACGTGCTGTCGGTACCCCTGGTCGGTGAGCCTGGTCAGACATGCATCCAGGCTTGTCCTGCTCGCGGCCGCCTCCCCTCGGTCACCTGCCTGCGCGGGACCGGGCGGCTGGGGGAGACAGCGGGCGAACCAGGCGGGAAGGGCCGAGGGTCGGCCCTCGGCGTCGACGGTCTGGTTGGTCAGGATCCAGTCCCCCGGCGTCGCGTGGGTGGTGATGGTGATGGTGCCGGCGTTGTCCAGCCTGATTCCATCGAGCGTGGTCTGGGAGATCACCGTCGTCGTGGACGTGGGCGGGATCAGGTGCGGGCGCACCCACAACGGTACGGCGATCTGGACGACGACATAGACAGCCAGGGTCAGCGCCATCGCCGCGACCGAGCGCCGCACGATCAGTCCGATCAGGGTCCCCAGCACGAGCGCGAAGACGGCGTACCCGACCGGGACGATCCCGCGCATGGCGAACGCGATCGGGGTCAGGCGCTGGGTCAGGCTCCCGTGCTGGGCGCCCTGCGCCCCATCGAGGGGGCGAGCCCACCAGGTGATCGCCGTGGTCAGGATGCCCACCGCCCCTGCGGTGAGCAGCACCGAGAACCCCAGCTTGACCGCCAGCCAGTGGCCGCGGGTGACGGACTGGTTCCAGGCGAGCCGATACGTCCCGGTCTCGAGCTCGCGGGCGACCAGCGGCCCTCCCCAGAAGATCCCGATGAGAGCGGGTGCGACCGCCAGGACGGCGATGCCGCCGTTGAACAGCAGTCGGTCGTTGCTCGTCAGGAGGTCGTACACGTCCGGGTTGTTCCGAGCCAAGCGAGCCAGGGCCGGTCCTGTGGCGGCGAGCCAGACGCAAGCCGCCGCGACCAGTCCGTAGACGGCGAGGATCTGGGTGCGGCTCTGCCGCCAGGTCAACCAGATCATCGGAGGGTCTCCAGTGCGGGCGCCGCAGACGTCGCGTCCGCGGGGGCCGTCATGTAGGCGAGCACGAGATCCTCGAGCCCGAGTCCGGTGACCGACCAGGCCGGATCGAGGATCGCTGACTCGGTGCGCACCACGTACGTCGACTGGCGGTCGGTGTGACTGGCCCAGACCACCTGCTGGTCGGTCGGCAGGCGGACCTCGTCGCGCAGGGGTCCGGACAGCCGGTGGTGCGTCCTGAGCAGGTGATCGACGTCGCCGGCGACCCGGACGTGTGAGTCGACCAGGACGACGACGTGGTCACACACCCGCTCGAGGTCGGACACGACGTGCGAGGACAGCACCACGCTGATCCCGTCCTCGGCCACCGCCTCCATCAGCACTTGGAGGAACTCGCGTCGGGCCAGCGGGTCCAGGCTGGCCACCGGCTCGTCGAGGATCAGCAGCTCAGGTCGCTTGGCGAGTCCGAGGGTGAGCGCGAGCTGGGCGCGCTGGCCGCCGGACAGGTGGCCGGCTCGCCGCCCGGGGTCCAGCTCCAGGCGGTCGATCCGACGACGCGCGGCGGCCTGGTCCCAGCGGGGGTTGAGGTGGGCGCCGAGGCGCAGATGGTCCGCGACCGTGAGCCCGGCGTACGTCGGGGTGTCCTGGGCGACGAACCCGACCTTGGCCAGCTGGGCCGAGTCGGCGGCCGGGCTCCCGCCGCACACCTCGATCGTGCCCGCGGTCGGCGCCAGGATCCCCACCGCCAGGCTGAGCAGCGTGCTCTTGCCGGCGCCGTTCGGGCCGACGAGCCCGCTGACCCGGCCCTCGGGGATGTCCAGCGAGCAGTCCTGCAACGCCCAGCGGCGGCGGTACTGCTTGCCGAGGCCGTGGGCCGAGACGACGGCGGTCATGCGATCTCCCGGTTCACGGAACGAAAGGTGCTCATGAAGAGCGCCTCGATGCTCTCCTCGTCCAGCCCCGCCGCTCGCGCCTTGGTGAGCCACCGGTCGAGGTCGTGACGCAGGGGCTCGTGCGCGGCGAGCGAGGAGTCGGCCAAGGTACGGGTCACGAACGTGCCGATCCCCGGCCGAGCCGCGACGAGCCCGTCGCGCTCGAGCTCCCGGTAGGCCTTCAGCACCGTGTTCGGGTTGATGGCGAGACTCGACACCACCTCCTTGACCGTGGGGAGCTGGTCGCCCTCGACCAGCAGGCCCAGACGCAGAGCACGTTGCACCTGGTGCACGACCTGGAGGTAGGGAGCGACACCCGACCTGGTGTCCAGCGCGAACTCGATCATCGGCATCCATTCTGCTAGTTACCTAGCACATTAGACACCTGGTGAAGAGGTGCGTCAACTGTCCGCCCGGCCGAGCCCACCCGGACCCCGCGTACCTGTGCGGCGTGCGCGCCAGGGTCAGGCGGCGGCCCCTTCCGCGATCTCGTCCGGCGACGTCGTACCGTCGAGCACCGGGCTGAGGCGACGGTGCGAGATCCCCAGTGCAGCAAGCGCGCCCAGCAGCGAGATCCCGGCCGCGGTGGCGAGTGCCGGCTCGTAGCCGGACAAGGTCTGCGCCGGGCTGTCGAGGGACCCGTGGGCGTCGAACACGACGGTGACGACGGCGACACCCACTGCCTGGCCCACCTGCTGGAGGGTGTTGAGGACGCCCGCAGAGCGACCGAGCAGAGCGGGGGGTGCGGCGTTCAGGCCGGCGGCCGAGGGTGCGGGGAGGGCCATCGAGATGCCGACACCGGCGAGCACGAACGGGACGATGAACGCGGCGTACGGCGCGTGCGTGTGTGCCTCGTGGAGGATCCACACGAACCCGAGGGCTTGCAGCGCGAGCCCGGGCGCGGCGAGCGCACGGGCGCCGATTCGGTCGACCAGCCTCCCGGCGATGGGGGCGATCAGCAGCGGCGTCATCGTCCAGGGCAGGAACCGCAGGCCCGTGCCGAGCGGGGAGTATCCACGAGCGATCTGGAAGTACTGGCTCGTCACGTACGCCGTGGCGAAGATCGAGGCGGCCATCAGGAACTGGGTCAGTGCAGCAGCGGAGAACACCCGCGAGCCGAACAGCGACAACGGCACCATCGGCGCCGGTGCGACGTACTCCCACGCCACGAAGCCGACCAGGAGGAGGGCGCCGACCAGGAGTGCCATCACCACCTCGGTGGACTGCCAGCCGGCGTCCGGAGCGCGGAGGACCCCCCACACCAGGGCTCCCATCGCCCCGGAGGCGGTCACCATGCCGATCGGGTCGAGCCGGGTGTGCGGACCGTAGCTCTCGGGAAGCACGCGGAGGACGCCGACGATGGCGGCGATGCCGAGCGGCACGTTCACCCAGAAGATCCAGTGCCAGTCGAGTCCCTCGGTGACCACGCCGCCCACAAGCGGTCCGGAGGCCACTCCCAGGCCGGCGACGCCGCCCCAGATACCGACGACTGCGCCGCGGCGTTCGGCGGGGAAGGACGACGTGAGCAGGGTCAGGCCCAGGGGCATCACGATCGCCGCGCCCAGGCCCTGCACGGCACGGAAGCCGATCAGGACGCCGAGACTCGGCGCCAGCGCGCACGCAGCAGACGCCAGGCTGAACAGCAGGAGACCTGCGACGTACGTACGTCGCCGGCCCAGGCGGTCACCCAGCGCGGCCGCGGTGATGATGCCCGCGGCAAAGGTGAGGGCGTAGGCGTTGATGATCCACGGCAGGTTGCCGGCACCGCCGCCGAGGTCGGCGTGGATCGAGGGAAGCGCGGTCACCACGACCAAGGCGTCGAGGGTGATCAGCAGGTAGGCGCCCGCGGTGAGCAGGACGGTCAGACGGCGTGGTGTCGACACCACGATCGGTGTCGGGTTGCCGGGGGTCTCCGCCGATTCGTGACGCGTCGGTCCGGGGTCCGGGTGTGACATGGCTGCTCCTCTCTGGTCGACGGACGGGATGTCGCCGACGTACATAGAGGCAGACGGGACGTACGTCGCGAAGTGGGCGGCCACCGACCGCCCAGTTCTGCTGCTCGGCGGCGTCTACCTCTTCAGCAGCCGCTGTCGGCGGTGTGCGAGAGGGTCGAGGAGACAGAGGGTGATGACATGGACACAGATCTGCTGTCGTCGGCGCGGGCCGGCGACGAGGACGCCTTCGCTGCGCTGGTCGCGCCGTACCGCCACGAGCTGCAGGTGCACTGCTACCGGATCCTGGGCTCGCTCCACGACGCCGAGGACGTCCTGCAGGAGACGCTCATCTCGGCCTGGCGCGGCCTCGACGGTTTCGCCGGGCGGTCGTCGGTCCGGACCTGGCTGTATCGCATCGCGACCAACCGCAGCCTCGATGCCATCCGGGCCAGCGCCCGTCGGGACGAGCCGGTGACCCCCCGCGTCAACGGGCTCGTGCCACCTGCGCCCACACATCAGGGCCAGGTGCCGTGGCTCACGCCGTACCCCGACGAGCTCCTCGACCTGCCCGACCCGGCACCCGGCCCCGAGGCCGTGGTGGAGTCCCACGAGGCCACCTCCCTGGCCTTTGTGACTGCGCTCCAGCTGCTGCCGCCCAAGCAGCGGGCGGTGCTGATCCTGCGCGACGTCCTCGGCTATCGCGCCGCCGAGGTCGCCGAGGTCCTCGACACCACGGTGGAATCGGTGACCAGCGCGCTCAAGCGCGCACGATCGACACTCGACTCCGACGAAGCCCTGGCCGAGCACCGGACGCAGCCACCCGCCCCGGCCGCCGGCTCCCCCGAGGAGCAGCGGCTGATCAAGGCCTACGTCGACGCCTTCACCACCCACGACGTCGACAAGCTGGTCGCGATCCTGAGCGAGGACGTCTGGCTGAAGATGCCTCCCCTCCCGCTGGAGTACCACGGCCGAGACGCCGCGATCGGCTTCTTCCAGGCCGTGGTCCACCCCCGCAGCCGCCCGCTCCGGCTGGTTCACACCCGGGCGAACGGCTGCCCGGCCAGCGGCATGTACGCCCAGGATCCGGCCACGCAGACGTGGCGTGCGACCGGTCTGGTCGTGGTGGTCTTCTCGGGCGACCGCATCACCGAGCTCACCCGCTTCGACGTGGGAGTGATGGCCAGCTTCGGCCTGCCCCGGATCCTGACGTGATCGAGGGCACGGGCGTCCAGCTCCCCACCACTGACATGCTCACACTCCGAGAGAGGTATCCGATGGCAGAGCAGACAAGCGTTCGCTACACCACCCGCGACACGTCGGCCGCCGAGGCCAACCAGCGGCTGATCGACGGGGTCTTCGCCGAGCTGGCACGACTCGAGCCGGACGGCCTGTCCTACCGCGTCGCCCGCAGCGACGACGGGCTTTCGTTCGAGCACGTCGCGATCGTCGAGGACGGGCCCAACCCGCTGCTCGCCCTCGCGTCGTTCCAGGCGTTCAGCTCGACGGTGGCTGAGCGGGTGGTCGAGCCACCCGTCGTGCAGACGGGCTACGTCGTCGCGCGCTACCGCTGACCGGCGCAAGGCGAGGCGGTCTCCCACCTCGTGGGGACCCGGGAGGCAGGCCCGGGTCGACGTCCGCCCACAGCAAGACCAGTGCCCTCAGCGCCGAGGGTGAGCACGATCCTTCGCCTGCCATCGACCGCTGGGTCCCGATGGGAGTCACGGGAGCGATCAGACGAGACTCCGCGCGATGATGATGGCCCCCGGGACGTCCTCGTCCGGTCGCATCACCAGCTCGGCCTCGATGGCGAATCCTGCCCCTCGCAGCCAGCGAGCAACCTCGTCCGGCCGACGGTGGTAGCTGTCGACGTCGATCGAGCGACCCGAGTACCCCTGACCGGTGTGCCGCGTCTCGTCCCCGACATGGAACCCGACGAGCAGTGGACATCCCGGGCGCAGTACCCGCCAGAACTGCGCGAACACCCCGGGTACGGCGGCATCCGGCACGTGGATCACGGACCAGAACGCGAGCACGCCCGCGACGGAGTCGTCGGGGAGGTCGAGGTCGGTCATGGTCCCCACCTCGAAGCGGAGGTCGGGGTAGTCGCGTGCCGCGATGGCGATCATCTCGGGCGAGAGGTCGATGCCCATGGCGTCCACGCCGAGTTGGTGGAGGTGGCCGGTGACGTATCCCGGACCGCAGCCGACGTCGGCGACGAGACCACCACCTGCATCGCGCACCAGCTCGGCGAACAGCGCCAGGCTTGCCCGAAGGTAGGGACTCTCGTCCAACAGGCCCCGCACCTTCTCGGCGTAGCCGAGGGCGTCGGCGTCGTAGGAGGTCCGGTTCTCGGACAGCCAGCTGTCGGTCATCGAGCAACACTAGAGCCCACGGCCGCGTACGCGTCTGTTGGAACGACGTCGGCTTTCCGGTGCTTTCTGACCCGTACCCCCGAGGCGGAGGGTCACTGCGGGCACAACATGCACGGGCCAGTCCGTCGGTCGAGATCGAACCGTGGGGCGGACCCACTTCCCGACCGCGGCGAGTCGAGCTCGAGGGTCTTCGCGGGAATGATCTGGTCCGAGGAGACGCTGTGAGCGACACAGCCTCGCGACATCGCGGGGCCGGATCTGGCAGCGAGGAGTCAGCAGATGTCGAAGGTCATCGTCGTCGGCGCGCACGGCAAGGTCGCTCTGCTCACGTTGCCGCGCCTGGTCGCGGCCGGTCACGAGGTCACCGGTGTCATCCGCAAGGCCGAGCAGGTCGAGGACGTACGGAGGACCGGCGCTGAGGCCGTCGTCGCGGACGTCGAGAACCTGTCCACCGACGAGATCGCTGAGACCCTCGCGGGCCACGACGTGGTGGTGTGGTCCGCCGGCGCCGGCGGGGGCAGCCCCGAACGGACCTACGCTGTGGACCGTGACGCGGCGATCCGCACGATCGACGCCGCCGAGCAGGCCAACGCGTCGCAGTTCGTCATGGTGTCGTACTTCGGCGCGGGTCCCGACCACGGCGTGGATCCGAGTTCCGGCTTCTTCGCCTACGCCGAGGCGAAGACTGAGGCCGACGCTCACCTGACCGCCTCGAGCCTCGCCTGGACGGTCCTGCGACCCAGCAGCCTGACCGAGGAGGCCGGCACCGGCGGCATCGAGACCGGCGCCGGCGTCACCGCCGGCCACGTCGCGCGGACCACGGTGGCCGACGTGATCACCGCGGTCATCGCCGCCCCCGACAAGGCGAGGGGCCTGACCTTGGAGTTCAACGACGGCGAACAGCCGATCGGCGGCGTCATCGCCGGCTGAGCACCACGGCCTGACCTGGGTGGAGATCGGAACCCTGCTCGGGGGTGACGCGACAGACCATGCACCGCAAGTATCGCAAGGTGGGCTGACTCGCACACCGCCCTCCAGGTGGCCAGCGTGACGTCGCAACCCCAGTGTGGGCACGGGCCGACAGGGGGTGCCGAGTCGGTGTCGCTCCGGCGCTGGGTGGGCGACGCCTCGACCTCGTCGGTGCATCACACCGCTGAAGGTCTCGCCGGTTGTTGTGGGCCGGCTGGCTCAGGGGCGGTGCAGCCAGGCGAGTGCTGCGGTCACCAGCGCCCGCGTGCCGGTGTCGAGAGTGGGCTGGATGACGGGGGCGAAGGTGGCGGCGTGATTGACCGGGATGTCCTGCGCGGTGCGTCCCGCTTCCTCGGCAGCGCGGTAGGCGTCGGGATCGACGCCGCCGATCCCCCAGTAGGTGTACGGCGCGCCGAGCGCGGTGGGGAGGTCGCTGAAGTCCTCGCTCGCGCTCTGCTGAGGCAGCCGGACCGCACGCTCGGCGAAGACTTCGGTGAACGCCGCGGCGACCCGATCGGTGACGTCCGCGTCGTTGTCGGTCAGGGGGTAGCGGTCGAAGAGCTCGAACTGAGGTTCGGTCGGCGAACCGGATGCGTCACATTCGGCGCGGACGATCCGTTCGATCGCGTCCAGGACGGCTGTCCGGGTGTGCTCGTCGTAGGTGCGGACGTTGAGCTGGAGCACGGCTTCGTCGGGGATGACGTTGCTCTTCGTGCCGGCCTGGATGCTCCCGACCGTCACCACGGCGGTGTCCCCCGGCGCGACCTCACGGGCCACGATGGTCTGCAGGCGGACCACGATCATCGCCGCCAGGACGACCGGGTCGACCGCTGCCTGTGGCATCGACCCGTGGGCTCCTCGACCGCGAACGGTGATCCGCATGCTGTCGGCGGCCGAGAGTGTCGGTCCCGGTCGGGTCCCGATCATGCCCGCAGGGAACGGTAGGACATGTTGGGCCATCGCGACATCGACGTGACCCAGCAGGTCGGCCAAGCCGTCCTCGACCATGGCCCGGGCGCCGTCGGCCGTCTCCTCCGCCGGTTGGAACACGAGGACCAGGGTGCCTGCCCACACCTCCTGGACCTGTGACATCAGAGCGGCGGCGCCGAGCAGACAGGTGACATGCACGTCATGTCCGCAGGCGTGCATCACCGGGGTGCCGTCCTCGGAGGTCTGGGTGCTGGCGTACGACAGGCCGGTGGCTTCAAGGACCGGGAGGGCGTCCATGTCGGCGCGCAGGAGGACGGCCGGACCGTCGCCGTTGCGCAGGATGCCGACTACGCCGGTCCCTCCGATGCCTTCATGCACCTCGAAGCCGGTGTCGCGCAGCCGAGAAGCCACGTTGCCGGCAGTGCGCTGCTCCTGGTGCGGCAGTTCGGGATGGGCGTGCAGGTCACGGTAGAAGTCCTCCTGGGAGGAACGAATCCCGTCGAGACCTCTGAGAACAGATTCCACTGCATCGCTTCGCATCTCCTCACCTTCTTCCTGGCCCGGCTTCCCGCGGCCTGGGCGCTTGTAGGTCGTACCGCACCCCGAGCATCCGGATCGCGAAGCAGGCGCCTGCGGCTACGAGTGCGGCCGGCAGACCTGCCGACCCGATGTGGTCGGCGGTGACCACGATGAAGGCGCCCACCAGTGCCGGGATCGCATACAGGCCGCTGGTCAGCACCGAGGGGATCTCCCCGATCAGCATGTCACGCACAGTGCCACCTCCGACGGCAGTGATGGTGCCCAGGATGACGGCTTGACCGAAACCGATGCCGAAGTCCAGTCCCTTGAGCGCGCCACTGACCGCGAACAGGCTGAGGCCCGCCGCATCGAGCACCAGGATCAGGGTCGCCAGACGGTCCAGGCTCCGGCCGAACAGGAACGCCACCAGACTCCCGCCTGCCGCCACCGTGAGGTAGCGCCAATCACTGAAGGTCGCCGGCGGCAACGCGCCGAGCAGGATGTCGCGGATCACTCCCCCGCCCAGGGCGGTGAACATCCCCAGCGTCACCACTCCCACGATGTCGAGACGGACGACCCGTGTCGCCGTCAGAGCTCCGTTCAACCCGAACGCGAAGATGCCGGTCAGATCCAGGACCAAGAAGGTCGTCGACGTCGTGTCCACCGACCCTGTCTACTCGCCGTGTCCACCACTCGTGACGTCGCGGCGGTCAGGGGGCACGGCCGCCTCGTGCATCCGCATGGCGCCGGGACCCTGGCTGAGCTCGATGGTCCGCGAACGGTCGAGGATGTGCGGCGGGCTCGTTCACCTACCGCGCGACGAGCAGCGCAGCGACACCGTCGAGTACGGCGTCCAGCCCGGAGTCGAACTCCTGGCCGTAGTCATAGCCCGGCTTGAGGACGTGCTCGACCGTCAGCTCGAACAGGTAGGGGAACTCGGAGGCGGGAAATGTCTCCATGATGGCCCCCGTCATGGCAGCCAGCTCCGACTCGTCTCGGAAGGGCAGGTTGACCTCCTGCAGCACGAAGCCGTGGACGTAGCTGTCCACCACCGAGATCGCATGGGCAGTCTGGAGGACCGAGAACCCGCCCTCGCGGAAGCACCGGATGCCGACTTCCAGGAGCCCCAGAGTGGCCGGCCCTGGATTCGTCCTCGACGCCATCAAGCTCACGGCCCAGGGGTGGCGGCGTAGGACTGCTCGCGTGTTGTGCGCGCGCTCGCCGATGGCCGTTCGCCAGTCCACGGACGGCGGCGGGGGCTCGATCTCGGCGGCGATGACGTCGACCAGGCCGTCGAGAATTTCGTCCTTGCCGTGGACGTAGTGGTAGAGCGAGGCCGCCTCGACGCCCAGCTCGCGGGCGAGCCGGCGCATCGTGACCGCTGCCAGGCCCTCGTCGTCCGCGACGACCAGCGCGACCTGGAGAGTCCGTTCCAGGTTCAACGGCGCCCGGTGGGCGACCTCGTTCGGCCTACGGCCCATGGGTCCCGCCTCTCCTGCTGATCCTTCGCGCCATGGCCGACGCGCAGCTCTCGACAATCTAACGCCGTTAGAGTACCGTCCAGACTCCAATCTAACATTGTTAGAAAACGAGTTCCATCGGAGGGTCCCGCCATGAGCATCACGTCAACACCGAGGTCCAGCACAAGCGATCCGCAGTCCAGGAGGAGAGTTGCGCGAGCCGTCGGCATCCTGTTCGTCGTCCAGATGGTCAGCGCCATGTTCGGCACGTCCTTGATCCAAGCATTCGTCGATGGCAACCCGGATCGGGCACCGATGACGGTCGGCGTCGCACTGATGGCCGTTTCCGGCTTGGCCGTCGTCGCGATCGGCCTGCTGATGTACCCGGTGCTGAAGCAGGTCAACCCCACTCTTGCCGTGTGGTACCCAGTCCTCAGGATCGTCGAGTGCCTCGTCTCAGCAGCCTGCGGCGCCTACCTTCTGGCCGCCTCGGAGGTCGTCCCGAACCACCTGCTGTGGGTCTACGTCCCGACCGGCATCGGCGGCATCATCCTCTGCTACCTGCTCTTCATCGCGCGACTGGTCCCGCGACCCATCGCCCTCCTCGGTCTCGTGGGCTACGCCTCACTCACCATCGGAATCCCTCTCGACCTCCTCGGCGTCCTCGACATGAGCGCGGGAGCCGGCACGCTCCTCCTCGTTCCCGGTGGGCTGTTCGAGCTGGTCTTCCTCCCCATCTGGTTGCTCACCAAGGGATTCCGAGACGTGCCCTCCACCGCCGACCTCAGGTCTTCAGCCCTGGTCACGGCCCACTGACCGTTCAGGGGACTCCTCCTGCAGTGCCCGGGTTCCACGTCCTTCGCCGTTCGGCGGAACGTGCGCCACTCCGCCGCGACGTGGTCACGCCGGGCGCTGGCGGCGAGGTCTCGCTGGGAGGATGGCAACCGTGCGCCGCTACGTGGGGACGTTCTACGACAGCTTCCGCTGGGACGGCTTCGAGCTCCGCCCCGGCGACCTCATCATCGCTGCGCCGCCGAAGTGCGGGACGACATGGACGCAGATGATCTGCGCGCTGCTCATCCTGCAGGAACCGGAGCTCACGCTCCCGCTGGACAGGCTCTCGCCGTGGATCGACATGGTGACCCGGGCCCGCACGGAGGTGTTCGCGGACCTGCAAGCCCAGTCGCACCGTCGGTTCATCAAGACCCACACGCCGCTCGACGGAATACCCAACGATCCGACCGTCACCTACATCTGCGTCGGGCGTGACCCCCGCGACGTCGCGTTGTCGATCGACCACCACATCGACAACATGGACGCCGGCGCGTTCCTCACAGCCCGCGAGCGAGCGGCGGCCATCGACGGCATCGAGCTCGGACCGTTGCAGCACCAGCCGCCTCGGCCCGAAGGCGAGCGGAACCGCTTCTGGCAATGGGTCGACGACGACACGCCATCGACGCAGATCGGGTCCTCGCTGCGGCGCACCGTCGAGCACCTACAGACGTTCCGCGACGCCGCCGACGAGCTCGACGTCGTGCACCTGCACTACGACGACCTGAAGGACGACCTGCAGGGGCAGATGCGGCAGCTGGCCGGCCGCCTCGGCATCCATGTCAGCGAGCACCGATGGTCGAGCCTGGTCCAAGCGGCGACCTTCGAGTCGATGCGCAGCAGGGCCGACACGACCGTCCCCGGCGGTGGTCGGCAGTGGATCGACCCCGTCGCATTCTTCCGCCGCGGCTCGAGTGGCCAGTGGCGCGATCTCCTCGACGACGCCGACCTCACCCGGTACGCAGCCCGCGTGCGAACTCTCGCTTCGGACGAGCTCATCGACTGGGTGCACCGCGACGCGATCACCTAGATCCCTCCGGGGTTTCCCCGCACTGCCGCAGCCGAACGTCAGCCCGCTACGGCCTACTCCTGGTCCGGGGGTGTCTGGAGCATGGTGACCAGCTCCTGCTCGGTGAAGCTCGGGCTGGACATCTCGACGTACTGGCCGTGGAAGAACCTCGAGTCCTTGACCCAGACCGCGGCGTCGCCGGTCTTGGGATCCTGGCCCGACCACGCCTTCTCGATGTCGAAGGGGTTCGGCACCGGCCTGGCATCCGCGGGCGGGGCGGCAGCATCGATCTGACAGACGACGTATCGCTGCGGCTGGTTCGCTGGGCGCTGGATGCGGAACGTGCGGCCGGCGAACTCAAACGACGTGGTGACCAGTCTGACGTGGCCGTTCGTGGCGGGTGCGCTCGGTCCCGACCCGGACGAGCCGTGGACATGTGCGGGCACTGTCTGGATGGTCCGTGGCGTAGCCGGAGTTGCGGTGGGCGTGCCGCCGCCCAGCTGGGGCAGGACGATCACGGCCGCGGCCGCCGCCGCGAGGGGGATGGCGGTCAAGGGCACGACCGGGCGGCGAGGTGACGGCACCCGGCCCGAGTAGGTCAGCCCCTGGGTCTCCTCGCGGAAGCCCGCTTCGAGCTCTCGGATCATCTCGTCATCGGTGAGCATCATTGTTCTCCTTGTCTGAGGTGTCGGTGGTGAGCGTGGTCCGCAGGCTGGCGAGCGCACGCGAGGTCTGTGACTTGACGGTCCCGGTCGTGATCCCGAGCGTCGTCGCCGTCTCCTCGACCGAGAGGTCGGCGAAGTAGCGGAGCACCAGGACCGCCCGCTGGCCCGGAGGCAACGCACGCGCGGCCCGCATCAGCTGATCGCGGTCGAGCCGGTTGTCGTAGGAAGCGCCGTCGTGGACCGCCAGCGGTACGTCGTGTTCCAGCGGGGCCTCGCTCGGTCGCCGACCGAGGCTGCGCCACCGGTCCTTGACCAGGTTGGCGACGGTCGTGCGCGCATACGCCTCGGGGGACCTCCGGGCCGAGCGCCACCGGCGCGCGGTCCGCAGCAGCGCAGACTGGACGACGTCTTCGGCGTGGCCGGCATCGCCGGTCAGGAGATAGGCCGTCCGGAGCAGCCGGTCCGAGCTCGCGGCGACGAACGCCTCGAACTCTTCTTGGTCCCGGCCACCGATCACCCGTGCCCTTGATCTGCTCGTCACACCACCTTGAACTCCGGTGGACGTGACCAGGTTGTCACAGGGATGGAAGGAGTTCCCCGGAGGCAGCACCCACCGCCAACGCGGTCTCGGCACCCTGCGCGCGCTCGATCACCGGCGAGGCGAGCACATTTCCATGGTCCGCGAGTCAGTGGCCCCTCTTCAGGAGCGCGACGCCCTCGACGTGGTGGGTCATCGAGAGGACGCCGACGGCCCTGAGCGTGAACGCTCATCTTTGACGACGACTGCGTTCAGCGGCGGAAACCAGCCGCTGACCTGCGGATTTAGCCATCCGAGACGCTCGCAGCGTCGGCGCCTCTTCGCGACCCTCTGCGAATCAAAGCGCGCCCAAAGTGAGCCCTCCAGGAAGCCGACTCATGGGTTCACAACCGACCGCCGCAACGACCCACGGCGCCATCTGGCCACGCTCGACGACCCTCCTTCTGCGATGGGACATCAAGCCCTCTAAGACCAGCAGGGGGACGCTCCTACGTCCACCAACCGATCGCAGAACGTGCTTCTAAGCCGCAGTCAATGCGCGGCACTACTGCCCGTCGGCTCGGTTCACCCGCTCTGGGAAGTAGTCGAGTACCCCCGATGCGACAGGTCGGACCGGGCCGCCCACCCACAGGTGGCCGTCAGGGGCCAGCGTGACCCTGATGCTGCTCGGCCGGCCGCACAAACGTCCTTGCCGGAGAAGCAAGGTTTCGGCACTGTTCGCCGCGTGATGCGCGAACAGGTAGGCGGCTGCCGGACCGGCGGCGCTCCCGGTGGCGACGTCCTCCACCCTGCCGAGGTTGTCCCACGTCCGCCCCTCGCGCAGGGCGGGATCCAGCACGTAGACGAACTTCGCGCCGAAACGGTCGAGCCATGACTCGAAGTCCGTGGTGGCGACGTGGGCCCGGCCGAGACCCTGCGACGTGACCGGCACGATCAGATACGGGAGGCCCGTGGACACCACCTGCACAGGGAGCGCAGCGAGATCCTCGGTGTCGAGACCCAGTGCCGACGCTGCCTCGTCTCGCACAGTTGGTGGAAGAGGACCAAGCAGTTCCGCCTCCCCTTGGTCCATGGACGCCGTGAAGTAAGTACCTGACCGCTCACTGACGACCTTGAGCGCGCGACCCTGGATGAGGAAGCTCCATTCGGCATGGGCAACGTCATCCGCACGTCGCTCGTGGATGGCAGCCGCGGCCCCCAGCACCGGATGCCCTGCAAAGGGAAGTTCCTCCTCCACGGTGAAGATTCGGGCGGGCACTGTCACTGGCTCCTCGCCCCCGGTGACGACGAAGATCGTCTCGAACTGCCGCATCTCCTCGGTGATCTGCCTGAGCACCTCAGCCGGCCACTCGAGCGTGTCGCAGAACACCACGATCAAGCCGTTGCCGGTGAACGGCACCGTCGCGAAGACATCGACATGTCGGTACTCGAGGCGCTGCGGCACGATTCCCACATCCTTCAGGCGTGCAGCATGGTGGTTGGTTCGACCAGCGTGCACCCCGCGGTCGTCCGGTGGGCATACCTGCAAGGGATGGCCGTGCTGGGGCGCGAACCGTCGGGGCCGGAGGGAGAAGCCATGGCCGGCCGCTTTCGCGGTCCTTGAACGGCTGTTGGCGCGCGCGCGGCGTCCACGTCATGTGTCGATGCCCGAGGTGCCAGCTGGGGGTCTCCACCCGGCACGACGCGGTCCCCCGCGCCCATGAGCTCGGGCTGCTGTGACGTGGTCGATGCACGTCTGACGACGTGGGACAGCGACATGCTCTCCGCGGCCCGGGTGACGACGCTGGACGCGGCGATGCCCACCATCACGACGAGGAAGCCCGCGATGCAGTCGAGCAACCAGTGGTTGCCGGTACAGACGACCACTGCCGTGGTCATCAGCGGGTAGGACAGCAGGACCACACGACCCCGGCCGGTACGCACGTGGCCCTGCAATGCCCAGGCGACCCACACGGCCCACCCCACGTGAAGGGATGGCATGGCCGCCAGCTCGTTGGTGAGCCCGCCGAGACCGCTCGGTGCCGACGCGTGATCGGCCCACCAACCGAGGTGCGCGTAGCGGGCGAGGGTGTCGAGGTAGGGGTCGCCCATCAGTCGAGGTGGCGCCGTGGGGAAGAGGACGTACCCGAACAACCCGAGGATCGACGAGATCACGAGCGCGTTGCGACGGCGGGCGTAGCCGGAGCGATGGGTGAGGTAGAGCCAGACCAGGGCAGCCGGTGTGACCACGTAGTGGAGCACGGCGTACCAGTAGTCCATCGGTACGGCGAGCCAGGCCATGTCCGTGACGGCCGCGTTGACCCGGGACTCGACGTCGAGGTGGACCATGCCCTCGAGCCGGAGGATGTTGCCGGCCCGCTGCCGGCCGGCGCCCAGGTCGTGGGCGCCGAGCACGCGCGTGACGCAGTAGGCGAGGTAGAGAGCGGTCAGCAGGACGACTTCACGGAGATGGCCCACGATCGTGGAGTGGAAGGATCGGGCTACGGCATCCTCGCCGCCGTCCCGAGAATCGCGCCCGGCCATCACCGATGATCGGCATCGACGGGCGGCACGACGTCGTCCTGCTCCGCTGCCTCCGACTCTGGCTGCGAGCCGCCCGGGATCAGGACTCCGAGCACGAGCGCCGCCACACACAGCAGACCTGTCGCCAGGTAGAACGCATCGGAGGCACCACCCATGAAGGCGTCGCGTGCCGCGTCGGCCAGGCCCTTGCCGCCCTCACCCAGGTGAGACGCCACGGCCAGCGCGGCCCCCAGCGACTCCTGGGCTCGCTCGATGAGCGAGTCGGGAGCAGCTGTCGGCGCGCGGTCGAGCAGCCCGTACTGGTACTGCTCGTTGAGCACGCTCCCCAGGACCGCGATGCCCAGGGTTCCGCCGACCTCGCGTGCGGCGTCGTTGACGGCTGAGGCCACGCCCTGCTTGTGCTCCGGCAGGGCGGAGACGATGTCGGTCGTGGCGGGCGTGGTGGCCAGGGCCATCCCGGCGCCGATGGGCAGGATGCCGGCCAGCACGATCCAGTACGACGAGTCCGGTCCGAGCTGCGCAAGGACGGCGGTCCCGAGGGCCATCAGGAGCAGGCCGGCGATCGTCAGCGGGCGGCGGCTCACCTTGCCCATCAAGTGAGGCACCCGTCGTGAGAGCCCACCCAGCACCATGGCCATGGGGACGAGCGCCAGTCCGGCCTGGAGGGGACTGTAGTCCAGGACCAGCTGGAGGTACTGCACGATGATGAACACGTAACCGAAGAACACGAAGAACTGCAGTGTGATCGAGGCGACACCGGTGGAGAAGGCGCGGCTACGGAACAAGCGGGGGTCCAGCAGGGGCTGGTCGGCGACGAAACCCCAGACGACCCAGGCGACGAGCCCGGCTGCTCCGGTCACGAAGGCTCCGACGGTGACCGGATCGCCCCAGCCGCGCCCGGGGCCCTCGATGGCACCGAAGACGATGGCCGCCAGCGTGACCACCGAGAGCACTCCCCCGACGTAGTCGACCTGGGGCGGACGCGACGCGCGTGAGTTCGGCACCTTCCGGATCGCACCAACCGCTGCGACCGCCGCCACGACCGCGTTGAACAGGAACACCGACGGCCAGTCCCAGACCTCCAGCAGTGCGCCCGAGACGAGCAGTCCGAAGACGGCTCCCGCCCCGGCCACACCGACCCAGGCACCGACCGCCCGACCCCGCAGGTCGGCCGGGAACGAGGAGGTGATGATCGACAGGGTGGTCGGCATGACCAGCGCGGCACCCACCCCCATGACGGCACGCAGGACCATCAGGGTCTCGGGGTCCTCGGCGAACGACGCCGCCGCTGACCCCAGCGCGAAGACGACCAGACCCAGGATCAGCACCGGTTTGCGGCCGTACCTGTCACCTAGCGCGCCTGCCGGGAGCAGCAGCGCCGCGAAGACCAGGGCGTAGGCATCGACGATCCACTGCAGCTCGCTGAGGGTCGCACCGGTGTCGGACGCGAGGTTGGGCAGGGCCACGTTGAGAGCGGGTACGGCCGCCACCACCAGCGCCAGCGACAGCAGCACGACGGGTAGCAGCCCTCGCTCGACGGTTGAGCCAGCGGCTCGAGTCGATGTCTTGTTCATGTCTGCCTCTCAGGTTGGTCGTGATCAGGGAGTGATGTCGCGTCGGGTGAACAGGGCGGCAGCGATGACCACCAGGACCAGGGCGACCAGGGCCAGGGCGCCGGCCGCAGGGGCGGCTCCTATGCCGGCGCCCTCCAGCCGCAGCAGCGGGGTCAGCGACCCGTACGGCAGGTACTCCGCAGCGCCGCCTACGAAGATGCCGATCAGCTTCTCGCCGACGAAGGTGCCGACGATCACCAGGACGGCGGCCGACTGGCTGCGCAGGATGACGGCGCAGCAGGCGCCGATGAGGCTGAAGGTGGCACCGGCGAACAGCACGGCGGCCAGGATCTGAGGGCTCAGATCCATGCTCAGGTCGTCGTCGGCCAGCATGGGGTAGGCGATCGCCAGGCCGACCACGAGCCCGATGCCTGCGACCACCAGCGCGAGCAGGCTGTGGAGAGCCAGGATCGATGCCAGCAGCCGACGCCGCTGCGGCACCGCGAGCAGCCGCTGCGCCATGGTGCCGTAGCGGTACTCACCGCCGACGCGCACTGCGGCGAAGAGGGACATCCCGACGGCGCACATGATCCCCGTGCTCGCGGTGAGGGGTTCACGGATCTGCGTGGCGGTCGTCATGTCCGAGGACCCCGCCTGGGTGAGGCTGCTGGCGGTGATCAGCCCGACCAGGGCGAGAAGCACCACCGGTACGACGTAGCTGGAGCGCAGGGTGCTCAGGCGGATCAGGTCCGCACGCAGGGTGGTGATCATGGACGCGTCTCCTGTCCGGAGGGTGTGGTGAGGTTGAGGAACATCTGCTCGAGGTCGGGCCGGAGGACGCTCATCTCGTGGATCACCACGTGGTGGTCGAACGCGAGCTGGCCGACCTCGTCGGGCGTGGAGCCTCCTACTGTCAGCCCTCCGTGCTCGTCGCGGCCGACGTCGAGTCCCGCGGCCTCGAGAGCGGCCGCCAGCACCTCGGGCCGAGAGCACCGGACCACGACGGACGGCGTCTCGCTGTCCTGGAGGAACTGTGCGAGGGTCTGGTCGGCGACGAGCCGGCCCTGGTCGAGCACCACCAGGTTCTCCACGGTCTGCGCCACCTCGCCGAGCACGTGGCTGGAGAGCAGGATGGTCCGTCCCTCGCCGGCCAGGCCCCGGAGGAAGTCGCGCAACCAGCGGATGCCTTGCGGGTCCAGGCCGTTCGCCGGCTCGTCCAGCACCAGGATCTCCGGATCTCCGACCAGGGCGGTGGCGAGGCCGAGCCTTTGCTTCATCCCGAGCGAGAATCCACCCACGCGACGGTCGGCCGCCGACTCCAGGTCGACCAGGGCCAGCAGCGCGTCTGCTCGGCGCCGCGATCCCCGCGCCTCGGCAGCCATCGCTCGCAGGTGGTTGCGGGCGGTCCGCGCCGGGTGAGCGGTCGCCTCGAGCATGGTGCCCACCCGGCGCAACGGGTCGGGCAGCTCGCGGTAGGGGCGGCCGGCGATCCGCGCGGTCCCGGCCGTGGGCTCGACGAGACCGGAGAGGATCCGCAAGGTGGTGCTCTTCCCGGAGCCGTTCGGACCCAGGAATCCGGTGATCGTGCCGGCGTCGACAGCAAAGCTGACGTCGTCGACCGCCCGCACCGCGCCGTAGTCCTTGGTGAGACCGCGGACCTCGATGACGCTGGTCATCGTGGCGCCTTGCTGGCATCCTCGGCCGTGCTCGGATCCTCGCCGCCGACGATCGGAGCCAGCCGGGCGAGGACGGACTCGTCCGACGTCCTTCTGAGCAGGACCTTGCGCGCCGTGACGCCGAGCCGGTTGCGCAGGTGCGCGACGCGCGCCATCCGAGCCGACTGATCCACGGCCGCCCTCGCCGGCCGCACCCGGTTGCGGCTGTAGATCTCGACGGCGCTGGCCGGACTGCCGGGGCTGTCCGCGAGAGCACGCGCCACCGCCAGACCGTCCTCGATGGCCTGGCACGCGCCTTGGCCGAGGTAGGGCAGCATCGGATGCGCGGCGTCACCGACCAGGGCCACCCGCCCGCAGGCCATGGTCTCGGGTGCCGATCGGTCGAACAGGTCGTTGCGCAGGATGTCGTCGGCCGCCGTCGTCTCGATCAGTTGCGGCACGGGGGCGGGCCAGTCCCCGAAAACGTCGAGAAGCATGGGCTTCTCGCCTTCTGGTGCCGTTCCCTTCTCGGGCTGAGCGCGCCGCGCGGCGTACCAGTAGACCTGGCTGTTCGGGAGGTGCTGGGCACCGAAGACAGACCCGCGTGCCCACCACTCGCCGCCGGCGAGGTCCTCGGCTAGGTGCGCCGTGACGGTGGTGACAGCGCGCCACGCGCACACGCCACGCGGACGGGGCGGGCCATCGGCCAGGGTCATGGCTCTGACGACGGAACGCAGCCCGTCGGCGCCGACGACGACCTGACCCGTCGCCTCGCTGCCGTCGGCGAAAGTGAGTCGGACGCCGTCGTCGCCTTGCTCGAGCGCGACACACTGCCGGTCGAGCTGGATGGTGTCCTCGCCGAGCGCGGCGACCAGCGCCGCGTGCAGCTCGGCCCGGTGAACCATGACCAGGGGGGCGCCGAACCGGGCCGCGAGCTGGTCCACGGGGGACGAGTGGAGGAGTGCTCCACGTTGGTCGCGCGTCTCTGCGTAGGCGACCGCACGTCCGGCGTCCTCGACCGCCTCGCCGATGCCGAGCCGGCGCAGCGCACGGATCGCGTTGGGCCAGAGCGAGATGCCGGCTCCGACCTCACGCAGCTCGGGTGCCTGCTCGAAGACGGTCGCGTCGATACCGTGGCGACGCAGGGCGAGAGCGGTGGTGAGACCACCAACTCCTGCTCCCACGATCAGCACCTTCGTGCCGCCGGGTGATGACGTTGCTGACACGGTTCCTCCTCGGTCCGGTGGGATCTGAGGTGGAGTGTTCGACGGGGCTGGGTGAGGCGTCATCACACACCCGGCAACCACCCTGGGTGAATCGGGCGTTCAACCTGGTCCCGCATGGGACTGGAGACATACGGAGGGCCGCGGGGTCAGATGAGGTGGAACTCCCGAGCTCGGCTCACGGCTTCGGCGCGCGTCCCGACGGCGAGCTTGCGGTAGATGCTCTTGGAGTGGGTCTTGACGGTGTTGAACGAGATGAAGAGCAGGTCACCGATCTCCCGCTGCGAGAGCTGCCCGCCGAGCAGGTGTAGGACCTCCAGCTCCCGCTCACTGAACTCCTCGATCATGGGTGGCAGCATGCGGGCCCGCCACGCCGTCGCCGGCAGCTGCCCCTCGGCCTCCTTGACCAGCACCGAGATGACCGGACCCGGGTCCGGGCATGACAACAGCGTGGAGTGCGCGTCCCCGATGTAGGTCCGAGCAGCATCTAGGTCACCAGACGCTCGGGCGACGAGGCCGCGGGCCACCAGGGCATGCGTCGTCTCGACGGGCCCGCTCCCCCGTCTGGCGATCACGCAGGCCCGGTCGAGCGCCGTACGGGCCTCGTCGGTGCGCCCGGCGTGCGTCAGCAGGATCCCGGCGGCGGTGTGCGCAGCCGTGTTGACCCAGTACTCCTCCAGACCCGACCGCTCTGACAGCGAGAGGGCGGCATCGACGTATCGCTGCGCCGTGTCGAAGTCCTGCTCCAGGACGTGGACGAGACCGAGCATCCCCAGGCAGGCGACGGCGGTCGCGCCGCCCGCCGGACGTGGCGCATCGCCCTGACCGGCACTGAGGGCCTCGGTCTCGCCGACGAGGGTCCCGGCGGCACGAAGCCGCTCCAGGGCGACCTCCAGTCGCTCCACGCCTTCCTCTTTGCTGCTTCCCAGCCAGTACGTCGAGGCGCCGAGCCAGGTGTAGGAGAGGGGATCCCAGGCAGTGGGCTCGCCGGTGTCGGAGACCGTCGTCATCGCGGCTCGCCTGCACGCGCCCAGGTCGCCGGTCAACCAGCTGGTCACACTGCTCAGGCGCGCGACGGCCGCCGGTCCGGAGGGGAACCCGTCGGCGAACGGGCCTGCCGCGGGGACCTCGGCGGCCAGCTCGATCCAGGGAGCGACCTCGTCGACCCGACCTGTTCCGATCGCCACCACGGCGCTGGCCACGCACAGGCGCGCGTCACCGCGCCGGACCTCGCGAGGCACGGCGCTGAGCCACCCTTCAACGGTCTGGTAACCACCCGCGTAGGCGAGCGGACGCCAGGACGATGCCACCATCTCGACGGCCTCGGCGGAGTCTCCGGCGGCGATCGCGTGGTGGATCGCCTCGGAGGTCTGGTCGTGCTCGCGGAGCCACTGGCTGGCGCGGCGGTTGGCCTCCGCAGCCCGGTCCGGGTCCGTGAACAGGAGCTCGTTGCGCAGCAGGTCGCGGAACAGATGGTGGTAGCGGTACCACTCGCGCCGGTTGTCCAGCGCGATCAGGAAGGCGTTGGAGACCTCGATGTCCCGCAGCAGCCGCGCGGCGCCGCCCGTGCCGGTCACGGCGTCGCAGAGGGATGGGCAGAGCCGTTCCAGGACCGACGTCGTCAGGAGGAAGTCGTAGACCTCGGTGGAGAGGCCCGCGAGCACCTCGGTGGTCAGGTAGTCGACGACGTTGCGCTCGTCCCCGGCGAAGGCCTCGATGAACTCCTCGGTGTCCTCCCGGCCGCGCAGGGACAGAGCAGCGAGATAGAGGCCCGCCGGCCAGCCTTCGGTCCGGTCCACGAGCCGTGACACCTGCGCACGGTCGAGGGCGAGGCCCTGCTTCTGGTTGAGCATGGTCTCCGCCTCGTCGGTGGAGAACCCGAGCTGGGCGGTCGCGATCTCGAGAAGCTCGCCCCTCGCCCGGAGCCGGGCGATGGGCAGCGGGGGCTCCACGCGGGTCGTGAGGACGAGCTCCAGCCTGGCGGGCGCGTGGTCCAGGAGGAAGGTCACCGCCTCGTGCACCTCCGGGCTCGCGATGACGTGGTAGTCCTCGATGACCAGCACGAGGTCGTCCTCGAGGGTGTCGAGGTCGTTGACCAGGACCGGCAGGACGTCGTCGACCAGGCTGATCCCCGGGGCTCTCAGGATCGGCTCGGCGTGTGCTCCGAAGGTCGGCGCGAGCGCCTGGAGGGCCTGGATCACGTAGAGGAAGAAGCGGATCGGGTCGTTGTCCGCGCGGTCGAGGGCGAGCCAGGCGAAGGGTCGCGTCTCCCGCGGGGACAATGACCACGTCGACAGCAGGCTGGACTTGCCCCAGCCGGCGGGGGCTCGGACGAGGGTGAGCCGACGCGGCGGGCCCTCGCACAGGGCACTCAGAGGATCCAGGCGGGGCACGAGGTCCCGGGCGACCGGGGCCTGCACCTTCGTCCGGATCGGGAACCCGCCAGCGGCCAGTGACGGTGGCACCCACGTCACGCTAGCGCAGATCGGCCCTTCCTTGACGGCTCGGAGCGCGAGCAAGACCTGAGACAGCCGGGCGGGATCCACAGAACCCGCCCGACCATCACGCGGTCGAAGCTCAGTCGGTGACCACCGCCTTCAGGACGTCCACCTTGGCGGCCGACCTGGCCGGGCCGAGGGCAGCGAGCACCCCGGCCAAGGCCGCCAACGCGACGTAGATGACGATCTGCGGCACCGGGATGGAGATGCCGGTGATGCCCTCGTCCTCCAGCGCCCGCGCGAGCGCCAGCCCGATCCCGATACCGATCACGGCACCGGTCAGGGCCCCGATGAGGGAGATCACCACCGACTCCCAGCGCACCATCGCCCGGACCTGGGCACGCGTCATGCCGACCGCGCGGAGCAGACCAAGCTCACGAGTGCGCTCGAACACCGACAGGGCCAGTGTGTTGACGATGCCGAGCAGCGCGATCACGACCGCGAGGAGCAGCATCACCGTCACGAAGGTGAGCAGGCTGTCGATGAAGCCGCTGGCCTCCGCCTCGAACTCCTCCTGGTTCAGCACCTTGGCGTCGGGGTGGTCGGCCAGGGCCGCCTTGATGGCGTCCTGGACGGCGTCCTGGTCCGCGCCGCTGTCGATGCGCACCAGGGCCGAGGTCACCAGCTGCGGACCCGCGAAGGCGTTCTGCGCGTCCAGACTGAGGATGAAGTTGTCCGCGATCCAGCCCTTGGAGGCATAGATCCCGGCGACGGTCAGGGCGTGCGTGCCGGTGGCGGCGAAGTCGGCCTCGACCGAGTCGCCGACCTTCCACCCGTGGGACGTGGCCGTGGACTCGGAGACGACCACGTCCTCTTCGCCGAGATCGGCCAGCGCTCCGTGCACCAGGTTCAGGCTCATCAGCTCGTCTGCGTTGCCCGGGTCGATCGCCGAGTAGCTCGAGTCGGACCCGTCGAAGCGGGCCTGACCCCACCCGGCGGCCGAGACCTGGTCGACCCCCTCGACGTCGGAGACGGCATCGACGACCGACGGACTGAAGCCCGGGCCCTGTGAGCTGGATGGCGTGAGGAACAGGTCGGCGCTGGTCTTGTCCCCGATCACCTCACCGAAGGAGTCCTTGAGAGAAGACGCGAAGACACTCATGCTCACCACCAGCGTGAGCCCGATCATCAGGGCCGCAGCCGTGGCGGCGGTACGCCGGGTGTTGCGCATCGCGTTCTGCCTCGCCAGCTCTCCCGGGAGGCCGCGAAGCCGCATCGGAGTGGCGATCAGGGCGGTCAGCGGACGCACGGCCAGTGGCATCGCCACGATCACGCCGGTCAGCACGCCGACCAGGCCGACACCCAGGTACAGCATCGGCGCGTCGCCGTACACGTTGGCGAGCACGCCGCCCGTTCCCGCTGCCAGCAGGGACAGCCCGATGGCTGCGCGCCGCTTCGACACCCTCTCGGCGTCCGGGGTCGCGTCACGCAGAGCTTCGACGGGGAGCACCTTGGTGGCCCGCCGCGCCGGCACGAGGGCGGCCGCGACCGTCACCAGGGTGCCGACGAGCATCGAGATCACCACCGTGCGGGGCTCGAGCTGGAGCGAAGTGCTGGGCAGGCTGAAGCCGGCTGCGTCCATCAGGAGATTGAGACCTTTCGCCACGGCGACACCGAGGCCGACCCCGATCGCCGAGGCGAAGCCACCGATCAGCACCGCCTCCAAGAGCAGGCTGCGAAGGACCTGACGCCGGGTGGCGCCGATCGCCCGCATCAGCGCGATCTCTCGGGTCCGCTGGGTGATGATCATGGTGAAGGTGTTCCAGATGATGAAGGCACCGACGAAGAGCGCGATGCCCGCGAAGACCGTGAACAGGACCCCGACGATCTTCAGATCGTCCTTGATGGCGTCGGCGTTCTCCTTTGAGACGGTCGCACCCGTCACCGCCTCTGCACCGGTGGGCACGACGGCGTCGAGCCGACGGGCGAGCTCCTCCTGGGAGATACCGTCCTCGCCGGCGACACCGATCGTGTCGAAGTCACCGCGGGTACCGAGCACCCGCTGCGCGGTGGCGACGTCGAAGTACGCCGACGTGGTCCCGCCCAGGTCCTTCTCTCCCCCGAAGCCGACGGTGCCGACCACGGTGAACTTCTGCGTCGGGCCCTGGAACAGCACCTGGATGGTCGAGCCGAGCTCGATGTCGTTCTCCTCGGCGCTCGTCGCGTCGATCGCCACCTGGGTCGGGCCGTTCGGTGCCCTGCCGGACAGGATGTCGACGTCACCGCGCAGCGCCTCGTCCTCGGCCATCGTGTAGCCCAGGGTCGGGGCGCCACCCGCGGTCAGGATCGCCTTGCCCTCGTTGTCGGTGAGCAGGGCGTAACCAGAGACGAACCCCTCCGCCACCCGGACCCCGTCGACCTTCCTGACGTCGTCGATGACCGCCGCAGAGATCGGCGCGCGAGTGGTGTCGACGCCGGAGGACTCGACGTACGACGCCTTGGTCCGCACGACGGCATCGGTGCCGGAGGAGACCTTGCCCAAGAGCTGGTCGAAGGCGAGGCTCATCGTGTCGGTCAGGACGAGGGTTCCTGCCAGGAACGCGATGCCCAGCGCGATCGACGCCGTCGTGAGGAGGAGGCGCAGCTTGTGCGCCACCATGCTTCGAAGGGCTGACGTGAACACGACGCTCAGCCCCCCAGGTGCTTCATGTAGTCGAGGACCCGGTCGGCCGTCGGTGCCCGCATCTCATCGACGATGTGGCCGTCTGCCAGGAAGATGACCCGGTCGGCGTAGCCGGCCGCGTTCGCGTCGTGGGTCACCATCACGACCGTCTGGCCGAGGTCGTCGACCGCGCGACGCAGAAAGGCCAGCAGCTCGGCCCCGGAGCTCGAGTCCAGGGCTCCGGTCGGCTCGTCGGCAAAGACGACCTGGGGCCTGGACGCGAGCGCCCGGGCGGCGGCGACGCGCTGCTGCTGCCCGCCGGAGAGCTGGGAGGGACGGTGCCCGAGCCGCTGGGTGAGCCCAACCGTCTCCACGATCGATGCGACCCACGACTCGTCAGGCTTCCGGCCGGCGATCCGCATCGGGAGGACGATGTTCTCCGCGGCGGTCATGGTCGGGAGCAGGTTGAACGACTGGAAGATGAACCCGATCCGGTCGCGCCGCAGCAGCGTGAGCGTCTTGTCGTTGAGCGAGGTGATCTCGGTGTCGCCGAGGTAGACCTGGCCGGAGGTCGGTCGGTCGAGGCCGGCCAGCACGTGCAGCAGCGTCGACTTGCCGGACCCGGAGGGGCCCATGATGGCCGTGAACTCGGCCCGGCCCAGGCTGACGGTGACGTCGTCGAGGGCTGCGACAGCCGCGTCGCCGGTGCCGTAGAACTTGCTTGCTCCGGCGACACGAGCCGCCGCAGTCGTGCTGGAAGTGTCCGGGGCGACACGGGATCGGACCTGCGACATGTCGGTGCCTTTCTCGAGGGGAGCACCCGACGGGCCGGACCGTCCGGCGCCTGAGTGATCCCGGCAGGCGCCCACGCTCTGCCCGTGCTGGGTGACCTGTCGTCACCCTTCGCAGGCCCACCCAGGGTGGTCGTGCTCCCGGCTGCTGCCCGGTCGGCCGGGATCGCGCGCCACCACCCTGGGTGATCGCACGGCGAGTGATGACGAGTCACCCACCGGCCCCCAAGACTCCGCTACACCAGCACCAGCACCAGCACGCAGCACTGGCTAGGGAGTGGAGAGCGACGACATGGCCGTGGAGTCGAGAACAGATGTCAGTGGGTCACCCCGCGTCTTCGTCGTCTGTGCCGCGGCCGTGATGCTCCACATCGCCGACGACAGCTTCCTGCAGCCTGCCGAGGGCACTTCCGCCCGTGACCACCTCCTCAGCGGGACGGTGCTGATGCTGGCGCTCGCCGGCGGCGTCTGGGCCTACCCGCGAGTGCGCGCTGGAGGTCGCGCGGTCATCGCACTGCTCACCGCGGTCACCGGTGTGGTGGTCGGCTTCGCCGAGGCTGGCAACCACCTGCTCGCGACCGGTCTCCACGACGACGACTACACCGGTCTCGTCGCGGGCGCCGCAGCTCTCCTGCTCGCGGGACTCGCGGTGCGAACCCTGTGGCGGTCGCGCCGCAGCGGCCCGACCCGGATGCGACAGTACGCGCGGAGGAGCCTGCTCGGGGTCCTCGGCATCGCGGCCATGACCCAGTTCGTCGTGCCCTTCGAGTTCGGCTACATCGCGACGCACGTGATGCGGGCAGCGGTGGCGGACCCAGAGCTGGGCGCAGCCCACGAGGACGTCACGCTCAGGACCAGCGACGGGTTGGAGCTGGAGGGCTGGTACGTGCCCTCGAGGAACGGTGCCGCCGTCATCGCCTTCCCGGGCCGCACGAACCCGCAGCCGCACGCCCGCATGCTCATCGAGCACGGTTACGGCGTCCTCCTGTTCGACCGGCGTGGTGAGGGGGCCAGCGACGGGGACGGCAACATGTTCGGGTGGGGCGGCACCCGTGACATCGAGGCCGCACTCGACTTCCTCGAGGACCGTCCGGACGTCGACCCCGAGCGCATCGGTGGCCTGGGACTCTCGGTCGGCGGCGAGCTGATGCTGCAGGCTGCGACCGAGGACACGCGCCTCGCGGCGGTCGTGTCCGAGGGCGCCGGCACCCGGACGCTCTCCGAGGAGCTCGTCGACTACGACGCGAACAGCTTGATCTGGGGCTTCCACTCACTGGTCGCCAAGCACATCGGCGTCGCACTGTTCTCCCACGAGTCTCCGCCGCCCAGCCTCATCAAGATCCTCCACCGGGTCGGACCCCGCCCCGCGCTGCTGATCTGGGCACCGCACACAAGGAATCGCGAGGCCATCAACCAGCTCTACCAGCAGCTGATCGGGCCCAGTGCCGAGCTGTGGTCGATCGACGACGCCGAGCACATGAAGGGGCTGCAGGCAGACCCGGTGGAGTACGAGCGTCGCGTGATGGGCTTCTTCGACGACGCCCTCCTCGGCGGCCAAGACCCCTCCGGGAACCACCCTGGGTGAGCGCCCTGTGTGTGATGACGGCTCACCCAGACGGCATCAAGACTGCGGCTCCAGACCAACACGTCAAGGAGGCACAGGTGTTGTCGAAGCGGTACACGATCATCGTCGAGGGCGGCCTCGGCCAGCGTTTCGCCGGTGCGTTCCCGACCGCCTCACTGGTGGCGGAGGACGGCAAGACGCGACTCGACACCGAACCACTCGACCAGAGCCAGCTCCACGGCCTCCTGGAGCGCCTTCGCAGCTTCGCGATCGAGCTGGTCTCGGTGCACGAGGTGGTCGAGCCCCAGCGAAGTCCTGGCCCGGTAGCGGACGGGCTACCCCAGGCAGATCCGGGCGCCGCCACCGAGCGGCGCGACGGACGCGCAGAGCCTCCCCGAGGAGCAAGGAGATGAGCATGAATCCCACTACTCCCGAGAGGCAGTCGGCTCCCCCTGGTCCTTCGCCGCTCGAGGGCAGACGCACGCGCAGCCGGACTCGAGCAGCAGTGCTGGCTCTCGTCTTCGCGGCCGGGGTCACATCAGCGGGCTTGGCCGCGACAGCCGGCGTCGTGCAGCACGTGGACGCCGAGCACCGGCACGGCGGCTATCTGACCACCGACACGGCGCAGGTGCGCTCGGAAGGTCACGCCGTCGTGTTCGAGGACGTCGATCTCGGCGGCCTGAGCGGTGCCTGGCTGCTGGGCACGGTTCGGCTCCGATCGATCGGCACGGATCCCGGGTCGCCGGCCTTCATCGGCGTGGGGACCCCCGCCGACGTGCGGGAATACCTCCGCGGGACTGGTTACTCCACGGTGACCGACATCGAGGACGGCGAGGTCACCTATACACAGCACGCCGGGGCGTCGCCGGCTCTCGCGCCGGGAGGCAGTGACATCTGGACCGCCCAGGCAGAGGGCACGGGCCCGCAGACCGTCACCTGGAAGCCCGAGGGCGGCCCCTGGTCGGTCGTGGTGATGAACCAGGACGCATCCTCCGGCATCGAGGTCGACGCCGCCGTGGGCGCCACCGTGCCGATCGTCCGCCGCATCGTGGGTGTGCTCCTGATCGGCAGCGTCCTGTCGGCAGCTGTCGCCCTGGCGATCCTGCTGGTCCCGGCCGCTCTCGGGCGCCGTCGGTTGGTGTGGCGATGAGCACCCGAACCCGGACGCTGCGCGCGCAACCGGACAGCCACGGCCGCGTCGCGACCTCCTGGCAACGGCGTGAGGGCGCACCGCCCGCGCGGCACACGCGACTGGCGTCCGTGCCCGGCACGGCGGACGCCCTGGACCTCCTCCTGGAGGAGATCCGTCCCGGACGTGCCGAGTTCAGCACTCACACACGTGTCATGGGACGGGACGCCGACGCCGGGTTCGACGGTGGGCCGTACGCGATCCTTCTGGACTTCGCCCTGGGTGCAGCCGTCACCTCGAGCCTCGAGGTCGGCTCGCGTTACCGCGTCCTCGAGCTCAAGATGGCCAGTGTCGGCTCGCGCGAGCCCTCCGAGGGAGTCGTGCGTGCGGTCGCCGACGTCCTGCAGCCGGGACACCGTCGCATGTGGGCCTCCGGCAGGGTGTCGGACTCCAGCGGTGTGCTGCTGGCGGTCGGGTCCCTCGCGGTCGTGGTCGAGGAGGGCGACCGTGAGCACTGACCACGCCGCCCCGTTCGTCCAGCGCCCAGCAGCGGCGGTCCGGATGCGAACCCTCGGCCCCCAGGACGTGCCCGCCCTCCACGAGTTCCTGGAGACCGGGATCGCGGGCTACCGAGCCTTCGCGCCCGCGGCCTGGGAGCCACCGAGGCGGACCCTGCCCACCAAGATCGAGCGCTCGCTCGCCGACCCCCTCACCTACAGCCGGATGGCCGAGTCCGAAGGCCGGCATCGTGGACTTCGACCACTCGTGCCGGCCAATCCCCCGGCCAACATCCGGCTCCGCTACCGGTTCGTGGCCGAGCCGAGGTGGGGAACCGGGTTGGCGCAGGAGCTGCACGACGGTGCGGTCACGGCCATGGGCGTTCGTACCCCGCGCCTGTACACGCCCACCGTCCACGCCCGGGCCTGGCGCATCTACGAGCGCCGAGGCTGGCAGCGCCACGGGTTTCTCGAGGTCTCGCCGCTCGGTCTTCCCGTGACGGAGTACCGCCGCCCCCAGTCCCCGCCCACCGCTCATCGGGAGTGCCCATGAACCCACCCGCCGTCGCTGCGCCGACCAACTCGACCAGCCGTCGTCCCCGCGTTCGACCAGGCGCTGCCAAGCGACACCACGTCGTGGTGGTCGGGGCCGGGTTCGGCGGACTGGCGACGGTCCAGGGACTGTCCCGCGCCGAGGTCGATGTGACCGTCGTCGCGAACACACCGCATCACCTGTTCCAGCCGCTGCTCTACCAGGTGGCCACGGGAGTCCTGTCGGAGGGCGAGATCGCCCCGCCGACCCGTGAGGTGCTCAGACGGCAGGGCAACGCCCGGGTGCTGCTGGGCAACGTGATCGGCATCGACCTGCGCAAGAGGACCGTGACGTCGGAGGTCCTCGGGCGGCCGACACCGCTGCAGTACGACACCCTGGTCGTCGCGGCGGGCGCCGGGCAGTCCTACTTCGGCAACGACCACTTCGCGCCGTTCGCCCCAGGGATGAAGACGATCGACGACGCCTTGGAGCTCCGTGGCCGGATCTTCGGGGCTTTCGAGCTCGCGGAGCTGGGAGCCGTCCGGGGCGAGGACGTGGGTGGACTGCTGACGTTCGCCGTCATCGGAGCCGGGCCGACCGGCGTCGAGATGGCCGGCCAGATCGCGGAGCTCGCGCGCCGTACCCTGAGCCGCGACTTCCGGGCCATTCGGACCCGCGAGGCACGGGTGGTCCTGATCGATGCCGGCGGCCAGGTGCTGCCGGCGTTCGGCTCGCGCCTGGGCGCGAAGACCCAGCGGGCGCTCGAGCGACTCGGTGTGGAGGTGCTGCTCGGGGCGGCCGTCACCCACGTCGACGATCGCGGACTGGTGGTCGTCCACCCCGACGGTCGCTCCGAACACCTCGCTGCGGCCACCAAGATCTGGGCGGCCGGGGTCAGCGCCAGTCCGCTAGGCCAGACCCTCGCCCGCCAGACCGGAGCGCCCCTCGATCGCGCCGGGCGCATCGGCGTGGGGGCGGACCTCACGCTGCCGGCTCATCCCGAGGTCTTCGTGATCGGGGACATGGCGAGCGTCGACGGGCTTCCCGGCGTCGCCCAGGTGGCGATCCAGGGCGGGAGGTACGTCGCGGCCACGGTCAAGCGCCGACTTCACGGCGAGCCGGACGCGCCCCCGTTCCGCTACATCGACAAGGGCTCGATGGCCACGATCAGCCGTTTCCGTGCGGTCGCCAAGGTGGGCGGCTTCGAAGCGACCGGCCCGGTCGCATGGTTCCTGTGGCTCACCGTGCACCTCGCCTATCTCACCGGCTTTCGCAATCGGCTCAGTGCGGTCCTGCACTGGGCCACGTCGTTCCTGGGCACCGGTCGCTCGGAACGTACCGCGACCGAACAGCAGGTCTTCGGCCGTGGTGCGCTGACTCGGGTGCCGGGTGGAGCGGCCGGTCTGCTCGAGCGGACCGCATCCGCGGAGGGCCTGGATCCCCCGCCCACCCCGCGCCGCGGGCCTGGAGGCGGTCCGGCACAGCATCGACCAGCTCGCAGCCACAGCCTCTGAACCGACAAGAAACGGAGAACCATCATGTCGCTCCCGCTTCGTCCCGCCGTCGCTGCCGGTGAGTGGATTGCCATCTCCGGCCAGGTCGGCGTCGCCAACGGCGTGCTCGTCGAGGGCGGCATCAACGCCGAGACCAGGCAGGGCCTGGCCAACCTCGTGGCTGTCCTGGAGGCCAACGGTCTCACTCCGGCAGACGTGGTGAAGACCAACGTCTTCCTCGTGCGGATGGACGACTTCGCGGCCATGAACGAGGAGTACGCGAAAGTCTTCAGCACCGACTACCCGGCCCGGTCGGCCGTCGCCGTCCACCAACTACCGACAGGCGCCGTCTTCGAGATCGAGGCCTGGGCCTACCGCGGGAACGCATCGTGACCAGTCCCGGCTCGGTGGTCGTGACCGAGGGGCTCACGGGGGCGGCTTTCGACGGTGCGCCGTCGCCTCGGCCAACAGGGCATCGACGTCTTGCCCATCACGCCATCTCCAGCGGCTCAGCAAGGAAGTCCAACCCCGCACCGACGTCGTCGGGGTCTTCCCCGACCCCGCAGACCTGCTCCGCCTGGCCGGTGTCCTCCTGGTCGAGGCCCCCGATGAGTGGCAAGTCAGCGCCGAACGGGCGCTACCCCTCCGAACGCTCCATGGCCCTCATCGCGGGAACCCCGACAACTCCGAGGAGGAGGTGGCCGAACCCGAACTCATGACGGCATGATCAGAACCACAGACCCGCACGGTGTCGAGAACGACGCCACTCAGCGGGACGTGACCCTGTTCCCCGGGGCGACGCCCACATCTGGCTTCGTCGGCCGCCTCGTCACGGATCCAACCTGTGCCCAACCGCGCTCTCGATCACCGGCGGGACGTCACTCGGGCTGCGTTTCTCCAGGTCAGCGGCCATCTTCCAACAACGCTATGCACTCCACATGATGCGTCATCGGGAAGGCACCGATGAGACTGAGCGCGAGCGCGATCCTTTGCGGTCGGCTGCGCTCAGGAGGCGAAACCCGCCTCTGACCTGCGGCGATGCCGTCCTCTGGGACTGCGGGCGGCGGAGCGGTGTTGCGGGCCTTTGCGAATCAAAGCGAGCCCATTCCGAGCCCTCCTGTCAGCGGGCTT
>CAWCDN010000007.1:0-124596 GCA_963794355.1 uncultured Actinomycetota bacterium
AGGTCAACCAGGCCGGGGTGATCCCGGTGATCTTCGCGTCCTCGCTGCTGTACCTGCCCGCCATGGCGGCGCAGTTCAACGGCAACGCGGGGTCGGGCTGGTCGGTATGGATATCGAAGTACTTCGTCCGCGGCGACCATCCGCTCTACATGCTCACGTTCTTCGCACTCATCGTCTTCTTCACCTACTTCTACGTCTCGATCACCTTCAACCCTGAAGAGGTGGCGGACAACATGAAGAAGTACGGCGGCTTCATCCCCGGGATCCGGGCGGGCAAGCCGACCGAGGACTACCTGTCCTACGTCCTGTCCCGCATCACGCTGCCGGGCGCGCTGTACCTCGGTCTGATTGCCCTGATCCCACTGGTCGCCTTCGTGCTGATCGGCGCGGACCAGAACTTCCCCTTCGGCGGTACCTCCATCCTGATCATGGTGGGCGTCGCGCTCGACACGGTGAAACAGATCGAGAGCCAGCTGCAGCAGCGCAACTACGAAGGGTTCCTGCGCTAGCGATGAGGATGATTCTGATGGGCCCCCCCGGGGCAGGTAAGGGGACCCAGGCCAAGACGGTGGCCGAGCACTTCGGCATCCCCGCGATCTCCACCGGTGACATCTTCCGTTCCAACGTCTCCCGGGGCACCGAGCTCGGCAAGAAGGCCGAGGAGTACATGGACGCCGGCGAGTACGTCCCCGACGAGGTGACCAACCTGATGGTCCGCGCTCGCATCGACGAGCCCGACGCCGCCCCCGGCTTCCTCCTCGACGGCTACCCGCGCACCCTCGCGCAGGTCGAGGAGCTCGACGGCATGGTCGCCTTCACCGGCCACCGCGTCGACGCCGCCGTGGTGCTCATCGTCGACCAGGACGAGCTCGTCGCGCGTCTGCTGCAGCGCGCCCAGAGCGAGGGCCGCGCCGACGACACCGAGGACGTCATCCGGCGCCGCCAGGAGGTCTACGCCGAGCAGACCGAGCCCCTGATCGGGGTCTACCGCGACCACGGCATCCTCTACGAGATCGACGGCATGGGTGAGGTCGAGGACGTCACGAAGAGGATCTTCGAGGCGCTCGACGTCGTACCCCAGAGCTGAGCCGGTCGACCCCATGGGCCTTCTCGACCGCGGTCTGGAGATCAAGACGCCGGAACAGATCGACCTGATGCGTCGGGCCGGCCTGCTCACCGGTGAGACCCTCGAGCTCCTGCGCGCGGCCTGCCGGCCCGGGATCACCACCGGGGAGCTCGACGCGATCGCCGAGGACCACATCCGCTCCCACGGCGGCGTGCCGTCGTTCCAGGGCTACGGCTACCCGCCGTTCCCCGCGACCATCTGCGCCTCGGTCAACGAGGAGGTCGTGCACGGCATCCCCGGTGGCCGCGAGCTGGTCGCCGGCGACGTGATCTCCATCGACTGCGGAGCCATCGTCGACGGCTGGCACGGCGACTCGGCCATCACCGTCGCGATCGGCGAGGTGCCCTCCGACGTCACCGAGCTGATGCGGGTCACCGAGGAGGCGCTGTGGGCGGGCATCGCCGCCGCCAGGCTGGGCGGCCGGGTCACCGACATCTCGCACGCGGTCGAGTCCTCGGTGCGCGCCCATGCCACCAGGGGTGTCGACTACGGCATCCTCGAGGACTACGTCGGGCACGGGATCGGCACCGAGATGCACCTGCCGCCCAACGTGCCCAACGTCGGGCGGCCCGGCCGTGGCCCGAAGCTGGTGGCGGGCCTGGCGCTCGCCGTGGAGCCGATGGTCACGCTCGGCACCAAGGAGACCGAGGTGCTGCCCGACGACTGGACCGTCGTCACCGCCGACCGCTCGCGCGCGGCGCACTTCGAGCACACCTTCACCCTCACGCCGAACGGCGCCTGGGTGCTCACCGCCCTCGACGGCGGCGAGGAAAGACTCGCCTCGCTCGGCGTCCCGTTCGGTGGTCACTGAGGATTCCGGGCGGTTTTCTCATCCTCGATAGGTTCGCTGCATGCACGTGACGCCCCTGGTCTGGTGGACCACCATCCTCGTGACGTCCGCGATCCTGATCTTCGACGTGGTCGTCATCGGCCGCCGGCCCCACGAGCCCTCGCGGCGCGAAGTGGTCACCGCGCTGACCTTCTACGTCGGTCTGGCCGTCGCGTTCGGCCTCGGCGTCTGGTACTTCGCGGGGAGCGAGTACGGCGGCGAGTTCTTCGCCGGCTGGCTGACCGAGTACTCCCTGTCGATCGACAACCTGTTCATCTTCATCGTGATCATGGGCAAGCTGCTCGTGCCACGAGAGCTCCAGCAGAGCGCACTGATGGTCGGCATCGTGCTGGCGCTGGTCCTGCGCGGCATCTTCATCGCCGTCGGCGCGGCCGCCATCGCCCAGTTCAGCTGGGTGTTCTACATCTTCGGGTTCTTCCTGGTGATGACCGCGGTCAACCTCGTCCGTGAGGCCGGCGACCCGGAGGGCGGGTACGACGAGCCACGGCTGGTGCGCTTCGCACGGCGGCACCTGCCGTTCACCGAGACCTGGAACGGCGCCAAGCTCACCGTGCGCGAGAACGGCTCGCGGCTCTTCACCCCGATGTTCCTGGTCATCTTGACCTTGGGCATGACCGACCTGCTGTTCGCCCTCGACTCCATCCCGGCCATCTACGGGCTCACCAAGGAGCCCTACCTGGTGCTGACCGCGAACATCTTCGCGCTGATGGGCCTGCGTCAGCTCTACTTCCTGATCGGCGACCTGCTCAAGCGTCTGGTCTACCTCTCCTACGGCCTGGCGTTCCTGCTGTTCTTCATCGGGGTGAAGCTGGTCCTCCACGCCATGCACGAGAACACGCTGCCCTTCATCAACGGCGGCGAGCACATCGAGTGGGCTCCCGACATCCCGATCTGGGTGTCCCTGGTCGTCATCGTCGGCACGCTCGCTCTCACCACCGTGCTCAGCCTCGCCGCCGACCGGCGCAAGGCACGCACCTCGGTCTGAGAGGCAACCGCTCGGCCGCCGGTCAGGCCTTCTTGGCGACCTTCTGGGTCTTCTTCGCGGGTCGACGGGCGGTCGTCTTGGCCGCGGTCTTCTTGGCCGGTCCAGGGGCTGCGGACGCCATCCGCACCCGGGGCGCGCCGCCCTGCTGGTCGACCTCGAGGTAGTCCTGGGCGCGCGCCAGCGCGCTCAGCTTGGAGAAGTCGTAGTTGCGCGGGTCGAACGAGGGGTAGGCGTTGTTGAGGTAGCTGCCCACCGCCGAGAGCCTGGCCCAGCCGTCGTCCTGCGAGGCCGTCTCCACGGCGGTGGTCAGGATCCGGCGCAGGTTGGGCAGACGCGGCTGGCCTACGGGGTCGGTGTCGTCGGGGGCCTCATCGTCGCGCCCGAGCACCTCGAGGTAGATGAAGCGGTCGCAGGCGGCCACCAGCGAAGCCGGGGTACGACGTCGGCCGAGGCCGTAGACCCGCTTGCCGGACTCGCGGAGCCGGGTCGCGAGCCGGGTGAAGTCGGAGTCGCTCGAGACGATGGCGAAGCCGTCGACGTTGTCGGAGTAGAGCAGGTCCATGGCGTCGATGATCAGCGCGGAGTCCGTGGAGTTCTTCCCCACCGTGTTCGCGAACTGCTGGATCGGCTGGATCGCGTAGCGGGGGAGCACCCTCTTCCAGCCGACGAGGTTCTGGGTGGTCCAGTCGCCGTAGGCCCGTTTGACCGTCGGCACGCCGTAGCGGGCGAGCTCCTCGAGGATCGCGCCGGCGTGCTCGGCCGAGGTGTTGTCGGCGTCGATCAGGACGGCGAGCCGAGCGTTCTGGTGCTCGGGGGCAGAGTCGGTCACGGGGCTCCTCGGGGTCGGTCGTCACGCTAGCGGAGGAGGCCGTCGCGGACATGCCCGGACGCGGGGGTCGGGCCGGTTCCGATTAGGAATGGCGGCGCGCGCGTCCTAAACTGGCGTGTCGGCCCAACTTGGGTCCTGTTTCGCGGTGCCTCGCGGCTGCCCGGAGAACCTACGCCTCGCCTTGTCGAGGCGTGCGTGCGCCCGGGAAGAGGTCGGTGCGGAACGGCCACAAGAGGTCCACCCCGCCTCGATCGAGAGGGGAGGTTCCCGGGTCGACGGTAGACGACCTGACCGCAGTATGCGCTAACAGAAGTGAGGACATGCCGAAAAAAGAAGGTGTGATCGAGATCGAGGGCACCGTCGTCGAGGCTCTCCCGAACGCCATGTTCCGGGTCGAGCTGAGCAACGGTCACAAGGTCCTGGCCCACATCAGCGGCAAGATGCGCCAGCACTACATCCGGATCCTCCCCGAGGACCGCGTGGTGGTGGAGCTCTCGCCTTACGACCTCACGAGGGGTCGGATCGTCTACCGCTACAAGTAAGCAGCCGACCGAGCAAAGAAAGGGCTGACAGTGAAGGTCAACCCGAGCGTCAAGAAGATCTGTGACAAGTGCAAGGTGATCCGTCGCCACGGCCGCGTCATGGTGATCTGCGAGAACCCGCGTCACAAGCAGAGGCAAGGCTGAGCGAGCACCGCTCGGCCCGACGAAGTCGGGGCGAACGGGGCGCAGCGAACGCCGTAGCGAGCTTGCTCGCAAGGCTGCTTGAGATCCACAACTGAACACCCACCACAACGTGTCGCTAGGCCGTCGTACGACGGCTGAACCCACGCCCGGAACAGTGGCCGGGCCTCGTCCGAGGCGGACGGGATGCGAACACGACCGAAACCGCTGTGAACCAACCGAAGGGACAGCCATCACATGGCACGCCTCGTTGGTGTCGACCTCCCGCGCGACAAGCGCATCGAGATCGCACTCACCTACATCTACGGCATCGGCCGTACCCGCGCCCAGCAGCTCCTGGCCGTGACCGGGGTCAGCCCCGACCTGCGCGTCCACCAGCTCGGCGACGAGGAGCTCGTGAAGCTCCGCGACGCGATCGAGGGCAACGACGAGATCAAGATCGAGGGTGACCTCCGCCGCGAGGTCCAGGCGGACATCCGCCGCAAGATCGAGATCGGCAGCTACCAGGGTCGCCGCCACCGCCAGGGTCTTCCTGTGCGTGGCCAGCGCACCAAGACCAACGCGCGCACCCGCAAGGGCCCCAAGCGCACCGTCGCCGGCAAGAAGAAGGCCAAGTGACGGATCCGTCCGCTGGAGCCGGCGCCCGCCGATCCCCCTCGATCTCTCGATCTTTCGTTTAGGAGTACTGCATGCCTCCCAAGAGCCGTCAGGCCGGCGCCAAGAAGGTGCGCCGCAAGGAGAAGAAGAACATCGCTCAGGGCGAAGCCCACATCAAGAGCACGTTCAACAACACCATCGTCACCATCACCGACCCCACCGGGGCGGTGATCTCGTGGGCCTCGGCCGGCACCGTCGGCTTCAAGGGCTCGCGCAAGTCCACGCCGTTCGCCGCGCAGATGGCCGCCGAGGCCGCCGGGCGCCGGGCGATGGACCACGGCATGAAGAAGATCGACGTCTTCGTCAAGGGCCCGGGCTCGGGCCGCGAGACGGCGATCCGTTCCCTGGGTGCGATCGGCCTCGAGGTCGGCACCATCCAGGACGTCACGCCCACCCCCCACAACGGCTGCCGCCCGCCCAAGCGCCGGCGCGTCTGACCCCGAGACTGAGAGAGAGACTGAACCATGGCCCGTTACACCGGCCCCATGACCAAGAAGTCGCGCCGTCTCGGTGTCGACCTCGTCGGTGGCGACTCGGCGTACGAGCGTCGCCCCTACCCGCCGGGCCAGCACGGCCGCGGCCGGATCAAGGAGAGCGAGTACCTCCTGCAGCTCCGTGAGAAGCAGAAGGCTCGTTTCACCTACGGCGTCCTCGAGAAGCAGTTCCACAACTACTACACCGAGGCTTCGCGCCGGCAGGGCAAGACGGGTGACAACCTGCTCCAGCTGCTCGAGTGCCGTCTCGACAACGTGGTGTACCGCGCCGGGTTCGCCCGCACGCGTCGCCACGCCCGCCAGCTCGTCACGCACGGTCACTTCCGGGTGAACGGTCGCAAGGTCGACATCCCGTCGTTCCAGGTGACCCAGTACGACGTGATCGACGTGCGCGAGAAGTCGCTGGAGATGACCCCGTTCATCGTGGCTCGTGAGACCCACGGCGAGCGCGTCGTCCCCGCGTGGCTCGAGGCCATCCCCTCGCGGATGCGGATCCTCGTCCACCAGCTCCCGGTCCGGGCCCAGATCGACATCCCGGTCCAGGAGCAGCTGATCGTCGAGTACTACTCCAAGAAGTAAGCACGCCCCACGTCGGCCCTCGGTCGACCCGTTCGTCCCTCACCACCCATATGGAGTTCGAGCCCGTCAAATAGCGGGGGGGCTCGGAAAGGAAAGATTCAGTGCTCATCGCACAGCGCCCGACCCTGTCGGAAGAGTCAGTTGACGAGTTCCGTTCGCGTTTCGTCATCGAGCCGTTGGAGCCGGGTTTCGGCTACACGCTCGGCAACTCGCTGCGTCGTACCCTCTTGTCGTCCATTCCCGGAGCGTCGGTGACCAGCATCAAGGTCGACACCGTGCTCCACGAGTTCTCGACCATCGAGGGCGTCAAGGAGGACGTCACGGAGGTCATCCTCAACCTCAAGGGCCTCGTCGTCTCCTCCGAGCACGACGAGCCCGTGACCATGTACCTGCGCAAGTCGGGTGCCGGTGTCGTCACCGCCGGTGACATCCAGCCCCCGGCCGGCGTCGAGGTGCACAACCCCGACCTCAAGATCGCCACCCTGTCCGACAAGGGCAAGCTGGAGATGGAGCTGGTCGTCGAGCGCGGCCGTGGCTACGTCTCGGCGGTCCAGAACAAGGGCGCCGACAACGAGATCGGCCGGATGCCGGTCGACTCGATCTACAGCCCCGTGCTGAAGGTGACCTACAAGGTCGAGGCGACCCGTGTCGAGCAGCGCACCGACTTCGACAAGCTGGTCATCGACGTCGAGACCAAGCCGTCGATGAAGCCGCGCGACGCCATCGCGTCGGCCGGCAAGACGCTGGTCGAGCTCTTCGGGCTGGCCCGTGAGCTCAATGTCGAGGCCGAGGGCATCGACATCGGCCCGTCGCCGGTCGACGAGCAGCTCGCCGCCGACCTCGCCCTCCCGGTCGAGGACCTGCAGCTGACCGTGCGTTCCTACAACTGCCTCAAGCGTGAGGGCATCCACACCGTGGGTGAGCTCATCTCGCGCTCGGAGCAGGACCTGCTCGACATCCGCAACTTCGGCGCCAAGTCGATCGACGAGGTCAAGGCGAAGCTGCACGAGATGGGCCTGTCCCTCAAGGACAGCGCGCCCGGCTTCGACCCGCAGGCCGCCCTCGCGGCGTACGGCGACGACGACGACGACGCGTTCATCGAGGACGAGTCGTACTGACATCACGCGCTCGCGCGTGAGGTCAGCACGGCGAGGACCGTTTGACATCCAGCACCGTCTACCCCGGTACCTGACACGGCCGGGGAGAATCGAGAGAGACCATGCCCAAGCCCAAGAAGGGTCCCCGCCTCGGCGGCAGCCCCGCGCACCAGCGGCTGATCGTGTCCAACCTGGCCACCCAGCTGTTCGAGCACGGCCGGATCACCACCACCGAGACCAAGGCCCGCATCCTGCGCCCGGTCGCGGAGAAGCTGATCACCAAGGCCAAGCGCGGTGACCTGCACAACCGTCGCGAGGTCCTGAAGACGGTCCGCGACAAGACGGTCGTGCACGTGCTCTTCACCGAGATCGCGCCGACCTTCGCCGAGCGCCCGGGCGGCTACACCCGGATCACCAAGATCGGCCCCCGCAAGGGCGACAACGCGCCGATGGCCGTGATCGAGCTGGTGACCGAGGCCTACGAGCCGAAGGCCGCCAAGCCTGCGAAGAAGACCACGGCGAAGAAGGCGGCGGCCCCGAAGGCCGAGGAGACCCCCGCCGAGGACACCACGGTCGAGCAGCCCGAGCCTGAGGTCGTCGCCGACCCGGTCGAGGCCTCGGCCGAGGCCGTCGACCTCGAGCCCGCCACCGAGGTGGAGGGTGTCGACGACGACGTGTTCGAGGAGACCGAGGGCGGCGTGTCCGGGGCGTACCCCGGGTCCCACGCACCGCTCGAGGACGAGTCGCGGGCCCCCGAGGGCTTTCCGATCAAGGGCAACGAGGACTCCAAGAAGTTCCACGAGCCCGACGGCCAGTGGTTCGAGCAGACCGTGGCGGAGGTGTGGTTCGACAGCATCGAGTCCGCCGAGGCCGCAGGTTTCACCCGCGCCGGCGAGTAGCCACGCAGCACGACCAGTCGCAGGCCCGTCACCTCACCGAGGTGGCGGGCCTTCGTCGTACGCCGGGCCGGTGACGGCGCGTCGTCGTAGGTCGACCTCGTCGACCCACCAGCACGCCATGGCGGCTGCTACGACGGGCACGACGACGACCAGCTCGTTCATCAGCCAGTGATCCTCGCGGGGTGCGATCAGGTGGGTCCGCCACCACGTCGAGCGGAGCGCGAGCTCGTGGAAGGTGGCGGCCACCAACGGTGCGACGAGGAGGCCCAGCATCCACAGCCACCGCCCCCAGCGCCGGGCGACCCCCCAGGCGAGGGCGGCGAGGACGGGCGCCACCAGCAGCCCGGCCCAGGTGTAGACCCGGGTCGAGGTGGTGCCGGGGTTGTCGCCCCAGATGTAGTTCGAGAACACCTGGTAGAGCCCCCAGATGTAGACCGCGGTGGCGAGGGCGATGAGCGCGCCGGCCACGCCCCGGGCGCGGGTACGACCCCACAGCAGCAGCACGAGCACGTAGGGGAGGTAGCCGAGGACCACGAAGCTCAGGTTGACCAGCCACCACCGCTCGAGGATGACGTTCCAGCCGAGGAGGTGCTGGTCGAGACGAGGGAAGATCCAGTGGTCGTAGGCCAGCCAGCCGACGACCACAGCCACCGCGACCACCGCGCACAGACCGAGCGGCTGACGGGCCGGGCCGGTGGTGGGTCGGGCCGACTCGCCGACGGCCGCGGTCATGGTGAGTCCGGGGTACGTCGTAGCTCGGCGCGGTCGATCAGCCAGCACACGACGCACGCCGCGATGACCGGGAGCATGCGAGCCACCTCGTGCACGAGGTAGAAGCGCCGGATCGGGTTGTCGTCCCCCACCACGAAGGCGATCTCCGCGTGGCCCCAGCCCACGTGCTCCGGCCAGTTCGTCCAGACCGTCAGTGCGGCACCGCCCGCCGCGACCAGCAGCCCGAGGGGCCACCACCGGCCGTGTCGACGGCTCAGGCCCCAGGCGAGGGACGCGAGGACGGCGATCGCCATCACCACGACGTACCCCAGCGCCTGCATCTGGTGGAAGCTCAGGTCGAGGGACCGGTGGGTGCCGAGCCACCTGAGGAACTCGTTGTAGGCGATCAGCACGGCTCCCGCCCCCAAGGCCACCAGGCCGGCGGCGACGGCGCGGCGTCGCGACAGCGCGCGCAGGGAGACCACGACGGCCAGGGGCAGGAACGGCAGCATCAGGAAGAACCACTGGATGGGGCGGGTGGCCCCGACGTGGTGGGAGAGGGTCCGGCCGATGTCGTAGGTGTACCAGGAGAGCACGAGCTCCGCTGCGATCAGGAGCAGGGCGACGAGCACGTCGGTGGCTCGGGTCCGTGGGGCCGGCGCCGCAGGTGCGGTGGCGGCCTCCGAGACGATCGTCATGGGCGCATCATGCACCCTGCCGGCGGCGTTCGTCTGCACGACGGAACGCGGGCGGCGATGCGTCAGGATGGGGACATGACGGACGTGCTGGTGGTGGGGGAGTCGCTGGTCGACATCGTGCAGCGCCCGGACGGCACCTCGGTGGAGTACGCCGGGGGGAGTGCAGCCAACGTCGCGGTCGCACTGGCGCGTCTCGGCCGTCCGGTCGCGCTCGTGACGGCGTACGCCGACGACGAGCGCGGGGCGGTGCTGGCCCGCCATCTCAACCAGTCGGCCGTCGCCATCGCCGGCGACCCCCACGCCCTCGAACGCACCGCCACGGCCCTGGCCACCCTCGCGGCGGACGGCAGCGCGTCGTACACCTTCGACATCGAGTGGCGCCTCAACCCCGTCGACGACGTCTCACCGGTGGCGGTGCACACCTGCTCGATCGGGGCGGTCCTCACGCCCGGCGCGGCCGACGTGCGGCGGCTGCTGGAGCGGCTACGGCCGACGGCGACGATCAGCTACGACGTCAACGCCAGGCCGGCCGTGACCGGTACCGGCGCCGACGTGGTGCGCGCGGTCGAGGAGGTGGTGGCGCTCGCCGACCTGGTCAAGGCCTCCGACGAAGACCTCGACGCGCTCTACCCCGACGCCACGGTCGAGGAGTCCGTCCGGCGGCTGCTCGACCTGGGGCCGGTGGCGGTGGTGGTGACGCGGGGTCGCGACGGTGCCACGTGGTTCCACGCGGGCGGACGGGTCGACGCGCCGTCCACCGACGTGGAGGTCGCCGACACCATCGGTGCCGGCGACACCTTCGGTGCCGCGATGCTCGACGCGCTCGGTGAGCTCGACGCGCTCGGGGGCCGTCTCGCCGCGCTCGACCCCTCGGACATCGAGTCGGTGCTGCGCCGGGCGGCGCGCGCCGCGGCCGTCACCGTCTCCCGGCCCGGCGCCGACCCGCCGTACCGCCACGAGGTGCTCTGAGGCAGGGCGTCGGGATCGCCGATCGCACGGCGATCCCGTCGCTTGTCGGCCGTTGCAACCCCTACGAAGCGCCAGGAACTCGGGGCGCGGTTGCGGGGGTCCGCCGGGCCAGGTGGAGCGTGACGTCGGCGACCAGCGCCACCCGCTCGGGGAGCACGGCCAGGATGCGCGCCAGCACCTCCTCGCGCGCATCGGCCTCCAGCCCCAGGTAGGCCGAGACCGTCGAGAGATGGTCGACGTAGACGCGGGCAGGGACGATCGGCCGTCGCTCGAACACCGACTGGCGCACGTCGATGAACAGCTCCGACTCGGTCAGCTCGGAGCCGGGCCACTGCATCGGGCTCTCGGGCGCCGTGCCGTCCGGCGAGGCGACCTCGTCGTCGACGAGGTACGGCGCCCGCGCGGCCCGGACGGACTCCTCGACCCGGGCGTCGGCCAGGTGCACCCTGCCCCCGAACGACGCGAAGGTCCCGGCCGCGTCGAGCATCGCGGCGACGCGCGGCCAGCGACCTCGTGCAGTGGTCCAGTGCAGTGCGGCGGCGGCGAAGACCAGGTGGTGATCGCCTCCCAGCGGCAGGTCCTCGAAGCGAGCCTGCACGGTCCTCACCGTGTCGGGCACGTGTCGTCGCAGCTCGCGCAGCATGGCCGGGTCCGGGTCGGTCGCCGTGACGGCCACGCCCCGCCGCGCGAAGGCCCGGGTCGCCTTCCCCGTGCCCGCACCGATCTCGAGGGCCGTACGCACCGGCCTGCCCGCATAGGCGAGGACCTCGTCGACGAGCTCTTCGGGGTAGCCGGGCCGGAAGCGCTCGTAGGCCGACGCCGCCGACCCGAAGCTCAGTGCCCGCTCGGTCATGCCCCCATCGTCACACTCGGACGCTCAGGTGAGCACCACCAGCCGTTGAGTCGCCCGGGTCATCGCGACGTAGCGGTCGACCGCGCCCTCGATGCCCTCGCCGAACGCCTGCGGGTCGACCAGCACGACGAGGTCGAACTCCAGTCCCTTCGCCAGCTCCGGCGTCAGCGAGCGCACGCGCGCGCTCCCGTCGTACGACGGATCGCCGATCACGCAGGCGATCCCCTCGGCGTTCTCCGACAGCCATCTCTCCAGGAAAGTGTTCAGGTCGGAGGCCGAGCCGTGGACGACCGGCACGCCGCTGGACCGGATGGAGGTCGGCACGTTGGCATCGGGCAGCGCAGCCCGGATCACCGGCTCCGCCTCCACCATCACCTCCTCGGGCGTGCGGTAGTTGATCGTCAGCGACGCCAGCTCGATGCGGTCCAGGCCGGCCCGCTCGAGCCGTGCCGACCACGACTCGGCGAACCCGTGTCGGGCCTGCGCGCGGTCGCCGACGACGGTGAAGCTGCGCTGCGGGCAGCGCAGCAGCAGCATCTGCCACTCCGCGTCGCTCAGCTCCTGGGCCTCGTCCACCACGATGTGGGCGAACGGCCCCGCCAGCCGGTCCGGCTCGTCGCGTCCGAGCGCCTCCTCGTCGACCAGCGCGGAGCGCAGGTCGTCCACCCGCAGCATCGACATCACGTGCATCTCGGAGTCGTCAGCGGCGATCAGGTGGTCGACGACCTCCGACATCTGCTCGCTCTCGGCTGCCGCGGCCGCCCGCCGACGGCGACGACGGGCCGACGCCTCGGGGTCACCGAGACGCTGCCGGGCGGCGTCGAGCAGTGGGAGGTCCGACGTCGTCCAGCCGTGCGGCTCGCGGCGTTGCAGCAGCCTGACCTCGTCCGGAGCGAGCCACGGGGCGCAGTGGCGCAGGTACGCAGGCACCGACCACAGGTCACCGACGAGGTCGGTCGGGCGGATCAGCGGCCAGGCTCGACCGAAGGCGTCGACCAGCCCGTCGTGCTGCGCGAGCGCCCGACGTACGAGCTCGTCCGGGACGTCGTCGTCCGTCTCGTGCTTGTCGACGAGGATCGTGAGCAGCTCCTCCCAGACCTGGTCGCGACCGTCGTTGTGCGACGTGCCGGGCTCCAGCGACTCGAAGGCCTCGACCCAGTCGCTCGCGCTGAGCCAGACGTCCGCCCACGGCGTCTCCACCTCCATGCCCTCGCTGGGGGCCTCCTCGTAGAGGCGAACCCCGGCCTCGATCGCCGCGACCATCGCGGCCGAGGACTTCAGCCGGGCCACGGCCGGGTCGGGCTCGTCCGCCGCGGCGGCGCCCTCGGGGAGCAGATCGCGCAGGGTGCAGGTCTGCACGCCCTCCTCGCCGAGGCTGGGCAGCACGTCGGAGACGTAGGCGAGGTAGGGCTGGTGCGGCCCGACGACGAGCACGCCGCCGCGTCCCTCGCCGAGGTGGGGGTCGGAGTAGAGCAGGTACGCCGCGCGGTGCAGGGCGACGACCGTCTTGCCGGTGCCGGGACCACCGTCGACGACGAGGGTCCCGCGCGACCCGGCCCGGATGACGGCGTCCTGGTCGGCCGCGATGGTGCCCAGGACGTCGCGCATCCGCGGCGACCGGCTGGTGCCCAGGCTGGCGATGAACGCCGACTGGTCGTCGAGCGCGGCGTGCCCGTCGAGCCCATCCGGGGTGAACACCTCGTCCCAGTAGTCGTTGATCCGGCCCCGCGCCCAGCGGTAGCGGCGCCGGCTCGTGAGACCCATCGGCTGGGCGTGGGTGGCACCGAAGAACGGCTCGGCCGCCGGCGACCGCCAGTCGACGAGCAGCCGCCGGCCGTCGCGGTCGGTGAGGCCGAGCCGGCCGATGTAGACAGGCTCGGGGTCGTCGTCGTGCACGATGCGCCCCAGGCACAGGTCGAGGCTGAAGCGTCGCAACGTGCGCAGCCGTGCCGTCAGTCGGTGGATCTCCAGGTCTCGGTCCATCGCCTCCTGCCCCCTGCCCCCGGGGGCTCGGCGCTCGGCCTCGAGCCGTGCGGTGAGGTCGGTGATCGTCTGCTCCAGGCTCTCCTCGAGGGCGGCGAGGTGCCGCTCGTCCTCGGCGATCAGGGCGGGGTCGGCCTTGGCGTAGAGATGGTCGGGAAGGTCGAACGCACGGGTGGTCAACGGGGTCACGTGGTCAGCTCCAAGTCACGACGTGGGATCCGGGACCGGCGATTGTGCGCCATCGCGGGGGTCTTGCCACAAGCCCCCGGGTGGGTTATACGTTGGTAGTGGCGAAGGGGACCGGTCCCTTCGCCTTTCGCATGTCCGGCGACCGCGTCGACTGCGGCGGCATTCCGGTGGCCGAGACGATCAGCCGCGTTCCGCGTCGTTGGCGATCGCCAGGCGGAGAGCGGCGTTCAGCGTCGGCTTGAACGCCGGCTGCCCGTCGCCGTACACCGCGATCACGCGGCTGAGCTTCGGGTAGGTGTTCGTGCCGCGAGCCTCGGTGTAGACCGGCTCGACGTAGAGCACCTTGTTGTCGAGCGGGATGGTGAGCAGGTTGCCCAGCACGACCTTGGAGTTGCCGCGCAGCAGCGTCAGCGCGCTGGCGATGTGGTTGTCGGACTCGATGTCGTTCTGCACCTGCGCCGGCGAGGCGACCGACTGTCCGGCCGGGAAGTCGAGGAGCGTGAACGTGCCGTAGTCCGGGCCCGGCTGGGCGTTCACGGTCAGGAAGCCCGCGAGCTGGCGGTAGTTGAGGGTCACCATCGGCGAGGAGAGCGCCCACTGCGCCGCGGTGTCGCCGGTCGGCGAGAGCGACATGTACGTCGACGGCAGGGTGGGCGACGCGCCGTTGCCGATGCCGCCGCCGTTGAGCGTCTTGGTGGCGGCCAGGGTCGGGTCGTTCGGGATCTTCCAGAAGTCGGCGCCGTTGTAGAAGTCGCTCGCGTCTGCCACGTGGTACTGCGTGAGCAGGCTGCGCTGCACGTCGAAGAGGTCCTGCGGGTAGCGCAGGTGCGGCAGCAGGCTGGCCGGGATGCTGGACTCCGGCTGGACGAGGCCGGGGAACGCGTTCTCCCAGGTCTGGAGGATCGGGTCGGGCTGGGCGGCCTGGTTCCAGGAGTAGAGGGTGACCTTCCCGGAGTAGGCGTCGACGACGGCCTTCACCGAGTTGTGCAGGTAGTTGACCCTCTTGTTCGGCTGGCTGGTGATGCCGGTGGCGTTGGTCAGCGAGTTGGCCGTCGCCTGGTGGAGGTTGATCTGCTGGGAGTCGGGATAGTTCGCCGACGAGGTGTAGCCGTCGACGATCCACTGCACCCGGCCGTCGACGAGCGCGGGATAGACGTCGCCGTCGAGGGTCAGCCACGGGGCGACCTTCGAGACCCGGTTGCGCGGGTCGCGGACGGTCAGCAGCTGGGAGCCGGAGTTGATGCCGCTGGAGAAGAAGATGTTCGGGTCGCCGAGCTTCACGGCGTACAGCAGGCGGGTCAGGCGCGAGCCGATCGGGACGCCGCCGGCGCCCTGGTAGGTGTTGTGGACGCCGTTCGAGCCGCCGTTGGTGCTCGGGTGGTCGAACTCGACGTTGGTGGTGCTGCCCTTCGGCTGCCCCACGATCGAGTACGACGGGGCGTGCTGGCCGAAGTAGATCTGCGGGACGTCGACGGGGATCTGGTTCACCGGCGGCAGGCCGCCGTTGATGAAGATCGGCGTGCCGGTCTTCTGGTCCATCTCGTCCGTGGGGGCGGCCACGACGCCGTACCCGTGGGTGTAGATCAGGTGGTTGTTGGACCACGAGCTGCGCGAGATCCCGGACAGGTTGAGCTCGCGAGCGGCGATCGCGATGTCCTGGTCGCGCGCTCCCAGCGGGTAGTGCGCGATGTCGAGCGGCGACTTGAACTGGTAGAACGCCTGGATCTCCTGCTTGTTGTTGAACGTCGGCGTCATCTGGTTCGGGTCGAGCAGGCGGATCTGGGCGGTACGACGTGCCCGGGCCACCGACGTGGTCGTCGGTGTGCTGCCGGCTGCGCCGTACTCCTGGGTGGTGATGTCGTGGTCGAGCCCGAACGCCTTCATCGTCGCGGCCTGGTTGTGCTCGATCGACGGGCGGTCGAGGGTCGAGGCGCTGGGCTGCTCGCGGAAGCGGTAGACCAGCGACGGCCAGACGGTGCCGAACAGCAGGGCGGCGACGAGCATCCCGCCGACACCCACCGCGATCCACCGCAGCCGGCCCAGCCACGCGTTGGCGATGAGGAGCAGCCCGGCCAGCAGTGCGATGACGACGAGGACCGTCAGCCCCGGCAGCGTGGCGTGCACGTCGGTGTAGGACAACCCGGTCACCGGGCCTCGGTTGGACGTGGTGAGGGAGTAGCGGCTCAGCCAGTACGACGCGGCCTTGAGCAGCAGGTAGAGGCCGAGCAGCACGGAGATCTGGGCCTTGAGCGCGGGCGTCAGCTTGCGGCCGCGACCGCGGATCCGCAGCGCGCCGTAGAGGTAGGCCGCGACGAGGGTGACCACGAGGCAGGTGACCACGATCGAGGTCAGCCACCCCACCACCGCCTGGTGGAACGGCAGCACGGACACGTAGTAGGACAGGTCGCGGTGGAACTGAGGGTCTGTCTGGCCGAACGGCTCGGCGTGCCGCCACATCAAGAAGGCCTGCCAGCGGTGGGTCGCGCGGGTGCCGAGGCGGACCCCGAGGAACAGCGCGACCACCACGACGACCCAGAGCCGGTAACGCTTCTCGAAGCGCAGGTAGCGGTGGCGCCACTTGTGTCGCTGCGGGTTGGGTCGGAAGCGCGGCCGATGGCGGATCACGAGCAGCAGCGAGGCCCCGACGGCCAGCGCGGTCAGCACACCGACGAGGGTGAAGAGCAGGATCTGGGTGCCGAGCACCGTGCCGTAGACCGAGCCCGCGTCGACCGAGCGGTACCAGAGCACGTTGGTGCGGATGTTCACCCACGCCATGAAGATCTCGTAGAGCGCATAGAGGACGACGAGCGCGACGAGGAGCTTGATGCCGAGCCTCTTCAACCGAGAGGTGCGGACCGGTGATGACCGGTCCTGGGAGGCCGCTGGCACGGGCGTAACCGTACCAACGGGATGGTCGCGGACCCGCTTCGGCGGACCGGCTGGGAGGCGGTGTCGTGAGCCGCCTCACAGCCGCCGGATCACAGCGGCGTCGGCTGCAGCCACGCATGGACGAGCGGTACGACGGACGCGCCCTCGCCGGTCGCGGCCGCCACGCGTTTCATCGACCCCGACCGGATGTCGCCGACGGCGAAGATGCCGGGCACCGTGGTCTCGAGGTTCTCCGGCGGCAGCCCGTCGCGCCACGCGCTGTCGGGCACGTCACGGCCGGTGAGCACGAAGCCGTTCGGGTCGCGGGCGACCTCCTGCGGCAGCCAGTCGCAGTGGGCGACGGCGCCGAGCAGCAGGAACAGCCCGCCCGCCTCCCGCCGGGTGCGCTCGCCGGTCGAGGTGTCCTCCACCTCGATCCACTCCAGCCGTCCGTCGCCACCACCGTCGACGACCTGACGGCAGCCCTCGACGTGGATCCGCGGGTTGAACTGGATCTCGCCGATCAGGTACGCCGACATCGTTGCGGCCAGGTCGGGTCGCCGGACCAGGATGGTGACGCTCCGCGCGAAGCGGGCGAGGTGGATCGCCGCCTGGCCCGCGGAGTTCCCGCCGCCCACGACGAACACGTCGTACCCCTCCATCTCGCGGGCGGCGGTCATCGCGGCGCCGTAGTTGACCCCGCTGCCGACCAACGAGTCGATCGACTCGACCCCGAGCTTGCGGTAGCTGACGCCCGAGGAGATCACGATCGCGCGGGCGCGGACGTCGCCGCCGTCGGTGCACACGACGTGGGGCGCGCCGTCGCGGCCGACCTCCATCCGCAGGGCCGGCCAGCCGGTGAAGAAGCGGGTGCCGAACCGGATCGCCTGGTTACGGGCCCGCTGGGCCAGACGCATCCCCGAGATGCCGCGCGGGAAGCCGAGGTAGTTGCGGATCATCGACGACGTGCCGGCCTGGCCGCCGATCGCCTCGGCCTCGATCGCCACCGTGGTGAGGCCCTCGGACGCGCCGTACACCGCGGCGGCGAGGCCGGCCGGCCCGGCGCCGACGATGAGGAGGTCGGCCACGCTGTCGACGTCGATCTCGTCGGGGCGGCCGTAGATCGACATCGCCACGTCGCGCACCGAGGTGGCGGCGTACGGGTCGCCGTCCCACCGTTCCACGATCGGGTAGTGCGGGTCGTCGTCGCCGAGCCGCGCGAGGATCTCGCGCCCGATCTCGCTGTCGGGGCGGTGCACGAGCGCGGGCACGCCGATCCGGTCGAGGTAGTCGCGGACGGCGAGCGTGACGCCGTCGTTGCTCGGCGAGACGATCCGCAGGCTCTCGACGACCGGCGCCGCTACCGTCGAGCCCCAGTCGGAGAGCAGCTCGCAGACCGCGGTGTGGAACTCCTCGTCGCGCGGGCCGCGCGGCATCAGCAGGTACGCGTCGTACTTGCCCTTGGCCAGCGCCGGCCGGAGCCCCTCGGCGTCATCGCGGAAGCGGGTCCAGTGCGCGGCGATCAGGCGGCGCGCGGTCGGCACGTAGGTCCGGAGCCGCTGGAACATCGCGAGCACGTCGTCGTCAGGCAGCACGGTCTCCGCGACGCACAGGGCGAGCTGTCGGCCCTCACGGCCGAGCTCCTGCGCGACCCGCTTGGCGTCGGCAGCGCTGCGCGCCGCGCGCACGTCGTAGTCGCGCGCGTAGCGGCCGAACTCGTCGAGCAGGAGGTCGGAGTTCTCCTCCGAGACGAGCAGGATGGCGGGGCGGTCGTCCATGGCACCGATCGTAGGCGGCGGGCGCGACGGCGTCGCCTCCGTAGGATGCCGACCGTGCGGCTGCGGATCGACCTCGCCTACGACGGCGGTGACTTCCACGGCTGGGCCGCGCAGCCGGGGCTCCGGACCGTGCAGGGCGAGCTCGAGGCCGCGCTCGCGACCGTCCTCCGCACGCCCGGTCCCTCCGTGGTCTGCGCGGGCCGCACCGACACCGGGGTCCACGCCCGCGGCCAGGTCGTCCACCTCGACGTCGAGCCGGACGTGCTGACCGCGGCCGCGGGGAGGTACGACGGCGACCCGTGTCACGCCCTCGCGCGCCGACTCGACGGTCTGCTCCCCGCCGACCTCCGGGTACGACGCGTGGTCGCCGCGCCCGAGGGGTTCGACGCCCGCTTCTCCCCGCTCTGGCGCCGCTACGCCTACCGCGTCACCGACGGCGTCCCCGACCCGCTCACGCGCGGCCACGTCCTGGCCTGGCCCCGACGGCTCGACCTCGACGCCCTGAACGCGGCCGCGGCCTCCCTCCTCGGTCTCCATGACTTCGCCGCGTTCTGCAAGCAGCGAGAGGGCGCGACCACGGTCCGCACGCTGCTCGACCTCCACTGGGTCCGCGACGGCGACCTCCTCACCGGCACCGTCCGGGCCGACGCGTTCTGCCACCACATGGTGCGGTCGCTGGTCGGCTGCCTGCTGACGGTCGGCGAGGGCCGGCGGCCGGTTGCGTGGGCGGACGAGGTCCTCACCACCGCCGTCCGCGACCCGGCCGTGACCGTCGTACCACCGCACGGGCTGACGCTCGAGGAGGTCGGCTACCCGCCCGACGCCGACCTCGCCGCCCGCGCCGGCGAGACGCGGGCCAAGCGGGAGCGACCGTGACCGACCACTACTTCTCCGCCGACCCGTCGGTGCCGTTCGCACGCGAGAGGTTCGAGTGCGAGGTGTGGGGACAGCGGCTCGCGCTGACCAGCGGATCGGGTGTCTACAGCCGAGGCCACCTCGACAGCGGCACGGCCGTGCTGTTCCGCGAGACCGAGCCGCCGGCGCCGGGCGACGTGCTCGACCTCGGCACCGGGTACGGCGTGGTGGGCCTGGCGATCGCGGCGGCCTGGCGGGCCGCTGCCACCACCACCGGACACGTCACCGGCGTCGAGGTGAACCAGCGGGCGATCCTGCTGGCCCGCGAGAACGCCGACGGCCTGGGACTGGGGGACCGGTTCACCGCCGGTGATCCGGAGAGCGTGCCGGCCGACGCGTCGTACGACGAGATCTGGTCCAACCCGCCGATCCGGATCGGCAAGCAGGCGCTGCACGACCTGCTGCTCCAGTGGCTCGCCCGGCTCCGCCCCGAGGGTCGCGCGGTGATGGTCGTCGGCAAGAACCTCGGCGGCGACTCGTTGCAGGGCTGGCTCACCGATCAGGGCTACCCGACGACCAGGCTGGCGAGCGCGAAGGGGTTCCGGGTCCTCGAGTCGCGCCGGGGCTGATCGCGCCGAGGCGCCGAGTGGCCGGGTCTGGAGGTCAGACGAAGACGCCGGACTTGGCTGACAGCTTCCAGGGGCCGCTGCCGTGCTTGTCGTAGGAGATCGCGACGGCCGCGAACTCTGCGCACGTCTTGTACGACCAGATGGAGGTCTTGAATCCGCCGCTGGACGCGAAGGCCTCACGGTGGCCCTTGGTCCCGAACTTGGCATCGACCCGGGCTGACGATGAGCTGGCGCATGGGTTTTCCCGATGGTGGGTGGAGGTGAGGTGGCACCGCCATGCTGCGTGACCGGCTGGCCGACCCGCAGCCGAACTCGGGATGAGTGATCATCTCCACAGCAGCCAGGGGCCGATCGGTGTCGATCAGCAGGAGCGGGCCGCGTGGAAGCTCGATCCGTTGCGTGCGCAGTCGTCCGACTGGTGCTGGTGATAGACGTACCCGGCTCCGCCGAACGTCCCGAGGATGCCGAGGATCCCGAGGATGATGCCGGCCCAGGCCGTGCCCTTGCCCCTGAGTCGCCCGCGTGACGCCTCGATGTCGCTGAGGGCGCGGCTTCCGACGTAGATGGCCGGGATGCCGGCAAGCAGCCCGCAGCACAGGACCGATGCGATGCCGAGCCACATCGCGTTCGTCGCCCGGCCGTAGGTGAGGCCTTCGAAGTACTTGTCCGATGGACCCGGCGGCGTGCCCGGCGGACCCGGCGGGTAGGGGTCGGGCGAGCTCACGTGGTCTCCGATCGGCAGACGGTGTGCGCATGCTGTCACGCCTGCGCCTCGGTCGTGCTCCGAACAGCGCGGGATCCGGGCGCGCCTACGGCCCCGGCCGGGGACGGCCGGGGCGTGGGGCGGAGTGGTCAGGGGTCGGCGCAGCAGGGCGGCCTCGGCGATGTCGGCGCCCGCCGCTGCTCCCGGGCAGCGCACAACACCTGGGTGGCCGTCTCCGGCCGGAAAGCGAGTGGTGTCGATGTGCCCATACCTGTATTGGATCACAGGTCGCCGACAGTCGGACTCCGCAAGCCGGGGTTCTCCACAGGCCGGAGAAGAATCTCGTCGGACACCACGACCGGACCGCAGGTGAGGCAGTGGACAACGCCAGGAGGCGGCGCGTTCACCTGGCGAAGAGAACCTGCGGCAGCCTGCTGTGCGGCACGTCCTCGGCGACGTACACGCCCTGCCACCGCCCCCGTCGTACGCCGATCGCCTGGCGGTCGCCGACCTCCGTCAGCACCGAGACCACGACCCTGTCGAGGACCGTTCGCCGGTCACAGTCGAGAGCAGCGCCCGACCCGACGTCTCGGCCCAAGGACTGTGCGTCGTTGACGCGCCCGTCGGAGACGTAGACGACGCCGTGGAACCGCATGCTCGGGCCGCACTCGGTGGGTGGCGACGTCCCCGGGCCGGAGGCGCCGCAGCCGGACAGGCCAACCAGCGCCACCGCCGGCAGCAGTCCTCGGATCCACGTGCGCACGGCTCATCGTGACGCACGTCCGAGGGTCGGAGCCGGAACGTGATGCGATCGGAACCTCTGCGGGCGGCACGACGGCAAGCGGGGTGGTGTCGAGACGGGCGCAGAGCGCCCTCCTCAACCACCGGTGGGTCCTTCTCGACCACCGGGGGGCGACCGAAGGCGGCCGCGTGACAACCGCGGGCGATACTGCTGCGTCAGACAGGCAGGGTTCCGATCTGGTCACGAGTGCACCCCGGTGCTTGCCGCACCGGGAGTGGACCTGTTGACTGCCGTGGCCCCGTCCCCGGTCCGGCCCGGACTGCGGGTCCTCGGGAGGGGCGGGTGGAAGGGGAGCAGTGGAAGCAACCGCCGAGCGCGCGGGCGGACTGTCGGTCCGCTGCCAGGGCCTGGTCCACCTCTACAAGACCTTCGAGGGCCACGACGTGGTGGCTCTCCAGGGCGTCGACCTCAGCGTCGACGCCGGTGAGCGCGTCGCGTTCCTCGGACCCAGTGGCTCCGGGAAGTCGACCCTCCTCACCCTCTTCGGCGGGATCCAGCGCCCGAGCGCCGGGCGGATCTTCCTCGGCGACGACGAGATCTCGCGGATGAGCGAGCGGGCGCTGACCAAGGTCCGCGCTTCCCGCGTGAGCACGATGCTCCAGGGTGCGACGCGCAACCTGCTCCACTACGCCACCGCCCGTCAGAACCTGCGCTTCAGCAGGTCCGCCAGCAGCGACCCCGACCGCACCCTCGGCGACGCCGAGCTCCTGCGCCGGGTCGGCCTCGAGAGCCAGCGCGACCAGGTCGTCTCGTCGATGTCGGGCGGCGAGCGACAGCGCCTGGCGCTGGCCTGCAGCGTCACCAGCGCGCCCCAGCTCCTGCTCGCCGACGAGCCGACCAGCCAGCTCAGCCACGAGGACCGCGACCACATGCTCGAGCTGATCCACGGCCTCGGCAACGACTTCGGTACGACGATCCTGGTGGTCACCCACCAGCCCGAGGTCGCAGGCACCTTCCCGCGCACCGTCACCATGCGCGGCGGCCGGGTCGGGATGGAGGGTCGTGAGGGTGCCGAGTACGTCGTGGTCGGTGCCGAGGGCGTCGTGCACCTGCCGGCCCACATCGCGCGGGAGTGGCCGCAGGGCACGCTCGTGCGGATCGAGCCCGAGGAGGCCGATCGCCTGCTGCTGAGCCGGTCCGCCGACGACGAGGCGGGGGCGTGACCATGGCGGGCAAGCACAGCGGACCGGAGCCGGCCTCGGGCGAGCTCACCCTCGAGGACGTGTCGCTCAACATCGGCGGCCGGTGGGCGCTCGAGCGGACGACGCTGTCCTTCCGCCCCGGCGAGGTGACCGCGCTGTCCGGGCCGTCGGGCTCGGGCAAGACCACCATGCTGTCGATCGCGGGCGGCATCGCGAAGCCCACCACCGGCTTCGCGTCGTACGACGGTCGGCACATGTGGCAGGGCGACGGCGACCCGCGGCACGAGGTCGCGTTCGTGCTCCAGGTCTACGGGCTGGTGCCGATCCTCAGCGCCCGGGAGAACATCGCGATCGCCCTACGAGCACGCGGCGAGAGGCCGGCGGACGCCGACGAGCGGGCAGACCTCGAGCTCTCCCGCTTCTACATCGGCGACCTCGGCGACCGGCAGGTCGAGGAGCTCTCGGGTGGCCAGATGCAGCGCGTGGCCTGTGCCCGCGCCTTCGCGGTCGCACCGCAGATCCTGCTCGCTGACGAGCCGACGAGCGAGCTCGACGAGGGCAACCGTGAGCACGTGATGGACCAGCTGCGCGCCGAGGCCGAGCGCGGCGCGATCGTCGTGGTCGCGACCCATGACCCGGCCGTCGTCGCCGCCGCCGACCGTCAGCTGGTGCTCGACGAGGGCCGCCTCGTCGCCGGCGACGACGAGCCGATGTTCGCGGGCGAGGGGCGGTAGGCCGGCCGTGCTCCTGCGCAGTATCCGGTCGCACCCGGTCGCCTCGTGCGCGACGCTGGTGCTCGCCCTGGTGGTCGCAGCCGGCGCGGTGGCCGTGGTCGGCGCGTCCCGGAGCGGCCACACGCCGACGGCCGTCGCGGCGATGCTGGCGCTGTACGGCGGGGTGGCGCTGGCCGAGCAGACCGCACGCTCGACCGTCGACCGGATCCACGACGTCGCGCTGGCGCGGCTGCGTGGCCTGACCGGGATCCGGCTGGTCGCCTTCGCCGCCGGCCCGTTGCTGACCGTCAGCCTGGTCGGCATCGTGCTCGGCACCGGCCTCGGGCTGCTCCTGGCCAAGCGGATCGCCGACGGCTGGCACACGTCGTACTCCGTCGGCGCGGCGGAGATCCTCGTCGGCGTCGGCCTCCTGCTCGGCGCGTGGGTGACCGTCGCAGTCGTCGCGGGCTCGGTGATCCGCCGGCCGCTGGGCGACGCGCTGTCGGTGCATCCGCGTCGCCGCAGCGGCTCGATGATCGTCACGTTCCTCGAGATCCTCCTCGTCGTGGCGGCCGTGCTCGCGGTCTACGAGGCCCACCGCAGCGACCACGGCTGGGTCGCGATCATCGCCCCGGCGCTGGTGGCCCTCGCCGCCGGCCAGGTCGTGGCCTGGCTGCTGCTGCTGGTGCCACGCGTCGGGCACCGCCTCGGACCCGCACTCGCCAGCCGTCGCCTGCGCCGCGACCCCGACCCGGCATCGATGGTGCGGATCCTCGTCGCCGCCACGGTCCTGCTGGCAGTCACCCTCACCGGCGGCAGCGCCGCCGCGTCGTGGCGTGACGACGCCGCACGACTGCGTGCCGGCGGGCCGCTCACGGTGCCGTTCGACGACGGGGCCCTCCGCGCCTACGCCGCCGCACACGCCGCCGACCCACGCGGGCGCTGGCTGATGGCCGCCGCCTCCCTCGACGACCTGAACCCGGTCGACCGCCGCGTCTTCGTCGACTCCGCACGTTGGCAAGCCGTGGTCGGAGACTTCATGGCGGGCTCCAGCGTGGGCGGAGCGGCCGACCGGATCTCCCACCTCGCCGACCAGTCGGATCCCCGCCTGATGACGGGCCGGACCCTGAGCGTCGACGTCTCCGACTTCACCGGGCCGGGCGTCGGGACGGTCGTGGCCCGCTACGCCGGTGACGGCGGCTTCCCCACGAGCGTGCGGGTGAAGGTCTCGGCCGACGGCACCGCGACGACGCCGTTGCGCCAGTGCCGCGTGGGGTGCGCGCTGCTGTCGCTGTCCGTCACCGGCACGCCCTCGTTCGTCGTACGACGGGTGACCGCCGGCAGCGCGGACCTCGTCTCCGACCCCACGACGTACTCCGGCAACGGGCCCACGCGCCTGCTGTCCCTCACCGAGTCCGGTCTCCCACCCGGGCAGGCGATGCAGGCCCTCACCACGCCCGACCTCACCCTCCGGACGACGATCCCGGGGCTCGACGGCCAGACCCCTGCTGTGCGCACCGTGGGCGCCATCGACGCCGTACCCTTCCTCGGCCGGTCGGGCAGCCTGCTCGACCTGCCGCGCGTGCTGCGCAGCGCCGTCGGCACGGTGCCGATCGCCGATGCGATGGTGGTGGCCCGTGCCGACACGCCGGCCCCCGTCCTCGCCCGGCTCCGGGCCGACGGCGGCGGTCGCCCCGCGACGTTCACCTCCATGCGCGCGGCCTTCGACGCGACCCGCGAGGCCCGCGCGGACCGCCTCGCCGTGCTGGTCGCGATCGGGGTCGCCCTGGTCGCGCTCACGCATCTCATCGCCTGGTTGGTCGGCCAGATGGGCCGCCGCCGCGCCGAGGTCGCCGGCCTGCGCACGGCGGGTCTGCAGCCCGGGGTCGTGCGCCGTGCGTACCTCGTCGAGGCGGGTGTCCTGGCCGGCATCGTGCTGGTCGCGGCGGTGCTGACGGCAGCTGCGACGACCTCGACCCTGCTGGGCCCGATGCGGCTGGTCGGAGGCTGGGCGGTCGCGCCGCTCATCGACCTCGCCGTGCAGCCGTGGCTCCTCAGCGCGGTCGGCCTCGGGGTCGCTGTCGTGACCGCGGCGTGCTGTGGTGTGGTCTTCACCCGGTTCGGTCGCGGCGCACGCCCGGCCGCCCTGCGTGAGGCCGAACGATGACCCGCCTGGGGTGGCTGATCGCCACGAGCCTGCGCGGCCTCGCCTCGCGCACCGTCCTCAGCCTCGGCTCGTTGCTGCTCACGGTGATCGCCATCGCGTCCGCGGTGGTCGGGCCGAGCTACCAGCTCAACGCCGCCAACTCCTTCGTGATCGCCCAGCTGTCGGCGCAGCCGCTCATCAACACCGGCCTCACCTACGACTACCGGCACGCCCCCCACGAGTCCGCCGACGACGCCATCGTCACCGCTCTCGACGAGACCTCGCGCGAGTCCGGAACGGCGTACAACGCGGGCCACGCGATGCTGTGGGACGAGCTCCCGCTGACGTCCCTGCCCGTCTCGCCGATCCCGATCGTCGCGCGGTTGGTGTCGGTGCCGGGTGCCTGCGGCCATGTGGCCCTGACCGGTCGGTGCCCCACGTCGCCGGGCGAGATCGCGGTGCTCAAGGCAGACGCCACGACGTACGGCTGGACGATCGGCTCCAGGATCCGCCAGCCCGAGCTCCCGATGACCTACAGGATCGTCGGCATCTACACGCCGAAGGCGGACGACGCGGGGTTCTGGTTCGGGCCGCGCCTCCAGACCCAGCCCGGCCGGCTGGTGCCGAAGCTGGTCCCGAGCCGCCCCGCGCCCTGGATCACCACGCAGGCCGGGATCGAGCTCGGCAGCAAGTCGTGGTTCGTCACGGTCGACCAGGCGCTCCACGTGACGCCGGAGCTGACGCCCGACGACGCTGCACTGGCGGCCGCTCGCGTGCGGGCGCTGCGCAAGGCCGACGCGAGCGGCCACCTGTTGCCGGGGCTGTCGCTCGAGTCCGGCAACTCGCTGCCGGAGACCATCGACCAGCTGCTCGAACGACGCGGCGTCGCCCGGGCGACCGTGCAGCCGGCCGTGCTGTCGCTGATCCTGGTCGCGCTCGTGCTCCTCTCGCGCCTGCTGAGCGCCGCGATGGGACTGCGTCGCGGCGAGCTCGCGTTGGCGTCGTTGCGTGGCTACGACCGGCGCCAGCTGTGGTTCCTCGGCATGCTCGAGCCGTTGCTGATCCTCGCCGCCGCCACCCCGCTCGGCGTGGCGCTGGGATTCCTCACGTCACGGCTGCTCGCTCATCGGTGGCTGGTACCCGGGCTGCCGACGCCGTTCCTGGCCGCGAGCGCGATCGCCGTGCTCGGCGTCGTGCTGGTGACCGCCCTGGTGGCCGCCCTCGTCGTCCGCGACGCCGTCAACGAACCCCTGAGCGCTCAGATCGCCGGCGTCCGACGACCGACGCGCGCCGGCCGCGGCCTGGTGCTCGTGAGGCTGGCGTTGGTCGCTGCTGCTGTGGCTGCCCTGGTGGTCGCCGCCAGCCGGAGCCACCCCCAGGCGCCCGATGCGACCGACCTCGCACTGCCCATCCTCCTCGCGGCGGCGGTGGGCCTCGTCTGCGGGCTGGTGGTGCTCGGCGTCGCCGAGCTCTGGGTGCGCTGGTCGGCCAAACGCCGCTCGCTGTCGTCGTACGTCGCTTCGCGCACCGTGCGCCGCCGTCACGAGGGCACGCTCGTGATCCTGCCGGTGGCAGCGGCCCTCACCATCGCGGTGTTCACGGTCGGGGTCTCGCTGGCCGCCTCCACCTGGCGCGCCAGCGCAGCCGCCACCGAGGTGGGCGCGCCCGTCTCGTTCCCCACCAACCTGTCGCTGTCCCGAGCCGTGGGCCTGACCCATGAGATCGACCCGCAGGGGCGCTGGTTGATGGCGGCCGGCGTGAACACGCCGAACGCCGACGAGGTCGGCCTCACCGTCATCCCACGGGTGGTCGTCGACACGAGCCGACTGGCCCGGGTCGCCTCCTGGCCGTCGCAGTGGACACCCGGGAAGTCGGCCGCCGACGTCGCCCGCGAGCTGGGGCCGCAGCGGCCCTCGGTGGTGCTCACCGGCTCGAAGGTGACGATCACGGTCGACAACCAGGTGCAGGGTGACTTCGACCAGCTGGGGCTCTCGCTCGGGATCCTCGACGACCAGGGAGCCGCCCGCGACGTGTCGGTCGGTCCCTACGACCCGGGCCGCTCGACCGCGACGGCGCGGCTGCCCTCGTGCGAGAAGGGCTGCATCCTCCAGACGATCAGCTTCGGTGGGCCCTCGGCACTCGTGGAGGGCATGCACGGCACCGCGACCATCGAGTCGTTCACCGTCGACGGCCGACCGGTCGCGGGGGCGCTCGACGCGCCCTGGCGGCCGGCCGTCTCGCTGGTGGGCACGCCGAGCGGGGTGCACGCTCCGCCGCAGCTCGAGGGAGGTCACCTGACGGTCGCCTTCCGGGCCCGCAACTCCAACTCTTACTCCGGCATCAGCCCGACCGACGTACCGGCCGTCGTACCGGTGCTCTTCGGCCGTACCGCGGCCCCGCAGTCCCAGCTGCAGACCGGATCGTCCGGGCTCTTCCCGATCCGCTCGGCCGGGACCGCCGAGTCGGTGCCGTTCCGCGGTCCGTCGGGCATGCTCATGGACGTCACCATGTTCGACCGCAACACGGTGCAGGGCAACAGCGTCAACGACGTCTACATCTGGGCGCGCTCGGACACCCCTGCCTCGGTCCTCGACCAGCTCGCCGCGCGCGGCATGGCACAGCCCGACACCGAGGCGGCGGCGCGAGCGCTGCTCGACCAGGACGCGTTCGCGCTCGCGCTGCGCCTCTACGTCGTGGTGACGGTGCTGGTGATCCTGCTGGCGTTCGCGGGCCTGGCCGCGAACCTCGCGGTGCAGCTGCCCGCCCGGCGTCGCGACGCTGCCTCGCTGCGCGTGGTCGGGGTGAAGCGTCGGTCGATCATGGTCGGTGTCGTGGGCGAGTTCCTCCTCGTCCTCGGTGCCGCCGCGCTCGCCGGCATCGCGGCCGGCGCCACCGCGCAGTACGTGGTCGTCCACACCGTCACCCTGGGTTTCGCCGACACCGCGCTCACGCCTCGCGTGCTGCCGTCGTTCCACGTCAGCACGGGCTTCCAGCTCGCGCTCGCCGTGATGGTGGTGCTGGTGGTGCTCTCGACGCTCTTCGCCGCGCTCACCGTGCGCGGTGCGCGCACCTCGTCGCTGCGCGAGAACGCCCGCTGATCCCACCGGCTCGTGCACGCACCGTGGAAACCCGCGTGCACACCGCAGCGGCGTCGCGGACAATGGCTCCTCGTGGGTCACGTGGATGTCGCCGGAGTACGTTACGAGCTGCCCGACGGCAGGGTCCTCCTCGACGACGTGTCGTTCCGGGTCGGCGACGGCGCCAAGGTCGCGCTGGTCGGCGCCAACGGCGCGGGCAAGACCACGCTGCTGCGCATCATCACCGGCGACCTGGTGCCCCACGCGGGTGTGATCACGCGCACCGGCGGCCTCGGCGTGATGCGCCAGATGGTCGGCACCGACCTCGGCGACGACCCGACGGTCGCCGACCTGCTGCTGTCGGTCTCACCCGAGCGGGTCCGGACCGCGTCGGCCGACCTCGAGCGCTGCGAGCTCGCGCTGATGGAGACCGACGACGAGAAGACCCAGATCCGCTACGCCGAGGCGCTGGCGGAGTACGCCGACGCGGGAGGCTACGACCTCGAGGTGGTGTGGGACGTCTGCACCGTCCGTGGTCTCGGTCTGCCGTACGACCGTGCCCAGTACCGCACCCTCTCGACGCTCAGCGGTGGTGAGCAGAAGCGGCTCGTCCTGGAGTACCTCCTCGAGGGGCCCGACGAGGTGCTCCTGCTCGACGAGCCGGACAACTTCCTCGACGTGCCCGGCAAGATCTGGCTCGAGCAGCGGATCCGTGAGTCCGCCAAGACGATCCTGTTCATCAGCCACGACCGCGAGCTCCTCGATCACACCGCGACTCGGATCGTCACCGTCGAGCTGGGCTCGTTCGGCGGCGGCAACAGCGCGTGGACGCATCCCGGCGGGTTCGCGTCGTACCACGAGGCGCGGCGCGACCGGTTCGCGCGCTTCGAGGAGCTGCGCCGTCGCTGGGACGAGGAGCACGCCAAGATCAAGGCGCTCGTGCTCCGGCTGAAGATCAAGGCGGAGTACAACGACGGCATGGCCTCGCAGTACAAGGCCGCGCAGACCCGTCTGCGGAAGTTCGAGGAGGCCGGTCCGCCCACCGAGCAGCCGCGCGAGCAGCAGGTGTCGATGCGCCTCAAGGGCGGTCGCACCGGCAAGCGTGCCGTCGTGTGCGAGGGGCTCGAGCTGACCGGCCTGATGCAGCCCTTCGACCTCGAGGTCTGGTACGGCGAGCGGGTCGCTGTGCTCGGGAGCAACGGTTCCGGCAAGTCGCACTTCCTGCGGCTGCTGGCAGCCGGCGGCTCCGACCCCGACGTCGAGCACCGCCCCGTGGACGACGTACGGATCGAGCGGGTGCGCCACACGGGCAAGGCGAAGCTCGGCGCCCGCGTGCGGCCGGGCTGGTTCGTGCAGACCCACGAGCATCCCGAGCTCCTCGGCCGGACCCTGCTGGAGATCCTGCACCGCGGTGACGGTCGGCCCGACGGTCGCACCGGAATGGGTCGCGAGGCGGCGGCGCGGGTCCTCGACCGCTACGAGCTCGCGCACGCCTCGGAGCAGAAGTTCGAGTCGCTGTCCGGCGGTCAGCAGGCGCGTTTCCAGATCCTGCTGCTCGAGCTCTCGGGAGCGACGCTCCTGCTGCTCGACGAGCCGACCGACAACCTCGACGTCCAGTCGGCGGAGGCGCTCGAGGCGGGCCTCGAGGCCTTCGACGGCACCGTCGTCGCGGTCACCCACGACCGCTGGTTCGCGCGCGGGTTCGACCGGTTCCTCGTCTACGGCGCCGACGGCGAGGTGTACGAGTCCGACGGGCCGGTGTGGGACGAGACCCGGGTGCGTCGCGCCCGCTGACGTCGTACCGCGCCGCCACGGCACGAACGCGGACAGACCGGGCCGTTCTGGGGGGCAGGCTGGCCGGGGGTGATCTGTCCGCGTTCGCGGTCGTACCGAGAGGAGCTGCTCAGGAGTTGGTGGTCTGAGCGTCCGAGTCGAGCGTGGCGGTCACCGTGTGGGACGAGCCGTCGCGCGTGTAGGTGACTGTCACCGAGTCGCCGGGCCGGTAGGACCGGATGATCGCGATGAGCGCGTCGGACGAGGTGATCAGGTGGTCGTCGACCTTGGTGATCACGTCACCGGCCTTGAGGCCGGCGTTCTGTCCGGCCGAGCCGTTGTCGACCTGCGACACCTTGGCGCCGTCCGTGGTCTGCGCGGCGCTGTCGACGCCGATGCCGAGCCGGGCGTGGGTCGGGGCCTCGCCGTTGATCATCTCCTGGACGATCGGGAGGACCGCATCGATCGGGATCGCGAAGCCGAGGCCGATCGAGCCGGGCTCGCCGCCGCTGGTGCTGGAGTCGGTCGCGGTCTGGATCGCCGAGTCGATGCCGACCACCTCGCCCGCCAGGTTGACCAGCGGGCCACCGGAGTTGCCGGGGTTGATCGCGGCGTCGGTCTGGATCGCGGGGTAGACCGTCGGGTTGCCGGCGCTGACCTGGCCGACGTCGACGGGCCGGTTGAGGGCGCTGACGATGCCGCTGGTCACGGTGGCGTTCAGGCCGAACGGCGAGCCGATCGCGACCACGCTCTGACCGACCTGGAGGCTGGAGGAGTGACCGATGGTCGCCGGCGTGAGGCCGGAGACGCCCTGAGCCTGCACGACCGCGGTGTCGGTGAGCGGGTCGGTGCCGAGCACCTTGGCCGAAGCGTGCGAGCCGTCGTTGAAGTCGATGGTGATCTTGCCGCTCTTGCCCGCCAGCGAGGCGACGTGGTTGTTGGTGAGGATCTTCCCGTCGGCGCTCATGATGATGCCGGAGCCGGAACCCGACCCGCTGGCGCCGCTCACGTTGATCTTGACCACGGAGGGCAGCACGTTGTGGGCGACCTTGACGACCGAGTCGCTGGACGCGGCCGGGATCGCCGAGCTGCCACTTTGGGTGATGATCGGCGACGAGGCGACCTGGTCGTCGTGGGTGGAGGTCCACAACGCGGCACCACCGACGCCGGCAGCTCCGCCGACCAGCAGGCTGGCTGCCACGACGGAGGCGGCCAGGCCCGTGCGGCGGCGCGCCTTGGGCTGGGGGGCTGCGGGAGGAACGACCGGGCTCTCGGCGGGGGCCTCGGAACCGAACGGGCGGGTGTCGTTGCCGCTCTCACCGGCGGTCTGGAACGCGTACGGGGACCAGGTGGCGGGGGCGGCGGGGGGCTCGGGACTCCAGTCGGCGCTGGCGTGCGGGTCCTGCCCGCGCTCGGGGTACTCGTTGCTCATGCCCCTTACCCTCGTAGGTGAGTCTGTGACCTTCCTGAGACCTCGCTGGGTGCCGTCGAAAAAGCCAGGCGGGCCACGTCGTCTCCCACCCGGACGGTGCCGCCCCGCAGCACACGCGCGTTCAGCCCCCGCAGACGGAGCCGTCTGCCCTCCTCGCTGTTGACGAAGGCGACGGCGTCGGCACCGAAGCGGGCGAGGAACTTCTTGCAGCCGGCGTGCGGCTTCGCCGTCACCTCGAGCACGACGTCGTCGCCCACCGCGATCCGGCTGCCGGCCGGGAGGTTGTCGTGGGAGAGGTCGAGGTCGACGTAGAGCTGGTCGCCGGCCAGCGCGCGCTCGGCGTCGGTGTCGCCGAGCAGGGCGACCATCCGGCTGCTCATCACCGTGACCTGGGCGTCGAGGTGACGACCGGCCGCCACCGCCCGCGAGGTCGCTCGGCTCAGCCAGTTGTCACCGACCAGCCCGTCCGCCTCGTCGATGGTGGCGTCGTCCAGGAGCTCGCGTGCCCGCCGCTCGGGACGTCGTACGACGAGAGTCAGCGTGCCGGCGTCTGCCGGCGCGGCGCGTAGGTGGTCGAGAGCGGACTCGAGCTCGGAGAGGGCACGGAGGGGCACGGGGTGATCCTCCCAAGCCGGGCGTGGCGCTGTCGCGTGGGTTCCGTCGGGGTGACCCGCGCTCGCCCGCCGGCCCCTAGGCTGCGGCCGGTGAGGACACCGTGACGACCCCGTGGGCGCACTGGAGCTGGGAGCTGCGCAGCTGCGGCCGGCAGGGGCACGTGACGTGGCAGCCGACCGAGGCCGAGCTGGCCGACCGGCTGCGGGCCGTGACCGCCGGCGGAGAGGCGTGGCGCTGCCTGCGCTGCGGGACCTACGTCGTCGGCCCGCCGCACGGCAGCGGCCCGGCGGCCGACGCACCGCTGGTGCTGCGCGGCAAGGCGCTGCGCGACGCGTTCATCCTGCGGCTGCTGGCGGTCGAGCGGTTCATCCGCGGGGTGTTGCTCGTCGCCCTCGCCTACGGCATCTACCAGTTCAACGGGGCGCAGGACTCGCTCGAGCGGGTCTTCAAGGAGTACCTCCCGACCCTCAAGCCGTTCGCCGACAAGCTCGGGATCGACCTGCAGAACACCGGCCCGGTCAAGCTCGTCCAGAAGGCGCTGACCGCCCAGCACAGCACGCTGGAGATGGTGGCCATCGGCGTGCTGGCCTACGGCGCGCTCGAGCTGCTCGAGGGCGTCGGGCTGTGGCTGATGAAACGGTGGGGTGAGTACGTCGCCGTCGTCGGCACCGCGGTCTTCATCCCGCTGGAGATCTACGAGATCGTCGAGCGCGTCACCTGGCTGCGCCTCGTCGCCCTCGCGTTCAACGTGTTCGCCGTGGTCTACATCCTGTGGACCAAGCGGCTCTTCGGCTTCCGCGGTGGCCGGGCGGCGTTCGAGGCCGAGCGGCACTCCCAGTCGTTGCTGGAGGTCGAGCAGGCCGCCACGCCCGCGCGCTGAGCTCGCGAGGCCACGGTGTGGAGGTCGAGGTGCTCGGTCCTGGATGTCACTGCTTCATCACGTTCTCATGGTGGAGCGTGGGTTCTCGCGTCGAATTCGCCCTGTGAAGCGGGGTTTCACCACGTTCTCATGGTGAAGCAGTGACGGGTGCGGTCAGGAGACGACCGGAGCCGTGGCATCGACAGGCTCGACCGACGGTGAGCCTCAGGACCAGCGCTCGGAGGCGGGGACGAAGTCGAGGGTGCGCTGGCCGGTGTAGATCTGCTTGGGCCGGGCGATCTTCTGCTCCTTGTCCTGCACCAGCTCCAGCCACTGGGCGAGCCAGCCGGGGGTCCGGCCGATCGCGAACAGCACCGTGAACATCTCGGGCGGGAACTGGAAGGCCTCGTAGATCAGCCCGGAGTAGAAGTCGACGTTGGGGTAGAGCTTGCGCGAGACGAAGTACTCGTCCTCGAGCGCGATCTTCTCCAGCTCCATGGCGATCTCGAGGAGCGGGTTCACCCCGGTCACCTCGAAGACGTCGTCGCAGGCCTTCTTGATGATCTTGGCCCGCGGGTCGTAGTTCTTGTAGACGCGGTGGCCGAAGCCCATCAGCCGCTCGTCGCCGTTCTTCACGCCCTGGATGAAGTCGGGGATGTTCTTCTTGTCCTTGATCCGGCGCAGCATCCGCAGCACGGCCTCGTTCGCGCCGCCGTGGAGCGGGCCGTAGAGGGCACCCACGCCCCCGGCGACCGCGGAGTAAGGGTCGACCTGCGAGGAGCCGATCGACCGTACGGCGTTCGTCGAGCAGTTCTGCTCGTGGTCGGCGTGGAGGATGAAGAGGACGTCGAGCGCCTTGACCAGGCGCTCGTCGGCGGCGAACCGGTCCTCGCTCATCCGGAACAGCATCGACAAGAAGTTCGCGGTGTAGCCGAGCTCGTTGTCGGGGTAGACGAACGGCTTGCCCTGCGCGTGGCGGAACGACCACGCGCCCAGCGTCGGCATCTTGGCGATCATCCGCACGATCTGGAGCTGGCGGGTCTCGTCGTCGGCGATGTCGCGCGCGTCGGGGTAGAACGTCGACAGCGCGCCGACGGAGGCCATCAGCATGCCCATCGGGTGGGCGTCGTAGCGGAAGCCCTCCATGAAGCTCTTCACGTTCTCGTGCACGAACGTGTGATAGGTGATGTCGTGCACCCAGGTCTCGTACTGGGTCTTGCTCGGCAGCTCGCCGTGGACGAGCAGGTAGGCGACCTCGAGGAACGTCGACTTCTCCGCGAGCTGCTCGATCGGGTAGCCGCGGTACTCGAGGATCCCCTCGTCGCCGTCGATGAACGTCACCGAGCTCTTGCACGAGGCCGTGTTCACGAAGCCGGGGTCGTAGACGGCCAGCGGGCTGCCGTCACTGTCCTTGATCTTTCCGAGATCCGAGCCCTTCACCGCACCCTGCTCGATCGGTACGTCGTACTCCTGGCCGGTGCGGTTGTCCCGGACGGTGAGAGAGTCGTTCACCACACCAACCTAGTGCGGGGCTCCTCGGGAGGGCGAGGGCGGGTTCTGGAATTGGCCGCCGGGACACTCGCCCGGTAGATTGTGCGGTCGCGACTCCTGCCGCGCCGTACGCCTGATGGTCGAGCTCGTCTCGGCGAAGGCAACGGTGCAGACCCGGGCGAAGATGAACCGGGCAGTGTTCGTCAGAGGTCGTGGCTCCACACCACTCCGGGTCCATTCCCGGGGGCCTGCCGGCAGACGACCGTCCGCCGGTCCCACGAACGAGTAAAGGCAGACGCACGTGCGTACGTACAGCCCGAAGCCCGCCGACGTCCAGCGTGAATGGCACGTCATCGACGCCTCCGACGTCGTCCTCGGCAAGCTCGCCGTCCAGGCCGCGAACCTGCTGCGTGGCAAGCACAAGCCGACCTTCGCCCCCCACATGGACATGGGTGACTTCGTCATCGTCATCAACGCGGAGAAGATCGCGCTCACCGGCGACAAGCTCACCAAGAAGCTCATGTACCGCCACTCCGGCTTCCCCGGTGGCCTCACCGCGACGCCGGTCGGCCAGCAGCTCGACAAGGACGCCCGCAAGGTCATCGAGCAGGCCGTCTGGGGCATGCTCCCCAAGAACAAGCTCGGCCGCCAGGTGCTCAAGAAGCTCAAGGTGTACTCCGGGCCCACCCACCCGCACCAGGCCCAGCAGGCCAAGCCGTTCGAGATCACACAGGTCTCCCAGTGACCCCGTCGACGACCGGGCAGAGAAGCGAAGGTAATTCCGTGGCTGACGACACCACCACTCCCATCGACGGCGCCATCGCCGGCCCCACCGACGGCTCCACCGACGGCGAGGCCGAGACGTTCCAGGCCGACGAGCAGGGCGTGGCCTACACCTCCGAGAGCGCCGGCGCCGCCGAGGCCGCCCGCCCCGCCACCATCGCCCCCGCGGCCGCCACCGGGCGCCGCAAGGAGGCCGTGGCCCGGGTCCGGATCATGCCCGGCACCGGCGTGTGGACCGTGAACGGTCGCACCCTCGACTCCTACTTCCCGAACAAGCTGCACCAGCAGGTCGTCAACGAGCCCTTCGCGGCGCTCGGTCTCGAGGGCCGCTTCGACGTCATCGCCCGGATCCACGGCGGCGGCATCACCGGCCAGGCCGGTGCACTCCGCCTCGGTGTGGCGCGGTCGCTCAACTCGATCGACGCGGAGACCAACCGCCCGACGCTGAAGAAGGCCGGACTGCTCACCCGTGACGCGCGCGTCATCGAGCGCAAGAAGGCCGGTCTCAAGAAGGCCCGCAAGGCTCCGCAGTTCAGCAAGCGCTGACCAGCGGGCCGATGCCTCGCATCTTCGGGACGGACGGGGTCCGCGGGCTCGCCAACGGTGTCATCACCGCCGAGCTCGCGGTCGACCTCGGGGTCGCCGCGGCGCGGGTGCTCGTCGACCACGGCGGCTTCCCCGGGCAGCGCCCGGTGGCCGTCGTGGGACGTGACACCCGGATCTCGGGCCAGTTCCTCGAGCACGCGGTCGTCGCTGGGCTGGCCTCGGCCGGCGTCGACGTGCTGCGACTGCGGGTCCTCCCGACGCCGGGCGTCGCCTACCTCACGGACTCCCTCGGCGCCGACCTCGGCGTGGTGATCTCCGCGTCCCACAACCCGATGCCCGACAACGGCATCAAGTTCCTGGCCCGCGGCGGCGTCAAGCTCGACGACTCGCTCGAGCGCGAGATCGAGGCACGTCTCGACGAGCAGTGGGACCGCCCGACCGGCGCGGACGTCGGCCGGGTCACGCCGTACGGCGCGACGATCGAGGAGTACTCCGAGCACCTCGTCGGCACGCTCGACCACCGCCCGGCCGGGCTCCGCGTCGTCCTCGACTGCGCGAACGGCGCCGCAGCCGAGGTCGGTCCGCAGGCGCTGCGCGCCGCCGGCGTCGCGGTGGTCGCGATCAACGATCAGCCCAACGGCGTGAACATCAACGAGGGCTGCGGATCCACCCACCTCGCCGGGCTGAGCCAAGCCGTGGTGGCCACCGGTGCCGACGCGGGCTTCGCCCTCGACGGCGACGCCGACCGTTGTCTCGCTGTCGACCACACCGGCGCGACCGTGGACGGCGACCAGCTGATGGCGATGCTCGCGGTCGACCTGCACGAGCGCCGGCTCCTGGCCCACGACACGGTCGTGGCGACCGTGATGAGCAACCTCGGCTTCGTGCAGGCGATGCAGCGGGCCGGCATCACCGTCCACCAGACCGCGGTCGGCGACCGCTACGTGCTCGAGGCGATGCGCGACGGCGGGTTCGTCCTCGGAGGCGAGCAGTCGGGGCACATCATCATGAGCGAGCACGCCACCACCGGCGACGGCATCCTCAGTGCCCTCCAGGTGCTCCAGCGGATGTCGCGCACGGGCTGCTCGCTGCGCGAGCTCGCCTCCGTGGTGACCCGTCTCCCGCAGGTGCTGGTCAACGTCTCGGGCGTCGACCGCACCCGCACCGACGACGCCGAGCTCACCGCGGCCGTGGCTGTCGAGCAGGAGAAGCTGGGCGACTCCGGCCGGATCCTGCTGCGCCCCTCCGGCACCGAGGCGCTGGTGCGGGTCATGGTCGAGGCCTCCTCGCCCGACGAGGCGCGCGCTGTCGCCGAGCGCCTGGCCGACGTCGTACGACGCCGCCTCGCCCTCTGAGCGCAAACCAGTGGCGGGTCGCCGGCGCGCTCCGTAGCGTGCCCGCGTGATCGAGATCCACGAGGTCGACACGGCCGACGGCTCCCGGCTGCGTGAGTGGTACGACGTCTGGGCCGCCGCTCAGGAGCACCGGCCGGACGCCATGGTGCCGTCGTGGAAGGCGGCCGGCGAACCGTTGATGACCCCGCACCCTCGGTTCGCCTTCGAGCTGTTCGAGGCGCGCGACGACGGGGTGCCGGCCGGTGCCGGCTTCGTCAACCTCCCGCTCGAGGACAACCTCACCGTCTGCTACGTCGACGTCATGGTCCATCCCGACCATCGACGTCGCGGTGTCGGCTCGGCCGTCCTCGCCGAGGTCGAGCGCCGTGCTCGCTCGGCCGGCCGGGAGCGGGTCCTCGGGGAGGTCTACCTGCAGCCCGACGACGACCCGCGTGACATCCGCTTCGCCGAGGCCCACGGCTACGGCCTTGCCAACCGCGAAGGCGTGAAGGCCCTCGACCTGGCCCTCTCGGAGCCGAGCTGGGGGCCGCTCGAGCAGGAGTCCGCGGCGGCACTCGGCGACTACCGCATCGTGACCTGGCGCGACCGGTGCCCCGACGACCTCGTGGAGAGCTTCGGCGCCGCCCTCAGCCGGGTGATGAGCCTGATCCCCCAGGGAGAGCTCGACCTCGAGGACAGCGACTGGAGCGTCGAGCACCTGCGCGAGGTCGAGGAGCGTCGCATCGCGATCGGCCTGGCCAACTTCGAGTCGGCGGCGGTGTGCGCCGGGGGGACGGTGGTCGGCCTGACCGGCGTGCGAGCGAGCATCCGTGACCCGCGCGTCGCCCACGTCGGCGTGACGATGGTGCTGCCGGAGCACCGGGGCCATCGCCTCGGGCTCGCGGTGAAGCTCGCCAGCCATCGGGCGCTGCGCCAGGACGTGCCCGACTGCGAGCTCGTCGTCACCAGCAACGCCGACGTCAACCTGCACATGAACGCGATCAACGAGGCCCTCGGCTACCGCCAGCTCGAGACGCTCCTGGAGTACCAGAAGCGGCTCTGAGCTGGATCAGTCGCGACCCACCTCAGCCGCGCAGAGCGCCGTCGCTCGGCGGCCGGGTGCACGGACCCCCACGAGGCGGCTACAGCTTCCGCAGCCGCACGTATCGCACCGAGTGGTCACGGTCCTTGCGCAGGACCAGCGTCGCCCGCGAGCGGGTGGGCTTGATGTTCTGCTCGAGGTTGGGGCCGTTGATGCTGCCCCAGATCTGCTCGGCGGTCGCGGTGGCGTCCTCGGTCGAGAGCGCCGCGTAGCGACGGAAGTACGACGCCGGGTCGGCGAACGCGGTCTCGCGCAGCCGGAGGAAGCGCTCGACGTACCACGCGCGGATGTCGGCGGTGGCGGCGTCGACGTAGACGCTGAAGTCGAAGAAGTCGCTGAGGGCCAGCCCCGCCCGGCCGTCCTCCGTGGTGCGGGCCGGCTGGAGCACGTTGAGCCCCTCGATGATCACGATGTCGGGATGGCGCACCACGATGGGGTCGTCGGGCACCACGTCGTACACGAGGTGGGAGTAGGTCGGCGCCTCGACCTCGTCCTTGCCCGACTTGATGTCGACCGCGAACCGCAGCAGCGCGCGGCGGTCGTAGGACTCCGGGAACCCCTTGCGCTCGAGGATGCCACGGCGCTCGAGCTCGGCGTTGGGGTAGAGGAAGCCGTCGGTGGTGACCAGCGCGACGTTCGGGTGCTCGTCCCAGTGGGCCAGCATCTGCTGGAGGACGCGCGCGGTGGTCGACTTGCCGACCGCGACGGAGCCGGCCAGGCCGATCACGTACGGCGTGCGCGGTGGCTGCGGTCGGTGGAGGAACTCCTCCTGCTTGCGGTGCAGGCGACGGGCGGCCTTGACGCGCAGGCTGAGCAGTCGCGAGAGCGGGAGGTAGACCTGCTGGACCTCGTCGAGGTCGAGCTGGTCGCCGAGGCCGCGGAGCCGGGCGATCTCCTCGGCCGACAGCGGCTGCTGCACGTGCTCGCCCAGCTCGGCCCACGCGGCACGGTCCAGCTCGACGTAGGGGGACGGCTCGCTCCCCTGCACACCGTTGGGCATGGCGGGCATTGTTCCAGCCGCTCCCGCGGCCGGTCCCCTCGGTGGTGCCCCACCACGGGAACGGCGAACCAGCCAGTACATACCCGGCCGGCCGAAAAGTCATCCGTTGACCCTGGCAACGGTCGGTGCGAGCCTGCTGGATGGTCCACGCGGCTCGACCCGGGCCGTGAGCCGGGCCACTCCACTCACACCCGAGGAGGTCCATCCGTGCGAATCTCTCCATTGAAGTTGAAGCTGGCGGCCGTGCTCACGGCCTCAGCGACCGCCGCCGCTCTGGGCGTCGGCGTCACCACGGCACCGGCGGGTGCGACCGCACCCACCATGTCGCCCCACCGGGTGAAGGTCATTCCCGACATCAGGAAGATCAGCGGCAACACCGACGCGGCGCAGTTCACCTGCCAAGGACGACCGATCGACGGCTCGAAGGGCATCGTGTGCTATGACCCGAGCCAGATCCAGACGGCGTACGGCTTCGCCCCGCTGCTCGCCCAGGGCAAGAACGGGACCGGTCGCACGATCGTGATCGTGGACGCGTTCCAGAACCCCTACATCGCAGCAGGACCTGGCCGCCTTCGACCAGCTGTTCGGCCTGCCCGACCCGATCTGCGACAACACCGTGATCCGGGAACGCCGGCCTTCGACCCGACCGACGACACCCAGGTGGGCTGGGCGGAGGAGACCACCCTCGACGTGCTGTGGGCCCATGCGGTGGCCCCGGGCGCGAAGATCCGGCTGGTCTCGGCCGCGAGCAGCAACGACACCGACATCCTCGCGGCCACGCAGTTCGCGGTGGACAACCGCCTCGGCGACGTCCTCTCGCAGAGCTTCGGTGAGAACGAGAACTGCGTCGACCCGGACCTCCTGGCCGCCCAGCACAGATGTTCGCCAAGGCCGCCCGGCAGGGCTGGACCGTCTTCGCTTCGTCCGGTGACTCAGGTGCGGCCCAGTTCACCTGCGACAACGCCGGCGCGATCCAGGTTGCCAGCAACCCGGCCACTGATCCCCTGGTGACCGGGGTCGGCGGCACCACCCTGAGCGCCGACATCGACGGCAACTACCTGGGTGAGACGGCCTGGACCGAGGGCATCTTCACCGGCTGCAACCCGCCGGCAGTGGCAGACGCCGACATCAACTGCAGCGGCGGTGGATTCAGCGACCTCTACTCCAAGCCCGACTTCCAGAAGCAGCTGATCGAGGGGTCGGTCGGTCGCGGAGTTCCGGACATCTCCTACAACGCCGGTGTCAACGGCGGCGTGCTGACCGTGTGCTCGGTCTGCAACGACGGCGTCCCCGCGGTGTTCCTGTTCGGTGGGACGAGCGCAGGGACCCCGCAGTGGGCCGGTCTGGCGGCGATCGCCGACCAGGTCGCGCGCCACCGCATCGGCGACATCAACCCGGCGCTGTACAAGATCGCGGCCAACAAGAACCGCTACGCCGCGAGCCTGCACGACGTCACCGTGGGCAACAACGACGTCGTGGAGATCGGTGGCGGCTTCGACACGGCTCGGGGCTGGGACCCCGTGACCGGGCTCGGAACGCCGAAGGCCGGCCAGCTGGTGCCCTTGCTGGTCAAGCAGACCCGCTGACGGACGCGTGGGGAGTGGCCGCAGCCTGCCACTCCCCACGTCGCCGAACGTGACCTCGACCCGGCACTGAGCCGGCCCGCGCGGGGCCGTCGATAGACTCGGGCCCATGTGCGGCATCGTGGGGTACGTCGGGGACAAGCAGGCTCAGGACGTCGTCATCGAAGGTCTACGACGGCTCGAGTACCGCGGCTACGACTCCGCCGGCATCGCGCTGGTGGCCCACGACCGGATCGAGTGGCGCAAGCGCGCCGGCAAGCTCGCCAACCTCGAGAAGGCGCTCGCCGACGAGCCGCTGCCGGAGTCCACGACCGGCATCGGACACACCCGCTGGGCCACCCACGGCGCGCCCAACGACGTCAACGCCCACCCGCACCTCGGCAACACGGGTCGGGTCGCGCTGGTGCACAACGGGATCATCGAGAACTTCGCCGCGCTCCGCGCCGAGGTCGAGGCGGCCGGTGACGACCTCTCCTCGGAGACCGACACCGAGATCGCGGCCCACCTCCTCGAGACGGCGCTGGCGGGCGGGGGAGACCTCACCGACGCGATGCGCTCGGTCTGCCAGCGGCTCGAGGGCGCTTTCACGCTGGTCGCGGTGGACGCCGAGGACCCGTCCCGCGTGGTCGCCGCACGTCGTAACTCCCCGCTGGTGGTCGGCATCGGCGAGGGCGAGAACTTCATCGGCTCCGACGTCGCGGCCTTCATCGAGCACACCCGCGAGGCGTTGGAGCTCGGGCAGGACCAGATCGTGACGATCACCCGCGAGGACGTCTCGGTCGTCGACTTCGACGGCACGCCCGTGGAGGGCAACCGGTACCACGTCGACTGGGACCTCTCGGCCGCCGAGAAGGACGGCTACGACTGGTTCATGCGCAAGGAGATCTTCGAGCAGCCAAGGGCCATCGGCGACGCCCTGCTGGGGCGCCACGACCAGGCCGGCCGGCTCCAGCTCGACGAGGTGCGGATCTCCGACGACGAGCTGCGCGAGGTCGACAAGATCATCATCATCGCCTGCGGCACCGCGTTCTACGCCGGGCTCGTGGCGAAGTACGCCATCGAGCACTGGACCCGGGTGCCCTGCGAGGTGGAGCTCGCGCACGAGTTCCGCTACCGCGACCCGATCCTGACTCGGTCGACACTGGTCGTGGCGATCAGCCAGTCGGGCGAGACCGCGGACACCCTGATGGCGATCCGGCACGCGCGCCAGCAGCGCTCCAAGGTGCTGGCGATCTGCAACACCAACGGGTCGACGATCCCGCGGGAGTCCGACGCGGTGATCTACACCCATGCCGGGCCCGAGATCGGGGTCGCGTCGACCAAGGGCTTCATCACGCAGGTGATCGCGGCGTACCTGCTCGGCCTCTACCTCGCGCAGGTCAAGGGCACGTCGTACGACGACGAGATCGCGCGGGTGGTCGCCGAGCTCGGCGACATGCCGGGTCACGTGCAGCGGATCCTGGACGGGTCCGACGAGCTCTACGCCCTGGCCGAGGAGCTCCGCGACGCGAAGTCGGTGCTGTTCCTCGGTCGGCACGCGGGCTTCCCGATCGCGCTGGAGGGCGCGCTCAAGCTCAAGGAGCTGGCCTACATCCATGCCGAGGGCTTCGCGGCGGGCGAGCTCAAGCACGGGCCGATCGCCCTGATCGAGCCGGGGCTGCCCGTGTTCTGCGTCGTGCCTCCGCAGGGGCGGGACCAGCTCCACGACAAGATGGTCAGCGCGATCCAGGAGATCCGGGCGCGCGGGGCGCGGACCATCGTGCTGGCCGAGGACGACGACCCGACCATCGCGGAGTTCGCCGACACCCTGATCCGGCTGCCGCGGGTCTCGACCCTGCTGCAGCCGGTGCCGGCCGTCGTACCCCTGCAGCTGTTCGCGTGCGAGCTCGCGACGCTGCTCGGCCACGACGTCGACCAGCCGCGCAACCTCGCCAAGTCCGTCACGGTCGAGTAGACAGGCCACGTGGCGATCGTCGGCGTGGGCATCGACGTGGTGGACATCGAGCGCTTCGAGGAGTCGCTGCGTCGTACGCCGGGTCTCGCCGCTCGGCTGTTCACCCCCGGCGAGATCAACCGGTCTCCGGCCTCGCTGGCCGCGCGCTTCGCGGCCAAGGAGGCGCTGGCGAAGGCCCTCGGCGCGCCCGGCGGCATGGCGTGGCACGACGCGGAGGTGGTCTCCCACTCGTCGGGCCGCCCGTTGCTGGCGATCACCGGCACCGTGGCTGCGCGCTCGGCCGAGCTCGGCGCCGTCCACCTGCACCTCTCGCTCTCCCACGACGCCGGCATCGCCTCGGCCGTGGTGGTGCTGGAGTCATGAGGGCCGCGCACACGGTCGAGCAGGTGCGGGCCGCCGAGGCCGCCTTGATGGCGCGGGTGCCCGACGGGACGCTGATGCAGCGCGCCGCCGCCGGCCTGGCCACGTCGGTCATCGACCTGCTGGGCGGGGCGTACGGCCGCCGGGTGCTCCTGCTGGTCGGCCCGGGCGACAACGGCGGCGACGCGCTGTACGCCGGGGCGATGCTGGCGCGCCGCGGGGCTGGTGTGGAGGCCGTGCTGGTGGCCGACCGGGCCCACGAGGCGGGCCTGGCAGCGCTCCGGGCGGCCGGAGGTCGCGTCGTCGCGGTCGGCGAGCGTCACCCGCCCGACGTGGTCCTCGACGGGATCGTGGGGATCGGCGGCACACCGGGGCTCCGGCAGCCGGCCCTCGACGCCGTGCGGGCCGTGGCGGGGGTCCCGATGGTCGCCGTCGACACGCCCAGCGGAGTCGAGGTCGACACCGGGCGCATCGACGGCAGCCACGTCACCGCGGACGTCACCATCACGTTCGGCACCCACAAGATCTGCCACCTCGTCGAGCCGGCCGCCTCGGCGTGCGGGGTCGTCCAGCTCGTCGACATCGGGCTCGACCTCCCCGAGGCGACGGTCACCGCCTTCCAGGCCGACGACGTGGCCGCCCTGCTGCCGCGCCCCGAGGCGTCCGCGCAGAAGTACACACGCGGCGTGGTCGGGGTCCGGGCAGGGTCCTCGCGCTACCCCGGCGCCGGCGTGCTGTCGACGTCGGGCGCGGCGTGCGGCTTGGTCGGCATGGTGCGCTACGTCGGCGGGGCGCCCGACCCGGTCCGCGCGCGGCACCCGGAGATCGTCGTCGGCGAGGGACGGGTGCAGGCGTGGGTGGTCGGCTCCGGCGGTGACGCCGACGCCGCCGAGGCGCTCTCCGCGGCCCTGCGGGACGACGTACCTCTGGTGGTCGACGCCGACGCCCTGCAGCACCTCGAGGCGCCGCTCGCCGTACCCGCGCTGCTGACGCCGCACGCCGGCGAGCTGGCCGTGATGCTGGGGGTCGATCGCGCGGAGGTCGAGGCCGACCAGCTGGCGTTCGCCCGGCGGGCGGCGAGGGAGTACGCCGCGACCGTGCTGCTCAAGGGCCACCACACGCTCGTCGCCGCGCCGAACGGGCGGGTCCGGGTCACGACCACCGGCACGCCGTGGCTCGCGGTCGCCGGCGCCGGCGACGTGCTCGGCGGGCTCTGCGGGGCGTTGCTCGCGGCCGGACTCACGCCGTACGACGCGGGCGCGGTCGGCTCCTGGCTGCACGGCGCGGCTGCCACCCTCGCCTCCCACGGCGGTCCGGTCTCGGCCCCCGACGTCGCCGCCACCCTGCCCCGCGTGATCGCCGACCTCCTCGCCTGACCCCTCCCTGTTGGGAAGGTGGCGATGGCGGGATAGTCCGTGACGAATCGCAGGTGAATCCGCCCTTTCAACCTGCAGATCGTCACGGACTATCCCTTCGACCCTGTGGACAAGGCGGGAATGGGAGAATGCCGCGCATGAGTCGCGAGCCGGTGCGCCGACCCGAGATCGTGGTGGATCTGGGTGCGATCCGGCGCAACGTCGGCCGACTGCGCGACCTGGTGGCGCCTGACGGGTCCGACGTGATGGTCGTGGTCAAGGCGGACGGCTACGGCCACGGCATGCTCGAGTCGGCGCACGCCGCTCGCCGGGCCGGAGCGCCCTGGCTCGGCGTCGCGACCCTCGACGAGGCGGTGCGGCTGCGCGAGGCGGGGGACACCGGTCGGATCCTGAGCTGGCTCACGGTGCCGGGTGACGACTGGGCTGCCGCCATCGACCGCGGCGTCGACGTCACGGCGTACACCCTGGCCGAGCTCGACGAGATCCGGGCCGCCGTCAGCCACACGCCCGCCCGCCTGCAGCTCAAGATCGACACCGGCCTCTCGCGCGGCGGCTCCACAGCCGAGCAGTGGCCGGACCTGCTCGCCGCCGCGCGCGCCGGTGAGGCCGACGGGCGCTGGCGGGTCACCGGCATCTGGTCCCACTTCGCGTGCAGCGACGAACCCGACCACCCCGCCAACGACACGCAGGAGCGAGCCTTCCGCGACGCGCTCGGCGTCGCGGAGCAGGCCGGGTTGCGCCCCGAGGTGCGCCACCTCGCCAACTCCGCCGGCGCCCTCCTGCGGCCGAGCAGCCGCTTCGACCTGGTGCGGTGCGGCATCGCGTCGTACGGTCTCGATCCCTCGCCCGGCCTCAGCCCCGACGTCGGGCTCGAGCCGGCGATGACCGTCACCGCCCCCCTCGCGCTCACCAAGCAGCTCGAGGCCGGCGCCGGCGTCTCCTACGGCCACACCTGGACCACGCCGAGCCGGACCCGGGTCGGGCTGGTGCCGATCGGGTACGGCGACGGCGTGCCGCGCCATGCCGGGAACGTCGCCGAGGTGTGGGTGGACGGCAAGCGCCGGCCGATCCGTGGCCGGATCTGCATGGACCAGTTCGTGGTCGACCTCGGCGACGACGCCGGCGACGGCGCGGCGTCCGGCGACGAGGTCGTGCTCTTCGGGCCGGGCACGGCGGGCGAGCCGACGGCCGACGACTGGGCCAGTGCCTGCGGCACCATCCACTACGAGATCGTCACGCGCATGGGTGGCCGGCTGCTCCGGCGCCACGTCGGAGGAGATGCGGCATGAAGGCCAGCAGCAAGGTCCTGTCCGTCGCCGGAGCCGCCGTCGGGGTCGCGGCCGCCGGTACGGCGCTGCGCGTCGCCCAGCGCCGCTCCGTCATCGCCCACCGCGGCGCGGGTGACGAGACGGAGTTCGGGTCGCTGCGGTCCGCACCGATCACCGTCGTGGCCGAGGACGGCGTACCCCTCCACGTCGAGGTGGACGAGTACGCCGGTCCGACCGGCCGGCGCCGGGCGTCCAAGGTGCCCGAGCTCACCGTCGTGTTCGTCCACGGCTACTCGCTCACCCTCGACTCCTGGCACTTCCAGCGCGCGGCCTACCGCGGCCAGGTGCGCACGGTCTACTACGACCAGCGCTCCCACGGCCGCTCGGGCCGCTCGGCCCCCGGCCACGCGACCATCGAGCAGCTCGGCCGCGACCTCAAGCTCGTCCTCGACACGGTGGTGCCGCACGGCCCGATCGTGGTCGTCGGCCACTCGATGGGCGGCATGACGATCATGGCGCTGGCCGAGGAGTACCCCGACCTGTTCGGTGAGCGGATCGTCGGCGTCGGCCTGATCTCGACCACTGCCGGCGGCCTCGAGCCGCACCGGATCGTCGCGCCGATGCTGCCTTCGACGTTCGGAGGCGCCGTGGCGGAGCGGGTGATGGCGATGCTCGCCCGCGGCCACCGTCAGGTCGACGGCGTACGGCGGTTCGGCCGATCGGTCGCCTTGGTCGCCACCGACGAGCTCGCCTTCGGCGACGACGTGCCGGCGTCGTACGTCGAGTTCGTCGACGAGATGCTCTCGGCGACGCCGTTCGGGGTGGTCGCGGAGTTCTTCTCCAACTTCGCCGCCCTCGACAAGTTCGAGACGGTGAAGGCGCTCAGCGTCGTACCGACCTCGATCATCTGCGGCACCGCCGACAAGCTCACCTCGATCGGTCACAGCCGGAAGCTCCACGGCTACATCACCGGCTCGAGCCTCCTGGAGTGCCAGGGCGCCGGACACCTGGTGATCATGGAGCGGCACGACGACGTGAACGCCGAGCTCGACCACCTCTTCGCCGCCGCCGGCGACCTCGCCGACCGTCGATGACCGACGTCCACCGGGTCGGGCCCGAGGCTGCCCCGACCGTGCTGGCGATCGTCCGTGCGGCGTTCGCCGCGCGACCGCCCGTCGACCCACCCGCCGACGCACTCGGTGAGACGGTCGAGACGCTCGCCCGGGCGCTGACCCATGGGGGCCTGGTGGCGTCAAACGGAGGGCACGACGTCGGTGCGCTCGTCCTCGACCCGCAGGGACCCACGCTGTGGCTGCGTCGCGTCGGGGTGCTGCCCGAGGTGCGCGAGCACGGCGTCGCCACCGCGCTGGTCTCCGCCGCCCTCGCGGGCGCCGAGGGGTACGACGACGTCGCGGTGCTGGCGCGCGAGGAGCTTCCCGGCACCGGCAAGTTCTGGCGCGAGCACGGCTTCGTCGAGACCGGCCGGCACTCGCCGTACCTCGAGCTGCGCCGCCCGGCCCCCACGTCGTACGACGCTCCCGACGCGGAGACGATGCGCGCCCTCGGCGCCTCCCTCGCCGCGGTCCTGCGGGCCGGTGACGTCGTGGTGCTCTCCGGCGAGCTGGGGGCCGGCAAGACGACGTTCACCCAGGGACTCGGCGCGGGCCTGGGGGTGCGTGGCGACGTCACGTCACCGACGTTCGTGATCGCGCGCGTGCACCCCTCGCTCACCGACGGCCCCGCGCTGGTGCACGTCGACGCCTACCGGATCGGCGGCGTCGCCGAGCTCGACGACCTCGACCTCGACACCTCGCTCGATGACGCCGTCACGGTGGTGGAGTGGGGCGAGGGTCTGGCCGAGGGCCTGGCCGACGACCGGCTCGAGGTGCGCATCGGGCGGGCCGTGGCCGACGAAGCCGTCGACGACGGTGACCTCGACCCGCGGAGGGTGAGGATCTCGCCGGTGGGCCGTCGGTGGCTCGGGGTCCCGATGCCGGCCGTCAGCTCCTGAGCAGGCCAAGGGCCTCGGCGAGCAGGAGCACGTCGGCCGGCTCCTCCTCGTGCACGCGCAGCCAGGCGGCCGCGTCGGCGACAGGAAGCGTCCGCACCTCGACCACGGGCTCGCCGTCGGGCGGGTTGGTCGGTGGTCCGGTCTGCTCCACCGGGGCGGTGGCGAACGCCCAGGCCGACCAGGGGTGCGGGAAGTGAGGGTGGTGAGGGGCGGGGTTGCGCGAGTGGACCGCCTGGTGGGCGAACACCTCGATCGCACCGCGCAGCTCGCAGCCGGCTTCCTCGCGGAGCTCGCGCGCAGCCAGCTCGGTGAGGGACTCCCCGACCTCGCGCCGGCCGCCGGGCAGGAACCTCCACTCCTGCTCCGACCGGCAGACCACGACCCGCCCGTCGGACACCTGCGCCACCAGGTGGAGGCGGGTCACCAGGGCGTCGACCGGCACGCCGAGCCGGAACGTCAGGTCGGCGTTGGCGTAGGGCTGGAAGTCCACGTCCCAGAGCGACGGGAACCGTGCGGCCCAGCCCGAGTCGTCCATGCCCGGACCCTAGCCGGGCTCCGGGGCGCGCTCCGGGGCCCGGGCGCGCTCCGGCGTGCCAGGGTGGCGGCATGCTCGTGATCGCCCATGTCAGCGACACCCACTTCGGCAACGCGGTGCGCGACCCGTCCCGACGCAACGCCGCGGTCATGGACCACCTCCTCGCGATGTCTCCGCGGCCCGACGTCCTGGTCGTCACCGGCGACGTCGCCGACCACGGGCTGCCCGAGGAGTACGTCGAGGCGCGGGCGTGGCTCGAGCGCTGGGACGGGCCGCTGGCGGTGTGCCCGGGCAACCACGACGTGCGCGATGCGTTCGTGGCCGGTCTCGGCGTCCCTTCCCGGACGGTGGTCGAGACCGGGGGCGCACGGTTCGTGATGCTCGACTCGCTCATCGACGCCGACGACACCGGTCGCGTCGACCCCGGCCGGCTCGGCGACGACCAGCTGGCCTGGCTCGAGGCCCGGCTCGCCGAGGACGCCGGGCCGACGTACGTCTGCCTCCACCACCCGCCCACCACGATCGACCTCGAGCTGATGGATCCGATCCGACTGCTCGACGGGGCTGCGGCCGAGGCCGTGCTCGCGCGCCATCCCCACGTGGTGGCGACACTGGTCGGGCACGCGCACACGATGGCTGCCACGACGTTCGCCGGCCGCCCGCTGCTGATCGGCGGCGGGGTGGTCTCGACGGTCACCGCGGACGCCGAGGCCCCGCCGACCCTCTGGTACGACGCCCCTCCGAGCTTCGCACTCCATCTGGTCGGGGACGACGGGCGGGTCACCACCCACTGGCGCGCACTCCCGGCCTGACTGTCCGTTGCCGAGGGGACGGGGCGGGGCGGGGCGGGGCGGAAAACGCGGAACGGATGACGTCGAACCTCGGCGCGTCGGCGATCCGTTCCGCGTTTTCCGCAGCCGATCGGCGGTCAGTAACCTCGGAGCGTGCTGCTCGCCTTCGACACGGCCACGCCGTTCGTGACCGTCGCCCTCCACGACGGCGAGGACGTCGTGGCCGAGCGGCGTTCGGAGCAGCGGATGAAGCACGGCGAGCAGCTGGCCCCGCTGATCGAGGCGGTGATGGCGGACGCCGGCCTCGTGCGGCAGGACCTCACCGCCATCGCGGTGGGGGTCGGCCCCGGACCGTTCACGGGTCTGCGCGTGGGGCTCGTCACCGCGCGGACCCTGGCGTTCGTGCTCGAGATCCCGGTCTACGGCGTGTGCTCCCTCGATGTGATCGCCGTGCAGGCCGCTCCGCAGATCGGCGAGGACTTCGTCGTCGCCACCGATGCCCGGCGCAAGGAGGTCTACCTGGCGTCGTACGACGACCAGGGCCGCCGGCTCGACGGGCCCGACGTGACCCGCCCGGGCGACGCCGCCACCGACCGCCCGGCGGCGGGGGAGGGGGCGGTGCTCTACCCCGACGCCTTCCCCGACCGGAGAGCACCCGAGCTGCCCAGCGCCGGCTGGCTGGCCCGCGCCGTCGCCGAGGAGCTCGCGGAGCTCCGTGACCCCGAGCCGCTCTACCTGCGCCGGCCCGACGCGGTCGCGCCGGCCGCACCGAAGCGGGTGTCGTGAGGGTGGCCGGCGTCGGGGTGCGTCTCGCCGGGCCCGACGACGCCGACGCGGTCGCGGCGCTGGAAGCAGCGGCCCTCGGCTCCGACGCCTGGTCGCACGGCCTCGTCGCCGAGGGGGTGGCGGGCCGGGTGCCGACCACGCTCTACCTCGTCGCCGGAGGCATCGACGACGAGGTCGTCGGCTACGCCGCGGTGAGCATCGTCGCCGACCTCGCCGAGCTCCAGCGGATCGCGGTGGCCGCGCCCCACCGTCGTACCGGACTGGCCTCCGGCCTCCTCGCCCGCGTCGAGCACGAGGCCCTGAACAGGCACGCCGACCAGCTCCTGCTCGAGGTCCGCGAGGACAACCAGGTGGCGTGCGCCTTCTACGCAGCCCGCGGCTTCCGCGAGATCGACCGGCGGCCGCGTTACTACGCAGACGGCACCACCGCCGTGATCCTCCTCAAGGAGCTCGTGTGACCGACGAGCCGCTGGTCCTCGGGATCGAGACCTCCTGCGACGAGACAGGCGTCGGAATCGTGCGGGGGCACACGCTTCTGGCCGACGCCGTCGCGAGCAGCGTCGAGGAGCACGCCCGCTTCGGGGGAGTCGTGCCCGAGGTCGCGAGCCGCGCGCACCTCGAGGCGATGGTGCCGACCATCGAACGGGCCTGCGAGACCGCGGACATCCGCCTCGACGACGTCGACGCCATCGCGGTCACCAGCGGGCCCGGCCTGGCCGGCGCGCTGCTCGTCGGCGTGGCCGCGGCCAAGGCCCTGGCCATCGGGCTGGACAAGCCGATCTACGGCGTCAACCACCTGGCCTCCCACGTCGCGGTCGACCAGCTGGAGCACGGACCGCTTCCCGAGCCCTGCCTGGCGATGCTCGTCAGCGGCGGCCACTCCAGCCTCCTGCGGGTCGACGACGTGACGGGCCACGACGGCGGGGTGGTGCCCCTGGGCGCGACCATCGACGACGCGGCGGGCGAGGCGTTCGACAAGGTCGCGCGACTGCTCGGCCTGCCCTTCCCCGGCGGCCCCCACATCGACCGTGCGGCCCGGGACGGCCAGGTCGTCATCGACTTCCCGCGTGGTCTCACCGGTCGGCGCGACCTCGAGCGACACCGGTTCGACTTCTCGTTCTCCGGCCTCAAGACCGCAGTGGCCCGTTGGGTCGAGACCCAGCAGCGCGACGGCGTCACCATCGACGTGGGCGACGTGGCGGCCAGCTTCCAGGAGGCGGTGTGCGACGTGCTGGTCCGTAAGGCGCTCGACGCCGCCGGCGACCAGGGCATCGAGGACCTGCTCATCGGCGGTGGCGTCGCCGCGAACTCGCGCCTCCGCGCGATGGCGACCGAGCGGGCCGAGGCCCGCGGAGTGCGCGTCCGCGTGCCCCGGCCCGGGCTCTGCACCGACAACGGCGCGATGGTGGCAGCACTCGGCGCCGAGCTCGTCGCCCGCGGGCGGCCCGCGTCGTCGCTCGACCTGCCGGCCGACTCGTCCCAGCCGATCACGGAGGTCGTGGCGTAGGCCGGAGCGGTCGGGCTGCGGGCGGTGTCACGCGGGGTTATCACCGCACAAGTTCCGGCGGTCCGACTTGTGCGGTGCTGTTGCCACTGAGTGCGTCGTGTGCACTCACTTCGGCGGTGATAACCCCGCGTTACAACCGGGTCGCCTAGCCGGGGAGCCCGCCGCCGGTCGGGAGAATGAACGGGTTCGCCACGTCCTCTCCCGGTGTCGGCGGGACGGCGTACTCCATCGAGCCGTCCGAGGCCACCCGCACCAGCGCCCACTTCCCGTCCTGGTAGACCGGCGCGAGCACGTGGGTGGCGTCCTCCCACGTGGCCTCCGGGTAGAACGACTGGGCCTGCGCGGTGCTGCGCAGGCTGAACAGCAGGTCGCCGTTGCCCACGTCGTACATCGCGATCACGCCGTTGCCGATGCCGTCGTGGTACGCCGGGTCGGCGAGCAGCAGCCGCTCGTCGGGCGAGAAGGACACCAGCGTGTGGTTGCAGGTCTTGAAGCCCTGGAACTCACCGCCTCCGAGGAGCTTGGAGCAGCTACCGACGTCGGTGATCTTGGTCAGCCCGACCGACAGGCCGGCATCGCTCACGTCGCTGACGCTCAGGTAGCCGCCGTCGAGCAGTGGCTGCGACCCGGCCTCGCTGACCTCCCAGGGCTGCTGGCTCTCGCCGTCACGGGCGTTGACCAGGACGGTGCAGCTCGACTGCTGGCAGCTCGGGCCCGTCTGTCCCGGCGCGACATCGGCGCTCCCGGTGATCGGACCGATCCGCAGCTCGTTGCCAGGGACGGGCTCGCCGAGCGGCCGCGGCTCGCTGGCCCAGCCCTCCCAGATCGTGACCTGCCCGCCCGGGGTGAGCCAGGCGGCGATGCTGTGCGCGGAGTTCACGCTCAGGTCGGAAGCGATCCGCACCGGGTCGTGGAACGTGCCGTCGGTGTCCTCGATCTCGAGGTAGGAGTTGCCGCTCCCGTCCGTGGTGCGCCAGACCTGGGCGCCGTCCATCAGCTGGACGAGCTGGGCCGGCGTGTAGCGGGTGCGGATGGCGTTGGTCGAGCCGTCGACATGGTGGAACGTGCCGTCCTGCACGAAGTCCAGCCGCGGCGCAGCGCCGGTGGGCAGGTCGGAGACGTCGAGCACGCCGTTCGGTGGCTGCTGCCCGTCGCTTGCCTCCGCCGTGGGACTGGGCGTCGGGGTGACGCTGCGCGTCGCCGGCAGCGGCTGGGTGCTGTGGCCGTCGTGGCGGTTCGCCAGCGCGGCGGTCGGCACGATCACGGCCACTGCCGCGGCGGCGCCGACGATCACGGTCGCCGTACGACGGCGTCGGATCGAGCGCGCCTTGCGCTGCACCTCGGCCAGGCCGAGCGATGAGCCGTGCATGGCGTCCGCGTGACTGTGGAGCTCGCGGTTCAGGTCGGTGGTCAGGTCGTCGTTCATCGGTCCTCCTCGGATCCGCGCGGGTCGAGGCTGCGGGGGGTGCGGGTACGGAGCGCGGCGAGCGCCCGACTGGTCTGGGACTTCACGGTGCCGACCGAGATGCCGAGGGCAGCGGCCGTCTCGGCCTCGCTCAGCTCCTCGTAGTAGCGCAGCACCACGACCGCCCGCGCCTTGCGGGGCAGGGTCTGGACGAGGTCCCACAGCGCGGAACCCGTGCCGTCGTCGGGTACGTCGTGCACCGGGCGGTCGAGCGCTGGCTGCTCGTGGCTGTGCTCGCGCCGCTTCCACGCGCGGCGCCACAGGGAGTTGTGCTCGTTGACCAGGATCCGTCGTACGTAGCCGTCGATCGAGCCCTGGTCACGCACCTTGTCCCACGACAGGTACAACTTGGCGAACGCGGTCTGCACGAGATCCTCGGCATCGTGCCGGTTGCCGGTCAGCAGGTACGCCGTCCGCAGCAGACTCGCCTGTCGGGCGGCGAGGTACGCCGCGAAGTCGGCGTCGCGGGTGACGTTCCGGTCGGCCACAGCAAGCGCTCCGGTGGGTGGTCGGTCGGGTTCTGGCATGGGTTCCTCCCTCGTTGCCACCAAGACGCGGTCGAGGGCGGAGAAGTTGCAATCGTGGCAGAGGGGCCGCGAGGGCGGCGGCTCACGGAGTGGCGGCGAGGCGGAAGGTGCCTTTCCCGGAGGGCGCGACCGGGGTAGCCCGGGTGATCGAGCCGTCGAGGGCGACCCGCACGATCGCCTGTTGCTGCTGACGGTCCTCGACGACGACGAGCACCGAGCCGTCGCCCTCCCAGGCGGCCGTGCTGACGATGCTCAGGTTGGGAAGGACCGTGGAGGCGACCTGGTGGCCGGTGGCGGCGTCCATGACCACGACGACGTCGCCGACCCCCTGCGCGGTCCGGGCGCCGAGGTTCTTGGTCACCACGACATAGCGACCCGAGGCCGAGAAGTGCCCGAGCGTGCCCACGCCGGCCCGCCACTGCACAGCACCGGTCGACGTCTCGGCGACCACGCCGTCGCCCCGGGGGTCGACGCCCACGACCAGGCCTCCAGACGGCGAGACGGCCGAGACCTCCGAGACGTGGGGGATCCGGCTGCGTGAGCCGTCGGGGGCGATCAGGAGCGGCCCGTCCGAGCCGGCTCCCTGTGGGAGCACCTGGGTGCCGTCGGCCACCAGGCCGCGGCTCGTGCTGCCGACCGCGGAGTAGATCACGCCCTTCGGCGTCGGCGAGACCGCCGTCCCGTGGAACAGCCGGCCCGGGCCGACGAACCGGCAGCCCACGGAGAGCCAGTACGCCGCGTCGCCGCTGCCCACGGCGAACGACGGGGTCCCGCAGCCGAGCCGTTGGGTCGAGCCGCCCGAGACCAGCGAGATCACCGCGAACGGCCGCTGGGACGTCGTACGGCCCGCGATCAGCACGCCGTCGCCGAGGGAGGCGGCGGTCGTGGCCGTGCTGAAGGCGCGTGCGGTGACGCGCTGGCCGCTCGCGGTGACGAAGGCGTCGCCCTCGAGGTAAGCGACCTGCGGCGCCTCTCCTGGCGGGAGGTCGAGGAGCGACCGCGCGGGGGTGTGGGGTCCGGTCGGGCTTGCGGCCGTCGCGTGGTCGTCGCCCGTGCGCAGCGCCGTCCAACCTCCCGCGACCAGCACGGCTGCGGCCGCGACGACCAGGGCCGTTGTACGGCGGCGCGCGCGGCCGAGCGCGCGCGAGCGGGCAGCGACGGTCGCCGCCGACGTGGTCGGGTGGTCGGTGGTCCGCACGACCTCTTCGAGGGTCCGGGCCACCAGGTCCTCGACGCCGGTCGGGCCGGTCCGCCCGGTCGGGCGGTCGATCTCGGGGCGGTCGACCAGCCAGGCCTCCAGCTCGGCGAGGGCACGGCTGCCCTGCGACGTCACGACGCCGAGCGAGAGCCCCGTCAGCTCGGCGACCTCGCCCTCGGTGAGCCCCTCGTAGTAGCGCAGGACCAGCACGCTCCGCTGCTTCGAGGGCAGCGAGCTGACGTGGTCCCAGACCGCCTCACGGCTCTCGTCGTACGACGGCGAGCCCGGCGTCGGGCGGGTGGGCACCACCTCCATGAGGGGCTCGGCCCGGCGCCCCGGCCGCCGCCACGCCGTACGGAACTCGTGCACCAGGGCCCGGAGCGCGTAGGCGTCGACGTCGTCGACCGTCCGGACCCGGTCCCACCGCCGGTAGAGCTCGGCCAGCGTGTTCTGCACCAGGTCCTGTGCCGCGTACACGTTGCCCGTCAGGAGATGGGCCGGGCGCTGGAGCGCGGCCTCGCCGGCGAGGAGCCAGTCCTCGAAGTCGGGGCCGCCGGACCTTGGGAGGGCTCCGGGCATCCTGCCTCCCGTCGGCGGTCGGTCGGTCGGTCGTGACTTCGTCCTCCCGCGAGGTCACCGGCGTGCGACGAAGGGCGAGGGATGCCATCGTGGCAGACCGGGTGAACCGGGGTCCGCGGTCACGGAGTGGCGGCCAGTCGGAAGGTGCCCTCTCTGGACGGCGCGACCCGGGTGGCCCGGGTGACCGTCCCGTCGAGCGCGACCCGCACGATCGCCTGTTGCTGCTGACGGTCCTCGACGACCACGAGCACCGACCCGTCACCCTCCCAGGCCGCGGTCCCGACGATGCTCAGGTTCGGTAGAACGACCCTCAGGACCTGCCGACCGGTGTTCGCGTCCCAGATGCCGACGACGTCGCCGACGCCCGGCGTGGTCTGCCTGCCGACCTTCTGCTCCCCCACGACGTAGCGACCCGAGGCCGAGAAGTGTCCCAGCGACCAGCCCGGGGCCCGCCACTGCACCGCGCCGGTCGACGTCTCGATCACCATGAAGCCGCCCCGTGAGCTGAGCCCCGTCACCAGGGCACCCGACGGAGATGCCGCCGCCACGCCGAAGACGTGTGGGATGCGGTGACGTCCGCCTTGGGCGTCGATCAGGACCGGACCGGTCGATCCAGCGGCGTTCGGGATCACCTGGTTGGAGTTGGCCACCAGGCCGGCGCTCGTGATCCGAACGGGTGAATAGACCTGACCCTTCGTCGTCGGGCTGCTCGTCGTCCCCCGGAACAGCCGGCCCAGGCTCACGATCCGGCAGTCGTCGGAGAGCCAGTACGCCGGGTCGGCCCCACCGAGCGCGAACGCAGGGGAGCCGCAGCCGAGTCGCTGCGTCGAGCCGCCCGCGACGAGCGAGATCGTCGGGAACACCCGCCCCGGCGTCGTCCCTCCGGCGACCAGCACCCCCTCGCCGAACGCCGTTGCGGTCGCGGCCTTGCGGAACGCCGGTGAGGTGATCCGCTCCCCGCTCGCGGTGACGAACGCGTCGCCCTCGAGGAAGGCGACCTGGGGTGCCTCCCCCTGAGGGACGTCGGGGAGGGATCCCGCGGGGTCGAGATGCCCGGTCGGGCTCTGTGTCGTCGCGTGGTCGTGGCCCAGCCAGACCGCCGCCGAGCCTCCAGCGACGACGACGAGAGCTGCGGCCGCCGCGAGGAGGGCCGCCGTACGGCGGCGCCCGTGGCCGAGCGTCCGCGAGCGGGCGGCGACGGTCGCCATCGACGTGGTCGGGTAGTCGGTCGTCTCGACGACGTCCTGCAAGGTGCGGGTCAACAGGTCCTCGGCGCTCATCGGCCGGCCTCCTCTCCCAGGATCTCGGGATGGTCGGGCAGCAGCGCTCGCAGCGAGGCGAGGGCGCGGCTGCTCTGCGACTTCACGGTGCCGACCGAGATCCCCATCAGGTCGGCGATCTCGGCCTCGGTGAGCTGCTCGTAGAAGCGCAGCACGACCACGGTCCGCTGCTTGGGCGGCAGGGAGCACACAAAGCGCCAGACCGCCTCGCGGCTGCCGTCGTACGTCGGCGAGTCCTGCGCGGGTCGGTCGGGCACGGCCTCGACGAGGTGCTCGGCCCGGCGGACGGGTCGGCGCCAGGCGGTGCGGTACTCGTTGACGAGCGCCCGTCGGGCGTAGGCGTCGACGTTGCCGACCCTGCGGATCCGGTCCCACCCTCGGTAGAGCTTGGCCAGCGTGGTCTGCACGAGGTCCTGCGCCGCGTGCACGTCGCCGGTCAGGAGGTGGGCGGTGCGCTGCAGTGCACCCTCTCGGGCCGCCAGCCAGTCCTCGAAGTCCGGGCCGCCGGACGGAGGGAGGGTTCTGGCCATCGTCCCTCCCGTCGGCTCGTGCTGCTCCATCGGCGTCCCCATCCTCGTCGGACCTCACTCCCTCAACGAGATCGACGCGCGAAGGGTTGCACGGGGGCGTCGCAGGTCAGCGGACGGGCAGCGAGAACGGCGTGAACTCGTTGCGGGCGGGCACGGGTCCCACGGCGCGCTCGACCGTGCCGTCGACGCCGATCCGGATGATCGACCACGTGCTCCCGACGCGGAGCACGCCGAGCAGGTGGGTCGAGTCCTCCCAGGTCAGGCGGTTCAGGCTGCGCTGTGGGCCGGGGCGGAACGTGTACGCGCGGGCGATGCTGCCGTCGTGACGGAAGATCGCGAAGCGGCTGATGCTGTCCCACCTCGTCTGGCCGTGCACGCCGACGACGCGGCGGCCGTCGTTCGAGAAGGTGTCGAGGCGGTACCGGCAGGTCTGCCAGGCGCGATGACCGCTGGGGGCGAAGACGCCCCAGCATGCAGGCCTCCTCGGCGTCGTCCTCGTCGCCAGGCCGGTCACGCGGCCGCGCTGGTTGACGTCGGCCACGTGCAACATCGGTCGCGCACGGTCGACGATGCCGTGCGACGTGGAGACGAAGACCCCCCGGTTGTGCGCGGCGTTGACGAAGATCGTGCACCCGCCGCCCTCGGGGGCCTGCTCCTTGCAGGTACCGGCGCCCCAGACGGCGCCCACCTCGTCGCCCCGAGGCACCTCCGGCAGCACGAAGGCGCGAGAGCCCCTGCCCTCGAGGTCGTGGGGTCGGCCGCGGTCGTCGAGCCACGAGGCGATCGTGTGGTCGGGTGAGACCGCGAGGCCGAAGTGGCGAAGGAAGCGCGTGCGGACGGTCGTCCCTTCCGCGTCGATCCGCTGGAGCTGGGGGCCGGCCTCGGTGGCCGCGACGCCGATCACTCCTCGGCCCATGGTCGACCACTGACCCAGCGCCAGGAACCCGAGCCGGCTCGTCGACCCGTCCGGGCGATGGAGGCGGAAGTTGCCCCCGAGGAACTCCGGCCTGGTGGCCCGGGCGTAGGCGATCCGGGGCGGGTCACCGTTCGGCAGCCCGGTGACAGGCAGCGCGTTCCCGCTGCCGGACGTCGTACGCGCCGGGTGGTCGTCGCCGGTCCGTTGCGCGGTCGGGCTGGGCCCGGTCCCGACCCATGGTGCCGTCATCAGCAGGGTGGCCACGGCGGTGAGGGTCAGCGGTCGCAGGAGGCTCGTCATCATGCGGGTGTGACCGGTACGCCGGCGAAAAGGTTGCCGGACCGGGGTCGTCGGGGCCCCGGCTTCACCGTAGGGTGGCTGTACCGTCGTTCAGGAGGGGTGCATGCATCAGGTCCAGGGAGTCGTCGCGCGAGCCAAGGGCGAGCCGGTCAGCATCGAGACCATCAACGTCCCCGACCCGGGGCCTGGAGAGGCACTCGTGCAGGTGCAGGCGTGCGGGGTCTGCCACACCGACCTGCACTACCGCGAGGGCGGGATCAACGACGACTTCCCGTTCCTGCTCGGCCACGAGGCCGCCGGAGTGGTCGAGGCCGTCGGCGGCGACGTGACGTCGGTGGCGCCGGGCGACTTCGTGATCCTCAACTGGCGTGCGGTCTGCGGCAACTGCCGCGCCTGCCTGCGCGGTGAGCCGTGGTACTGCTTCAACACCCACAACGCCACCCAGAAGATGACCCTGGCCGACGGCACCGAGCTGTCGCCCGCGCTCGGCATCGGCGCCTTCGCCGAGAAGACCCTGGTCGCCGCCGGGCAGTGCACGAAGGTCGACCCGTCGACCCGTGCGGCCGCGGTCGGGCTGCTGGGCTGCGGCGTGATGGCCGGCCTCGGGGCGGCGATCAACACCGGCAACGTCACGCGCGGCAGCAGCGTCGCAGTGATCGGCTGCGGCGGCGTCGGCGCGGCCGCGATCGCCGGGTCGGCCCTGGCCGGGGCGTCGACGATCATCGCGGTCGACATCGACGACCGGAAGCTCGAGGGCGCCAAGAAGCTCGGCGCCACGCACGCCGTGAACAGTGCGAACGCCGATCCCGTCGAGGCGATCCAGTCCCTCACCGGGGGCAACGGCGCGGACGTCGTGATCGACGCGGTCGGCCGGCCCGAGACCTGGAAGCAGGGCTTCTACGCGCGCGACCTGGCGGGCACGCTCGTCCTGGTCGGCGTACCGACGCCGGACATGAAGATCCCCGACATCCCACTCATCGACGTCTTCGGCCGCGGCGGGTCGCTGAAGTCGAGCTGGTACGGCGACTGCCTGCCCTCGCGCGACTTCCCGATGCTCGTCACGCTCTACCAGCAGGGGCGGCTCGACCTCGACGCGTTCGTCTCCGAGGAGATCGGGCTCGGCGACGTGGAGGCGGCGTTCGACAAGATGCACCACGGCGACGTGCTCCGCAGCGTCGTCCTCTTCTCGTGACGGACGGCGCCGGCCTGCGCGTCGACCACGGCGTCACCAGCGGCACGTTCAGCCTCGACGGCCAGACCTTCGACGTCGACAACAACGTGTGGGTGGTCGGCGACGACGAGACCTGCGTGGTCATCGACGCACCGCACTCGGTCGAGGGGATCCTCGAGGTCGTCGGTGACCGGCGGGTGACGGCGATCGTCTGCACGCACGCCCACGACGACCACGTGCGCGTCGCGGTCGCGCTGCGCGAGGCGGTGACCGCGCCGATCCTCCTGCACCCCGACGAGCGACCGCTGTGGGAGCTCACGCACCCCGACCGGCTGTGGGACGTCGACCTCTCCGACGGCCTGGCGATCCCCGTGGCGGGCTCGTCGCTGACCGTGCTCCACACGCCCGGCCACTCGCCGGGCTCGGTCTGCCTGCTCGCGCCCGACCTCGGCTGCGTCTTCACCGGCGACACGCTGTTCCAAGGCGGGCCCGGCGCCACCGGCCGTTCCTTCAGCGACGGCGACCTCATCGTCGAGTCGATCCGGCAGCGGCTGTTCGCCCTGCCGGGCGAGACGGTGGTGCACACCGGGCACGGTGCCGACACCACGATCGAGGCCGAGCGGGCGGCGCTGGGCTGAGGAGAGGCGTCCCCGGCGCCGGGACACCCGGAGGTCGGGCCGCGGTGAGAACGCCACCGATCCGGCCGCGGGAACGGTGGCGTGCTCACCGGCCCCCGGCGACTCAGTCCGAGCCGACCTCGACCGGCTCGCGCTCCTGGCGACGTACGGCGGGCGTGCCGAGCAGCAGGTAGCCGAGGAACCCGATGGCCAGGGCGATCGGGACGCCGAGGTTGGCGAAGGCCCAGGTGCCGTCCTTGCCGCCGAGCCCGACCGGGCCGAGGAGGTAGCCGAGCCAGCCGAGGCCCTTCGAGCCGAACGGCGCGACGACGAGCCCCCAGCCGACGACCGTGGCGACGACCATCGAGCCGACCGCCGGCCAGCCGACGGAGCCGTAGCGCCCGCGGGCGTCGTAGAGCGCTCCCTGGTCGTAGTCGCGGCGGCGCACCAACAGGTCGGCCAGGAACACCCCGCACCAGGCGGCCATCGGCACCCCGAGGGTGATCAGGAAGCCCTCGAAGATGTAGATGAAGTCGGCGTCGGAGATCCAGACGATGTAGATCGCGCCGAGCACCATCAGCACGCCGTCGATCGCCGCCGCCACCCAGCGCGGCGTCCGTAGCCCGAGCGTGAGCAGGGTCAGCCCCGAGGAGTAGATGTCCATCATCGCGCCGCTGATCAGGCCGCCGACCGCCACGACCGCGAACGGCAGCAGGAACCACGTCGGGAGGATGGTGGTCAGCGCACCGATCGGGTCGGCGCCGATGGCGGCCAGGAGGTCGGGGGAGGACCCCGCCAGCAGGATGCCGTAGGCCACGAGCACGACGACCGGGAAGCTGCCGCCCAGGGTGGGCCACAGCACGACGCCACCGGTCGAGGCGTCGCGGGGCAGGTAGCGGGAGTAGTCGGCACCGGTGTTCACCCAGCCGATCCCGAAGCCCGTCATCACCAGGATCCCGGCGCCGATCGCAGCACTCGTCGAGCCGGTCGGCAGCGCCCGCGCCGTCGAGAGGCTGACGTGGTCCCACGCCAGCACGACGTAGACGGCGGTCACCACGACCATCGCGATCGTGAGGTACTTCTGGAGCCGCATGATCAGGTCGAAGCCCATGATCCCCGCGAGCACGATGATCGCCGCCACCACCACGAAGGCGACCACCTTGGTGGCGTCGCCGTGCGCCCAGCCGAGACGCCCGAACACCGTGGCCGTGGCGAGCGTCGAGAGCGCGACCAGCACGGTCTCCCACCCGACGAGCAGCAGGTAGGACACCAGCGCCGGCAGCGTGTTGCCCCAGCGTCCGAACGGCGCGCGCGAGAGCACGAGGGTCGGCGCCGAGCCGCGCTTGCCCGCGATCGAGACCAGCCCGACCAGCAGGAACGACACGACCGCACCCACCGTGGCGGCGACGAGCGCCTGCCACAGGCCGATCCCGAACCCGAGCACGAACGCTCCGTAGGCGACCGCGAGCACCGAGATGTTCGAGGCGCACCACGGCCAGAAGAGGCCGGCCGGTGTCCCCTTGCGCTCGGACTCGGCGATCACGTTGATGCCGTTGGCCTCGATGCCCGCCGGTGCCACCGGCGCGCGTGTCGGCTCCTTCGTCGTGGTCATGACGCCCCTCTCCTCAGCAACTCCGCCAGCAGCGGCCCGGTCCGTGCGGCGGCCTCCTCTGCCACAACGACCACCTCGCCCGGGTCGATTCCCGCATCGTTCCCCTCGACCGCGGTCACCGTCGAGAGCCCGACCACCTCGAGCCCACATTCTCGCGCCACGATCGCCTCGGGGACCGTCGACATCCCGAGCACGTCGGCGCCGGTACGACGTACCCAGTCGGCCTCGGCGAACGTCTCGTAGTGAGGACCCGGCAGCCAGGCGTAGACCGCCTCGGCGAACGTCGGGTCGAGAGCGCCGGCCAGGTCGCGCAGCCGGCGGGACCAGCAGTCGGTGAGGTCGACGAACCGGGGGCCGGTCAACGGCGAGGTCGCGGTCAGGTTCAGGTGGTCGCGCACGAGCACCACGCGACCGATCTCCCAGTCCGAGCGCAGCGACCCGTTGGCGTTGGTGAGCACGACGGTCGTGCAGCCGGCCGCGGCGGCCGTGCGGACGCCGTGCACCACAGGAGCGAGGCCGAGACCCTCGTAGAGGTGGGTCCTGCCGAACAGCACGAGCGTGGCCACCCCGCCCACGTCGTACGACGCCACGGTGCCGCGGTGGCCCTCCGCGACGGGTGCCGCGAAGCCCGGCAGGTCGGTCATCGCGAGGATCGCACGGGGCTCCCCGAACGCGTCCGCGGCCGGCGCCCAGCCCGAGCCGAGCACCACGACCGCGCGGTGCCGTGGCACGCCGGTCAGCTCGGCCAGCCGCCGCGCGGCGGAGACGGCGGGATCGGAGTCATCCACGAGTCCACCGTAGGTCCCACGGAGGGGGGACCCTTGGCGCTCGCCGTGGTGACTTACAGCCCTACGTCGAGAGCGGGATGCGCTCCACCGTTGGAGTAGAGGGTTTTCGGATCGTCCGAAGAACTCCACAGAGAAGGTGAACATCATGCGCGCCACGCTTGACAAGTTGCTGTCATCGTTCGGGTTGCTCCTCGTTGCTGTTCTGCTCGTCGCCGGCGGTCTCCTGACCTGGGCCAGCGTGTTCATCAACAACCAGGTCACCGACCAGCTCGGTGCTCAGCACGTGACGATGCCGACGTCTGAGACCGGACTGTCCGACCTCCCCCCGGCTGACCAGGCTGCTCTCAAGCAGTACTCCGGCCAGAAGCTGACCACCGGCGCCCAGGCCGAGGCCTACGCCAACCACTACATCGCCGTCCACCTGCAGGGCATCGGCGGGGGCAAGACCTACTCCGAGATCAGCGGGCAGTACATCCAGCAGTGCGCCAGCGACCCGAAGGCCGCCGCCACCAAGGCCTGCACCGACCTCGGCCAGACCCGCCAGTCGATGTTCATGGGTGAGACCCTCCGCGGCCTGCTGCTCTACGGCTACGCGTTCGCCAAGATGGGCACCATCGCCGGCATCGCCGCGATCGGCTCGTTCGTCGCCGCCGGGCTCATGCTCGTGCTGTCGGTCTTCGGATTCTGGCACTCGCGCAAGGCAGTCCAGGATGTGACCGCAGAGGGCCAGCCGGTGGGCGCGCACGTCTGAGTCCCAGTGGTCCACCAAGGCCGGCGCCCCCCACGCGGTGGGCGCCGGCTTTCGGCCGTCCGAGTCATCCCACGGGTTGGCCGAGCGACTCGCGCCGCCGCGCGCGGACCAGGTCGTGCACCCCGATCGCCACCGCGATCGCCACGAAGCAGATCGCCGCGATGACGGCGTAGCCGAGGGCGCGCGAGTACGACTCGACGCTGTCACCGGCCAGGGAGTTGAAGAAGACCGCACCGATCAGTGCCTGGCCGATCGCCAGCCCGATCCGCTGCGCTGTCTGCAGCACGCCGCCGGCGGTGCTGCCCATCTGGGGGTCGACGTCCATCAGCGCCAGCGTCTGGTTCGGCGTGATCACCGCGCCCTGGCCGCAGCCCATCACGAACAGCGGCGCCGCCAGTGCCAGGCTCACATGGCTCTCGGGCACGTGTCGCGCCACCACCGCGAGCGACACGGCCCCGAGGCCGAAGGTGACGGCACCGGCGACCACGAGCGGACGCCCGATCCGCGTGACCACGCGCCCGGCCAGCGGCGCTGACACCGCGCTCCCCACCGCGTACGCCGTGACGCCGAGGGCCGAGGCCAGGGCGGTGTACCCGAGACCGCGCTGGTAGTAGAGGGCCAGCACCAGCGGGAGCCCGGCCATGGCCGGGAAGAACGCCAGCGCCAGCGTGACTCCGGCGACGTACGACGGGCGTCGGAACAGCCGCAGGTCGACGAGCGGGTCGGCATCCGCCGACGTCAGCCGCCGCTCCCGGCTCACGAACAACGCCGTGAGGACGACGGTCGGCACCGCCAGCCAGGCCAGGCGCACGTCGCGGAGAGCGTCGTACTCCACACAGGCGAACAGCACGCAGAACGTCGCGCCGCCGAGGAGGGCCGCGCCGAGCACGTCGAGCCGGTGATGGGCGTGGGCGGTGACTGCGGGCAGGTAGCGGCGGGAGAGGGCGAGCACCACGATCCCGACGGGGATGTTGATGAAGAAGACCAGCCGCCATCCGAGCGTCGGCCCGCCGAGGGCGATCAGGAGCCCGCCGACGATGGGGCCGACGGCGGTGCCGAGACCCACCGTCGTGCCGAGCACGCCGAAGGCGCGCCCGCGATCGGCGCCGCTGAACAGCTGCTGCACGAGGCCGGAGGTCTGGGGGTTGATCAGGCCGCCGAACAGGCCCTGCAGGACCCGGGCGCCGATCAGGATGCCGGCGGTCGGAGCGAGCCCGGAGAGTGCCGAGGTGACCACGAAGCCGGCGACGCCGATCTGGAACATCAGCCGCCGGCCGTGGTCGTCACCCAGCTTGCCGCCGAGCACGGGCACCAGCCCGAACGCCAGCGTGTAGCCCGAGACGATCCACTGGAGCTGCGAGGCTCCGGCGCCGGTGTCGTCGCCGATCGAGGGGAGCGCGACGTTGGTGACGCTGACGTCGAGCAGCGTCATGAACATGGCGCTGCAGCAGACGACCAACGCGATCCAGCGGCTGCGGTCGGCGTCGGGTGTCACTCCGGCGATGCTGCCAGAGGCCCGACGCCGACCGAGCCGCGAGGGGTGGGCCGGTGGGAGGTACGACGCAGGTGTGCCGCCATCGCCGCACCTCCCATCGGGGTCTAGTGCGCCAGCGCGGCTTCGGGCTCGGGGTCGGCGACGACGACCTCTCCCTCCGGGCGCCCCGGGCGTCCCGGCCACCAGGCGCGCTCGCCGAGCAGCACCAGCGCCGCCGGCATGATCACCAACCGGATCACCGTGGCGTCGATCAGGATCGACGCGGCCAGGGCGACACCCATCATCTTCATCTCGAGCATGCTCAAGGTGATGAAGATGGCGAACACCGACACCATCACCGCGGCCGCGCTCGTGATCACTCCGGCCGTGTCCGTGATGCCGCGCTGCACGGCGATCCGCGCGGGCAGCCCGCTGGCGCGGTGCTCACGGATCCGCGCCAGCACGAACACGTTGTAGTCCATCGACAACCCGACCAGCACCACCATCACGAACAACGGGATCCAGTCGATCACGAACCCCGGCGTGGCGAAGCCGAGCGAGCCGGCGAACCACCCGTGCTGGAAGACCAGGGTGAGGATCCCGAACGCGACACCGACCGAGAGCAGGTTGAGGGCGGACGACAGCAGCGCGACGACGATGCTGCGGAAGGCCAGCGCCATCATCACCAGCGTGAGCAGGAGGACGAACCCGATCACGAAGGGCAGCCGGCTCGACTGGTGACCTGCGTAGTCGAGCGACTCCGCCACGTCACCGCCGACGGCGTGCTCAACCGGCAGGTCGCCCACCGCCTCCGGCACGAGGTGGCCGCGCAGCTGGCCGACCGCCTCGCCGGCCCGGTCGTCGGAGGCCGAGTAGGGGATCGGCAGGGTGAGCCTGACCGTGCGACCGTCGGGGGCCGTCTCGATCGCGTCGCGGCCGGCAGCGTCGAACCACGGCGTCGCGGCTGCACTCGCCTCGAGCCGGGTCAGGGCGCCCACCACCTGGTCGTGCTCGCCCGCCGTCCCGCGCACGACGACGGTCGCCGTGGTGCCCTGCGACGGGAACTCGTCGGCCAGGGCGTGCAGGGTCTGCACCTCCGGGATGGAGCGGGGCAGGGTGTCGAGGTTGGCGTCGTGGGTCTTCATCCCCAGCGCCGGCGCGGCGAGGGCGAGGAGGGCGACGAGCGAGGCCACCAGCGCAGCCACCGGGTGCCGTAGGACGGGCGCGAGGATGCGGCTGCTCAGGCCGCCCTTGCCGAGGCGCCGGTTGACGCGCCACAGGAGAGGGATCCGCGGACGATCGACCCAGCGGCCGAGCTTGGCGAGCAGGGCGGGCAGCACCGTGACCGAGCCGATGACCGCCACGGCGACCACGACGATCGCGCCGACGGCCAGGGAGTCGAACGTCGCGCCGCCGACGATGAACAGGCCGGCCATCGAGGCGATCACGGCCCCGCCGGACACCAGGATCGAGTGCCCCGACGTCGCAGCGGCGATCTCGACCGCGTCGAGCGTGGTGTGGCCCGCGGCGCGCTCGTCGCGCTCACGCTTGAGGTAGAACAGCGAGTAGTCGACGCCGACCGCCATCCCGATCAGCACGATCATGCTGGTGACGGTGGGCTCGGCGTGGATCAGGTGCGACAGCGGTGCGGAGATGCCCATCGTGGCGGCCACCGAGGTGAGCGCCAGCAGCACGGGCACTCCGGCGGCGACGAGGGCACCGAAGGCGAGCAGCATCAGCAGGAGGGTGACCGGGAGGCTGATCCCCTCGGCGGAGTGCAGGTCCTCGCCGACGCGGTCGTTGATGGCCGTGTCGACGGAGAGGTCGCCGGCCTCACGCACGCGGAGCTCGGCGTGGGCGCGGGCGATGGCCGCCGTGCGCGCCTGGATCTGCTGGGCGTCGTCGATCGTGCTCTTCAGGTGGACGTCGACCAGCGCGGCGGTGCGGCCGGCGTTCCACTGGGGCGGGGTCACCTCGGTGACCCCGCGGGCGCCCGACATCGAGGTGTCGAGCTCGCGGGCCACGCGGCGTACGACGGTCGGGTCGAGCCGGCCGCCGTCGCGCGAGGTGACCAGCACGCTCTCGACCCGGTCGTCGGGGAACCGCCCGGCCACCGACAGGGCGTCCGCCCGGCCCGACTCCCCGAGCCGGTAGTCGGCGTCGGTCGTCTGCCGCGTGGGGACCAGCGCGGCGAGTGCGACGGCGACGGCGACGAACGCGAACCACGCGCCGATCGCACGCCACGGGTGGGTCGCGCTCCAGCGGGCGGCGCGCAGCGGTAGCCGGGCCAACAGGCTCGGGTGGTGCAGGTGCGGAGACATGGCGGCTCCTCCTCCGGTGGGCGTTTCTGGGCCCCTCCAGCGTCACCAGCCGCGACGCCGCGCACAGGAGCGCGAGCACCCGTCTCGGAGGTGGTGCTAGGCCCACTGTCCGGAGCGCCCGGTTCAGGGACACTGGGGCCATGACCGGCCCCTCGCGACTGCGGATGACGGGCTACGCCGCCCTGCAGATCGTGCTCTGCGTGCCGGCGTTGCTGCTGTTCGTCCTCAACGCCGTCGCCGGTGTGCTCGTCGTGATCGTGGTCGGGATCCCGCTGCTCTTGCTCACCCTGCCGGCCACCCGGTGGCTGGCCGACCGCCATCGCCGGATGGCGGCCGACGTGCTCGGCTCGCCGGTGCCGTCGCCGTACCGCCCGACCGGTGACGCCCGGCCGATGGAGCGGCTGCGGATCTGGGCCTCGGACCCGATGACGTGGCGCGACGAGGCGTGGCTGCTGCTAGCGCTGCCGCTGGCGTTGACGCTGTCGCTGCTGGTGGTGCTGCTGCTGGTGCTCGTCGTCACCGGCGTGGCCTGGTGGTTCGGCGCCGGGCCGATCATGGTGGCGCGCAGCCGGCTCGACCGGGCACTGCTCACCTTCGGCACCACCGAGCGGCTCGAGCAGCGGGTCGAGGTGCTCACCGAGACGCGCAACGAGTCGCTCGACCACTCCGCGGCCGAGCTGCGGCGGATCGAGCGCGACCTCCACGACGGCGCCCAAGCTCGGCTCGTCGGGCTCGGCATGACGCTCGGGATGGCCGCGGACCTGATGGAGCGAGACCCCGACGGTGCACGACGGATCCTCGACGAGGCTCGCCAGACGACCGGTGCGGCCCTCGGCGACCTGCGCGACGTCGTACGCGGGATACACCCGCCGGTGCTCGCCGACCGCGGGCTGCGGTCTGCTCTCGAGGCGCTGTCGCTCGACCTGGCCCTGCCGGTCGCGGTCAGCGGCTCGTGCGGCGACCGCCTGCCGGCGCCCGTCGAGTCGGCGGTCTACTTCACGGTCGCGGAGTGCCTGGCCAACGTCGGCAAGCACGCGGACGCCGCGCACGCCTGGGTGGTGCTGGGCCGCGAGGAGGACCTCCTCCGGGTGGTCGTCGGCGACGACGGACACGGAGGTGCCGATCCCGGCGCCGGCACCGGGATGCGGGGGGTCGCGCGACGGCTGGCCGCGTTCGACGGCACGATGAGGGTGTCGAGCCCGAAGGGCGGGCCGACCCTGGTCACGCTGGAGGTGCCGTGCGCGTCGTCCTCGCCGAGGACCAGACCCTCCTCCGAGAAGGCCTGATCCGGCTCCTGGAGTCGCACGACTGCCAGGTCGTCGCGGCGGCCGAGGACGCCGACTCGCTGGCGCTCGCCCTGGCCGATCCCGACGTCGCGGACGTCGCGCTGCTCGACGTCCGGCTGCCACCCACCGGCACCGACGAGGGGCTGCGCGCGGCGGTGGACGTCCGGCGTCGGCGACCGGGCTTCCCGGTGCTGGTCCTGTCGCAGTACGTCGAGCGCATCTACGCCCGCGAGCTGCTGGCCGACGGCCAGGGCGGGGTGGGCTACCTGCTCAAGGAGCGCGTGGGCGACGTGCGCGAGTTCGTCGACGCCCTACGACGCGTGGCGGGCGGCGGCACGGTGCTCGACCCCGAGGTGGTCGCCGCCGTGATGGCGCGCCAGCAACCGGTCGAGCGGCTGACCCCGCGTGAGCGGGAGGTCCTCGGGCTGATGGCCGAGGGGCGCTCGAACGCCGCCATCGCCGCCGAGCTGGTCGTCACCGAGAAGGCCGTCGCCAAGCACACGAACAACATCTTCGCCAAGCTCGACCTCCCGCCCGCTCCCGACGACAACCGCCGGGTGCTGGCCGTGCTGGCCTGGCTGGAGTTCTAGAACGGCTGCACGAGCAGCGCGACACCCTCGTCGGCGACCCGGGTGAGCACGAGCGTGGCCTCGTCCTCGCCGCGCAGACCGAGCCGCGCCCGGAGCTGCTCGGGCGCCACGTCGACGCCGCGCTTCTTGATCGTCAGCGTGCCGATCCCTCGCTCGCGCAGGGCGGTCTTGAGGTAGCGCTCGCGGAAGGGCAGACGTTCCACGACCCGGTAGCCGCGTGCGAACGGCGTACGGAACGAGTCCGGACCCGTCACGTAGGCGATCCTGCGGTCGAGCAGGTGGCCGTTGACGCCGGCCGCGACGGCGGTCACCAGCCCGGCCCGGATCACGGCGCCGTCGGGCTCGTAGAGGAACTCGTCGATGCCGCCGACCTCGGCCCCCGGGTCGTCCTCGTCGGTGAGGGTCGCCAGCCCGCCTCGCCCGATCACGGTGGCCCGACGTACGACGGTCGCCAGGCGCGGCGACCAGAGCGCTGCCTCCTTCACCTCGCCGTGGTCGCTGACCCACTCGGCCTCGGCACCGTCGGGCACCAGCGAGTGGGGGATCCCCGGCGCGACCTTGACGCAGGCACGACCGGTGAGCAGCGACTCGACGAAGGTCCAGGGAGGCGTCCAGTCGTCGGCCCGGAAGCTGCGCCCCCGGCCGCTGCGGCGGGCGGGGTCGGCGTACGCCGTGCCGAACGGCGAGACGTCGAGGGTGGTCCCGTCGGCCACGCTGACCGCGCCCCCGAGCCCGAGCGCCGCCAGGTTGGCTCGGGCGATCTCGACCCGCAGCGGGTCGACGTCGATGCCGGCCGTGGTCAGCCCCGCCCGGGCGAACGCGACCAGGTCGCCCCCGATGCCGCACGTCAGGTCGACCACGCTGGGCCCGGCCACCGCGACCCGGGCGGCGCGGTGGGTCGCGACAGCGGTGCGCGTGGCCTGCTCGAGCCCGTCCCGGGTGAAGTACATCCGCGCTGCGTCGTCACCGAGCTTCGCTACGGCGTGCCCCCGGAGCTCCACCTGGCCCAGTGCCGCCGTCACCTGGTCCGCCGTCGCCGTCTCGCGCAGGGCCGCCTGCACCTGTAGGGGAGTGCCCTCGGCCGCCGTCGCCGCGGCCAGCAGGTCCTGACCCTCGTCGGTCAGCAGCCAGCGGAAGGTCTCGAGGTCCACGCGTGCATCCTCGCAGCCGGAACAGGCCCGGTCCGGTCCATCAGCCGTCAATGGCCGCGGAACGCCTCTTCGAGCCACCACGACGGCTCCTGGTCGGCCACCTTGGCGTCGACCAGCATCGGCCGCGGCCGTCCGGCATCGAGCCAGGCCCGCACCTCGTCGAGGTCGGAGGGGGCGCGCACGGTGACGCCGTGGAACCCGTAGCCGCGGCCGATCGCGGCGAGGTCGGTGTCGGGGAAGACGACCGTGTCGAGGACGGCCCCGTCGGGGCCGAAGTGGTGGACCTCCGCGCCGTAGGCGTGGTCGTCGTAGACGACGACCAGCAGGTCGAGGCCGAGCCGGACGACGGTCTCCAGCTCGGCAGCCGACATCAGCGCACCGCCGTCGCCGAGCGCCGCCACGGTGAGCCGTCCCGGGCTGGCCACGGCCGCCCCGATCGCGGTCGCCAGCCCGAGCCCGATCGACTGGAAGGCCTGGGTGAAGCAGAAGGAGTGGTGGTCGCGGACGCGGAGGAAGGAGGCCGGGTAGCCCATGAAGTTGCCGGAGTCGACGGCGACGACCCGGTCGTCGGGCAGGAGGGCGTCGAGGTCTCGGGTCAGGGTGCGCGGGTCGATCAACCCGCCGAACGTGAGGTCGTCGTAGGGCACGTCGTTCCAGCGCAGCGGACCGGCGTCGAGCCGGCGGCGCATCTCCTCGCTGCGGTAGCCGGGCCGGGCCTCGGGCAGCGCGTCCAGCAGCGCGCGCGCTGTCAGGCCGACGTCGCCGAGGACGCCGAACGCGAGGTCGCGGTGGGCGCCGAGCGCTTCGGCGGTGTCGTCGACCTGCACGACGGTGGCGTCGGGGGCGATCAGCGTGCCGTGACGCATCGTCCACATGTTGAGGGCGCACCCCCAGCCGACGATCAGGTCGGCGTCGGAGATCAGCCGGCAGGCCAGGGGAGAGGCGAAGCCGCCCGAGACTCCCAGCGACCAGGCGTCGTCGTGGAACAGCCCCTTGGCGACGGCCGACTCGGCCAGCAGGGCGCCCGACCGCGCCGCGACCTCGCGCAGCTCCGGGCCGAACGAGCGGCCGCCGCGCCCGGCCACGAACACCGGCCGCTCGGCACGCCGTACGGCCTCGGCCAGGCGCTCGACCCCGTCCCCGTCCAACGGGGGGAGCTCGACCGACGGAGCGCCGATCGAGCCTGTCGAGACCACGGCGACCTCGAGCCCCTGCACCGACAACGGCAGGTTCAGCAGCACGGTACGACGCTCGGTCACCGCCAGCCGCACGGCCTCGACCGCGCGGGCGACGGCCTCCTCGGGGCTGTCCACGCGCAGCGGCATGGCCCCGACGGCGCGCGCCAGCGCCGGCTGGTCGACGTAGAAGTTGGACCGGGGCTCGGTCGCCTCGGCGGCGACGACGACCAGGGGCGTCCGGCTCTTGGCCGCCTCGGCGAGCCCGGTCATGGCGTTGGTCAGCCCACACCCCTGGTGCACGGTGACCGCAGCGACCCGACCCGAGACCCGGGCGTAGGCGTCGGCCATCGTGGTGGCGCCGGCCTCGTGGCGGGCCGCGACGAACCGCGCACCCGCGGCCACCATCGCGTTGGTGACGTCGAAGTTGCCGGAGCCGACCACACCGAAGACGTGGTCCACGCCGGCCCGGACCAACGCCTGCCCGACCGCGTCCGAGACGCGCACGGCCACTCCTCGTCTCAGCGCTCGACCAGCGCCACGGCGCGCGCGGGTGATCCGGAGCCGGTCACGATCGGCAGCGGACCGACCACCAGCACCGCGCCCGTGGCCGGCAGCAGCGCGACGTTCTGGAGCTGGGTGAGGCCGTACTTGCCGCTGCCCATCAGATAGGAGTGGCAGGGGAACGGCGGGTCGAAGGAGTGGGCGGCACCCGCGTCGGTGCCGACGGTCTCGACCCCGACCCCGACCACCGGCGCCTCCTCGGCCACCCAGCGCGCGCACTCGATGCTCATGCCGGGCGTGTGCGGGCCGGTCTCGTCGGCGTTGATGAACCGCTCCTGGGTGTCGGACCGCGCGTCCCAGCCGGTGCGATAGATCATCCATCCGCCGTCGGGCAGGGCGCCGTGCTCGGCCTCCCAGGCCCGGATGTGGTCGACCTCGAGCAGGAAGTCGGCGTCGGCGGCGCACTCGGCGCTGAAGTCGAGCACCACGACGGGCCTGATCAGCCGCGACACCGGGATGTCGGCGACGTCGCTGCCCTCGCGACCGGTGACCCAGTGGTTCGGGGCGTCGAGATGGGTGCCGGTGTGCTCGCCGCTGCGGAAGTTGTTCCAGTACCACGCGGGCCCGCGGTCGTCGTACCGGCTGATCTCGTCGAGCTCGAAGCGCGCGGTCTGCCCGAACTCCGGCGGCAGCGCGATGACCGGCGTCTCGGCGGTGAGGCGGGCGGTCAGGTCCACGATCTCGACGCGGCCGGAGGCGAGGGCGTCGGTCAGGTCGGACAGGACGGGCATGGGTGCTCCTGGTGGTGGCGCGGGCGGGACTGGCGCTGCGCTGGGCACGCTACGCCGCCCCGACCACGCGCGGCAGGGGGCACGTTGGCACTCGTGCCAGGTGAGTGCTAGTTTCGGTTCTGGCACTCTCGACCCGAGAATGCCAACGCTTGCCACGACGTACGACCCCCGCGACGGCGTACGTCACCGCAGGCTCCAACGTCCGGGAGCCGCTGCTCCCGAGTCCGAAACACAGTGGAGAAAGTGGAGGTCGGCATCGTGTCGGTCAACATCAAGCCCCTCGAGGACCGGATCGTGGTCAAGCCTCTCGAGGCTGAGCAGACCACGGCCTCCGGCCTGGTCATCCCCGACACCGCCAAGGAGAAGCCCCAGGAGGGCGAGGTCCAGGCGATCGGCCCGGGGCGCATCGATGACAACGGCAACCGCGTCCCGCTCGACGTGGCCGTGGGCGACAAGGTCATCTACAGCAAGTACGGCGGCACCGAGGTGAAGTACGGCGGCGACGACTACCTCATCCTCTCGGCGCGCGACGTCCTCGCAGTCGTTTCCTGATCAACCGGGTCGTGTGCCCCACGCCGTGCTGAGTCACGTGCGGGGGCGCACGACCCGTCCTCTTCCACCCCGTTCTTCGAAGGAACCATCTGATGCCCAAGATTCTTGAGTTCGACGAGAGCGCCCGCCGCTCCCTGGAGCGCGGCGTCGACGCGCTCGCCAACGCGGTCAAGGTGACCCTCGGCCCCAAGGGCCGCTATGTCGTCCTCGACAAGAAGTGGGGCGCCCCCACGATCACCAACGACGGCGTGACCGTCGCGCGTGAGGTCGAGCTCGACGACCCGTTCGAGAACCTCGGCGCCCAGCTGACCAAGGAGGTCGCGACCAAGACCAACGACGTCGCCGGTGACGGCACGACGACCGCGACCGTGCTGGCTCAGTCGATGGTCCACGAGGGCCTGCGAGCCGTGGCCGCCGGCGCCAACCCGATGGGGCTCAAGCGCGGCATGGACGCCGCGGCCGAGGCCGTCGGCGACGCGCTGCGCGACGCCGCCCGCGAGGTCGAGTCCAAGGAGGACATGGCCTCGGTGGCCACGATCTCCAGCCGCGACGCCCTGATCGGCGAGCTGCTTGCGGAGTCCTTCGACAAGGTCGGCAAGGACGGCGTGATCACCGTCGAGGAGTCCAACACCATGGGCACCGAGCTGGAGTTCACCGAGGGCATGCAGTTCGACAAGGGCTACATCTCGGCGTACTTCGTCTCCGACCCCGAGCGCATGGAGTCGGTCCTCGACGACCCCTACATCCTTCTGCACCAGGGCAAGATCTCGGCGATCGGCGAGCTGCTCCCGCTGCTCGAGAAGGTCATCGCCGCCGGCAAGCCGCTCTTCATCCTCGCCGAGGACGTCGACGGCGAGGCCCTGTCGACGCTGGTGGTCAACAAGATCCGCGGCACGTTCAACGCCGTCGCGGTCAAGAGCCCCGCGTTCGGCGACCGCCGCAAGGCGATGATGCAGGACATCGCGGTGCTCACCGGCGCCCAGGTGATCGCCCCCGAGGTCGGCCTCAAGCTCGACCAGGTCGGTCTCGACGTGCTCGGCTCCGCCCGCCGCGTGGTCGTCACCAAGGACAACACGACGATCATCGACGGAGCCGGCGACGCGGGCGAGGTCGAGGGCCGCGTCAACCAGATCAAGGCCGAGATCGAGAACACCGACTCCGACTGGGACCGCGAGAAGCTCCAGGAGCGTCTCGCCAAGCTGGCCGGCGGCGTGTGCGTGATCAAGGTCGGCGCCGCCACCGAGGTGGAGCTGAAGGAGAAGAAGCACCGCATCGAGGACGCCGTCTCCGCGACGCGCGCCGCGATCGAGGAGGGCATCGTCCCCGGCGGTGGCTCCGCGCTGATCCACGCGGTCTCCGTGCTCGACGGCGACCTCGGCCTCACCGGTGACGAGGCCGCCGGCGTGCGCATCGTCCGCACGGCGGCCGACGAGCCGCTGCGCTGGATCGCCGAGAACGGCGGCGAGAACGGCTATGTCATCGTCACCAAGGTCCGCGAGGGCAAGGTCGGTGAGGGCTACAACGCCGCCACCGGCGAGTACGGCGACCTGGTCGCCCAGGGCGTCCTCGACCCGGTCAAGGTGACCCGCTCCGCGCTGGTCAACGCCACCTCGATCGCCGGCATGCTGCTGACGACCGAGACGCTGATCGTCGAGAAGCCCGAGGACGAGGAGCCCGCGGCCGCCGCCGGTCACGGGCACGGCCACGGCCACTGACCTGGCGTTTGCGTGACGTCCGAGCACGCTGACCCGGCGTGTGGTTGACGCCTCAGCACGCCGACCCGGCGATTCCGTGAAACGGAGTCGCCGGGTCGCTGCATTTCCGCGACGCTCGAGCGCCGGGTCGGTGCCTTCCGGCGTCGTCGAAACGCCGGGTCGGCGGGCGGGCTACTTCCAGTGGATCCAGCGACCGAACGTCCTGACCCCGGGCACCCAGTCGTAGGCCCGCTCGGTCTCTCCTCGAGTGACCAGCGAGGCCCGGATCTTGGGCGGCTGGGCCTTGTCGTGCGGCTTGAGGCAGGTGCGGGGCACCGTGTAGTGCACACGGTGGTGCCCCGGGTCGTAGTCCACGGCCAGGGGGCGACTCCGACAGGTCTCCACGCCGCGGCCCGGTTCCCAGCCGCCTCCGCGGCTGATGCTCCAGCCCTCCCAGTCGCCGTTCGTGCTGATCAGCACCTCCGGGCCGGGGTGCTTCGGCCAGGTGTCGAGGTACAGGTCCTGGTAGTACGCCGGGTCGCCCGAGGCGGGCAGCTTGATGGTCACCCGGAGCCGCTCGGGGCCGTAGCCCAGTCGCAGCCACTTCACGTCGCCGTTCCCTCCGCCCGCGCCGTCTCCGACCGGGTCGTGCATCTGCCGGACCTCGGCGGATGCCGGTGCCGCAGCCAGCGTCGCTAGGGTCAGCGCACCCGCCGCAGCGGCCGCGCCGTTGGCGATCAGTGTCTTCACGGTGTCCTCCATCGGGTCGTCCGGGGCCTGGAGTACTCGAGGTGCCCGCCACGTACGACGGCGACCGAGATCGCCACGACGAGCTGCTCCAGGTGGTTCTTCCCCGTGTGCCTTGTTTCCAGGTACGACGCCGCGCGACGCGCAGGGGTTCGCCGAGATCGCCCAGATCCCGGCCGGTAGGATCTGGGAATGGAGCCACCCCAGGAGCTGCCCGAGAAGTTCGCCCCGATGGGGCTCACCTACGACGACGTGCTGCTGCTTCCCGGATACTCCGAGATCGCGCCCTCCGACATCGACACCTCCACCCGGCTGACGCGCGAGATCACCCTCCGCGCGCCGCTGGTCAGCGCCGCGATGGACACCGTCACCGAGAGCCGGATGGCGATCGCGATGGCCCGCGAGGGCGGCATCGGCGTTCTCCACCGCAACCTCTCGATCGAGGACCAGGCCTACCAGGTCGACCTCGTCAAGCGCACCCAGACCGGGATCATCTCCAACCCCGTCACCATCGGCCCCGACGCGACCCTGGAGGACCTCGACCGGATCTGCGGTGAGTACCGCGTCTCCGGCCTCCCCGTCGTCGACCTCGACCAGCAGCTGCTCGGCATCATCACCAACCGCGACCTGCGCTTCACCCCGGTGGCGGAGTGGGCGACCACCAAGGTCGACGAGATCATGACGCCGATGCCGCTGATCACCGGCCGCCTCGGGATCTCCCGCGACGAGGCCACCCTGCTGCTCCGCAAGCACAAGCGTGAGCGGCTCCCGCTCGTCGACGACGAGGGCCGCCTCGGCGGCCTGATCACGGTGAAGGACTTCGTCAAGGGCGAGCAGTTCCCGCAGGCGTCGTACGACGGTGACGGCCGGCTGCTCGTCGGCGCGGCCATCGGCTACTTCGGCGACGCCTGGCAGCGCGCGACCACCCTCGTCGAGGCCGGGGTCGACGTGCTGGTCGCCGACACCGCCCACGGCCACGTCCGTCTCCTGCTCGAGATGGTCGAGCGGCTCAAGACCGACCCCGCGACCAAGCACGTGCAGGTGATCGGTGGCAACGTCGCCACGACGGCCGGCGCGCAGGCGTTCATCGACGCCGGCGCTGACGCGGTCAAGGTGGGCGTCGGCCCCGGCTCCATCTGCACGACGCGCGTGGTCACCGGGGTCGGCGTACCCCAGGTCACCGCCGTCCACGAGGCCTGCATGGCGGCCAAGCCGGCGGGCGTGCCCGTGATCGCCGACGGCGGCCTCAAGCACTCCGGCGAGATCGCGAAGGCGATCGTGGCCGGTGCCGACTCTGTGATGGTCGGCTCGCTCCTCGCCGGCTGCGAGGAGTCACCCGGCGAGCTGGTCTTCGTCAACGGCAAGCAGTACAAGTCCTACCGAGGCATGGGCTCCCTTGGCGCGATGTCGAGCCGCGGCAAGAAGTCCTACTCCAAGGACCGGTACTTCCAGGCCGAGGTCACCAGCGACGACAAGATCGTGCCCGAGGGCATCGAGGGCCAGGTGGCCTACCGCGGTCCGCTCGGTGCGGTCGCCCACCAGCTCCTCGGGGGGCTCAACCAGTCGATGTTCTATGTCGGCGCGCGGAGCATCGCCGACCTGCAGGACAAGGGCCGGTTCGTCAGGATCACCCAGGCGTCGCTGGCCGAGAGCCACCCCCACGACGTCCAGATGACCGTCGAGGCGCCCAACTACTCCGGCCGCTAGGCCGACGACGCGAGCAGAGCCAGCAGGGCGCGGGCGTACGCCGTCTCGACCTCCACGTCGACGAAGCGCTGCTCGGTGTCGCCGATGAGAAGCGTGACCGCGAACCCCGACGTCGCACCGGGGATCAGCTCGAGCGACATGAACGCCTCGCCGAGCGCGTCGCGCAGCTGGTCCTCCCGCGGCAGCCAGAGGGCCTCGGAGGCAGCCAGCATGTCCATCGCCCACTCGGTCGTGCCGTTGAAGGCGAGCATCTGACGGCCCAGCGCCATCCTGCGGGTCTCGACCACCATGTCGCTGACGACGAACTCGAGGTCGTCGAGCCCGTGGTCGGGGATGACGAACCAGTCGCCCTTCACCGGCGCCCAGGTCAGCCCGGCGTCGCGCAGCGACCGGGCGAACTCACGCGGGATCACTCCACCAGTGTGGGGGATGACCGGGTTAGCCTCGGTGCGTGGCCGTGCCGACGCTCCTGGAGATCCGCCGCTACCCGGTCAAGGCGATGGGTGGGGAGTCACTGGCGGCCGTCGACGTCGAGCCCCGGGGGCTCGTCGGAGACCGCGCGTACGCGGTCGTCGACGGCGACGGGAAGCTGGCCACCGGCAAGCACTCGCGGAGGTTCCGGCGCCGCGACGAGGTGTTCGAGTTCTCCTCCCGTACGACGTCCGACGGCGTCGTGGTGCGTGGCCGGGGCGCCGAGTGGGCGGCGCCGGGCGACGACCTCGACCTCGCGCTGACCGAGGCCATGGGTGACGACGTCCGGGTCCTGCCGGAGACGACGACGCCGTTCTTCGACGCAGGCGCGGTCTCCCTGGTCGGCACGGCGTCGCTGCGATGGTGTGCCGAGCACCTCGGCGTCGACGCCGACCGGCGCCGGATCCGGCCCAACCTCGTGGTCGAGACCGACGAGGCGTTCGTCGAGGAGACCTGGACCGGCCCCCTCCGCATCGGCGGGGTGCGGTTGAGCCCGGTCGAGCGGATCGAGCGCTGCCGGATGATCGACATCGCCCAGGAGGGACTCCCGCGCGACGGCCGCTGGCTCAAGGCGCTCACGGTCACGCGCGAGATGTCGTTGGGCGTGTACCTCGAGGTCGTCGAGCCCGGCGCCGTCCGCGTGGGCGACGAGGTACGTGTCGGCTGAGGTCGCCGGTCACGCGCCGGTCAGAGGTGGAGGATCAGCGCGAGCGTCGCGGCGAACCCACCGGCGTGCGCCCCCGTGCCCAGCGGGGCGATCACCCTCGGTGCGCCCGTGCGTGCCCATACCGGAGCGCCGGTGGGGCCGACGCTGCCGACCCGCACCCCACCGGTGCGCAGCGGGAGGAATGACGGGCTGGCCGTGACCGACGTACCGGGGCCGACGCCCTCGGCGTGCCAGCGCACCGAGCCGGGGTCGGCCCACCGAACGGGGACCGAGCCGTCGGTCCGCACGGCGGCCAGCCACAGCCGGCCGCGCGGGTCGACCATGGTCGCGGGCGAGGAGTACGGCGACCATGTGCCGGTCACCCGCTGGGCGGTGTGCCAGGTGGCGCCGCCGGCGTCGGTGTGGCGCACGTAGAGGCCACCGCGTGCGGTCACCGAGCTCAGCCAGAGGCGTCCGTCGTCGGCGAGGGTGAGCGCGGGGCTCGAGGTCGCGGACCAGGTGCGGTGGTCCACCGCCTGGAACCTGGTCCAGGCGCGGCCCCGGTCGTCGGCGTGGCGCGTCTGGAGGAGACCTCCGCGGGTGACGGCCGCGACCCACAGCCGGCCCCGGGCATCGGTCGTCGCCGCTGGAGCGGTGTGGGTCGACCACGAGCCGGGCATCCCCACCCGGTCGCCGCGGGTCCAGCGGTCCGTGCTGACCCCGACCGTGTGGCGCTCGACGAGGTCTCCGGAGGCCGAGACGGTGAGCAGCCGCACGCGTCCCTGACCGTCCAGGGCCAGGGTGGGACTGGCGGTGGCCGACCACGGACCGCCGCGGACGGCGCGCGGGGTCGTCCACGTGAGCAGGTCGCCGCGGGTGTGGGCGGTCAGGACCTGCCCGTCCTTCGACACCGCGGCCACCCAGGTGCGACCGAGGGTGTCGGCGGCGACGGTCGGCGCGGCGTGCGTCGACCACTCACCGCGGTCCCCGAGACGTACGACGTGCCCCGACACCGGGCGCACGGTGAGGTCGCCCGCGGCAGTGGTGCGCGCGGTCCAGACACCGCCACCGGCCGCGGCCGTGGTGGCGCCGGCCCGGGTGGAGCCGAGGCTCGGGTCGGGCGAGACGTCGTCGAGGTGCAGGTAGCGGAAGTCGGAGGTCGGCACCGTGCGCACGTCGTACCCGCCGGCGACGAGGTAGTTGTACTCCTCGACGGTGACGGTGCCCTCACCCACGGCCGAGACCCACGCGACGTGGCCGACCCGGCCGGAGTCGGTCTGGGCGACGGCGCCGACGGCCGGCTGGTCGTCGACGAGGTAGCCGAGCGCGAGCGCGTTGTCGTCCCACTGCTCGGCGTTGCCGAAGGACCCGCCGGCGAGGTGGTTGGTGAAGTCGGTCATCCCGTTCGTGGTGCGCAGCCGCCACGCCACGAAGCTCGTGCAGTTGCGCAGCGCGAAGCCCCACGGGTCGCCGTAGGTGCCGTTGTAGAACCAGATGTGCTTGGCGCACACCCGTGGCGGGTTGCTCGGCGGGGCGGTCGGGCCCGACGGGGCCGTGCCTCCGGGCTTGTGCGGTCCGGCGTTCCCGGGCTTGTTGTCTCCGGGCTTGTTGTCTCCGGGCTTGTGGTGGCCGGGCTTGGTCTGCGTCGAGTGCGGTGGCAGGGGTACCAGCGGGCACTGGCCGAGACCCGCGTACGGGTAGTCGTCGTCCGCGTGGGACGGCGCGGCCAGGCCGACCAGGCTGACGGAGGTGGCGAGTGCCAGGATCCCCCCGACGAGCCGGCTGCCGCGCCGCCTCTCGGGGGGGAAAGGCATGTCGGGCTCCGTTCACGAGTGGCACGAGAACGGTCGCAGGAGGACCCCCTCCTCCGCGGAGGAACGGCGGATCCTTTACCCGCCGACGGTGTGCGTCCGGAGACACCGGTTGACGTCGATACCCTGCTGCGGTGAGCGAGATCGAGATCGGCCGCGCCAAGCGCGGGCGCCGTGCCTACTCCTTCGACGACATCGCGATCGTCCCGAGCCGGCGCACCCGCGACCCCGAGGAGGTCGGCATCGCCTGGCAGATCGACGCCTACCGGTTCGAGCTGCCGATCGTCGCCGCCCCGATGGACTCCGTGATGTCGCCGGACACCGCGATCGCGCTCGGCCGTCATGGCGGTCTCGGCGTGCTCAACCTCGAGGGCCTCTGGACCCGGTACGACGACCCGTCCGACCTGCTCGCCGAGGTCGCCGAGCTCGACGGCCCGACCGCGGTCGGCCGGATGCAGGAGATGTACGCCGAGCCGGTCAAGGCCGAGCTGATCTCCGAGAGGCTGCGGCAGATGCGCGACGCAGGGGTGACCGTGGCCGGTGCGCTGAGCCCCCAACGCACCAAGGAGTTCGCGAAGACCGTGGTCGACGCGGGCGTCGACATGTTCGTGATCCGGGGCACCACGGTCAGCGCCGAGCACGTCAGTGCCCAGGCGGAGCCGCTCAACCTCAAGGAGTTCATCTACGAGCTCGACGTGCCGGTGATCGTCGGCGGCTGCGCGACGTACCAGGCGGCCCTGCACCTGATGCGCACCGGCGCGGCGGGCGTGCTCGTCGGCTTCGGCGGTGGAGCGGCCCACACCACCCGCACCGTGCTCGGGGTCTCGGTGCCGATGGCCAGCGCGGTGGCCGACGTGTCCGGCGCGCGTCGCGACTACATGGACGAGTCCGGCGGTCGCTACGTGCACGTCATCGCCGACGGCTCGATCGGCCGCAGCGGTGACATCGCGAAGGCCATCGCCTGCGGCGCGGACGCGGTGATGATCGGCTCGCCGTTCGCCCGCGCGAGCGACGCCCCCGGCCAGGGCTTCCACTGGGGCGCCGAGGCCCACCACGCCGAGCTCCCGCGCGGCGAGCGGGTCGAGATCGGCACGGTCGGCACCCTGGAGGAGATCCTCTTCGGCCCGTCCCGCGTCGCCGACGGCACGATGAACCTCGTCGGTGCCCTGCGGCGCGCGATGGCGACCACGGGCTACACCGAGCTCAAGGAGTTCCAGCGGATCGAGCTCGTGATCTCCTAGAGAATTTGTCCTCCGCGGTTGTCCGTACGACGGCGCGTGGTGCTCCTTGGGGGTTGTGCGGCCGACGGTCGATGACGTGCTCGGACATCAGGGGGATCTCTCGACATGACCATCACGACCGCGTGGCCGGTGCCCGACCAGGACACCCGGGTCGACCGGACCCCGCTCCTGCTCGATCTCGACCGGCAGGCGGTGCGCGGGCTGCTCTCCGCGCTCGTGGGGGGAGTCGACCAGCGGTCCCTTGCCGACGAGCTGGCCCGGCTGACCGACCGCGAGGTCACGGTGCTCAAGGCGATGGCTGCGGGGGGCAGCAACGCCGAGATCGCAACCGAGCTGTTCGTCTCGGTGGCCACGGTCAAGACGCACGTGGCCCGGATCCTGGCCAAGCTCGGGCTCCGCGACCGGGTGCAGGCCGTGGTGTTCGCCTACGAGTCGCGGCTCGTCGTCCCGCGCTGACGGGCTCCTGCCGCGTCAGGTGGTCAACCGCGCGGCGATGCCTGCGAGGCCGGATCCCACGAACTCCGGGCCGCCGGCCGCCTGGCCCCACAGCACGTCGTACCACGGGACGAGGCGGTGCCAGTCGAGCGCCCGCGAGAGCTCGTCGTCGCTCACGCCGTACGCCGTGGCGGCCGCCTCTGCGAACGGCTCGGGTGTGGCGAACAGTGCCCAGCCGAGATCCACGGCGGGGTCGCCGACCCGGGCGTCGGACCAGTCGATGACGCCGGCGAGCCGGTCGTCGCGGACCAGCAGGTGGTGAGCACCGAGGTCGCCGTGGATGAGGGTGGTCGGCGTTGCCAGCGCGATCCGCCGCAGCAGCTCGCGGCCGGGATCGTGCAGCTCGGCCGGGGTCAGCGGCAGCACGCGGTGGAGCAGCCGGTCGAGGGTGGAGAGCAGCTCGGAGCGCGCCGCGACCCGGTCGGGGACGCCGGACTCGACGTAGATGTTGACCGGCATGTCGTGCAACGCCCGGAGGAACTCGCCCATCCGCCGCCCGTCGTCGGCGGTCAGGGCCTGCTCGGCCGCGGGCTTGCCGGCGACCAGCAGGTGTCGCACCCGCAGCGGCTCCTCCTCGAGGAGGATCGGCACGGGGACCTCGAGCGGCAGGAGCGGAGCGAGCCGCGGCATCAGCCGGGTCTCGTGGGTGAGGCGTGCGGCCGCGTCGGGGTACTTCGGCACCCGGTCGAGCCAGCGGTCCTCGACGATGGTCGAGACGGAGTCCCACCCCTCGACCGGATCCGACACGTGGGCCGCGCGGTCGCGCAGCCAGCCGGCGAAGAGGGCGACGGTGTCGGGCATGAACGCGATCTCGGGGTCGGCGAGCCGCTCGAGCAGCCGCTCCGTGCTCAGCCACGCGCCGTACGCGACCTCGGAGGCCTGCGGGGTGATCGGCCCGTCCCAGGTCGTCAGGTAGCGGAACGCGTGGTACGACGTGTGCGCGTCGGCGTAGTCCGCCTCGCCGAGCGGCTCGAGGTCGCTGGTGACGCCGAGCTCCTCGGCGAGCTCGCGCCGGGCGCCCTCGAGGGGGTCCTCGTCGGCGAGCAGGACGCCACCAGCGGTGAAGTCCCAGTGGGCGGGATAGACGTCCTTGGTCTGGGTCCGGCGGTGCACGTAGACGCGTCCCCAGGGGTCGCGGACGACCACGCCGGTGGCCGCGTGGCGGAGATTCTGCGCGCGCATCACCGAACGAGGGGCGCTCCCTGCCGGACGTCCCCCGTCGTCGTAGAGCGCGACGACCTCTTCGTCCACGGGGTCCATCAAAGCGGGTCGACCGCCTCTTCGCTCGTCTAGTCCGAGAGTCGTGTCGTGGCGGGTGGGGCGGCGGTGCCGTGACCTCCGGGCGGCGCACGGATCCCGCGTGTTGAGAGGATCGTGTCGTGCCCCCGTCAAGTGCCCTCGACCCGACCTCTCGTGCAGGCGCGCTGGAGGCGATGGCGGCGACGACGGCGGAGGATCCTGCGCCGCCGCTCGACGTCCTCGTCGTGGGTGGCGGGGTGGTCGGCACCGGTGCGGCCCTCGATGCCGTCTCGCGCGGGCTGACCGTCGGGCTGCTCGAGCAGCGAGACCTCGCCAGCGGGACGTCGTCGAGGTCGAGCAAGCTCATCCACGGGGGCCTGCGCTACCTGGAGATGTTCGACTTCGCGCTGGTGCGAGAGGCGCTGGAGGAGCGCGGCCTGCTGCTGACCCGGCTCGCGCCCCACCTGGTCAAGCCGGTGCCGTTCCTCTACCCGCTGCACCGCACCGTCGAGCGGCCCTACGTCGGCGCGGGGCTCGCTCTGTACGACGCGCTGGCGATGGCCGGCAAGTACGACATGGGCGTGCCCAAGCACAAGCACCTGTTCCGCAAGCAGGTCGCGCGGATGGCCCCCGACCTGCGTACCGACCAGCTGACGGGCGCGATCCGCTACTTCGACTGCCAGGTCGACGACGCCCGGCTGGTGGTGACCCTGGCCCGCACGGCTGCGCACCACGGAGCGGTCGTCGCGACCCGCACCCGGGTCACCGGCTTCCTGCGCGACGGCGATCGCGTGGTCGGCGTGCAGGCTCGCGACCTGGAGAGCGGCGCCGACCTCGAGGTGCGGGCGCGGGTCGTGGTCAACGCCGCGGGCGTGTGGACCGACGAGGTGCAGCGACTGCTCGGCGGCGACCTGGCCCTCGACGTCGAGGCCAGCAAGGGGATCCACCTCGTCGTGCCGCGCGACCGGATCCGGTCGGAGTGCGGCTTCGTCACCAAGACCGAGAAGTCGGTGCTCTTCGTGATCCCGTGGGGACGGCACTGGATCATCGGCACCACCGACACCGCCTGGGACCTCGACCTGGCCCACCCCGCCGCCTCGCGCGCCGATATCGACTACCTGCTCCACCACGTCAACAGCCTGCTCCGCTTCCCGCTCGACCACGACGACGTCGAAGGGGTCTACGCCGGGCTGCGGCCGCTTCTGGCCGGCAAGGCGGGACGCGGGGTCGGCTCCGCGGGCGAGGGGGAGGCCCGGTCGGTCACCACGAAGGTCTCGCGCGAGCACACGGTCACCAGCCCCGTGCCGGGGCTGGTGCTGATCGCCGGCGGCAAGCTCACGACGTACCGGATCATGGCGCGCGACGCCGTCGACCTGGCGGTGGCCGGGTGGCCCGGCGTGGCGCCGTCCCACACCGAGCGGGTCCCGCTCGTGGGCGCCGACACCTTCCTGACCCGCACCAACCAGCGCGTCGCGCTCGCGCGGCGCTCGGGCCTCGAGGTCGGCCGGATCGACCATCTGCTCGGCCGCTACGGCGGGCTGGTCGACGAGGTGCTCGAGCTGATCGAGGCGCGCCCCGAGCTGGGCGCACCCCTGCCGGGCACCGAGGACTACCTCGCTGCCGAGATCGTGTACGCCGTCACCCACGAGGGCGCCCGTCACCTCGACGACGTCCTCGCCCGTCGTACGCGGATCTCGATCGAGACCTTCGACCGCGGCACGATCGCGGTCGGCGCCGCCGCCGACCTGATGGCCGCCGAGCTCGGCTGGCCCCCCGCCCGCCGAGACGACGAGGTCGACCACTACCTGCGCCGCGTCGAGGCCGAACGCCAGTCGCAGCAGATGCCCACCGATCAGGAAGCCGACGAGGCCCGCGTCAGCGCCCCCGAGATCGTCTGACCCGATCCCTTCCGCCCCGGCTTCATCATGTTCACATGGTGTAGCCGCACTTCACCCGGTGAATTCGACGCGAGAAGCCGATGCTCGCCTACATCACATGATGAAGCTGAGACGGATGAGGACTGATCAGCCGGTACGACGGGCCAGCCTCTCGAAGCGCTCCCGAATCAGGCGGGGGCGTTGGTAGTCAGCCCAGATCAGGCGCAGCATCCCGAATCTGGTGAGCTCGCGCAGCTCGTCCTCGCGACGCTTCTCGGCGAAGACCACATCGCCCGCCTGCTGCCCCGGTCGCAGAAGACGCCCGTACTTGATCTTGCCGTCGAACTCGCCGAGGAGGCGGGCGGCCGGCCACCCCCAGTCGCAGGTGCCACGCACGATTCCGTCCGAGTCGCACACGTCGAACTGCACCTCAGGTCGAGGGATCCCCACGACCCAGAAGCACCAGATGCCTCGGGACTCGCCGATGCTTTCCGCCCCGGGGCGCGCAAGTCGGATCGGGATGTGGAGGTGACGCACACCGGGCCACGACCCCATGAGCCCGAACTGCCGGTGTAGCCCGTCGAGGTCGGCGAGGCCGAGCTGCAACAAGGAGTTGAAGACGACGAGTGCGGACTCCGAAGTGGTCGTGGCTCCGCACTCGATCGCGCACCGCGTCGGTGGAAGGGTGCGGAGACCATCGACGACGACGACGTCCGCCTCGGTGCACACGCCGACGTGATGGACCACGTCACCCTCGATTCGTCCGGCCCCGCCGTCGAGCCTGGTGACGTGCACCCGGCTCAGGTCGATCTCCCAGGTGTCGATGCCGTGCGCGACGACACCAGAGACATGGCTCAAGGCCACCGCGTCACCTAGGGAGTGCAGGACCGCGCGGCAGCGGACCAGATGGCGTTCGGCATCCTCGAGGAACTGCCAGATGTCAGTGAAGGAGTAGTAGCCGCGCCGGAACCGATGCCACACCTTCGTACGCACCATGAGACTGATCGCCTGGTCGCTGTACCCCACCTCGCGAGCCATGGCGCGCGTGAAGAAGCCGTCCTGCTCACAGATGAACCGAAGTGGATCCATCCCTCTGTTCTCGCACCTTGCACCCCATCGCGTCCTGGCGTGGCCGTCCTCCTGTGGACAACGGTGTCCCGGGCCTCGGCAGTGGACAACGGATGCAACAGATTCACCATGAGAACGTGGTGGAGCGCGTCTTCCCGTCTCGAATTCGACGCGAGAACCCGATGCTCGCCTACATCACATGGTGAAGCAGGGATTGGTGGGACCCGAGAGACCCCGGCCGGGTCTCAGGATTGTTACTCAGGGGTAGCCCGGGGGTGGGGGTGGACATACTCTCGGTACATGAGCGCCCAGCACCCCTCCTCCGGGCCGGTCGTCGAGGGTCCCCACGACCCCGAGCACGACCCGACCGCCTCGTACGCCCTCGACCGCAGCTACGTGGCGGGCCTGACCGCCCGGCTCGTCGCCACCTCCGGGCAGACCGCCCAGGTCCGCTCGCCGCTCGGCGACCAGCCGCTCGCGCACATCCCGCAGTCGACCGCGGCGGACGTCGACGAGGCGTTCCGGCGTGCCCGCAAGGCTCAGGAGCAATGGGCGCGTACGCCGATCGACGTGCGGGCCGCGGCGCTCCTGCGGCTGCACGACCTCGTGCTCGACCGGCAGCAGGAGATCATCGACCTGATCGTCTGGGAGTCGGGCAAGGCCCGCAAGCACGCCTTCGACGAGCCCCTCCACATCGCGCTGACGGCCCGCTACTACGGCCGCACCGCCCACCAGCACCTCGACACCCGGCGCATCCGGGGCGTCTTCCCGGTGCTCACCCGGGTCGAGATCAACCGGGTCCCCAAGGGCGTGGTCGGCATCATCTCGCCCTGGAACTACCCGTTCACGATGGCGCTGTGCGACGGCCTCCCCGCGCTGCTCGCCGGCAACGCGGTGGTCGCCAAGCCCGACGCGCAGACGATGCTGTCCGCGCTGCTGGCCGCTGAGCTCCTCGAGCAGGCCGGTTTCCCGAAGGACCTCTGGCAGGTCGTCGCCGGCCCCGGCCCGGAGGTCGGCCCCGAGCTCATCTCGCGCGCCGACTACATCTGCTTCACCGGCTCGACCGCCACCGGCAAGCTCGTCGCGAAGGGCTGCGCCGACCGACTGATCGGCTGCTCGCTCGAGCTCGGCGGCAAGAACCCGATCCTGGTGCTCCGCGACGCCGACCTCGAGAAGGCGGCCGAGGGAGCCGTGCGCGCCGCGTTCTCGAACGCCGGCCAGCTCTGCGTCTCGATGGAGCGCCTGTTCGTCGCCGACCAGGTCTACGACCGGTTCCTCGAGCGGTTCGTCGCCCGCACCGAGGCGATGACCCTCGGCGCCACCCTCGACTGGGGCAACGACATGGGCTCGCTGATCAGCCAGGCCCAGCTCGACACGGTGGTGGCCCACGTCGACGACGCCGTCGCCAAGGGTGCTCGCGTCCTGACCGGCGGCCGCGCCCGGCCCGACCTCGGCCCGTTCTTCTACGAGCCCACCATCCTGGAGGGCGTCACCCCCGAGATGACCTGCTTCGGCCACGAGACCTTCGGCCCGGTGATCGCGGCGTACCGGTTCCACGACGAGGCCGACGCCGTCTCCCGGGCCAATGCCGGCGAGTACGGTCTGAACGCCTCGATCTACAGCCAGGACGGGTCGCGCGCCCGTGACCTCGCGAAGCAGATCCGCTGCGGCACGGTCAACATCAACGAGGCCTTCGCCGCGACCTTCGGCAGCCTCGAGGCGCCGATGGGCGGCATGCGTGAGTCCGGGCTCGGCCGCCGCCAGGGCAGCGAGGGCGTCCTGCGCTACACCGAGGCGCAGTCGGTCGCGACCCAGCGCCTGCTGCGGATCGCGCCGTCGTTCGGGCTCTCCGACGAGACCTACGGCAAGGTGATGACGACCAACCTGCGGCTGCTGAAGAAGCTGGGGCGCGCTTGATGGTCTCGACCGGCTCGACCCACCAGGAAGGCTCGACCGACGGCGGCGAGGGCTTCGACTTCGACGTGCTCGTCGTCGGATCCGGCTTCGGCGGCTCGGTGACCGCACTCCGTCTCACCGAGAAGGGCTACCGGGTCGGCGTCATCGAGGCCGGCGCCCGCTTCGCCGACGACGAGTTCGCCGACACCTCGTGGGACGTCAAGCGCTACCTGTTCCGGCCCGAGGTCGGCTGCTACGGCATCCAGCGGATCGACGCGCTCAAGGACTGCGTGATCGTGTCCGGGGCCGGCGTCGGCGGCGGCTCGCTGGTGTACGCGAACACCCTCTACGAGCCGCTGCCCGCCTTCTTCACCGATCGCCAGTGGGCCCACATGACCGACTGGAAGGCCGAGCTCGCGCCGTACTACGACCAGGCCAAGCGGATGCTCGGCGTGGTGGAGAACCCGCTCCACACACCCGCCGACGAGGTGATGGAGAAGGTCGCCACCGAGATGGGAGTCGGCGAGACCTTCCACCCGACCCCGGTCGGCGTCTTCTTCGGCGGCCCGGACGACGCGCAGGGCACCGCCGTGAAGGACCCGTTCTTCGGCGGCGCCGGGCCGGACCGACGTACGTGCATCGGCTGCGGCGAGTGCATGAGCGGCTGTCGCCACAACGCCAAGAACACACTGGTGAAGAACTACCTGTACCTCGCCGAGCAGAACGGCGCGCGGATCCTGCCGCTGACCACGGTCACGCGGGTCGCGCCGCGCTCCGACCACGGGTACGACGTACACGTGAAGTTCACCAAGGACAAGATCGGACGACGTACGGCGCGCAGGGTCTTCACCGCCGAGCAGGTCGTCTTCGCCGCCTCCGCGCTCGGCACCCAGCGCCTGCTGCACGCGATGAAGGACGAGGGCCACCTGCCTGGGCTGTCCGAGCGGCTGGGCCACCTCTCGCGCACCAACTCCGAGTCGATCGTCGGCGCGATCGCACCCGACACGTCGGTCGACTACACGCAGGGCGTGGCGATCACCTCGAGCTTCCACCCCGACGAGAAGACCCACATCGAGCCGTGCCGCTACGGCAAGGGCAGCAACTTCATGTCGCTCATGCAGACCGTGCTCACCGACGGCGACGGTCCCGACCCCCGCTGGCGCACCTGGATGCGCGAGATCTGGAAGCAGCGCGGCAACGTCCGCGACCTCTACGACCTCAAGCACTGGTCGGAGCGCACGGTGATCGCGCTGGTCATGCAGAGCGTCGACAACTCCATCACGACCTACACCAAGCCGGTGCCCGGCACGAGGAAGCGCTTCCTGACCAGCCGGCAGGGTCACGGCGAGCCCAACCCGACCTGGATCCCCGCCGGTAACCGCGCTGTGCGGCTGATGGCCGAGGTGATGGGCGGCCAGCCGGGCGGCTCGATCGGTGAGCCGTTCAACCGCCCGCTCACCGCGCACTTCCTGGGCGGCTGCGCGATCGGCGACTCACCCGAGACCGGCGTCATCGACGGCTACCAACGGGTCTACGGCCACCCCGGCCTCCACATCGCCGACGGCTCGGCGGTCTCGGCGAACCTCGGGGTGAACCCGTCGCTGACGATCACCGCCCAGGCGGAGCGGGCGATGGCGTACTGGCCGAACAAGGGCCAGGCCGACCCCCGCCCGCCGCTGGGTACGACGTACGCGCCGGTCGCTGCGGTGACCCCGGCCCACCCGGTGGTGCCGGCCTCCGCACCCGGCGCACTGCGTCTCCCCATCGTCGCCGTCAGCTGACCCCGGCGGGCGACCTAGCCGCCGAGGTCGGCGGCGGTCATCCCGTCGGCGTGCCCGGCCGGCCACTGCACGAGCTCGATGCGGTAGCCGTCCGGGTCGGTGACCCACGCCGTCCAGAAGTCGGCCGACCCGTCCGGCGACGCCGGTGGCTCCACCGCGAGCCCACGCTCGGCGAGCTCCGCGACGGTGTCGTCCATCGACTCGACCTGGATCACCAGGTGGTTGAGCCCACCGACCCCGACCTCCCCTCGACCACTGTCGTGCACCAGCTCGATGGCCACGAACTCGTCTCCCGGGAGCTTGATCATCGTCAGGCTCCCGAACCCGGTCTCGGGCACGGTGCCCACGACCTCGTAGCCCAGAGCGGCGTAGAAGGCCAGCGAGCGGTCGAGGTCCGCGACCCGCAGCCCCACGTGCAGGGTCCTCATCGGCTACCTCCCTCGTCGCGCAGCTGCTCGCGCAGCCCCAGGTCGTCGCGGCAGGCCCAGTGCTCGACGATCACGCCGTCGACCACCCGCCAGAGGTGGATGAACGTCCAGGCGACCGGCCGCCCGGAGGCGGGAACGCTCGCGAGCAGGGGCATCGTGGACGCGCGGTGCGTCCCGTGCAGGGTGAGGTGCTGGGTGACGAGGTCGCCCTCTGCGAGGAGGTGGTGCTGCTCGACCGTGATCGGTCCGAGGTCCTCCTCGATGGTGCGCAGGATGCGCTGCAAGCCGGCGCGACCTTGGAGTCCCGCCGCGTGGTTCACCAAGTTCTCGGCCACCAGGTCTTGTAGGTCGGCGCCGGCGAAGTCCGCCTGCTGCCGCCGGAACAGCTCGTCGACGACGGCCTTGGCGTTCGGGTCGGTCATCGGACTCCTTCGATCGTCGGGTGGAGGATCGCGTCCCTCGTGCCCGGTGGTGTCGGATCGATGCTCACACGGGCTTGCGGTAGATGCTGATGACCGTCCCGTCGGGGTACGAGGTGGCCTCCACGAGGGTGAGAGGGAGCCCGGCCGGCAGGTCCTTGAACATCGGCTCGCCGCTCCCGAGCGCCACCGGACGGGTGATCAGGCGGTACTCGTCGACGAGGTGGGCCCGGCTGAGCGACTGGGCGAGGCGGTAGCCGCCGTACACGAGGATGTCGCCGCCGGGCCGGCCCTTGAGCGCGGCGACCTCGTCGGCGAGGTCGCCGGCGGCGATCGTCGTGGTCGGCCAGTCGGCCCGGTCGAGGGTCCGGGAGAACACCACCTTGGGGATCTCGTTCATCGGCTCGGCGTACGCCCCGCTGGCCGTCGGCCAGAAGCCGGCCATCTCCTCGTAGGTCGCCCGCCCCATCGCATGGACGCCCGCGCCGGTGACCCACGCGAGCTTCCTGGCCACGACGTCCGGGTGCTCCGGCCCTCCGGCGCCGATGTCGCCCTCGGGGCCTCCGGAGACGTAGCCGTCGATCGAGATGCCCATCTGGAGCACGAGGTCCCTCATGCCGCACCCGCGCTCTCCATCGCGGCCTCGAGATCGAGGTCGACGTCGACCACGTCACCGACCACCACCTTGCCGCCCTCCTGCGCGCCGCCGACCCCGAAGTCGGAACGACGCACGCGGGTCCGGGCGGAGAAGCCGATCCGCGGCTCGCCCTGCAGCCCGGTCTCGTCGAGGCCGAGGAAGTCGACGTCGAGGGTGACCTCGCGGGTGACGTCGCGGATGGTCAGGTCACCGGTTACGAAGAGGCGGCCGTCGCGGGCCGTGACCGCGGTGCTGGTGAAGACGAGTCGCGGGAAGGCGTCCGCCCCGAAGAAGCGGTCCGACCGGAGGTCGTCGTCCCGCATCGCGGTGCCGGTGTCGACCGACTCCGTGCTCACCGATGCCACGACCGCGCAGCGCTCCACGGTCGGTCCGACGTCGATCCGGCCGTCGAGGCCGGTGAACCGACCGCGCACCTTGCTCATGAGGTGGCGGACCGAGAAGGTGACCGCGCTGTGCGCGGGATCGATCGTCCAGGCGCCGATGGGTGCGCCGCCGAGGGCGTCGAGGGTGTCTGGGCTCGTCTTCCGAGTGTCAGGGCTCATGGATCCGACAGTGTCAGCCGGGCACGCGGCCATCAACGGCTGTTCAGGGCACGCAGCGTGTAGCAGGATTGCACGATGGCCGAGATCGAGCTCCGCGAGATCCGGCTGTTCCTGGTGCTGGCCGACGAGCTCCACTTCGGGCGGACCGCGGAACGGCTCGGGCTGACCACGTCGCGGGTGAGCCAGCTGCTGCGCGCCCTCGAGCGCAAGCTCGGGGGCCGTCGCCTGTTCGACCGCACCAGCCGCGTCGTGACGCTGACGCCGGCCGGCGCGACCCTGCGCGACGAGCTCGGAGTCGCCGTCGCGGGTCTCGACGAGGCCCTCGACCGCGCGCGTGCCCGCGGAGCAGGGCCCGGGGTGATCCGCGTCGGCGTCCTCAACGCGGCGTCCGGGAGCGCCGTCCTGACCGCCGCGATCAAGCGCTTCGAGGCCGCGTACGACGGGGCGTCGGTGCGCCTGACGACCACCCCGTTCGACGACCGGCTCGGGCCGCTCCGCAGCCGCGAGGTGCAGCTGTCGGTCACCCGGCTCCCCCTCGACCAGCCCGACCTCGTGATCGGTCCGCTGCTCTCGGAGGGCGACCGTCGCGTGGTGATGGTGGCGACCGACCACCCGCTGGCCCGTCGCCGGGAGGTCTCCGTGGAGGACTTCGCCGACTACCCGGTGCGGCGACCCGACGACGTACCCGAGGAGCTGGCGGAGGCCAGCTGCCCGAGCTGGACGCCGAGCGGGCGCCGGATCGTCCACTCCGAGATCGAGATCACCGACATCTCCGAGCTCCTGCTGCTGATCGCCCAGGGCCGGTTGGTCCATCCCACGGTCGCGCCGTTCGCCGAGCACTTCCGCCACCCAGGCATCGCCATCGTCCCGGTGCCCGACCTGCCGGACTCCTCCAGCGCCCTCGCCTGGCTCCGCGGCCACCCCGACCCGGCGAGGGACGCGTTCGTGGCCGTCGTCGAGGAGGTGGTCAGGGGTCGCGCCGATCCGTCACCCGCCCCGTAACCCACCCCGCCACCCGTCGTTGAGGGGTCGGGTCGCGTCGTCGAACTCCCTCCCTTGACGCGGCCCACCCCCGGCGCTGCTTCGGCAGTCCGGACCCGGGGTCCGGCCTCGCTCCCTGATCGGCCGGGCCCCGGGGCACCCCCCGGGGCGAGTCCGGATCCGGGTGGGGCCACCACGCGGATAGGCTGCGGTCATGTCGCGAGCTACCGGCGAGGCGGAACACGATCTGGTCCTCGTCGTGGACTTCGGGGCGCAGTACGCCCAGCTGATCGCGCGCCGCGTCCGCGAGGCGCGCGTCTACTCCGAGATCGTGCCCCACTCGATCCCGGTGGCCGAGATGCTGGCGCGCGAGCCGGCGGCGATCATCCTGTCCGGGGGCCCCTCGTCGGTGTACGCCGCCGGCGCCCCCGCGATCGACCCCGCGGTCTTCGCAGCGGGCGTCCCGGTCTTCGGCATGTGCTACGGCTTCCAGCTGATGGCACAGGGTCTGGGCGGCGCGGTCTCGCCGACCGGAGCCCGCGAGTACGGCCGCACACCGGTGAAGGTCGACCGCGGCGGCACCCTGCTCGCCGACCTGCCCGCCGACCACACGGTCTGGATGTCGCACGGCGACTCCGTGGTCGCGGCGCCGCCCGGCTTCGACGTGCTCGCCTCCACGCGGGTCACGCCCGTCGCCGCGTTCGAGGACACCGACCGTCGCCTGGCCGGGGTGCAGTGGCATCCGGAGGTGCTCCACACCGAGCACGGCCAGCTGATCCTCGAGCACTTCCTCCACGACCTCGCCGGCTGCCGGCCGACCTGGACCATGGTCAACATCGTCGACGAGCAGGTCGAGCACATCCGCCGCCAGATCGGCGACTCCCGCGCGATCTGCGCGCTGTCCGGCGGCGTCGACTCCGCGGTGGCCGCGGCGATCGTGCAGCGTGCGATCGGCGACCGCCTCACGTGCGTGTACGTCGACCACGGGATGATGCGCCAGGGCGAGACCGAGCAGGTACGCCGCGACTTCGAGGCGGTCTTCGACACCCTCGACGTGGTCGACGCCTCCGACCAGTTCCTCGGCGCGTTGGAGGGGATCGTCGATCCCGAGGAGAAGCGGAAGATCATCGGCCGCGAGTTCATCCGGGTCTTCGAGGCCGCCGAGGCGCGGGTCTTCGGCGACGCGGCGTCCGGCAGCACGGCGTACCTCGTGCAAGGGACGCTCTACCCCGACGTCGTGGAGTCCGGCGGGGGAGCGGGCACCTCCAACATCAAGTCCCACCACAACGTCGGCGGCCTGCCCGACGACCTCAACTTCGCGCTCGTCGAGCCGCTGCGCACCCTGTTCAAGGACGAGGTGCGGATGGTCGGTGAGCAGCTCGGCCTGCCGCCCACCATGGTGTGGCGCCAGCCGTTCCCCGGCCCCGGGCTGGGGATCCGGATCATCGGTGAGGTGACCCGCGAGCGCCTCGACATCCTGCGCCAGGCCGACGCCATCGCCCGCGAGGAGCTGACGGCGGCCGGGCTCGACCGCGACATCTGGCAGTTCCCGGTGGTGCTCCTCGCCGACGTCCGCTCGGTCGGCGTGCAGGGCGACGGCCGCACCTACGGCCATCCGGTCGTCCTCCGACCGGTCACCTCCGAGGACGCGATGACCGCCGACTGGGCCCGGCTGCCCTACGACCTGCTGGAGACGATCTCGACGCGCATCACCAACGAGGTCGCCGAGGTCAACCGGGTGACCCTCGACATCACCAGCAAGCCTCCCGGCACCATCGAGTGGGAGTAGGGCTCAGGCGTCGGCAGCGGGACGCTCGCCCCGCGCGGCGACCTCGATGGAGTCGAGGAACACCTCGACGCCCGTGACGTAGACGTCTCGGTCGGCCAGGGCGAGCAGCTCGGGCATCAGGGCGGCCAGCGCCGGCATCCGGGCGGCGTCCACGGCCCGGAGGTCGCCGACCCAGCGAGAGGTCACACCCGACTCGTCCTCCGAGAGGCGCAGCTGCGACATGGCGGCCGAGGCGGCCAGCACGTAGCTGGAGTACGCCGCGTAGAAGCGCACGATCTGCTCCCTCGCCAGCCCGGCTCGCTCCAGCTGGGTGAGGATCCAGTTGATGGCCCGGAGCTCTCCCGGTCCACCGGTCGCGACCGCCGATGCCTCGACCCCGATGTGGGGGTGAGCGGCGAAGATGTCCATCGACAGGAGCGCCCCGTCGTGGAGCTGGTCGCGCCAGGGGGCGTCGTGCTCGATCCGGTCCAGCATCGCGACGATGAGCCGGTCCACGGCCGCCTGCATCAGCTCTTCCTTGTCGCGGAAGTGCCGGTACACCGCCGTGGGATCGGTGCCGAGGGCGCTGCCGAGGGCCCGGAAGGTGATGGTCTCCCCGGTCGCGGCGAGGTCGATCGCCGCGGTGACGATCACCTCGCGGTCCAGCTGCTGACGACCCGTCGAACGCCGGGCCCTGCCACCACTCATGTGCTTCGGGCCTTCCGTGACCGACCGGCACCTTGGCGTGCCGCAGCAGATGCTAACGCCTGATCAACACTGTTGACAACGTTGTGTGCAACACCCTAGCGTCACCGACTCGTCGGGTCTCGGCGGCGAGCAGACCACCCCCACCACACAGGCAGGGCATCGCACATGCACGCAGATCTGGTGTTCACCGGCGGACCGGTCCATCTCGGCAACGCCGTCCACAGCCGAGCCACGGCCGTCGCCGTGTCGGGCGAGCGCATCGTGGCGGTCGGCCACTCCGAGGTGGCCGAGCTCGTCGGTCCCGGCACCGAGGTCGTCGAGCTCGCCGGCCGGCTCCTGATCCCGGGGTTCCAGGACGCGCACGTGCACCCGGTGGCCGGTGGGGTGGAGCTCGGCGCCTGCGACCTCAGCGGGGAGGTGAGCCTCGAGGGGTACCGCTCCCGGATCGCGGCGTACGCCGCCGACCACCCCGAGGTGGCCTGGATCACCGGCGGCGGCTGGTCGATGGAGACCTTCCCCGGCGGCATTCCCGACCGCCGCATCCTCGACGAGCTGGTCCCCGACCGACCGGTCTTCCTGCCCAACCGCGACCACCACGGCGCCTGGGTCAACACCCGAGCCCTGGAGATCGCGGGCATCGACGCGCTCACCCCCGACCCCGTCGACGGGCGGATCGAGCGCGACCAGGACGGCGCGCCGGTCGGCGCGCTCCAGGAGGGGGCGATGGGGCTCGTCGCCGCCCACGTGCCCGCCTCGACTCCCGAGGAGCTCGTCGCCGGGCTGCTGCGGGCCCAGGAGCTCCTGCACTCGCTGGGCATCACGGCCTGGCAGGACGCCATGGTCGGCTCCGACGGCGGGCTCGGGGACATCTCCGGCACCTATCGCACCGCCATCGACCGCGAGCTGCTCACCGCCCGCGTCGTCGGCGCCCTGTGGTGGGAGCGCGACCGTGATCTCGAGCAGCTCGAGGGGCTGCTCGAGCGGCGCGAGGAGCTGACGCGGGGTCTGATGACCGCCTCGACGGTCAAGATCATGCAGGACGGCGTGGCGGAGAACCACACGGCCGGCATGCTCAGCCCCTACCTCCGGCGCGGCTGTGCCTGCGCCGCGGGTGGGACGCACAACGGCCTGTCGTTCGTCGACCCCTCGTCGTTGCGCGACTACGTGACCGCTCTCGACGCGCACGGCTTCCAGGTGCACTTCCACGCCCTCGGCGACCGCGCCGTACGCGAGGCGCTCGACGCGGTGGAGGCGGCGCGCGCGGCCAACGGTCCCAACGACCACCGGCACCACCTGGCCCACCTCCAGGTGGTGCATCCCGACGATGTCCCGCGGTTCCGGGCGCTCGGCGCCACGGCGAACCTGCAGCCGCTCTGGGCCGCGCACGAGCCGCAGATGGACGAGTTGACCATCCCGTTCCTGGGACCCGAGCGGTCCGGCTGGCAGTACCCGTTCGCCGACCTGCTGCGCGCAGGGGCCACCCTGGCGGCGGGGAGCGACTGGCCCGTCAGCAGCGCGGACCCGATCCAGGGGATCCACGTCGCGGTGAACCGGGTGGCTCCGGGCACGGACGCCGAGGTGTTCTACCCCGAGCAGCGGCTCCCGCTCGGCAGCGCGCTCACGGCGTACACCGCGGGGACGGCGTACGTGAACCACCTCGACGACACCGGCACGATCGCCGTCGGGAACCTCGCCGACCTCGCCGTGCTCGACCGCGACCCGTTCCTCGGTGCGACGTCCGAGATCGCGAACACCAGGGTCGAGCAGACCTTCGTCGGCGGTCGTCGGGTGTACGCCGCCCCGGCCTGATTCTCGCGGTCCACTGTTGTCAACGCTATTGACAACGGTGTGTAGCAACTCTAGGTTCGCCCCCATCCGCACCGACAGGAGACACCGGTGACAGACCTCCACTACCTCAGCGCGACCGAGGTCCTCCACGCGTTCGGGACCCGTGAGCTGTCTCCGGTGGAGGTCCTCGAGGCGGTCTCGGCCCGCGCCGACCAGACCGAGCCCACCGTCAACTGCCTGCTGGAGCGCGACCACGACGACCTGCTGGCAGCGGCGAAGGCCGCCGCCGACCGGTACGCCGGCAACGGCGAGCCCCCGCGCCCGCTCGAGGGCCTGCCGGTGGTGCTGAAGGAGGAGCAGCCGATCGCGGGGCGCAGCCTGCGCTTCGGGTCGCTGCTCACCGAGGGCCTGGTCGCCGACGAGACCCACCCCGTCGCTGAGCGGGTCTACGCCGCAGGCGCCCTGGTGCACGCGCGCACCACCACGCCGGAGTTCTCGTGCGCGGGTTTCACCCACTCCGACCTGTGGGGCGTCACCCGCAACCCGTGGAACCCCGACTACACCCCGGGCGGCTCGTCGGGCGGCTCCGGCGCCGCCCTCGCGTCCGGTACGGCGTACCTGGCCAGCGGCTCCGACATCGGCGGCTCGATCCGGATCCCCGCGTCCTTCTGCGGTGTCGTCGGCTTCAAGGCGACCTACGGTCGTGTGCCAGCTCTGCCACCGTTCAACCTCGACGTCTACTGCCACGACGGGGCGATGGGCCGCACCGTGGCCGACACCGCGCTGCTCCACAACGTGATCCAGGGCCAGCACCCGGTCGACCACGTCTCGCTCCCGGCGCTGCCGATCCCCGACGACCTCGGCGACGTGCGTGGGATGCGGATCGCGCTGGCGGTGACGCTCGGCGACATCCCGGTCGAGCCCGAGGTGGAGGCCAACACCCGGGCCTTCGGCGAGGCCCTGCGCAGCGCCGGAGCGAAGGTGGAGGAGGTGCAGGTCGACCTCTCGCTGGATCGGATGACCGAGGGCGCACTCGTCCACTACGGCTCGATCATGGGTCCGTCGATGAGCGAGGAGATGGCGCCGGACGACCCGCGCTTCATGGACTACACCCGGATGTTCCTCGAGAAGTCGTCGGCGGCCTTCGCCCGCACCAGCGTCTACGCGGGCATGGAGCGCGAGACCGAGGTGCACCTCGCGATCGCCCGGATCTTCGCCGACCACGACGCCCTGGTCTGCCCGACCTTCGGCGGCCTCGGGCTCGAGGCCGGCAACTCCTACCTCGACGGCCTCGATGTCGCCGGACGCCACCTCGAGATCTACATCTTCGCGGCGCTCACGCCTGTCTTCAACGTGGCCAGCCGGCACCCGGTGCTGGCCGTCCCGTCGGGGATCGCGTCCAACGGCGTCCCGACCGGTGTCCAGGTCGTGGCCCGCCCGTACGACGACGTCACGGCCTTCCAGGTCGGTGCCGCCGCCGAGCGCGAGCTCGGGCTGTGGCACGACCCCGCCTGGCGCCCCTCCCTGTGACCCGACCTCTCCTCACCTGCCCACCGGAAGAAGGATCCCGACCATGTCCCAGAGCCCAGCACGAAGCTGGATGGTCCTCGGCGCCGGTGCCCTCGCCTGCACCCTGGCGATGACCGCCTGCGGAGCGAAGCCGCCCACCAAGGAGAGCCAGCAGGCGTCCACGGACTACACCGTGCTGACCCCGAAGGCGACCAGCCAGGCCGGCGACGTGGTGTGGTCGACCTACCGGGAGACCCAGACCCTGGATCCCATCCAGGCCTTCGACTACCCGGAGAACACCGTCGACCCCCTGCTGTGCGACTCGCTGCTGCGCCAGACCCCGGACATGACCGTGGGTCCCGGCATCGCGACGTACACCTCGCCCTCTCCCACCGAGTACGACTTCACGCTCGACGCGAAGGCGAACTTCTGGAACGGGTCGCCGGTCACGGCTGCGGACGCGGTCTTCAGCCTCCAGCGCGGCATGGACCCCAAGGCCGGCGGCTTCTACGCGCAGGTCTTCAACCGGGTCAAGTCGATCGAGGCGACCGGCGACAAGACCTTCACGATCAAGCTGAAGCAACCCGACCAGTGGCTGCTGGGCGAGCTCTCGGCGACCCCGGGTGAAGTGGTCTCGAAGGCATTCGTCGAGTCCGTGCAGGCCAAGGGCAAGACGTTCGGCACCGTGGGTGTCGGCACGATGTGCTCGGGTCCCTTCAAGCTCGCGTCCTGGAAGACGGGCCAGGGGGTCACGATGGTCCCCAACCCCGGCTACTGGGACACCTCGATCCCGTCCCCTCAGGTCAAGAGCCTGACCGTGATCGGCACGCCCGACGACGCCACGGTCACCGCGGGCGTGACCAGCGGGTCGATCGACGGCGTCTACGGCATCGGCCTGAGCACGCTGGCCCAGCTCGAGAAGGACCCGTCGGTCAACGTCTACCAGGGCGCGCCGTACGCCACGGCGGCGCTCGTCGTCAGTGCCACCAAGGGACCGCTGGCCACCGTCGACGGTCGCAAGGCGCTCTCGGAGGCGATCGACCGTCAGGGCATCATCGACACCGTCTACCAGGGAGCCGGCAGCATCCCGCACGCCGCCGCCGCCAACGGCACCTGGGGTTACGCCAGGAGCGACTTCTCGAAGGCCTACGACGCGCTGCCCGCCCTCGACCGGGACGTCGCCCAGGCCAAGGCGGACGCCAAGGCGGCCGGCATCGTCGGTCAGACGATCACCATCGGCACGTCGTCGGGCATCCCCACCGTCAACACCGAGACCCTCGCGGTCCGTCAGGCGGCCGAGGCCATCGGCCTCAAGGTGGTGCTGAAGAACGTCTCCCCGGCCAACTACATCAACTTCTTCATCGACCCCAAGGCCTTCGGCTCCGTCGACGCCTTCACCACGGTCAACTACGGGGACTACCCCGACCCGGCTGCGCTCTACAACAGCTTCTCGATGCCGGGCGGGTCGCAGAACTTCAGCGGCTACGACAACCCGAAGGTCACCGCGAGCATGAACGCCGCCCGCGGCGAGGCCGATCCCACCAAGCGGGCCCAGGACGTGATCGCCGCCCAGAAGATCATCACCGACGAGCTGGTCTGGATCCCCCTGGTGGCCCCCAACACGATCCTGGTGATGAACAAGAAGGTCACCGGTCCGCCGTCGACGTTCTCGTTCATGTTCGGCCCCTGGGCGAGCTATCTCGGCGGCAGCTGAGCGCCGCACCCGTCACCGGGTCGACCAGATCGAGGAGTCCGCATGCTCGCCTTCATCGTCAAGCGCCTGGTGATGCTCGTCGTCACCCTGCTGGTGGCGAGCTTCGCGGTCTACGGCTCGCTCTACCTGGCTCCGGGGAGCCCGATCGCCACGCTGACCGGCGGTCGGGCCCCTTCACCGGAGGTGGTGGCCCAGCTGAACGCGAAGTACCACCTCGACGACCCGTTCCTGGTCCGCTACTGGCACTGGCTGGTCGCGGCCCTGCACGGAGACCTCGGTGAGTCCATCCCCCTCCACGAGAACGTCTCGACCCTGATCGGGCAACGGATCGGTGTGACGGCCAGCCTGGTGCTGCTCACGTCGATCGTCATCGTGATCATCGGCGTCGGGCTCGGGATCGTGGGCGCCCTCTCGCACGGAAGCATCGACAACGCGGTGCTGATCTCCTCGACGATGTCGGCGGCGATGCCGGCGTTCGCAGCGGCTGTGGTGCTCCAGTTCCTCTTCGCGGTGAAGCTGCCGTGGTTCCCGGCACTCGGTGACGGCGAGGGCCTGGTCGACTCGCTGCACCACCTGGTCCTGCCGGCGCTGGCCCTGGCCGCCTCGTCGGTGGCGCTGGTCACCCGGGTGACCAGGGCCGCCGTACGCGAGGAGCTGGAGCGCGAGCACGTGCAGACCGCCATCAGCCGCGGCCTGCCTCGCGGCGTCATCCTGCGCCGCCACGTCCTGCGCAACGCGGCCATCCCGATCACCACGGTCGTCGGCCTCACGATCGCCAGCCTGATCGCGCTGTCCGCGGTCGTCGAGACGGCCTTCGGGTTGAACGGGCTCGGCTCGTACCTCGTGCAAGCCGCTCAGAACAAGGACTTCGCCGTGGTCCAGGGCATCAGCCTCGTGCTGGTCGTCCTCTTCGTCGTGGTCAACACCATCGTCGACATCGCCTACGCCCTCCTCGACCCACGGGTCGCGATCGGAAGCCGAGCCCAGTGAGCATTCCCGTCGGAGGCGCCCTCCCCGTAGGCGCCGCCCCAGACGCGCCCGGCCCGGACGCCACACCGAACCCCGTCGGTGAGGCGTCCGTGGGGACCCGACGTCGGCTGCCGCAGCTCGGTGTGGGCGGCTGGGTCAGCGTCGGGATCATCGCGTTCGCCGTGCTCCTCGCGATCTTCGGGCCGATCCTGCGTCCCTACGACCCCAACCAGGTCGACCTGTCCTACGCGAACGTCGGCCCCGTCGGCGGTCACCTGCTCGGCTTCGACGGCACCGGCCGTGACCTGTTGAGCCGGCTCATGGTCGGTGCCCGCACCACGCTGCTGGGTGCGGCACTGGTCGCGAGCGTCGCGGTCGTGATCGGGTCGAGCCTCGCCGTCCTCACGGCGTGGTTCGGTGGCCGCTTCGACACTGCGGTCTCGAGCGGCCTCGACGTGATGTTCGCCTTCCCGGGCATCCTGCTCGCCGTCCTGGCGGCGGCCGTCTTCGGCCCCGGGCTCCTGGCGGCCGGCCTCGCGCTGTCGATGGCTTACTCGCCGTACCTCGCCCGGGTGCTGCGCGGCGCGGCGCTCAAGGAGCGAGCCATGGCCTACATCCAGGCCGGCGAGGTGCAGGGCTTCAGCAGCTGGTGGCTGTGCTTCCGACACCTGCTGCCCAACATCTCGTCGCTGATCGTGGCTCAGGGCACGATCTTCTTCGGGTTCGCCGTCGTGGACCTCGCGGCGCTGTCGTTCCTCGGGCTCGGCATCCAGGCGCCCCAGTCCGACTGGGGCGTGATGGTCTCCGAGGGCAAGACCCCGCTGCTGCAGGGCTTCCCGCTCGAGGCCCTGGCCGCCGTGGTCTGCATCGTGCTCGTGGTCTCGGCGGTGAGCTTCCTGGGGGAGCGGCTGCAGGAGCGGTCGGCGGGGATGAACCGATGAGCGCGCTGCTGCGGGTCCAGGACCTCACCGTGCGCCTGGCGCTGGCGAGCGGGCCTCGCGAGGTCATCTCCGGCACCTCCGTGGAGATCGATGCCGGTGAGGCGATGGGGCTGGTCGGTGAGTCCGGCTCCGGGAAGTCGATGACGGCCAGGGCCATCGCTCGCCTGCTGCCGAGCGGCGCCGAGGTCAACGGTCAGGTCACCTTCGACGGCACCGACGTCCTGGCGCTCTCCGGACACGCGCTCCGCGCGCACCGCTCGCAGGTGGCCGTGGTCTTCCAGGACCCACGGGCCCACATCAACCCGGTGCGACGGATCGAGGACTTCATGACGGAGTCCCTGCGCACCCTGGAGGACGTGCCACGGGCGGACGCCGCGCGCCGAGCCGCCGCGGGCCTGGAGGAGGTCGGCATCGACGACCCCGCCAAGCGCCTGCGGCAGTATCCCCACGAGCTGTCCGGCGGCATGCTCCAGCGGGTCATGATCGCCACCGCCCTGCTGTCCGAGCCGCGGCTGCTGCTGGCCGACGAGTGCACCACGGCCCTCGACGTCACGACGCAGTCGGAGGTGATGGCCGTCCTCGACGAGCTGCGTCGCGAGCGCGGGCTGTCGATGCTCTTCATCACCCACGACCTGGAGCTGGCCGGTGCGGTGTGCGACCGCACCTGCGTGATGTACGCCGGCCAGGTGGTCGAGACCCGGGCGGCCGACCGGCTGCACGCCGACCCGCTCCACCCCTACAGTGCGGCGCTGGTGCAGGCGCGGCCCGACATCACGTCGTCCGCCCACCGGCTCGTGGCCATTCCGGGCCGGCCGGTCTCGGCGTTCGAGGCGCCGCCGGGGTGCCGGTTCGCCCCCCGGTGCCCGCACGTGCAGGACTCCTGTGTCGCCCACGAGCAGGAGATGAGCGACCTCGACGCCGGCCGGGTGCGGTGCGAGCGCGCACGCGACCTGCGCGGTGACCTCCTGAGGCCGGTGAGCCATGTCTGACACGACGTCCCTCCCCGAGGCCGCAGCCACGATCGAGCCCGCGCTGTCGGTCAGGGGGCTGCGCAAGGAGTACGGCGCCCAGGTCGCCGTCGACGACATGACCTTCGACCTGATGCCGGGTCGGTCGCTGGCGATCGTGGGCGAGTCCGGGAGCGGCAAGACCACGGTGGCCCGGATGATCGTCGGCCTCGAACGACCGACGGCCGGCGAGATCGTGGCCTGCGGCCGCGACCGTTCGGGTCCGGCGCGTGGCGGGCGCGAGCGCAAGCTGCGCGGTCGCGAGGTGCAGATCGTCTTCCAGGATCCCTACTCCAGCCTCGACCCACGGCAGTCGGGCGCGGACCTGATCGACGAGGTGCTCCGGCTCCACCACTCCTACGACGCCGCGACCCGCCGCCGTACCATCGCCGAGCTGTCCGACCTCGTCGGCCTCGACGAGCGACAGATCCACGCCCTGCCGCGCGCGCTGTCCGGCGGGCAGCGGCAACGGGTGGCGATCGCGCGGGCCCTCGCCGCGGAGCCGAGCGTGCTGATCCTCGACGAATCGGTGGCAGCGCTCGACGTGTCGATCCAGGCCCAGGTGCTGAACGTCCTGGCCGACATCCGCGACGAGCGCGCCATCAGCTACGTGCTCATCTCCCACGACCTCGCCGTCGTGCGGCAGCTGACCGAGGACGCCCTCGTCATGCAGCACGGCAGGGTCGTCGAGCGCGGCCCGACCGGCCGGGTGCTCGACGCCCCCGAGCACCCGTACACGCAGATGCTGCGAGCCAGCGTGCCCGGGCCGGGGTGGAAGCCCTCGCGGTCGCTCCGCGCGATCGCCGACGCCTGACCGCGCCTCAGCCGGCGACGTGGCGGCGGATCGTGGACCAGAGCTCGTCCATCGTCGCCGAGAGCAGCGGGTGGGTCTGGTGGGGATACGACGAGAAGCCCACGATCATGGTGCGGGTCCGGCGGTCGACCCAGCAGAACTGCCCGTGGATGCCGAGCATCGCCACCACGCGCCCGGGCTCGAGCACCCACGCTTGGTTGTGGTACTCCACGCCGGGCATCGACTCGCCGTACGCCCCGCGGGCGAACGCCGCGGCCCGTGCGGCGGACGGCGCGTAGGTGTCGTCCACCCACTGCTGCGGGACGACCTGCGTGCCCGCGATCGTCCGTCCCTCGTCGGCGAGCAGGTAGCCCCAGCGGACGAAGTCGCGCAGCGTGAGGTTCACCTGCCCCTCGACGATCGGGTTCTGGTCCTGGTCGAGGTTCACCAGGGCCGGCCGCTCCGCTCCGAGGTGGCGGTAGATCCGGTCCTCGTACAGCTCGACGGCGGGCACGCCGTAGCTGTTCGCCAGGGCGATCGGCAGGAGGTTGGTGAGGTAGGAGCCGTAGTTGAAGCGGGCGCCGGGCGGTTCGGCGGTCCGGGTCAGCTCGGTCGTGGCGAAGTCGAGCGTGCTGCCCCGGGTGGCCGGTCCGTCGGCGTAGTAGCCGACGGCATCGGCGTACCTCCAGTACATGGAGTCGGGGTCCTCGTAGCGCTCCTCGAGGTCGATGCCGGTCGCCATGTCGAGCACGTGCTCCAGGGTGACCGGGTGCCAGGCGGGGAGCCCGGCCAGCCCGGGGACGTAGTCGGTCATCGAGCCCGAGCGCTCGAGCCGGCCCTCCTCGATCGCGAGGCCGACCATCATCGTCGTGAGCGTCTTGGAGCACGAGTGGGCCACGTGCCGGTCGGTCTCCGTCACGCCGTTGCGGTAGGTCTCGTAGACCACGCGTCCGTCCTGCAGCACCGCGAGCGCGTCGGTGTAGAGCCGCCGGTCGAGGAACTGGTCGCCGGTCATGGGTCGGCCCGTGAGGGGGTCGGTGAAGGTCAGCGCGCCCACCTCGAGGTCCGCGCCGCGCGGGAGCGGCGTCGCCGGTCCTCCCGGACCCAGCTCCACCGACGGCATGCGCTCGAGGGTGGTGAGCTGGCCGCGTGCCAGGTTCTGCGGCTGGTCCCAGGTCGCGGCGTCGTAGCCCACCCGGGAGAGATTCGCGGGTGAGCGGGTCGGTGGAACGGGAGTGACCACGGCCCCATCCAAACGCATCGACGGCGCCCACCGGCGACCCCAGGCGGGGCCTGGTCCGATCGGGCCATTTTCGTCTGCTCGGGAGCGTCGAATCCCCAGAACTCGTGAGACGTACGCCGCGTCGGCTTGACGTCCCGCCCGCCGTGACCCCTAAATACGACTAAGTCGGTAGACATACTGATGTTCTCGGGTCACTCGACCACCACGGCGATCGCCGTACACGTTCGAAAGAGGTGCTCATGCGCACACGTCTGCGCGTCCTGGGTGTCGCCACAGCACTCGCCACTGCCGCCGTCGTCGTCCCCCTGGTGACGTCGTCGGAGGCGAGCGCGGCACGGTTCTCCGGCGGCGACCTCGTCGTCTACCGGGTCGGTGCGGGAGGCGCGACCGCGCTCTCCAACGCCGCCGCCCCCGTCTTCCTCGACGAGTTCGCCCCCAACGGCACCCCGGTCCAGTCGATAGCGCTGCCGACGACGTCCGCCGAAGGCAACAGCCGCCTGACGGCGACCGGCCAGTCGCGGTCGGAGGGTCTCATCGACCGTTCCGCCGACGGCCGCTTCGTCGCCGTCACCGGGTACGACGCGGCGCCTGGTGCCACCGGAGCCGGCGGGTTGTCGCTGGCGACCACCGACCCGGCCACGACGCCGCGCGTCGTCGGCCTCGTCGACGCCAACGGCATCGTCGACACGACCACGACGCTCGCCGGCGCCGGCACCGCGAAGATCATCCGCTCCGCCGCGACCACGAACGGCGAGCGGGTCTGGGCCACCGGCGGCAACGGCGGAATCGTCACCGCCGCCCGCGGCTCGAACGCCGTGACCACCGCGGCGGGGACGGCCACGAGCAACCTGAGCGCGCTCACCATCCAGGGCGGCCAGCTCTTCAGCTCCGGCATCCTGGCCGACCGCCTCGCCGCCGTCGGCGCCGGCACCCCCACCTCGGGCGCGCTGAACGACCTGACCGGGCTGCCCGACAACCTGCTCACCTACGGCTACGCCTTCGCCGACCTCACGCCCGCCGGCTTCGGCAGCACGGGGCTCGACACGCTCTACGTCGCGGACGGCTCGGCCCGTGGCGGCACCATCGACAAGTACCGCTGGAACGGCACCACCTGGGCTCCCCTCGGCTTCGTCGACGTTCCCGACGCCTTCGGCGTCGTCGCCGACGTCAGCGGCAACTCGGTGAGCCTGGCCGTCACCACCCCGACCCACCTGATCACGCTGACCGACGCCAACGGCTCGGCTGCGTCGTTCACGCCGGGCGCCCCCAGCGTCCTGGCCACCGCCGCTGCGAACACCGAGTTCCGCGGTGTCGCCCTGGCCCCGACCTCGGCGGTCGGACCGTCGGCCTACATCCGGACCCCCGGCGTCGGCTCGGCGATCACGCTGGGCTCCACCGCCCCGGTGACGGTCTACGCCGCCTCGGCGGGCGCCACCGACCAGGTCTCCGCGGTCAACGTCAAGCTCGGCAGCGGCGCCCCGGTCTCCGCCACCCACACCGGCCACGTCTGGACCGCCCAGATCCCGACCAAGGGCCAGGCCGCGGGCGCCAGCACGGTGACCGTCCAGGCCACGGACCCCACCGGCACCACGACGGTGACCCGCGCGGTGAAGCTCGTCGGCAAGACCGTCCTCCCGGCCGGCAACCTCGGCGCCGGAGTCCACCCATGGACCGCGAAGCAGGTCAAGCTCAAGGGCACCTGGTCCACCTACAAGACCAAGCACTCGCCCAACGGCAAGGGGCGCGTCTCGTCGAAGAAGAAGTCGACCGCCACCACCAAGGTCTTCGGCCACGGCCTGGTGCTCACCTTCGACCGGTCCACCAAGGCCGGCAAGGTCAAGGTCACCGTCGACGGCAAGGTCAAGACCTTCGACCTCTACTCGAAGGCCGGCAAGCCGCTCACCGCGAGCTGGAAGTTCAAGGGGAGCGCAGCCAAGAGCCACACGGTGGTGGTCACGGTGCTCGGCACCAAGAACCACGCCAGCAAGGGCGTCTCCGCGCTGCTAGCCGCACTGAAGGTGAAGGCCTGATGACCACCTCGACGACCGCTCAGACGAGAACAGGAAACCTCATGTCCCGACGTATCTTCCGCGCCGGCATCGCCGGTGGCCTCGCCGCGGCCCTCACCCTGATCGGCGTGGCCGCCCACGCCGACCCGGACCAGACCAACCCCGGCAAGCCGATCCCGGGCAAGACCGACACCGAGCTCTTCGCCGGGGTGGGAGCCGACGCCTTCGCCGAGCTGACCAACAACGTGGTGCAGGCCTACAACGCGCAGTCGCCGACCCCGGCCCAGCTGCTCGAGTCGTTCGACGCGGTCGATCCGGTCGACCCGGCCAACACCGCCAACATCACCACCAAGCCGGGCTGCTCCGTGGCCCGTCCCAACGGTGCCAACGCCGGCATCACGACCATCCTGTTTGGCCAGAAGAGCGACGCGGCCACTGGCGGCGACGGCACCAGCTTCTGTGTCGACTTCGTCCGGTCCAGCCGGGCGAAGGGCACGGCGCCGGCCGAGGCCAACCTGACGTTCTTCGCCCAGAGCCGCGACGCGGTCTCGTACGCGACGATCGGCAACGCCTACGCACCGACCACGCCGCTGACCACGGCCCAGCTGAAGGACATCTTCGAGTGCACCGACCGCGACTGGAGTGACGTGGGCGGCCAGCCCGGCCCGATCCACCTGTACCTCCCGCCGCAGACGGCCGCGACCTACACGTTCTTCCTGCAGGCGATCGGCAGCAGCGTCGCCAACGTCACCGCCGGGTGCACCGGGCTGCCGACGGTCTTCAGCCAGCAGCAGAACGACGGCCGGACGATGAACGGTGACCCGCTCGGCATCGCGCCGTACGCCGTCACCAAGTGGGCCGCCCAGCTCAACGGGGCTCCGGGCATCGCCGACAACCGCGGCGGGGTCCAGATGGGGCTGGTCAACACGACCACGTCGCCGACCACCACCACCACGCTCGGCGCCAACACCTACCAGGTGCTGAACCCCGCGTTCGCGTCCGGTGCGAGCGCATCCTTCGGCCGACTCTTCTTCAACGTGGTGCGCAACGACGCGCCGCAGGCGCTCAAGGACGTGTTCAAGGCCGGGGGCTTCCTCTGCCAGAACCAGGACGCGTTCCTCGTGCCCTTCGGCAACACACCGCTCGGCAACGACCAGACGCAGTCCCGATTCTGCGGTCAGACCAGCTGACCGCACCCGAGCCGTGGTGGCGGGCCCAGGGTGAGCCCGCCACCACGTCCACCCTCACCCTCACCCTTCACCCACTGGAGTCATCAATGCAGACACGACGCCTGCGGCACCGCGCGGCGGTGACCGCGCTCGTGGCGGTCGCACTGGGACTGCTCGCGCTGGCGACCCCGGCGCCGGCGTCCGCCGGAAGCTCCGCGCGGGCGCCGTCCGATGGCCCGGTCACGGTGCCCGCACCCGGCGCCGGCGACGGCGCGAGCGTGACGGTCAGCCGGACCACCGGCCTGGTGAACCAGACCGTCGTGGTGAGCTGGGCCGGGTTCCGGCCCAGCTCCGCCACACGGCTCCAGAACAGCGGCGACTCCCTCGACGTCAACACCGAGGACCCGGTCCGCGTCTACGAGTGCCGCGGCGCTGCCCCGGCCAGCTCCAGCGACTGCTACGGCTCGCCGGGCTTCCGGGGCCTCGACGCCACGGGCACCAGCCCGGCCGTCCCCGCGGTGCCGGCGTTCACCTACCCCGGCCAGGTCGACCCGTTCGACGCGACCCCGGACGGCCCCGCCAACTGGCAGGACAACGTCACCCGCGCCGACGGCACCGGCCAGGTGACGATCCAGGTGTTCACCCAGCGCGAGTCCGCTGGGCTCGGCTGCGACGCCGGCTCGCCGTGCTCGATCGTGGTGGTGCCGAACTACGGCCGAGGCGCGTCGAGCACCGGTGACACCGAGGACCTGATGGACGCGCCGTGGGCGTGGGACCGCCGGGCCGTGGTGCCGCTGTCCTTCCAGCCGGTCGACGACGCGTGCTCGCTGACGGGGGCCACGCTCCGGGTCGAGGGCAGCCCGATGGCCGGCGGCCTCCTGGCAGCCTGGCGAGGCAAGACCTGCACCCTGCGTCAGAACGCCGTCAACCTCAACTACACCGCGATCGGCGAACCGCAGACGCGTGACGACGTCGCGTCCGGCACCACCAACCTGGGCCTGACCATCGACCCGCTCGACGCCGTCCCCGCGGCCAGCGCCGGGGTCGTCTACTCCCCGGTCAGCATCACCGGCCTGGTGGTGGCCTTCCAGGTGGATGACACCAACGGCCGCCCGGTCACCTCGATGCGGCTCAACGCCCGCCTGGTGGCCAAGCTGATCACGGCGTCGTACCGCTCCGGTGGCGATCCCGCCGTGCTGAACAACCCGGTGAACATCTTCCGCGACCCCGAGTTCCTCAAGCTGAACCCCGGCGTGGCCTGGCCCGGTGGCGCTCCCGGCAACCACCCGTTGCTGCTCGGCGACCTGTCCGACACCACGGACGCACTGACCCGGTGGATCTGGCACGACCCTCAGGCCCGTGCCTTCATCAAGGGCAAGCCCGATCCCTGGGGGATGACGGTCAACTCCAACTACAAGAACATCGGGATGCCGTTCTCGATCTACCCGCTGCTCGACCAGGCCCTGTCCACCAGCTTCCAGCCGATCTCGGGCATGGATGCTCTGGCCCGTCAGCTGTCGATCGCCCAGTTCCCCGGTGCCGTGATCACCCAGGAGAACGGGGTCAACGTCACCAGCAAGCCGCCCAGACAGAACCCCGGCGCGCGCGAGGTGATCGGGATCCTCGACGCCGCCGACGCCGCGCGCTTCCTGCTGCCGACCGCCTCCCTGCAGAACACGGGCGGCGCGTTCGTCCAGCCGACGAACGCATCCATGACGGCCGGTGTCACGCACGCCGCCGTCAACGTCGACGGGGTCACCCGCAGCGTCGACCTGGCGTCCAAGGACAAGGGGATCTACCCCCTCACCGTGCTGATCTCCGCCGCCCTGTCGACGAAGGCCGACCAGGCGAGCCGTGACCAGATGGCCGACTTCCTCGACTACGTCGACGGCCCGGGACAGGTTCCCGGTGACGAGATCGGCAAGCTGCCCGGTGGTCACGCGCCGCTCACGCCCGCGCTGCGCGCGCAGGTCCGGACGGCCCGTGCCGCAGTCGTGGCGGGGCCGACCGCCGACCCGACCGACGACCCGACCGACGATCCCACCGACACCCCGACCCAGCCGACCGGTGGCACCCCCACGACCCCGCTGCCGGGCCTCGGGCCGGTCGGACTCCCAGGTGACACCCCTCTCGCGGCTCCGAGCGACGGTGCCGACCCGGCGGGCTCGCCGACGGGGTCGACCACCACCGCGGCCGCGGCGGCTCCGCAGATGTCGACCGTCGCCGCAGAGTCGGCGGGACACCGCCTGATGACGCTGCCCGGGCTGCTGGTCCTCGCCCTGATCGGGCTGCTGGCAGGACCGCTCCTGCTGTGGCTCGAGCGCACCGGACGGGGGCCCCAGTGGCTGCGACGCTGACCCCGCTGACCCCTGACTCCGAGGACGGCTCGACCGGACGCCGTACGCCTCGACGCGTGCTGCGCCTGGTGGGCGGTCGCCGCTCGGAGCCGGCGCCGCCCCCCGCGGTCCGTGGTGACCGGCCCACACGGCCGGTCACCACGGCGCGGGTGATCGCCGGTGGGCTGCTCCTGGTCACCGGGCTGCTGTTCGCGTTCGCGGCCTACCTCGTGGTGGGCTCTCGGGTCACGGCCAACCGCACCCAGGACGTGCTCTACCGCGACATGCGCACCAACCTCGCGGCAGCCACGGTGCCCGTGGCCGCGCCGATCCTGCCCGGTACGCCGATCGGGGTCGTGACGATCCCCGAGATCGGCCTCGACCAGGTCTTCGTGGAGGGCAGCTCGTCGGACCAGACGCGCACGGGGCCGGGCCTCAAGATGGACTCGGTGCTGCCCGGGCAGGCCGGGCTGTCCGTGCTGGTCGGCCACCGCTCGACGCTCGGCGCGGCGTTCGCCCACCTCGACCGGCTGCGTCCCGGCGACAAGATCGCCGTCGCCACCGGGCAGGGGCAGTTCCACTACGTCGTGGACCTCGTGCGCACCAGCGACGCGCCCAGCACCCAGGTCCGCGTGGTCGCGTCCCGGCTGACGCTGGTCACCTCCGACCCGATGTTCACCCCCGACCGCACGCTGATGGTCTCGGCGCGGCTCGTGGGGAAGGCGCTGCCGGCCAGCACCGGCACCACCGCGCCGCCCTCCGACCAGCCCGGCCACGGCAGCACCTCGCGCCTCGTGCCGCTGCTGCTGTGGTCGCAGCTCCTGCTGCTCACCACCCTCCTCGTCACCTGGGCCGCGCTCCGGATGCCGCGACGCGGCCTGTGGATCGGGGCGACCCCGGTGCTGCTGGCGATCCTCTGGCAGGTCTTCGAGAACCTCGCCGTCCTCCTGCCCAACACCCTCTGACCGATGAGAAGGCCGTCATGACCCTGCTCGACGACTCCCAGGACCACACGCTGACCCTGCCGGTCACCCGTGACGGGCTCACCCCCGGCGAGCCCGCCACGCTCGTCGCCGAGGGCGTGAGCGCGTGGTTCGGCGACCACCAGGTGCTCGAGGACGTCCACCTGACGATGCCGGCCGGCCGGGTCACCGCCCTGATCGGCCCGTCGGGCTGCGGCAAGTCGACGTTCCTGCGGATCCTCAACCGGATGCACGAGCTGGTCCCCGGCGCCAGCCTGGCGGGCGAGGTGCGGCTCGACGGCGAGGACATCTACGACCCGGCGCGCCGCCCGATCGAGAGCCGCCGGCGGATCGGGATGGTCTTCCAGAAGGCCAACCCCTTCCCCACGATGTCGATCCACGACAACGTGCTCGCCGGCCTCTCGCTGACCGGCCGCCGGCTCCGGGGCCGCGAGGCCGACGCGCTGGTCGAGCGCAGCCTGCGCAGCGCGGGTCTGTGGGACGAGGTGCGGACCAGGCTCGACGCCCCCGGCGCCTCGTTGTCGGGCGGCCAGCAGCAGCGGCTCTGCATCGCGCGAGCACTCGCCGTGCGCCCCGACGTGCTGCTGATGGACGAGCCCTGCTCGGCCCTCGACCCCACGTCCACCCGTCGCGTCGAGGAGACGATCCGGTCGATCGCCGACCAGGTCACCGTCGTCATCGTCACCCACAACATGCAGCAGGCCCAGCGGGTCTCCGACCGCTGCGCGTTCTTCCTGGCGGCCGAGGGCCAGCCCGGCTACATCGTCGAGCAGGGCGACACCGAGGCCCTCTTCGAGCGGCCCAGCGACAGCCGCACCGCGGACTACGTGAACGGCCGCTTCGGATGAGCATGGAGACCGCGGCGCGGCTGGCCGTCACCCGCCGCACGCTGACCTCGAAGCCCACGCCCCAGGACCAGACCTTCGTCGTCGCCGCCCGCTCGGCGGCGGTGTCGACCCTGGTGATCATGGGGCTGATCGGGATCTTCCTCCTGATCGGGGCGTGGCCGGCCCTGCACAGCCAGGGCTGGCACTTCCTCACCACGACCGAGTGGCTGCCGGAGACCGGCACCTTCGGTATCGCCTCGCTGCTGTGGGGCACGATCCTCGTCGGTCTGATCGCGCTCGCCGTCGCCGTGCCGGTCGGCTTCGGCGCCGCCCTGTTCATCAGCGAGTACGCGCCGCGCTCGGTCAAGCGGCCCCTGGTGACCCTCGTCGACCTGATGGCCGCCGTGCCCTCCATCGTCTACGCGATGTGGGCCCTGTTCTTCCTCCAGGCGCACCTGCTGACGGTGTCCCAGTGGCTGTCGGTCCACTTCGGGTCGGTGCTGCCGTTCCTCCGCGTCGACACGCCGGACTCGCCCTCGTCGTACACCTCCTCGGCGTTCATCGCCGGGGTCGCGGTCGGCGTCGTGGTGATGCCGACCGTCACCTCGATCATGCGCGAGGTGTTCGCCCAGGCCCCGATCGGCGAGCGCGAGGGCGCGATCGCGCTCGGCGCGACGCGCTGGGGCATGATCAGGGCCGTCGTGATCCCCTTCGGGCGGGCCGGCATCGTCGGCGCGATCATGCTCGGCCTCGGCCGCGCGCTGGGCGAGACGATCGTGGTCTACGCGATCATCTCGCCCGCCTTCGGGATCACCACCCGCCCGCTGCAGAGCGGCACCAACACCATCGCCTCCCACATCGCCTCGCGCTACTCCGAGTCCAACGGCCTCGCGCTGTCGGGCCTGCTCGGCGCCGGGCTGGTGCTCTTCCTGTTCACCCTGGTCATCAACACGCTCGCGGGCGTGGTGGTCAGCCGATCGCGTTCCGGCGCGTCCACGGAGATCTGATGACGACCCTGCTGGCGTCCGACAAGACCGCCTCCGACCGCGACCGGCAGGAGGTACGTCGTACCCCTGTCCGACGGGTGCGGATCGGCGGTGCCGACCCCGAGCTGGTCACCCATGTCGTCGGCGCGGCGGCCGGCGCCCTCGGCCTGAACTGGATGATCTACGAGCGGCTGATCCCGATGACCGGCGCGATCGGCTTCTGGCTCTGCTGGTACGCCGCGTTCCTCATGCTCTTCGCCGCGATGAGCGCCACCACCCTCGACCGGGTCGGGGTGACCGACCGCCTGGTCGGCGCGCTGGTCACCACCGCCGGCCTGATCATGGTCGCCTGCCTGATCGGCATCGTGGTCTTCACGTTCGTGCGCGGCAAGGAAGCCCTCACCCACTGGAACTTCTACACCCAGACCACGGCCTACATCGGGCCCGAGGCACCGTTGGACAAGGGCGGCATCGTCGCCGCCATGGTCGGCACCCTCGAGCAGGTCGCGATCTCGGTGCTGCTCAGCGTGCCGCTCGCGATCGCGACCGCGGTCTACCTCAGCGAGGTGCGTGGCGGCCTGGCCCGCCTGGTGCGCACCGTGGTCGAGGCGATGAGCGCCGTGCCCACGATCGTCGCCGGGCTCTTCATCTACTCGATGCTGATCCTCAAGTTCGGCCAGGAGCGCAGCGGCTTCGCGGCCTCGCTGGCGCTGTGCATCAGCATGATCCCGGTGGTCTGCACGACCGCCGAGGTCGTGCTGCGCCTGGTGCCGAACGGCCTGCGCGAGGCTTCCCTGGCCCTCGGCACCACCCAGTGGCAGACCGTGCGCCGGGTCGTCCTGCCGACCGCGCGGCCCGGCCTGGTCACCGCCGTCCTGCTCGGCGTGGCCCGCGTCATCGGCGAGACCTCGCCGGTCCTGCTGGTCGCCGGCTCGACCAACGAGCTCAACGCCGACCCGATGCACGGCCCGATGCTCTCGCTCCCGCTCTTCGCCTTCACCCAGATGAAGATGCCGCTCGACACCGCGATCGCCCGTGCGTTCGGCTCGTCGGTGGTGCTCCTCGTCCTCGTCGTCGTCCTGTTCGGCCTGGCCCGGATCCTCGGCGGCCGGCCGCCGGGCCACACCTCCCGCCGCAAGCAGCGCCGTCTTGCTGCGGCCCGCGTCCGTCGTACCGAAAGTGAGCCGTCCCGATGAAGCTGTCCCTTCCGACCCGCCTGCTGCTGGCCGTGATGGCGGCCTGCGTGGCCGGGCTGGTGCTGGTCCCCGGGCCCGCGCAGGCCGCGAGCTACGTGCCGATCTCCGGCGCGGGCTCGACCTGGAGCCAGGTCGCCGTCGACGCCTGGCGTGCCGACGTCCGGGCCAGCGGGGTCGTGGTCAACTACGCGGGCACCGGTTCGACCGACGGGCGCTCGCAGTACATCCAGGGCACCGTCGACTTCGCCAACACCGAGATCCCGTTCCAGAACCCCCCCGAGCCGGGCCAGCAGGCGGAGGTCCCGAGCCGCCCGTACGCCTACCTCCCGATCGTGGCCGGCGGTACGTCGTTCATGTACAACCTCACCGTCGGCGGCCAGCGCGTCACCGACCTGCGGCTCTCCGGCCCCACGCTCTCGAAGATCTTCACCGGCCAGATCACCCGGTGGAACGACCCGGCGATCACCAAGGACTACGGCAAGACGCTGCCGAACATCCCGATCATCCCGGTCGTGCGCTCCGACGGCGCCGGCGCCTCCGCCCAGTTCACCCTCTACATGCAGAGCCAGGCACCGTCGATCTACTGCCCGTTCATCCGCGGCAAGCTGCACCTCGGCGGCAGCGCCTGCCCGAGCGTCTCGTTCTATCCCGCCTTCGGCAGCTCCAAGGCGCAGAACGGCTCGAACGGCGTCGCCAACTACGTCTCGGCGTCCTACGGCGCGGGCGCGATCGGGTACGTCGAGTACGCCTACGCCAAGCGGATCAACTTCCCGGTGGTCAGCCTGCTCAACGCGGGCGGCTACTTCTCCCAGCCGACCGCCGGCAACGTCGCGGTCGCGTTGACGAAGGCGAAGATCAACCCGAACCTGACGCAGGACCTCCGGTCGGTCTACACCAACCGCGACCCCCGGGCCTACCCGATGTCGAGCTACAGCTACATGGTGGTGCCGACCTCCACGGCAGCGCCGTTCAACACCGACAAGGGCAAGACCCTCTCGACGTTCGTCAACTACTTCCTGTGCACGGGGCAGCAGAAGGCGGACATCCTCGGCTACTCACCCCTCCCGAAGAACCTCGTCGAGGCCGGCTTCAAGCAGGTGAAACGCATCCCCGGTGCGGTCGCCTCGCCGTCGATCAGCCAGTGCAACAACCCAGCCCTCAACATCCTCCACTCGGCTCCGATGCCCAACAAGTGCAACAAGCTCGGCGCGAAGTGCACGGTGTCGACCACGAACGGCGGGACGACGACGACCACCACGACCGGTGGGACCACCACGACCGGTGGGACCACCACCGGCTCCGGCCCCGGCTCCACCGGAGGGACCACCCCGGGCTCGGGGACCCCCGGCGGCACGAGCAGTGGCGCTCCAGGCTCGTCGGGAGCGGTCGATCCACTCACCGGGGCCCCGGCCGGGAACTCGGTGACCACCGCCGGGGGCACGGTGACCACCGCCGCCGGCACGCCGGTCTCGCTCTCGGCGGCCCGGACGGGGCAGACCCACGTGATCGGGTGGCTCGTGGCGCTGATGCTGACCCTCACCGTGGTGGTGCCGCCGTTCCTGATCGCCCGACATGCCCGGCGGTCGCCCTGACCGTGCGGACCCGTCTCCTCGCCCTCGGAGCTGCGGGGGCCGTCGCCCTCGGCGTGGCGGCCGCCGCGACCTACGTCGCCTCCAGCCCCGACCCGCTGCTGGTGGTCGGGGCGCAGGGTGTGCTCGTGGCGGCGCCGACCGGCACCGCGCGCCCGCCCGCTGCGGCGCCGGTCGAGGGCACGACCTCGGTCAGCCCGGCCTGGGTGTCGCGCACGGCCCGGGCGGCCGGGATCCCGGAGCCGGCGGTCCGCGCGTACGGCGTGGCGACCCTGCGCGAGCAGGAGGCCGACTCCGAGTGCCACTTGGCCTGGACCACGCTGGCCGGCATCGGCTGGGTCGAGTCGCAACACGGCACCCTCGGGGGCCTCAGCCTCGGCCAGGACGGCCGACCGAGCAGCCGGATCGACGGCCCGGTGCTGGACGGCTCCGGCGACGTGGCCGCGGTGCCGGACGGGAGAGGCACCTGGCAGCGCGCGACCGGGCCGCTCCAGTTCATCGCGTCCACCTGGGCCCGGTGGGGCTCCGACGGCGACGGCGACGGCGTCAGCGACCCACAGGACGTCGACGACGCGGCCTACGCCGCCGCGCGCTATCTGTGCGCCTCCGGGGGAGACCTCGCGACCGGCCCCGGCTGGTCGGCGGCGGTGTTCTCCTACAACCACGCCGACACCTACGTGCGGGCGGTCTACGACGCCGCGCAGGCATACGCGGACCGCACTGACGGCTGAGGTGCCGAGACCCTCTCCCGCGGGAATACCTCAGATGCACGATTGCCTGGGGAGCCGATCTTCGGGACACTCGAGGATGCGTCGCCGCGACGCTCCGAGGCCTCGGCGACGGGGAGGGGGCGATGGGCGGAGCGACACCTCGCCCCGGGCGAGGCACCGTCAGTGTCGAGGAGCACGAGGGGCTCCGACGGGACCTCGACGCCGTCAGGGAGCAGTTCGAGGCCGCAGACGCGGTCCTGTCGGCCATGGGCCGCTCGGCCGCCGATCCCGAGACGGTGCTCACGACCGTGGTGGAGAGTGCGCGCCGGCTCTGCCGGTCCGACACTGCCCTCCTCTACCTGTTGCGTGACGGTGTCTACGAGGTCATCACGTCCACAGGACTCTCCGACGAGTCCATCTCCTACATCGGGGACCACCCGATGCCGCTCGACCGCGACACGCTCATCGGCCGGGTCGGGCTGGACCGCCGGACCCAGCAGATCCCGGACGTGCTGGCTGACCGCGCGTACGGGCGGCACGACCTCCAGCAGGTCGCCGGCTTCCGGACCACCGTGGCGGCGCCGATGCTCGTGGACGACGTCGTCGTGGGGGCGCTCAACCTGTGGCGTAATCAGGTGAACCCGTTCGACGAGCGGGAGATGGCCATCGTCACGGCGTTCGCCGGCCAGGCCGCGATGGCCGTCAACGGGGTCCGGCTCGTGCAGGAGCTCGAGTCGCGCAGCGCGGAGCTGGCCCAGAACGTCGAGCGGCTGGAGGCGCTCCGCGAGGTCGGCGAAGCCGTGAGCTCGAGCCTCGACGTCGACCACGTGCTCTCGACCATCGCCATGCACGCCGTGGCCCTCTCCGGCACCGACGGCGGCTCGATCATGGAGTACTCCGACAGCGACCGCTGCTTCATGGTCCGCAGCGTTCACCAGACCGATCCCGCGGTCGTGGAGCGGCTCCGCTCCATCCGGATCGAGCTGGACGAGACGCTCGTGGGCCGGGCCGCCCAGCAGCGCCACCCGATCGCGGTCCCCGACCTCGACAAGGTCCAGCTGGACGCCCACACGCAGATCCTGTACGACGACGGGTGGCGCTCGCTGGTCGCCGTGCCCATGCTGCGCGAGGACCAGATCGTGGGGTCGCTGATCGTCCGTCGCAAGCGAACCGGCCACTTCAGCGAGGAGACCCTCGACCTCCTCGAGACGTTCGCCAGCCAGTCGGCCCTGGCACTGCTCAACGCCCGGCTCTTCCGCGAGCTCGAGGAGCAGAGTGTCGAGCTGGAGCTGGCGAGCAGGCACAAGTCGGAGTTCCTGGCGAGCATGTCGCACGAGCTCCGGACACCGCTGAACGCCGTCCTCGGCTTCTCCGAGGTGCTGCTCGAGCAGATGTTCGGCGAGATCAACGAAAGGCAGGAGGAGTACCTCCGCGACATCCACGGCTCCGGCCAGCACCTGCTGGAGCTGCTCAACGAGATCCTCGACCTCTCGAAGGTCGAGGCCGGCCGCATGGAGCTGGAGTACGCGTCGTTCGACCTGCGCACGCTGCTCGACCTGGCGACGTCGATGCTCCGGGAGCGGGCAGCGCTCCACGGCATCGACCTGCGGGTCGAGGCCGACGAGGACCTGGGCTCGATCTACTCCGACGAGCTCCGGCTCAAGCAGGTGCTGCTCAACCTGGTCACCAACGCGGTCAAGTTCACCGGCGACGGCGGCTCCGTCGTGGTGCGCGCCGAGCGCCGGGGACCGGAGATGCTGATCACGGTGAGCGACACCGGGATCGGGGTGCCCGAGGCCGACCAGGAGCGGATCTTCGAGTCCTTCCAGCAGGGAGGGCGGGGCAGCTCACGCGAAGAGGGCACGGGACTGGGGCTCACCCTGTCGCGGCGGCTGGTGGAGCTGCTCGGCGGACGCATGTGGCTCGACAGCGAGGTCGGTCGGGGCAGCACCTTCGGCTTCTCGTTGCCCGTCGGTGACCGCGAATCCCCCGGACAAGCCTCCGACGGGAGTGAGGCGCCGACCTGCGGTGCGGTCGTCGTCATCGAGGACGACCGGCCGTCCCTCGACCTGTTCAGCGCCTACCTGACGGGCGCCGCCCTCGAGGTCACCACGGCGCGCGACGGCCCTTCCGGACTGGCCGCCGTACGACGTACCCTGCCCGACGCCGTGCTGCTCGACATCCGGCTGCCGGGCATCGACGGCTGGGCGGTGCTCAAGGAGCTCAAGGCGGAGCCCGAGACGCGCGACATCCCGGTGATCGTCGTGTCGATCGTCGACGAGCGGGCCCGCGGGGTCGCCATGGGTGCTGCGGCCTACCTCGTCAAGCCGATCGGCCGCGACGACCTGCTCACCGCGCTCTCCGGCGTCGGCGCGCCGGTCCAGCAGTCAGGCCCCGGCGAGCATCGGACGGAGCCATGAACGAGGGCCGGATCCTGGTGGTCGAGGACAACCCGAAGAACCTCAAGCTGGTGCGCGACGTGCTCATCTACGCCGGCTACGAGGTGATCGAGGCGACCTCGGGGGAGGACGGCGTCCGGCTCGCCGCCGAGATGGTGCCGGACCTCATCCTGATGGACCTGCAGCTCCCCGGGATCGACGGCGCCGAGGCCCTCCGCCAGATCCGGGCGATGGAGCGACAGGTCCCGGTGGTCGCGGTGACGGCCTTCGCGATGAACAACGACCGCGCCCGCGCCTTCGACGCCGGATTCGACGGCTACGTCGAGAAACCCATCAGTGTGCGAGCCCTGCCCCAGCAGGTCAGCGACTTCCTCAAGCTCGGAGGCATCACATGAACGACACCTCTCCGGTGAAGGCACGCGTCCTGGTGGTCGACGACCAGCCGCCCAACGTGCGGTTGCTCGAGGCGATCTTGTCGCCGCGCGGCTACGACGTCCGTACGGCGTCGTCCGGCGAGGAGGCGCTGGCCGCGCTCGAAGCCGACGACATGGACCTGGTCCTCCTCGACATCGTGATGCCGGGGATGGACGGCTACCAGGTCTGCCGGGAGATCCGGGAGCGGCCGGGCACGGCGTACCTTCCGGTCGTGATGGTCACCGCGAGCGGTGACGAGCAGAAGATCAAGGCGCTCGAGGCGGGGGCCGACGACTTCCTGACCAAGCCGGTCAACAAGAACGAGCTGCTCGCCCGCGTGGCGTCCCTGGCGCGCATCAAGCGCTACCAGGACACGATCAAGCGCCAGTCCGACGAGCTCACGGCCTGGAACCAGGAGCTGGAGGGCCGCGTGGCGTCCCAGGTGTCCGAGATCGAGCGGATGAGCCGACTGCGTCGCTTCCTGGCGCCCCAGCTGGCCGAGCTGATTCTCGACTCCGGTGACGAGTCGTTCCTCGAGAGCCACCGGCGCGAGATCGTCGTGGTGTTCTGCGACCTTCGGGGGTTCACCACGTTCGCGGAGGCCAGCGAGCCCGAGGAGGTGATGAGCGTGCTGGAGGAGTTCCACGCGGCGCTGGGTGACCTCATCTTCCGCTTCGAGGGCACGCTCGAGCGGTTCACCGGCGACGGTTTGATGGTGTTCTTCAACGACCCGGTGCGGTGCGACGACGGCGCCGCGCGCGCGATCCGGATGAGCGTGGCGATGCGCACGCGGGTCCGCGGTCTGGCGGAGGCATGGGCGCGTCAGGGCCACGACCTCGCCCTCGGCATCGGGATCGCGCAGGGCTTCGCGACCCTCGGCCGGATCGGCTTCGAGAGTCGGCACGACTACGCCGCCATCGGGAGCGTCACCAACCTCGCCTCCCGGTTGTGCGGTGTCGCGGAGCCGTGGCAGATCCTCGTCACCGAGCGGGTCTTCTCGACCGCCGGCCCGCTGGCCGTGGGTGAGGACGCCGGCACGCGCGAGCTCCGCGGGTTCAGCCGGAGCGTCCACGTGTTCGACCTGAAGGGCATCGACAACGCACGGGTCGAGTCATGACCGGCGACCTCTGGACACCGCCGGCCACCGGAGCCGACGTCCTGTCCGCGCTCGACGAGGAGGAGCGCTACCGCCGGTTCGACGAGCTCCAGGGCCGGATGGGCGAGGTCTGGGACGCGATGCGGCTCAACCACGACGACGAGTCGGTGGTCGTCGTCCCCTCGATCACCCTCGACCGCGCGGTGGCGTCCAGCGGCAGCATCACCCAGTCCTACGAGGAGCGGTTCCTGTTCCTGCTCATGCTGCTGCGCCAGCCTCGGTTGCGGATGGTCTACGTGACCTCGATGCCGATCGCGCCGGAGATCGTGGAGTACTACCTGGCCCTTCTCCCCGGGGTGATCCCCAGCCACGCGCGGTCGCGGCTGTCGCTCGTCGCCGTGCACGACGCCTCGCCCCGCTCCCTGAGCGAGAAGCTCCTGGAGCGGCCGCACCTGATGGCGCGCATCGCCGCGCTGATCCCGAACCGAGCGCGCTCCCACCTGTTGCCCTACAACACCACCGAGCTCGAGCGCGATGTCGCCCTCAGCCTCGGGATCCCCATGTACGGCGCGGATCCGCGGCTGGCGCCCCTGGGCTCCAAGACCGGCTGCCGCCAGATGTTCGCGGAGGCCGGGATCCCGCATCCGCTGGGGGAGGAGAACCTGCGCACGGTCGACGACATGACCGACGCCGTGATCGGGATGCGAGCCGAGCGACCGACCATGGACAGCGTCATCGTCAAGCTCAACGAGGGAGTCTCCGGCGAGGGCAACGCCCTCGTCCGGCTGGGCGGCCTGCCCTCGCCCGGGTCTCCGGACGAGCGCGCTGCCGTGCGCGAACGACTGCTCGACATGGAGCTGGAGTCGTTGACGACCCCCCGCGACGTCTACCTCGCGAAGTTCCAGGAGGGTGCCGGGATCGTCGAGGAACGGATCGTGGGCCAGGAGGTGCGCAGCCCCAGCGTGCAGCTGCGGGTCCTGCCCAGCGGCGCGGTCGAGCTGCTGTCCACCCACGACCAGCTGCTCGGCGGAGCGAGCGGGCAGAGCTACCTGGGCTGCACGTTCCCGGCCGCACCGGAGTACGCCAAGGCCATCACCCAGCACGCCGAGGCGATCGGGCGCAGGCTGGCCGACCAGGGCGCGCTCGGTCGCTTCGCGATCGACTTCGTCGTGGTCCGCGACGCCGGTGGCGCGTGGACGCCGTACGCCATCGAGCTGAACCTGCGTAAGGGAGGCACCACCCACCCGTTCCTCACACTGCAGTTCCTCACCGACGGCCGCTACGACCCGGCGACCTCGCTGTTCCTGACACCGCGAGGACATGAGAAGCACCTCGTCGCCACCGACCATCTCGAGTCCCGGATGCTGCGCGGGCTGGCGCTCTCCGACCTGTTCGACATCGTGGCGCGACACGGACTTCACTTCGACCAGTCGCGACAGGTCGGCATCGTGTTCCACATGATCAGCAGCCTGACCGAGCACGGCCGGATCGGCCTCACGGCGGTCGGGGACTCGCCGGCCGAGGCCCGCCGGCGCTACGCCGAGGCCGAGGCCGTCCTGCTGGGGGAGGCGCGGCTGGCCCTCGAGGAGTGCCCGCTGCCGGGCTGAGACGGTGACGCAGCGGATCTGGTACGTCGCCTACGGCTCCAACCTGGCCACGGGACGGTTCCGCTGCTACCTGTCCGGCGGTCGTCCGGCCGGTGGCTCCCGCGACTACGTCGGCTGCCGCGACCCGCGGGACCCCACCCGGACCGAGGGCGTCGAGGTACCGGGCGGCCTGGTGTTCGCCGGGGCGTCGCGCGTCTGGCACGGCGGCATGGCGTTCTACGACCGCGCGGCCGCCGGAATGGTCGCCGGCTGCGGCTATCTGGTCACCACCGAGCAGTTCGCCGACGTGGCGGCCCAGGAGCTGCGCCGACCGCCGGGCGGTGAGTTCGCCCACGACCTGAGCGGGCTCCTGCCCGACGTGGAGTCGGTGGTCACGACCGGGCCCGGCCTCTACGAGACGGTGGTGCGGCTCGGTGTCCTCGATGGCGCCCCGATGTTCACGATCACCCACCACGACGTGGCCGGACTGGCTCCCGCGGCTCCGACGGCGGCCTACCTGCGGTGGATCACGGTGGGGCTCCGCGAGGCGCACGCCTACGACGACCACCGGATCGCGCGCTACCTGGTCGCCGCTCCGGGGGTCCAGGGCGCCTGGACCGAGGCCGAGATCGTCGCCCTGGCGGCGTCCGGACGCGCGCTCGCCTGAGGCGGCCCGACCCGGAAGATCGTTCCACTGACCGTGCCGCTGACGGGATTCAGGGGTACGCCCCGTACCCTTTCTTCGTGCCGCTGCTGGATGCTGTCAAGGAGGTCGTGCGCCGCAAGCTCGTCGCGCGAGCCGGCGGCATCGACCTCACCCAGCTCGACCGCGTCCCCGACCGCCTGACCTGGCCGCTCGACCGGGTGATGGCCGACCCCGTGCCGCGGGTCGGCGAGCTGCGCGAGCAGGACCCCGTCTCGAAGCTGGTCACGTTCCTCGGGATGGACATCTGGCTGGTGACCGGGGCGGCCGAGGCGCGCGAGGTGCTCGGCGACCTCTCGTCGTACTCCACCGACATCCGGCCGTACTACGGCAAGTCCGGCGCGGCCGACGGCAACATCGGCGGTCTGGGCTTCACCGACCCACCCGAGCACACCCGTCTCCGCAAGCTGCTGACCCCGGAGTTCACGATGCGGCGGCTGGCGCGGCTGAAGCCGGCGATCGACCAGATCATCGAGCAGCAGCTCGACGAGACCGAGCAGGCCGCGGCGGAGAACGACGGCGTCGCCGACCTCGCCCAGACCTTCGCGTTCCCGATCCCGTTCCTGGTGATCTGCGAGCTGCTCGGCCTGCGCCCCGAGGACCGTGAGGCGTTCCGCGGCCTGGCCACCGCCAGGTTCGACGTCACCACCGGCGGCGGCGCGATCATGGGCGCGGTCGGGGAGTCGCGCGAGTTCCTCTTCGCCGAGTGCGCGCGCCAGCGCATCGACCCCGGACCCGGCCTGATCGGGCAGATCATCCGCGAGCACGGCGACGAGATCAGCGACTTCGACCTCGGTGGCCTCGCCGACGGTGCCTTCACCGGCGGCCTCGAGACCTCGGCCTCGATGCTCGCGCTGGGCACCGTGGTGCTGCTCGGTCGCCCCGAGCTCTACTCCGGGTTGGTCACCGAGCCCGAGTCGGTGGCCCCGGTGGTCGAGGAGCTCCTGCGCCACCTCTCGGTCGTGCAGGTCGCGTTCCCGCGGTTCACCAAGGCCGAGACGCAGGTGGCAGGACACCGGATCCGCAAGGGGTCCTGCGTGCTCGTGCACCTGCCGGCCGTCGACCGCGATCCCCGCGCGTTCCCGGTCGGCGACGGCATGGAGCCGAGCCGCGCCGCTGCCTCCCACATGGCGTTCGGCCACGGCTTCCACCGGTGCGTCGGCGCCGAGCTGGCCAAGATGGAGCTGCGCGCCGCCTACCCCGCTCTGGCCCGCCGGTTCCCCGACCTGGCGCTGGCGGTGCCGGCGGCCGACCTGCCGTACCACGCCAAGTCGATCGTGTACGGCGTCGAGTCGGTGCCGGTCCGCCTGCGCCCCTAGGCGCGACCCGAGCGGTCAGACGTCGAGCGACTCCACCTCGTGGGCCGCCTGGGTCGGAGTCGGCTCGTCGCGCTGGTCGAGCTTGCTCGGCCACCAGATCTTGCCGCCGACGTCGAGGTTGATCGCGGTGACCA